>NZ_JBSFCQ010000001.1:0-1126730 GCF_053891435.1 Streptomyces sp. NPDC002276 | reverse complement strand
CCGTCGTCCTTGCGGCCCTCCACGCTCGGGTCCTCGCTCAAACTGGCGAGCCCCAAAACAAGATCAAGACGACGCGTTAATGATCTGCAAGCCCTAAGGGTTGTCCCGTAAATGATCTTCCGGTCGGGTCGGACGCGGTTCCCCGGCGTGCGGCCTGCTCGACTATCCGGCGAGGGTGAGGTTGTGGAGGCGGGCGATGCCGCGCATGGCGTGGTGGACGCCGTCGCCTTTGAGGCGGCAGTCACGCAGGATCTTCCAGCCTTTCATCCGGGCGAAGGCGTGCTCGACGCGGGCGCGGACCTGCTTGTGGGACTTGTTGTGTGCCTGCTTCCAGTCGGGCAGCTCTTCGCCCTTGCGCCGGCGATGCGGCATGACGAGTCCTGTGCCGGGATAGCCGCCGTCGGCGATCGTGGTGGTCTTGCCGACGGCGGCCTTGGCGCCGGATTCCTCCCATGCTTTGCAGTCGGCGCGGTTGCCGGGAAGCGGTCGGCCGACCACGACGACCAGGCGCGTGTCGGCGTCGATCACGACCTGGTGGTTGGTGGAGTACCGGTAATTCTTCGACTGCTCGGCAACTGTGTGGTCGCGGGTGGGTACCAGGGTTACGTCGACGATCAGCACGGTGTCCATGCGGAATCGCTTGCGTGGCTGGAGCGCGAGCATGGGGCCAAGGTGGTCGATAACGCGGTCGGCTGCGGACTTCGAGACGCCGAACAACAAGGCGAGCTGCCGCATCGTCAAGTTCGTGCGCCAGTAGGCCGCCACGAGCAGTACGCGGTCCTCCGACGGAAGGCTCCACGGTCGGCCTTTTCGGACCGCGTCGGCGCCCTCGCGCCGCAGTTGGGTCACCAACTTGGTGAAGCAGCGTGGGCTCAGCCCGGTGAAGGGGCCTATCCAGGACGGTTCCGACGCCGTGATCACACCAGCCACCTCAAGATCATCTCACCCGTGACCAGGTGCTGCAGGGCAACTGTCAGGTGTGCAGGATGTGCACGGCGAGCAGCGTCTGCCAGGTCCAGCCGATCGTGATGGAGACCCGCTGGATCAGTCCGCCGAGGTCCACCCAGCGTTGATGTTGGCTGAACGCGGCACTGGACAGGGCCATCGTCGTCACGAAGAGCACGCCGCTGGCGATCGAGTAGATGGCCCACCCGGGCGAGCTGGACAGGGCGAATACGAAACAGGCCACCGTAAGGGCGAGGAATCCGATGAGCGACAACATGTCATGCAGCGCCCCTGCGCGGGTGTGGCGCTGGAGCTGATCGGGGGTGCCGGGAGGGTAGCCGCTTACTGGATCCGTCCGGAAGGCACCTGCACCCAGCAGGCCCACCGCCCATGTGCCGATCAGCAGTGCACCCCAGTGGGAAGGCCCGACATGCCACAGGCCCACGGCGAAGATCAGTGACAGCAAGCCCGCGACGAGGAAGTTGACGGTCTGTGCCCACCCGCCGCGGCCGAGGGAGAGCGAACTGACCGGATGACGGAATGGCTTGTAGTCCACACGGCTGGCGCCTTCCAGTAGATACGCGAGGGTGAACACGGGGCCAGCGGCCATCCCGCAGGCAAGCAGCGCTTGATTACCCATCGCGTCAACATAGGTTGACACGAGGGAGTATGTCAACCTTCGTTGACGCGAGGGTGGATGGCCCCGGAGGCCCGCTCAGGCATCGACTCGCGCCTCCGCTCCGCGAGATCAATTGCGGGACAACTCTTATGCACGATGAAAGACATTCAGTCCGGGCATTTCAATTTACGATATTCCCGAGGCGGCACGCCATAGGCGGACCGAAAATCCTTGCTGAGCATCGCCGCGTCCAGCATTCCCCATACAGCGGCCAGTTCACTGATCTTCCGATGCCTGAAGTCAGGATCAGCAAGGTCACCCGCGAAACCCTCCAGACGTCGGCGTTTAATATAGTGCATGACACTCTCGCCGGTGGACTCGAACAGCCGGTGCAACTGCCGCACCGATATATGATGCTCGGCCGCAAGCACCGCCGGACTGACCTCTGAATTGCCGAGGTGTCTTTCGATGGTTTCCTTCACATCGCCCAAGAGGGACGCGCTGCCGGCCGGGTAGTGGTCGCCCATCTCGCAGAACACGGTTTTCGCCGTGGACATACCGAGAAGGTATACGGTTCGCTCCAGGTCGGGACCGAGCTCACCGTCGACGTTCCAAATGTCCGTGGCCAGCGTCCCAAGGAGAGGAAACAGTAGCGTTCCCGCCTGTGATTTATCGGGCCTCCGCACTACGCGGAAGATCCCCCGACGTACGGTCGGCATACCGTCCATCATCTCTCCCGGTAAGTGGAAGACGAGCAGCCGTGAGGCGACCAGCGCGCGCAACGAGAAGGCGGCACCGCCAACGGCGACAAGCAGAGTTCCCGCATCGGCCTCCACGTCCCGTCCTTCGTGGACCGCGGATGCAGTTCCCGAAAGAATGCAAAAGATGACGCACTGTGGCGGCGTGCCGGAATCGCCATAGCCATAGCCATTCCCGAACGTGATGTCGACCGGCCCGCAGTCCACGGTCGTCACTTCAAGTCCGTCCACATTGATGGAATGCATCTTCATGCGCGATTTCGAGATGAGGAAATAGCTTCCGTAAGGATGCTCGCCGGCAGGGAAGGGAAATTTCTCAGGATTGGCCACGAAGAACCACCCCTCAAGGTGTAGGCCCAGCCTATTTTCTTGCTTTCGAACCGCTTTTCAACTTTCAGAGACGTAATTATTTCGAAAATTAACCAATGCCGTGAAGGTCATTTCCGGCCATCTTCCGGGCGCATGTGAATTAATTCAATAGGAGAGAAAAGCCATCCCATCCCACCATCCATATATGGTTACCCTGCGGCAAATAAACTTGCTGTGAATTAAGAGGATGGAGTGAGGAGTCTTTGAATTAAGTGAGGGCACGCCTGCTGCCGACTATACCGAGTGGTTGCCACGCCCACCTGCCCGAACGTCACCCTCGTCGAAGCCGTCGACCAGTGGCGCGACGGCATCAAGACCTAACCGGTCACCGGGATCACCAAGGCCGCCTCGGAAGACAACAACCGCCTCATCCGTGCGTCGACGGAGCCGACGATCCTCTTACTGAAGACGTCCTTGATCGCACAGAGACACAACTTGCCTTCCCTGGTCGCGTATTCGGAGACGCCCGCGAGCCAGAGGCGGTTTCGGGCCATCCGCGGTGACGACACGGCGGACCAGGTCGTCGTGCACCGGCGGACCGGCCGTTTTTGATCCTGCCGCGCCTTCCCGAACACGCTCCGGATCCTCACGGTGGGCGTCGAACAACGCGTTCGCGCGCCAGGCCTCCCCGAGTACGGCATCGGTCACCAGCCGGTCGAGCCGGCGGTGGTACGGCTGTCTGGCGAGCCCCAGGCCCGGCATGTGACCGTGAACAGGAACCCCACCCACGGCGAGCTCCGCCAGATTCGCCTGCGCCAGGTAAACGGCGGTTGGAGCAGGACAGCGTTCTCCTGCTCCAACCGCTTGATCCGCTGACGCGCAGGGCGAGCCAGTTCAGATGTCATCCGATCGTGCATCAGACCGGGACGCCGTCTCGGACACCAGGCCGAGGAGGAGCGGCGGCACGAATACCGAGGTGCAGGAGGTGAGGTGGGCGAGGACCTCACGCGAGCGGAGCCGCGCGTACCTGGTGAGTCCGCGTCAGGTAATCGACTGTCGGCCGATCCGTGCGTAGACGTCCGGACGCCTCGACCGGTAGACAACGGCGAGGCCGATCCCGGCGAGGAAGACCCCCCAGATGATCACCTGCAGGGCGATCGCCGTACCGCGATCGCGTCCGGTCAGGAGAACGAAATGGGTGAAGGACAAGTAGAGCGCCACCCCCAGCGCCGCTGTCGCCAATGCGGGAGCGATCACGGTGTGCCAGCGCGTCGAGTCATGGATCTCGCCGCGCGACCGGTGGAAGAAGACAAGAACGGCCAGGCTGGTCAGGAACATGAGCACCAGGATGGGAAAGCCACCAGCGCCCGCCAGCCAGGCGTATGCGATCGCCGGGGCACTGCCGGTGAACGCGAGTACAGCGATGAAGAAGATGACACTCACGACGAGGGAACTGACGTACGGCGACCCGTGGCGCGGGTGCACTCGGCCGAGGGAGGACGGCAACGCCCGGTCCGTGCCCAGCGAATACCCGTACCGAGCGATGATGTTCTGACACGACAGCACCCCGGCGAACACAGACGTCACCACCAGCACCGAGATCACATCCCGTGCCCAGGTTCCGACGAACCGCCCCATGGCGTCCGAGAACATTCCCGGCCCGTTGGCGGTAGCCGCCTCCGTGGCACGCGTCGTGCCGTAGGCGTCTACGAGCAGCCAGGTGACGACGATGTAGAAGACTCCCATGAAAAGCACCGCCAGATAGGTCGCCCGTGGGATCGTCCTCCGCGGGTCCTTGGTCTCCTCACGGAAGATCGCCGTGGCTTCGAAGCCGATGAAGGTGATCACGGCGAAGAGCAGGGCGACCCCCACCGCTCCTGATTTGAATGAACCCCAGGCGAACGGGGTGAGCGAGCGCCCCTCCGGCCCTCCTTGGACGGCAACCGCCAGGTCGAATATCAGGACCACGACAACTTCGAGGACCATCGCCAGGGAAAGCACTTTGGTGGACAGGTCGATCCGGAAGTATCCGAAGATCCCTACGACCACGACGAGGGACAGTGAGTACAACCACCAGGGCGACGACGGGCCGCCGAACGTGTTGACGACCAGGTCGTTGCAGACGATGCCGAAGAAGAGGCAGACCCCTGTGCCGATCATGAAGTACCCGAGGACAGCAAGGAGACTCGCGGCCATCCCGACCGTCCGGCCCAGCCCGGCGGTGATATAGGCGTAGAACGCACCGGGGTTGGGGACGTACCGGCTCATCGTGGTGTAGCCGACCGAGAAGACTACGAGCACCAGGGTCGCCGCGGCGAACGCGAGTGGCGCCCCTGCGCCGGCGGAGCTGATGACCAGGGGGATCACGCCCACCACACTGGCCAGGGGAGCCGCGAAGGCCAGGACGGTCAACGCGACCGCTATGACGCCCATGCGTCCTTGGAGTTGGGGTCTCACGTCGTCTCGGGTGCCGAGCCCGGAGGCTGCATCCGCCGCCATAGGGTTGGAGGCGACTTCTTCACTCATCTCAGAACCTCGTTCTGTGAGTACCCGGAGGATTCGGCTCAGACCGCCTTCTGACCGGCCGTGGGCAGCGAGGCGTTCGGCAGCCGCGGCAGCCAGTGGTCGAACCAGGTGTTGTGCTGGTCAACACGGCCACCGCGATCGTCGACCTGCCCCCGCAACTGACGCCATCCATCCCGACCTTGCCGGTGGACCACCGCTGCCGCGCCATCCACTCGACGGGGGCATAGCCGTCCTGTGCCCAAGGCGACTGGGCGTAGCAGCCCTGTAGGACTCCGCCCAGTCGCCGGTACCACGGACATCGCAGATCAGGCACCGCACAGCCGTGCCTGATCCACCTCTCCGACAGGGGTGTGCTTCTGGGGGCTACACCGCCGCAGCCTGTGTGGGTTTCTGGTGGTAAGCACGCGCTGCATGCAGGTAAAGGCGCAAGTCGGAAAGACCGTCCGATGGTGTGAGGCCCTGGAGAGCCATGAGGATCTCCGGTGGCAGTGCAACGAGCTCATCCAACTGTTCGTGAACTCGCTGAGCCCGCTGCTTCGAGTGATGAGCGACCGTTTCACTGTCGAGCCAAAACGGGAGGCTCAGGCCGTATTCGTAGGAGGCATCCACTTCGTGCGAAGCGAATTCCGCGATGGCTTCCCCGACCGTCATTGTCTGGATCGGCGGGCGTTTCGGGGTGAACCAGTCGAAGTTCGGGTCGGTGGTGGCCTGGTTCAGGACGGTATCGGTGACGTGGCGGGCGATGACCGGTGAGCAGTGGAAGCCGTCCCGATAGGTTCCGGTGGCGAAATGGAGTCCACGGAGGCTGCTCTCACCGATCAGCGGGAAGCAGTCCAGGGACATCGGGCGCGCTCCGTGCAGCCAGCGGGTGACCTGTGAGAACGCGATCTTCTGGTCGATCTGTTCGCATATCTGGCGCAGGAACGCATGGCCGTCGCCGATCCCGGGCCCGTGTGCCGGACGGTGGGTGACCATGTTGTTCGCGCCGAGGTACTGCCGGCCCTCTCCGGCCAGGGGTACGAGGTGGAGGCCGCATGATCCGGCGCGAATGGGTGTGCGCAGTACCTCGCGGGCGCTGTGGGGGGTGGTGCGCTGGGTGAGCAGCGCCAGACCGTTGCCGTGCAGCATGGGTGGGGTCTCGCCGGGAGGCAGGACGCTGTCGGCGAGAGCTCTGCTCGTACTTCCCGCCGCGAGGATGACGGTGCCGGCGCTGAGCGTGCTGCCGTCGGCGAGCTGCACGCCGGCCACTGTGTCCCCGTCGGCCAGGAGAGCCTGCACCGTGGTGGGAAGAATGTGGACGCGGTGACGGCGTGCCGCTGCTTCCAGTGCGGCGACGACGGCCCGTGCGTCGATGGCGCCTTCGCGGGGCAGGTGCACGGCCTGAGAGGGGCGTGCGCCGGGGCTGGGCTCCAGGCCCTCGATGTCCTGGGGGTCGACCTGCTCGTACGGCTCGTCGTACTTGATGAGGGCTGTGCGCATGGCCTGGAAGTTGTCCTGGGCGATGTGCCCGGACCTGCCGCTGAGCAGCACGAACGTGCCCTCGATTCGCGAGGTACGCAGTGCCGCGGCGTCGTGCCCGACGTCGTCGCAGAGCCTGTCCAGCCATGCGGGCCACTCGTCGAGGGCTTGGCGTGCGATGGCGAGTTTGGCTTCGGCGGCGGGATGTTGATGGGTGTACTTTGTCACTTCGCCGAAGCAGTTGAGCATTGCGCCGGCTGCCATGGATGCGGAGGAGGTCCGTTCCGGAGGACCGATTAACGCAATTTTGATTTTCGGTGCCCGGCGGGCGATTTCGACAGCGATCGAAAGTCCGAGTACGCCGTTCCCTACGACGGCGATATCCGTACTGGGTTGAGCGACCATAAGGCATCTCCCGGAAATGGTAGAACGACAGAATCAAACGGCCCCGCAGTGCAGCGCAACAGTGCAGGCGTCGGATCGGTCCAGACCGTGCAACTCACTCACTCACTCACTCACTCGCCCGCCCGGTCACAGTTATTCGAAAGACCAAATCGCGTCTACTCCGAATATGGTGACAGGCTGCTTTTCCATATACTTGTCGACCAGTGCACAGTTTTCTGTCGGTACGTGCCATGCCACCGGAGCGGGCGGTGGCACGGCTCGTCGAGGGCGACCGGCGCGACAGCCCGGGGCCGAACGATCCAGGAAAAGGGTTTCGCCGACGAGGGCTCTGGTCCTATCGTCTGACCTCGTGATCAACAACGGCGTTCCGCTGCCCCCGACGGTCTACCCGCTCGCCAAGGGGAGGGTGTGGGCCATGCTGGCCGGCTCTCTGGTCTTCGTCGCTCTGGGCATTGGTTTCCTGGTCGCCCACAGCACCGTGAAGATGACCGCGGCAGGGGCAGTGGCCGTGCCCTTCTTCGGGTTGTGCGCGGTGATCATCGGTCAGCGTCTGCGCCGAGACCGGCCGGAGTTGATGCTGGACGACACGGGGGTGGACCACGAGAGGCTGGGCCGGTTCCGCTGGGACGAGATAGCCGCCGTACGGATACGCGAACAGCGAGTACGCAACGCCTCGCAGCGGTTCATCGAGCTCGTACTGCACGATCCGGATGCCTATCTGGCCCGAGCACCCAAGCTCGTCCGCAGCACCGCGTCCATGAACGCCCGACTCGGTTTCGGTCCGGCCGTCATGGCCACGAACACCTTGCCGGTACCGCCTGAGACGATCCTGGACGCGATGCGGCGCCACTGCCCCGGACTCGCCGTACAGCACTGAGCACGTCCGTCGGCAGCTTGTGCCTTGGCCCCTGGTCAGGCCTTCCGTGGATCGGCCGAGGGCGTGATCGTCCCGGACGAGTTCCGTGTGGTTCCCTCGCTCGACTGCCCGCCGGACGTGTGGGTCCAGCTGGCGAGGATGTCGAGGGCTTCCGCGGAGGGTGAGGCGGGTTCGGGAGTGAGGATCGTGAGGCTCTGGTCGGGGTCGCCCTCGACGGCCAGGACGACGTAGTCGAGGGTGAGGTCGCCGACCAGTGGGTGGTGGAGGCGTTTGGTGCCGGTGGTGTGGGCGAGGACGTCGTGGTCGGCCCACATGCGGCGGAAGACATCACTGTGCACGGACAAGTCCCCGATCAGTTCGGTGAGTTGGGGGTCGTCGGGGTGGCGTCCCGCGTACAGGTGAAGGGTGGCCACGCAGTCTCCGGCGGCCGTGTCCCAGTAGTCGGCGTACAGAGCGCGGGCGGTCTCGTCGAGGAAGACGTAGCGGGCGAAGTTCCGCTCGCGGTGGGGCCGGTCCTGGAAGTCGGTGAAGAGGACGTAGCCAAGGCGGTTGGCGGCCAGGACGTCCATGCGCCGGCCCAGGACGATCGCGGGTGTGGCGAGTGAGTCCAGCGCCCGGTACAGGACCGGACGTACCCGCTGTGGGCTGAGCGGCCGTTTCCGGCGGGAGCGGGTGGCGGTGGGCTGGGCCAGATCGAAGAGGTGGGCGCGTTCGGTGTCGTCGAGTTGCAGCGCTCGGGCGACGGCTTCCAGTACGGCGTCGGAGACGCCCTGCGTCCGGCCGCGTTCCAGGCGGACGTAGTAGTCGACGCTCACCCCGGCGAGCTGGGCGACCTCCTCGCGGCGCAGCCCCGGGACCCGGCGGACGCCCAGGTGCGGGGCGAGTCCTGCCTGCTCGGGGGTGACCCGGGCCCGGCGGGTGCGCAGGAACTCGCGGATCTCGGTGCTGCGGTCCATGCATCCACCGTACGGCCGACCCAGCGCGTGGGCGGTGCGGAAAGGGGTACTGCCGGACCCCCGGTAGAGGGATGCCTGTTGTGGCGGTGCGGGCGGGGTCGGCGGGTGGTTGCCTGGATCACGGGCCCACCGCACCGCATCTCCAGCCCACAGAACAGGACACCCCCATGAGTTCCCCGACCGCATCGAAGCTGGCCGGTACCGTCGCCCTCGTCACCGGCGCGAGCAGCGGTATCGGCGCCGCCGCCGTCCGTCGGCTGGCCGAGCACGGCGCCTCCGTGGCGCTCGTGGCCCGGCGCAAGGACCGGTTGGACGGCCTCGCCGCCGAGATCGAGAAGGCGGGTGGCACCGCGCTGGCGGTGGAAGCCGACATCACCGACCGCGCCCAGGCCGAAGCCGCCGTACAGCGGACCGTCGAGCACTTCGGACGACTGGACACCCTCGTCAACAACGCCGGACTGATGCTCCTGGGCCCGGTCCTCGGCGCGGACGCCGAGGAGTGGGACCGGATGATCGCCGTCAACATCCAGGGCCTCCTCCACACCACCCGCGCGGCTCTCCCGCACCTGGTCACGGCGGCCGACGAGGGACCGCGCCGGATCGCCGACATCGTCAACATCAGCTCGATCGCCGGCCGTGTCGCGTGGAACGGGTATGGCGTCTACAACCTCACCAAGTTCGGCGTGAACGGCTTCACCGAGTCCCTACGCCAGGAAGTCACCCGGCGGCACGTGCGCGTCGGCGTCCTCGAACCGGGCGGCGTCGACACCGAGCTGGGCTCCCACAACGATCACAAGCCCGAGGTCCGCGAAGCGATCGACGCCTTCTACGAGCAGACCGAGGTCCTCTCCCCCGACGACATCGCCGACGGTGTCGTCTACATGGTCACCCGGCCCCGCCACGCCTCCGTCGGCGAGCTGTGGATCATGCCCACGGACCAGGCCTAACCCGTCCCCGCACACCACCGGATGCCCGATCACGGCATCCCGAAAGGAACCCCTCATGAGCAAGGTCATTCTCGTCACCGGTGCCGGACGCGGTCTGGGTACGGACATCGTCCGCGAGGCCCTCGCCGCCGGCCACCAGGTCGTCGCCACCGGTCGCCGTCCCGATCAGGTCGGGGAGGCCCTGGGCGGCCCCCGGGACAATCTGCTGGTCACCAAGCTGGACGTCACCAGCCTGGAGGACGCCGAGGCCGCCGCGCGGGCCGCCGTCGACCGCTTCGGCCGCATCGACGTCCTCATCAACAACGCCGGCAACTTCTTCGCCGGCTACTTCGAGGAGATCACCCCCGAGCAGATGCGCCAGCAAATCGAGACCAATCTCTTCGGCCCCATGAACGTCACCCGCGCCGTCCTGCCCGTCCTGCGCGAGCAGCGTACCGGCCACGTGATCACGCTCTCCTCCTCCGCGGGTCTGATCGGCCAGGAGTTCTGCGTCGCGTACGCCGCCTCCAAGTTCGGCGTGGAGGGCTGGATGGAGTCACTGCGCTACGACATCGAGCCTTACGGAATCCACACCACGGTCGTGGAACCCGGCTTCTTCCGCACGGAGTTGCTCGTGGACGCCTCCACCACCTGGCCCGAACCAACCATCGACGACTACGCCGAGCGCACCACGGCCACCGTCGCGGCCTGGAAGAGCATGAACGGACAGCAGAGCGGCGACCCCGCCAAACTCGCCCGCGCCCTGCTGACCATCGCCACCCAGGAGAAGCCGCCGCTGCGCTTCGTCGCCGGTGCCGACGCCATCGACAGCGTCGAAGCCAAGGCGCGGGAACTCCTCGCCCAGGCCCAGGCATCCCGCGAACTCGGCGGCGATCTGGCGTACGGCGGTGCCAAGGGCTGAACACCGCACCGGCCCGTCACGGTGCCACGCGTCGGGCGGGTCTGCCCGCCCGACGACCACTGAGCGCAGGCGGGTGACCGAGATGTCGCGCCTCTCCTCCCCGCCAGCCACAGGGTGCTGTCCGAGGATGACGACGCGTTTCTTACGATGGTGATCAGTGACCATCGCTGGGGCCGGCAGGCTTTCTCCCGCCTGGGGCGGGTCATGCGGCGGGCATCCCGGCTGTCAGGTGCGGGCCAGCGCCGCGCGGAGCTTGTTCCGTGAGGTGATGTCGAGCTTCGTGAACACCTTGTGCAGGTGCCATTCGACCGTGCGGGGGCTGATGAACAACTCGGCGCCGATCTCCGAGTTCGACTTGCCGTCGGCGGCCAGCCGGGCGATCTGGGCCTCCTGCGCGGTGAGGGCCTCCCGTACGTCGGCCGCGCGTTGCCGTACCGATTCGCCGGTGGCCAGGAGTTCGCGACGGGCCCGCTCGGCGAAGGCGGTTGCTCCGAACCCGCTCAGCATGTCGTAGGCGATGCGCAGTTGCTCACGTGCGTCGACGCGCCGGTTCTCACGGCGCAGCCACTCGCCGTACACCAGGTGGGTACGGGCGAGGTGGACGGCGACCCGGCAGCGTCGGAAGTGCTCGATGGCCTCACGGTAGAGCAGGTCGGCCTCCTCACCGTCGCGGAGCAGCGCTCTCGACCGGGCCAGAACGCCAAGGGCCCAGTCCGTGCCGGCCGCGCCGGCTTCTTCCTCAAGCCGGCGCAGGGCTGCCGCGGCCGCCTCGGGGGCGTCACTGCGAGCACCCGCCTCGACCAGTTCGAAGAGGGTGAACCCGAAACCCGCGAGTTCCTCGTACTCCCATGCCTGTTCGGCCCTGGCCAGGGCGTCCTGGTAGCGGCCCAGGCCGTTGTACAGCACCGCGATCACGTAGTGGGCCTGCCCGATCGCCCGTCCCTCGCCCCAGGACGTCGCGTCCCGGACCCGGTCGTCGATCCTGTCCGCCACCCGGGGGTCGTCGCCGCGCCAGACCTGGAGGAACGCTCCGGCGTATCCGAGGGGCGAGTTGCCGGTCACCTCCGTCATGGTGTCGGACTCGTCGATCAAGGCCGAGGCGAGGTCGAACTCCCCGGTGTGCACATGCTGGACGGCCCGGGAGTTGAGGGCCAGGGGAAGGAAATTCAGCGCGCCGGTCTCCCGAGCCGTACGGACCGCGCACATGGCCAGTTCGTGACATGTCTCGTCGTCCCACAGGTCGTTGGCGACCAGCCAGGCCAGCCAGAGCCAGCGCATGACATCGGGGTCGCCCCGTTCGGCGGCTTGCCGGAACGCTCGTAGCGCGCGTTTCAACGGCGGCGCACCCTGGGCGTAGTCCTCGGTGTACCGCGTCGCCAGACCGTCGAGGAGGAGGTCCGTCAGCCGCGGGGGCCGCGGTGCGGGTGGTGCGGCGCGGGCGGCCTCGGCCACCTCCCGCAGTCTGGCACTGCCGCTGAGGCGGCCGGCGACTATCGCTGCGCCGAGTGCTTCGAGGTAGGCCTCACGGGCTTGTCCATTGTCGACGCCCTCCAGCCGGCCGGCCGCGTCGAGCAGCAGCGGCAGCGCTTCTCCGCCGCGTCTGCGCGCGAAGATGATCTGGGCGCGGAGCCTGACCAGCCGCGCGTGCAGGACCTCGTCCAACGGGCCCATCTCCGCGGCGGCGAGGAGTTCGAGCGCCGGTTCGGTGGCCCCGGCCTCGAAGGTGGCCCGTGCCGCGGCCACCGCCCTCGTTCCCCGTACGGCCGGATCGGGTGTCAGCTCTGTCGCGCGTCTCAGGAACGCGGCCTCCGCGGCGATACCGCCACGGGCCTGGGCTCTGGCGGCCGAGCGCTCCAGTTCGGCCGCCAGCGCCTCGTCGGGTTCGACCGCCGCGTGGGCGCGATGCCAGGCCCGGCGGTCCGAGTCGGATTCGGGATCGGTCGCCTCGGCCAGCGCGCGATGCACGTCCCGGCGTACCCCGGGGTCGGCCGCGCGATAGGCCGCCGAGCGGACCAGTGGATGCCGGAACCGTACCTGCGCCCCGAACTCGATCAGCCCGGCCTCCTCCGCCTCCCCCGCGGCGTCCGCCCCGATGTCGAGTTGCTCGGCCACCCGCCGCAGCAGTGGCACGTCCCCCACCGGCTCGGCTGCCGCTGCCAGCAGCAGCCGTTGTGCCGCATCCGGGAGCGAAACGATTCGCCGCAGGAAGCTCTGTTCGATCTGACTCGACAGCGGCTGGGTGTCCGGGCGCCCGAATCCGCCTGCCAGCTCTGTCGTGGTCAATCCCCGCGTCAGTTCGAGCAGTGCCAGCGGGTTGCCGCGGGTCTCGGCGACGATCCGGTCCCGGACGCGTTCGTCCAGCCGGCCGGGGACCACGGAGTCCAGGAGCGCACGCGCATCGTCGTCGCGCAGCCCGCGGATCACGAGCTCCTTCAGCGTCACCCACGGGTCGCTCCCCGGAGTGTGCGACGGCGTACGCACCGCGAAGACCAGTGCCACGCGCTCCGCGAGCAGTCGGCGCGCGACGAAGGTCAGCGTCTGCGCGGAGACCCTGTCGAGCCACTGGGCATCGTCCACCACGCAGACCAGCGGCTGCTCCTCCGCCACCTCGGCCAGCAGGCTGAGCACCGCCAGCCCGACCATGAAACGGTCCGGCGCGCTTCCCGCACGCAGACCGAACGCGATGGCCAAGGCATCACGCTGTGGGTCGGGAAGACGATCGAGCTGCCCCATGACCGGCATGCACAGCTGGTGCAGCCCGGCGAACGCCAGCTCCATCTCGGACTCGACGCCGGTGGCCCGCAGGACCTGGCACCCTGTCGCGCTGCCCGCCAGGTACTCCATCAACGCGGACTTGCCGACTCCCGGCTCGCCCCGCAGCACCAGCACCTGGCTCCGCCCCGCCCTGACGTCGGCCACCACCCGGTCCAGCGCCCCACACTCGCCGCGCCGGCCGCGCAGCCCGCTGCGAGGAACACCGCTCGACATCCACCACCTACCGCGCAGGTAAAAAGAGCCCGACCCTGATCAACTCGGATCGACCCCATGATGCACCCCTGCGCGCGACTCGGACAATCGCCGAGCGGGCCACCGCCGACGCCCGGCCCGCACCTCCCCACCTGCTGGTTGCGGCACGATTGCCTCGGGAGATCATCGGGGTTACGACAGGGCGCGCACCCCTCGGAGCAGGTTGACGAGATGTGCCATGTCGCCGTCTCGCGCCGCGTCGAGGAAGGCTTCGAGCAGCTCGTCACGCTCCGCCGGATCCACCGGTTCGCACCGCTGCCGGGCGAGATGCCTACGCGCCCGCAGGGCCAGTTGCCGTGCGTTGCCCTCGCTGAGTCCGAGCAGGTCGGCGATTTCACGGAACGGATATTCGAACGCCTCTCGAAGTACGTATACGGCCCGTTCGACGGGCGACAGCCGTTCGATCAGGAGTCGGACCGCGCTCGCAATCGCCTCCCCGCGCTCGGCCTCGCGCACCGGATCGACGGCTTCGGGATCCCGTTCCGGATTCCATCCGCCGACACTGACCTCGCGGCGGGCACAGGCCGAGGTCGCCGTGTTGAGCGCGACCCGGGTGGTGACGGTCACCAGGAACGCGACCCGATCCCGCACCTGCGCCCGGTCCGCACCCTGCCAGCGGACCCACACGTCCTGAACGACGTCCTCGGCGTCGACGGCGCGGCCCAGCCTCCGGTAGGCGATCCCGAACAGCAGGGAGCGGACACTCTCGAAGTCCGCCGCCGTCTCGGCCCCCGAGCGGACGGAGGTCGTTGTCGCGTTCCCGGTCGCGCCCGCGCTCGGCGAGCCTGGCTTCGGCACGACGTCGATGCTGGACAAGCCCATGACGATCTTCCCCGCTCCTGGTGCGCTGGACGGCCGGGGCCGGCGCATCGTGCGCCGGTGCCCGGCCCGGTTACCAGCCACCGTCGTCCGGAGCAGGTACCGGGCGCACCCGTGGAATCCCTGGTGTACCCCGTGGTGCGGTACGACCCCCTGGTTCGGGGCGCATCCACGGAAACCATGCCGGGGGCAGAACCACTGTCTAATGTAGGACGATGGCAACATGTTGCCACTTGAGTGTCACCACGACATCTATACATGCAGTGTATAGTCCGGACCACTCCAGGCGGCACTTTCGGCCGTCGACTGCTCCATTCCTCGATGCACACAAGGTGAGCAGCGCCCAGCACGAGAGGTTGCCAGTGAACCCACGTCCGCAGCATGCGCCCCGGACCGCTTCCCCATCGGCCCCGGGTCGTCGACAACGGTTCGGAGACCTTCGGGCCCTCTGCTTCGGAGCGCGGCTCGCCATGACCGGCGGCAGGGACGGTTGGGCACGTACCGCCCTGATGGCCATAGGCATCGGTCTTGGGGTCGCGCTGCTGCTCGTGGCCTCGTCCGTGCCCACCGCCAGACACCACCGTGACGAACGGATCCACAACCGGATCGACACCAATCTCGACGACAGGATCATCACACCCTCTCGCGGAACCGTGTTGCTCAGTGACATTGACACCGTGTTCCGTGGCAGGGAAATCCGGGGCAGGATGCTGGAACCCGAGGGGCCCGCGGCGCCGCTGCCTCCCGGACTCAAGCGTTTCCCGCGTCCCGGGGAGATGGCCGTGTCGCCGGCGCTCCGGAAGCTGCTGGCCGCACCCGGGAGCGCCCTGCTTCGCGAGCGCCTCGACCATCCCGTCACGGGTGAAGTCACGGACCGGGGCCTGGTCGATCCCAGCGAGTACGTCTTCTACCTGGGCGGCGAGCACATGGCGGTCGGAGTGGCAGGAGCCGACCGGCTGGACCACTTCGGCAAGACCTATCCGCAGAAGCCTCTCGACCCCGCGCTCACCCTGCTCAGCATCGTCGGGATGGTCGTGCTGCTCGCCCCGGTCGCCGTGTTCATCGCCGCGGCCGTCCGGTTCGGCGGCGAACGCCGCGACCGGCGGCTGGCCGCGCTACGGCTGGTGGGCGCCGACCGCCGGATGACCGCCCGAATCGCCGCCGGCGAGACGCTGGTCAGCGCATTGATCGGTGTGGCCCTGGGCGCGGTCCTGTTCATGATCGGCCGTCAGTTCATCGAGTTGCTGGACATACAAGGACTCAGTGTCTTCACGGAGGACTTCACCCCGCAGCCCGCGCTGGCCGCACTCACCGTGGTCGGGGTACTTCTGTTGTCTCTCGCTGTCACGAGGCTGGCCATGAACGGGGTGGCTGTCGAACCCCTCGGGGTGGTTCGCAGGTCCGGCGGTGCCACGCGACGGTTGTGGTGGCGGGTCACCGTGCCCGTACTCGGCCTGTCTCTGCTGAAGACGTCCATGGGGAGCGGATCCGAGATACGCAGTACCACCAGCGTCGTCCTGGTCGTTGTCGGCATGCTGGCCCTGCTCGTCGGCGTCACCGCCGTGCTGCCCTGGATCCTGGAACAACTCACCGGAGCGCTCGGCGGATTCGGTCCCGTCTCCTGGCAACTGGCCGTCCGCCGACTCCAGTTGAACAGCGAAGCCGCCACCCGCTCGGTCAACGGCATCGTCGTCGCCGTGGCCGGTGCGATAGCACTGCAAACCCTCTTCACCGGCATCGCACACGGTCAGAACGGCAACAGCGGCGCAGCCAGGAGCAGTTCCGCGCCGACCACGCAGGTCGGCGTCGCCAGTCTCGACGACGGCAAGGGGTACGCCGAACGGTACGCGTCGGTGTTCTCCTCGACGCCCGGCGTGCAACAGGCGATCGGCTACGCGGAGTTGTCCGTCAGCACGCCCGACGGCGATTTCCCGCAGACGGTCCGCGTCGCGGAATGCGGCCAACTGAGGCTGCTCGCATCGCTGTCCACCTGCGCGGACGGGGACGCCTTCGTCGTCGGTCCGCACGGCGGCGGCAGCACCGCCGCCAGAACCGTGTGGAAGCCGGGCAGCGCGATGCGTATGGACACGAACGGCCCCCGGTGGACGGTGCCTCGCATCACCGCCGCCGTCGAGGCCAGGAGCAGCAATCCGCAAGGTGTCTTTCCCGAGAAGATGCTGTTTGTCACGCCCCGCGCAGCCGGTACGTCAGCGATGGCCCACGCTGTGAGCACCATCGACATCACGTATGCGACGTCCGCCGGCGCGGACATCCAGGACCGGCTCCGCACGACAGCCGCCCGGCTGGATCCTTCCTTCGCCGTCGATTTCCCCGCACAGGCCAAGGGCGACACGGCCCTCGACGGGATCGAGCGGGACCTGCTGGCCGGGGTGGCCGCCGTCCTGCTGCTGATCGCGGCGAGCATGCTGCTCGGCGCGCTCGAACAACTCCGTGACCGTAAACGCGTCCTGGCCGTGCTCATCACCTTCGGCACCCCGCGGCGCACCCTCAGCAGCTCGATCCTTTGGCAGACCGCAGTGCCCGTAGCGACGGGCCTGCTCGTCGCAGGAGTGGTCGGAACCGCCCTCGGCAACGCGCTGTTGGGGCTCATCGGCAGGACACCGGTCTACGACTGGAGCAACATGCTGGCCATAGCCGGCATCGGGGCTGCCGCCAGCGTTTCCGTGACCGTGCTGACGCTCCCCACCTTGTGGCGGTCCTCGCACCCGGCGAACCTCCGCCACGAGTGAGCGGGACACCGCCGGGAACCGGGCACGCGCCGTCAGCCGGTACAGGCGCCCGGCGAGTCGGCGCTCGGAGATCCGTCGTCGAGCGCGGCGAGCGCTGCGGCCAGTTTGCTGCGGCTGGTGATGCCCAGGCGAGGATAGATGCGGTACAGATGGGCTCCGACGGTGCGGTGCGAGATGAACAGGCGCTGCCCGATCTGCCGGTTGCTCAGCCCTTGTGACGCGAGCACCGCGATCTGCATCTCCTGGGCCGACAGCCGGTCGCTGGTGTTCGTGTTCCGGCGGTTGCTCGACTCTCCGGCGGCGCGCAGCTGCTCACGCGCCATCTCGGCCCAGGGCCGCGCGCCGGCCCGGTCGAACGCATCACGAGCGCTGCGCAGCGGGCTCCGGGCGTCGACGTTGCGGCGTTGCCGACGCAGCCAGCGGCCGTGGTGCAGGTGCAGCCGGGCCCGTGCGAGGACCCAGCCCGCGGGCAGCGCTGCCAGCGCCGTGGTGCAGCGCTCCCCCGCCGTGTCGTCCGGCGCCAGCACCGCCTCGGTGTAGGCCTGGGCCACCACCATCATTTCCGAGGGCAGCCGGGCGGCCGACTCGGGGAGTCCGTCGAGGAGTTCGCGGGCCTGCTGCACGGTGCCCGCGGCCACCGCCGCGTCCGCCAGGTCGGGTGCGAGCAGCCAGCGGCTGACCGAGTGGTAGTGCGGGTCGGCCGGATCGAACGCGCGCGCCAGAGCGTCGTAGGCCTCGGTCGGGCGGCCGTCGAAGAGCGCGAGCAGGCCCTCGACCTGCTGGGCCATCACGGCGGCGAACGGCATGCCGGGGAACAGTCGGTGGGCGCGCAGTTCGCCGAGCATCCGCGCCGCGGTCTCGGTCTCGCCGCGCAGCGCCGCCACCAGGCTCCCCGTCGCCTTCACCCCCAGCCAGACGATCCATTCCCCGGTCTCCTCCGCCAGGGCGAGTCCTTCGCCGGACTCCTCCCGGGCCCGATCGAGCTGACCGAGGTACACCCGCGGCCAACTGCCGGCGAGTGACCGGGCGAGCAGCCCGAGTCTCCCCTGCGACCGCCACACGCCGGCCGCCAGCGACAGGTACCGGGCGGCGCGGGTCATGTCGCCCAGGACCATCGCACCGCTGCCGAGGAAGTGCGTGATCCGGCCGTCGTGGTGGTCCGGCCGGAGGGCGTCGAGCCGTGAGATCACGTCGGCGCCGTGCCGGTACGGCTCGGTGTACGCCCGTACCGTCAGGACGACGGGGGCGTCCGGGTCAGGGTTCCAGCGGTCCAGTTCGGCGGCGGCCAGCGTACGCACCCGGGTGTCGCCGTCCTGGAAGAAGCACCGGGCGGCGGCCCGCCACAGCAGGTTCTCGGCGACCCGTACGTCACCCGTGTCGAACGCGCCGGCCGCCGTGGTCACCATGTCCTCGATCCGGCGGTGCGGGTCGTCGGGTTCGAACGCCGCCTTGTCGGACACGACCATGAGGCGGGCCCGCTCCAGTGGGCCGAGTTCGCTCAGGTCGGCCCGGTCCAGCAGCAACTGGGTGGTGACCCTGTCGTTGATCTCGCTGGCCGACTCCGCCGCCCGGACCAGGAGTCGGGTCCTACGGCGCGTGTCCTGGACGAGTTCGGCCGCCTGGCGGAAGGCCGGAACGGCCGACGCGAGTTTGCCCCGGGCCAGCGCCGCTTCGGCGAACCCCTCCAACCGGGCGGCGAGTTCCTCGTCCTGGCCGAGCGTCGCGGCGGCCAGGTGAAGCAGTTGGTGCTCGGGGGTGTCGGCCATGGCCACGGCGATGGCTCGGTGGGTGGCCAGACGATCGGTGACCGTGGCGCGGGTGTAGATCGCCGAACGCATCAGGGGATGCCTGAACTGGAGGGTACGGCCGAGCAGAGCGACCAGGCCCGCCTCGACCGCCTCCTGCACCGCTTCCGCGGAGACCGCTGTGTCGCTCATGCGGCTCGCCACGTCCAGCAGCCGGTTCAGTGGTGCGTTGGGCTCCGCGGCCAGCGCCAGCAGGAGCGTGCGGCACTCCGGGCTCACCGAGTCCGTACGCGCGGCGAACGCGTCCTCCAGTCGCTGGGTCAGTGGCAGATCGTCCAGTTGCGCGGCCATGTCCAGCGCCGTCTTGGGGAGTTCGACCAGGGCCAGCGGATTGCCCTCCGCGCGCTCCAGGATGAGGGCCCTTATCGCTGCCGAGAGGTCCGGCGCTCCGGCGTCGAGCAGTTCGGCGGCGTCCGGCAGGGCGAGCGGTCGCAGGGGGAGATCCGGCTGCGCGCCGGGGTCGTAGGAGTCGGAGGTGTGGACCCGGGAGGCGGTGATGATCAGTACGGCGAGGTCGCGGGTGCGCCGGGCCACGAATCTCAGGACGTCCCGGCTCGGTGCGTCGATCCACTGCAGATCGTCCACGAGCAGGAGGAGCGGCTGCCGGTCGGCCTCGTCGGCGAGCAGTTCGAGTACGGCGAGCGCGACCTGGAAGATGTGGGGTTCGGTCTGTGTGGCGCTGAACGCGTCGGCCAGCGCCGTCCGGTGCGGGGCGGGCAGCTTCCCGACGGCGTCGGCGACCGGTTGCAGCAGTAGTTGCAGAGCCGCGAACGGGAGCCACAGCTCGGTCTCCACACCGGCCGCGCCCAGCACCTTGAAACCGCCTTCGGCGGCTTCCGCGCCGACCGTGCGCAGCAGAGCCGACTTGCCGACGCCGGCGGTGCCGTGGATCAACAGCGCGTTGCCGCGACCGTCCGCCGCGTCCGCCAGCAGCCTGCGCAGGACGCTCAGCTCCTCGTCCCGGCCGATCATCGCGCGAGTACTGAATTCGGCCTGCGGAGGGGCCCGGCTGCTTGGCTGAGCATGTGCGGCTTCCTCCGTGCGGGGGTCACGTCGCGCCACATCCTAGCCTCAGCCCATTACACCCTCGTCGCTCACGCACCATCGGTAGAACGACTCAATCCTCGTCGGTGCTCTGGCGCCAGGCGTGGATTCGGAGGGGCCGACGCAAGAGAACCGGCCGGGCCTGTGGGCCCGGCCGGTACTGCCGATGACGACTTCAGGGGCGAATCACGTCCCCGGTTCGGCGAGGAGTTCGGCGGGTTCGGAAGACCGGGCGCGTACGGCCGGCGGTGGCCCCATGCGCATGAGCGTCTCGCGGGTGTCCTCGGTCAGTCCGCCCCAGATCCCGTGCCGTTCCCGTTGGGCGAGCGCGTACCGGCGACAGGGCATCCGCACCGGGCACCGGTCGCAGATCGTCAGCGCCTGTCGGACGGTCTCCAGGTCGCCGGGAGGCGGGAAGAAGGTCTCGATGTCGGCGCCCCGGCAGGACGCGGCCGGCCACCAGCCCGTCGCCGAACGGGCGGGCAGGGCACGGTTGTTCAGCAGAGGGGTGCGCGTTGTGGTCATCCCATCTCCTCCAGCTTCTTTCCGTTGGTCTCGCGCACCCGGAGCGCGACGAAGACGAAGGAGAGCACCGCGAAGCCCGCGTACACGCCGTAGGTGGACGACAGGTTCCAGTCCGCCATGCGTGGGAAGCTCTCGGTGACGGCCCAGTTGGCGATCCAGTTGGCGGCGGTCGCCACCGACATCGCGGCGGCGCGGATCCGCAGGGGGAACATCTCGCCGACCATCACCCAGAGCACGACACCCCAGGAGACCGCGAAGAAGAAGACGAAGGCGTGGGCGGCGATCAGCGCCACGGTGCCCTGGGCGTCCGGGATGGACAGACCGCTGCCGCTGCCGGTCCGGTACGAGAACGCCCAGGCGGCCAGGGCCAGTGACACGGCCATTCCCGCCGAGCCGGTCAGCGCGAGCGGTTTGCGGCCGATCCGGTCGATCAGCAGCATCGCCACGACGGTTCCGACGATGTTGACGATCGACGTGGAGAGGCTGATCAGGAGGGAGTTGGCCTGGTCGATGCCCACCGACTGCCACAGCAGCGACGAGTAGTAGAAGATGACGTTGATGCCGACCAGCTGCTGGAAGACGGCCAGTCCGATGCCGGCCCACACGATCGGCAGCAGCCCGAAGCGGCTGTCGAGCAGATCGCGTACCCGCGGCTTGTGGTCGGTCTTGAGCGCCTGCTCGATCTCGGCGAGCCGGTCCTCGGCACCCGCGTACGTGCCCTGCAGATCGCGCAGAACGGCGAGGGCCTGGATCTCGCGGCCCGTGGCGACCAGGAAGTGCGGCGACTCCGGGATCCGCAGGGTCAGGAACAGGTAGGCGAGCGCCGGTACGACGGCGGCCATCAGCATCCACTGCCAGGCGTGCAGGGCGCCCAGCGCGTTCTCGCTCTTGCCGTCGGCCCCTTGGGCGATCCCCCAGTTGACGAGTTGGGACGCGGTGATCCCCAGCACGATGGCCGCCTGTTGGAACGAGGCCAGCCGCCCGCGATGGTCGGGTGGCGCGACCTCGGCGATGTAGGTGGGCCCGATCAGCGAGGCGAGGCCGATCGCCATGCCGCCGAGCACCCGCCAGGCGCCCAGGTCCCAGGCGGAGAAGGGCATCGACGAGCCGAGCGCGCTGATCGCGAAGAGAGCCGCGGCCAGATGCATCACGCGCCGGCGGCCGATGCGGTCGGCGAGGCGCCCGGCGACGGCCGCTCCGAAGGCGGAACCGAGCAGGGCGGAGGCGACGATGGTGCCCGTCTCGCTGGACGTGACATCGAAGCGGTGCTGGATTCCGGTGATGGCGCCGTTGATGACGGCGCTGTCGTAGCCGAACAGGAAACCGCCGATCGACGCGGCTGCCGAGATGTAGGTGACGCGCCGGAGGTTGGTCGGGCGGAGCGCGGCCCTTGAGTGGGCCGCCCCCGCGGAAGAGGCGTTCGAGGTCATGGATGAGCACTCCTTCACAGGACCGGGTGCGGTGCGCGAGGGCGGGAGCAGCGGTCGTAGAGGACGCGGACAGGGATGACGACCGCGCTCACGCGCGGGTCACCGGTCAGTGGACGGCTGCCGGGGACGAGAGCAGTTCGTGCAGGCGGGCGAGGTTGGCGGCGCCGACGATTCCGGCGTCCGCTCCGACGGTGGCGGTGCGGACCTCGGCGTAGACGCGGTGCTCGCCGCCGCCCAGGGCCCGGCGGTAGGCGACCTCGGCCGGACGCCGGATCAGCTCGCCGGTGTCGCCGAGGCCGCCGCCGATGACGAGGACGGACGGGTCGAGGATGGACGCGAGGTCGGCGAGGACCTGGCCGAGCCAGCGGCCGGACCGCGCGAACACGTCGAGGGAGAAGGGGTCGCCGGCGAGGGCGGCCTTGGTCACATGGTGGCCCTCAAGGCCGGAGGGGGTGCCGTCGCCCAGCGCGAGCACCCGCGCGGCCCGTGCCGGATCGGCGGTGGCCATGTCGCGGGCGCGGCGGGTGTGCGCGGCTCCGCTGGCGTACTGCTCCATGCAGCCGTGCTGGCCGCAGGGGCACGGGAGCCCGTCGGGGACCGCCCGGTAGTGGCCGATCTCGCCGGCCATGCCGAACCGGCCGCGGAAGAGTCGGCCTCTGCTGATGATGCCTCCGCCCAGGCCGGTGCCCGCCATGACCATCAGCATGTCGTCGTGGCCGGCACCGGCTCCGTGGATGAACTCGCCCCAGGCGGCGGCGTTCGCGTCGTTCTCGACGACGACCGGAAGTCCGGTGGCCTCCTGGACGATGTCCCGGATCGCCTTGTCGTGCCAGCCGAGATTGGGCGCGAAGCGCACCGTCGAACGGTCCGCGTCCACATAACCGGCGGCACCGACGCCGACCGCGCGGATGTCGTCCCAGCCTCCGCGGACCCGCTGGACCGCCTCGGCGACCGCTTCGGCGACGCGGTCGGGGTCGTGCGGGGTGGGAATGCGCACCCGGGTGACGACGTCCCCGCCGGGGTCGACCGCCCCCGCGGCGATCTTCGTGCCGCCGAGATCGACACCGACGGTCAGCCCGACGTTCTGGCCCTTCATGCGGCACCGCCCACACCGTCGAACCAACGGCGCGTATGCCGACGCCTGTGCCCGTCAGGCCACTCCAGGCAGGTGAAACGGAGAAACATGATGTGGTTCCTAACGTTGTGATGTCGTGTGGAAGTGCGGAGAACCCGGCTCGTCGCCGCCCGGAACGCGGGGCAGGGCGGCTGCGGGCACCGCATGGACGGCTGTTGACCGCCGGTCCGGGCACTGCTTCAGCGTCCGTGATCCGGCGGCGAGTTGCTTGAGTCATTCGACTGCGTCCTGGAGGTCGTAGGCCGCCGTGTAACAAACACGGGCCGTGCCCGGTCATCCCTGTGAAGCACGTTGGATCGACGGAGGTGTGACACGGTGTTGGAGATGGGATCAACAGACGCGCACAGCGCGCACGGGGACCAGGAAGGGACCGGCCCCAGGATGCTGGCGGAGGTCGAACCGCCCTTCGTGCCGCAGGGCGCCTCGGTGATGACCGTGCTGGTCGAGTGGCCGCCGGGACACCCGGGGACGCCACCCCACCGGCACTCGGGCCCGTGTTTCGGCTACGTCACCGAAGGCGCCGTCCGGTGGGAACTCGAAGGCGAGCCCGAGCGGGTGATCAGGGCCGGTGAGACGTTCTGGGAACCGGGCGGTGAGGTGATCCACTACCAGAACGGCAACGCGACGTCGGACGCGCCGGCCAAGTACGTCGTCGTCATGCTGGGTGCCCCCGGCGAGCCGATGCTCACGCTCGTCGACGAGCAGGAGCTGGAGAGGCGGGCGCATCTGCGCGCACCGCGGCCTCCCGCCGACTGAACCATGGCCAGGAGACGGGGAGTTCAGCACGCCAGTTCTCGAAGGGAGCCGTTGTGGCCGGTGACGGGTCGGTGTCGCACAGCGCGGCCGAGGGGCTGGTGGGACGTGACCGGGAGCTGGAACTGCTCGGTTCGTACGTCGACCAGATGGTCGGCCGCGGTGGGGTGCTGCTGCTGTCCGGGGAGCCGGGCGTCGGCAAGTCCGTGCTCCTGGATGCCGCGGCGAGGGCGGCGACGGCGGCCGGTGCGCTGGTGCTGCGCTCGGCCGGGGTCGAGTTCCTCGCCGATCTGAGCTTCTCCGGACTCAACCACGTACTCGAACCGTTGCTGCCCGAGGGCGAGGCTCTCGACCCGGCGCACCGCGAGGCCCTGGCCGTCGCGCTGGGCGCCGGTGACGGTGCCTCGGTCGATCGGCTGGTCGTCTACGGAGCCGTACTGGCGCTGCTGCGCCGGGCGGCGAGCACCCGTCCGGTACTGCTCCTGGTCGACGACCTGCAATGGATCGACCGGGCCAGCGCGGCGGCGCTCGCGTTCGTCGCCCGGCGGCTGACCGGCAGCCGCGTGGGCCTCCTCGGCGCCTCACGGCCGGGGTTCGAGAGCTTCTTCGAACGCGCGGGACTTCCCGAGCTCATCGTGTCGCCGCTCGACGACACGGCCGCGGTCGGCCTGGTCGGCTCCCGGTTCCCGCTGCTCGCCGGGCGGGAACTGCGGCGGGTCCTCGCGCAGGCACAGGGCAATCCACTGGCCCTGCTGGAACTGCCGACCTCGCTCGACGCCTCGCGGGGCAGCGCGGGAGTGGTGCTGTCCGAGGTGCTCCCACTCAGCCGTCGGCTTCAGGACCTGTACGCCTCCCGGGTCGCGGAGATGCCCGCGCCCACCCGCCGGCTGCTGCTGCTGGCCGCGCTGGAGGACAGCGGCGACCTGCCGGTCCTGCGGGCCGCCGTCCCCGCCGAGGACGTGCTGTCCCTGCTCGCCCCCGCCGAGCGGGCACAGCTGCTGCGGGTCGAACACCGCGGCCTGGGGCGGCTGTCCTTCCGACACCCACTCATCCGCGCGACGATCGTGTCGGGCTCGACCGACGCTCAGCGCCTGGCCGCCCACCACGCCCTGGCGCAGGCGCTGGCCGATCAGCCCGATCGCCGCGCGTGGCACCTGGCCGAGGCCACCCCCGACCCGGACGAGCGGGTCGCGGCCCTCCTGGAACACACCGCCCGCCGGGTCCGCCGGCGCGGCGACGCCGTCGGCGCCTTCAACGCGCTGGTACGGGCCGCGGACCTCACTCCCGGCCCCGCCGACCGCAGCAGACGGCTGGCCGAAGCCGCCTTCGTGGGCGCGGACGTCGCCGGAGAGCTGCGCACGGCTGCGGAACTGCTCGTGGAGGCCCGACGCGCCGACCCCGAAATCAGGGGATCGCTGCGGGCGGCCGCTGCCGCCTCCCATGTGCTGCTCAACCGCGACGGTGACGTCAACACCGCACACCGGCTGCTCGTGGGCGCGATCACAACCCGTGAGGGCAGGTCCGACGGCGACGACGAGGCACTCTTCGAGGCGCTGTGCACCCTGCGCAGGGTGTGTCTGTGCGCGGGCAGACCCGAACTCTGGGCCGCCTACCACGCGGCCATGTCCCAGGTGACCGTACCGATGCCTCCCCTCCAGAAAGTGCTCGGCGACGTCTACTCCGACCCGGCGCGCTCCTCCGCGACATCCCTCGGGCTGCTGGATGCGGTGATCCACGACCTCCACCTGGCGACAGACCCGAGCAGGATCGAACGGATCGCGATGGCGGCACTCTTCGTGGACCGGGCGTCAGGCTGCCGTGCGGCTCTGTGGTCCGTCGTCGACGACGGGCGCGAAGGCGGCGCGGTCGCCTCGGCCCTCATCGCGCTCGTGGTGCTGTGCCTGGACGACTACATGTCGGGGCGGTGGGACGAGTGCGGCCGTCTCGCGGCAGAGGGGCTGGACCTGTGCGAGACCCACGGCTATCAGCTGCCGGCCCAGCACTTCCACCGGGCCCTGGGCCTGCTCGCCGCGGCGCGCGGCGACGACGGCACGGTGCGGGAACTGGCACAGCGGATCACCGAGTGGGCGGTACCTCACGGCGTCCGTACCTGGGAGCACTTCGCACGGCACATGACGACACTGTCGGCCCTGGGACGCGGTGACCACGAGGAGGCCTACCTCAACGCATCGGCGATCAGTCCTTCGGGCGTGCTGGCCCCTCATGCCCCGCTGGCTCTGTGGGTTCCCATGGACCTCGTGGAAGCCGCCGTCGGCAGCGGACGCCGGGCCGAGGCGCTCGCCCATGTCACCGCGATGCGGGAGACGGGCCTGCCCGGCATCTCCGGCCGCCTGGCCCTGGTCACCGCCGGTTCGGCCGCGCTCGTCGCCTCCGAGGACCGGGCCGCCGGTTTCTTCGAGGAAGCGCTCGCCGTACCCGGTGCCGAGCGCTGGCCCTTCGACCTCGCCCGCGTCCGCCTGAACTACGGGCAGCACCTGCGTCGCGCACGCGCCGTCAAGGACGCCCGCGTGCAACTGACCGCCGCACTCAAGACCTTCCGCCGTCTGGGGGCCGGTCCGTGGGCCGCACGGGCCGCCGAGGAACTGCGGGCGACCGGCCGCGGCGCCACCTGGGTCCACCAGGATCCTGAGGGCGTCCCGCTCACGGAGTCGGAACACCGAATCGCCGCTCTCGCCGCGTCCGGACTGACCAACAGGCAGATCGGCGAACGGCTTTTCCTCTCCCACCGAACCGTGGCCGCCCACCTGCACCGGATCTTCCCGAAGCTCGGCATCACCTCCCGTGTCACCCTCGGCGAAGCCCTCGCCTCACTGCCGCCGGGGCAACCCGGCACCGAGCGGTCTCCCGCCTCGTCGCGGTCCTAGAACCCGGCGCCCGGAGGAAGCGAAGCGAGGGCGTCCCGGAGGGCCGCTCGTGAGGCGATTCCGAGTTTCGGAAACAGTTGGTAGAGGTGCGAACCCACGGTGCGGGGCGAAAGGTGGAGTCGTTCACCGATCTGCTTGTTGGTCAGTCCGGAGGCGGCGAGTGCGGCGATCTCCTGTTCCTGGGCGGTGAGAGTCACGGACCCGTGCTTGGCCCCGCTCCGGGACCGGCCGGTGGCGCGCAGTTCGCCTGCGGCCCGGTCGGCCCACGGCCGGGCCCCCAGATGCTCGAACACCTCGGCCGCCGCGACCAGTTGGGCTCGGGCCTCCGTGACGCAGCGCATGCGCCGCAGACGTTGTCCGTAGGCCAGTCGTATCCGGGCCAGATCGAAGGGCCAGTGCTGGGCTCGCGGGACAGCCAGGGCCTGCTCGAAACGTCCGACCGCGCCGTCGTCGGGCGCGACGAGCGCGGCAGAGCCGGCCACCAGCAGCGCCAGCCGCGGAGAGAGCCCCGCGGCACCGGCCTCACGCATCGCCCGCACATGTCCTTCCGCCTCGGCGGTGCGCCGGGTGTGCACCGCCGCCTCCACGAGATCCATACCGGGCGACAGGGCGTACGGAACGTGGGACGCGAGACGGCCTGCGGGACTGATCGCCACAGCGTGGCGGTACGCGCATTCGTAGTCACCCGCGCCGAGTTCGGCCAGGACGCGGGCGTGGTCGGCGAAGGCCACCACCCCAAGGGCCCCGCGAGGCACGGCCCAGTGCGTGATCCGGTCTGCCAGGCTCCGGCTCTCCTCCACGTGGCCCTGGACGGCGGCGAGCAGAGCCCGCTGGTACTCGAAGTGCCAGGAGAGGAACGAGAATTGGCGCTCCTCACAGAGCCTCAGTCCTTCGTCTGCCAGCGTCCCGGCCTCGCCCCATCGGCCGGTGGCAAAGGCCTCCGAGCACAGGTGCAGGAGCGCGTCGAGGTGCCGGCGGAAGTGACCGCCCCGGCGCCCTTGACGGACCGCGCGCCAGGAGACGTCCGCGTCGAGCTCCTGGCTGTCCGCCGAACCGGTGCGGGACGAGTCCGCCGGCCCCTTGACGCAGGCTGAGAGCAGCGGCGGAACAGTCGGCTTCAAACGGTCGAGGGCGGCGTGGAAGGGTTCCCACAGGGCGTCTCGACCACTGGACCGGCACACCAGCAGCAGGATGCGCAGTACCTCGGTGAGGGCGTCGTCCTCCGCGTCGTATCCGTGGGTGCCGGTCTTGACGACCTCTGCCAGGAGGCGGTGAGCCATGCCGATGTCACCGTCGCCGCTGTTGAGCAGGAGGAGCGCCGCCGTGGCGGCGGCGAGCGGAGATCCGGTGAGGTCCGGTTCCGCGCGCCGGGCGCGGTCGAGGAGATCCGACGCCGCGCGCAGGTCACCGATCGCGTCGGCGGCGAGGTAGGCGGCCCGGGTCAGTCGGCGTCCTCGGTCCGCGGGCCGAGGGCTCAGCTCGGCGGCTCTGGTGAGTGTGGCGACCGCTCTCGTGGCGTCATCGCGTCGGGCGGCGCGCCGCCCGGCCTCGTCAAGCAGGGCGGCAACCCGCTCGTCGGGAACGAGAGTCGCTCGGCCCAGGTGCCAGGCCCGCCGCTCGGGTGTCTCCGCGCGGAGCTCGGCGAGCGCGCGATGGGCCTGGCAGCGCTCGGTGAGCGTACTGCTCTCGACGAGCGCTGCCCTCATCAGCGGATGACGGAAGGCGACGCGACGGTTCGTGCCGTCGACGGTGACCAGACGGTTCCATTCGGCCGCCGCCAGGGCCGTGAGAGTTTCCGGGTTCCCCGGCCCGGCCCGCAGGACACCCGGATCGCCGTTGTCGTCGAGGGCGAGAAGCAGCAGAAGCCGACGCGATTCGGCCGAAAGGCCGGCTACGCGCGAAGCGTGGAGGTTCCGAACCCGTGGTGAGAGCGGCAGTACGTCGGGCAGATCGGCCAGCGCGTCGCGTTGCGGACCGCTCAACGCCGCGGGCAGTTCCACGAGCGCCAGTGGATTGCCCTGTGCCTGGGCCAGAACGCGATCCCGTACGGATGCGGCCAGCCCCGGGAAGCGGGTTCCGAGCAGTTCTACGGCGGCGTCGCGATCCAGCGGCGGCACCTCGTACTCGGTGAGTCCGTCTCGCTCGAAGAAGGTCTCGGCTCCCGGTCTGGAGGCGGCCAGGAATCCGATACGGCTGCCCCACGTCCGGCGGGCGACGGACTCCAGCGCCGCCGAACTGGCCCGGTCGAGCCAGGCGAGGTCGTCCACGACAATCAACACAGGGCGTTCGGTCGCCACTTGACGCAGCAGGAAGACCACCGCGTCGGCGACCTCACGCCCGTCGGGCACGGGATCGCCGCCGTAACCCAGCGCGCCCCGCAGGACCTTCCTGTGTGCGTCGCCCATGTGCTCGAACCGGTCGTTCAGCGGCACCAGCAACTGGTGAAGGCCGGCGTAGGCGAGTTCGGTCTCGAACCGGACGCCGACGGCCGACAGGACCCGGCTGCCCGCTCCGGACGCGCCCCTGCCGACCTCGCCGAGAAGCATGCTCTTGCCCACCCCCGGCTCTCCCGAGAGCAACAGGGCCCGGCCCGCGGTCGTGCCCTGCCCGAGCAGCGCCTTGATCTCCCGGAGTTGCCGCGCACGCCCCACCATCTCAAGGCGTCGACCGCCGTCCGCGGCCAACCGCACGGTGTCACTCGACGATTCGGGCAAGGCCCTGGGCGGGACCGGTGGGGAACGGTGCTGCGGCCACCATGAGGGCAGGTGCTCCGCAGGAGTTCGGGGCAGCCGTCCGACGGGCGAACCGAGTGGCATGAGTACTCCGTACATCGGGCCGTCCTTCCCACCGCACGGCGGGAAGACTTGGGCTCAGCGTCCACCCGGCCCGCGAGGGCGAACATCAGTAACGTGACTGCACGGCGACTCCAGGGTCATTTGACTGATGGTGCGAGCCTCACGGCACCTCGCAGAATCGTGATGTCCCGGAATCACATGAGCAGGCGCACAACACTTCACACCGTGTGCCCTCCCGAGCCCCCTTGATCCCACCGGTTTACCGAGCGGTGATGTGATGAGAGAACCCGAAAATTTCCCTCTGGTGGTGTGGCGGATGCTTGTCCGCCTGGTCGTCGCCGAAGGAGTGGACCGCCCTGTGATGCTCGATCTCTCCTACGACGGAGCCGATCCCTACGCGGTGTCCTTGACGTTCCACATGTGCACCGACGCGACCGTACGTTGGGTGGTCGGCCGCCAACTCCTCCTGGACGGACTGGAGACGCTCGCCGGTGTCGGCGACATCCAGGTCTGGCCGTCCCGGCGCCCATGGGCCCCGGGACGGGTGCACATCGCACTGTGCCCGTGTCCGAAGCAGGAGGCGGTCGTGGTCAGCGCCCCGGCGCGAGGCGTGGAAGCCTTCCTGCGGCAGACCCTCGCGCTGGTGCCCGCCGGTACGGAGGAAGGTCACCTCGACGTGGACGCAACCGTCCACCAACTCCTGACCGACCCCGGTGAGTCCCTTCGATAGTGAGTGGCCGGCCCATACATGTCGCATCTGAGCGTCCTGCACGGTCTTCAGGGTGACGGACGACGAAGCAGAGGGAATCATGCGAGAGATTCTGATCGTCGGCGGTGGCTACGCGGGCTTCTACACCGCATGGGGCCTGCGGAGGAAGCTGCGCCGGGGCGAGGCGCTGATCGCGGGGACGGTGACCGGCTGATGACCGCGTTCGACCAGGCCGCGTCACTCCCGCCCGGCCCCGAACGGCGCAAACTGCTCACCGTCACGTTCGTGGGCGGCGGATTCTCCGGCGTCGAAGGCTTCGGTGAACTGCTCTCCCTGGCGACCGCGATGCTCAGCTCCTACCCCGAACTGACCGCCGACGACCTGTCCTTCCACCTGGTCGAGGCCAGGAACCGCATCCTGCCCGAAGTCAGCGACACACCCGGCGCCTGGGTGGTGCGCCATCTGGAACACCGCGGCGCACACGTCCACCTCACCACACAGCTGCTGTCCGCCGAGGACGGCCACGTCGTCCTCTCCGACGGGCAGGAGTACGACTCCACACTGATCGTGTGGACCGCGGGCAACGCCTCGAACCCGGTCGTGCACAACCACACCGACCTGCCCGTCGACGAGCGGGGCCTGCTGCTGGTCCGCGCCGACCTGCGCGTGGGCACGGACAGCGAACCGGTGCCCGGCGTATGGGCGGCCGGCGACGACGCCGCCGTTCCCGACCTCGCCTCGCCGGTGCCCGGCGCACGCACGGTGCCCAACGCCCAGCACGCCGTACGGCAGGGCAGACTCCTCGCCAGGAACCTCGTGGCCGACCTGCGCGGCAAACGCGTCCGCCCCTACCGTCACAGCAGCCTCGGGGTGGTGGCGACACTGGGCCTCGGACGGGGAATCTTCCAGTACAAGGCGGTGCCGAGCTGGGAGCGGAAGATCCGCGTGCTGGCGGTCTGGCTCACCGCGGCTCTGACGGGCCGCGACCTCGTCTCGCTCGCCTCCGTGCAGCACCCGCGCGACGCGTTCGTCACGGGTGAACGCGCGCAGGACCCGGCGGCCGGCCGGACGAAGGAACGGAGCACGGCATGAACACGCGGAGTTCTCGATTCCACCGGGGGTACGCCATGACCGCACGCGAGGAGGCCGCCCGCGGCCTCAGCGACATCGAGGAATTCCTCTACCAGGAGGCCCACATGAAAGCCACGCACCGCCGCGTGGCAGACCTCACCACACGCGTGGAGGGACTCACTCCCGAGCAGCGGCGGGACATCGGGAAATGGTACGTCGACGAGCAGAAACACGTCGCCCGCATGGTCACCGACCACATCACCGAACGCCTCGACGCGATGGAAGCACGCCACCAGGCCCGCATCCGCCACTGGCTGCGCGGAACACTCATCGCCATGACCCTGGTCACCCTCGCCATGAGCGCCGTCGTCGTCGTGATCCTGGAATCATCACGCTGACCGACTGATTCCAGCGCGTTACGCCTAGGAACGCCAGGCGCGATACAGACCCCGGCCGGCGCGCTGCAGCCGGGAGGAGGCGACGAGGCGGTCCAGTGTGCTGCGGACCGCGTTGATGCTTCCGCTGTCGGTGTCACGGTCGAGCGCCGCAGCGACATCCCGGGCACGCACGTCGACGTCACCGACCTTGCCGAAGTACGCCATGATCTGCTCGGTCAGCCTCCCGTACTGCTTGTCCGCGTCGGTGTCCGCGTCCGGCTCCGTGTCGTTGCGCGTCCGTGTGGCGGCGGACCCGGTGTGTTCGTCCGCCGGCCCATCGGCGGCCGAGGCCGACATCACGCTGGCCAGGGCACCAAGGGCACGCTGAACCGAGTCGAGATGGGCCGCGACCGCGGCCAACTCCCTTTCCAGTGCCAGCTTCTGGATCTGCAGCCGGGCGAATTCCTCTTGGAGGCCCTCTGCGGTGACCTCGATGCTGTGCGCCGTACGACTCGCGGAGACCATGCGTCCTCTCCCTCCTCAGTCCTTGTCGACATCATATGCAGTGCTTTGAGTGTCAGACGCGGCATCTCAGTGTGTCGAACAGTGGGAATTCGCAGGTCCGCGAAAAACATCGTCCGTTTCTGTCACACGTTCCTGTCGGCCGCGGTCTATGCAGCGGACGAAGCGGAGCAACGGAGGCCAGTGAACCATGTTTGTCGAACCGTCCCCCACCCCACTTGAGGAACTCGACGAGGCTGTCGCCGTCTTCGTACGCCACCGTAGGCGGCTCTTCGGCATCGCCTACCGCATGCTCGGAAGCGCGGTGGAAGCCGAGGACGTGGTCCAGGAGGTGTGGCTGCGCTGGCAGAAGACCGACCGTTCGATGGTGGTCAATCCCGCGGCCTTCCTCTCCAGCGCGACGACCCGTCTGGCCATCAACGTCGCGCAGTCGGCGCGCGTGCGACGGGAGACCTACGTCGGCCCATGGCTTCCGGAACCCATCGACACGAGCGCGGACCCCGAGGTCGGCGCACAGCGCGCCGAGGCCGTGGAGCTGGCGCTGCTCCTGGTGATGGAGAGGCTGAACCCCGTCGAGCGCGCCGCCTACGTACTGCGCGAGGCGTTCGACTACGCCTACGCCGAGATCGCCGAGATACTCGAACTCAGCATCGTCAATGTACGGAAGGTCGTCAGCCGCGCCCGTCGTCACCTGTCGGACGAGCGGCGGCAGAACGTCGACGCGGGCGAGCACCGACGTCTGCTGAACGCCTTCGTCTCAGCGGCCCGGACGGGAGACGTGGCGTCTCTGGAGGCCCTGCTAGCGCCCGATGTCGTCAGCCTCTCCGACGGCAACGGCATGCGGGGCTGCGCGCGGGTCCCCGTGCGGGGCCGTGTCCGGGTGGCCAGGCTCTCGGCCTACCGGCAGCTCTGGCGGGAGGCGGTGCCCGAGCTGGTCGACGCCAACGGCGCTACGGGCGTGGTGGTCCACCGGGACGGCGAGGCCCTCGCCTTCATGACCGCCGCAGCCTCGAAGCACGGCATTCACCAAGTGCTGTGGGTGTTCGCCCCGAGCAAGATCGCCGCCTTCCTCGATTCGCGTTCCCGTTCCGCGATCCTCCCCGGCGCTGTGCCGGACTGTGTGTGACGGCGGTGGTGTGACGTCCTTGTCGCTGTCACGGGCTGGCGTCCTGGCCGGAGCCGTCGTCGGTGCGCGGCTGGTTCCAGGGCCGGAGTTTGTCGGGGTTGAGCATGACCCAGAACTGGGCGACCCGGTCGTTCGCGACGTCGACGCTGATGACCGCGGTGACCTGGCGGCCGTAGCGGGCGACGAGGCCTGTGCGGCCGTTGACGGAGTGGGTGGTCAGGGTCGTGTGCGGACGGTGGGCCAGGAGCGTCAGCAGGCTGTCGGCGACCGGCCCGCTGCCGTGCACCGGTCCGGTCAGCGCCCGTATCCTGCCGCCGCCGTCGAAGAACGCCGTGACGTCCGGGCGCAGCAGCGAGGTGAGCAGGTCGCCGTCTGCCGTGACGCACGCCCGGCGTACGTCGCGGACGACGGTGTCGTGCTGGTGCGGCGTCGTGGAGCGGGTGCGCCGCGACTGAAGCAACTGCCTTGCCCGCGCGGCGAGTTCTGCGAGTTCCGGCTCCGTGCGGCCCACGATGTCGGCGACCGTGCCGGGGGCCATCCCGAAGGCGCGGAGCACGAACGCAGCGCGCTCGGCCGTCGGCAGCGACTCCAGTGCGCTCAGCACGACCCGGCCGGCCTCCTCCTCCACCTCCGACGGCCGTACCCCCACCTCCACCCCCTCGTGGCCGACCGCACTCCCGCCGGGCAGTGCGAGCCGGCCCAGGCAGATCCCGCCCACCGTCTTCGCCAGCCAGGACCGGGGAACGGCGACCTGCCGGCGTACCGAGTCGGGCAGCCCGTACCACCGCTGATAGGCCTCGTCGACGACGCTTTTCGCCGCCCCAGGGTCGCCCAGCATCCAGTGGGCGACATCGAGCAGATAGCGACGCTCCTCCCACAGCTCGGCGAGCGGCACCGCATCACCCTGGTCCATGGCGCACCCGCCCTCTCGCTCGCACGGCCCCGCACACGGCAGGGGCATGGACTCACCCCTTAAGACCGGGAAGTCCCGGGTCCTGTGACACAGGCCCGCCGGGATCGCATGTCACACATTCGGCGGCTGCCCGGTCTTACAGGACAGCACCGCACTATCTGTTTCACTGCCGAACGAGGTGACCATGCCATGCACTGGCGTGAACGGGCTGCCTGCCTGCACGTAGATCCCGATCTCTTCTTCCCCATATCGAACAGTGGTCTCACACTTCGGCAGATCGACGAAGCGAAGGCCGTGTGCGGCCGTTGTCCCGTCGCGCGGCAGTGTCTCGAATGGGCCATGCGCGTGGGGCAGGCGGACGGTATCTGGGGTGGAACGACAGAAAGGGAACGCCGTGCGATGCGCGGTCTCGACATGTCTCGCGCACAACGCTGCCCGAGCGATCTGTGAGGGGTGGCAGCGACATGGGCAACGGTGAAAAGGTGGCCGACTGGGCCGACGGGCGTCTTGGTGTCCGTCGCCTGGTCAGAGAGAAGTCGCGACGGGTTTTTCCGGACCACTGGTCGTTCCTGCTGGGAGAGATCTGTCTCTACAGCTTCGTCATTCTCGTCGTCACGGGCGTCTATCTGACCTTCTACTTCCATCCGTCGATGAACGAGGTTCAGTACAACGGAAGTTACGCACCACTGCGCGGCCAGATGATGTCAGAGGCGTTCGCCTCGACCCTGCACATCTCCTTCGACGTCCGCGGCGGTCTGCTGATCCGGCAGGCCCACCACTGGGCGGCACTGGTCTTCGTCGCCTCCATACTCGCCCACATGATGCGGGTGTTCTTCACGGGCGCGTTCCGTAAACCGCGCGAGGTCAACTGGGTATTCGGATTCCTGCTGCTGGTCCTCGCCATGTTCGCGGGACTGACGGGATACGACCTCCCGGACGACCTGCTGTCCGGAACCGGCCTCGCCGTCGTGAACGGAACGATCCTTTCCATCCCGATCATCGGAACGTATCTGTCGATGTTCCTCTTCGGCGGCGAATTCCCCGGCCACGAACTCGTGGCCCGCTTCAACACCATCCATGTGCTGCTCATCCCCGCCCTCATGGTCGGACTCCTGACCGCCCACCTCGCCCTGGTGCTCCACCAACGACACACCCAGTACCCGGGCCCCGGACGCACCAACACCAATATCGTGGGCGTCCCGGCCAAAGTACGCGCCGTCAAATCCGGCGGATACTTCCTGCTGGTGACCGGTGCCGTCTTCGTCATCGCCGCGGTCGCGCAGATCAACCCCGTCTGGCAGTACGGCCCTTACCGCGCCGACCAGGTCTCCGCCGGGTCGCAGCCCGACTGGTACATGGGCGTGGCGGACGGACTGCTGCGGGTGATGCCCGGCTGGGAGATCAACCTCTGGGGCCACACCCTGGCACTCGACAACCTGATTCCGCTGACCGCCGGGGTCGGCTTCTTCCTCGCCCTGGGCGTGTATCCGTTCATCGAGTCCTGGGTGACCCGCGACCCGCGCGACCAGAACCTGCTGGACCGACCGCGTAACCGCCCCGTACGGACGGCACTTGGCGTCGCCTGGCTCAGTTTCTACGCGGTGGCCCTGATCGGCGCCGGGAACGACATCATCGCCGTCCGTCTGCACGTCGCGGTCGAGTCGGTGACCTGGGCCGTGCGCATCGGTCTGTTCGTCGTGCCCGTCGCCGCCTATTCGGCAACGAAGCGCTGGGCGCTCGGACTTCAGCGCGGCGACCGCGAAAAAGTCCTGCACGGACGCGAGACCGGCATCGTCAAACGCCTGCCCGACGGAGAGTTCGTCGAGGTCCACGAACCGCTCACCCAGGAACAGTTGCACCTTCTCACCCAGCACGAGCAGTACCGCCCGGTCGACCCCGGCACCCGGAATCTGCGCGCCCGGCTCAGCGAGCGCCTCTACGGCGAGAACGCGCAGATCACCAAAGCCACGGCACAGGAATACAGGGACAAGGAAACACCGACGAAGGAAATCCACCAGTGACCCATGAGGAGATGGACGGTCTTAGACGTCTACGAGGCGGTCAGCAACCGGCGGGCGGTACGCGGATTCACCGATCGGCATGTCCCGAAGGAGCTACTGGGCGCCGTCCGGATCGGGCCGGCGAGCGCCTGGTCGCGGGCGAGCCCTGGGACGAGCCGGAGTACGAGCAGTACCCGCCCGCGCTCAAGTCCCCGTACCACGAGCGTCGGTCCGCGAGAAGGTGGAGGCACGCAAGCGGGCCGCCTCCGCGAACTGGGACTGCTTCGGTGCGCCGACCGCCCTGTTCTGCTACATCGACCGCGATCTGGGCCCGGCCCAGTGGTCCGACACCGGCATGTTCCTCCAGACCGTCATGCTGCTGCTCTTCTGCGGCATGTCGATCGGGCACGAGGACGCCGCGGTCGAGGCAGGCCCCGTGCCCGCCGGGTCTGCCCGCGGTCGGCAGCGGCGGCTCGATGTGCCGACCACCGCCGGCCGGTTCATCGCGACTCAGGGTCTAGGCGGACGTCGCCTCGCCTTCGAGGCGCATGGTGCGGATCTCCTTGCGGGAGGAGATGCCGAGCTTCGAGAACACCTTGCGGAGGTGCCATTCGACCGTGTGCGGGCTGATGAACAACTGGGCGCCGATCTCGGAGTTGGTCAGCCCTTCGCCGGCGAGACGAGCGATCTGCGCCTCCTGCGGAGTGAGGGCTTCGTGCGTCGCGGCGGCGCGTTGACGAACCTTCGCTCCCGTGGCCTGCAGTTCGCGTCGCGCACGTTCCGCGAAGGCCTCGGCCCCGATCTGCCGGAGCATCTCGTGGGCGACCGCCAGATGGGCGCGGGCGTCCGCGCGCCGGTTCTCGCGGCGGAGCCACTCGCCGTAGAGAAGTTGGACGCGTGCCAGTTCCGTCCGGACCTCCGTGGTGCCGAGCCGTTCGATCGCCTCGCGGTACAGGGCGTCGGCGGCCTCACCGTCGCTCACCAGCGCACGGGTCCTGGCCGAGGTACCCAGAGCCCAGTCGGTACCGCTGGCCTGGGCCATGTCGTGGATTGTCCGGACCGTCTCGGCTGCGTCCTCCGGTCTTCCGAGGCGTGCCGAGGCCTCGACGAGCTCGACCATCGACTGGAGGTACAGACCCAGTTCCTGTGGGTTCTCGCAACCGCGCTTGGCGGCCGCATACGCTTCCTCGTATCGGCCGAGCCCGTTGTAGAGCACCGCCGCCGCCCATTGCGTGGCGGTCACCACCTTGCCCTCCCCGCGCAGGAGGAGGTCCTGGGTGATCGCCTCGATCGCCTGCCGGGTCTCGGCCTCCCTGCCCTTCCAGGGTTCGACGACCAGCGCCCCGTAGTGCGCGAAGAATCTGCTGCCGGTCGCCTCGCCGATAGCGGTCGCCTCCACTACAAGGGAGTCGGCGTCGGCGAGGTCGCCTGCGAAGACACGGTTCGACAGGCGCAGCAGCAGAGCCGACGGGAGCACGGTCAGTGCTCCCGTCCCGCGCGCCAGGTCGACCAGGCCCGCCGAGAGCACGGACCAGCTCTCGAAGTCCCACGTGCTGTGCGCCAAACGGCATGCGAGCGGGAGCCAGCCCAGACCCTCTTCCCCCGAGACCTCCTCGGTGCGGAATGCGGCCAGCGCGTCGAGCAGCATCGGCGTGCCCACGGCGTAGCCCTCCGTGGTGAGCCGTGCGATGCCTTCCAGGAGCAGATCGTCACGCCTCGGCTCGGTGGGTCTCGGCGCGCTCAGTACGGCTTTCGCCACTTCGAGGACGCCGCCCTTCGGGAGGCGGCCGGCGGTGAGAGCCGCGTAGATCGCGTCACGGTAGGTCTCGCGGGCGAGCCCGGCGTCGAGGGGCTCAAGTCGCTTGGCCGCGTCGAGCAGCAACGGCAGACCCGCGCTGGCGCTCTTGGACGCCGACATGATCTGACCGCGCAGCAGCTTCGCCTGTGCGGATCCGAGCGCGTCGAGGGAGCCCAGTTCCGCCACGTCCGCCAGCGCTCGCGCGGCGTCGAACGCGCCGGCCTGGTACTTGGCCTGCGCCGCTGCCAACGCCCTGGCCCCCCGGCGTGCGGGGTCCGGGGTCAACTCGGCGGCCCGGTCGAGGAAGGCCGCCGCCGCGGCGATTCCGCCACGCGCCTGTGCCCGGCCCGCCGAGCGCTCCAGTTCCGCGGCCACCGTCTCGTCGGGGCCGGCCGTCGCACACGCCAGATGCCACGCCCGACGGTCGGGATCGAGCCGGGCATCGGTCGCGTCCGCCAACGCCCTGTGCACCTCGCGACGCCCGTCGAGGCCCGCCGCGCCGTACGCCGCCGAGCGCACCAGCGGGTGCCGGAAGCGCACCCACGTGCCGAAGGTGATCAGTCCCGACGCCTCGGCGTGCTCCACAGCGGTGTCCACGGCGATCCCGAGCCGCTCGGCCGCACGCCGCAACAGCGTCACGTCGCCGACCGGTTCGGCGGCCGCGGTGAACAGCAGGCGTTGTGTCTCGGCCCGGAGGGACTGGACCCGGCGGAGGAAGCCCTGCTCGATCTGGCTGGACAACGGCCGCGCGTCGGGGCGCACGAAGCCGTCGGCCAGGTCCACCGGGGCCAACCCGCGGGGCAACTCCAGCAGGGCCAGCGGGTTGCCCCGCGTTTCGGCGATGATGCGGCTGCGCACCCGGTGGTCGAGTGGTCCGGCGACGACCGAGTCGAGGAGTTTCCGGGAGTCGCTCTCGGTCAGGCCCGTCACGGGCAGTTCGGGCAGGCCGGTGATCGGCTCGCCGACGGTCGGTTCGCGGACGCTCGGGGCGCGGACGGCGAAGATCAGCACGACCGACTCCGCGAGGAGTCGGCGGGCGACGAACTCCAGGCTCTGCGCCGACGCCCGGTCCAGCCACTGGGCGTCGTCGATGAGGCAGACCAGCGGCTGGTTCCCGCCGGCGTCCGCGAGGAGGCTCAGAGTGGCCAGGCCCACGAGGAACCGGTCGGGCGCGGCACCGCCACGCAGCCCGAACGCCGTGCAGAGGGCGTCGCGTTGAGGCTCGGGAAGGTCGTCGATGCCGCTCAGCAGGGGGGCACAGAGCTGATGCAGGCCGGCGTGGGAGAGCTCCATCTCGGACTGGACACCGGCAGCCCTGACGACGCGGCAACCGGTGGCACGCTCGACGACGTAGTTCAACAGCTCGGTCTTCCCGATCCCTGCCTCACCGCGCATGACCAGGACCCCACTGCGCCCCGACCTGGCGCCGGCCAAGAGGCCGTCGAGAACCAGGCACTCGTTTCGCCGCCCGAGGAGTCCGGGAAACGCACCGCGACTCGTCATGGCAGCCTCCCTGATCAGGATAGACCGGCGTTCGTGGGAACGTCCCCGGATCTCGGCGCGGTGTCCGTGAGAGGCCGTTGTCACTCTCGGTGGCGGCAGTGACTCAGAGCGACGGCTTTCCCGCGTCAGCGAGGAGACGGCCCGGGCCGCGAACCCACCACGGCACGACCACGCAGCCGCCTGCGGCCTTCCCAGGGGCGATCGGCGGCCCCCGTGCGCGACGGTGATGTCAGCCGCCTTTCAAGCGACTGACCTACGGAGCAGAGGAGCCGGTCGTGGACACGCAAGGGCTCGAAGCGACGCGAGGTCGGGAGAGGGCGGGCATGACGGCCACCCCGGCGCCGAGTGAACTGGACGACGCGACGTCGGTGTTCGTCCATGTCCGACCAGGGCTCCTCAAGATCGCCAGGCGCATCGTCGGACACGCGGGCGAGGCCGAAGACGTCATCCAAGAGGCGTGGCTTCGGTGGCAGGGCACAGACCGCACAGTCGTCCTGAACCCCGCGGCGCTGCTCAGGACCACCACTGTCCGGCTGGCCGTCAACGTCGTCCGGTCCGCCTGGAGACGCCGTGAATCCTGCGCCGGCCCCTGGCTCCCGGAACCGGCTGACACCGAAGCGACCCCGGAAGCGGTGGCCGAGAGGCATCCGCATCTCCGGGATACTGCGCCTGAGCGTCGCGAATGCGAGGCAGCAGGGGTCACGGGCCCAGAAGCGTCTCGCTGCGGAACACAGCAGGCAGCCTGTGGACTCCGTCGCGTGTCGGCGCCTCGTGCAGGCCTTCCTCGCGGCGGCCCAGTCCGGCGGACTCGCGCACTTGGGAGAGGTCCTCGCCACCGACGCCGGCCACCCGCCCGCCCAGCGTCGACCACTCACTTCCGCTCCGAGGACGCGCCGGTGACCGGCGCGATCCTTCCTCACCAGAACCGCTCACGCGCTCCGTCCTGATGCCACGGAGGCGAAAGCCGGTGCAGGGTGGTCGAGATGGCTGTCATGCGCTCGTTGATGTGCACCAGTTCCCGCCGCAACGCGGTGACACGGGTCTGTAGTTCGGCGGATTCGGCACTCAGCGCCATGACGGTGGCCGCGATGTCAGTGCGTTCCTCATGGGTCTCTTCCATCGTGCTCCTCTTGCTGTCCCCCGCGTTCTCATGGGTGGCGGCACCGGGTGGCCCTTCCCTGACGAACCTGAGGGAATGGCCACCCAGAACGGACGATGTCTACTTCTGCCGCGTGAGCCAGTCGACGAACCGCGTCCCGGCGATGTGCGCGTCGGGACCCGGCAGGAGCGTGTTCTCCTCCAACTCGGCACCCCAGTACGTCGCCTGCGGGTCCGTGACGATCTTGCGCGGGTCGTCCTGCGCCGAGAGCCCCATCCGGACGAACTCCTCCAGCTGGAACGCCTCCGGACCGGCGACCTCCACCACGCCGCCCACCGGGTCCCCCACCGCCGCACGCGCCACGGCCACGGCCACGTCGTCCGAGACGATGGGCTGGATCTTCGCGTCGGGCAGATGCACGGTGTCGCCCACGGTGACCCCGTCCGCCAGCCCCTTCGCGAACTCGAAGAACTGGGTCGCGTGCACGATCGAGAACGGATTCCCGGACGCCCTGATCAGCTCCTCCTGAGCCTGCTTGGCGCGGAAGTACCCGCTCCCCTGGAGGCGTTCGGTGCCGACCACCGACAGCGCCACGTGATGCGCGACGCCCGCCTCGGTCTCCGCCTTCAGGAGATTGCTCGTAGACGTGCGGAAGAAGTCCATCACCGCCTGATCCTCGAACGAGGGCGAGTTCGACACGTCCACGACCACCGCCGCACCCTTCAGGACCTCGGCCAGGCCCTCACCCGTCAGCGTGTTCACGCCGGTATTGGGCGACGCGGCGACCGCCTCGTGCCCGTGCTCGCCGAGCCCGGCGACCACCTTCGAACCGATCAGCCCGGTTCCACCGATCACTACGACCTTCATGACGGAATTCCTTTCGGGTTTGCCTCATGCCTGCATCAGTAGAGACCGGACACCGCCTCTGTCCGTGACACCGTCCGACGGAACCTAGGACGCCAGCGTGATGGTGGTCGGCGTACCGTGCCAGGCCATGCGCGCGTACGGGCACAGCGCGTCGGCCCGGTGCAGGAGCGGCACGGCGACGTCCGGGGCGACGCCCGGCCATCGGACCGCAAGGTCGACGTGGAGGACGTAGCCGCCGTCCTGCGGATCGCGGCCGAAGGCCACGGTCGCCTCGACGGAGATCGCGGTGGGGTCGAGCGCGGTCTGTCGGGCGAGGAGGCTCAGCGCGCCGTGGAAGCAGGCCGCGAACCCGGCGGCGAAGAGCTGCTCGGGGTTGGATCCCCGGCCGTCCCCGCCCAGTTCGGCGGGCAGCCGCAGATCGAGGTCGAGGATTCCGTCGTCCGAGCGCGCCCTCCCCGAGGCTCTCCCGTGGGCCGCCGTCCCGCCGGTCACGGTCACCGTCGTGGTGTACAGGGGAGCGAATTCCTCTCCGCCGAAGTCCTGCTCGGTGGACAGATCGGGAGGCTGGACCGACTCGGTCACCGTGTGGCCCCCGTGGTGCTGTGAGGTGCCGGACCAACTGTGCTGCAAGCCATGATGAGCGCACCTTTGTGTCGTGACGTCCCGGATACCGACGGCTGAACGACTGGATGACCGACGAGTGCCCGTACTTGTGACGCGCGAGGCACCGTTCAGGAGGTCACCGCCCTGCGCGTCGTACAGCCAGGACGGAAGGGTCTCGCCGCTCGGGCAGCGCGACGAGACCCGCTTCCTCCAGTTCCGCGATCAGCTCCGTTCGGGAGGCGGGCCACATCCAGAACGTCTCGTCGTGCCGGCGCAGCACGCGCCCGTGCTCGCGCACCCAGTAGTCGAACCGTGCCCGGATCCGGTCCACGTCGGCCGACGTGGTGATGCTTCCCCCGTACTCGTGCCGGCCGATCTTCCGGGTGGGCAGCGCACGGATGGTCTCGTGCCGCGGGAGGCGAGCCGGCGGGAGCTGGACGAGCAGCACCCCTGCGGGCACGAGGGCCTCGGCGACGGCCGGCCACAGCGCACGGCGCGACGCCGGACGCAGGCAGGCGACCGTGTTGTGACACACGGCCACGTCCGCGACCCCGCGCAGCCCCGCCTCGTCGAGCGCGTACGGATGCACGGTGACCCGGGTCGTCAACTCCGCGCTCAGGGATGCCAGACGGGTCATCAGCGGGGTGCGCATGCACCGAGCGGGCTCCACCGCGTGCACGGGAACGCGCGACTCCAGGAGACTCATCAGGGTGACACGCCCGGTGCCCGCGCCGACGTCCAGCACACCGACCCGGGCCCTGGCCACGTCGTCGCGGTACAGCGCACGTACCCGGACCTCGTCCCGCTCCGCCTGCAGAAGGTCGTAGAACTCCGCGCTGACCGCGTAGGCGTCCTGGGATTCCCGTCCCGCGTGGTCGAGCGAGGGCGAACTCATGACGGTCATCCGTGCCATCCGTACCGGTCGCGCGCTCGCCCGACCGTCTCCGGATCGATCGCGTCGGCTCGTGCCAGAGCGTCCAGGGCGGCTACGACGATCGACTCGGCGTCCACCCGGAAGTAGCGCCGTACGGCGTCCCGGGTGTCCGACAGTCCGAAGCCGTCCGTGCCGAGGGACGTGTAGTCGTGGTCGACCCATTGGCTGATCTGGTCGGGCACCTGCCGCATCCAGTCGCTGACGGCCAGCACCGGTCCGGGCGCGTCCGCCAGCGCCGCCGTCACGTGGGGGACGCGTTCCTCGCCCCGCAGCCGCGCCCTGTCGGCGTCCAGCGCGTCGCGGCGCAGCTCCGTCCAGGACGTCACCGACCAGACGTCGGCGTGGACGCCCCACTGGGACAGCAGCAACTCCTGGGCGTCGAGCGCCCAGTGGATGGCCGTACCGGAGGCCAGCAGCTGGATCCGTGGTTCCGGTCCCGCGGGACCGGCGGGTCGGAACAGGTACATGCCCCGGACGATGCCTTCCTCGACTCCGGGTGCGGTGGGCATCGCCGGCTGTTCCTTGGGTTCGTTGTAGACCGTGAGGTAGTAGAAGACGTCCTCGGGCCGCTCCCCGTACATGCGGCGCAGGCCCTCGCGCACGATCACCGCGATCTCGTAGGCGAAGGCGGGGTCGTAGGACACGGCGGCGGGATTCGTGGACGCCAGCAGATGGGAGTGCCCGTCGGCGTGCTGTAGTCCCTCGCCGGTCATCGTGGTGCGGCCGGCCGTGGCCCCGATGACGAACCCGCGCCCCAACTGGTCGGCCAGCGCCCAGAATTGGTCGCCGGTGCGCTGGAAGCCGAACATCGCGTAGAAGATGTAGAACGGGATCATGGGTTCGCCGTGGGTGGCGTACGAGGTCGCCGCCGCGGTGAACTCGGCCATGGAACCGGCCTCGGTGATTCCCTCGTCGATCAACTGGCCGTTCTTGGCCTCGCGGTAGTAGAGGAGTTGGTCCGCGTCGACCGGTTCGTAGGTCTGGCCGTCCGGTGAGTAGATGCCGGCGCTCGGGAACAGGGACTCCATGCCGAACGTGCGGGCCTCGTCCGGGATGATCGGCACCCAGCGCCGTCCCGTCTCATCGTCGCGCATCAGGTCCTTGACCAGGCGGACCAGAGCCATGGTGGTGGCCACCTCCTGATGTCCGAAGCCCTTCTCCAGGGCCTCGAACGGGCGGCTCGGCGGCTGCTTCAACGGTTTCGGGACCACCCTGCGCAGCGGGGCGGGACCGCCCAGGGCCGCGCGCCGCTCGTGCAGGTACCGCACCTCCTCCGAGTTCTCGCCCGGGTGCCAGTACGGCACCAGGTCGCCGCTCAACGCGCTGTCTGGGATGGGGAGTTCGAGCAGGTCACGCATCTCGCGGAACTGCCGCATGGTCAGCTTCTTCATCTGGTGGTTGGCGTTGCGGGACTCGAAGGCCGAGCCGAGTGTGTGCCCCTTCACCGTCTGGGCGAGGACGACTGTCGGCGCGCCCCGGTGTTCGACCGCCGCCCGGTAGGCGGCGTAGACCTTGAGAGGTTCGTGGCCGCCCCGCGAACTGCCGAACAGTTCGGTCAGCCGGCTGTCGCTCAGCCTCTCGGCGAGGCCGGAGAGCGCGTCGCCCGTGAAGAAGTGTTCGCGGATGTACGAGGCGTCCCGGGCGGCGTACGTCTGCAGTTGGGCGTCGGGGATCTCACCGAGCCGGTGCACCAGGGCGCCGGTGGTGTCCTGCCCCAGGACGGGGTCCCAGGCCTCGCCCCAGAGGGACTTGACCACGTTCCAGCCCGCTCCGCGGAACCTGGCCTCCAGTTCCTGCACGATCTTGGAGTTCGGCCGCACTGGCCCGTCCAGGCGCTGGAGGTTGCAGTTGACGACGAAGGTGAGGTTGTCGAGCTGTTCCCGGGCGGCGAGCGCCAGCGCGGCCGTCGACTCCGGCTCGTCCGTCTCGCCGTCCCCGAGGAAGGCCCACACCCGCGACGCGGAGGTGTCCTTGATGCCACGGGCGTGCAGATACCGGTTGAACCGGGCCTGGTGGATGGCGGCGAGCGGGCCGAGGCCCATGGAGACGGTGGGGAACTCCCACAGCCACGGCAGCCGTCGGGGGTGCGGGTACGACGGCAGTCCGTGGCCGTCCGCCTCCCGCCGGAAGCCGTCCAACTGCGCCTCGTTCAGGCGCCCTTCGAGGAAGACCCGGGCGTAGATGCCCGGCGAGGCGTGCCCCTGGAAGTACAGCTGGTCGCCCGAGCCACTCCCGCCGTCCTTGCCCTGGAAGAAGTGATGGAACCCGATCTCGTACAGCCAGGCCGCCGAGGCATAGGTGGAGATGTGGCCGCCGAGCCCGAAGCGGGCTCCGCGGGTCACCATGGCCGCCGCGTTCCACCGGTTCAGGGCGGTGATCCTGGACTCCATGGCGATGTCGCCGGGAAAGGCGGGCTGCGCCGACGCCGGGACGGTGTTGAGGTAGTCGGAGGTCAGGAGCCCGGGCAGGGACACGCCCGTCCTGGCCGCGAACTCGTGCACGCGCCGCATGAGGTACACGGCTCTGTCCGGCCCCGCGTTCCGCACGACGGCGTCGAGCGACGCCTGCCATTCGGCGGTCTCCTCGGCGTCCTGGTCGGGTAGTTGGTCAAGCTCGCTCATGGCTGTTCCTTGTCGGGACGTGGGGCGTGGGGGTGATCGGCCTCATCGCCGTGCGAGCCACTGGGCGAAGGTCTCGTGCCCCAGGTGTGCGTCCGCGCGGGGCAGCAGCGCCCGGTGCCCGAGCATCGCCCCGAAGAAGGGGGTGTGGGCGTCGGGGACCACGTCCCACAGGTAGCCGCGCGCGGCCAGCAGCTTCGCGGTGAGGTCGTCGAGGTGGTGCTCCTCAGGACCGGCGACCTCCAGAACGCCGAACAGCGGCAGCCCCACGGCGACATGGGCGATCTCGGCGGCGACGTCGTCCGCCGACACGGGTTGGATCAGTACGGGCGCGACGTGGACGGCGTCTCCGTACGTCGCCGCGCGGGACATGTACTCCACCGACTCGAAGAACGGTGTGGTCCGCACGATGGAGTAGGGCATGGGTGAGCGCCGTACCTGTTCCTCCTGCAGTGCCTTCGCGCGGAAGTAGCCCGCCTGTAGGCGTTCGGCCCCCACGAGGGACAGGATCACGTGATGTTCGGCGCCCGCCTGCGCCGCCGCCTCCAGGAGATTGCGGGTCGCCGCACCGAAGAACTCCAGGCTCTCCAACTCCCCGCGGGAGGGCGTGTCGGTGACGTCCACCACGACATCGACGCCGCGCATGGCCTCGTCGAGGCCCTTTCCGGTCGTGACGTCGACGCCCTCGTGGCGCGACACGCGCACGACCTCCACACCGTGGTCCCGAAGCCTGTTGACCGTCCTGGAACCGATCAGGCCAGTGGCTCCTGCTACAACGACTCGCATTCCGGGCCCTTCCCGCCGAGGGGTCGGTGACCCCCGCTGATGGCTTCGTGAGGCGGCGCCATCGCCGACCTTTCACACCATCTAGGACAAGACACGTACCAAGGTTGTGACATCAATGCGGCGGGGGGTGTCACAGATCCGTCGGGAGCCCGGTCATCACTGGAGACGGCCATGGCAGCCATGGCCGGGTGAATCCGAGGGAGGCCGACCCATGTCGGACCAGGACACAGCACAGGGCACCGAACCGCGGACCCCCGCCGAGGGATGGAAGACGGCGGCGAAGATGTTGCAGGACACCGCACCGCTCACCGTCCCCGAGGGCGCGTCGGCGATGACCATCTTCGTCGAGTGGGAGCCCGGGGACCCGGGAAGCCCGCCCCACCGCCACTCGGGACCGGCGTTCGGTTACGTCGTCGAGGGTGCCGTCCGTTTCGAGATGGAGGGCGAGCCCGAGTGCGTGATCGAGGCGGGCGGGACGTTCTGGGAGCCCGGCGGCGACCCGATCCACTACCAGGACGGCAACGCGCTGACCGACGCGCGCACCCGCTTCGTCGTGACGATGCTGTGCGCGCCCGGCAAGCCCATGCTCGAACTGGTCGAGGAGAAGGAACTGGCCGAGCGGGCCCATCTCCGCGCCCCACGGCCGACTGCCTGACGGTCCCCTGGCATGAGCGCCACTGATGTCGTACACGTCATGCTGACCGTGCTGTTCACGGCCTCGGCCGGCTACGCACTGCGGCAAGTCGTGCTGCGGCGAAGTCCCGGGTGGCGCGACCGAGGCGACCAGCTGCTGCACACCGTCATGGCGTCGGCCATGGCGGTGATGCCGTGGCACCGGCTCGGCGAAGTGCCGGCGCGGGGGCAGGTGGTGTTCTTCGCCGCCGCGGCGGTGTGGTTCCCACTGACCGCGGTGCTGAGCCGCCGGGGCCCCGCGCCGGCCGGGCTCGTGCGGAGTTCGCCCTACGCGGTCGGGATGGTCGCCATGGCGTGGATGCCGTTGCGGCACGGCGGCGTCGCGGACATGCGGACCGCCGACCTGGTCACCGGTGTGCTGACGCTCTGCCTCATGGCCTACGCTCTGCGGTCGCTCACCCGGGACATGCCGAGGCTCCTCGGAACTTCGGGCGGCGGGAGCGTCTCCACCGACATCGGCGGGGCCTGCGACCGCTTCTGGCACGGATCGACCGCGATGGGAACGGCCATCGTGCTGCTCATGCACCACTGACGCGGTCCGCTTCACGGCTCGGGGTGTCTCCGTATCGCGGCTCCGTCGGACACGCCGGACACGCCGGACCAACGGTGTCACACATTGTGCTGCCGTCCGGTCGTAGGTGGGAAACAAGTCCGATTCGGTGCCCATGGTGAGGAAGGGTGGATCATGAGGGTTGCTCGTCGCCGGAGATCAGTCTCCTCAGCGGACTTCGCCTTCCACGGAGGCGACTCGGACCGACCGCGCGGAACCCCGCAGACGGCGGGTTTGCGCGCGCTTCCCCGTCCGGCGGCCGTGGTGGTGGGCGCCGGTGGCGTGCTCGGAGCGGCGCACATCGGTGTCGGGTACGCCCTGGAGCAGCGCGGATTCGTCCCGGACATGATCGTCGGAACCTCGGTGGGTGCCCTCAACGGGGCCATCGCCGCCGCACATCCCGACCGGGCAGCCCCTTGGCTGGACCACGTATGGACCCGGTTGCGTCGCCGTGACGTGTATCCGCTCGGCCGTCTGTCCTCACGGACCAGCGTCTTCACGGATCGCGGCCTTCGTCGACTGATTGCCCGGGCCGAACTGCCGTCCAGGATCGAGCAGTTGGCGGTCCCGTTCACCGCGGTGGCCATGGACCTGGTCACCGGCGCTCAGGTGTTGCTCGATCGGGGAGATCTCGAATCCGCGCTGCTGGCCAGCGCGGCCATTCCGGGGATGCTGCCCCCGGTGGACCGTGCGGGCAGAACCCTCGTCGACGGCGGAGTGATCGCCTACGTCCCGGTGCTGGCGGCCCTGCAAGCCGGGGCGGCCAGCGTGGTAGTGGTGGCGGCGGGTCCGGAGAGTTCGCCGCTGCCCGCCGCCCTTCCGCGCCGACGGGCCGGCGCGATCGCCGGCAGGGCCGGGCTGCTGCTGTTGCACCATCAGATCGAACGTGACCTGCGTGAGGTGTCGCAGCACATCCCGACCGTCGTGCTCCCGACCGGCATCGAGGACTGGCCCGCGCCGTGGGACTTCGGCCATTCCCAACGGCTGATCGACACCGCGTGCTTCACCGCCGGGCTCTTTCTGGACGGGCTGCGCATCAGCGGGCCCGGGCTGTACCGGGCCGACGTCCCTTCGACGACATCGACCGGCCCGGGCAGGGCATCGGTTTCTTCCACTACGGGGGTCGGCCTGTGAGTACCATCGCGTTCCTCAGCATCGGCATGCACGGGCACATCAACCCGACGCTGCCGGTCGTGGCCGAGCTCGTCCGGCGCGGCCACTCCGTCAGCTACCACACCTCGCCCGCGTTCCGTAAGGAGATCGAGGCGACCGGCGCGACGGTGTACCTGTACCCCGGGGGCGACCAGCCTCTCCCCGATCCGCCGACACCCGTCTCGTGGATGGAGTCGCTGGCGAGCACCGCCGTCCGTCTGCTGCCCGCCGTGCTCACCGATCTGCGCCGCGACCGGCCCGACCTGATCGTCCACGACAGCGCCTGTCTGTGGGGCGCGGTGGCCGCCCGCGAACTCACGGTGCCGGCCGCCTCCTCGTTCACCACGTTCGCCCTCAACGAGCATGTCCCCAGCCCCACCCACGGCTCCTGGGACCTGCTGACCGCGGCGAGGGCTCAGCCCCGCAGCGTCCAGGGGTACGTACGGTCCCGCTGGACACTGCACCGCCACTTCGACGCGCGCGGTCTGCCCCTCCTCGACCTGGCGAACATCCGCCAGCCGCTCAATCTGGTCTACACCTCACGGGCGTTCCAGCCCGCAGTCGAGGACTTCGACCAGTCCTATCGGTTCGTCGGCCCCAGCATCGGCGCCCGTCCCCTCGACCCGTCGTTCCCGGCCGATCGGCTGCGGGACCCGGTGCTGTACGTCTCGCTGGGCACGGTCTTCAACGCCGAACCGCGGTTGCTGCGCTCCCTGGCCACCGCTGTCGCTCCCCTCGGCGGGTCCGTGATCGTCTCCACCGGGCAGACCGATCCCGAGGCGCTGGGTCCGTTGCCGACCAACGTGTTCGCCCGCCGATCCGTGCCGCAGCCGGAGGTGCTGGCCCGCGCGGCGCTGTTCATCACCCACGGCGGGATGAACAGTGTCAACGAGGCCATGTACGCCGGGGTTCCACTGCTGGTCGTCCCGCAGGGTGCCGATCAGCCGATGGTGGCCCGGCGTGTCGTCGAGCTCGGCGCGGGCCTGTCGATCCACACCGAGGACGTCACGGAGGACTCGGTGCGCGCCCTCGCCCGGCAACTGCTCGACGAGCCCCGGTTCCGAACAGCCGCGGGCACCCTGCGGGTCGCCCAGCGGGAGGCGGGGGGATATCGGCGCGCCGCCGACGAACTCGAACGCTACCTGCACGCGGCCGACCCGGTCGGCCGGTTGTCCCCGTCGAGCCGGCACAGCGAGGCCGAGTGATGTCGTCGACCGTCGTTGTGCTGCTGCTGATCGCCGGAGTGTCGGAGGCCGCCGGGCGCATCCTGCCACTGGTCGCCGGCCGGCCCGGTATGTCACGGACTCTCGTGGCCGGGTTGCTGCTGCCCGCCGGCCTCGTCGAGGGCATCGTGTTCGCCCTGTGGCCACTGACCGCGTGGACCCTGGCCGAGGCGGTGGTGTCCTCGCCACCGCCGGGTCCCGTCTTGGTCTGGACACCGGGCCTGGCCGCCCCGCTGGTGCTCGCGGCCGTCCTCGCGTTCCCGTGGCTCGGGCCCCTGCTCCACTTCATGCTCTTCGCGGGGGTCGGGGCGGATCTGGTCGGCCCGCTCGCCACGGCGAGCGGGCTGGGCTGGTGGAGCGCGGCCGGTTGTGTCGCCATCGCGGGGACCGGGCTCGCTCTCGCCGTGGAGGCCGTTCGGCGTCTTGTCTTCAGAATCAGCGGAGCCGAAGTGCGGGAGTCGGTCGCATGAACGACTTCTTGCTCTGGGCATGCGTGATCGGACCTGTTCTGCTGGCCGAAGCCCTGCTGGCCCGCTACGAGGTTCTGGCCTACGGCGCCGGCTGGCGGGCCCCTGTCGACGCACTCCCGGAAGGCGTGCCCTACGCCCGGGGCGCGGCCCCTGACAGTCCCCCGGACGCGTACCTGGTCTACCTCGACGGCATCGGCAAACGCCGAGTCGGTGACAGCCGCGACGGTGGCCAGTTGGTCGAGGCCCTGATCGCCGGAGCGCCGGGGCTGCGCGTGCTGGGGCAGATTCAGCCGTACTCACCCCTGGCCGACCCGCTCGCCGACCGGCCGGTGTGGGCGTGGTTGCGGCGCCGCATCGGGCTGCTGCTGTTCCTGCACAACGTCATGCAGACCTTCGTCGCCGCCGACCACCGCTACCGCCCGCTGTACAACCAGGCCGTCGGCTCACAGATCGCCGCTCAGCTCCGGCTGGCCGGCTACCGGCCCGGCAGCGGTACGACCGTGGTGCTGCTCAGCTACAGCGGCGGCGCCCAGGTCGCCACCGGCGCGGTCGACGAACTGCACACCCAGCTGCGCTGCCCGCTTCTGCTGATCACACTCGGGGGGTTCCACAACGGCGCCAACGACCTCACCCATGCCGGGCACCTGTATCGACTCACCAGCGCGAACGACCGTATCGAACAGATCGGAGCCTGGATCTTCCCTCAGCGCTGGCGGTTGTTCCGTCGCAGCGGATGGAACAGGGCGGTTCGCGCCGGGAAGATCACCGTGCGTCGGCTCGACCCGGCCACTCACTTCGGGCCGCGCAGCTACATCAGCCCGACGGCCGAACTCCCTGACGGCCGCAGCCACCTCGACCGCACCACCGCCATGGTGATCGCGGCGATCCGGGCCGACCATGGCGCGACCGCTGAGCGAGGCGACGCTCTGCCGTGAGGGTCACATCCCGGCAGACCACGCGTCCCTCGTAGCCGAGCGCGATCGCGGAGGCGACCGGGCCCCGGTCGTCGTCGACGGACGGGCATCGCGCGGAATGACGAATGGACCGAAGGCCGCCGCCAGTCGGGACCCGGCCTTCCGGTCAAGGCCGTCTGCGAGGACGTCGTGGGAGTTCGTGGTCGAGCACTGCCTCTCGGCAGGTCGGCAGGACGTCGTCCCGGCCTCCGTCGCGGTTCGACACCATAACCAATTGATCCGATGTCTCACCGTCACGGCCATTGACGTCTCAGCTCGGCACCCCTAACTTTCCAGCATGTTTCCTACTAGAGGGCATGCTCACGTCAGGAAGTCCGCGAAGAAGCTCCGCTTATTCATCGGGTCTTACCGTGTCGTCGCCGCCTTGGTCTGCGCACTCCTGCCGATCGGGGCGCTCACCCTTCCCGCACACGCGGCGACCGCCGTCGGCTACTTCGTCTCGCCGAGCGGCAGCGACGACAACCCCGGGACCAGCGCCGCCCCCTTCCGCACCCTCGCCAAGGCGCAGACCGCGGTACGCGCGATCGACACATCGACGTCCGGCCCGATCACCGTGACCCTGGCCGGTGGGGTCTACCGGCTGACCAAGACGCTGACCTTCACCGCCGCGGACTCGGGCGGCGGTACAGCGGGCACCGTGTGGTGGAAGGCCGCCGCCGGACAGACCCCGGCCATCAGCGGCGGTGCCCACATCACCGGCTGGGCCAGAACCAGCACCGGCAGCGACATCTGGTCCGCTCCGGCCCCCACCGGACTGGACACCCGGCAGCTGTACGTGGACGGCGTGCGCGCCCAGCGCGCGACAGGCTCGCTGCCGGTGTCGGTGACCCAGACGGCGACCGGATACACCACGGCGGCCGGCGACCCGATGGCCGGCTGGCGCAACCCGTCCACGATCGAGTTCGTCTACCGCGGCGGCCTCGGACTGTGGACCGAGCCGCGCTGCCCCGTCGCCTCGGTGACGAGTACGGCCATCACCATGGCCCAGCCCTGCTGGAACAACTCCACCCAGCGGGTGATGCGCACCGACGACTCCGGCCGCACCTACAACCTGGTCGGCCGCAAGTCCATCACCGAGAAGCCGACGGCGGTGGAGAACGCCTATGAACTGCTCGACAAGGCTGGCGAGTTCTACCTGGACAAGAGCGAGCACCGCTTCTACTACATCCCGCGCTCCGGGGAGAACCTCGCCACCGCGGATGTCGAGGCGCCGTCACTCGACACGCTGATGGCGTCCTCCGGCAAGGCCTCGGACGAACCCAGCCATGTCGGCTTCCAGGGCATCCAGTTCAGCTACGCGAACTACACCACCTCCAACACCGGCACCGGCTTCTCGGAGATCCAGGCCACCTACCAGGTCACCGGCACCAACGGCTACGCCACCCAGGGCCTGTGCGACTTCGTCCCCGGCGGCACCTGTCCGTACGGCAGCTGGACGAAAATGCCCGCCGCGGTGCGCTTCACCTACGACAAGAGCATCCACTTCGACCACGACTACTTCGTCCACCTCGGCGCGGCCGGACTGGACCTCGGCGACGGCTCGCAGAACGCCACCGTCACCGCCTGCGTGTTCACCGACATCTCCGGCAACGGCCTCGACCTCGGCGGGGTGGACATCCCGCTGCCCAGCAGCTCCGCCCAGCACACCAGCGGGATCACCGTGAAGGACAGCCACTTCTACGACATCGCCGCCGAGTACCACGGCGGAGTCGCCGTCGACGCCGGGTACATCGAGACGTCGACCGTCACCCACAACCAGATCGACCATGTCCCCTACACGGCCATCTCCATCGGCTGGGGCGGCTGGCCCGACAAGGTGAGCCTGCCCGCACAGCCCAACTACTCCAACGACAACACCATCTCGAACAACCTCATCTACGACCACATGTCGCTCCTCGGCGACGGCGGAGCCGTCTACACCAACGGCATCACCGGCACGTCCATGGCCACCGGTGAACACGTCAGCGGCAACGTGGTCCACGACCAGCTCAACACCTCCGGCGGCCACATCCTGTACACCGACAACGGCGCCACCTACGTGTCGATCCTCGGCAACGCCGTATGGAACATCAACGTCTCCCCCTGGGGCAGCAAACACGGCAACTACACCGCGGGGGACGGGACTTACGACCCTACGGACATCGAGGGCAACTACTGGCCGAACGGTCCCTCGGACTACGACAACAAGGGCGTCCTGATCCAGGGCAACCACGACATCACCGCGGCCGATCAGATTCCGTCGAGCATCATCGCGGCCGGTGGCATCGAGGCGCAGTATCAGGCGATCCTCTCCTGGCAGCCGGCCTGACCCGAAAGCGTCCCGGCGTGCGCCGCTCTCCACGGGCAGGAGAGCGGCGCCGTCGACGGACCGGTTGTTCGACGTGCGCTGTCAGTCGCGCCCGGATCGGTCGCCGAGCTGCCGCGCGGAGGGGCTGGGTTCGGGTCGGGCGTCGGTGAGTTCGGGCTCCAGTCCCTCGCTCAATCCGGCGGGTCCGCGGCCCGCATCGGTGCGCCAGGCCTCGAAGGCCCATGTGGTGAGGGCGACGACGGCGAGGCCCAGGAGCCAGCCGCCCACGACATCGCTGAACCAGTGCACGCCGAGCGCGACACGGGTGAAGCCGACGCCGACGACGGACACGACCGAGACGCACCAGCACAGCACACGCAGAGCGCGCGGCACCACAGGCAGCAGGACCAGCAGCAGAATCGCGAAGGACGTCGTCGCGGTCATCGCGTGCCCCGAGGGGAAAGAGAATCCCGGTGCGTGCGCGACCGGATCCTCCAAGGACGGTCTCGCCCGCTCGACCAGCACTTTGACCAGCAGCCCGATGAGTCCACCGGCGGTGGCAGTCACAGCGGACCAGGCGGCGAGGCGCCAGGCCCGGCGGTACAACAGCCATACGGTCAGCAGTGCCACGGCCGTCCGGAGGGTGACCGGGTCCCACACCCGGTCGGACAGGAACCGCAACACGTCCGTCCACGCCGAGTGTTGGAGGGCCGTCTCGTTCAACCGCCGTGCGGCGCCCGCGTCGAGACGACGCAGCGGCTGCCACTGCCCCTCGACCAGGACGAGCAGTAGTCCGAAGGGGACGGCGGCCACGGCAGCGACCGTGGCCGAACCGAGCAGGTGGACGCCGAATCGCCGGTCGGCCGTCCGACGACGGAGGTCGCGAAGGCGCTGGGCCGTGGCGCGGACCATCGGTCACACTCCCGGGTCGGCGGTGATCGGTCCGGGCCGCAGCGCCCGCGCGGCCTCCAACTGGGCGGCGAAGGACAGGCCCAGGAAGAGGGCGATGGAGGTCAGATAGGCCCAGAGCAACAGGGACATGAAGGCGCTGAGCGGACCGTAGACCGCGTCGAAGGATCCGCTGAAGTTCAGGTACAGGCTCAGCAGCCAGGTCAGAGCCGTCCACAGTACGAGGTATACGGCGGCACCGAAGGCCAGCCAGGTGTAACCGGGCTGGCGGCGCCGAGGGGACCGGCGGAAGATCGCGCTGGCCGAGAGAAGGACGAGCAGCAGGCCGAAGGGCCGGCGCAGGATCTCCCAGGCGGTCCTGGCGTCACCGTCGAGGTGGTACACCGTCGCCGCCGCGGCGGCCAGGTCGCCACCCGCCACCATCACGACGAAGCCGAAGCCGAGCGGGATCCCCGCGCTCAGCGACATCACCAGCCCGCGCAGGTACTTCTGGCGGAAGGGACGGTCGCGTTCGTTTCCGTAGATCCGGTTGGCGCCGCGCTCGATCTGGCACATCGCGGTGGTCACGTTGACCAGGGAGAAGGGCAGGCCGAACCAGAGGGCTATCCGATCGCCGTCGCCCGCGCTGTGGCGACCGCGGTCCAGGGCGCCGTCGACGACGTCGGAGCTGGGGCCCTGCGCGATGCGGTGGATGGTCAGTTCGGCGAGTCTGCCGACGTTCTCCGTGTGCAGCGCGGTGGACAGGCCGACGAAGGCGATGGCCAGCGGGATCACCGCCAGCACCGTCTGCGGCGCGAGCGCGCGGGAATGGCTGAAGCCGTCGGCGTAGCGGAACCGGACGAAGGAGTCGCGCAGCAGCGCCCAGCCGCCGTAGCGGCGCAGCGACACCAGCGCCTCGTCGGCCGCGAGGTCGTCGCCGGTCATGTCACGGGACTCGGGGACCTTGGTGGCGGTACCCATTCACTTCTCCCGGCTGGGCAGCAGCACGGTCAGCGCGCCGGGGCTGACCTCGGCGGTGAGACGCCTGCCGTGGGACACCGGGTCACCGTCGAGTTCACGCGACCGCGGTACGGCGAAGGTGAGTTCGGCCCGCCGGAAGGTGCGGAACTCCACCGCTACGCCCTTCGTGCCGGTGCCGTCGGGGACGAGGGTGTCCCGGGTCGCGGACCGAGGGTGACAGCGATCACCGTGAGGGTGTCGCCCGCCTCCGATCCGAGGTACGAGAGGGTGTTGAGGGGACCCGTACGGATCCGCTCGAACCCCTCGTTGACGTGGTCCTCGGCCGTCAGCGGCCACACGTTCCGAGCGGGGCCCGTGATCAGGAGCCCGAAGCCCACCAGGAGAGCGGCCTGACAGACGGTCAGTACACCGATGCGCGCCGCCGTGCTCCCGGTACCGCGGGGCAACACGGGCGAGCGGCCCGGCCGGACCGCCTCGGATTCTTCACCGGTCGCTCCCACTGTTCTTCCCGGTACTGCGGTCGACATCGGCGCTCCCACGGCTCGGCGCCTCGCGGCGGTCCACGACCGGGTGACGCTCACATCCGATCCATCCCCGTCTGCCCCCGAAGCCGAGGCACAGACATCCCCTCGCCCGGGAGCCGCCCACACAACGTCACCCGGGCTTGATCCTCTTTGGCGGACACGGGAGATCGGGGCCCCGCGCGGACCGCGAACGACACGGTGAGCGCGGGTACGGTTCCGGCAGCCGTGGTCAGGGAGCGATCCCCACCCCGTCGATCCGGCTCCACGCCCGCTCCTGCTTCGCGGTCATCGCGGGCCAGGCGAGTCCGCCCGGCCTGGGTCGGATCCGAGAGGCGTACGACGCGGGCCGGAAGGAAGGGTCGTAGAAGCACCCGCTGCCGTACTTCCGGTCGAAGGCCGCGCAGGAAGCCGCGAGCGAGCGAGCGGTCGGCTTGCGTCCGTGGCGGACCCAAGTGTCCAGCGCTGCAATGGAGTTCGCGTACTCCGAGTCGCTCAGCGCGCTGTGCTCGGTCTCCTTCGTGAAGGTCTGGACGAGGTTGCCGCCCCTGCCCGCGCCCTGGAGGGTGGCGCGGTAGGCCGCCTCGTGCTCGACGAAGGCGGTCGGGTCATCGATCGCGTGCAGGGTGAGGACGGGAAGGGAGACCTTGCCCGTCAGGTCGCTGTCGTAGGAGAGGTCTCGGCGCGCGGTGGGGTCGGCGGAGAACCGTTCGACGCCCGCGTTGAGCGCCTTGTCGTCGTGCGAACCCGTGTACCGCACGCCCTGGTTGCTGAAGGGATTGCGGCCGCCGAGCCGGCTCGACACGATGTCCCGGAACGTGAAGGTCGCGAACCGCAGATGTGACTCCAGGGAGCGCTCCGGGATGCGGGTGACGGCCAGGATGTCGTCGAGGTTGCGCTGTTGGAGGGCGGTGCGCTCGGCGGGGGCGGAGGCGAATCCCGAGCACTCCTGAAGGCGGGCACGGAGGCCGGCGCTCGTCATGGTGGAGTCCACGCGCAGCCCCTGCCACAGCGGGTACTGCGGCTCCGTCGGGCGCGGGTGGTTGTGGCAGTAGTACTGGTAGACCACCCGTAGGTCGACCCGGTAGTCGTAGCCGCGCGAACCGCCGCCGAGGACGCCGCTCGTCAGCAGCGCGCCGTCGTAGGCGCCGGGGCGCCTACCGTACGTCTCGGCGACCTTGGCGGCGACGTCGCCGCCCCAGGACTGGCCGTGCACGTAGGTGCGCCTGGGCTTGCCGAACTCCGCGATGAAGAGTCTGCGCACGTTCTCGGTGTCGGCGGCGGCCATCCGGGTTCCGTAGCCACCGCGGCGGTAGGACGAACCGGCCCAGGCGTATCCCTCCTTGACCATCACCGCCCAACGCCCCAGGTCGTCGGTGCTGCGTGCCGGGTCCGAGGCGTCGCCGAGATCGGGTCCGCCGTGCGCGTGCACCACGAGGGATCCGTTCCAGTGCGTCGGGACGGCCATCGCGTAGTACGCCCCGTTGCTGTCCTGGCCGGTGTAACACGTCGCCTGCCCGACCAGGTCGGACGGGCAGGCGGCCACCGCCGGCCGCGCGGTCTCCGCCGTGGGCGCGGGGGCGTTGCCGAGCGTGCCGAAGAGTGTCGCGGCCACGCCGACGGCCAGGAGTGCCCGCCGGTGGCGAGGGGCCGAGAGCCGTCGGCGTACCGGCACGTGCGCGTCGATTGTTGTCACGGGAGCGGCTCCTATGAGTTCGCTGTGCAAAGTTGCGCTGCGAACCGTGATGTTAGGAAGCGCCGCATGCGGGGACCAGTCGTCGATCATTGCGTTCATAGTGTTCGCCCGCTCCGCCCGCCCCGCCCGCGACATCCCGCACCGCCTGGTCCGCCATCACGAACCGGACGTCGTACGACTACGCCAACTCCCTGACGGTGTGCTGATCTCCGTCCGCCCGGTACTCGTCCCGCTCCGCCGCGGCCTTGTCGGCCAGGGTGTTGACGGCGGTGTTGAAGCGCTCCATGGAGCTGGGCCGGTCCGCGCCCAGGACGTACTCCTTGAAGTCGTGGCGGAGCGGTGCCATCGGATCGTGGCGCGGCTCGCGGACCGCGCGGAGGATCTCCGGCAGCCGGGTGCAGTCACGGTCGAGGAGGTAGGCGCCGCCGGCGGTGGTGTACGCGGCGCGGAAGTCGTCGTCGGGCAGGTCGTGCGCGTTGGTCAGGACATAGGGCTTGAGGCTGGCGACGAAGTCGGCGACCACCGAGGAGACGTCGCTGATGAGCAGGTCCGCCTGGTTGAAGCATTCGTACAGCGTGGGCAGTTGACCGAGGATCACCTGGTGCCTGACCGGTCCGTGACTCTCCCAGAAGAGCCGGTGCCATTCGCCGTGCAGGGCGTGCCACTCGTCCGCGTCGCCGCGGTCGGGGACGCGTGAGTCGCGGGTCTGCTGGGTGTGGTCGCCGCTGTGTCGTCCGGCCAACTCGTCGATCCGGGCCCGGATTTCCCGCAGTCTCGGTCCGACGGCGAGCGCGGCCTGCACCTGTGCCTGTGCGGACTCGCGTGGCTCGTTGTCGTTGCTCAGCAGCTCGCGGACGGCCCGGTCCGCGGCAGCGGCTTCGGGAGAGCGGCGGCCGGTGAGCGGGTGCGGCTTGTAGATGATCCGTACGTTCTGAGCGAGGAGTTGCTCGATCAGGGGCACGCCCATCGGGATGAGGGAGGTGTGGCAGTCGTCGTCGCTCCAGCCCTCCCAGGTGGGGGCGTACAGCACGACCGGCAGTGGGCCCGGCACGTGCTCGGTGTGCGGCCGTATCGACGACAGTTGCGGGCGCCCGACCTCGACGATCGCCCCGTCGCTGATGGCGTGCCGGACCCGCTGGTAGCGGTCGCGCCCGGCCCGTCCGGCCACCCAGATCTCGTCGTACACCTTGCTGACACGGTTGCTGCTGGCGAGCTTGTCGCTGTCGCCGTGGCCGATGAAGACGTGCTTGGCCTCGGCGACGCGCAGCATGTGCACGTTCTTGCCGGCGTTGCCCGGGTACAGGACGACCCGGACGTCCGGCAGTTCCAGTTCGGCCAGGTCGTCGGCCTTGGGCACGCACAGGACCGGGATCCAGGTGCGGCTGAGGTATCGGAACGAGGCCTGCTCACGCAGGATGATCAGCGGGCGTCGGTCGAGCCGCTCCAGCGTCTCGATCCACATGTTGACCTGGTACATGAAGTCCCGCGAGACCGCCGCGAAGCTGAAGTACAGGGCCACCTCGGGTCGGTAGCCGGCCAGTTGGCGGTTGACCTCGGCGATCACCTCGTCCTTCGCCGGCATCCGGCGGGCCCGGCGGAACGCCATCAGCAGGGCCGCTACGGCCGCCGCCGCGGACCCGGCCGTCAGCGCGTAGCCGATCACGGCCGGGTACCAGGCCCCGGCCGCGAGCGCCACGAGCAGCCCCACGTGGGCGGGCAGGTCCAGGTGCAGCAGCTTGCGCAGGAAACGCCGGTAGAGATAGGCGGGCGGGGGCTTCTCGATGCCGGACCCGCTCATGTCGAGGTTGCGCACGGCCACCGGGAGCACGCGCCGACGACTGATCGCGTGATGCACCGCCGAGTACAGCATCACCAGCGCGAAGTGGGCGCCGAAGACGGCGAGTCCGGCGACCAGCACCCGGTCCGGGGCCTCCATCCGGTCGGCCAGGGCGAGCAGCATCAGCGTTCTGAAGGCGAACCTCAGGGTGCGGTCGAGTTGCAGTGCCGCTAGGCGGCGGACGAACTGGGGTGCCCGGGCATGCAGGGCCTCGTCCACGACGTAGCTCACGGCGGACGCGGCGGCGAAGCCCCACAGGGACGGCAGCAGTGCGAAGACGGGCAGCGCGGCGAAGCCGGCGGCGAACAGGAACACCAGCAGAAGGTCGGCCTTCGCCCGCACGCGCAGGGCAGCACACAACCAACGGACCATCATGGACAAGGGATCCCCCCACAGGACTTCCCGCGACGGCGGCGCGCCGTTGCACGCCAGTTCGACGCGAGGAAGGAGTGAAGGGTTGTACGCCTGATGGCTATGAATAATTCACTCTCGGTTAACCATCTCGCGCCCGGTCGGTTGACCAAGCGCTTCCCCGGCGGCAAACGGCAGAAGGACGGCCCGGACCCGCACTTCCCGCGCGGACGCGAACAAGTCTGTCCCGGCAGGATGTTCGGCCTCCACCTCGCCCCCTTCCTCAACGCTGATGACAGGCCGCAGCTCGCGAACGGGAGAAAGCCCTCTCACTCGTCGTTCACCCAGCGCATGAGCCGTTGCAGCGGGTAGAAGCCGTCGTGGGAGAGGCCCGGCGGCATTCCGCCCGCCCTGCCCAGGGAGACCACACGCTGGACTCCGGCGCAGGCAAGGGCGTCGCGCAGTTCCGCCTTACGGGTGTCCGGGTACACGCCGACCGTCTGCGTGGCGACTCCGGCGTGTGCGACGGCTTCCGTCAATGCGCTGACGGGAACCACGTTGACGATCTTTCCGTCCGGGTGGAAGTCCACCGGTTCGGGAGAGCGGATGACGAGGCCCCTGCCGTCGTACCCGCCCCACACCCGGTACTCGGGTGTCAGGGAACGCAGGACGTCGATCTCCTCGCGGAGTTCCGCGGCGACCCGGGGGCCCGCTGCCGAGCTGAACTCCCTTGCCACGCCCAGGCGTTCGCACAGCAGAGCGGCATATCGGTCGGCGTCCGCCCAGGAGCCCTCGACGAACTGGAAGCGGCTGGCCACGCAGGCCTGTTGGTTGAAGAAGGTGGCGTCGACGGCGCCCGCGTCGGCGGCTCGGGCGAGGGTTTCGGGCGACTCGAAGGCCTCGCGGCCGATGAGTGAGATGGAGGTCTTGGGATCGAACGAGACGAGTTCGAAGCCCGGGCCGACGTACCGCAGTGCCCCGCGAATGGTGGACTCGCCACCCCAGGCGACCAGTTTGTCGAAGAACTGCGGACGGAACAGGACGCTCTCCACCGTTTCGTCGCCGCCGCGCCAGTACACGGCGGAGAACGAGCGCACCACGGGGTGGCCGGGTGCCACCGCGGCCATCGTGCGCAGGATCGCGGTCGCGGTGAACAGGTCGTTCGATGGCAGTTTCAGCAGGTTGACGCCCTTGGTGAGGGCCCCGCGCACGACGGACATCGCGGCGACGCCGGGAGCATTGCCGGCGATGATGTGCACCAGGCGCGGAGGGAACGCGCGGATGGCCGCGGTCCGGTTGTCGGGCAGGCGTACCTCTCGCCAGCCGTCGAGCACGTCGGCTCCGCCGAGTTCGTGGTCGATCTGGGCGTACAGGCCGGGCCGTTGGAAGCTGCGCCACAGGACGGCATAGGCGCGTTCGAGGACTTCGGCGGGCAGCGGGCTGATCCGGACCATGCGGTTCAGGGCCTCGGCAAGGAGGCCCTCGCGGTCCGCCTTGAGTGCCTCGCCGGTCTCCACCAGCAGGTCGACGATCTCGGCGACGGGCACGTGGAAGGCGGGGCCGGGTTCGGTGCGCGGCCATACGAGTCGGTCCAGGTCGAGTGCGGGTGCGGTGAAGGCGGCATCGGCGCGGCCGTACGCGACGGGTGAGCCGTGGTCGACCTCGCCGCGCACGACGTGCACGACCTCGGTGTCGGTCGTGGTACTCATCCGTGGATCATCCCCCGCACATAGGAGTCGAGCGTCGCGGCGCAGGTGATCTTGTCCTCGCCGCCCAGATCCCCGTAGCGCCGGATGTCCGGCAGGACAGTCGGTCCCGGTCGGCCGCAGTCGCAGGACGAGAAGTCGACGAAGACCCGGTCCCCGCTGATCAACCCGCCCCAGCGGCCCTCCAGCGAGACGTCCAGGAAGGCGAACCGGCCCTCCACCACGCCCTGTTCGGTGTTCAGCAGCTTCTCTCCCGGCTCGTCCAGCACCAGCGGGATCACCCACGGCGGCACGTGGTAGTTGCCCAACTCGCAAGCCAGGCACGATCCCTGAAGCTCCGTCATGCCGTAACTGCGCACCCGCCGTACTCCGTCGTAGAAGGCTGCGAACTGCTCCTGGTAGTCGTCGGGCAGGACCCCGTTCTTGTTGCCGCCGCCACTGAGGACCAGCGTGTCCGGATGCAGGCTCCCGTCGGGTACACCGCGGGCCCGCAGTGCCTGGATCAGGGTGAACTGCTGGTTGTTCATCCCGGCGATGAGGAGAGGCTCGGTCCGGTGGGCGGCGATGTCGTCGACGATCCGTGCGACAGCCGCGCCGAGTTCCGCCTCACGGGCCCCGGACACGGCCTCGAAGGCACTGATCTCCTGCGGGGTCGCGGTGCCCTCCGCCATGCGGCGGCGCAGCAGGGCGCTGCTCATCAACTCCGAGACCCGCATGGGCTCTTCGGTGAGCAGGCGCGTCTCTCCGGGCCTGACGAAGACGTCCGCGTGCCAGCGGTAGCCGTCGATGGAGCGCATCGGACCGCCCGCCGGTGCGAGGAGGTAGCCGCAGCGGGTCGGTTCGGGCGGCAGCGGGTCGGGCCAGCAGGTGAGGTTCTCCAGGATGTCGTGCAGGAAACTCAGGTCGCCGGCGTCGCAGTTGAGGAAGGAGACCTTCCCGGAGGTGCCGCTGGTGATGTAGGGGCGGTGACCGGCGGCCGTTACGCGGTCGGTCCATTCGTCGATGTCGGTCACGCCCTCGACGTCGACGTCTCCGGGCTCGACCACCGACACCGTCGTGTACCAGCGCAGGAGCCGGTCCCACCGGCCGCCGGTGATGAGGGAGAGGGGGTACGACTTGTAGCTGGTGTGGGAGAACAGCAGGGGGACGAGGTCATCGGGGCTCTCGATCCCGTGGACGCCGCTCTCCTCCGCCCGGGTGCGCAGCAGCGGGATGCGCTCGCGGTGCGCGGCGAAGGCCTCGCGAGCCGCTTCCAGCTGCAACTCCCGCAGGTCCCTGGCGGGTTGGTCGAATGTGTCACCGGACCGGACGAGTGCCCGGATCTGCTCACGTGCGCTGGGCACGGCAACCACCTCAATCAGTCAGTCATGACGTCGGGTTGTTCGCGAGGTAGGAGGACTCGATGGCGTCGAGGTCTCCGCGCAGTTCCTTCGGGGTGCCGGCCATCACGACCCGGCCTCGGCGCAGTACGTAGACGCGGTCGGCGATGTCGAGCACCTTGCGCACGTGTTGCTCGACCAGCAGGGCGCCGAGGCCCTGGTCGGCCGCCTCCCGGACGGCGCGCAGGAGGCGGTCGACGACCAACGGGGCCAGACCGAGGGAGAGTTCGTCGGCCAGGAGGAGCCGGGGCGTACGGCACAGGGCGCGCGCCAGCGACAGCATCTGCTGCTCGCCGCCGGACAGCATTCCCGCGCCGGTCCTCAGGCGTTTCTCCAGTTCGGGGAAGAGGGCGACGGCCCGGTCCGCCGGTACGCGCCCGACCCGCAGGTTGTCGGTGGTGTCGAGGCGGGTGAAGACGGCCCGTTCACCGACGTAGGCGAGGCCCTCGCGGGCCCGGCGGTGCAGGGGTGCGTGGCCGGGGGTACCCAGCCAGCGGACCTCGCCGCTCATCGGGGTCAGGTCGCCGGACAGCGCCCTGAGGGTGGTGGTCTTGCCCGCGCCGTTGGGGCCGAGCAGGGCGACGACCTCGCCCGGCCGGACCTCCAGGTCGAGGTCGCTCACGACGGGCCGGGTGCCGTATCCGGCGGACAGGGCGCGGGTCGCTATCAAGGGCACGGTGGTGTCGGACACGAGGTCCCTCCTAAGCCGGAGTCGGCACGAATCGGCCGACGTCGGCGCGGGTCGGACGGAGTTGACGCGGGTCGGCTGAAGTCAGCCGTGCGACGCGGCCGTCAGCACCTTGCGGACGTCGACGAAGGTCGACCCGGCCTTGGCCCACTCGATCTTCCCGTCGCGGATGACGAGTTCGGTGGCGGTCGTGTTGTGGATGCGGTCGAGTCCCTTGATGGGCAGGGCAGTTGACGCCTTCCAGTTCAGTGGCGGGGTCAGGCCGCCGGTGTCGATGCCGGAGGTGGTGTTGAGTTCCTGCACCAGCGCCTTGGCCGTGATCGTCGGCAGGTTCTTGGCGGCCTCGGTGAACACCTTGAAGGCCACCCAGGTCGTCGCGTTGGCGCCGTTGGTGGTGTCGATGTCCTTGCCCTTGGCCGCCGCGACGAAGTCCTTCCAGACGGCGTCGGAGGTCGGCGGGTAGTAGCCGGTGATGGCGGCGCCCTCCAGCGGGCTGCTGCTTCCGCCGGTGCTCGCGGCCAGTTGGGGCGTGAGGTTGCCGACGACGCTGGCGAGCTTGGTCTTGTCGCCGGACTGGACGTACGACTTGACGAACAGGTCCGAGGCGGTGCCCAGGATGACGCTCACGCAGTCGCTGCCCTTGGTCGCGGCGACCTGCGGGGCGAGGTCGGTGGCGGTGAGCGGCACCTTGAGGTCCTTGGGCGCCGCCCCTCCGGCGGAGACCGCGCCCAGGGTCAGGAACTGCGAGACGACAGCCGCCGCGGCGACGTCGTACCGGACACCGGTGATCTTCTTGCAGCCCTGTTCCACCAGTTGACGGCCGTGGGCGGCGAACACCACCGGGGTGCCGCCGTTGACCGGGAAGGACAGCGGGTTGGAGAACTCCGCCGCGGAGACTCCGGTCCCGCCGATGTACGGGATGCCCGCCTTCTGGAGGATGGGCATGTAGCGGTCCCCGGAGAGGCTGTAGGAGCCGACGACCGCGGTCACCTTGTCTGCGACGGCCTGCTGGGCGCACTTCTCGGCCTCGTCGGGGTCGCCCTTCTCGTTGCAGAACTCGACCTTCAGGGGCCCGCCCTTGATCCCGCCGTTGGCGTTGACCCACTTCTCGTAGGCCGTGGCGGTGAGGTGGATACCGGGCTGAGCGCTGCCCTGGGTGTTCTCCGGGGCCCAGACCATCACCTTGACCGGGGTGCCCTTCAGGGACGAGGTCTCGGCAGAGCTGTCGGCCGCCTTTCCGCCGCATCCTGCGGCGAGCAGGGCTCCGGTCACCGCGAGCGCGCTCGCTGCGGCAGTTCTGCGTCGGCGTGAGTCGTTCATGGTCCCTCCACGGGGCTCGCGCCCAAAGTGGGCGACGTCGAGATGCCGAACAGCATGGGGTGCGTTTTGGGGTTAGTGAAGTACTCTCGGCACAATTATTTAAATGAATACACCTTCTGACCCCACTCCTGGGAGGTTCCTCGGATGGACGACGTCCTGCGCTTCGCGCTGCTCGGCCTGGGGCTCGGCGCCCTCTACGCGCTCACCGCGCACGGCATCGTGCTGGTCTACCGGGGCTCCGGTGTCCTGAACTTCGCGCACGGCGCGATCGGTATGGCCGGCGCCTACGTCCAGTGGGAGCTCACCGTCAACCACGGCGTGCCGTACTGGCCCGCCACCGCGTGCGGTGTGCTCACCTCCGCGCTGCTGGGCCTGCTCACCCACCTGCTGGTGATCCGCCCGCTGCGCAGGGCGTCCACGCTCGCCCGGCTGGTCGGCACCCTCGCGGTGTTCATCGTCCTCACCGCGATCGCCGTCAAACGCTACGGCGACAGCCTGCAACTGGTGCCGGGCAAGCTGCCCACGCGGCTGCTGACGATCGCCGGGGCGACGGTCTCCGAGGACCGCGTGTGGCTGCTCGGGATCGCGATCGCCGTGACCGTCGTGCTCCATCTCCTGTACCGGCGCACCCTGTTCGGCCTGGGCACCACCGCCGTCGCCGAGAACGAGGCGGCCGCCGCCGCGCTCGGCTGGTCCCCCGACGTGATCGCCGCCGGCAACTGGGCCCTGGGCTCCGCACTCGCGGGTCTCACCGCCATCCTGATCGTGCCCGTGATCGGCCTCTCGGTGACCGGGCTGACCACACTGCTGCTGAGCGCGCTGGCCGCCGCCCTCGTCGGCAGGTTCTCGTCGTTCCCGATCACACTGGCGGGCGGGCTGGTCATCGGGGTCGCGCAGTCCGAGCTGACACGCTTCGGCTCCGGCGTCACCGGACTCGCCTCGTCGGTGCCGTTCCTCTTCATCGCCCTGGTGCTGGTCGCCCGCGGCCGGGCGCTGCCGCTGCGGGGCACGTTCCTCGACCGGCTCCCGGCCCTGGGCACCGGCAGGGTCCGCCCGATCCCGCTCACGCTGGCCGTCGTCGTCGGGCTGGTGCTGGTGAGCCTGTCGACACCGCTGTGGGCCGACGCGATCACCAGCACCCTGGTGCTCTCCCTGATCATCCTGTCCGTCATCGTGGTCACCGGCTACGCGGGCCAGGTCTCGCTCGCCGCCTACGCCCTCGCCGGGACCGGTGCCTTCATCGCCGGGCACGCCGCCGCGGACTGGGGCTGGCCCTTCGAACTCGCCCTGCTGGCAGGCGTGTTGGGCACCGTGCCGATCGGCCTGCTGTTCGCGCTGCCGGCCGTGCGCACGCGCGGGGTCAATCTCGCGATCATCACGCTCGGCCTCGGCACCACCCTGGAGGCGATGGTCTTCCAGAACACCGACCTGTCGACGACACCCGGCAGCGACGGCATCGCGGTGGGCAAGCAGACGCTCTTCGGCATCAGCATCTCCGGGGTCGACCACCCGCAGCGCTACGCCGCCGTGGTCCTGGTCCTGTTCGTCGCCGCCACGCTCGTCGTCGCCAACGTCCGGCGCGGCAGGACCGGCCGCCGGCTGATCGCCGTACGGGCCAACGAGCGCGCCGCCGCCGCGCTGGGCATCGACGTCCGCGCGGCCAAGCTCTACGCCTTCGGCCTGTCCTCGGCCATCGCCGCGCTCGCCGGAGTGCTCACCGGCTTCCGCTCCACCTCGGTGGTGTTCTCCGACTTCGCGAGCTTCGACTCCGTCACCGCGCTCGGGCTCGCCGTCATCGGCGGGGTCGGCTTCCTCGTCGGCCCACTGTTCGGCGCCACGTTCGCCGCGGGCACGGTCGGCGCCCGCTTCGGGGACCTGGTGCTGCCCGGGCTGAGCGAGTGGATGCCGCTGATCGGCGGGATCGTCCTGGTGCTCACCCTGGTGGGCAACCAGGACGGCATCGGCAAGGAACTCGGCAAGCAGGCCAAGGGACTTGAGCGAAAGCTGCGCCCGCAGCGCTCCATCGCCGCACCCGAGGAAGAGCCGGGCCCCCTGCCGGACGTACCGCGCGCCACACCCCTCCCCCTGCATGTGCACGACCTCACGGTCCGCTACGGCGGTGTCGTCGCCGTCGACGGACTCTCCCTGGACGTCGAACCGGGCAGGGTGGTGGGCCTCATCGGCCCGAACGGTGCCGGAAAGACCTCCGCGATCGACGCCGTCACCGGCTTCACCCGGGCCGCGTCCGGCAGCGTCCTCCTCGGTGAGCGGGACGTGACCCGGGTGCCGGTGCACCGGCGGGCCGCAGCGGGGCTGAGCCGGTCCTTCCAGTCGCTGGAGCTGTTCGAGGACATGACGGTCCTGGACAACCTCTACGCCGCCTGCGAGCGACCGGGCCGCTGGACCTGGCTCACCGACCTGGTCCGTCCCGGGAGCCGTCCGCTGCCCGCCCATGTGCTCGTCGCCGTACGGGAGTTCGGGCTGCGGGACAGCCTGGACCGGCCGGTGGGCGACCTGTCGTACGGCGAGCGGCGGCTGCTCGCGATCGCGCGCGCGGTGGCCGCGTCACCGTCCGTGCTGCTGCTGGACGAACCGGCGGCGGGGCTGTCCGACGAGGAGACACGGGAACTGGCCCACCTGGTGCGGCGGCTCGCCGAGGACTGGGGCATGGGCGTGCTGCTCGTCGAGCACGACGTCGACATGGTGATGAGCGTCTGCGACCAGGTCGTGGTGCTGGACTTCGGCCGCCGGATCTGCGCCGGCACCCCGGACGAGGTGCGCCGTGACCCGGCGGTCCGGGCGGCCTACCTGGGCGATCTGGAACCGGAGACGACGGCCTGAGAGCGGACGGCACCGGGGCAGCACGACAGGACCGGTCCGCAGCGCGAAACGCCGCGGGCCGGTCGAACGACTCGACCCTCGCTACGTCACGCCTCGCGCAGGTCCGCCACATACGGCTGGTGGGACAGGAGTCCGCCGTCCACCCTCAAGGTGTGTCCGGTGATGAAGGCGGACTCGTCGGAGGCGAGGAAGACGACCGCCGAGGCGACGTCCTCCGGCTGCCCCAGGCGCGGGGTGAGGTGATGGCGGAGCATCTTCTCCCGGATCGCCCCGTGCGCCGAACCGGCGCTCGCCGGTGTGACGATGAACCCTGGGGCGATGGCGTTGCAGCGCACGCCCTGCTTGCCGTACTGCGTGGCGACGTACTGCGTGAGGTTGATGAGGGCGGCCTTGGAGGCGCCGTACGCGGGGTTGCGCAGATCGCCCGCGAGGCCGGCTCCCGACGAGGTGTTGATGATCGAGCCGGCGCCGCGCGCGATCATGTGCGGGACGGCGGCCTGGATGGCGACCATCGTCCCGCGCAGGTTGATCCGCATGGTGTCGTCCCACACCGCCGGGTCGGCCTCCAGGATCGCGAGGTCCTTGCGGGCGGCCAGGTGGGTGGCCGCCGCGTTGTTGTGCAGGACGTCGAGGCCGCCGTAGACCTCGACCGCCGTGGCCACCATGGCCTGTACGGAGTCGATGTCGCCGAGGTCGACGGGGACCGCCGTGGCGGACCCGCCGACGGCGCGGATCTCCTCCGTCACCGTCTTGGCTCCGTCGAGGTTCAGGTCGGCGACCACGGTGTGCGCGCCCTCGGCCGCCAGGCGGCGGGCGGTGGCGGCGCCGATGCCGGACGCGGCTCCGGTGACGATCGCGATCTTGTCGTCGAGTCGTCCCATGACTCAACCACCTTTCTCAGTCGGTGAGTTCGCTGCCGACGACCGACACGAACGAGACGCACTCGCCGGGTCCGCCGCCGAGGTTGTGGGTGAGGGCGAGGGTGCGGCCCTCGGCCACGGACGCGACCGTCCGCTCGGGCGGTGCCTCGCCACGCAGTTGGAGCCAGGCCTCGAACATCATCCGCAGGCCGGAGGCGCCGATCGGGTGACCGAAGGCCTTCAGGCCGCCGTCCGGGTTGACCGGCAGTGCGCCGTCGAGGTCGAACGCGCCGCTGGTGACGTCCTTCCAGGCCTGTCCGCGCGCGGAGAAGCCCAGATCCTCCATGAGCACCAACTCCGTTGGTGTGAAGCAGTCGTGGACCTCGGCGAGCGCGAGTTCGGCGCGCGGGTCGGTGATGCCCGCCTGCCGGTAGGCCTCCTGGGCGGAGACGACGACCTCGGGGAAGGTGGTGAAGTCGTAGTCCGGGTCGAGGAGTCCGTCGGCCGGTCCCGCGACCAAGGACAGGGCCTTCACGAAGATCGGCTTGTCGGTGTACCGGTAGGCGTCCTCGGCCCGTACGACGATCGCCGCCGCCGATCCGTCGGAGACCCCGGAACAGTCGAAGACGCCGAGCATGCCCGCGATGATCGGCGCCGAGCGGATGCGCTCCAGCGGCACCTCCTTGCGGAACTGGGCGCGGGGGTTGCGGGCGCCGTTGGCGTGGTTCTTCCAGGCGATGCGGGTGATGACGTCCTTCAACTCGTCCTGTTCCAGGCCGTACTTGGCGGCGTAGGCGGGGGCGAGCAGGGAGAAGTTCGCGGGCGCGGTGATCTCGCCTCGGCTGTCGTCGCCCGCGCCCGGCATCGTGGTGCCCGAGAGCCCGGACATGCCGGAGTCCTTGAGCTTCTCGACACCGACCGCCATCGCCACGTCGTAGGCGCCGGAGGCCACCGCGTAACAGGCGTTGCGCAGCGCCTCGGAGCCGGTCGCGCACATGTTCTCCAGGCGGGTGACCGGCTTGTACGGCAGGTGCAGGGGGCGGCTGAGGGTCAGTCCGGAGACTCCGGACGCCTGGGTGCCGAGCCAGAACGCGTCGATGTCGTCGAGCGTGATGCCGGCCGAGGTGACCGCCTCGCCCACGGCGTCGACCAGCAGATCGTCCGCCGAGCGGTTCCAGTGTTCGCCGAAGGGCGTGCAGCCCATGCCGACGATCGCGACCCGGTCCCGGATTCCGTGCGAGCTCATACGCCTGTCCCCTCGGTCTCGCCCGTGCGTACCGGCCGGGCTTTCCAGAAGTAGTTGTGGACGCCGGCGGCGGTGACCGTGCGCCGGAAGGTCATCTCGACCCGGGCGCCGATGACGGCGTCGGCCTCGGTGGCGTCGGTGAGCTGACAGCGGAACCTGCCGCCACCGTCGTAGTCGACGACCACGACGAGCATCGGCGGGCTCGGGGTGTGTGCCAGCCGGTCCACGGTGAAGGTGGCGACCGTGCCGGGCACGTGTTCCATCGGCTCGTCGGTCATGGCGTCGATGCTCCGACAGGACACGCACACCCGGTCCGGTGGCAGGTGCCGGGTCCCGCACTTCTCGCAACGGGAGGCGACGAAGCCGTACTTCCAGCTGTTGCGGCGGTGCGCGGGCGGGGCGTAGGGCGGCTCGGGGTCCGGCCGACGGGGTGGTTCGCGGTCGAGGAGGCCGCGCCAGGAGAGGTAGGTGGCGTACGGCATGGGTGCGCTGCCCGCCGCGATCTGCGCGGCGATCGGGCGGGCGGCGCGGTGCGCGGGGAGAGCGTCGGTGGTGCGCAGCAGCAGGACTCCGGCGCCGTCGCCGAGCACGACGAGGGCGATGATCCGGCCGGGTTCGGCACGGTCGAGGACATCGGCGAGGAGCAGTCCGGGCTGTGCGGTGCCGGCGTTGCCGATCTCCGCGGCGAGGTCCGGGGTCGCGGCCTCGGGCCGTACGCCCGTGGTACGACGGACCGTGGCGCACGCGCGTGCGTGCAGGCCGGAGACGATGAAGTGGTCGATGGCGGCGCGGTCCAGGCCAGCCTGGTCGAGGGCGGCGGTCAGCGCCTTGTCGGCGAGGGACACGTAGATCTCCTCGGCGAAGCGCTCCTCCCAGACGCGGGACGCGGGTGCGCCGGGCAGCCGCCAGCGGTCGAGGATCTCGTCGCTGACCGTGTCCTGGGCGAGCAGCTCCGCGATCACGGGGGCGCCGTTGCGGTGTCCACCGAAGGCGAAGGCCGCCGCGCCGTCGCCGCCCGCGCTCTCCTCGCCGCCGCCGGGCAGGCCGGTGCGCAGGTCGGACAGGACGGCGAGGGTCGGCACCGGGGAGCGGGCGGCGGTGACCAGCGCGCCGAGGCCGGAGCGGACGGAGCCCGCCATGTCGGCGGCGAGGACGTGCGGGTCGAGGCCGAGTGCGGCGTGGACGGCGGTCGCGTTCGTCTTGTCCAGGTAGGCGGGCGCGGCGGTGGCGAGGAACAACTGCCCGATGCGGGTGCGCAGTCCGTCTCTGGCCAGGGCGTTGCGGGCCGCCTCGACGGCCATCGAGGTGGTGTCCTCGTCGTAGCCCGCCACCGCGCGCGTGCCCCGGGCCGCGCCCGTCCCGAGGGTGGCGGCGATGTCGGCCCGGGCGAGGCGGTGGTACGGCACGTAGGCGCCGTATGCGATCAGTCCGGCCATCAGCGTCCTCCATTGGCGTCGGTTGCGGGCGTCCGTTCGAAGACGGCGGCGAGGCCCTGGCCGCCGCCGAGGCACATGGTCTCCAGGCCGAACCGGGCCTGGCGGCGGTCGAGTTCGCGGAGCAGGGTGGCGAGGATGCGGCCACCGGTGGCGCCGACGGGATGACCCAGCGAGATGCCGGAGCCGTTGACGTTGAACCGCTCGAAGTCGGCCTCGGTCAGGGCCCATTCGCGGGTGCAGGCGAGTACCTGGGCGGCGAAGGCCTCGTTGAGTTCGATGAGGTCGATGTCGGCGAGCTTGAGGCCCGCGCGGTCAAGTGCCTTGGCCGTGGCGGGTATCGGGCCGATGCCCATCGTTTCCGGCGGTACGCCCACGACGGCCCAGGAGACCAGGCGGGCCAGCGGGCGCAGGCCGAGTTCGGCGGCGCGCTCGGGGTGGGTGACGACGCAGAGGGCGGCACCGTCGTTCTGTCCGCTGGCGTTGCCCGCGGTGACGGTCGCCTCGGGATCCTGCCGTCCGAGTACGGGACGCAGGCTCGCGAGTTTCTCCAACGTCGAGTCGGGGCGCGGGTGTTCGTCGGTGTCGACGACGATCTCGCCCTTCCGGGTCCGTACGGTGACGGGCACGATCTCGTCGGCGAAGCGGCCCTCACGTTGGGCGGCGACCGCCTTCTCATGGGAACGCAGGGCCAGTCGGTCCTGCTCCTCGCGAGGGATCGTGTACTCGCGTCGCAGGTTCTCGGCGGTCTCCAACATGCCGCCGGGGACAGGGTGGTTGACGCCCCCGGAGGTGACCCGGCCACGGGCCAGCCGGTCGTGCAGGGTGGTGCCCGCGCCGCGCACACCGAAGCGGACGCCGGTGGTGTAGAACTCCGCCTGGCTCATGGACTCCACGCCCCCGGCCAGCACGAGGTCGCTCGCGCCGGTCTGCACCTGCATCGCCGCCGTGATGATCGCCTGGAGTCCCGAGCCGCAGCGGCGGTCGATCTGGAGCCCCGGCACCTCCACCGGCAGACCGGCGTCCAGGGCGGCGACGCGGCCGATGGCCGGGGCCTCGCCGTTGGGGTAGCACTGGCCGAGGAGGACGTCGTCGACGGCGGCGGGCGGGATACCGGTGCGGTCCAGTACGGCACGTACGACCGCAGCGGCGAGTTCGGTCGCGGGCACGTCGCGGAAGACGCCTCCGTAGCCGCCGACGGGGGTACGCACGGGTTCGCAGATCACCGCGTCACGTAGGAGGGCGGGCATCAGCCATGCCTTTCATGAGGGGTCACATGTACCGGCCGCCGGTCACTTCGAGGACGGCTCCGGTGACATAGCTCGCCATGTCGGAGGCGAGGAAGAGGACGGTCTGGGCGACCTCGGCGGGTTCGCCCGCGCGGCCCAGGGGGATCTCGGCGAGCTTGGCGTCCCAGGCGGCGGGTGGCATCGCCTCGGTCATGGCGGTGCGGATCAGGCCGGGCTGTACGGCGTTGACGCGGATGCCCGCCTTGGCGAGTTCCTTGGCGGAGGCCTTGGTGAGGCCGACGAGTCCGGCCTTGGCGGCGCTGTAGTTCGTCTGGCCGAAGTTGCCGACCTTGCCGGCGATGGAGGAGATGTTGACGATGCTGCCGCCGAGTCCGTGCGCGCGCATCGCCTCGGCGGCGTACCGGGTGCCGTTCCAGGCACCGGTCAGATGGACGTCGACGACCGCGCGGAAGTCCGACACGGCCATCTTGCGCAGGGTCGCGTCGCGGGTGATCCCGGCGTTGTTGACCATGACGCCGACCGGGCCGAAGGTGTCGGTGCAGTGGGCGACCAGGGCGGCGACCTCGTCCTCGTCGGTGACGTCGCAGCGCAGGGAGGTGGCGGCGACACCGTTCTTGGCAAGACGTTCGGCGGCTTCGGCCGCGGCGACCTCGTTGATGTCGCCGAGGACGACTGACGCCCCCGCGGCGCCGAGTACACCGGCGATCTCGAAGCCGATGCCCTGTGCGCCGCCGGTGATCACCGCGTTGCGGCCGTCCAGCAGTCCCATGTCAGCCCGCTCCCACCTCGATGCTATTCCTCTCAAATAGATAACCTATTATGCTGAAACAATCAATACAGCGACCGGCTGGGCGAGCGGGTCCGGGCGAGGGGAGCACACGGGTGGACATCAGCTATCCCGCGGAGACCGAGACGTTCCGCACCGAGGTCAAGGGGTTCCTCGCCGAGGCGCTGCCGCCGGACTGGAAGGGCATCGGCGCCCTCGACGAGGAGGCCGCGTGGGCCTTCGCCCGGGACTGGCGGCGCCTGCTCGCCGAGCAGCGCTACCTCTCCCTCACCTGGCCGGAGCAGTACGGCGGGCGCGGCCTGTCCAAGCTCCACCAGATGGTCCTGATGGAGGAACTCGCCCTGGCCGGTGTGCCGTTCGGGCTGCCGCAGGACACGTTCGGCGTGAAGATGCTGGCGAACACGCTGCTGCGCTGGGGCACGGACGAGCAGCGGAGTCACTTCTTGCCCCGCATCCTCGGCGGCGAGGACACCTGGTGCCAGGGCTACTCGGAGCCCGACGCGGGCTCGGACCTCGCCTCACTGACGACACGCGCCGTCCGCGAGGGCGACGAGTGGGTGATCGACGGCCAGAAGGTGTGGACGTCCGGCGCCCACCACAGCGACTGGATCTTCGTCCTGGCCCGCACGAACCGCGAGGCCTCCAAGCACCGCGGCATCTCCTTCCTCCTCGTCCCGCTGGACCAACCCGGCGTCGAAGTCCGCCCGTTCCGCATGATGAGCGGCCAACTCCACTTCAACGAGGTCTTCTTCAACGGCGCCAGGACCCGCGCCGACCTGGTCGTAGGCGGCGTCGACAACGGCTGGACGGTCGCGCAGAGCCTGCTGGGCGTGGAGCGCGGGGAGGAGGCGGCGACCAACCCGATCCTGTTCCGGGCCGAGGTGGAACGCCTGGTGGAACTGGCCCGCCTGTACGGCAGGGACCAGGACCCGGTCATCCGGCAGCGGATCGCCTGGTGCTGGTCCAAGGTCGAGATCATGCGTTATCTCGGCTACCGCGTTCTCACGGGCTGGCTCAAGGGCGCCGAGCCGGGCCCCGAGTCGTCGATCGCCAAGCTGTACTGGAGCGAGTACCACACCAAGGTCACCGACCTGGCGATGGACATCATGGGCCTGCACGGCCAAGTCCCGGTGGGCCGACCGCCGTTGCGCACCTACCGCACGGACGACCCCGGCGCCGCGAACTCCTCGGCATCCTGGTCCACGACGTACCTGATCGCCCGCTCCGGCACGATCTACGCGGGGACGTCGCAGGTGCAGCGGAACATCCTCGCGGAGAAGGTGCTGGGACTGCCGCGGGAGCCGAGGGCGACGGCCGGTTAGGGGCGGTTCGGCTGGGGCGGACCAGGTTGCCACCGTGTCGGCCGGTTCGATGCGGGCCACGTCGAGAGCGCGATGACGACGATGCCACGAGGCAGGTCCGCGCCGCGAACCCTGTCGCCCGGCCGGGCGGAATCCGTATCCGCGCGGTTGGCGTCGGCCACCCCCGCCCCGATCTTCGCGCAGCCGCCCCTCAGCCCCGCCGACTCACTCCCGCGTCTCGAACGTCCCGAGTTCCGGTACCGGACGCGGCCCGGACCCCGGGCGCCAGCCCGCGTCGAGTTTGCGTAGGCCCACGCCGTCCGGGGCCCAGATGTGGCAGCTGTTCAGCACCCCGGCCGTGGCGCGCGGACCGTTCGCGGGTTCGCCCGCGTCACGGCGGCGCGCGTTGGCCGACATGGCCGCCTGAACCACCGCGGGGCCGAGGACCCGGGTCAGTTCGTAGAGGTGGGAGCAGCCGGAGACACCGCGGAAGCGCTCCTGGATCGCCCGGTTGTATCCGGCGGTGACGCCGAGGCCGATCAGGCCGTCGAAGACCGGGGTGATCAAGGGGCACTCGGCGTGCGGAAACGTCAGCATGTCCGCGTCGGCGGCCACGACGGTCATGTCCGCGAGGCGAACGCGCACCGCCAGCACCATCCGGTGGACGTCGGCCGCCGTCGGCTCGGCCCACGGCCGCTCGTCGCGCAGTTCCGCCTCTACGGAGATCTCGTCGCCGCCCGGCTCCTGGTAGGCGGTCACGGTGATCGTGCGGCGGTGCAGCGGGAGTTCGGCACGGCTCACGACGAGGCCTCCGCCGGTTCCGGCACGTTCTCCCCCAGCCCGGCGAACTCCGGCGACCGGCGCTCGATGAAGCTGCGCACACCCTCGCGGTAGTCCGGCGCGCGCTTCGCCGTGGCCAGCAGCGCGGCGGCGGTTTCCCGGCTCTCGGTGAAGCTCCTCGCCTGGTCGTCGGCGAGCTGCCGTTTGATGAGGGACATCGCGTACGGGCTGGCCGAGCGGGCCAGTTCCGTGGCGTAGGCGAGCGCCGCCGGGAGCAGTTCCTCGGGCTCGGCCAGATAGTTGACCAGGCCCATCTCACGCGCCTCCGTTCCGGTGATCCGGCGTGAGGACAGCAGCAGGTCGCTCGCGTTGCCGTAGCCGACGAGCCGGGGCAGGAGCCAGGACACGCCGTCCTCGGCGACCAGGCCGCGGGCGCTGAACGCGGCCGCGAACTTGGCGCCCGGGACGGCGAACCGCACGTCGCACATGAGGGCCTGGTTGAAGCCGATGCCGGCACAGGCACCGTTGACGGCCGCGACGAGAGGCTTGGGGAACGACATCGGCCGGGTGCGTGGTGGCAGCCGGTCGGTGGGCCACGGGCGCGCGCCCGAGGAGGCGCCGTCCAGTACGCCGATGTCCATGCCCGGGCAGAAGCTGCGGCCCGCGCCGGTAAGGACGACGGCCCGTACCGCCGGATCCGCCTCAGCACGGTCGAACAGCTCGTTGTAGAGCAGCTCCATCTCCAGCGTCCAGGCGTTGTGCCGCTCGGGCCGGTTCAGGGTGAGCAGCATGACCCCGTCGTCGGTCAGCTCGCTGAGGATCACCGGGGTCGCCTGCTCGGTCATCGCGGTCACTCCCAGAGCCAGTTGGCTTTATAGCTAGATGAATCATCTATATACCCAACAGCGCCCACGGCGCCAGATCAGGTCCCTCCAGGAGAAGATCACCCAACCCTTGACCTGGTACCCTCGATGCACTAAGACGATTCATTTTGCTATATGAGGAGCCCACCGTGGCCGAGGCAGCCCGCGCAGAAACGCCGATCGTGCCCGTCCCCTCGCGCGCCCGCGTGGGACGCCAGGTGCGCGTCCCGAAGACCGCCGAGCTGGTCGCCGCACATCTGCGCCGCCAGATCGTACGGGGCGAGCTGAAGCCCGACGACGCCCTGCCGCCGGAGTCGGGGCTGATGGAGCAGTTCGGCATCTCGCGGCCGACGCTGCGCGAGGCGTTCCGCGTCCTGGAGTCGGAGTCGCTGATCACGGTGCGCCGCGGCGCGCACGGCGGCGCCCGCGTGAGCGCCCCGGACTCCGACGTGGCCGCCCGCTTCGCCGGTCTGATCCTGGAGTACCGCGGCGCCACCCTGGGCGACGTCTACCGCGCCGCGGCCCTCATCGAGCCGCCGTGCGTACGTCAACTGGCCGCCAAGCACACGGCGGACGACATCAAGCGGCTGCGCGACGCGGTGGCGGTCGAGAAGACCGTGCTGGAGGACCCGCTGGGTCTCGTCGAGGCCCAGGACACCTTCCACGCCCTGCTGGTCGAGCTCACCGGCAACCAGACGCTGATCCTCCTGTGCGGCATGCTGCGCAACATCATCGACCGGGCCAACGCCTCGTACACCGCGGCAGCCACCGACGCCGAGACCCAGAAGGCACAGGCCCTCAAGGGGCACCGGGCCCATGTACGGCTGGTCGGTCTGATCGAGTCCGGCAAGGCGGACGAGGCCGAGAAGCTGTGGCAGCGCCACATCAACGGCGCCGACGACGTGGTGAACGGCGCCGGACCGAAGACGGTGCTCGAACTCATCGACTGACCGGACCGCCGAGCGTTCGCCGAGCCGTTTCCGTCGTCACCCCTTGCGTCTCCGAAATAGTTAGATAATTATAGGAGGCGTACTGAATAGACCCGGGGTCCGGAGGCGACGGCCATGGCCGAACAGCGCAAGCGAATCTTCGACTGCGACCAGCACATGTACGAGGAGCGGGACTCCTTCACCCGCTACCTCCCGAAGGAGTTCCTCGGCCAGGCGGTCGCCCCGGTGACACTCCCGGACGGCCGCGAGGTCATTCTCGCCGGCGACCGGATCGTGGTCTGCCTGGAGCCGGAGTTCGGGCAGGTCTACCGGCCCGGCTCGCTCAAGGAGATGCTCAAGGCGATGGCCTCGGGCAACCCCGACGAGACGTACCAGTTCGAGCCGATGCACGAGTCGTACCAGAACCGCGAGGCCCGGCTGCGTGTCATGGACGAGCAGGGCCTGGACCAGACGATCATCTACCCCGGCGGCTGGGCGTTGGTCGCCGAGGAGTACGTACAGGGCGTCGAGCCGCTCTACGCCAACTACCACTCGTTCAACCGCTATATGAACGAGGTGTGGGGCTTCAACCACCAGGACCGCATCTACTCCCCCGCCCTGCTGTCCCTGCGCGATCTGGACAGCGCGGTCAAGGAGCTGGAGTACGTCCTGGAGCGGGGCGCCCGGTTCATCATGCTGCCGACCGGGCCGCAGTACGGCCGCTCACCGGGCGACCCGTACTTCGACCCGTTCTGGAAACTGGTCAACGAGGCCAAGGCCAGCGTCTGTTACCACATCAGCGAGTTCTACTACAACTCGAACGTCGCCCCGGCCTGGGGCCATGACGCGAGCCCGATCCACTTCCGGATGTCCGCGTGGCAGTGGATGAACACTTACGGCCAGCGCCCCATCGAGGAGACCCTGTCCGCGCTGATCTTCGACAACCTCTTCGAACGCTTCCCCGACATCAACGTCCTGGTCTCCGAGTTCGGCGCCGAGTGGGTGCCGCACTTCGTCCGGCACATGGACAAGAGCCGTGGCATGGGCCGCAACGGCCCCTGGATCGGCGGGCAGTTGGCGGAGCGCCCCAGTCAGGTGTTCCGTAAGCACATCCGTGTGGTGCCCTATCCGGAGGACGACATCCCGAGCCTGGTCAAGCGGCTCGGCTATCACGAGTCGATCGTGATGGGCTCGGACTTCCCGCACGCGGAGGGCATCGCCAACCCCGCCGACTACCGCAAGCTCCTCGCGGAACTCGACGAGTCGGTGCAGGACGACATCATGTACAACAACGCGCAGCAGCTGATCAGCCGCTGACCCTCGAACGCCCCAGTCTGGCGGCGGATTTGGTCAACCGACCAGGTCCGCCGCCAGATTCGCGATATTGGTGAGCAGCGCCGTGCCCCGCCGGGAGTGGTCGTAGCCGGAGAGCGGATAGCCGTTGCTCAGACAGGCGAAGGACAGCCCGGACTCCGGGTCCATGAAGCCGAGTTGGTAAGCGGCTCCCGCGCTGCCGAAGAGCGACGGCGAGCCGGTGGAGGGCAGTTGACTGCCGGCGTCCGGCCCCGCCACCGTCACGAACAGGCCCATGCTGGTACGTCGGCTGCCGCCGCCCCCGTAGATCTGCTCCCCGTAAGGGAGTTGGGTGAAGCGGATCCGCGTGCCCTCCGCCACCGCCTCCGGCTTCCACAGGCCCGAGTGCTCCAACGCCTGGAAGTACAGGGCGACATCGGCGGCGGTCGCGACCAGGGCGTGGCTGGGCTCCCCGGCTGCCAGGACGCGGGGATCGGAGAGGTACCAGGGTCCCCAGGGGTCGGGTTCCTGGGCGTCGTCGGTGCGGTCGGTGGCGATAGTCGGTGCGACGGTGCCCGGTTGGCGCTCGACGGGGACGCCGAGTTCGATCGAGGACAGGCCCAGCGGCTGGGCGATCCGCTCGCGAAGGTACTCGGCGAAGGGCAGGCCCGTCCGCCGCTCGACAATCTCGGCGATCAACCAGGCGGCGGCGGTGAGATGGAACTGGAAACGGGTGCCCGGCGGGGTGTCGAGCCGCCAGCGCCCGAAGGCCGCGAGCCGCTGCTCGCGGTCCAGCATCTTCGGATAGCCGAGGGGTGCGAAGGGGAAGCCGGCGGTGTGCGTGAGCACCTGCTCGACCGTCACCGCATCCTTCCCGTTCGGTGCGAACTCCGCGATGATCGCGGCGACTTGCTCGTCCAGACGCAGCAGACCCTCGCCGAGCAGCTTCCACACGACACCGGCGACGATCGACCGGCCGACGGACTGAAGGACGTATCGGGTGTCCGGACCCGCGTCGCCCCAGGTCTCGAACGCCACCAGGCGACCGCCCCGGGCGACGGCAACCTGCGCGGACGGCAACGGCCCGTGCTCGACCTCCAGCCGGATCCGGCGCAGCAGGACGTCCAGTCGGTGCGGGTCCACGCCCACGCTCTCCGGGTCGACGACCAGGTGGTCAGTCATGTGCTCCTCCTTGGCCGGGCTCGCGCAGCAGCCGCCGTACGACCTTGCCGTTGGCGTTGCGCGGCAGGTCGTCCACGACCCACCAGCGCACGGGGACCTTGAATCCGGAGAGCCGGCCGCGGACGTGTGCCCTGAGCGCGGCCGGGTCCGGTGGGGCGTCGGGGTCGGTCGGCACGACGAAGGCGACGACGGTCTGGCCGAGCCGTTCGTCGGGGGCACCCGTGACCGCCACGTCCGCGACGCCGGGATGCGCGGCCAGGACGGTCTCGACCTCCAGCGGATGGACGTTCTCGCCCCCGCGGATGATCATGTCGCTGCCCCGGCCGTACAGGTAGAGGTAGCCGTCCGGTGCCACCCGGCCCAGGTCACCGCTGTGCAGCCAGCCCTCGGTATCGATGCGGAAGAAGTGGTCGGCGCGGGCGTGGATCTCGCCGATGCCGTCGGGTCCCGTGTCTCGCACCCGCAGTTCGACGCCGGGGGCGGGCCGCCCCACGGATCGCAGCAGTTCGGAGCGTCCGGCGACCGCTTCGCGGTGTTCCTCGGGGGTGAGCACGCTGATGGGCGAGCCTTCGGTCTGCCCGAACATGTTGAGCATGCGGACGCCGGGCATCGCCTCGTACGTCCGCCGCAGGGTGCCGGGGCGGATCGGGGCGCCGCCGTACTGGAGGACCCGCAGCGTCCCGTGGTGTGCCTGTCCTGCCGCCAGCAGGGTCTCCAGCATCGCCGGGACCATGCTGGTGTGGGTGGCGCCGAGTTCGCGCAACTGGGTCCAGCCCTCGACGGTGAAGCGGGGCAGGCCGGTGATCAGCGCGCCCGCGGCGAGGGCGACGGCGAGATTACCGAGGCCCGCGATGTGGTGGAAGGGGGCGCTGCCGCCGTAGAAGCTGTCCGGATCGAGCGTGCAGAGACGGCCGTTGACGCGGGCGCGGGCAGCCAGGCGGCGTTGGGTCATACGGACGGGTTTGGGGAGGCCGGTCGTGCCGGAGGTGTGCAGGACGGCGGCGAGGTCGTCCGGTTCGGCGGTCAACGGCCTTGTGCTCGGGCGCAGTTCGGGGACGACGACGGCACGGCGGCCGGACAGTCGGGCGACCTCTTCGCCGAGTCGCGCGAACTCCGGCTGTACGACGACGAGTTGAGCCCCGGTTGCCTCGACCACGGCCGCGGTCTCGTACGGGGTCATACGGACGCCGAGCGGGGCGAGCGGGTGACCGGAGCCCGCGCCGCCGATCACCAGCGCGAAGGCGTCGGCGGAGGTGGCGGCCAAGGCCGGTACCGGGGAGCCGAGTTCGAGGCCGAGGGTGTCCAGCCAGTCGGCGGCGCCGGACGCCCGGTCGAGGAGTTCGTGTCCGGTCCAGGTGAGGTCCCCGAAGCGGACGGCGGGACGCGAGTGGTCGTAGGCGGCGGACACCATCGCCGTCCAGGTGAACTCCGCCTCGGCGCCCACCGGTTCAGGGCTCCAGTAGGGCCGAAGCGGTACCGGTGACCACCTCGGCGCCGTCCTGGGTGACGGTTCGCAGCGAGAAGTGGGCGACCGGTCCGTCCAGTGTGTCCTCGACGGACTCGACGGTCGCCGTGGCGGTCAAGGTGTCGCCGGGCCACACCTGGGCCTTGAAGCGCACCCCGAAGGTCAGCAGCGCCTCCACGCCGACCCAGTCGGTCAGGACCCGTCCCGTCATGCCCATCGTGAGCATTCCGTGGGCGAACACGCCCGGGTAGCCCGCGACTTCGGTGGCGAACCGCTCGTCGGTGTGCAGCGGGTTGTAGTCGCCGGACGCGCCGGCGTACTGCACGATCCGGGTCCGCTTCAGGTCGTCGACCAGCACGCTCTCGCGCGTCTCACCGACCTTGACGTCGTCCGCGTTCAGGCTCATCGGGCGTCCTTACGGGTTGCGGGGCCCTCGGGCACGACGGCCACGGTGCGCGCGCTGACGACGGGTTCACCGGCGGCGTCCCGGTACTCGGTGATGCGCTCGCTGAAGAGAAGTCGGCCCGTACGGCCCTCCTTCTCCCAGCTGCGGCCGGGGACGGTGGCGGCGTACAGGGTCTCGCCCGCGCGCACCGGCCGGTGGTACTCGAAGTGCTGCTCGGCGTGCAGACCGCCACCGCCCTCGGGCATCACGCCCGGTCCGGCGCCGGACCCGAACCACTCCTCGCCCGGCTTGGGCCGCAGCCGGTAGTCGGGGTCGTGCTGGGCGCTCGCCATGGTGAAGGTGGGCGGCGCGAGCGCGCTCTCGCCGACATAGGACGGGTTCTCGTCACCGACGGCCCGGGCGAACATCAGGATGTGCCCGGCCTCGACCGGGAAGGGCTGCCCTGTCATCTTCCAACTCCTCGGTCAGTACGGCAGGAACGCGTCACGGGTGGCCTCGTCCGGGTCGAAGTCCGGGGGCAGTCCCTCGAACTTGGGCTCCCGTTTCTCCACGAAACTGGCGACCCCCTCGCGGAAGTCCGGCGAGCCCGCGAAGAACTCCATCGCGGAGTAGGAGCGGGCGAGCGCGTCGGTGAAGGGCCGGTCGAGATCGCCGTACACCTGATGGCGTACGACGGCCATGGCGCGGGGTGAGCAGTTGCGGGCGATGTCGCGGGCGTAGGCGCGGGCGGCGTCGAGCAGGTCTTCCGGCTCAACTACCCGGCTGACGAGGCCGAGTTGCTTCGCCTCGTCGGCGTCGAAGACCCGGCCCGACAGGAGGAGGTCGAGGGCGTTCTCCAGGCCGATGACGCGCGGCAGGACGTACGGGAGGTTGTACTCGCCGGCGAGGCCGCGGCGGGTGAAGGCGGTGGTGAAGCGGGCGCCGCGGGCGGCGAAGCGGACGTCGCAGATCAGTGCCTGGACCAGTCCGATGCCGGCGCACGCGCCGTTGACGGCCGCGATGAGGGGTTTCGGGAGGGTCCGCCTGCTGTACATGGGCACGCGGGCCTGGAGGTTGAGGGACTGGCCGGGCTGCGCGTTCTGTTCCAGACGCTGGACATCCATGCCCGGGCAGAACGCCCGGCCGGCGCCGGTGATGATCACGACGCGGACGGCGGGGTCGGCAGCGGCCTCGTCCAGGAGCGCGAAGAAGCGGCGCTCCATGGGGATGCTCCACGCGTTCTTGCGCTCGGGCCGGTTGAGAGTGACGGTGGCGACGCCGTCCTCGTCGACCTCGTACAGAACCAGGTCCCGGTCGGGTTCGTCGGGCATCGCGTCACTCCTCGGTCAGCTCTGTCAGCGGTTCGATGGGTTCACCGACGCCCGGGCGCTCGCCGGAGATGGTCACCACGACCTGCCCCCGGGCGCAGACGACCCCGTCGGTCATCACGTCGACGTCGGCGAAGTGCAGCCTGCGGCCCCGGCGGACGCAGCGCGCGTAGGCGACGGCCTCCGGACCCCGGGCGGGTGCGAGGTACTGCACCGACATCGAGACGGTGCTGAGCCGACTCCCCTTCTGGAAGTCGTGCCCGGCGATCACGGCTCCCGCGCCCGCGGTGTCGATGAGCGCGGAGAGCACTCCGCCGTGGAACACGCCTTCGTGGGCGGTGAGTTGCTCGGCGTAGGGCAGGACGACCTCGACGCCGTCGGGGTCCCAGCGGACCATCCGCAGCCGACAGAGGCGGTTGAACGCGACGCCGCGCTCCCAGCGGGCCCGGAACCACTCGCGGCGTTCGCGCTGTTCCTGGTCGGTGAGGGGTCTCGCCGCGACGGTCATCCGCACGCCCTCCGGTCTCGGCCGGTCAGCCGATCCATATAGTTACATGAATTGGATAGTTGAAGCAATCACACGAGACGCGACCAGCGCGCCAGATGTATTATTTATATAACTCATTCGATGCCTGTGAACAGAGGGAGACCTCGATGCCGTCGACCGCCCTGGCCGGGATCCGCGTCCTCGACCTGTCCCGCATCCTCGCGGCACCGCTGGCCACCCAGATGCTGGCCGACCTCGGAGCCGAGGTCATCAAGGTCGAGCGGCCCGGCACCGGCGACGACTCACGGACGTACGGTCCGCCCTTCGCCCCCGGCACGGACGCCGCGGCCTTCTACCACTCCTGCAACCGCAACAAGCAGTCCGTGACCGTCAACCACGCGACCGCCGAGGGGCAGGAGCTGATCCGCACGCTCGCCGCACGCTCGGACGTCCTGGTCGAGAACTTCCGCGCGGGAACACTGGCGAAGTATGGCCTCGACCACGAGAGTCTGCTGGCGCTCAACCCACGCCTGGTCTACCTCTCGGTCACCGGCTTCGGCCAGACCGGCCCGTACGCCGGGCGCCCCGGCTACGACGGCATCTTCCAGGCCATGTCCGGCATGATGAGCGTCTCCGGCCACCCCGACGAGCCGATGAAGGTCGGGGTCAGCATGGTCGACATCCTCACCGGCCTGTACGCCTCCACGGCCGTCCTGGCGGCGCTACGGCACCGGGACGCCACCGGCGAGGGCCAGTTCGTCGACCTCTCCCTGCTGGACTGCGGGCTGGCCTCGCTGTCGCACTTCGCGATGAACTACCTGGTCTCTGGCGAGGTTCCGCGCCGGCGCGGCAACGGCGGCTACGGCGGAATCCCGTCCCAGGCCTTCCAGTGCGCGGACAAGCCGCTCTTTCTGGTCGCGGGCAACGACAAGCAGTTCGCCGCGTTCTGCGCGGCGGCCGACCGCACCGACCTCCTCCAGGACCCGCGCTTCGCCACGACCTCCGCCCGGATCACCCATCGGGAGGAGATCCTGCCGGTCCTCGAAGACATCATGCGCACCCGCACCCGGAACGCGTGGCTGACCCTGCTGGACCAACACGACGTGCCCGCAGGCCCGTTCAACGAGTTGCCCGAAGTCTTCGCCGACCCCCAGATCCAACACCGGGGGATGCTGGTCGAGATCGAGGACCCGCTGTCGGGCCGGCTCCCACTGCTCGCCAATCCGATACGCCTCACGGCGACCCCGGTGGACGGCTATGCCCCGCCGCCCACCCTGGGCGAGCACACGGCCGAAGTCCTGGGCAGGCTGGCGGAAGTGACGGAGAATCAGCTCGCGGGACTGCGCGCGCGGGGTGTGGTGTAGCGAGGTCACCCGATGAGGGTGCGGCCGCCCTCCAACATCAGTGTCGCGCCCGTCAGATAGGCCATGTCGTCGCTCACCAGCGCGGCCACCGCCCGGCCGATGTCCACCTCCGGGTCACCGAGTCGGCCGAGCGGGATCTCCCGCGCCAGTTCCTCCGCCTTCTGCGGATGCGCGGCGAGATAGTCCTCCGCCGCCGGGCTGAGCGCGGCCGGGCAGACGACGTTCACCCGGATCCCGTAGGTCCCCCACTCCCGCGCGGCGACCCGGCTCAGCCCGCGGATCGCCTCCTTGGCCATGGCGTACGCAGCGAAGGTCGCCTCGCCCTGCACAGCCGCCGAGGAACCCAGGTTGACGACACTGCCCCGGCTCTCCCTCAGGTGAGGCAGAGCGGCCTGCATCGCGTGGAAGACGGCCAACGGCCCGCTGCGGTAGGTGAGTTCGACATCGTCGTACGACGTCTTCTCCAGCCGTCGCTGCACCGAAGACTGGGCGTTGTTGACGAGCACGTCGAGGCCGCCGAACTCCCGTACCGTCTCGGCCACCATCCGGTCGACGTCGTCCCGCTCCCCCACGTCCCCGACCACGGTGTACGCCCGCCCGCCGCGCTCGACGATCTCCTCGGCGGTGTCCTTCAGCTTGCTCTCGGTGCGGCCGGTGATGACCACGGCCGCGCCCTCGGCCGCCAGCGCCAGGGCGATGCCACGGCCCACGCCCTGGCCTCCACCGGTGACCAACGCCGTCCTGCCTGACAACCGTGCCATCACGTCTCCTTCCAGAAAGCCGTCCATGAGGGGAAGGCATCGGGGAGCGCCGGTTCTCCCGCGCCCTCCCACCCGTTGAAGCCGACGGCCTGCGGCCGGTCGGTCACGTCGGCCGCGTACCAGTGCTGTTCGCGGCGCCGGGAGAAGTACCAGTCGCCGTCCACGCGCGCGTAGTCGTCGAAGTAGCAGATCGCCATCACGATCCACCGGTCGCCCACCTCGTGCTCGGCGCGGCAGTAGACCGCTCCGGTCGCGGTGTCGCGGCCGGTGAACTCGACGCGGTGGCCGCAGATCTGGTGCACCGAGCGGTGGAAGCCGCGCACAAGGGGCTCGATGTGCTGCCGCAGCACCTCTCGCCCCTGCCCATGGCGGCCCATGTCCACGTCGGGGCGGAAGCAGCCGACCCAGGCGTCGAGGTCACGGGAGTCGACGGCCAGGGCGTAGCGGATGGGCAGTTGCTGGATGGCCTGGTGCGACTCGACGCGGTCGAGGCGGTCCTCGATCGAGGTCATGGGCGTGGCTCCTTGGGCAGACCGAGGAGCTGTTCGCCGATGATGTTGCGCTGGATCTCGCTCGAACCGCCGTAGATCGTCTCCGCGAGGGAGAGCAGGAACGAGCGCTGCCGGGTGTCGAGTTCGTAGTCCTCGCCGACGATCTGTCCGGCGGGTCCGGCCAACTCCATTGCCAGGTGGCCGAGTTGCTGGTGCCGTGTCGAGGCGTACAGCTTCGCCGTGGTGGCCTGCGCGCCGGGTGTGCGGCCCGCGGTCAGTTCGGCGAGGGTGCGCAGATTGGTGGTGCGCATGATGCGTACGGAGATCCAGGCGTCCAGGATCCGGCGGCGCAGCATGGGGTCGTCCAACGCGCCCCGCGCACGGGCCAGTTCGATCAGCGCCTCGGCCTCGCGCTCGAAGCCGAGCTGCTGGGGCAGCAGGGTCGTGCCGCGTTCGATGCCGAGGGTGGCCATCGCGGTGCGCCACCCCTGGCCGACCTCGCCCACGGCCATGTCCGCCCCGGTGCGCGCGTCGGAGAGGAAGACCTCGGCGAACTCGTCCTGGCCCGCGAGGTTGCGGATGGGGCGGATCTCCACGCCGGGTTGGTCGGTCGGGAGGAGGAGCAGGGTCAGGCCTTTGTGGCGGCGGGAGTCGGGGTCGGTGCGGGTGAGGACGTAGAGCCAGTCGGCGTGGATGCCGAACGAGGTCCACACCTTCTGCCCGTTGACCACCCACTGGTCGCCGTCGCGCTCGGCTCGGGTGCGGACGGACGCCAGGTCGGAGCCCGCGCCGGGTTCGCTGAAGCCCTGTCCCCACAGTTCCTCGACGGCGAGGATCGGCGGCAGGAAGCGCTTCTTCTGGGCCTCGTCGCCCATCGCGAGGAGCATCGGGCCGAGTAGGTCGAGGGCGTTGACGGTGGCGCGGTAGGGGGCATTGGCGCGGGCGTACTCATACTCGAAGACGATCTCCTCGATCAGTCCGAGGCCGCGTCCGCCGTACTCCTTCGGCCAGCCCACACCCAGCCAGTTCCCGGCCGACAGCTCGCGGTCCCAGGCGAGGCGAACGTCCCAGGCGGCGCCGTCGGTGGGGCCGCCCACGCCCCGGTGCGCGGCGAACTCCCCCACGAGGTGGTCCGCGAACCAGTCCCGCAGTTCGTCGCGGAAATCGCGTACGGCGGGCCCGAAGTCCACTTCCATGTCTGCTTCTCCTGGGTGTCAGATGCCGAGCCGGGCCGCGAGCAGCTCCCGGTGGTACGCGGGGGTGCCGAGCAGCACCTCGGAGCTCTTGGCGCGCTTGAGGTGGAGGTGCGCGGGGTGCTCCCAGGTGAAGCCGATGCCGCCGTGGACCTGGATGGTGTCGGCGGCGACCCTGGTGAACGTCTCCGCGCAGTAGGCCTGCGCCACGGCGGCCGTCACGGCGATCTCCTTGGCGTCGCCGGCATCCAGGGCCCACAGTCCGGCGTAGGCCGCCGAGCGGGCGGACTCGATCTCGACGAGCATGTCGGCGCACTTGTGCTTGATGCCCTGGAACGAGCCGATCGGGCGGCCGTACTGCTCGCGGATCCTGGCGTACGCGACCGCCATGTCCAGGTCGGCGGCAGCGCCACCGACCTGTTCGGCGGCCAGGAGGACGGAGGCTGTGGCGAGGGTGCGTTCGAGGACCGGCCAGGCCGTGCCGTCGGTGCCGAGCAGGCGGGCGGGGGTGTCCGTGAAGGTGATGCGCGCCTGTTTGCGGGTCTGGTCGAGGGTGGGGAGGGGCGCGCGGGTGAGGCCTGGGGCGTCGGCCGCCTCGACGGCGAAGAGGCTGATGCCAGCGGGGGTGCGGGCGGCGACCAGGATCAGGTCGGCGATGTGTCCGTCGGGGACGTAGGTCTTGGTGCCCGTGAGGCGCCAACCGGCCGGTCCCTCAAGGGCGTTGAGCCGGATGCCCGACGCGTCCCAGCGGCCGTCCTCCTCGGTGAGCGCGAGGGTGGCCACCGTCCGGCCGGTCGCGATACCGGGCAGCAGTTCGGCGCGGGCGGCCTCGTCGTCGCAGCGCAGCAGCGCCTCGGCGGCCAGGGCGACGGTGGCGAAGTACGGGGCGCACAGCAGGGCGCGGCCCGCTTCCTCGAAGACGACGCCGAGGTCGACATAGCCGAAGCCCGAGCCGCCGTACTCCTCGGGTACGGCGAGTCCCTGCAACCCGATCTCCGTGGCGAGGCGACGCCATACGACCGCGTCGTAGCCGCGCGGATCGGCGGCCAGGCGGCGGACGTCCGCCTCGGTGGAGTGCCGGGAGAGGAACGACCGTACGACCTTGCGCAGTTCGTCCTGCTCCTCGCTGAAGGTGAGATCCATGCCGAGCTTCCCGTCCTCGGTACGGCACGGGTACCGGCCGCTTGCCGCCCGCCCCTCGATACAGTTAGATAATTATAGTATCCGCACTGAATACACCAGGAGTGCGACGTGACCGATTCCTACGCCCCGTTCACGAGTCTGACCTTCGAGCGGCCCGCGCCCGGCGTGCTCCGCATCGTGCTGGACGCGCCGAACCTCAACGCCGTGGATCCACGGATGCACGGTGAGCTGGCGGATGTCTGGCCGGTCGTCGACCGGGACGAGGAGACCCGCGCGGTACTGGTCCAGGGAGCGGGCAAGGCGTTCTCGGCCGGCGGGACCTTCGACTCCATCGAGGCCATGACCGAGGACTACGCCGTGCGCGCCCGGGTGATGCGGGAGGCGCGGGACATGGTCTACGGGGTGATCAACTGCTCGAAGCCCGTGGTCTCCGCGATCCACGGACCGGCGGTCGGCGCGGGGCTGGTCATCGGGATGCTGGCGGACATCTCGATCGCCGGGCGGAAGGCGAAGATCGTCGACGGGCACACCCGGCTCGGGGTGGCGGCCGGCGACCACGCGGCCATCTGCTGGCCGCTGCTGTGCGGCATGGCCAAGGCCAAGTACTACCTGCTGACCTGCGAGGCGCTCACCGGCGAGGAGGCCGAGCGGATCGGCCTGGTGTCGAAGTGCGTCGACGACGCGGACGTGCACGCCGAGGGGCTGCGGGTGGCGACCCTGCTGGCCGCTGGTCCGGCCAGCGCCCTCAGCTGGACCAAGCGGTCCCTCAACCACTGGTACCGCACGGCCCAGCCGCTCTTCGAGGCGTCACTGGGGCTGGAGTTCTTCGGGTTCGGGGGGCACGAGGTCGTCGAGGGACTCGCCGCGCACCGCGAGAAGCGCGCACCGGACTTCGAGGGCGTGGCCGGCAAGCACCCGATCGACCTGTGACCGACCCACGTACGCATGAGGAGCACCCGATGACGGCAGAGCAGACCCGCACCGAAATCCCGCCGCTGGTACGGGGGTTGACCTACGAGGAGATGCCGGTCGGGCAGGTCTTCCGTACCGCCCGCCGTACCATCACCGAGACCGACCTGGTCAACTTCGTCACCTGGGGCGGCTTCAACGAACCGCTCTTCTGGGACGCCTCGCACGCGGCCGACGGCGGCTACACGGGGCGGCTGGTCCCGGGCGCGCTGACGTACTGCATCGCGGAAGGGCTCGTACTCCAGACCAACGTGTTGCATGGCACGGGCCTGGCGTTCCTGCACATGGAAATGACCGTGCGCGGCCCGGTGTACGTCGGCGACACGCTGTACGCCGTCGTGGAGACCACGGCGTCCCGGCCATCCGGCAAACCCGGCCGGGGTGTCGTCACCAGCCGGATCACCGTACGCAACCAGCGGGACGAGGACGTGCTCGTCTACACGCCGGTGCGGCTGATCCGGGGCCGGGACTACGAGGCTCCGACCCGCTGATCCCCGGGGCCGGGCGGGACCAGGGTGAGCCCGGGCCCCGCGCCCGGTGCCTCGGGGCCCGCGAAGGCTCCGGCCCGCAGCCAGTCGGAGGGCATCGGCGGGCGCGGCGGCGGCTCGTGGTCGGGGACCGCCATCGCGTAGAGGCGGGTGTAGCGGAACTTCGCCTCCAGGTTGTCGAGCACCGACCAGTACTCGTAGCCGCAGACGTCCACGCCGCGCTGTATCACCCGGCCCAGCCAGGACAGCCTGGCGCGCAGCAGGGACCGGCGCCGTGCGTCGTCGCTGTAACCGGCCTCGTCGACGAGGTCCAGATCGCCCATGCCGTTGTCGACGACGGACAGCGGCGGCAGCAGGTCGCCGTAGAGGTCGTGGAGGTCCGCGACGGCGTCGGCCAGGCCCTCGGGGAGGATGGGCCAGCCGTACGCCGTCGTCTCCACGTCGTCGAAGGGGACGATGGCGAAGCCCAGGCCTACGAGGAGACGGTTGACCTCGTTGAGCCTGCTCTGGCATTTGTCGGCCGGCAGTGCGCGGGCGAGGTTCTCCGGTGCGGTGACGCGGAACGGGGTGTGCCAGGACAGGCCGAGGAGGTCCTGCGGGGTGGCGATGACGTCCAGGTCCCCCGGGCGCACACAGCCGGTGTCCTCGATCGGTGAGACGTCGTCCTCGGTGACCATGTGCTCGGCGAGCAGCAGGGGGTCGAGGAAGAGGCGGTTGGTCCAGCTCAGCAGGCGGTCCAGGGCGAGCCGGTCGAAGGGGTCCTCGGTGGCCGGGTAGCCGCCGACGAGGGTGACCGTGGTCCCGATCCGGCCGCCGGCGCCGGCGGCTCGCAGGGCACGGGTCGCGAGTCCGTTGGCGAGCAGGATGTGGTGGACGGCGGGCAGGCCCGCGCGGCCGATACCCCGGCCCGGTGTGTACATCCCGGCCACATGGTCGGCGAGAGTGGGTCCGGCCAGGTCGGTGGAGGTGATCCAGCGGGTCACGCGGTCGCCGTAGCGGCGGCCCAGTTCGGCGGCGAAGGCCGCGAAGTGCTCGGCGGTGTCACGCTCCAACCAGCCTCCGGCGTCCTCCAGCCAGGATGGCAGCGACCGGTCGAACAGGGTCAGACACGGGCGCAGGCCGAGTGCGAGCAGGGAGTCGAGCTCGCGGTCGCAGCGGTCCAGGGCCGCGCGGTCCCAGCTGTCGGGGCCGTCGGGTTGGAGGAGCGGCCAGCCGGCGACCATCCGGTGCGTGTCGGGTGTGACGCCGACCAGGTGCCGGATGTCGTCGGTCCACTGCCGGAAGTGGCCCCCGCGCTCCGCGAGTGGCGGCGGCGGGGCCGCGATGGCGTCCGCGGTGGCGACTCCCCAGTCGACACCGTGGAAGGACTCATGCAGGAAACCATCGCTCATGGTCACCGTCCTGGAGCGGAATAGCTAACGCATTCAACTGAATGCCCGCCATCCGGACGCTAACACTTCACGGAAACGACGACAATGTTTCGGACAGGTCTCATCCGTCCGTCAAAGTGTCGCGCCGGGGTCGGTTCATGTCCAGGGCGAGGTCGGCCGCCTGCCGGGCCGCGGTCATGATCGAACGGTTGGGGTTGCCTGGGGTCGTGGCCAGCCGGTTTCGGCCATGATCTGGTCTCACTCCCCCAAGGGCCGGAACTCCTCCTCCTGCCACCACGGATAGACGGCCGGCAGGTCCTTGCTGACCCGGCCGGGGAACACGGGTGGCCGCTTGGCGAGGAACGACTCCACACCCTCCACGGGGTCCGGGCCGCCCCCGATCTGGCTCATGATCCGTGAGTCGAGGCGGTGTGCGGCCATCGGGTGGGGCTCGCCGAGCATCCGCCACATCATCTGGCGGGAGAGGGCCACCGAGATCGCCGAGGTGTTGTCGGCGATCTCGCGGGCGAGTTCGTACGCCGCCGGGAGCAGTTCCTCGGGGGGATGCACGGAGCGGACGAGCCCTGCCGACAGCGCCTCGTCGGGGCCGAAGACGCGGCCGGTGGCCACCCATTCCATAGCCCGTTGCATCCCCACGGCCCGGGGGAGGAACCAGCTCGCCGCGGACTCCGGCACGATGCCTCGGCGCGCGAAGACGAACCCGAACTTCGCCGAGGTCGAGACCAGCCGGATGTCCATGGGCAACGTCATGCTCGCCCCCACACCCGCCGCCGGACCGTTGACCGCCGCGATGACCGGCTTGGTGCTGGCGAAGATCCGTAGGGCGACCCGGCCGCCGGTGTCCCGGTGCCAGGCGCCCGCCCTGCGGTGGTCGAAGGACGAGCCGCCGGAGCTGACGTCGGCGCCCGCGCAGAAGCCGCGACCGGCCCCGGTCACCACGATCACCCGTATCTCGTCGTCGGCGTCGGCCGCGTCCAGGACGTCGAGGAGGTCGCCCATCATCTGCGGGTTGAAGGCGTTCAGCTTCTCGGGACGGTTGAGCGTGACGGTGAGGATCCGGTCCGTCACCTCGGCCCGCACGGTCTCGTACTCCTGCTCCGGCATGCGTGTCCTCCGTCGACCTCGTCACCCGGCGATCCGGTTCTCATAAAGCTCAATTAGTTATAGCATTCAACTCTACTGACCTGTTCCTGAACGGTGGCGGTGAAGATGACGGATCTGGTGGTGACGGCCCTCGGGCCGGTCCGGCTGATCGAGCTGAACCGGCCTGACCAGCTCAACGCGATGAGCGAGGAACTGCACTCCGGCCTCGCGTCGGTCTGGGACACGGTCGCCGACGACCCCGAGGCGCGGGTGGTCGTCCTCACCGGCCGGGGAAGGGCGTTCAGCGCGGGCGGCAACTTCGACATCATGACGCGGGTCCAGCGAGACCCCGCCTTCCGGCAGCAGAACGTGGACGAGGCCCGGCGGATCATCACCGGCCTGGTCCGCTGCCCGCTGCCGGTGATCGCGGCGGTCAACGGGCCCGCCGTGGGCCTGGGTTGCAGCCTGGCCCTGCTGAGCGACCTGGTGCTGATCGCGGACGACGCCTATGTGGCCGACCCGCACGTCCAGGTCGGTCTCGTCGCCGGGGACGGCGGCGCCCTCGTCCTGCCGCTGCTCGTCGGCCTGCCACGGGCGAAGGAACTCCTGTTCCTGGGCGAGCGGGTGAGCGCCGAGGAGGCGGTCCGGCTCGGCCTCGCCAACCGTGTCGTACCGAAGGACAAGCTCATGGACGAGGCCATGGACCTGGCCGGACGGCTGGCCGCACTGCCCGCGCAGGCGCTGCGCGGCACCAAGCGGGTGGTGAACCTGCATCTGGAGCAGGCCATCGCCGCCGTACTGGAGCCCGCGTTGCTCGCCGAGCGGGACAGCATGCACGACCCGGACCACATCGCCGCGGTGGAGAAGATCATCGCCTCTCGCGCGCGTCGCCGAACCGGTGCGGAGGGCTGAGCGGCATGGACTTCGCGTTCAGTGACGAGCAGGAGCAACTGCGCCGCACCGTACGGGCGTTCCTCGCGGACACCTCCCCCGAGACCGAGACACGACGGCTGATGGAGACGCCGGAGGGCTTCGACCGGGCGCTGTGGCGCCGGATGGGCACGGAACTCGGCCTTCAGGGGCTGGCCGTTCCCGAGGAGTACGGCGGTGCCGGGTGCGGGCCGGTCGAAGTGGGCGTGGTCATGGAGGAGTTGGGCCGCGCGCTGCTGTGCGCGCCCTTCCTCTCCTCGGCCGTGCTGGTGACGACCGCCCTGTTGCGCTGCGACGACGAGGACGCCCGCAAACGCCTGCTACCGGGGCTGGCCTCGGGCGAGTTGGTCGGAGCGCTGGCCCTGACCGAGGACTCCGCCCGTTGGGACGCGACCGGCGTCCGGCTCAACGCCCGGGCATCGGACGGGTGTTGGCTGCTGACGGGACACAAGATGTTCGTCCTGGACGGCGCCGCCGCCGATGTCGTCCTGACCGTCGCCCGCGCCGACGACGGCATCGGTGTCTTCTGCGTGGACGGCGACGCGCCGGGACTGACCCGCACTCCGCTGCCCACGATGGACCCCACCCGCCGACAGGCCCGCCTCGACTACGACGACGTACCGGCGACCCGGTTGCGCACGCACGGAGACGGCTGGGACCTCGTCTCGCAGGTGCTGGACCGGGCCGCGGTGGCACTCGCCGCCGAGCAGGTCGGGGTGGCCTCGCGCGCGCTGGACATGGCGGTGGAGTACGCCAAGGTACGGCACCAGTTCGGGCGGCCCATCGGTTCCTTCCAGGCCGTCAAACACCTGCTCGCCGACGTCCTGCTCGACGTGGAGTCGGCGCGTGCCGCCGCGCACTACGCGCTGCTCGCCGCGGCGGACGAGGACCCGGACCTGCCCGCCGTGGCGAGTCTGGCCAAGGCGTTCTGCTCCGACGCGTGCCTGAGCGCGTCGGAGCAGAACATCCAGGTCCACGGCGGCATCGGCTTCACCTGGGAACACCCGGCCCACCTCTATCTGAAGCGGGCCAAGACGTCACAACTCCTGTTCGGCGACCCGGCGTTCCACCGCGAACTGCTCGCTGGGCGCATCGGGCTGGACGCGGTCACAGCAGAGGGAGCGGCATGAAGGTCGACGGCAAGCTGAGTGTGTGGGGCACCACGGAGGTCGTGGCGGAGGCGCGGCACCATGAGAAGGCCGGCTACGACGGCCTGTGGGCCTCGGAGTCCCAACACGACCCGTTCCTACCGCTGTTGCTCGCGGCCGAGCACACCGAACGGCTTGAGGTCGGCACGGCGATCGCGGTGGCGTTCGCTCGCTCGCCGATGCAACTCGCGTACACCGCGCACGACTTGCAGGCCTACTCGGGGGGCCGTTTCTCGCTCGGTCTCGGCAGCCAGATCAAACCCCACATCGAGCGGCGCTTCGCCATGCCGTGGAGCCGTCCGGCCGCCCGTATGCGGGAGTACGTGAGCGCGTTGCGCGCCATCTGGGCCGCCTGGAACGACGGCGAGAAGCTCGACTTCCGCGGCGACTTCTACACGCACACGCTCATGTCCCCGTTCTTCTCGCCCCCGCCCGCTCCCGGCGGCGCCCCGAAGGTCTTCGTGGCCGCCGTCGGCGAGGCGATGACCCGGGTCGCGGGCGAGGTCGCCGACGGGCTCCTCGCACACGGCTTCACCACCGAGCGCTATCTGCGGGAAGTGACCCTCCCGACCGTCGAGTTGGGCCTCGAAAGCTCCGGCCGCACCCGGAGCGACTTCTCCGTCTCCCATCTTCTCCTCACCGCGACCGGCCGCACCGAGGAGGAACTGGCCCGCGCGATCGACGGCACCCGCCGCCAGATCGCGTTCTACGGCAGCACACCCGCGTATCGCGGGGTCCTGGAACTGCACGGCTGGGGTGAACTCGGCGACGAGCTGAACGCATTGTCGAAGTCGTCCCGCGAGGACAAGTGGGAGGCGATGGGCGGCCTGGTCGACGACGAGGTCCTGCACACCTTCGCGGTCGTCGCGGAGCCGGAGCGGGTGGCGGACGAGATCAGGCGCCGGTACGGGGCCCTGGTGGACCGGGTGTCCTTCTACACGGCCTACGACATCGACGCCGAGGTGTGGGAGCCGATCGTGCAGGAACTGCGCGGGAGTTGACGAACCGTCAGCCGAGCAGGTCCAGGACCGTCGTCATGGACCTGCTCCGCAGCAGGTAGTCCTCGGCCTCCTGGAGATGCAGGTGCCACAGCTCCTCGGCGGCCTCGGCCCGGCGACCGGCGACCAGTTCGACGAGCGCGCCGTGGGCGCGGAAGCCCCGGCGGTTGGCCCGGATGTTCTCGGGGCTGCCGGCGTCGAGGTCGACGTGTGACCAGTTCGCCTGGTCGATGATGTTCCTGACCATGCCGTTGAGGACGCTCAGTGTCTCGTTGCCGGCGAGTTCGACGACGAGGGCGTGGAACTCCATGTGGGCGCGGATGAAGGCCGAGGGGTCGTCCATGAGTCCCTCGGCCTCGGCGACGGAGGCCCGCAGCCGCTCCAGGTCCCGGTCGGTGCGCCGCTGGGCTAGCAGGCGGGCGCAGGGCGCCTCGATGACCGTACGGGCGTCGTAGACGTCCTTGAGGGTCGTACCGCGGTATTCGAGGACCACCCCCGCGTACCGCGCGGCGACCGTGCCCTCCGGGATCTGCACCCGCGCCCCGCCCCGGGCACCCCGGCGCACGCTGATCAGGGACTCCGACTCCAGTACCCGGAACGCCTCGCGCAGCGTCGGCCGGGAGACGGCGAACTCCGCCATCAGGGCCGTCTCGGCGGGCAGCGCCTCGCCCTCGGCCAGTTCGCCGCGCACGATCTTGCGGCGCAGTTGTGCCGCCACCAGCTCGGCCATCTTCGGGACCCGTACCGGTGTGTTGGTCACGGCATCCATCTCCTTCAGTCGGCGGGGACCGGTACGAAGTACGGCAGGGTGATGTCGTCGGTGAGCGGCCGGAAGTCCACGCGTACGCGCAGGCCGATGACGACGTCGTCCGGGTCGCCGGCGTCGACGTGGGTGAGCAGGGTGGCGCCGTCGTCGAGGTCGATCACGGCGAGCGCGAAGGGCGTGTCGAAGCCGGGGCCGGGTGCGCGGTGCACGACGGTCACGGAGTAGACGGTGCCCCGGCCGGCGCTGGGCACGTACCGCCAGTCCGTCGACATGCAGCCGGGGCAGGCGGGTTCGGGCACGAAGAAGCGCAGCCCGCAGGCCGGGCAGTGCGGGATCACCAGGTCACCGCGCCGGGCCGCGTCCCAGAACGGCCGGGACAGTTCGGTGGGCACGGGCACGGGGCGGCTCATCGTGTCCTCCCCAGGACGCTCATCTCGTAGTGCTGCGCGCCGGAGCCCGCGTTGCCGACGACCGCCAGTTCCGCGCCCTCGACCTGATGGACGGCCGTGCCGCGCAACTGCCGTACGGCCTCGACGACTTTGAGGGTCATCTGCTGGGTTCCGTTCCACGCGTACGCCAGGCAGCCGCCGTCGGGATTGACGGGGTGCTTGCCGCCGACGGCGATGGCGCCACTGGCGGCCAGCGAGCCGCCCTCGCCCTCGCCGCACAGGCCGAGGATCTCCAACTGGCGGATGATCTCGAAGGAGTTGGGGTCGTAGAGGGAGAAGACGTCCACGTCGTGCGGGCTGACGCCGGCCATGGCGTAGGCGCGCTCGGCGGCGTCCCGGCCGAGTTGTCCGACCTCGCGGTACAGGGCGGGGTTGGCGTACGCGGCCTGGTGGTACTCCATGCCCCCGCCGAGCACGGCGACGGGCGGGTGGGGCAGGTCCCGGGCGCGTTCGGCGGTGGTCACCACGAGGGCGGCGCCGCCCTCGCCGACGATGCAGCAGTCCAGCAGGTGGAACGGAGTGGCCACCATGCGGGAGGCGAGCACGTCGTCGGCGGTGTACGGGCCGCGGCCGTACATCATCGCCTCGGGGTTGGTGGTGCCGTTGTTGCGGATGGTGGCGGCGACCTCCGCGAGCTGGCGGGAGGTCGTGCCGTACTCGTGCATGTGCCGGGCCGCGACCAGGGCGAACTGGGCGACGACGTAGCTGCCCCAGACGTCGGCGAACTCCAGCGGGACCCCGGCGCCGACGGGGCCCGCGCCACGCGCGACCAGTTTGCAGCCGCCGACGACGACGGTGTCGGCGAGCCCGGCCCGTACGGCCGCCGCCGCCTTCAGCAGGCCCCGTGAGCCGGCGTTGTCGAGCATCGAGTCGCTGGTCCAGCGCAGGTCCCGGCCGAGCAGCCGCGCCCAGGAGCTGCCCTCGCCGGGGACTCCGCCCGGGCCCGGCCAGTCGACCTGGGCGCCGTCGACGTCCGACGGGGCGAGCCCGGCGTCCTCGATCGCGCCGCGCACCGCTTCGAGGGCGAGGCCCATCGCGTCGCGATGCGGGAGGGACAGTGCCTGCTCGGTGGCGTGGACGCCGACGACGACGGGTTGGCGGTCGGTCACGGCGTCACCGCCCCGCGCCGAGTGTGTCGCCGCCGGGATAGCCGCCCCCGCCGAAGCGCTCGTCGAGCACCTCGTAGTCCTTGGCGAAGTCCTTGGTGCGCGGCAGCGCGTCGACGAACTCGACCGTCTTCGGCTTCTTGTACGAGGCGATCCGCGCCCGGCAGTGCTCGATGACGTCCGCGGCCGTGACGGGTCCGGCGTCGGGGTGGAGGACGACGACGGCCTTGACGTCCTGGGCCCAGCGTTCGTTGGGCACGCCGATCACGGCGGCTTCCTTGACGGCCGGGTGCGACTCGATGCAGTTCTCCACCTCGGCCGGGAAGATGTTCTCCGCCGCCGACTTGAGCATGCGGGTCGTGGTGCCGAGGAAGCTGATCGTGCCGTCGCTCTCGCGTCGGCCGAGGTCGGTGGTGTGCCACCAGCCGAAGCGGAAGCGCTCCTTGTTGATCTCGGGTCGGTTCCAGTAGCCGAGGTGCACCAGGTCGCCGCGGACGCAGATCTCGCCCGCCTCGCCGACCGCGCGCTCCTGGCCGGTGCCGTCGAGGACGCGTAGGGCGGTGAAGGGGCCGGGCCGTCCCGCGTTGCCGGTGCCCGCGCCGCCGTAGGCGCCGGTCACGGCGAAGCCGGTGACCTCGGTCTGGCCGTAGCCGCGGCCCTCGCCGCCGCCGTTGCGGGTGAAGCGGCTGGTGTCGGTGGGGACCGTGCCCTGCCACAGGGGGGCGGCGACGCTGGCCCGCAGATGCGAGAGGTCGTGGCCCGCTTCCCGGTTGAGGGCGACGAGTTGGGCGATCGTCGGCGGCATCAGGTAGGCGTGCGTGCACTGCTCGCGCGCAAGCAGCGGGAGCAACTCCTCGGCTACGACCCGACGGACGACGACGTTCTTGCCGCCGTGCACGAAGGCCGGGACGCCCCAGAACTGGTAGTTGCCGATGTGGAACATGGGTCCGGCGCCGAGGAAGGCGGTCTCGGTGCCGATGTCCCCCATCCAGGCGGCGCTCGCACCCATGGCGAGGAGGTTGCGGTGCGAGAGCATCGAGCCGGACTGGCGTCCGGAGATCGCCGCCGTGTAGATGACCAGGAGCGCGGAGTCCGGGTCCACGTCGACCGCCGGGTCCTCGGCCGTGCCGGAGGCCAGGAAGGACTCGTAGGAGCCGGGGCCCTCGTTGTCGTGGCGCAGCCACAACGCCCGGTGATCGCTGCCCAGTTCAGCGCGCGCCTTGCCGACCGTGTCGCCGACCTCCTCGTCCTGCCAGACCACGACCTTGGGGTCGAAGTCCTCGACGGCGAACGCCATTTCGGGGGCGGCCCAGCGCCAGTAGCCGGGACAGACCATGGCGCCGATCTTCGCGGCGGCGCCGAGCAGCTCCCAGATGCGGAAGGAGTTCTGCCCCAGCCAGAGGATCCGGTCGCCGGGGCCGACCCCCGCGACCGTGAGGGCTTGGGCGAGGCGGTTGGTGCGCTCGTCCAACTGCGGCCAGGTCAGCCGGACTTCGCCGTCCACGAGGGCAATGCCTGCGGGGAAGGACCTGCGGTGTTCACGGATGATGTCGCCGAACGTCAGGCGGCGGGCGGAATGCATGCTCGTGACTCCAAGGGCTTTCGGAAGGAGGAGGAAGTCGGAAGCGGCCGTGCACTCATCCAGGTTAAATAGCTAACCTATTTATCCAAGGTAGTCAATGAGTGGGGCACACATCGGGGTGCGGGCTCACAGCCCCAGCGAGCGCCCGATGATCTCCTGCATGATCTCCGAGGTCCCGCCGAAGACCCGCTGTACCCGGCTGTCGCGCCAGATCCGGGCGATCTCGTACTCGTTGACGTAGCCGTAGCCGCCGAAGAGCTGCATGCAGCGGTCGATGACCTGCCAGCCGGTCTCCGAGGTCCAGTACTTGGCCGCGGCGGCCTCCTCGGCCGTCAACTCGCCCTGGAACAGGGCCATGATGCAGCCGTCGAGATAGACGCGGGCCGCGCCCAGCCGGGCCTTGATGTCGGCGAGGGCGAACCGGTTGGCCTGGAACTCGCCGATCGGCTGCCCGAACGCCGTGCGGGTCTTCGCGTAGTCCAGCGCCAGCTCGAAGGCCCGCTCGGCCGCCGCCAGCGAGGAGACGGCGATGGCGAGGCGCTCGGTGGGGAGGTTGCCCATCATGTGGTAAAAACCGCGCCCCTCCTGCCCGATGAGGTTCTCGGCGGGGACCCGGACCTCATGGAAGAAGAGTTCTGCGGTGTCCTGCGCCTTCATGCCGACCTTGTCGAGCTTGCGACCGCGCTCGAAGCCCTCGGCACCGCGTTCGACGACGATCAGGCTGATGCCCTTGTGCCCGGCCTCGGGGTCGGTCTTGCAGGCGACGATGACCAGGTCGGCCAGGATGCCGTTGGTGATGAAGGTCTTGGACCCGTCGATCACCCACTCGTCGCCGTCCCGGCGGGCGGTGGTGCGGATGGCCTTGAGGTCGGATCCGGCGGCCGGCTCGGACAGGGCGAGCGCGCAGATCGTCTCGCCGCTGGTCACTCCGGGCAGCCAACGGGCCTTCTGCTCAGGGGTGGTTAGATTCGTCAGATAGGGCGGGATCACATCGTTCTGGAGCCCGAGCCCGATACCGACCGAACTGGTGGCCGCCATCTCCTCCGCCATGATCGCGTTGTAGCGGAAGTCCCAGATCCCCTGGCCGCCGTACTCCTCGGGGAACTGCCAGCCGATGAGCCCGGCCTTGCCCGCCGCCGCCCACGCGGCACGGCTCACCTGCCCGTCCCGCTCCCACTGGTCGGCGTACGGGGCGCATTCCCGCAGGTAGTAGGAGTGGGCGGTGTCCCGGAACAGCTCGTGCTCCTCGGTGAAGATCGTACGGCGCATGCTCGACTCCGCTCAGGCATCTCGCTTATTCAGCTGAAGTAGTTATACAATAGCGCGGTATCGACAGCCGGGCGAGGGAGGCCGCGTGAGCGTACGGGACAAGGTGGCACTCGTCACCGGAGCGGGCCGCGGCATCGGCGAGGCGATCGCCGACCGGCTCGCCGCCCAGGGAGCCGCGGTCGCCGTCTGCGACCTCGACGCGGAGGCGGCGGGCAAGGTCGCGGGCCTCCTCACGGAGCGGTACGGAGTGCGCGCGGTCGGAGTCGGCGCGGACATCTCCGACAGTGCGGCTGTCCGCACGGCCGTGGAACGCGTGGCCTCCGAACTCGGCCCGGTGGACGTCCTGGTGAACAACGCGGCCGTGGATGTCATCGGCCGGTTCGTCGACAGCGCCGAGGAGACCTGGGACCGGATCATCGCCGTCAATCTGCGCGGCACGATCACGGTCACCCGGGCCGTCCTCGACCCGATGATCGAGCGCGGCGGCGGCCGGATCGTCCATATCGCCTCGGACGCCGGCCGGGTCGGCTCCTCCGGTGAGGTCGTGTACTCCGCGACGAAGGGCGGGGTCATCGCCTTCGGCAAGGCGCTGGCCCGCGAGGTCGCCCGGCACGGCATCACCGTCAACAGCGTCTGCCCGGGACCGACCGACACCGCGCTGCTCGGGCAGGTCGCCGAGTACAGCCAGAAGATGTACGACGCGACCCTGCGGGCGATCCCGCTGCGCCGCGTCGCCCAGCCCGCCGACATCGCCGGCACGGTGGCCTTCCTCGCCTCCGACGACGCCGCCTACCTGACCGGGCAGACGCTCTCGGTCAGCGGCGGCCTGACGATGGTCTGAGGTGAGCACCGTGCTGCGCGTCGAACTCCGGGACCGCATAGCCGTGTTGACCCTCGACCGGCCCAAGCAACTGAACGCGATCGGGTCCGAGACCGTGGACCGGCTCACCCTCGCACTGCACGAACTGCGCGACAACGACGACGTACGCGCTCTGGTCGTGGCCGGGGCGGGCCGGGCGTTCTCGGCGGGAGCCGACATCGGTGAGATCGAATCCCTCACCGCGCCACGGCAGTTCCATTCCTTCGTGCGGCGACTGACCGACGCGTACGCGCTGTTGGAGGACTTTCCCAAGCCCTCGGTCGCGGCCGTTCACGGGTTCGCCTTCGGCGGCGGGCTCGAACTGGCCCTCGCCTGTGACCTGCGGGTGGCAGAGCGGGGCACCCGGCTGGGCCTGCCCGAGATGAAGCTCGGCGTGCTGCCGGGCGCGGGCGGCACCCAGCGGCTGCCGCGGCTGATCCCGCCCGCGATCGCCAAGCAGATGATCCTCACCGGCGAACCGATCGACGCGGAACGGGCGCACTCGCTCGGGCTGGTCAATGAACTCGCCGAGCCCGGCGGGGCGTTGGGCGCCGCCGAGGCACTCGCCGCCGCGCTGACGGCCGGGGCCCCACTGGCCCTGGCGGCGGGCAAGCGGCTGATCGACTACGGCCTCGGGATGGATCTGGAGGCGGCGATCTCGTACGAGCGCGAGACCGTCTCGGTGCTCTTCTCCACCGAGGACCGGGTCGAGGGACTGAAGGCCTTCCGGGAGCGCCGACCCGGCGACTTCCAGGGCAAATAGCGGGCGGACCGACAGACAGGGAGGTGGGTTGTGCGGCCACTGGAGGGCATTTCGGTCGTCGAACTGGGCATGTGGGTGGCGGCACCGGCCGCTGCCACGATGCTCGCGGACTGGGGCGCGGACGTGGTGAAGGTGGAGGCGCCGACCGGCGATCCGAACCGCTACACGCTCCGGCACGTCGGGCAGGACATCGACAGCGCGCCCCCGTTCGAGACCGACAACCGCGGCAAGCGCGGGATCGTCCTGGACCTGCGCGCGGAGGACGGAAAGGCCGTCCTGGAACGGCTGTTGGAGCGCGCCGACGTCTTCGTCACCAACCTCCGCCCCGGCGCTCTGGAACGGCTGGGCCTGGCCCCGGACGAACTGCGTCTCCGCCATCCGCGCCTGGTCGTCGGCACGTTGACCGGTTACGGCTGGACGGGCGCGGAGCGCGACCGTGCCGGGTACGACGTCTCCGCCTTCTGGGCCCGGCCCGGCATCGCCGCCATGCTCAACCCGGCCGGCGAGCCACCGCCCGGAATCCGCCCAGGACTTGGTGACCGCACGGCCGCGGCGAACCTGGTGGCGGGCGTGCTCGCCGCGCTGCTGCGCCGCGAACGCACGGGCGAGGGCGGCGTGGTGGACGTGTCGCTGCTGCGGTCCGGCACCTATGCCAACGGGAACGACCTCGCCCTCCAGAACTTCTTCGGCAGACGCGGCCGTACCCGGCACCGCACCGAGCACGAGTCCCCGCTCTACAACTCCTACCGGGCCGCCGACGACCGCTGGTTCTGGCTGGTCGGTCTGGAGGGCAACCGGCACTGGCCCGGCGTGATCAAGGCGCTCGGCCGCGCGGACCTGGAGACCGACGAACGGTTCGCCACCGGCAAGGCCCGACGTGGCCATGTACGCGAGCTGATCGCCGAGTTCGACGCGGAGTTCGCGAAGCGACGGCTGGACGAATGGGCGGAGCGGTTCGACGCCGAGGGCGTGTGGTGGGCGCCGGTGCAGACGCTCGCCGAGGTCGCGGCCGATCCGCAGGCCGAAGCCGTGGGCGCGTTCGTCGAGCAGCCCGGCATGGGTGACGCGCCGCCCCTGCGGACCGTGGCAACACCCGTCAGCTTCTGGGGTGTTGACGACAAGCCGCGCGGTGGAGCGCCCACGCTCGGCGAGCACACCGACGACATACTCCGCGAACTCGACTCAACCGGGAGGTAGCAGGTGGGCATCCTCGACGACAAGGTCGCCATCGTGACGGGCGGGGGCAGGGGTCTTGGCCGGGCGCACTGTCTGGCGCTCGCCGAGGCCGGCGCGACCGTGGTGGTGAACGACCTCGGCGCCGGCGTGCACGGGGAACAGACCGGCGACTCCCCCGCCGACGAGGTCGTCGCCGAGATCACCAAGCTCGGCGGGCAGGCGGTCGCCAACCACTCCTCGGTGACGGACTGGGCGGCGACCGAGACCATGGTCGCCGACACCGTCGCGGAGTTCGGGCGCCTCGACATCGTCGTGAACAACGCGGGGATCGTGCGCGACCGCATGCTGTTCTCGATGACCGAGGCCGAGTTCGACACCGTGATCGCGGTCCATCTCAAGGGCACCTTCGCGCTCACCCGGCACGCGTGCGCGTACTGGCGCGAGGCGTCGAAGCGCGGTGAGCACGTCACCGGCCGCGTGATCAACACGACGTCGGGAACAGGCCTGTTCGGCAATCAGGGGCAGTCCAACTACGGTGCCGCGAAGGCCGGAATCGCCGGTCTCACGGTCCTGACCGCTCTGGAGATGCGCAAGTACGGCGTCACCGCGAACGCCATCTCACCGATCGCGGCGACCCGCATGACGGACGGACTGGACGTCGGCGCATCGCTCCAGGCCGTCGACGGCTTCGACCCACGTGATCCCGCCAACGCCTCCGGTGTCGTCGTCTACTTGGCCTCCGACAGCGCGGCCTGGCTCACCGGCCAGGTCCTGCGCATCGAGGGCGACCGGCTGAATCGGCTCCAGGGCTGGACCGTCGCCGCCGTGCACCCCAGCCAGTCAGGCAGAGCCCTCACCTACGACGAACTTGTGGACGCCGTCCCGCAGTTGTACGGTGCCGTCCCCGCCGGCCGGGCCACAGGAGTCGGCCAGTGACGGAGCGGGGCCACGATGTCGCCGCGCTCGTCCTGCGCGCGACGCTCGGCCCGATGCTCTTCGCGCACGGCTGGAACAAGGTCGCCGGGCCGGGTGGGCTGAAGGGCACGACGGGCTGGTTCGAGGCGCTCGGTCTGCGGCCCGCCGAGGTGCACGCGCGCATGGCGGCCGGGACCGAGATGGCCGCCGGTGTGGGGATCGCGCTCGGTGCGGCGGGCCCTCTCCCGGCGGCGGCTGCCGTCGGGCTGATGACAGTGGCGGCCCGCACCGACCATCGAGGCAAGGGCTTCTTCGTCTTCAAAGGCGGCTGGGAGTACGTAGGTGTCGTGGGCGGGGCGGCCGTCGCCCTGGCCGCGCTGGGCCACGGCCGGTACTCGCTGGACGGAGTACTGCGCCGCCAACAGGCGGGCGCGGGGCCCGCGTTGCTGGCCGTGGGCATCGGCACGGCCAGCGCCGCGGCGCTGCTGGCCGCGTGCTACCGGCCGGAGCGGAAACCGGACGAGACAGAAACAGACAACCAAGGTCACTGAAGGCAATAAGGGAGTCGACATGGACGCGGCTGACTTCAGCGCGGTGCTGTCCGAGGTCCGGCGCTTCGTGCGCGAGCGCGTCGTGCCGGTCGAGGCGGAGATCGACGAGAAGGACGAGATGCCCGCGGAGATCCGCGAGGCGGCCAAGAAGATGGGCCTGTTCGGGTTCGCGCTGCCCGAGGAGTACGGCGGGCTGGGCCTGTCGATGTACGAGGAGGCCCAGTTGATGTTCGAGCTGGGGTACACCACCCCGTCGCTGCGCTCGATGTTCGGGACCAACAACGGCATCGCCGGGCACGTCCTGATGGTCGGCGGCACGGAGGAGCAGAAGGCGGAGTGGCTGCCGAGGATCGCCTCGGGTGACGTCCTGGCGTCGTTCGCGCTCACCGAGGCGGAGGCGGGTTCCGATCCCTCGACCCTGACCACCCGGGCGCATCTGGAGGGCGACGACTGGGTGATCAACGGGGCCAAGCGGTACATCACCAACGCCCCGCTCGCCGATGTCTTCATGGTCTTCGCCCGCACCGACCCCGACGCCCCGCGCACCCGTGGCATCTCGACGTTCCTGGTCCCGGCCGGCACCCCGGGCCTCACCGTGGCGCCCAAGGACCACAAGATGGGCCAGTTCGGCGCCTGGACGGCGGACGTGTACTTCGACGACGTGCGCGTGCCGGCGTCCGCCCTCGTCGGCGGCGAGGCCGGTCTGAACCGGGGGTTCGGCACGGCGATGGGCTGTATCGCGCACGGCCGGGTGCACATCTCGTCCCTGTGCGTGGGCATGGCCGAGCGGCTGGTCGACGAGTCCGTGGAGTACGCCCGCACCCGCCGCCAGTCCGGGAAGCTCATCGGCTCCTTCCAGCTCGTCCAGGGCCTGATCGCCGACTCCATGACCGACTACTACGCCGGGCGCGCCACGGTCCTGGAGGCCGCCCGCGCGTTCGACGCGGGAACGGACACGAAGATCGGCCCGTCCTGCACGAAGTACTTCGCCAGCGAGATGGTGTGGCGGGTCGCGGACCGCGCGGTCCAGATCCACGGCGGGGCGGGCTATATGCGCGGGGTCGCCGTCGAACGCTTCTACCGCGACGCCCGGCTGTTCCGCATCTACGAGGGCACGAGCCAGATCCAGCAGGTCATCATCGCGAAGGCGCTGCTGGGCGAGGCGGCCCGGGGCTGACCGGCACCGACGACGAAGGCCCCGGGGACAGCCCCGGGGCCTTCGTCGTCACACAGTCCTCGGCTCAGATCCCGAGCCGGTCCAGCAACCGCTCGTGGTACACCGCAGGCCCGCCGAACAGCAGTTGCGAGGACTTGGCCCGCCGGAAGTAGAGGTGGGCCGGGTGCTCCCAGGTAAAGCCGATGCCACCGTGGACCTGGATGTTCTCCATGGCCGCGAACATGTACGCCCGCGAACAGCAGGCGTGTGCCACGGCTGCGGCGACGGGGAACTCCGGGGAACCCTCGTCGGCCAGTCGAGCCGCCTCACGGGACGCGGCCTCGGCCAGTTCCACCTGGACGAGCATGTCCGCGCACTTGTGCTTGACCGCCTGGAAGGAGCCGATCGGCCGGCCGAACTGGTGCCGGGTACGGGCGTGTTCGGCGCTCGCTTCCAGGCACCGGCGGGCCCCGCCCGACTGCTCGGCGGCGAGTGCGACCGACGCGACGTCGAGGACTTTCGCCATAGTGAGCCCGGCCCGCCCGTCCGCACCGACGAGCGTCGCGGGCACCGAGTCGAATGTCAGCCGGGCCATCGCCCGGGTCGCGTCCAGGGTCTCCATCGACTCGGAGGCCAGTCCCAGGGCTTCCCGGTCAACGGCGAAGAGCGAGGGACCGGCGACCGTGCGGGCGACGACCAAGACCAAATCCGCAGTGGTGCCGTCGATGACGAAGGACTTACGGCCGCTGAGCTTCCAGCCGCCTTCCCCGTCCGGCACCGCCCGCGTGGAGATGAGCGCGGTGTCCCAGGACCCGCTGTCCTCGGACACCGCGAGGGCGGCCGTCGTCGTACCGGCCGCGATGCCGGGGAGGTGATGTGCGCAGGCCTCGCGGTCACCGGAGGCGAGCAGAGCCTGGGCCGCGAGAACGACCGTCGCGAAGAAGGGTGCGCACAGCAGGGCGCGGCCCATCTCCTCCAGTACGACGCCGAGTTCGACCAGTCCGAAGCCGTCACCGCCGTACTCCTCGGGGATCACCAGGCCCGGCAGCCGCAGTTGTTCGGAGGCCTGGGCCCACACCGCCGGGTCGAAGCGCGGCTCGCTCTCCATGAGCTTGCGCACGGCCTCCTCGGGTGACTTGGCGTCGAGGAACTCCCGTACGGATGCGCGCAGTTCGCGGAGTTCACTGTCGTCGGCGGTCATGACCGCACCTCCTTGGGCAGTCCGAGGACGCGTTCCGCGAGGATGTTCTTCATGATCTCCTCGGTGCCGCCGAGGATGCGCAACGCCGGGGTGGCGAGGAGGAATTCGGACCAGGCGTAGGTGCCCCACTGTCCGGTGTCGGCAATGATCCGGGGTCCGAGCGCGTCGGAGACGAAGTGTGCGGCGCGGGTGAGGTTCTGGGCGTACATCAGCTTCGAGACGGACCTCTCGGGACCCGGTGTGCCGCCACCGCGAAGACCGCGCAGGGCACGGGAGTTGAGATGCCCGGTCGCCAGGACGTCCACGAGGAGTTCCGCGAGGCGGGCGCGCAGGGCGCGGTCGTCCCAGGTCCAGGTGGCGCGCATCAGGGCCGAGAGATGGTCGGGGGACAGCGCGGCGGCGACCGGTCCCGCGCCCTCGCTGCCGACGGTCGCGCGCTCGTTCATCAGGGTGGTCAGGGCGACGCTCCAGCCGCCGTCGACCTCGCCGAGCCGGTGGTCGTCGGGGATGCGGACGTCGGTGAGGAAGACCTCGTTGAAGTCGGCGCCGCCGGTCATCTGCCGCAGCGGCCTGACCTCGACGCCGGGGGCGTCCATCGGGACCAGGAAGGCCGTGATCCCGCGATGCTTGGGCGCGTCCGGGTTGGTGCGGGTGAGGGCGAGCCCGATCTGGCTGTGCTGGGCGACCGAGGTCCACACCTTCTGGCCGTTCAGCACCCAGTGGTCGCCTTCGCGCACCGCCTTGGTGGCCACGCTCGCGAGGTCGGATCCGGCGCCGGGTTCGCTGAAGAGCTGGCAGGCGACGGCGTCCCCGCGGTACATCGCGGGCAACCACCGTTCCTTGATGGGTGGTTGGGCGTGGGCGAGGATCGTCGGTCCGATCATGCCGAGGCCGATGACGCTGAGCACACCGGTGTCGGCGACGTCGTACTCGGACTCGACGGCGTCGTAGAGCAGGTCGTGGACGGGGGTCAGGCCCCGGCCGCCGTACTCGACCGGGCCGGTGATCCAGCCGAAGCCGTTCTCGTGGCGGACGCGCTGCCAGTCGCGCGCCTGTTGCACGTGCTCGCGTTCCGCCTCGGGCGGGAGGCTGCTGAAGTACGCCATCGAGTCGTCGCCCTCGCCCCAGACGGGGGCGGTGCGGTCGGGGGCCTTCGGCGCGTGGGCGTCGAGGAAGCGGCGGGCCTCGGCGGTGAAGTCCTGCATGTCCTGGTCCATGGATATGTCCCTGTGCTCTCAGGTCGAGAGGATCGTCACCGCCGACACGCCCGGCGCGCCGTACAGGTGGGTGTAGCCGACGCGGGGTGTGCCGGGGATCTGCCGGTCGCCGGCCGTGCCACGGAGCTGGTGGACGATCTCGTGGATCTGGCGCAGTCCGGACGCGCCGATCGGTTCGCCGTTGCCGAGCAGTCCGCCGTCGGTGTTGACCGGCAACCTGCCACCGATCTTTGTGGCGCCCTCGGCGATGAGGCGTTCCTGTTCGCCGTCCTTGCAGAGGCCGTTCTCGGCCATGTGGATGATCTCGGATCCGGCGTCGGTGTCCTGGAGTTGGGCGACGTCGACGTCCTCGGGACCGATGCCCGCGCGTTCGTAGGCCTCCCGTGAGGCGTCCACTGTGGGGCTCTGCACCACGTCTCCCACCGGGAAGGACGGACTCTGCACCTCAAAGGCGCCGAGGCGACGGCTGCGCAGGGCGGTGGACCGGATCCGTATTGGCTTGCCGGTGTACTTGTGGGCCTGGTCCGCCCGGCACAGCACGAGGGCCGCGGCACCTTCGTCCGGGCCGCAGTACATGAACTGCCGGAGGGGGTAGTTGAGGACGGGCGACGCGAGGATCTCCGCCACGGACAGCGGAGTTCGGCGCCAGGCCTTCTCATTGCGGGCCGCGTTGCCGAAGTTCTTGGCCGCGACGCGCGCCAGCGTCTCGTGCGAGATGCCGTGATCGTGCATATAGCGGTTGATCTTCATGCCGAAGAAGTGGGTGGTGAGGAAGAGCCCGGTCTGCCCGTACCAGGAGGGGATGCCGGCCACGGACGGATCGGCGGCGAACGCGCCGCGCGGATGCTTGTCCAGGCCGATCGCGACGGCCACGTCGTGCTCGCCGGTCTCGATGGCGCGGGCCGCCAGTGCCACCGCCGTACCGGCCGTGGCGCATCCGTTGAACACCCCGCGCAGGGGTACGCCGGTCAGGCCGAGTCGGGCGACGATCGCGTCGGGGTTGGCGACCTCGTAGCTGCCGATGTAACCGCCTTGGATCTGCGGCCAGTTGACGCCCGCGTCGGCGAGTGCGAGCCGTACCGCGTCCGCGCCCATGTCCAGTGCGGACTTCCCGGGGAACCGGCCGAAGGGGTGGAGCCCCGCGCCGATGATGACGGCCTCGGTCACGGTGTCTCCTCCTCGACGGGGGCGAACGCGAAGGTCATGACCTCGGTGCCGTCGTCCCGCACGGTGTAGGGCACGAGGGTCAGCCGCATGTCCTGCCCGATCCGCAGCCTGTCCGGGTCGGGTTCGGTGAGGCGGGCCTCGACGAGCAGCTCACCGGGGAGTTCGATGTAGCCGACGGCGTACGGCTCGAAGGCCTCGGGGCCGTCGTAGGGCGGGGAGGGCGGGCGGAAGTCCTGGGTGGTGTACGTCCAGAGCGTCCCGCGCTCCGCCAGCAGCCGTTCCTTAGACTCCGTGCTCGCGCAGCGGACGCAGTCCGGGGCGGCCGGGAAGCTCACCAGGCCGCAGGCCGCGCACTCGGAGCCGATGAGGCGGAGCGGTGTGCTCTCGTCGGGCGGCCAGGTGAACAGGCCTTCGGCGACCGGTATCTGAGTGGTCGTCATGTCCTCACGCTCCGTTCCTGTTGCCGAGTGCGTCGGCGTTCGGAGCCGCTTTGGCCACCAAGTTCGGGACGACCGAGGTCAGTTCCTCGGGTGTCCAGCGGGACTCCGCGCTCGCGCCGGGTCCGTTCACCCAGCCCTCCAGGACCGTGACGCGGTTGCCGACCACGCCGAAGACCCGGCCGGTGACCTCGCGCGAGGCGGCCGAGCCGAGCCACACCACAAGCGGTGAGATGGCTTCGGGGGTGAGGTCCTGGGCCTCGGCGGCCCGCTTCATCATCTCGATGTCCTCGGTGAGCCGGGTGAGGGCGGTGGGCGCGATGGCGTTCACCGTCACGCCGTAGCGGGCGAGTTCGGCGGCGGCGATGACGGTGAGGCTCGCGATGCCGGCCTTGGCGGAGCCGTAGTTCGACTGGCCCGGGTTGCCGAAGATGCCGGACGGGGAGGTCGTGTTGATGATCCGGGCGTCGTTGTCGTGACCGGACTTGGCGCGCTCGCGCCAGTACGCGGCGGCGTGGTGCAGGGTGGCGAAGCTGCCCTTCAGGTGGACGGCGATCACGCTGTCCCAGTCCTGCTCCGTCATCGACACGATCATCCGGTCCCGCAGGATGCCAGCGTTGTTGACCAGGACGTCCAGACCGCCGTAGGTGTCCACGGCCTGCCGGACGAGCCGGTCGGCGCCGTCCCAGGCGGAGATGTCGTCCGTGTTGGCCACCGCCTCACCGCCGGCCGCGACGATCTCGTCGACCACGCTCTGCGCGGGCCCGGCCGAGGCGCCTCCGCCGTCGCGCCCGCCGCCCAGGTCGTTGACCACGACCTTCGCCCCGTGCGCGGCGAACGCCAGGGCATGGGCCCGGCCGATGCCGTTCCCGGCACCGGTGACGACCACGACCCGGCCGTCGACCACTCCTTCGGACATGCTCAACTCCTCGCTGACAATGAATGGTTGGCCTCGGCGAACAGGACCCGTGGGTCCTCGCTGCCGCAGGCGCAGCGGCCGGTGAGCACGTCTCCGGCGATGCCGAGCGGGGTCTCGGGAAGCGGTGAGACGCGCTCCTCCCCCGCCGCCACGAACAGCTGCCCGTCCCGCACGCCGACCCGCCACTCGGCGGCGTTGACGTGCGCGCCACCTCGCTCGGGGCACTCAAGGGCGAGCGCCGGTCCCACGGCCGTGATCACGGCGGCGGACACGCCCACTCCGCGCAGCATCGGTATCGCGGCGGGCCGGGCCAGCACGAGCGGCGTCGTCCGGAACATCTCACCGACGTCGGCCGCGCCCGCCAGCCCTTCGAGGGTCTCCGCCGACAGGCCGATGACCGCGTGCGGATTGAGTTCGCGATGGAAGACGGCGGTCCGTCGGTGGTCCCAGCCCATCGCCTCCGCGATGCCGTACGGCACCTTCAGCGCGCGCAGGGCGCCGATCACCGCGTGGCCCCAGAAGCCCTCGAAGCCGGAGGTGGTCAACAGTGCCCGCTGTCCGGCGGCGAGGCCGTGGTCCCGCAGCCGGGCGGTGACCCAGGCGGTGTCGCGGGCGAGTTCCGCCCAGGTCAGTTCCATGTCCCGGCTGCCGTCGGGGGTGGGGAAGCGTACGAGGTAGGCGAGTGCGGGCCGGTCGAGGGTCCGGGCGCGGGCGAGGGTGTCGGCGCGGGCCATCAACTCTTCACCACCCGGGGGAACTTGGCGACGCTGGTCATGGTCTTCAACAGGTCCTCCTCGGTGCGCATGTCGAGCACCGGTTTGACGCCGGTGCGTTCGCGCACGGCCTCGCTCAGGCGTCCGGCCAGGGCGTCGACATCGGCGGTGAGACGGGGGTCGTAGCCGACGCGCAGCCGTAGTTCGTCGACCTCGCGGCGGTCGCGGACGATCTGGAAGACGCCCGCGACGGTCTCCGGCTGCTCCTCGACGGCCTGCCAGATGTCACGCAGGACCACGGAACGTCCGTGGACCAGCGTCTCGTCGCCGCGCCGACCGGCGACCCACATCCGGGCGTGGGTGCGCCCGCAGCCGCAGCGGTCCCGGGACAGCCGGACGAGGTCCTCGCTGCGGTAACGGATCAGTGGTGCGGCCCGGTTGTCGAGGTCGGTGGCGACGAGTTCGCCGAGGTCGCCCTCGGCCGCGTCGCGCCAGCCGTGTTCGTCGACCTCGACGCACTCGGCGAAGACGGTGTCCTCCCAGAGGTGGAAGCCGTCGTGTTCGCGGCACTCCCAGGCGGTGCCGGTGTCGGCGGCGCTGGTGTACTCGTAGACGTCGATGCCCCAGTCCTCGCGGATCCGCTCGCGCATCTTGCGGCTGAGGGGCTGGCCGGCGCAGGAGGCTCCCTTGAGGGAGGAGAAGGCCTCCTTGAGGTCGGTCGTGGCGGCCAGGTGCTCCAGCTCGACCATCTGCGGATACATCATCTGGAGGTAGGCCGGGCGGTAGGTGCGCAGGGCCTCGACGACCTCGTCCATCCTGCCGAGCCAGGTGTCCACCTCGATGACGACCGCGCCGAGCGCCTGGTAGCCGGGGTCCATCAGGTTGCGGAAGGTGCCGGGCGGGCTCAGCACCCGGTCTCCGGGCCTGAGGCCGAGTTCCCACAGGTCACGCACCTGTGCGGTGACCAGGGGCGGTGCGCCCTCCCAGATCTCGGCGAAGAACTCCGGATCGCCGGTGGTGCCCGAGCTGGAGGAGACGGAGGTCAGCTCCTCGGTCGGGACGCAGAGCAGCCCGCCGAAGGGGTCGCCGGTGCGGGTCCGGTGGGCGCGCACCATGTCCTTCGTGATGAACGGGATCCGCGCCCGGAAGTCGTCCAGGGAGCGGACCTCGCGCGGGTGGACCCCGTGCTCGTCCCAGAGCTGCCGGTAGAAGGCGGAGTTGGCGTAGGCGTACTCGACGAGTTCCACCACCCGCTCTTCCTGCCCTGCCCGCAGCCGGTCCCGGGCCATGGTCTCCACCTGTGGCTCGAAGTACCTGTCCCCGGTGTCCGTGTCCCCGGCCATGGCGCCTCCTCGCGGCTCAGCTGCCCAGATCTTCCAGCTATCAGCGCAATCAGTCAACCAATTCGGCGGATTGCCGGTGAACTCTCGCGCTCACTCGATCTATATAGTTAACTATTAGCACTCATTAAACCTCAGGAGGGCATCGTGGACATCCTCGGGAGAGCATCGTGAAGATCGTTGTCTGCGTGAAGCACGTGCCCGACGCCACGGCGGACCGCACCTTCACCGAGGACGGCACCACCGACCGCGCGTCGGTCGACTCGCTGCTGTCCGAACTCGACGAGTACGCCGTCGAACAGGCCCTGCGGATCGCCGAGTCGGGCTCCGACGTCGAGGTCTCCTACCTCACCGTCGGCCCCGACGACGCGAAGGACGCCCTGCGCAAGGCCCTCGCCATGGGCGGGGACTCGGCGGTCCATGTCGCCGACGAGGACATCGAGGGCAGCGACGTGTTCGCCACCTCGCTCGTCCTGGCCCGGGCGATCGAGCGCCACGGGTTCGATCTCGTGCTGTGCGGGATGGCCTCGACGGACGGCGGCTCGGCGGTCGTACCGGCGCTGCTGGCGGAGCGGCTCGGCGTCCCGGCCGTCACCCACATCGAGGAACTGACCGTCGAGGACGGCACGGTGACCGGCCGCCGCGAAGGCGACTCCGCGACCGAACACGTCCAGGGCGCCCTGCCGGCCGTCGTGTCGGTCACCGACCGTTCCGGTGACGCCCGTTACCCCTCCTTCAAGGGGATCATGGCCGCCAAGAAGAAGCCCCTGGAAACCCTGGGCCTCGCCGACCTCGGCATCGACGCCGGGCAGGTCGGCCGTACGGGCGCGAGGTCCGCGGTGCGCACCGCCACGAGGCGTCCGCCGCGCACCAAGGGAGAGCTGGTCTCCGACGACGGGACGGGCGGCATCGGGCTGGCCGCGTTCCTCACCGCCAAGAAGTTCGTCTGACCCACTCAAGGAGCACAGCACCGTGGCCGAGATCCTCGTACTGGTCGATCACACCGCCGGCGTCGTCCGCAAGCCGACCCTCGAACTCCTCACCCTGGCACGCCGGTTGGGCGAGCCGTCTGCCGTCCTCCTCGGCCCGGGCGCGGACACCGCGACCGAGATCCTGGGCCGGTTCGGCGCGCACAAGGTGTATGTCGTCGACGCGCCGGAGGTCGAGGAGTTCCTCGTCACCCCGGCCGTCGACGCCCTCACGCAGATCGCCGACGACATCGACCCGGCGGCGATCCTGCTGCCGTCGGGGCCGGACGGCAAGGAGATCGCCGCACGCCTCGCGCTCCGGCTCGGGTCGGGGTTGATCACGGACGCCGTGGACATCACGGCGGGCGAGGACGGCCGCCCGGTCACCGAGCAGTCCGCGTTCGCGGCGACCTATCAGGTGACGGCTCACATCACCCGGGGCACTCCGGTGATCACGGTGAAGCCGAACGCCGTCGCACCCGAACCCGCCCCAGTCACACCGGAGATGGAGAAGCGGGACGTCGCCTTCGGCCCCGACACCGCCGCCGCCAGGGTCCTGTCCCGCACGCCCCGTGAGCGCGGCGACCGCCCCGAGCTGACCGAGGCGGACATCGTCGTCTCCGGCGGCCGGGGTGTGAACGGCGCCGAGAACTTCGCCCTCATCGAGCGCGTCGCCGACACCCTGGGCGCGGCGGTCGGGGCGTCCCGTGCCGCCGTCGACGCGGGCTGGTACCCGCACAGCCACCAGGTCGGCCAGACGGGCACCCAGGTCTCCCCGCAGCTCTACCTCGCCGCCGGGATCTCCGGGGCGATCCAGCACCGCGCGGGCATGCAGACCTCCAAGACCATCGTCGCCGTCAACAAGGACGCGGACGCCCCGATCTTCGAACTCGCCGACTACGGCGTCGTAGGGGATCTCTTCCAGGTGCTCCCGCAGCTGGTGGAGGAGATCGAGCGGCGTCGGAGCTGATCTCCGCCCACTCCCGGCCTTCCACCCGACGACCGATACCACTAAACTCGCTAACTGATTGCATCTATTGACCCGAAGGAGCGTCATGACGAAGATCTGGGTCAACTCCGGGGACTCCCATGTGATGGAACCCGACGATCTGTGGGTCCGGGCACTGCCGCCGCGCCTCGCCGACCGGGCGCCGCGCAGTGAGCGCGGCGACAAGTACGAGGTGCTGTACATCGACGGCGAGCGCATCGACCGCCAGCTCAACGACTTCATGGACGCCATGCGACCGCCGGGCGCCCGGGACCTCCAGGTCCGGCTGAAGGACCTGGACCAGGAGGGCGTCTGGGGTCAACTGGCCTTCCCCTCCATGGGGTTCTGGCTGGTGTCGATCACCGACAGGGAGCTCGCCCGGGAGACCGTGCGGGCCTGGAACGACTGGGCGCACTCCGAGGTCCTCGGCAAGCAGAAGCGCATCATCACTCCCGCCTGTGTGTCGACCGCCGACGTCGAGGACGCGGTCGCCGAGGTCGAGCGGGTGGCGGAGCTGGGCTTCCAGTCGGTGTTCCTGCCGTGCCAGACCCGGCCGGGCGAGGAGTACGCCCTGGACCGCTGGGAACCGCTGTGGACGGCGGCCGAGCGGGCCGGACTGGTGCTGGGCTTCCACATCGGCACGGGCGGCGAGAACGTCGTCTTCCGCGGGCCCGGCGGCGCGGTCGTCAACTACATGGAGACGACCTATCCGGGCATGCGCGTCGTCTCCCACATGGTCGCGGGCGGCGCCCTGGACCGGCACCCCGACCTGAAGATCCTCATCGCGGAGGGCGGCGCGGGCTGGGTGCCGGCGATCGGCGACCGGATGGACGAGGCCTACCGGCAGCACGGCATGTTCGTGCGACCGAAGCTCAGCCGACTGCCCAGCGAGATCATCAGGCAGCAGGTGTACGCCTCCTTCCAGCACGACAAGAGCTCGGTGGAGATCGTCGAGTCGACCGGCTACCGCAATGTGATGTGGGGCGACGACTACCCCCACCTCGAAGGCACCTACGGCCACACCCAGTCCACCTTGCACGACCTGTTCGACGGTGTGCCCGCTGACATCCGCGAGCGCGTCACCCGCGGCACCTTCGACGAGCTGTTCCGCCTGCCCGAACAGAGTCCACAGGAGGCGGCCGTCTGAGCGGCGACACCCCGATGAGCAGTCCGCCGTATCCCGAGGATCTGGAACGACCGGGCCTCGTGCGCACCGGCCGGTCGACCTTCGTCCGGCCCGTCCGGCCGGAGGACGCCGACCGTCTGGTGGCGTTCGTCGGCGGGCTGTCGCGGGCGACCCTGGCCTACCGCTCGCTCGGCCCCGTGGTCCGCGCCCGCGACGACGTGATCCGGCGCGGCGCCCACGTGGACTACCTCAACGAACTGGCGCTGGTCGCCCTGGCCGGCGACGAGATCGCCGGTCTGGTGCGCTACGTCCGCGACCCCGAGGAACCGGAACACGCGGAGGTCACCTTCACCATCCGCGACGACCACCAGAGCGAGGGGTTCGGCAGGCTGCTCCTGGAGCACATCGCCGCCGCCGCCCGCACCCGGGGCATCCGGGTCCTGGAGGCCGACGTCCTCGCGGACAACACCCGCATGATCAACGTGTTCCTCGGCTCCGGCTTCCGGGTCGAGTCGGGGCCGCCGGGCCGGATCGTCCACTTCGAGATCGCCGTCGACCCGCAGGCCCAGGCCGTCGCCCGCGCCGAACGCCGCGAGCACACGGCCGTACGGCGCTCCCTGCGACCGCTCCTCGAACCCCGCTCGGTCGCGGTGATCGGCGCCAATCGCAGCCCCCTGACGATCGGCCACGAGATCGTGGCCAACCTGCTGCGGGGCGGTTTCCGCGGCACCGTGTTCCCGGTCAATCCGCGGGCGGAACAGGTCGCCGGGGTCCGCGCGTACCCGAGCGTCGGGGAACTGCCCGAGGTGCCGGACCTGGCGCTGGTCGCCGTACGGGCCGAGGCGGTGCCCGATGTCGTACGGGAATGTGCGGAGGTCGGTGTCAAAGCCGTGGTAGTCGTATCGACCGGCTTCGGGGAATCGGGGGTCGAAGGGCGGGCTGCCGAGCGGGAGTTGGCCCGTTTCGCCCGCGCCTCCGGGATGCGGCTGGTGGGCCCGAACTGCATGGGCGTGGTCAACACGACGCCCGCGGCCCGGCTGGCCGCGACCTTCTCCCCCGCACTGCCGACGCCGGGCCGCGTCGCGATGTCCAGCCAGTCGGGGCCGCTCGGGCTCGCGGTGCTCGACTTCGCCCGACGGCTGCGGCTGGGCTTCTCCGGGTTCGTGTCGGTGGGGCACGCCGTGGACGTCTCCACGAACGACCTGCTCCAGTGGTGGGAGGAGGATCCCGAGACCTCGGTGATCCTGCTGCACGTCGAGACCTTCGGCAATCCGCGCCGGTTCGCCCGCGTCGCGCGCCGGGTCGCGCCGCGCAAGCCGATCGTCGCGGTGCACCCGGGCCACGCGGACGCGGCCGTCGGTTCGCTCTTCGCCCAGTCCGGCGTCATCCGTACCCGCAGCCTCCAGGAACTCTTCGACGTCGCCCTCCTGCTCGCGCATCAGCCACCCCCACCGGGCAACCGCGTCGCCGTGATCACCAACGCGGGCGGCCCCGCCGCCCTGACCGTCGGCGCGTGCGACGCGAGCGGACTGCGGGTGCCCCAACTCGCCGCACACACACGGCAGTCACTCCGTACGGCCCTCTCGCCCCGCGCGGACGTCACCAACCCGGTCGACCTCACTCCCATGGCCACCGCCGCGCACTACCGGCAGGCGTTGGACGCCGTACTGGCCGACGACGGCATCGACGCGGCCGTGGTCCTCTTCATGCCCCCGCTCGCGGACAAGCCCGACGAGGTGGCGGCGGCGATCCTCGACGCGGCCGAGGCCGCCCCCTCGAAGCCGGTGGTCGCGAGTTTCCTGGGCGGCGCGGGCGTCGCCGATCTCCTCCACCGGGACCAACTCGTAGTACCCACCTACGCGTTCCCCGAGTCGGCGGCGGCCTCGCTCGGTCACGCCGCCGCGTACCAGACCTGGCGCAGCACCCCGGCGGGCGTCATACCGGACCTCCCGGGGGTCGACACGGATCGGGCCCGCGCACTGGTCGCCGACCTCGCTCCCGGACCCGTACCGCCGCGGATCGCCGCCGAGTTGCTGGACGCGTACGGCATCTCCGTGCGGGACACGGACTCCCGGGGCCCGGACGCGTTCCTCTCCGTGGGCGCGGACCCGGTGTTCGGCCCGGTGATCGCGTTCGGTCTCACCGGCGACTACGCCGACCTGATGGCCGACGTCGCCCACCGCGTCACCCCGCTCAGCGACCGCGACGCCCGGGAGATGATCCGCTCCCTGCGGGCCGCCCCACTCCTGGACGGCAGGGTGGGCGGCCCGGGGGTGGACCTGACAGCCCTCGAAGACACCGTCCTGCGGATCTCCGCGATGGTCGAGGACCTGCCCGAGATCGAGTCGATGGATCTGCGCCCGGTACGGCTGCTGCCGCCCGGGAACGGCGTCGCGGTCGCCCGCGCGACGATCCGACTCGCCGACGACACAAGGAGAAGTGACCCCTCATGAAGGTCGGCATCTACTTCGACATGCGCAACCCCCCGCCCTGGCAGCAGAGTTGGGCCCGCGTCTACGGCTTCGCCCTGGAGATGTGCGAGGAGGCGGACCGGCTCGGCATCGACTCGGTCTGGTTCTCCGAACACCACGGCTTCGAGGACGGATACCTCCCGCAGCCGCTCACCATGGCCGCCGCCGTCGCGGCCCGCACACGCCGGATCCGGCTGGGCACCGCGGTCATCCCCGCGCCCCTGCACGCGGCCCCCGAGATCGCCGAACAGGCCGCGATCGTCGACATCATCAGCGACGGCCGCCTGGACCTCGGGCTCGGCACCGGCTACCGCGTGCCCGAATACCGGCTCTACGGCGGCGAGTTGGCCAAGCGGTACTCCACGACGGACCAGCGGGTACGGGAGATCCGCGGCCTGTGGTCCGAGTCCCTGGTCACCCCAGGGCCGGTCCAGGACCCGCTGCCGATCTGGCTCGGCTACCAGGGCCCGCAGGGCGCACGCCGTGCCGGACGGCTGGGCACCGGGCTGCTGTCCCTCAACCCGGCGCTGCTGACGCCGTACCGGGACGGGCTCGCCGAGAGCGGCTACGACGTGTCGGCGGCGCGGATGCAGGGGTCGTTCACCACGTTTGTCTCCGAGGACCCGGACGGCGACTGGCCGGTGGTCCGCAAGCACCTGGCGTACCAGTGGGACAGCTATCGCCGGTACATGGTCGAGGGCACCGACCAGCCCGCGCCCCGTCCCATCGACCCCGAGAAGTGGCGGGCGACGGGACTTCAGGCGACCGGTGTCGGTCAGTTCCTGTACGGCACCCCGCAGGACATCGCCGAGGCCATCAGGGCGTACGTGGCGGGGTTGCCGGTGGAAGGGGTGTTCCTGTGGGCCTCGCTGGCCGGGATGCCCGAGGAGATGGTGGCACGCCAAGTCCAGTTGATCGCTGGGAAGTTGCGCCCCCTGCTCGCCGATGTCTGACCCGAATTCCTGAACCGAATGCCTGAACCGAGGAGAAACAGCGTGACGAGTACGACTGGTGGGGCCACGAGCTCGGCGGGGCCCTGGGCGGCTACGGACTTTCAGGAGCCGCCCCGTACCCCCCGTGGCGTGGCGCTGTGCGGCGCGTGCCGGGTCGCCGGGTCCTGCCGTCTGGGTGTCGAGGGCGAACGGCTCGACGGAGACGGCGTGGCGGTCTTCGAACTCACCTGTCCCCGCGACCAGGAGGGCGGCCCGAATGTCGCGCACGGCGGCTGGACCGCGGCCGTACTGGACGACTGTCTCGGCCATCTCCCGCTGCTGCACCGGGTGTTGAGCGTCACGGCGGAACTGAGCGTGAGCTTCGTGAAGCCGGTGCCTGTGGAACGGCCGCTGGAGGTCCGCGCATGGATCGAACGGCGGGAGGGCCGGCGCTGGTACATCGCGGGCGAGATGGTGCTGCTGCCGACCCGTGCCGTGCTGGCCCGGGCCTCCGGGATCTGGGTGAGCCGTGACCAGGGCCACTTCGCACGGCACGAGGCGTGGTTGGCCGATCAGGAGGCCGAGGGCGAGGGCAGCGGCGAGCCGGGGGCAGGTCAGTAGGAGCGCAGCCCCATGCTCCGGGCGATCCCGTTGCGCTGGATCTGGCTGGTACCGCCGGAGATGGTGGCCACGATCGACTCCCGGTAGCGGAAGCTCATCACGCTCTCGGTCGAGAAGCCGTGCCCGGCGCAGACCTGCATCCCGAGCCGGGCGGCGGCCACATAGGTCTCCGACCCCTTGAGCTTGGCCATCGAGCCCTCCCGCGTGCACGGCTTGCCCTGGGCGAGCAGCCAGGCGGCGCGGTACGCCAGCAGCCGGGCCGAGTCGATCTCCGTCTGGAGGTCGGCCATCGCATGGGCGAGGGCCTGGAAGGTCCCGACCGGACGCCCGAAGGCGTGCCGGGCACGGGAGTACTCCAGCATCTCGTCCAACGTGGCCTGCGCGGCGCCCAGATAACCGCCGGTGATGATCACCTTCTCCAGTTCGATGTTCGAGAGCATGACCTTCCAGCCCTCGTCGCGCGGGCCGACCAGGTTCTCCTTCGGCACCAGTGCGTCGTTGAAGAAGACCTCGTTGGTGCCGAGGATGTGCCGGGCCAGCGTCGGCGTCCGGCGCACCTCGACGCCGTCCGTCGCGGGGTCGACGAGGAGCAGGCTGATGCCGCCGTGCTTGGGTTCGCGGGGACCGGTGCGCACATAGGTCGCGATGGTGGTGTCGGGCAGACCGCCACCTGTGCACCAGGCCTTCTGGCCGCGGACGAGGAAGTGGTCGCCGTGGTCCTCGGCGGTGGTGCGCAGGGCGGCGGCGTCGGATCCGCTGTCCGGCTCACTCAGGCCTACGGCGAGCCGGTGGCGCCCGGTCATCACCTGCTCGCGGATGAAGTCGCGCTGCGCCTCGTTCCCCCACCGGAACACGGTGATCCCCGGGATGAGCACGCCGATGTAGCACATGGCGACGTCGAAGCTGGCCCGCCCCAGCTCCTCGGCGATCAGAATGAGTTCGAGCGGGCCGCCACCGTCCCCGCCCTCCTCCTCGCCGAACGGCAGGGAGAACCACCCCAGTTCGGCCATGCCGCGGAACAGCTCGGGCGGCACGACACCCTCCTCGTCCCACCGCTTGGCCTTCGCTGCCGGACACACGTCGGCGACGAACTGCCGTGCCGTCACGCGCAACAGGTCCTGCTCGTCGGTCAGCCCGAAGTCCACGGCCACTCCTCGACAGCACTAGGCTATTCATCTATCTAATTATTCTATGTTAGCTGATAGCGTCGCCGACCGGAATGCGCATCAACAGACCTGGTCGGCCGACCGCGAACCGTTCCGCCCGCGGTGGGGCCGGGCCGCACCCGCGGCGGGCCGGGCGGACGCCCGCCGGTTCGGCAAATGCTGTCATGCACACACCTTGACCAAATTGGTCTAGACTTTTACTTTCAAGTGGTCAACACCCTTCAGGGCGCGCCCAGTTGAGGCCCTGCCCTCCTCCGCGTGCGCCGAACCGCTCGAAAGGGCCCGACCACCCCCATGACCGCTCGTTCCCCCCTCCCCCGCATCGCGTTACGCGGCACACCCGTCCTCGCCCTGCTGGCCCTGCTGCTCGGCCTCCTCACCGCAGTACCGGCAGCCGCGGCGACCGGGGCGATCACCGGCCTCGCCGGCAAGTGCCTCGACGTCGCCGGAGCAGCCTCCGCCGACGGCACACCGGTCCAGCTCTACGACTGCAACGGCACCGGCGCCCAACAGTGGACGGTCGGTACGGACAACACCGTCCGCGCGCTGGGCAAATGCCTTGACGTCACGGGCGGTTCGACCGCCGACGGCGCCAAGATCCAGCTCTGGACCTGCACCGGCGGCGCGAACCAGCGCTGGACCGTCACCTCCGCCAACGACATCGTCGACCCGGCCGCGAACAAGTGCCTGGACGTGACCGGCAACAACTCCGCCAACGGGACCCGGCTCCAGATCTGGACCTGCACCGGAGGCGCCAACCAGAAGTGGAACGCGCCCGCGCAGCAGTCCGGGGATCAGTGCTGGGCCACGCACTACGGTCCCCAGCCCGCCGGTGCCCTCACAGCCAGCGGCGAGGTGTTCGACAACAACGCGGACACGGCGGCCACTTCGCTCTCGCGCCAGCCCCAACTGCCTTTCGGTACACGGGTCCAGGTCACCAATGTCGCCAACGGCCGCTCCCTGACCGTACGGATCAATGACCGCGGGACGTTCGCCCAGACCCCGCAGGAACCGAAGTGCCTCGATCTGACCGACGGCGCCTTCAGCCGCCTCGGCGGCGTCCTCGACCCGGACGCCGGACACATCGTCGTCACCCAGACGGTTCTGGGCTGACGACCGCGGCCCGCCCGGCTCGTCAGCCCGGCCGACGCAGGCCGACCGACCGCACTCGTCCGCCACTCGACCTCAGGAGCAAAGACCCATGGTCACCCCCCACTCCGCACCAAGTCTCCACAGACTCACGGCTCTGAGCAGACTGACCCTCGTCATGCTGCTCGCCGCGGCCCTGTCCGCCCTGTTCGCCATCTCCCCCGCCCGCGCGGCCGACGGCCGGATCACCGGTCTGGCCGGCAAGTGCGTCGACGTAGCCGGGGCGAACACCGCCAACGGGACCGCCGTACAGCTCTACGACTGCAACGGCACCAGCGCCCAGACCTGGTCCAACTCCGGTGACGGAACGCTGCGTGCGCTCGGCAAGTGTCTCGACGTGACCTCCGGCGGCACGGCGGACGGTACGACGGTCCAGCTCTACGACTGCAACGGCAGCGCCGCCCAGAAGTGGGCCGTCAGTTCCGCCAACGACATCGTCAACCCGCAGGCCAACAAGTGCCTGGACGTCACCGGCAACAACTCCGCCAACGGCACCCGGCTCCAGATCTGGACCTGCTCGGGCGGCGCCAACCAGAAGTGGAGCGCCCCCGCGAGCGGCGGCGGCACCACTCCGTCCGGTTTCGTCGTCAGCGAGGCCCAGTTCAACCAGATGTTCCCGAGCCGGAACGGCTTCTACACGTACCAGGGCCTGACCGCCGCCCTGTCCGCGTACCCCGGCTTCGCCAACACCGGCTCCGACACGGTCAGGAAGCAGGAGGCCGCCGCCTTCCTCGCCAACGTCAGCCACGAGACCGGAGGACTGGTCTACGTCGTCGAGCAGAACACCGCCAACTACCCCCACTACTGCGACGCGAGCCAGTCCTACGGCTGCCCGGCCGGACAGGCCGCCTACTACGGGCGCGGCCCGATACAGCTCAGCTGGAACTTCAACTACAAGGCCGCGGGCGACGCGTTGGGCATCGACCTCCTCAACAACCCCTGGCTGGTGCAGAACGACTCGGCCGTCGCCTGGAAGACCGGCCTGTGGTACTGGAACACCCAGTCCGGCCCGGGCACGATGACCCCGCACAACGCCATGGTCAACGGCGCCGGCTTCGGCCAGACCATCCGTTCCATCAACGGCTCCCTGGAATGCGACGGACGCAACCCCGCGCAGGTCCAGAGCCGCGTCGACGCCTACAACCGGTTCACGTCCATCCTCGGCGTCAGCCCCGGCAGCAACCTGTACTGCTGACGCCCGTCCTCGAACACGCCTGATGCGGGGGCCGGTTCATCCGTGAACCGGCCCCCGCGACACATCTGCTCCGCCGCTCCACAATCCCCGGAGAGTCTCGACGATGCGCACGACGGCAACCTTGCCACTAGAATTGGTGTCATGACTGCCATCACGCTCCGCATTCCCGACGCCATGGACAAACAACTGCGCGACGCCGCCGCCGGCGCCTCGTCCCTGAACGACTACATCGTGCGAGCCGTACGACGTCAGATGACCCTCGACGCCGCGCGCAAACTCGCCTCTGTCGCCCCCCTCGACCTGGCGGGCGAAGGCGACGCCCTGTGACCATCCGCAAGGGCGACGTCTGGGACGTCGACACCGGCAAAGGCACTCGCACCGTTCTCGTAGTCAGTCTCGACGGACTTGCCGACGCCTACGGCGCTGTCGTCGTCCTGGTCCTGCATGCCCCGGCCCAGCACCCCGACACGGCGATGAGCGTGCGCCTGACCACTCCGGTCGACGCCTCCGCAGTCGCCGTCAATCTCCTCCAGCTCTCCGCGCTCCGCTTCGAAACCGGCACGCCGCACGGAAACATCGGCCCGGAACAGCAGGAACTCGTCGACAACGCCCTCCGCGCGGTCCTCGACCTGTAGGCCCCACTCGACTGGGACAGCAGGTGGCGTACGGCGCGTGCTCCCGGAGATGTACGCCCGGTTCCTGAATCAGTCGTCCAGCCGGAGACCCGGCAGGACGACCAACGGCAGCACGGCGAACGCCCCTCACGCGCCGAGCCGGCTTTCAGCGGACGCTGTCAGCGCAGTCGGCGCGCCCGCAGCACCACGTCATCGGTGTGGTGCGCACCGGCGCCGCCGTCAGGTGCCACTCGTGGCCGCTGCTCGTCCACCTCCACCGTCCAGTCGTCGTCGAACAGGGCGGCGACCATGGAGGGCCAGACGTAGTCGGCCGGGTCGAACCCGGCGTCGTGTTCGTGCCGGGTGTCCATGCCCGCGTGATGCACGAGCAGCAGCACTCCGCCGGGCGCGACGGCCGCGAGCAGCGCTCGCTCGGCTGCGGCGTCGGGTGTCCGCAGCAGCGCCGGGTACTGCGCGGAGACCAGGTCGAAGGAGGCCGAGGGGAGCACCGCTTCCGTCAGCGCGGCGTGTACCCAGCGGACGGTGAGACCGGCGTCCCGTGCGTGCCCCGCGGCCCGCTCCAGCGCCACGCCTGAGACTTCGAGCCCGGTCACGTCCCAGCCGCCACGCGCGAGCCAGACGGCATCCGCACCCTCGCCACAGCCGACGTCGAGTACCCGTCCGGGCGTGAGCCCTGCGACCTCGGCCACGAGCGCACCATTGGGCCGGCCGCTCCACAGTTGTTGGCGGTCTGCGTATCGGTTGTCCCACTCCGCCCGCACCTCGGGGTCTCCGACGTAGCCGCCGGGAGGCGAAGAAGTGTCGGGCGCGGACGATCCTGAGATGTTGTCAGTCACCGGCCCACGGTCACCCGCCAAGTCCCGCTCACGCCAATCTTGTTGCTGCTCCGGCAAAACGTCGGCGGAAGCCTTGTGACCCGCGTGGTCAGTCTCCCCAGCTGTGGTCTGCGGGAAGCAGCGAGTCCTTGGTGCGGTTCATCCGCCCAGGGGGCAGTCTCACCGCGCTGCGCACATGGGTGCTCGGAATTCGGACCACGTCACGTGCCGACCGCTCGCGGCTGATCTGCCGGTCCAGAATCTCGGTGATCTCGCTCGCTCGCACAACCGTCCTCCAGAGAAGCTGTCGCCATCTGCCCCAGGGACGAAGCCGGTACAGCAATCTCGACATCCACCGGCCCCTCGTTCCCTCAGCCTCCCGACGGGTCGTTCGGAGGGCGTCCGGTCCCGCGACGGAAGTCACCAGGGATCGGTGCCGCCCACCGCCAGTCGGCTCGGGGAGGCAACAGGGACCCTCACCGCTCGGTGACGTCGGTGCGCCGGTTGTCCGGTTTGAAGGGCAGCGCTGTGACCGTCGCGCGGATCTCCCGCTGCGGGGTGCCCGGACGGCCCCACAGGACGACGACCTCGGTGCCGGGTGTCGCGTGCGCGGGTTCGAGCACACAGAGGGAGATCATCGCCCGCAGGGTCGGGCTCACCGTCCGGCCCGTGGCCACGCCCACCGGCTCACCCGAAACCAAGACCTGGTCGAAGTGGGGACCGCGTCCGCGCGGCATCTCCATCTGGTCCGGCAGCTCGGCCTCGCTCAGGAGCGAGGTGAGGATGCGGGCGACATCCTGTCCGTTCCAGCGCAGACCTGCCAACTGCCGTGCAGGGACGTTGCTTTCGGCATCCCTGACGAGTGCCTCCCGTCCGATGAAGTCGCGGTCGGGGACGCCCTTGCGGAAGCCCCAGCCGAGCTCGCCCGGCTTGCGGAAGTAGTCGGTCACCCCACCTGTCGGGACGAAACTGCCGGTCGGCACGCCCTTGCGGAACTGCCTCGGCGCACCCGGCGTCAGGATCGACGCCGGCAGATAGTCCAGCCCGTTGGTCGCGATCCCGGCCTCGATGTGCTGAACGGGCTGCGCCCGGAAGCCGAGTTGACGAATGCCGACGTCCTGGCCGCTCGCCACGACCGCCGCCCAGATGTGGTTGGCGTGTGCGGTCGGCCCGTGCAGTTCGTAGCCGAGTTCGCCCGAGATCCCGGTGCGCAGGACCCGTACCGGGACCCCGTCGACCGTCGACATACGGCTGCGGCTGAAGGCGATGTCGCGGAGATCGTCCCCCGTCAGTTTCTCCAGTGTCGCCAGGGACGCCGGGCCCTGGACGCCGAAGATGAACACGTCGGGGCTGATGTCGGTGGCAGCGGCGTCCCAACTGCCCTGACTCAGCTGCCACAACAGCCAGTCGCAACTGCCAGCGGTGTAGACGAACTCGTCGGGCCCGAGTCGACACAGCACACCCTCGGAGGCGACCCAGCCGTTCTCGTCGAGCTGCACATGGTGCTTGATCTGCCCAACCTCGAAACGGGACAGGTCCCGCATCCCCAGTCGGCTCAGGAACGCAAGCGCCTGCGGGCCGTGCACCTTCACCTTGTGCAGCGAGGTCCAGTCGCCGACGTAGCAGGAGCCGACATGCGCGGCGCTCTCCTCGACCCAGTCCGAGTACTCCTCGGGGAGCAGGAGCTGTGCGAAGCGGCCATACGTGCCGCGTGTGTTGCTCTCGTCCTGGGCCGCGGCGGCCGGGCTGAACATCGCCGGGCGCTCAGTGATGAACGGTGCGTCGTTCAGCCGAAGGACCGCTTCGTAGGTGCTGCGCTGTTGTGAGACAAGGTCCATTTCACTCTCCGTCGAGTGGCCGTCGTCCGAGGTGTCGTACAGAGCGCCGCCCGGCGCTAGATCGATTAAGTCGGACGGTAACAGGCAGTTCGAGGCGAGGCGAGAGACATGACGCACTGTTGATCGGTCGCGCGGTGCAAGCAATGCGGAACCGCTGTGCGGTGCCGGGTCGGTCAGGACCGGCGGGACCCGTGTCGTCGCCGTAACGGCAGGTGCGGCGGGTCCGCCGCGATCCTGGGTACCGGAGACGACGAAGTCACCGGACATCTACGGAGGCCGCACTTGGCGTTGGATGGTGAGGATCCCGCGTACTCGGGGATGTGGCCGGTGGTCCGCACCACGCCCTGAGCGGCGCACGGCTTGCCGGCCGCCAGACCGGTCCGGACACGCCCGTATTGGGCGGCCCTGCTCTGCGAGATCACAATGAACTCCGCCGGAACGGCATGGGCTTGAAGTCCCTCGCGGAGCCGGACGCGTACTCGACCGACCGGCTTCGGACCCGACCCCTGAAGGGCTTTCGGAGGCGGCACTTTAGGCTGCGGGCGTGAACTACAGCGAACTTGAGGCGGATATTCTCCGGCTGATCATCGAAGCCCCCGAAGCCAGTGTTCGTGCCTTCGGGGAGGAGACGGTCACCCGCCTGGTGCGGCCGGATCTGCTGCGCGGTGCGGCCGATGACGAACTCACCGAAGGCGCCCGGGCGGCACTCACGAGCGCCTGCGTCGACGTCCTGACGATCAGCGCCGCCGAGTTGCACGACAAGCTGGCGACGATCTACGACGGCATCCTGGTCGATGACGATTTGGACACCGGAATCCTCACCGCCATCAGCGCGCTGACGCACTGGAAGAGCTACTTGGAGCAGAATCGGCGCGGCGAGCTCTACGAACTCGCCATACGGTCCATCGAGGACGTCGATCACCAGGTGGTCGCCGATCTCGGTGATTTCCTCGCCACGCCGGAGATGGCAGCCGAGTACGCGCGTATCCGCCGGCTGCTGGACCCCGGCGTGAAGTAGGGGCGCCGGATCCCGTGCCGAGTTCGGTCAGGCTCCGGCCGAGGTGGATCTTGACGGTCGTCGCCCCGACGAAGGGGCGGTCCGCGATCTCGCCGTTGGCCAGTCCCTGGGTGTCCAGGGACTGGGCTTCCCGTTCCCGCTCGGTGAGAACCGCCAGGCGGCTGCGCCGCGTGGGAGCGGGAGCGGGAGCGTGCAGAACGAAGCGTTCGACCAGACGCCCGGTCGGCGAAGGCACCGCGCCACCATGACCTCACCCCTCAGCTCCGCGCGGACGGTCACCGGGGTCGGGACCGGGTCGGTCATGGAGTGGCCGTCGGGGGTGGGCCCGCCGTACAGGGCACTGCGCTCACGCATCCCGGGCAGTTCGCGACCGGAGCGGCCGGCGGAAGCCCCTCGCTCACCTGCCGGCGATCCCGCCGCCGCACACAACTCCCGTTGCCGACCGGCAGGAACAGCTGCGGCCTCTCCCCCAGTCAGCGTCGCGTCACTTTCTGTCGCATCGTCAATGTCCCATCCATGTACGGCAGTTGGGTCGGGCGGTCCCCCTGACGACAAGGCGTGTGAGGATCTAGGATCCGTCTTGCGAAAATCTTGTGATGGAGGGTTTTTGAAGCTCCTTCTGCTCGGTCCGATGCATCTGCGCGTCGCACACGGCGAGCGGGATCCGGGACAGCCGCGCAGGCGGGTGATCCTGGCCGCGCTGGCGGCCGACGCCGGACGGCCCGTGGTTGTCGAAACGCTCATCGACCGGCTCTGGGACGGCGATCCGCCCAACGGCGCGCGCTCGGTGGTCTACTCCCATGTCAGCCGTTTGCGGCGGCTGTTGGACGATGCCGCGGCCGAGGAGAGCGGCGCGGGGGTGCGCCACCCTTCGATCACCATCGGGAAGGTGTCCGGCGGTTACCTGCTGAAGGCGGACGACGACGCTGTCGACCTGGCGCAGTTCCGCCGCCTCGTGGCCCACGGGCGAAAGCCGACGTACTCCGACGGGGAACGTGCGGAGTTCCTCGAACAGGCGCTGCGTCTGTGGCAGGGCCCCGCGCTGGCGGGACTGCCCGGAGCCTGGGCGGAGCGAATGCGGACGGCCTGGGGTCAGGAGCGGATCGAGGCGGCTTGCGCCTGGGCAGAGGGCTGTCTGCGGCAGGGCGGTTCCGAGACGGTGCCGGAGCTGCTGCGGCCCCTGCTGGCCGAACATCCGCTGTCTGAGCCACTGGCCATGGCGTTGATGCGCGCGCTGGCGGCCACCGGATCACGTACGGACGCGCTGCACGTCTACACCAGGATCCGCGAGCAACTGGCCGACGAACTGGGGCACGCACCCGGACCCGAACTACGGTCGCTGTACGAGGAGTTGACCGTCGACGCCCCGGCCAGGCCGCGGCCGTCCGCTCCACCGGCCGCGGCTCCCGTTCCGGCCCAACTGCCCATGGACATTCGGCCCTTCACCGGACGGGACGCCCAACTCTCCGCCCTGACCCGGGTCCTGCTCGACGAAGACGGCGCCGCGGGCGACACCGAAGCGACCGTCTCCGCCGTCCTGGGCACCGCGGGCGTCGGCAAGACCGCGCTCGCGGTGCACTGGGCGCACCGGTCGCGGGAGGCCTTCCCCGACGGACAGCTGTATGTCGACCTCAGGGGCTACGACCCGCACCAACCGGTCTCCGCCGCCCAGGCGCTGACCGGCTTCCTGACCGCCCTCGGCGTGCCCCGGCCGGAGATCCCGCTGCGTCTGGAGGACCGGGCGGCACGCTACCGTACGGCCCTCGACGGACGCCGACTCCTGGTGATCCTCGACAACGCCGCCTCCACCGCCCAGGTCAGACATCTGTTGCCGGGCAACCCCCGCTGCCGGGTACTGATCACCAGCCGGGACTCGCTGAGCGGGCTCATGGCGGTGCACGGGGCACACCCCGTGGTGCTCGACGCGCTCTCCCGTTCCGATGCCCTCAAGCTGCTGCGGGCGCTGATCGGTGAACGGATGGAGGCGGAACGCCCCGCCGCCACCGATCTGGCGGAGCAGTGCGCGCGGCTGCCGCTGGCCCTCAGAGTGGCGGCGCAGCTGGTGCTGTCTAGGCCCACCGAGACGCTGGCCCGTCTGGTGGCAGAACTCGCGGACCACCAGCGGCGGTTGGACCTGCTGGACCTGGGCGACGACCCGCGCGCCGCCGTCCGCGCCGTCTTCTCCTGGTCGTACGCCCGCCTCGCCGACCTGCCCGCCCGTCTCTTCAGACTCCTCGGTCTGCACCCCGGACCCGACATCGACGCCCACTCGGCCGCCGCACTGGCCCACGAGCCCGTGGACACCGTACGGCAGGCCCTCGACGTACTGGCCCGCGCGCACCTGCTCAACCGCACCCCGGCCGGGCGGTACGCCATGCACGACCTGCTGCGGGCCTACGCCGCGGAACTCACCGCCCGGCACGACACACCGGCCGAACACCGGGCTGCCCTCACCCGCCTGCTCGACCACTGCCTCACCACATCCGCGGCGGCCATGGACCTCCTCTACCCCGCCGAACGCCATCTGCGCCCCGTCGTCGAGTACTCCGGCGCCGGGCTGCCACCACTGCGCAGCGCGGATGAGGCACGCGCCTGGCTCACCGCCGCGCAACCCACTCTCGTGGCACTGTGCTCCCGCACCGAGGAGCCCGGCCCGTCCGGACACACGGTGCGCATCGCCACCACGTTGCACCGCCACTACGAGCGCTCGGGGCACTACACGGACGCCCTGACCATCCACACGCACGCCCTGCGGGCCGCCAGGTCGGCGGGCGACACGCGCGGCGAGGTGGACGTCCTCGCCTGCCTGGGCGCCGTCCACCGGCGGCTCGGCGACTACGACAGCGCGCGCCAACTCCACGACGCCGCCCTCGCCCTGTGCCGCACCACCGACCATCCGGCCGGCGAAGCCCGGCACCTGACCAACCTGGGCGTCCTGCTTGAGTTGCGCGGACACTACCGGCAGGCCGCCGAACGCCACGAGCAGGCGGTGGCACTCTTCCGCTCGGCCGGCGACGCCCACGGCGAAGCGGACGTCCTCAACAACCTCGGTATCGTGCTGGAGTTGCTGGAGGACTTCACGGCATCGGCCGAACGCTACGAGCAGGCCCTTGAGTTGTACCGGGCCGCGCACCACCCCTTCGGGGAGGCCAGTGCCCTCGGCAACCTCGGCATCCTCACGGCGCGGCAGGGCAACCACACTGCGGCGGCAGGCTACTTCGAGCGGGCACTGGCACTGTTCCGGCGGCTGACCAACCCCGCCGGAACCGGACACGCGCTGTCCAACCTGGGCAACGCGCTCAGCGCTCTGGGCCGCCACGAAGAAGCAGCCGAACACCAGCGAGAGGCCCTGAGGACGTTCCGCGACATCGGCGAGCGCTACGGCGAGACCGGCGCCCTCAACGGCCTCGGCGAAGCGCTCAACGGCCTCGGCCAGGCCACCGAGGCGCTCGAAGCGCACGCCCAGGCGCTGGATGTCGCCCTTGAGATCGAGGAACAGGAAGAACAGGCCCGCGCCCACCTCGGAACCGCCGCCGTCCTCCGGGACAACGACCAACCGGAGAAGGTCGCCGACCATCTCTCCAAAGCCCTCGACCTCTACACCGCGCTCAACTCCCCCCGCGCCCAGGACATCCGCAAGATGCTCGACATGCGGTGATCCGCCCCCTGTGCCGGATCACCGCATGCACGAGCCCGCCCGCCGACGAAGTGGTTCACAGCCGGCTGGTGTCGTCCGTGCCCTTCAGTGGGTACGTCGCTCCAACTCCTGTACCACCGCTCGACGTTGAACTCGACGGCCACGTCACGAGCGGGTCGCTGCACGTCGAGGGGGTGGACCGGATCCGGGCAGATCGCGGTACTCGTGGTGCCCACTCGCAGTAGGCACCAGCGACCGTGCGAAAACCTTGCGCACCGACTGCGGGGTGCCCCAGGCCTGCCGTATTTCCTGCCGTTCCCTCGGCGGCAGGAGATACGGCGTACTTGGCAGGCGCCAACGGCCCGGAGGCGAACGCCCTTAGCAGGTGGCCCGGTGGATGGTGACGGTGTTCAGGCTGGAGAACTTGTACCAGCCCGCGCCCCGGGTCAGATTCAGGCCGTCGATGTCGAAGGCGAAGGTGCAGCCGGTCGGCACTTCGAAGGCGTCGACGTCGACACTGCCACCGCCGATGTGGTGACCCGCCGCAACGGACTTGATGTCCTTCGGGCAGGTTGAGCCGATATTGCCGGTGTCCGCGGTGCAGGTCCAGTTCAAGGACACACGGACCGTTCGGTTCGAGTTGTTCTGTACCTCACCACAGGGGGTGGGCGGGAAACTGCTGCATCCTCCGAGCGCCACTTCAGGGGCGTTGGGTGCCGTGGGAGCGGCGGTGGCGACCCCGGCGGCGCCGACAGCGAGAAACAGCGTGCTCATCACGAGAGCGACGGCCGATCTGTTGAGCATTCTCACGCTCGAACCTTTCCCTATGACCTGAACACGTCGTGCGCTCTCGATGGTGGGGGGGACCGCCTTGCGAAAACCTTGCGGCCCGTTCGGCGGGCCGAGGGCCAGCGCCAACCTGCTCCTGCTCGCGGTCCTGGCCTGCCGTCGCGTTTCGACGTCAGCCGACCGCCTGTGCCGAGGAGACCGCCGTGCGGGCCGCGCTTTCGACCGCCGCGATGCCGCCCGCCATCGAGGCGTTGCCGTTGGAGAGGACCGCGACGAGGTAGTGGTGTGTTCCCGAGGTGACCTCTCCGACGCTGTTGATGTCCCACAGGCCGGTGGTGCTGCGTTGCAGCCAGCCGTTCTTGAGTGCCCACCCGGCGTCGGAGGCCGCCGAGACGCCCCATGACTGTCCGGCGGCTATGCGGGTCATCAGCGTACGGATGTAGCTCTGGGATGTCGTGGTCAGTGTGGACGCGCTGGAGGACGAGGTCCCGTCGTCGGCGAAGACCGCGTGCAGCAGGCGGATCTGGTCGGTCGCCGTGGTCTGCGTGAGTCCCCACTTGCCGCCGGATCCGCCCACGGTCGCGGACAGACCCAGGCGCTTGTTCGCCGCCTCCAGGCCGGAGGCCTGGCCTGTCTGCCGCCAGAGGGCGGTCGCCGCGTCGTTGTCGCTGTGCTCGATCATCGCCTCGGCCAGGCTCCGCTCCTGCTGGGTGAGGCCGCGTCCGGCGTCCTGGGCCTGGAGGAGCAGCGTGGCGAGGATGTCGACCTTGATGATGCTGGCCGTGTCGTAGGGAAGGTCCTTGCCGCGCACCAGCGGACTCCGGTCGGGGTGGTCCAGGTCCAGCACGGCGGTCGTCAGGCGTGCCTGGCTCGGTGCAGTCGTCGCGGTCGTCTGCGTGCTGACGGCCGCCGCGGCGGGACCGGCCGTGCCGGCCGCGAGAAAGGCCGCCACGGCTCCGGTGAGGAGGACCGCGCGCCTGCCGCGTCGGGCGGGCGTGCTCGCGGTCGGCGTGGTCGGGCGGGGATTCGGTCGGTACGACATGGGGCCTCGGCGGTTCGGGGGCGGGGGCACAGGGTTGCGAACGTAGACGAGGCGGCGGTTCCGCGACGTGACCAGTGCCACGAAAAAGCCCTATGGGTACCATTTGTGAGGATAACCACTGCTCCCGGGCCGCCCGGGGCCGGGCGGCGGCCCCGTGCCACGGAATGTGCACGGACCGGCACTCGGCTCCTTCGGGGAGATCAACTGGCTTACGCGGCCGGGCCGTTGGGACGTAGGTTGAGCGGCGGACACCGCACACCCCGGCTGAAGGACGAACGCTACCCATGCCAGACCAAGCAATGACACCCGGACCGGCCGCACAGCAGAAGATCGACACATCGGTGCCGCACTCGGCGCGGATCTGGAACTACTGGCTGGGCGGCAAGGACAACTACCCCGTCGACGAGGAGGCGGGCGACGCGTACACCGCCGTCTTCCCCGGCATCGTGACCATCGCCCGCAACAGCCGCGCGTTCCTGCGCCGCAACATCACGTACCTGGTCTCCGAGGCGGGCATCCGGCAGTTCCTGGACGTCGGCACCGGCCTGCCGACCGCGGACAACACCCATCAGGTCGCCCAGCGGATCGCCCCCGAGTCCCGGATCGTCTACGTCGACAACGACCCGATGGTCCTCGCACACGCCCACGCGCTGCTCTACTCCACGCCGGAGGGGGTGACCGCCTACGTGGACGCCAACGTGACGGACCCGGACCGCATCCTGGCGGAGGCCACCAAGACACTGGACCTCACCCGGCCCACCGCCCTCATCCTCAGCAACATCCTGGGCCATGTCGCCGAGCACGACCAGGCGCTCGCCATCGTCACCCGCCTGATGGACGCGCTGCCGTCCGGCAGTTACCTGTCCATCAACGACGGTTCGCGGGGCATCGACCCGGTCTTCGAACAGGCCCAGGACGCCTACAACGAGAGCGGTGCCGTCCCCTACAACCTGCGCACCATCGACGAGATCACGGCGTACTTCGACGGTCTGGAGCTGGTGGACCCCGGTGTGGTCTCGGTCCCCCTCTGGCGTCCGGAATCCACCAACCCGGCTCCGGAACCCATCGGCGAGCACGGCGGCCTCGCCCGCAAGCCGTGACACTCCGAGCCTGACTCCGAGGCTCTGACAGATTGCTGTCGGCGGGGGCGCCGGGACCCGGTTCGTGCCGGGCCGGTGCCTCATGCGGGCGGCGAAGGCCGATCGGTCAGGTCAGGTCAGGTCGAGGTGCGGTTCGAAGGCCCGCAGCAGGAGTGAGCGCATGCGGTCCGGCCGCATCTCGGTCGAGCCGGCGAGGATCTGCATCGCCAGGCCGTCGACCATCGCGGTGAACCGGTCTGCGAGGGCCTCGATGTCCGCCTCCGGCGCGAGGCCCTCGGACCGGCACTCGCGCAGCAGGTCCACCACGACCCGGTACCAGCCCGAGTAGATCCGCCGCTGCGCGGCCCGCAGCCCGGGTTCGAGCATCGCCTGGTTCCAGAACTGGATCCACACCGACCATTCGTCGATGTCGTCGGCGGTGAGCGGGAGTTGGACCTCGATCAGACGGCGCAGTTTGTCCCGCGCGGAGGTCGCCCGGCCGAACTCCTCGTCGAGCCGGGTACGGAACCGCTGGGCGTAGTACTCAAGCGCCGCGTGCAGCGTGGCTTCCTTGCTGGGGAAGTGGTAGTGAACCGTCGCCGTGCTGGTCCCGCAGTAGCGGGCGATGTCCGAGACCCGCACGTTGTGGTAGCCGCGGCGGGCGATGAGGACGGTCGCGGCCTCCAGGATCTGGTCCTGCCGCTCCTGTGCCGTCACCGGCTGCGCCCGGTCCCGCCCGGTGTCGGGCGGGAGTACGGGCTCGGGGCCGGTTCCCTCGACGAGATACGCGGTGGACACCCCGCAGGCCTTCGCGATGGCCGCGATCTCCTCGTCGCGCAGCCGCCGGGTCCCGCGCAGCGCCTTGGACAGGGCGGTCGGGTCCATGCCGATGCGCTGAGCGAGTTCGCGCTGGGAGACGGCGGCGGCCCTGATCGCCGTACGGACGCGTTCCGGCAGATCGGCGACGGTCCCGGCAACGGTCTCGGCCGGCCGCTCTTCGATGCTGGTCATAACCCGGTCAGTATGTCAGGCAAGGGGGTTCACCCCGGATTTCGGGCAAGGCCGTTCACCCCGGGTGGACGACGGCCGCCAGGGCGCTGATCACCTCGGCCGCGGCCCGCTCGCCCGACGAGATCGCCCCGTCGATGTAGCCGTTCCACACCGAGGCGGTCTCGGTCCCGGCCCAGTGGACGAGCCCGGACGGCTCCCGCCAGCCGTCCCTGCCGTGGCGGGTCCAGCCGCCCGGGGTCACGAAGCACTCGTAGCCGCCGATGGTCCAGCCCGTCCGGGGCCAGACCTTCTCGACGTAGTCGACCGGCGCTCCGGCCCGGGGTCCGGCCACCGCCGACAGTGCGTCCAGCACCGCCCGGCGGCGCTCGGTGTCGGTTCCTGCGGACCAGCGGTCGAGCCGGTCGCCGTAGACGAACGCGACGAGCACGCCGTGCGAGGCGTCCTCGGGGGAGTTGTCGAAGACGACGCCGACCGGGCTGTCGCCGTAGAGGGTCGCGATGCCGGAGCGTCCGGCCGGGCGCCAGAAGGGTTCCTCGTAGACGGCGTGCACCTTGGCGACCCGGCCCATCGGGGAGTGGCGGACCCAGCCGCGCCGCCCGGTGGGGAGCGGCGGGTCGAAGGCGATCCGTTCGACCGCCGCCGGTGGTACGGCGACCACGGCTCGACGGGCTCGTACGACGGTGTGGCCGGTGTACGCCTCCACGCCGTGCGCGGTCTGGCGCAGGGACAGCACCGGTTCGGCGAGCCGGACCCGTCCGCCGAGCGACTTCGCGAGCGCGTGGGCCACCGCGTCCGCCCCGTCGGAGAAGCGGGCGTCCTGGGCGCAGCCGCGGGTCTCCATCAGCTGTTCGTAGCCGCCGCCCGAGGCCAGGTAGAACAGCACGTGGAAGAAGGAGATCTCGCGCGGTTCGGCGCACCAGACGCCCTGGATCGCGAGCGCGAGTCGTTGGAGGGCGTCCTCGTCGGCGGTCTGCGCGCGGAAGAAGTCCTCGGCCGACAACGCGTCGAACTCCTCGAACCGCGGTGTGGACCAAGGCAGTTCGAGGTCGACAGTGCGGGCGAGTTCGTCGAGGAGGGCGGTGAGGCGTGCGTACTCCTCGATGCCCGGTCCGGTGTCCGGTGCGCCGCCCGCGTAGTCGACGCGGGTTCCGTCGGCGCGGATCTCGGCGTGCCGTCCGGTCTCCCAGGTCGGGAACGTCCGGCAGCCGAAGCGTTCCGCCAGCGCGTGGAACCGTCGCTGGCTCGGCCCGATCCACTGTCCTCCGTGGTCGATGCGCACGCCCGACGGGCTCACCTGGCTGAACACACGGCCGCCCACGCGGTCGGCGGCCTCCAGTACGACGACGTCGATCCCGGCGTCGGCCAGCCGCCACGCGGTGCTGAGCCCCGCGTATCCGGCGCCCACGACCACGACCTCGGTGTCGACGGCAGAAGTTTCGAGTGGTGGTGTCACGCCGGCCACCGTGCCGCAACACTGACTCACCAGTCAAGACACTCCACATAATTGCGATCGAAGTCTTGACAGCACCTCCCGCCACAGCCAGTCTGACTCGCCAATCAGTCATTGCGTTTTGTTGTCGGTACCCGTAGACCACCAGATCGGGAGTGGCAATGACCTCAGATTCGCAACTCCAAGTGCGCGAGGCCCAGACGGACAAGGGCCTGCGCTCCGGCGCGCTCGGCATGGCCACCAGCCTGATCCTCGCCGTGGCGTCCGCCGCGCCCGCCTACAGCCTCACCGCCACCCTGGCCTTCGTCGTTGGCTACGTCGGGTTCCAGGCCCCGGCCGTGGTGGTGCTCGCCTTCGTCCCGATCCTGTTCGTCTCCTTCGGCTACGCCGCCCTCAACCGGCGTGATCCGGACTGCGGCACGATCTTCACCTGGGCCACCCGCTCGCTGAATCCGAGCCTCGGATTCCTGGGCGGCTGGGCGATCATCGCGTCCTTCGTCCTGGTGATCGGCAGCCTCGCGCAGGTCGCCGGACAGTACGTGTTCCTGCTGGCGGGCGCGGAGAACATCGGTTCCGATCCGGCGAACTGGCGGGTGCTGCTGGCCGGGCTCGGCTGGCTCGCGCTGATGACCCTCGTCTGCTACCGCGGCATCGAGATCGCGGCGGCGGTCCAACGCGCCCTGCTCTTCCTGGAGTTCGGCATGCTCGTGGCCCTCTCCGTCGTCGCGCTCGTCAAGGTGTACGCCGGCAGCGCGCCGACCGGCACCCGACGGCCGAGCCTGTCCTGGCTCAACCCGTTCGAGGGCGCGTCCCTGAGCGCGTTCGTCAGCGCGCTGGTGCTGATGCTGTTCATCTACTGGGGCTGGGAGACGGCGCTCACCGTCAACGAGGAGACCACCGACCGGCACCGCATCCCGGGCCGCGCCGCGACCTGGTCCACGGTGCTCCTGGTCACGCTGTACCTCCTCGCCACCTTCGCCGCGATCTCCTTCGCCGGCATCGGCGACTCCGGGATCGGCCTGAACAACCCGGACAACTCCGGGGACGTCCTCTACGGCTTCGGCACCGCGGTGTTCGGATCGAGCGGCTTCGGCTCGGTGCTGTGGCACCTGCTGATCCTCATGGTCCTCACCTCGGCCGCCGCCTCGACGGAGACGACCGTACTGACCCTCAGCCGCACGATGCTGTCGATGGGCGACCAGGGCGCACTCCCCCGCGCACTGGCCCGGGTGCACCCGCGCTTCCGCATCCCGCACGTCGGCACGATCGCGGTCGGGGTGATCGGCGCGGTGGTGTACGTGGCTTTGAACTTCCTCGGCCACGGTCTCGTCCTCGGCGACGCGGTGTCCGCCTGCGGAGTGCTGATCGCGTTCTACTACGGCCTCACCGGGCTCACCTCCGCCTGGGTCCACCGCGACGAGCCGCGCGCCAGGGCGTCGGCGCTGTGGCTGACCGTCGTCCTCCCCGCGATCGGCGGGATCGTCCTGCTCGCCGCGGGAGCCTGGAGCCTGGTGCAGGCGTGGGATCCGATCAACAGCGGTACGAGCTGGACCCTCCCGTTCTCCTCCGGATCCCGCGTCGGCGGCACGTTCCTGATCGGCACCGGGACGCTCCTGCTCGGCCTGGTCGCCCTGTTGATCTGCCGACGCGTGTATCCCGCGTTCTTCGCCCGCCGGTCAACTCCCGCAGTTCAGAACTGAGTTCGGATCCTCCGTCCTACGACCCCCATCGGATCCTCCGTCCCACGACCCCTAGAGGTTCATCACTCATGACCCTGCCAGGCACGGGCCGACCCGCCTATCAGGTCGTCGATCCCGCGACCGGCGAACCGGTCCGCTCCTTCCCCTACGCCACCGAAACCGAGGTCGCCGAGATCCTCGACGCCTCGCAGACGGCGTACCTCGACTGGCGGGAGCGCCCCGTCGCCGAACGCGCCGATCTCGTCCGCCGGGCGGGCGCCGCGCTCCTACGACGCTCCCGCGAACTGGCCGCGACCATGCGGCTGGAGATGGGCAAGCCGCTCCCCGAAGGGATCGACGAGATCGAGTACTGCGCGTCGATCTTCGACCACTACGCCGACCAGGGCCCCGCCCTGCTCGCGGACGAGGAACTCGCGACCCGTGGCGATGGCCGTGCGGTCGTCCAATCCCGCCCGGTCGGCCCCCTGTTGGGCGTCATGCCCTGGAACTACCCGTGCTATCAGGTCGTGCGCTTCGCCGTCCCGAACCTCGTGCTGGGCAACACCGTGATCGTCAAGCACGCCGAGTCGGTCCCGCTCACCGCCAAGGCACTTGAGGAGGTGGTCCTCGACGCGGGCCTGCCGCACGGGGCCTATCTCAACGTCTTCGCCACGCACGAGCAGGTCGAGACCGTCATCGCCGATCCCCGAGTGCAGGGTGTGTCGCTGACGGGCTCCGAGCGTGCGGGCTCGGTCGTCGCCGCGGCGGCGGGCCGACACCTGAAGAAGTGCGTGCTCGAACTCGGCGGCTCGGACCCGTTCATCGTGCTGGACTCCCCCGACGTGACCGCCGTCGCAGCGCTGGCCTGGCGGACCCGACTGCACAACAACGGGCAGGCCTGCACCTCGAACAAGCGCATGCTCGTGATGGCCGACATCTACGACGAGTTCGTGACCGCGCTCGGCGCCGAGGCCGAGGCCGTCGACACCTCCGTACATCCTCCGCTGGCCTCCCGCGCGGCGGCCGAGCACCTCGCGGCCCAGGTCGGGGACGCCGTCGCCAAGGGCGCCCGTCTGCTCGCGGGCGGTGTCCTGGCGTCGGACGAGTCGGCCCGCTACTCCCCCGCCGTCCTCGTGGACGTCACCGAGGACATGCGGGCCTGGCACGAGGAACTCTTCGGGCCGGTGGCCGTCGTCCACCGCGTCACGCACGACGAACACGCGGTCCGACTCGCCAACTCCACCCCGTACGGCCTTGGTTGTGCCGTGTTCAGCGCCGATCCCGAGCGGGCGCGCCGCGTCGCGGAGCGACTGGAGACCGGCATGGCGAACATCAACACCCCGTCCATGGACGGACCCGAACTGCCCTTCGGCGGCGTCCGACGCTCCGGCTTCGGCCGTGAACTGGGCCCGGGAATCAGCGAGTTCATCAACAAGCGGCTCGTCTGCACGGCGGTGCGGCCCCATGTCTGACCAGTTCGGCACCGCGGATCACCGCGGCGGCCCACCGTCGGCACCCGCGACCGGGAGACCGTCCGTGTCCTTTCCCCAGGCCTTCGTCGACCCCTCGTCCATAGCCGTGGTCGGTGCCACCGAGGACCGCGCCAAATGGGGCTACTGGCTCGCCACCGGCGCCCTCGCGGGGGCCGACCGGCGGCAGGTGTGGCTGGTCAACCGCCGTGCCGCGCAAGTCCTCGGACAGCCCTGCCGTACGACGGTGGGCGACCTGCCGGGAACCCCCGACCTCGTCGCCCTCTGCGTACCGCCGCGACACGTCCTTCCCGTCGTCCGGGACGCCCTCGCCAAGGGCTGCCGCGCGTTCCTCTCCATCACCGCGGGACTTGGAGCCGACGAGGCCGAACTCGCCGCGCTGCTGCGCGAGTCGGGCGCGCGGATGATCGGACCGAACAGCCTCGGATTGTTCAACGCTTCCACTCAACTCCGGCTCGCCTGGGGGAACTTCACGCCCGGAAGCCTGGCGATCGTCTCCCAGAGCGGTCAACTCGGCTCCGAGATCGCCGGCCTCGGCGCACGGGCCGGACTGGGCGTGTCCCGCTTCTACTCGGTCGGCAACCAACTCGACGTGGGAGCCGCCGACATACTCGAATCCCTCGTCGCCGACGAGCACACCACCACGGTCGCGCTCTACCTGGAGAGCTTCGCGGACGGAACGCGTATCGTCGCCGCCCTCGAAGCCCTCCGCCACGCAGGCAAACACGTACTCGTGCTCACCACGGGTGCCAGCGAGGGCAGCCGTCGGCTCGCGCGGTCCCACACCGGTTCGATGACCTCGGCGCTCGACATCGTCGACGCGGCGTGCCGCGCCGCCGGAGCCCTCCGGGTGGCGTCACCGCGCGAACTCGTCGACGCTGCAAGGGTGTTGGACGCGACCGCGCCACCCGGCGGATGCCGGGTCGCGATCATCAGCGACAGCGGAGGGCAAGGCGGGATCGCCGCCGACCTCGCTGCCGGACAGGGGCTGCGGCCGCCGGTCTTCACCGACCGGCTCCAGTCCGGACTGTGTGATCTGCTCCCCGCTGCCGCCGCGGTGTCCAATCCGGTGGACCTCGCGGGCGCGGGGGAAGCCGATCTCCATGTCTACGCCCAGGTAGTCGAGTTGGTGGCCGCCTCCGGCGAGGTCGACTCGGTCGTCCTGTCGGGGTATCTCGGCTGCTACGGCGAGGACTCGCCGAGCCTCGTGGAGGCCGAGTCCGCCGTGATCGACCGCCTCGGCCGCCGTCACCGGACGGACGCGGCGCGGGTGCCCCTGATCGCGCACAGCATGAGCGCCGCATCGACCGCGGTCGCCCGGCTACGGGAGCACCGCGTCCCGGTCTTCGACACCGTCGACGCGGCCCTGGGCGCACTGGGCCACGTGTCCCGGCTGGGCGGTGAGCCCCGCCCGGCTCCAGCGACCGTACAACCCGAACTGGCCGTCCCGGGGCCCGGCTACTGGGCGGCTCGTACATTCCTGACAACCCTCGGTATCGCGATGCCCGAGGCGCGGCGGGTCACCGACGCGGCCGGGTTCGAGGAGGCCTGTGCGGCCCTGCGACCGCCGCTGGTGCTCAAGGCGGGCTGGATCGAGCACAAGAGCGAACTCCAGGCCGTCAGAACCGGGTTGGGCCCGGACACCGCGGCGACGGCGTTCCACGAGATGTACGGGCGGCTCGGCCCCGGCGAGTACGTCGTCGAGGAGCAGGACACCCGGCCGGGCGTCGTCGAGATGCTGGTCGGCGGGCGCCGGGACCGTGACTTCGGTCCGACCGTGGCCGTGGGCCACGGCGGGGTCCACGCCGAACTCTGGCGTGACGTGTCCGTGGAACTGGCACCGGTCGACCGGCGGACGGCGGCCGGGATGCTCGACCGGTTGCGCTCGCGCCGACTGCTGGACGGCTGGCGGGGACAGCCCGCGGTCGACGTCGAGTCGCTGATCGACGCGATCGTCGCCGTGTCGGAGGCGATCGCGGCGACGCCCGGTGTGGCGGACATCGAGGTCAACCCGATCCGGGTCGGGGCCGAGGGCGCACTCGCCGTAGACGCGCTCGTCGTCTCCAGTACCGCAGCAGCCGTACCAGAGACAACCGGGGCGCACGGCCACCGGGAAACCACCGAGGAGCAGGAGATATCGCGTGAACACGTCCATTGAGCCCTGGCCGCTGACCGATGAGCAGCGGGCGATCGTCGAACTGTGCCGGGAGTTCGCCGCGAACGAGATCCGGCCGCGCGGGCGCGAGGTCGACGAGCGGGACATCGAGTCGCCGCTGGACATCTTCCGGTCCGCGGCGAAGGTCGGCATCACCGACTTCATGCTGCCCGAGGAGTACGGCGGGGGCGGATTCACCGATGTCGTGACCCAGTGCCTGGTCCAGGAACAGATGTGCTGGGGCGATCCGGGCATCGGCAACTTCGTCTGCTCCAACGGGTTCTTCGCCGACCCGCTGCTCGCGCTCGGCACCGAGGAGCAGAAGACGGAGTGGCTGCGTCCGCTGGCCGGTCCGAACCCGCTCTACACCGCGCTGGCGACGACCGAGCCGGAATCGGGTTCCGATGCCGCGTCCATCGTCACCACGGCCGTCCGGGTCGAGGGCGGTTACTCGATCAGCGGGCAGAAGGTGTGGATCTCCAACGCGGGACTGGCCGACCAGTACGTGGTGTTCGCGAAGACCGACCCCAGTCGTGGGTCTTCCGGGGTCACCGCTTTTCTGTTGCGCAAGGGTGCCGAGGGGATGAGGTTCGGCGAGCCCATGCGCAAGATGGGGCAGCGCGCGATCGTGTGCCGCGAGATCTTCTTCGACGAGGTGTTCGTGCCCGAGTCCGACCGGCTCGGGGCCGAGGGGCAGGGCTTCCGCGGGCTGATGAGGACGTTCGACATCTCGCGGATCGTGCTGGCCGCCGCGGCGACCGGAGCGGCCCGCGCGGCCTACGAGTACGCGCTCAAGTACGCCCGGGAGCGCAAGCAGTTCGGCAAACCGATCGTCGAGCACCAGGCCGTCGCGTTCCGGCTGGCCGACATGGCGACCCGGATCGAGTCCGCGTGGCTGCTCACCCTGCACGCGGCGCGGCAGATGGACGCCGGGGCGGACGCCACGAAGCTCGCCGCCATGGCCAAGCTCCAGGCCTCGGAGACTGCGATGGCGGTGACCTGGGGCGCCGTCCAGACGCTCGGCGGGTGGGGCTACTCGCGCGAGTTCCCGGTCGAACAGTGGATGCGCGACGCCAAGTTGGAGGAGATCGAGGAGGGCACCTCGGACATCATGCGGCTGATCATCTCCCGGCGCCTCTGACGTATACGCCCCCTGCTTCCAGCTACAGGAGTGACATGCCCTTCCAGAACGAGTTCACGGAGATGTTCGGGGTCGAACATCCCATCGTGTGCGGCGGAATGCTCGCGGTGGGTACTGCCGAGCTGATCTCGGCCGTCGCGAACGCCGGCGCGCTGGGGTTCCTCAGCGCGCTGACCCAGCCCACCCCGGAGGCGCTCGCGAAGGAGATCGCGCGCTGCCGTGAGCTGACCGACAGGCCGTTCGGCGTCAACCTGACCATCCTGCCCACCATCGAGCCGGTGCCGTACGACGACTACCGGGCGGTCATCGTCGACTCCGGTGTGAAGGTCGTGGAGACGGCGGGCAGCAATCCCGCGCCGCACCTGCCGGCGTTCAAGGAGGCCGGGGTGAAGGTCGTGCACAAGGCCGTCGCCGTCCGGCACGCGCTGAAGGCCGAGGCACTGGGCGTCGACGCGGTGAGCATCGACGGGTTCGAGTGTGCCGGGCACCCCGGGCAGGACGACGTCCCCGGCCTCGTGCTGATCCCGGCCGCCGCCCGCAGGCTGCGCATCCCGATCATCGCGTCCGGCGGCTTCGCCACCGGCTCCGGACTCGTCGCGGCCCTGGCGCTCGGGGCGTGCGCGATCAATATGGGGACCCGGTTCGAGGCGACCGAGGAGGCGCCGATCCACCCGAACGTGAAGGCCCGGATCGTCGCGAACGACGAGCGCGGCACCCAGATCGTGTTCCGGGAGTTCGGCAACACCGCCCGTGTGGCGCGCAATTCGGTCTCCCAGGACATCGCCCGCCTCGGCGCGCTCCCCGGGGCCGCCTTCTCCGACGTCGCCGACCTCGCCTCCGGGAAACGCGGCCGACAGCGGGTGCTGCGGGAGGGCGATGTCGAGGGCGGCATGTGGTGGGCCGGTCAGGCCCAGGGCCTCATCGACAGTGTGGAGAGCTGCGAGACGGTGGTCCGCACGATCGTGGCGGACGCGGAGGGCATCATCAGCGATCGGCTGCGGGGACAGCTGGCAGGGGTATCGGTTCCGGCCGGAAGCGACCACGTACCGTACTGATGCTCCGCTCAGATCCGATCCGCTTCGGAGGCCCTGCCCCATGGCCCGCCTGTACGTTCGCTCCGGCATCGCCCCCGACGATCCGGACGCGGCCTTCCCCATCCTGGTCGTCGATCCGGACGGCACCCCGGGCGAGCGTGCCCTGGCCCGGCTCGGTGGGCACTGTTACGAGGGCGACGGGGCGTTCTACCTCGTGCGGACCGACGGCTGGGCCGAGCGGTCGCTCGATGCCGGACGGCTGGTGGTCGGCGTCGCCGTCTTTCCCGTGCCGCTCCGGCAGGCGGGCGTGGACCCGGCCGAGTTCCCCGAACGGTCGGGAATCGACCCGGACGCCGTGCTGCTTCTGTCGGCCCGGACGACGGTCGATCCGGCGCTCCGCGCGCGCCTGAGCGAGCCGACCGCCGTGTTCGTCGCGGGAGCCGACATCACGCTCGACCAGCTCCTCGCCGACGACGAGGAGTGGCCGATCATGCTGGCTCCCCCGGCGTCCCAGGCCTGACCGCCGCCATGACAGGGCATGGTGATGCGGTGAGCGACGACGACAGGGCCGTACCGGCCCCGCATACGACATCCGAGGAGAACCGGCACGCCAGTTGGCTGGAGCTGTTCTTCGACCTGGTAGCCGTGGCCGGTGTGGCGCAGATCGCGCACCTGCTGCACGGTGTCCCGGACCTCTCCGACCTCGGCATGTACGCGCTGCTGTTCCTGGCCTTCTGGACGGCCTGGATCGTGTTCACCCTGTACGCGAACGTGGCCTACGAGAACACCCACGTCCGTACGGTGCTGGCCGCGATGTTCGGCATGGCCGTCATGGCCGCGGCGGTACCGGGGGTGCACGAGGGCGACGACCAGCACGCGCGCGTGTTCGCGCTCGCCTACGTCCTGATCCGGGGACTGGCGAGCCGGGCCTGGCAGCACCGCCGCCAGATCCTCGTCGACTGGCCGGCCGCCCAGATGTCGCTCGGCGTGATCCCGTGGATCGTCTCCCTCTGGGCGCACGACCCGCTGCGCTACTGGCTCTGGGCCCTCGGTATCGCCCTCGATCTGTACGTCACCTTCGCGGTATCCGCACGCGACCTCGTCGAACACCAGGAAGCCCGGGAGCGCCACGACGACCGCACCGCGCGGCGCGGCTCCGCGGGGCGCCCGTCGCTCGCGCGGTCGCAGACGGAGCACCTGAGCGAGCGGCTCGGCCTCTTCGTCCTCATCGTGTTGGGCGAGGGCGTCGCCCAGGTGGTCGCGGCCCTGTCGGACGCGGAGTGGGACAAGCAGCTGTACATGGTCGCCGTCGCGGCGTTCTTCCTGCTGGCGACGTTGTGGGCGTTGTCCTTCGAGCACGGTTATGCGGGGGTGCCGCATCTGACGGCGGGAGTGCTGCCCTCCCGTGCGGGGCTGCCCCTGCACTGTTTCGTGTCCGGCTGTCTCGCCGCTCTGGCCGCCGCGCTGGGAGCCGCGGCAGAGCATCTGGAGACGCTGCCGGACGCCACCCGGTGGTTGCTGTGCTCGTCTCTGGCCGGGTACTTCCTGCTCAGCGGGCTTGCCTGGCTGGGCAAAGCCAGCCGGGAACGGCGGTGGCTGCTGTCGGTGGCTCTCCCCTGCTGCGTACTGCCCCTGCTGCTGGCGGTGTTCGGCGCGCATGTGCGCACCGTGACCGTGGTCTGGCTGCTCGTCCTGATCACCCTGTGGCCGATCCTCTACGAGCGCCGGGCGACGACGTCCTCCAAGGGGGCGGTGGGGACCGGGACTTGGCCGGGGGTGAGGTTGTAGGGGCAGCGCGGACTCGGGCAGGCTTGCTTCCCCCGTGGCCAGGAGGAGCGGGACGAGCAGAAGGAGTCTCAGCCATGATCGACTGGGTGCCTCTCCGTACCGGAGCGAGGCCCGTCCCCTCGCCCATGGCCACGCCGCTGGTCTGGGCGGCGGCATCCGGTGGCGCGTTGGTGCTGGTGGCGCTGCTCAACGCGCTGATAGGTCCCGATCGGCCCTCGCCCGCGCTGGCCGCGCTGTCCCTGCTGTCCGTGGTGCTCGGTCTGTGCGCCCGCTTCACGGCGGCCCCGGGCATCGCGGTGCTGTGCTGGCTCTTCCTCAACGGCTTCGCCATACCGCCCGCCGGCACCCTCACCTGGGCCGGACACCGCGACACGTTCTGGCTCGGCTGCCTGTTCACCGCCGCCCTCCTGGGCACGGCTCTGGCCCGCCTCCTGCACGCCCGTGCCGCCTACCGCCGGGTCACCACCGGCGTCGCCGGTACGACGGACACCGGATCATGAACGGCGTGGCCGCCCGTCGGGCAATACCATCGTCCGGCCGCCCACGGCGGCCTCCGCGAGCAGGCCACTCGGTCGGGTGACGGCCGACGGCATCCCCGCTGCTTGCCGGACCGAAAAGTGCCGTTTCCGGGCTACGTGGCCAGATCCCTCTTATCGTGGAGCGACACAGTGACCATCGGCGTCGAAGCGGGCAGGCCATGCAGGATCCGGATCCGGAGATCGACTACGCGGCGGTCTTCCGCGACCTGCCCGGGATGGTGGCCCTGCTCACCCCCGAGCTCGTCTACCTCGACGCCAACGAGGACTTCCAGCGCCTGTCGGGACGCAAACGCGAGGAACTGATCGGCCGGTACATCTTCGACGTCTTCCCCGAGAACCCCAAGGACCCGGCGGCGGCCGGCATGCGCGAGACCCGGGAGTCGATGCTGCGGGCGGTGACCAGCGGAGAGCGCGACACCATGGCCCTGCTCCGCTACGACATCGAGGACCCGCAGCTGTCCGGCCGATGGGTGGAGCACTTCTGGAGCCCGGTCAACGCGCCCGTCCGCGGTCCGGACGGCGAGGTGATGCTGATCGTGCACCGGGTGGAGGAGGTCACCGAGTTCGTCCGGGCCTTCGGCGGCCAGGCCGACGACAACCGGGCCCGGGTACTGAAGGCCGAGCTGTACACCCGGGCACGTGAGTTGCAGCAGGTCAACGAGCGGCTGCGCACGGCCCACGCGCACGAGCGCGAGGTGGCCCTCACCCTCCAGGCGGCGATGCTGCCCCCGCCCCGACCCGTCGGGCACCACCGGGCGGCCGTCCGCTACCGGCCCGCCGTGGGCGCGCTGAACGTCTGCGGCGACTGGTACGACCTGGTCGACCTGCCCGACGGTGGGATGGCGGTCGCCGTGGGTGACGTGGTCGGACACGGACTGGCGGCGGCCTGCGCCATGGGCCAGCTGCGCAGCGCCCTGAGTGCGGCCTGCCGGGTCGCGGACGGGCCGGGCTCCGCGCTTGAGGCCCTCGGTCTGTACTCCCGTTTCGTCGAGGGCGCCGAGTCGGCCACCGCGGTCACGACGTTCATCGACTGGGACGACCACACCATCACCTACAGCTGCGCGGGCCATCCGCCGCCGGCCCTGCTCGACCCCGACGGCACGGTGACCTTCCTCGACCAGGCCACCGACCCGCCGCTGGGCGCCAGACCCGAGCATGTCGGCCGGGTGCAGACGAGCGTCCCCTTCACCGAGGGCGCCACTCTGGTGCTGTACACCGACGGGCTGATCGAGCGTCGTACGGAGGACATCGACCGCGGTCTGGCCCGCCTCGCCGACTCCCTCGCCCTACACCGGCACGCGGAACCCGAGTCCCTGGCCGACGCCCTGCTCGCCGATCTGCTTCCCGCCGAGGGCAACACCGACGACACGGCCCTGATCGTCCTGCGTCTTTGACGGCACGTCCGTTCCGGGCGGGGGCCGTGCGTTTGGCCTGAACTCGCGGCCCGCCGAACCGCCCGCCGGCCCTGTCCGAGTAGGTGGAACGGGCATGGCCGGGCGCCTCGTTCGCCGGTTCCGCCGATGTCTCGACTCAGCCCGTCCACAGCTTCCCCGGCCGATTGTCAGTGATCGCCGCTAACGTTCCACTTGTCGTCGCACAGATGTCGGGGCATCCCGGCTGAACTGTGCTTTCTTCTGGCTGTGTTGATGTGGGAGGCGGGGGCATAGTGGGTTGGCTGTCGGCGGGTGACGGGTATGAAGTCGCCCTGGTGGAGGGGCGGGTGGCGGCGCGAGCCACCGGGGGCCGGGCTGCGGGGCGGCAGTTGAAGTCCCTGCCGCGCGCGCTCAAGGACCACCCGGAGGTGGACCGGCTGCGGCGGTTCGCCGAATGGCTGGATCGGCACGCCGCGGGGTGTGTCGCGCAGGTCGACTCCTGGATGGTGTCGTCGCTGCCCGTCCCCACCGGTCTGCTGGTCCGGGTGTGGCCGGACGAGGCCTGGCAGTCGGCGCTGCGCGACCTGGCCGTGGTCGGCGACGACCCCGACGAGGTCGGCTTCCTGCGGGGCACCACCGAGGACGGCGAGCTGCGGGTGGTGAACCTCGACGGCGAGACGGTACGGCTGTCCCCGCGCACGGTGACGCTGCCGCACCCGGTGCTGCTGCCGGACCTCGACGACATCCGGGAGTTCGCCGCCGAGTTGGGCATAGTCCAGCGCGTCGAGCAGATCCACCGGGCGACCTGGCGGCGCCCTGACGAATTCGCCCCGAAGGCCACCGAGGTACGGGAGTTCGCCGGCGGCTCGTTCCGCTCGCGCTTCGCCCTCGCGGCGCGCGCCAGTTCGCTGGGCTACCGCGTCTCCGGCGGCTACGCCACGGCCCGGGTGCGCGACGGCGGGCGCACGGTCGAGGCCTCCGTGTGGATCGGGGAGCCGTACTGGGAGGACACGGTGGAGACCGGTGGCCTCAGCTGGCAGGACGAGGACGGGCGCGCGCTGCCGCTCGGCGAGGTGGGCCCGGTGGCCTGGTCCGAGGGGATGCGGATGGCGGCGGCACTGTACGCCGGGCGTGACATCGAGGAAGGCAAGAGCGCATGAGCGGGGGGACGCAGGTGTCGTACGAGGACATGCTCGCGGCGGGGGCGGTGCTGCCGCCGGACGCGGCGGGCGCCGGTGAGCGGGCGGTGCCGCTGACGGCGCGCACCTATACGCACCCGGGTCTCGACGACCGGGTGGTGGTGCGGCTGGTCGCGGGTGAACTGGGCGCGGCGGAGGACCTGGCCGCCGGATTCCTCGGCCTGGAGCAGGCCGCCGAACCGGCCGTCGTGGGGCTGGGGCTGCGCCAGTCACTGGGCTTCCCGGAGTGGGTGCTGGTGCACCATCCCGAGGACGGACATCACGCGCTCGGTGTCGTGCCGGACCTGGAGCGGGCGGCCCGGCAGGTGAAGTCCCGGCCCAAGGCCGCCTTGGACGCCTACCTGGAGCTGGGCGCGCGGCTGGCGGCCTCCGTCCCGCACTTCCTGCCGACCTTCTACGAGCAGGCGGGCCGGGTGTTCCTCGCCGAGGAGAACGCCACCTACGCGGCCCAGTTGTTCACCCGGGCCCGCAAGGCCGAGGCGGAGCACGGGCTCGTCATCGAGGAGGACCGGCTCGACGCGGTGTTCCTGGAGTTCGCGCTCGCGGGTGCGCTGCCGGTGAAGGTGCTGTCCGCCTACGGCAAGGAGTTGGGCGCCCGGGTGCCGGCCGAGGAGGCGCTGCGGCGCTTCACGCGGCTGTGTCTGCGCCGTACCGCGGGCGGTCTGCCGCCGTCCGCGCAGATGGCGGGCGACCTGCGCAAGCTGGCCCGTGCCGCGGGGCAGGACGCCGACTTGGCCGAGCAGGACTATCTGTCCGAGCTGCTCGGTCTGCCGGCCACGCTGCGTGCCGCGGCCGGCTGGTGGAAGGGCCACCGTGCCGCGCTGGTGTCACTGGCCGCGCGGGAACGCCAGGTGCGCGGCACCCTGTTGGACATGCTCCCCGCGGGCTCCGACGACGAGATGCCCGCGCTGTGGCTCCAGGTGCTGGAGGACTCCGGTGCCACGGCGGGGCTGTGGGACGCCGAACTGTCCGAGGAGGAGCGTCCCCGGGACGGCACGGCGGGCTGGCTGGACCGCTTCCTCACGTTCCGCGAGCGGGCCCGGTCCTGGCGTGGCTCGACCCGGATGCCGCAGCTCTACCCGCTCGTGGAGCGGACGGTGGACCGGCTGCGGGCCGAACTCGCCGCGTCCGGCGGCGCGTTGAAGGTCACGCACGACATCGATCTGATCGACCTGCTGCTGTCCCTGGACGTACCGGTGGCGGCTCCGGAACGGGGCCACGCCCTGCCGCTGGAGCAGTGGGCGTCCGGCGACGGCCACCGGGACCTGCTGCACCTGGGCGCCGACGCTCGGTTCCACGGCGCCTTCCTGAAGGGCGCGGACCGGTTCAGCGACGACGAGCCGGGGCTGCGGGCCATCCGGCTGCTGGCGCAGTCGCCGGGCTGCCGTCCGCTGCTGGCCCAGTGGGTGCGTACGGTCGTCGAGCGGTTCACCGCGGTCGGTCTGCCCCAGCTGCCCGACGCGCTGGCCCGCCTGAAGTGGCTGCCCGCCGAGGCGCTGGCGCTGGCCGAGGCGGAGGTGCGCGAGGCGGTCGCCACCGACCTGGCCCCCATCCTGGCACGCACCCTCCGGGCCGGGCTCTTCGACGAACTCGGCTGGCCCGCCTGGGAGGAGGCGGCGGCCGAACTCGTGCCGAAGGACCGGGTGGAGGACCTGATCGTCGCCGACGCCTGGCCCCACCTCGTGGTGGCCGGCGAGGCCCAGGCCCGCGTGATCGGCGCCGAGGGCACCCTGCTCACCCACGATCTGCGCATCCCCGCGAACGACCGGTACGGCGACCCCGGCTTCCACCACGTCGACGACGAACTCCTCGTCTACTGGAACAGCCGCAACGACGGGCTGCGCGGCTACTGGCACACCCGCGCCGACCGGGTCGAGAGCCTGGAGGGCCCGCGCGGTACCCGCGGCACCGAAATGGACTGGTACAAGGGCAACTTCCCCATCACCCTGCCGCTGCCCGGCGGCGGCCGGACCACCGGCCGCGGTGTCCTCCACGCCGGGGACACCACGGTGCCCGAGGAGCGCCCGCTGCTCTTCGACGGCTCCAACTACTGGGTCTGGCAGGCGGATTCCGAGGACCGGGAGGCGCACGGCTGGTACGAGTACGACCCGGCCACCGACGAGCGCGGACGCATGAGCCGCCCCGCCTTCTTCGCCGACGCGCTGCGCGACGCCCCCGCCGGCAGCACCTTCGCCGGGGGCCGCCTGAGGCCCTCCCCCACGACCGGAGCCGCCCCCGCCGCGGCGCCTGTCGACGGCCTTGTGGGCCTGTGCAGGCTGGAACTCCCCGACGGCTCCACGCGTGTCGCGGATCTCGCCGGACACACCCTCACGCTGTCCGCCGACGCGGGCCGGCCGTTCACGCTGGTGATGTTCCCGGGCGCCGAGCGGCCCACCGCCGTCGTGCACAACGGCTGGCAGCTCGACCTGGTCGACGCGGACGGTGTCGTCACCGCCTGGGGGAAGACCGACCGCACGGCGGGCGTCTTCGGCGAGGGCTCGCTGCTGCTGCCGCCGGTGCAGTACTGGGAGTGCCTGACCCCGCGCGACCCGGCGGGCTCCACGGGACTGCGGCGGATCGACCGGGACACCGCCGCCGCCCTGCTGTCGGCCGCCGGCGACAAGGAACCGGAGGCGCTGCCCGGCGCGATCCGCACCCTGCTGTCCGTCACCCACCCCGCCCTGATCACGGGCATCGCCGGGGTCGTGCGGTACGCGGCGGCCCAGCAGGCGGTGCTCGACGCGGCGGCGACCCGGCTCACCCTGGCCCTCGAAGGCGGCGTGGCGGACGAGGGTCCGGCCGGTCCCACGGACAGCCTGCTGCGCGACGCGATGAGCGGCCTCGGCGCGTCCAACGGCTACTGGTGGAACCGCGACGACCAGGCCGACACGGTCTTCCGTGCCCTGCGGACGCTGACCCGGGCCGCCGAAGCGGTAGTGGAACCGTCCGATGGCCGACTCCATCTCGACGGACCCGAACTGCCGGTCGGGCAGCCGGAGTTGCGCACCCTGCTCGGGCGGACGACGGCTCTTGCCCACCGGGCGGCCGTCGGCACCACCACGGACGAACACCGGGAGGCGCTGCGGCAACTGCTCGCCGGATTCGACCAGTTGGGGCTGGGAGAGTCCGGAGTGGCCGGTCGCTGGCGCACGGTGACCCTGCATCTTGACGCGCACCGGCTGCGGTTGGCCTCGGGCGGCTGGCGGGAGGGCTCCTGGAACGGGCTGCTGCCGTTGGCGGACGGTGCGTTCATCGCGGTGACCGGGCACGGGTCCCCCGACGACGACGGCTGCGACTTCACCGGTCTGTTCCACGACCCGGCAGGACGGTTCGCGGCTCCGGAGCCGTACAAGGTCCTGGCCTGTGACCCGATCGGCGGGGACGAACACCCGGGTCGGCTCGGTGCGTTCCTCGCCGTGCTCGCCGAGCGCGGTCCGGCGCCGTGGTTCCCGGACGCGCCCGAGGAGTTCGCCCGGCTCACCGGCGTCACGGAGACCATGGCCCGGCTCGTCGTCGCCGGACTGCCCGGGGTCGACGCCTACGAGCGGGCCTTCCTCACCACCGAGGCCCGCAACGTCATCGGGGTGAAGGTCGCCCCCGCGGCGGTAGCCAAGGAGGAACTGGGCGCCCTCGACAGCGCCGTCCGCGCCGCGGTCGTGGCCGCGCTGCTGCCCGCCGACCCGGTCCGGCTGTGGACGGAGGGCCCGGACGTGGCAGCCGCTGCCGCCGTGTGGAACGACAGGCTCGGGCGGCGCCCCGCCATACCCGAGGATCTGCTCAGCGACGCCATCCGCGCCGTCAAGCACGCGCCGTGGCCGGTACGTGAAGCCCTGCCCGCGCTGCTGGAACCGGCCCGTGCCCCGGAGCTCAGCCGGGACCTGCCGTGGGCGGTCATCGGCGACCGGGTGCGGCCGGTCGGCGAGGACACGGCCGGATTCACCGCGCAGATCCTGGTCGGATCGGTCGGACTCGCCGCCTGGCTCGCCCACCGGCTGCCCGCCGGCGACCCGATCCGGGCCGCACTGCCGCCGGTGCTCACCGCCGTGCGCCAACGCCTCGCGGGGCCCGGGTTCATGCTCGACCTCGGCGAGTACATCAGCCTCCCCGCGTTCCGGAAGACGGCGGGCACGCCCACCGAGACGGGTCCGGGCTTCGAGCGCTACGGCGCCGTCGTCCTAGCCACCCAGGACGACCAGCCCGCCCCCGGCATCCGCGTCGACCTCCTCGACGAGGCCGGGCAGGACCCCTATCTGCCCGCGACCCGCGTCAACGACCAGCCGTACCGGGCGGAGATCGCTCTGCGACTGGTCCGCGACCCCCGTTTCGCGGCCCTGCTCGCCGATCCCGGCGAGCCGATGGCGGGCGCGTGCGACAAGGACGGCACCTGGTGGCCGCAGGATCCGGGCCGCTCCGTGCCCGACCTGGTCATCGAGGTGGCCAAGGAGTACGGGCTCGGCGAGGACGCGGCCACGCTGTATCTGATGCTGCTCGCCATGCCCGATCCGACCGACCGTACGACGGCCCGGTGGACGGGATGGAAGCCCGCCCGGATCAAGGCGGCCCGCGCCGAACTCGCCGCCACCGACCTCGTGGTGGAGGCCACCAGGACCAGGGCCGGCCGCTCGCTCTTCCTGCCCGGCGGCTGGGCCGAACAGCCGTCCCCGCGCGTTCCCCTGGAGCGCTGGAAGCTGCCGTTGTTCGACCTCGTCAACGGCGATCACGCGTCGCTCGGCGTGATCGTGCCGACCGAACCGGTCGCGGACCTCTATCGCAGGGCGTGGCAGCGGGTCCGGGAGGGCGACGCTCCCCGGTTCGAGGAGCTGAAGGTGCGCCGGGGCCGCCGCCGCTGACGGACGCCGTACCGGGGGCGCCGGACCTCATCGGCGCCCTCTCATCAACGACCAACAGACCTACCCAGCAAGGACATTCATGACCCCGACCGACACGGCGACGTCCCTGCCCGACCGGCAGACGCTGCCCGCCGAAGAGCGCCACGCCACCGAACTCGCCTTCCTCGCCGCCCACGACGAGGGGCCCCGCCCGCCCGGCTGGCGGCTGACGCCCCGCTCCGTCATCACCTTCGTGTGCGGCAGCGCCGGCGAACCGCTCAAGCTCGCCAAGCCCCACGAGACGCTGCCCCGCGAACTCGTCATAGCGCCCAAGTTCGTCGGTGAACGCGCCCTGGTGGAGCGGTGCGTGGTCACGCTCGCCGGAGAGCGCGGACTGCTGCTCGTCGGTGAGCCCGGCACGGCCAAGTCGATGCTCTCGGAACTGCTGGCGGCGGCCGTCTGCGGCACCAGCGCGCTCACCGTGCAGGGCACCGCGGGCACCACCGAGGACGCCCTGCGTTACGGCTGGAACTACGCCCTCCTCCTCGCCCAAGGACCCACGCCCCAGGCGCTGGTGGACTCGCCCGTGCTCGCCGCGATGCGCTCCGGACGGGTGGCGCGCGTCGAGGAGATCACCCGCTGTCTGCCCGAGGTGCAGGACGCGCTGGTGTCGATCCTCTCCGACCGCCGGATGAGTGTGCCCGAGCTGTCCGGCACGGACGAGGCGCAGGTCGCCTCCGCTCCCGGCTTCACCGTCATCGCCACCGCCAACCTGCGCGACCGCGGTGTGTCGGAGATGTCCGCCGCGCTCAAGCGCCGCTTCAACTTCGAGACGGTGCACCCGATCTCGGACGTCGACGCCGAGACCGCGCTCGTGAAACGACAGGCTGTCGCGGCCGTCGAGCGGGCGGGCGCGGCCTTCGACGTCGACGACGCGGTGCTCGACGTCCTGGTGACCGTCTTCCGTGATCTGCGGGCGGGGCGTTCGGCCGAGGGCTGGGACGTGGAGCGCCCCGGCACGGTGATGTCCACCGCGGAGGCGGTACAGGTCGCGGTCTCTCTCGGGGTGGCCGCCGCCTACCTGCCCGCCGGAGACTCCCTCGACCTGGTGCCCGGCCATCTCCTGGGCGTGGTCCGCAAGGACGATCCGACCGACCACGCACGCCTGTTGGGCTACTGGGACGGTCCGGTGCGCCGCCGCGCCGAGGACGGCTCCGCGACCTGGCGCCGCCTCTGGGACCTGCGGGAGAACCTTCGGTGACGATCGCTCAGGACCCCAGGGCCGCGCTCGACACCCTGGCCGACTCCGTGGTGCCGTACCTGCTGGGCGTACGGCACCACAGCCCGGCGCTCGCCGCCGCCGTGCCCGCGCTGCTGGACGCGGCCGGTGCCGAGGTGGTGTGCGTGGAACTGCCGGTGGACTTCCAGCCGTGGCTGACCCACCTCGGCGCGCCCGGCACGCTGGCGCCGGTCGCGCTCGCGGGTGCCGGTGCGGACGGACGGCTCGGCTTCTATCCGTTCGCCGACTTCTCGCCCGAACTCGCCGCGGTCCGCTGGGCGCGGGAGCGGGGAGTGGAGGTCGTCTGCTGCGACCTGCCGATGGCCGACGCACGCTGGCACGCGGAGGTCCCCGAGCTCGCCGAGGTGGACGACCGGCAGGCGCGCACCTCCTTCGCGCAGGCGCTCACAGCGGCCGGGACCGGGCGTGACGGGGACGACCTGTGGGACCGCAGCGTGGAGGTCCTCGCCCCCGGCTGCGCCCCCGAGTCGCTGCGCCGGGCCGCTCTGGGCGTCGGCTGGGCGCTGCGCCAGGACGCCGAGTCGTCGGGCGGAGTGCCCACGGTGGACCTGGCGCGCGAGGCCCATATGCGGGAGACGATCGCCCTCGCGGCGACCGGCGGACGCCGCGTCGCGGCGGTGATCGGCGCCTTCCACGCACCGGCGCTGACGGACGGCGTGGGGGTGGAGGCGACGGCATCGGTGTCCCTCGGGGAGCCCTCGTCCGTCGTCACCTCCCTGGTCCCGTACGCGTTCGATCTGCTGGACTCACGGTCCGGCTATCCGGCGGGGATCCGCGACCCGCGCTGGCAGCAGGCGGTGTTCGGCGCGGCGGGCGATCCCGAGCTGCTGTACGACGCCGTCGCGCGGGCCATCACGGGAGTGTGCCGTGAGCTGCGCGCGGCCGGGCACACCGCGGGGACCGGCGAGGCCCGCGAGACGCTGCGCGTGGCCTGCGATCTCGCGCGGGTGCGCGGGCTCCCGGCGCCGGGCCGGGGCGAGGTGCTGGAAGCGCTCACGTCCGTGATGGGGCAGGGTGAGCCGCTCGGCCGGGGCCGTGCTCTCGCGCGGGCCCTGGAAGTGGTCCTGGTGGGCACCGACCGCGGCCGGGTCGCGCCGGGCACCCCGCGCTCCGGGCTCGCCCCTTCCGTCGAGGCCGAACTCACCGCCCTGCGGCTGCCCGGCCCGGACGACCCCGCTCCGCGCGAACTGCGCCTGGACCCGCTCCGTTCGGCCCTCGACAACCGGCGCGAGATCCTCCTCAGGCGGCTCGACGTGTGCGGGGTGGGATACGGCGAGCCCGTCGAGGTCGCCGGTACCGGCGACGCCGCCGCGCTCTCCACCCGGTGGCGGCTGGCGTGGGTGCCGTCCGTGCCCGTCCGGCTGGACCTGGCCGGGGTGCGGGGCGTGACCGCCGCGCTGGCGGCCGAGGGAACGCTGCGGGAGACCTTCCGGCGGGAGTCGGCGGACGGCGGCCCCACAAGTGCCCTGGTCCTGACGGGACTTCGGGACGCCGCCCTGTGCGATCTGCCCGCCCTGGTCGCCCAGCGGCTGGCCGAGGCGGCCAAGGTGCTGCCCGCCTCCGCGACGCTCCCCGAACTCCTCACCGGACTCGACCTGTTGGAGGCACTGCGCCGGGGCCATCTCCCCGGCACCACGCCCGGGACCCGACAGACGGCCGGCGTGCTCGCCGCCGATCTGCTGGAGTCGGCGGTACGGTCCCTGCCGGGTCTGGCGGGCAGCGACGACCCGGAGGAGGCCGCCGCGCTCGTCGCCCTCGCCACACGTGCCGCCGACCATCGCCTCGGACTGCGTATGGACGAAGCCCTGGGCGGTCTCGCGCACACCGGCTCGCCCCTCGTCCAGGGAGCCGCGCTCGCCTGCCGGGTCCTGCTCGACCTGGACGACGCCGACGCTCTCGGCGCGCGGGCCGCCGGTTGGATCGACACCGCCACCGGCCCCGACGCACGGCATGCGCTCGCCCGCAGACTCGCCGGACTGCTGACCGGTGCCGCACCCCTGCTCCAGTCGGCGCCGACCGCGCTCGACCCCCTCCTCGACCGGGTCGACTCACTCGGCGACCAGGCGTTCCTGGACCGGCTGCCCGCCCTGCGCGGCGGCTTCGACACCCTGTCTCCGGCGGGCCGCGACCGTCTCCTGCACACGGTCACGGAGCGGCTGGGCGATCGTCTCGACCTGACACTGTCCGCCTCCCCACGCCTGCTGGCCCTGTGGGCGGCGGCGGACGAGGCCGGCCGTACGGCGGTGGAGGCGCTGCGGGTGACACTTCCGACGCCTCGAACCACCGATGTTCCGGACGCCGGGACCGCCGTCACACGTCCAGCGCCGGTACCGGACCCGTCGATCAATGACGTGCTCCGTCTCACGCCGACGGACAGGTGGCGTCTGCTCCTGGGCCGCGAGAGCGACAAGTTGCCAGCGGGCGCCCGCCGTTACGCGCACGCGCTCGACGAGTTGTACGGCAGGGGGCGCGGCGAGGGTTCCTCGGACCTGGGCCGGGACAGCGGTCCCGGCGGCGGGCAGGACGCGTCCTTCCCGTCCGCGCGTGAGTGGGCTGAGGAGCTCCAGGCGTTGTTCGGCGCGGAAGTACGCGAGGAGGTTCTCGCCCGCGCCGCCGATCAGGGTCGTAGCGACGTACTGGCCGAACTCGACCCCAAGTCCGTACGTCCCTCGGTCGATCTGCTGACGTCCGTGCTGTCGCTGGCCGGTGGGATGCCCGAGCAGCGGCTGGCCCGGCTGCGACCGCTGGTGCGCCGGCTGGTCGACGAACTGGCCAAGGAGCTGGCCACCCGGCTGCGGCCCGCGCTGTCCGGACTGGCCACGCCTCGTCCGACCCGCCGTCCGGGCGGCCGGATCGACCTGCCGCGCACCCTGCGGGCGAACCTGGTCCACGCCCGCAAGAGGGCCGACGGCAGCACCCTGGTCGTCCCGGAACGGCCGGTGTTCAGCACCCGTTCGCGCAAGGAGGCGGACTGGCGGCTGATCCTGGTGGTCGACGTGTCCGGGTCGATGGAGGCCTCCGTGATCTGGGCGGCGCTGACCGCGGCCGTACTGGGCGGAGTGCCCACGCTCAGCACACACTTCCTGGCGTTCTCGACGGACGTGATCGACCTGACGGACAAGGTCGAGGATCCGCTGTCCCTGCTGCTGGAGGTGCGGGTGGGCGGCGGCACCCACATCGCCGCCGGGCTGGCCCACGCCCGCTCCCTGGTGACCGTACCCAGCCGGACCCTCGTCGTGGTGGTGAGCGACTTCGAGGAGGGCTACCCGCTGGGCGGACTCCTGGGCGAGGTACGGGCCCTCGCGAGTTCCGGGGTGCATCTGATGGGCTGCGCCGCCCTGGACGACAACGGCACCCCGCGCTACTCCGTGCCGGTGGCCCGACAACTCGTCGCGGCCGGGATGCCCGTCGCCGCCCTCAGTCCCCTCGCCCTCGCCCGCTGGGTGGGCGAACGCCTCCGCGGAGAGACCCGATGAACCCCGAACTGCCCCCGGTGGCGCCCGAGATGGCCGCTGCCGCCGTCGAGGCCCTGACCTCCCGGCTGCGCAAGAAGCTGGACGCCGCGATCGAGACGTATGTGGCCGCACCCGTCGTCGTCGAGGGTGCCGTGCGGCGCGTGCGGTGCGGTGCGGACGCGGAGGTCGTCCTCACTCCGGGTCCTTCCGGAGCGGTGACGAACTCCGGGGAGGTCGCGTGCAGTTGTCTGCTCGCCCCGAGGTGCCTGCACCTCGCCGCCGTGCTCGGCGCGTGTCCGGTGGCGGACGCGGAGACGGCCGTGGCGCAGGAGGAGGTCGGCACTTCCGCGGAGGCCGAGCCACCGACGCAGGACACCGTCATGTCTCCGCCCCAAACCGGCCCCACGGACGCGCAGTTGACGGCCGCCCGCTCGCTGTGGACCGCCGCGGCTGCCGTGCTGGCCGCAGGGGTGCCCGCCGCGGGCGCGGTCGCGCAGGCGGAGGTGCTGCGCGCCTCGCACACCGCGCGCCTCGCCGGGCTGCACCGCGCCGAGGCCGCGGCGCTGCGGGTGGTCCGCGGCCTGCGGGGCGCACGGTCCCGTCATGACGGCCACCGGCTGGCCGACCTGGTCGCCGATCTACGTGAACTCCTGCTGACCACAGGCCTGTTGGCGGCGGCCGATCCGGCCCCGGCGCTGGTCGGAACCGCCCGCCGCGCCTACCGGCCGGAGGGCGCGCTGCGCGTGCACGGGGTGTGCCGGGAGCCGGTGATCTCCGCCACCGGCTACGGCGGGGTGGTCACCCATGTCATCTCCGACGACGGGCGCTGGTTCACCGTCGCGGACGTGAAACCGGGGGGTCCCGCCCGTGCGCGCGGAGCCGCCACGGCCACGGTCGCGCTCGGTTCGGGCAGCGTCGACCATGCCGGGCTCTCCCGAGGCGGGCTGCTGATCTCGGGGGCGACGCTGTCCTCGGACGGCCGTCTCGGTGCCGGAAAGGGAGTCCGGGCGACGCCGGTCGCGGGCCGGTCCTGGACCTCGGGCCCGTTGGCCGCCCTGTTCGCCCGGCCACTCGCCGAGGCCGTCGCCGCCCGGCTCGGGAACGCTCCGGTGAGCGATCCCGAGGGCGCCGAGCGGACGGCCGGTGAGCTGATCGGCTGTGATCTGGTCATCGTCGGAGTGGTCGAACAGCAGCTGCTCGCCCAGGAGTTGACCTCCGGCCGGGCGCACTCCGAGGGCCTGCTGATCCGCCTCCTGCCGTCCAACGGTCACCCCGACCTCGCCCACACCGCGAACCTGCGCCGACTGGCGTCCCGCCCGGGCCTGCGGCTGCGGGTCGTCGGCCGCCTCGACCCCGATCGCGCGGCCACGCTACGGCCGCTCGCCGTCGGCCCCGTACCGGAGCCGGACGAAGGTACGGCGACGCTGCGGCTGCCCGCGGAGTGGCTGGGCCACGCCGATCTGGGCTACGACCGCATCGAAGGCGGTCATCTGCCGCCCGCCGACGCTCTCTTGGAGACGGCCGGGCTCCCCCGCGTCCCGTCCGACCCGGTGGCCGAGGCGCCGTTGTGGCGGCTGCGGCGACTGGTCGAGGTCGCCGTGTCCGGCGGGCGCAGGGCCGCAGCCGAGCCCGCGCGTGACGGCGACCGGGCCGGTGCCGTCGTAGCGCTGCGGCGGGCCGGTTTCCGGACGGCCGCCGACCTCTCGCACGCACTCGCCGCGGAGGCGGACCGGCGTGGGCGGGACGTGTTCGGCCGTACCGAGGAAGCCGATCCGGACGGGTACGCGCGTGCCTGGCTGGCCGCGGCCGTCTACCTGTCCGGCACCGAACGGGCGCTGGTCCGCGCCACCTGGGAGCCGCCGGACGCCGCCTGACCGCCGGTCCCGGGCCGGGGCGTAGCGCGGTGTGGCGGGGCGTGGCGTGGCGTGGCTTCAGTCTCCCTCTCCCGGCGCCTGGGTCGTCCTCAACTCCCGCTTGTCCGGGGGCAGTTCCTGTTGGACTCCGCGGCGCAGGCCGAACAGGGCGACGACGAAGGCGGCGGCCATGATCACGCCCATGCCGAGGAGAACCGAGCGGGTGGCCTCGGCCACGCCCAGTTGGACGAAGTGCGGAACGGACTCGGTGCTGCCGCCGCCCTGTCCGGAACTCAGCTGGGAGATCGACTTGGCCTCCCTGCTCGCCGCCTCGTGGTCCATGCCCTGTGCGGTCAGGGACCGGGTGATCCGCGACTGGAGCACGGAGGCGAAGATCGTGCCGAGGACGGCGAGGCCCAGGCTGGAGCCGTAGTTGCGCACGGTCTGGGTGGCGCCGGTCGCCTCGCCGTAGGAGCTCTGGGGCACCCGGTTGACCGCGTCGGTGTTGGCCTGTCCCAGCATCAGCCCCATGCCCGCACCCGCGAGCACGATGCACCACACGATGCGGCTCTCGCTGAGGTCGGTCACCCGGCCCGCCCAGAGGAAGAAGCCGACGCAGGCCAGTGCACAGCCCAGCACGACGGGACGTTTGGCGCCGATCCGGTCGAGCATCCGTCCGCCGATCTGGGCGGCCACCACGAAGCCGAGGAAGAAGTAGAGCAGGTCGAGGCTGGCCTCGGAGGCCTTCTTCCCGAGGGCGACCTCCGCGTAGACGCTGGTGAAGAAGAACACCGGCACGAAGGCGGCCATGGCCACGCCCAGGACGATGTTCTGCACGGTGAAGGCCCGGTCGCGGAAGAGGTCGACGTCGAGCAGCGGATGGGTGGTCCGCCGCTCGACGAGGACGAAGACCACGAGCAGCAGCAGGCCCACCACTATGCACAGCCAGGTCGCCGCGGAGTGCCAGCCCCACAGATACGACTGCTGGAAGCCGAAGATGCTCAGGCCCACGCCGGCCACGATGAGTGCGAGTCCGCGGTAGTCCATCGGGGCCGGCCGGTTCGGGGTGTGCGGGCGGGCCATGGCGATGAGCACCAGGGCTACGACGGCGACGGGGATGTTCACCCAGAAGATGGCCCGCCAGGTCCACTGGGTCAGCCAGCCGCCGAGGATCGGTCCGACCGCGGTGAGACCACCCGCGATGCCGAAGAAGAAGGCGAGCGCCTTGCCGCGTTCCTGGAGCGCGTAGGAGTTGACCACGATGGCCAGGGCCGCCGGGTACATGATCGCTCCGCCCGCCCCCTGGAGCGCCCGGAACGCGATCAGCCATCCCTCGGCCGCGCCGCCCTTGGGTGTCAGTCCGCACAGTGCGGACGCCACGGCGAAGACGACCACCCCGAGGACGACCATGCGCCGGTGCCCGACGGTGTCGGCGAGCCGTCCCCCGAAGGCGAAGAGGGCGGCCATGGCCAGCAGGTAGGAGTTGATCGCCCACTGCACGCCGGTGTTCGACAGCCCCAGTTCGGCCTGGATGTTCGGTGCGGCGATGGACACGATCGTCTGGTCGATGAACGTCATCGCCACCGCGAAGATCATCGCGGCCAGGGTCAGCCGCCGGGACGAGGACGCGGTTCCGGCTCCGGACATGCGGTGTCCTTTCGGGTGTCTGCACTCCCCTCGCTGACGCTCATCGTGACCTGCGGGCGCGGTTTCCGCATCCGTCGGCGCTGATCGTCACCGGACGTCGACGAAGTCTCCTGCCGCAGTGGACGGGCCGGTGGTGGGGCTGCCGGTGAAGACGAAGCGGAAGTAGCCGTCGGTCCTGGCCTTGGTCGTGGTCTTCAGCGTGCCACCGACGCCACTGGTGACGGTCTTCAGTGTGGTGTAGGCGGAGCTGCCCTTCTTACGGAACTGCAACTGGACCGGCCGTCCCTGGTAGCCGGTGTAGGCGCCGCTCGCCCAGTCGGCGCGGGTCAACTTCCCGGTGACGGTGATCGTCCTGCCCTTCTTCACCGGCTCGGGCGAGGCGTTGACGGTCACCTTGGCGTACCGCTTGAAGGTCGCCGTACCGGCGACGTCGATCTCCGTCCATTCGTCCGTGCTGTCCTGCGCCCCCGCGAGCACCTTCCAGGCTCCGGCGAGACTGTTGTGGTCGAAGTCCCGCGCGGCGTCCACGGCGAGGCTCACCTCGCACGTGGAGGTGGTCGGGTCCGCCGACGACACCGCGCATGTCCCCGTCGGCGGGAACAGCGGCAGCACGCCGTCGGCGTCGTCGGTGTTGGGGCCGTGCCACAGGTAGGCCCAGGACGCGACGACACCTTCCGGGGCGTGGGCCGTCCACGTGATCGTGACGGTCGTTCTGGTGGTCGGGCCGAGCACGATGTCCTTGCCTCCGTTGACCACGACGTTCGAGAACGTGGTGTCGTCGGCGGCGCTCCCGACCGCCGCCTGGGCGGTGGCCGGAAGCATCGACGCGGAAAGGGTGGCTGTCAGGAAGGCGACGGCGACGGCCGGGCGAATGCGCATGGAGTTCCCCCTAGGGACGCTGGGTCCGCCGCGCCTCCCCGCGCGGCGGACCTGATGGTGTGTCATCGGTCGCTAGACCCATGAAGAACGCTCCCGGTTGCCCTGTTCCTGAAACAGGTGCCGCGACCGTCCGGCAGGGAGACCATCTGGGTCCTCCGTCCGATCAGCCACACGTCAGCGTCGGTGTCCCCCAGTCGCCGTGGTCGTTGCCGTTGCCGTCCCCCGCGTCGCCGACCTTGAGGTCGAGCACCTGGGCGTCGCTGATGTCGACGTCGATCGGTACGGCGGCCTGTTTGCCGCGGATCGTCGGGGTGGTGACCAGGGTCCTGCCGTCGGCGATCACGGAGAACGTGACCGTGCCCGCGCCGTTCGTCTCGTCGTCGACGCCGACGTACGCCGTAAGCCGCGAGCACTGTCCGGCGAGATACAGCTCGACGTCGCTGACGGAGTTGGTGCCCAGGCCCTTGGCGTAGCCGACGCCCGCGATGGTGATGGGACGGCCGTCACCGGCCGCCTGCTCGCCGACGCTGCTGTCCCGTTCCACCGGGCCCCATCCGTTGGTGGACGACAGGAACGGCAGTCCGCTCACGTCGCTCTGTCCGGCGGGCGGGGTCGGCGGGATGCCACGGACGATGCGCTCGTCGTCGCCGACGGCCTGCCGTCCGTTCTGCCGGTAGTTCACCGTGGCGGTGAGCGCCGAGGCGGACGGCAGCGTTCCGGTCGGCGGTTCGACCTTCCACGTGAAGGTTGCCGATGTGCCCGGTCGAAGGCTCTTGACCGACGTGGGGCTCGGGGCGCCCACGCTCCAGCCGTCGGGCGCGGTGAGCGACGCCGTCAGTGCGGAGGCGGACTGTCGGTCCTTCGGCACCCGGACCGTCGTCGTGGCGGTGAACGCCTGTCCCGGCTGGGCGGTGTCCGGCACGTCGAGGGTGACATCCGCTCCCGGACGCTTCGGCATCGCGTAGGTCCGGGGGTCGTAGCGGGGGCTGTCGTTCTGTGCGACGCGCAGGGAGGAGGCGTAGCTGCCGTAGTCGGTCAGTGAGACCTGGCCGAGGCCGCCGGTGCTGCCGTCGAGGTTCCACACGGCGATGGCGATGCTGTTGCGGCCGTTCGGGTTCAGGATCCCGTTGGGGACCGGGAAGGAGTGCTGCGGGCCGAGGTAGTTGACGTAGTTGCCGACCTGCCAGCCGTTCACGAAGATCGTGGCGCGGTACTTGCGTGCCGGGTCGTCCGTGAACGTGAGTCCGAGCGAGGTGTCCTGCCCGCGCGGCAGGTCCAGGGTGACGTCGTCGCGGTACCAGGAGACCCCGGGTGTCGTGTCGGCCGTCGGGAGGGAGACGCGGTTCCACTTGGCGTCCGGGTAGCCCGGCAGGGACCAGCCGGCGCGCTCGCCGTAGAGGCCGCCCGTCGACAGCGGGCCGCGGACGGTGTCCTGGAGGTCCTCGCCGCCCCGTACGCCCTGGAGGCGCCAGGTGACGGACGTGAGCGGCGCGCCGACCAGGGAGGCGCTGGTCAGGCCGCGTGCGGCCTTGTTGCCGTTGGTGGAGTTGTAGTCCTCCTCGTGCCCCATGTTGACGGTGAGCACGGAGATGACGTTGTCGCCCGTGGACTTCACGTCACCCGCCGGGAAGGTGAAGTCGCCGCTGCCCGTGGTGGAGCTGCCGAGGAAGGTCCCGTTGAGCCAGACGGAGAACGCCTGCGCGTCTCCTCCCGAGTCCGAGACCAGGTGGATGCCGGTCTCCTTGCCGGTGGCGCGGAAGCGGCCCCGGTACCACGTGTTGCCGGTGTGGAAGCCGTAGTCGTCCGCGTAGAGCACCGGTGGTGAGTTGACGCCGGAGACGCTGTTGGTGGTCGCCTTGTCGGCCACCTGCCAGCTGGTGTCGTCGAAACCGGGGGCCGCTTCGGGGGATTCCTGGGCGTGCTTCCAGTTGGTGAGTGTCGGCAGGTGTACGGGTGCGGCCACCGGGATCTTTCCGGTGCGGCTGCCCGTGTCGGTGGCGTGGGTGGTCAACGTCCTGCCGTTCCAGGTGACTTGGGCGGCGGAGGTGAACACCTCGATGTTCTTGTCGTCGGCATTGTCGCCGGTGAGCGCCACGGTGTGGCCGCCGTGCAGGCTGGTCGCCGTCCGCAGCAGGTGGGTGCCGCGCACGAGCACCGGGCCGCTCGCCGTGTCCTGGCGCCAGAAGGTCTCCGCCGTGGCCTTGTCGCCGACGAGCAGGAGCAGCGGGCGGTTTCCGCCGCCGTTGACGCTGATGCGGATCAGGCCCTTGTGCGTGTAGTTCAGGCGGAGGTCACCGGTGGACGGGTCCCAACTGGTCGTGACCGTCCCGCCGTTGGCGGTCACGGTGGGCTCGGTGGCGTAGCGGAGGACCGTCTCGCCGTCGCTGTCCTGGTCGCCGTAGAGCACGGCGACGTCCCGGTCCCCGATGGTCGCGCTGGTCATGATCTCGGAGGTCGAGTACTGCAACTGGGCATCGCCGAGGCGGTAGTTGGCCACGATGACATGGGAGTCGCGCCCGTCGAGAGTGATCGCGGTGCCGGGCTGCTGCGGCACCACCGGGTAGGTGGGTTCCGACGTGGCGGCCGTGGGCACGTCGATGGCGTCGACGGCCACGTAGTTGTCGGTGGATCCCGAGCCGTGGTTCCCGGCGACGACGATCTTCAGTGTGTGCGCGCCGGGTGTCAGGCCGGTCTTCTGGAAGAGCACGGCCTGGCTCTCGCTGCCGGAGTCGTCGACCGTGGCCACCTTGGTGCCGTCGAGGTAGACGTCGGCGTTGCCGTGGTTGTTGGTCTTCGAGCCGATCCAGCGGATCGCGGTGCCGTCGAAGGGGACGGTGAGCGAGTCACCGGCCTTGTTCGAGAACGACTCCGTGTGTTTGTAATCGCCGCCCGTATAGCTGGTGTTGGCCACATGGGACCACGAACCGGCGTACTGGAGCGCGGAGTCGGGGTCGTCCCAGGTGTAGGTGGTGTCGTTGGTCGGCTGGGCGTTGAAGTCGAGTGAGATGTGGGTCTTGTCGACCGCCGTGGAGGTGGAGTTGCCGTGCCGCAGGACGTGGAACTGCGTCCTGGAGTCGGGGTTCATCCGGGCGGTGTCGACGACCGCCGAGTCGTCCGGCGGTGTGGCCCTGATCGACTCGGTCTTCGTCAGCGGGGCGACCGACTGCGTGAAGTACCCGATGAGCTTGTCCTCGTAGTACTTCGGGTCGAGCTGGCGGGTCTCGCGGATCGCGGCGCCGTAGTCGTACGACGTGTAGTTCTGGGGCATGCCGAGCCAGCCCCAGTTGGTGCCGCCGTAGGTCATGTAGAAGCTCTGGGCGGTGGCGCCGACGGCGATGTTCTGCTTGTAGAACACGTTGGCGAACTGGTCGTTGATCAGTTGCGCGCACTTGTCGTAGCCGGGGCCGCCCCAGGGGTCGAAGGCGCCGCCCTGGAACTCCGGTGAGTAGAGCGGCTTTCCGGCCGGGTGGTCGTAGCTGATGTCGGGGACGCCGTTCCACTTCGCGGGGTTGGAGCAGTTGAAGCCCTGCGGGTAGGAGTCCGGGCCGTCGACGTCCAGGGCGCCGGTACCGGAGTTGAAGGTGCCGTTGTTGTTGCCGGTCAGCGGGACGGTGATGCCGTCGGCGCGGGCCTTGTCCTCCAGGTGCTGCATGTAGGAGCGGCCGGCGGCCGAGCCGTTGTAGTACTCGTTCTCGACCTGATACGCGATCACCGACCCGGTGCCGTTGGTCAGTTGGTGGCGGGCGATGATCCGGTCGATCTGCGTCAGCCACTCGTCCGCGTACTTGAGGAACCGCGGGTCGTCGCTGCGGTTGTTCCCGGCCTTGGTGCTCAGCCAGCCGGGCAGTCCGCCGCCGTCGACCTCCGCGTTGATGTACGGCGCCGGGCGGGCGATGACGTAGAGCCCGGCTTCCTGGGCCATGTCGAGGAGTTTGTCGACGTCCCGCACCCCGGTGAAGTCGTACACGCCCGGCTTGGGCGAGTGGTAGCCCCAATCGAAGTACAGGGAGGTCGAGTTGAAGCCCGCGGCCTTCATCTTCTGGAAGATGTCGCGCCACAGGTCCTGGCTCGGGAGCCGGAAGTAGTGGAACTCGCCGGACCACAGGTAGGTGCGTGTGCCGTCGACGAGGAACGAGTAGCCGTCGAGGGTCACGGTGTGCGCCTGCGGAGCGACGGCGGAGGCCTCCGAACCGACGGCGGTCGGCTGCTCGCCGACGTCCCGCGCCGCCGCCGTGGCCGGCGCTGTCATGCCCGCCGCGAGGGCGATGGTCGCGGTCGCCGCGAGGACGGCCCTCCACCACCGGCGTCGACCGGGTCTCGCACCTTCCGAACCGTTCCGACTACCCCGCACGGCGGCCTCCAGACCGACTGGGCGAACAGCATCAAACAGACTCAGGCAAAGCCGAACAGTAAAGGTGCACAGGGCTCACCACAATGGGTCGGGAGAAGACAGTTGAGGGGCCGGTTCCCGGGCTCGCGTCCGGGAACCGGCCCGGCGTCGTCAGGACCGCCAGTGCCTCAACTGCCTTACTGAGCGCATCAACTGCCTTACTGGTGCCTCACTGGTATTCCACAGGTGCCTCACTGGCCGAAGCCATAGGCGAACAGGTGGTCCGCGCCCGTCGAGCCCGTCACCGGCAGCGTGATCGACGCGACCTGCTTGGACGCGTCCAGCGGGACCTTGGTGGAGAAGACGTAGGCCTTGACGTTGTCCCGGCCCCCGCTCCCGGTGTTCCGGTAGGCGGTCGTGACGGCTGTCGTGTCCCCCGCGAGGGGCTGGCTGCCACCGCCGTTGAGCGTCCAGTCCGAGAAGCCGATCGTCGCCTGCGAGGTGGTGCCGTCGGTGTAGGTGACGGTCACCGTGCCCGAGACTCCGCTGCCGTCGGTCGGCGCGTTGGTCGCCGTGCCCAGCAGCCCGAGCGAGGCGCCGGACGCGCCGGACGGCATCGGGATGGTCTGGCCGGCCATCTCCAGGTTGTCCAGCTGTCCGGCCGTCACGGTCGGCCAGGTGTAGGAGATGCCGTCGGCGGTGACGGTCGAGCCGCTGGTGACACCGGCCGCGGACAGGGCGTTCTGCGAGAAGGCCCAGCCGCCGTTGTCGAACCCGCCCGAGAAGGAGGTGCCGTCGGGGTAGATGCCCTCGTTGGTGTCGTACGGCCACAGCGCGCCGGCCTTGGCCACGGCCACGCGGAGGGTCGCCCCGCTCAGAGCCGCACCCGTGCTGTGGTCGGTGAGTGCGAAGGTGACCGGGTAGGTGCCCTCGCTCGCGCCCGCCGTGACACCGACCTTCGCCTCGGCGCTGCCCGTCGCGGGTACCGTCAGCGAGCCGGACGCGGTGTCGAGCGTGATGCCGGAGGGTGCCGTCGCCTTCCAGTCGACGGTGACGGCCGTGCTGCCGAGGTTGGTCAGGTCGAGGGTGCCGTCACCGGACGCGCCCGGCTGGAGCACCAGGCCGTCGCTGGAGGGACCGGTCGCCGCGAGCACCCGGCCGCCGCCCGTGGTGTCCGAGGGCGGAGCCGCCGAAGGGGCGGACGCCCAGGCCTTGTTGGGCTCGGTGCCGAGTGTGAAGTCGAGCGTGCCCGCGCTCTGGAACTGCTGATAGCTCAGCCAGGAGTTGTTCCACGCCTTGCCCTTGACGGCGAGCGCCTGTACGTACGGCGCGTCGGGCGCGGCCTGCGGTGCGTTGATGCCGACGGTCTTGCCATTGCCGAGGGTCACCTTGGCCACCGGGAACGCCGGGCTGCCGAGCGCCAGGGTGTCCGTGCCCGGGGTCTCCGGGTACATGCCCAGCTCGGACCAGACGTACCAGGAACTCATCGCGCCGAGGTCGTCGTTGCCGAACGAGCCGACCGGCGCGTTGAAGTACAGGTTCTGCTGGGCGTCACGGACGGCCGCCTGGGTCTTCCACGGCCGGCCCGTGTAGTCGTACTCCCAGGGGATCTCCACACTGGGCTCGTTGCTCAGGTCGGCGTCGGTGTTGCCGGGGTGCGTGATGTCGTCGAGCAGGCTGTCCAGGTAGGTGGAGTACGCCGTGTCGCCGCCGCGGGCCTGGATGAGCTGGCGCAGGTTGAAGGGGACCATCGGCGTGTACTGGGCGGACGTACCCTCCACGAAGCCGTTGGAGGTGCCCGGGGTGAAGCCGCCCGCGAACTGGCCGTCCTTGTTCTTGGCCTGCATGTAGCCGGTCTGCGGGTTGAAGACGTTCATCCAGTCCTGGGCGCGGGTGGCGAACTTCTCGTAGACGGCGGTCTTTCCGAGCGACTTCGCGAAGGCGGCGACCGCGTAGTCGGCGGAGTCGTATTCGAGTTGGGTGGACACGGGGCCGTAGAAGTTGCAGCAGTTGTAGTCGTTCTCGTCGAGCGGGAGGTAGCCCTTCGCGTCCCGTACCGGCTCGCCGGGGCGGTCGTTGTTCGGGACGGTGGCCTCGTGCTGGAGGGCCGAAAGGGCCTTGGCCGTATCGAAGTCGGTGGCGCCGAAGGCGTACGCGTCGGCGATGATGCCGGCGGCCGGGTCACCGACCATGACGTAACTCTCGCCGTTGTTCGAGGCCCACTTGGGCAACAGGCCTGTCTGGTCATAGCCGTTGAGCATCGAGGTGACGACGTCACCGGCGACCTTCGGTTCGACCAGCGCCATCAGCTGGGTCTGGGAGCGGTAGGTGTCCCAGCCCGAGTAGTTGGCGTACTGGGCCTTCTGCCCCTTGGCCAGCGTGTGGACCTGGTTGTCCATGCCCATGTACTGGCCGTTGTCGTCGGAGAAGACGTTCGGGTGCAGCAGCGCGTGGTAGAGCGCGGTGTAGAACTGCGTCTGCTGGTTGGCGGAGCCGCCGCCGATCTGGAGCTTGGTCAGCACGCCGTTCCAGGCGTCGTGGTTGGCCTGCTCGACGGCGGCGACGTCCCACTTCTTGACCTCGGTGGAGAGGTTGTTCGCCGCTCCGGCGTCACTCGTGTACGAGATGCCGACCTTGGCGTTCACCGTGGGGTTCGAGGCGGTGTCGAAGGTCAGATACATGCCGTTCGCGCCGGTGGTGGGCGGCTGGGCGGCAGTGGACGTCCGCGGTGCGGCGCTGGATGCCGGGGACGGCGTACCGGAGTGCTTGTTCGCGCTCGTGTGGATCGTCGGGGCGGGCTTCGCCGGGACGGTGAAGTGCTTCTCCTTCAGCGGCGCCGACTTCGCCTTCTGCGGGGCGAGTTGGGCCTTGCCGGCCTTCAGCGATTTCGCGTCGGGGGTGATGGTGCCGCCGACCCACGTACCGCTTTCGGTGAACGGCCGGTCGAACTTGATGTCGAAGTGCAGCGTGTATCTGTTGGCGGCGCCACAGAAGTGGCCGCTGTCGATCGCGCCGCTGATCTCCTGGCTGTTCACGACCTGGACGCGGGTTCCGTCGATCTGGGTGGCACCGCCGCTGAGCTTGAACAGCAGGTTCGCCTGCTGCCCCGCGGGGAAGGTGAAGCGGCCCAGACCTGCGCGGGTGGTGTCGGTCAACTCGGTCTTGACGCCGTTCGCGTCGGTGACCCTGTAGTAGCCGAGCCCCGCCTGCTCGTCGGCGTGGCTGAAGCCGGCGGACGTGGTGCCGAGGTCGCCCGACAGCGCGCCGGTCACCGGCAGGATGGGCAGGTCGCCCGCGACGGGGCAGCCCGGGCCCGAGACGTGGGTGAGGCTGTACCCGGAGATCTTGTTGTCGTTGTACTGGTAGCCGCCGCCGTCGGGGCGGTCGGGCGTCGTGTCGGGACCCCACTGGACCATCCCGGCCGGCATGTCGGGGCCGGGGAAGGTGTCCACCGCACCGGAGGTGCCGATGAGGGGGTTGACGAGGGACGCGGGGTCGCTCACCAAGGCCGGCGTCGCGCCGCTCGCGGCATAGGCGTTGCCCACTGCCGGGAGCGGGAGGACGGCCATTCCCAGGACGCAGAACAGGGCCAGATGTCGGCGGGATCTCTTGCGGTCATGTGGCGCGGCTGATTGTCGGGGTCTCACCATCGGTTGCCTCCGCAGCGATTCGTGCCTGGCACAACAGGTGCCGACGCACCGGGATCCCGGAACGTCGGCGACAGGCAACGGTTCCGGTCGCCCCCGACGGCCTGACAACGTTGCCACGCACGAGTGTCGAGTGAAACGTGTGAGCTGATGGCGTGTCAACGAGGCCAACGGGACTTTCTGAACGCGAAGTTCACCCAGAGGCGCGTGCGACGACGGCACCGCAGGGGGATGCCAGGGTTCCGGAGCGGACCGACCTGCCTCGCCGTTGTACGCAAACTCCGTCGCAAACCGGTCGAGCCGACGGCCTACCTCCCGAAGGAGTTGTACAACCGGCGGGCGCGGCAATGGTTCCGGCAAATATCTCCCAGCGCTGGGTCATCCCGACGCCATGAGAAGCCCATTCCCGTGTTCGGATACGACTCCCGGCTCGCTGCCTCCCCCACCGGAGGCATCCGGTGCGACCGAATAGAATGGGCGCCATGCATTCAAGTCGAGCGGACAACCGCACCGGGTCGCAATTGCCCGGCGGCGTCACGGTGGTCAGTCACCCAGGGTTCCGCCCGCGCTGGAATCCGAAATGGTCGGAACCTGGGTGGAGGTCACCAACCGAGGGGGCGCTGGAATCGGGTTCCTGCCGCCGGTCCGTCCTGAAGACGTCCGGCCGACGGCCGCTGAGCTGTTCAAGAAGGTGAGAAGCGCCGGAGCCCATCTCGTTGTGGTGCGGCGCGACGACGAACTTCTCGGCTGGCTGGCAATTGTGCTGAATCGCGACCACACCCAGAGTCATTGGGGCTGGCTGAAGCGTATGCATGTGCTTCCCGAAGCCCAGGGCACGGGGATTGGATCGGCGATGCTCGACGCCGCCGTGGACATCTGCCATTCCGTAGGACTGAGTCAGCTCTATCTCACGACCGACGGGCAGAGCGGGCCCGTGGATTTCTACGGGAACAAGGGATTTGTCGAGGTCGGCCGTATGCCGCGCAACACACTCGCCGCGGACGGCAGTCTGCACGACGAGGTGTATATGGTGCGCGAATTCGAGAATTCCCAGGCATGACGCACTTCTTGGGCGTAGGCGGCTTCCCGCCTCGGCGCGGTCAGGAGTCCTTCTCGTCGGTTCTCCCGAAGCGCGTCTCGACGGTTGCGGCAGCGACGGCCACGGCGACCGCCAGGAGGCCGACGACGAGTGGCAGTCGGACGGACACGCTCGTCAGGGAGCCGGCCAGTGCCGTACCGGCGGATCCGGACGTGATCTTCAGGGCGGCGACCCAGATGAAGACCTGGCCGCGCGCTCCGCTCGGCGCGTACTCCGTGCGGGCCGCGAGGGTGGAGGCGAAGAAGAAGGAGTTGAGGATCCCGGTGAGGGCGTAGGCCGCGACGGACACCGCGAAGGCGGGGCTCACGGTGACGGTGAGGAGGCCGGCGACGACACCCAGGGCGAGGCGGCGCATCAACCGGTCCGGGGCGCCGGTGAGCGGGAAGGTCATGACGGCTATGGACCCGGTGAGGTTGCCGAGGCCGTAGGCGGCGGTCAGCAGGGCCGCGGTGGCGGGCTCGATACCGAGGATCTTCGTCAGATGGACCGCGGTGATCGGCAGCGCGGCGACACTCAGCGCGACGACCATCGTCAGGTAGACGGTGCGCCGGAGACGGCCCGTGCCGGCTATCAGCGCGAGGGTCGCTCCCGGCTTGAGGATCGCCGCCCTGTCGCCACCGTGCGACGGCGCGGTGAAGGGCAGCAGCAGGACACCGCCCGCCGCGATGGCCGCTCCGAGGGCGAGCGCGAGAGCCGCGGCGGTGGGCGAGACCCAGCCCGACAGCGCGGCCACCAGGGACGGGCCGACCGTGCCGCCGATGCCGTAGGTGGCCACGTCCCAGCCCTGGGCCCGGCGCTGGGTGCGCAGTCGGGGTCCGACGATGGCGGGGAGTCTGCTGCTGATGCCGCCGGTCAGCAGCGGCCCGCAGGTACCGGCCGTGGCCAGCAGCAGCGCGGTCGGTACGACGGGCGAGTGACCGTACGTCAGCACTCCCGTGGTCAGCGCGGTGGCGTACAGGAGGCAGGCCGCCGCGATGACCTTGCGGCCGTCCCGGGCGAGGTCGAGCGTCCGCGCGACGAAGGGGCCGAGGAGGTGCGGGGCGGTGATGCAGGCGCCGAGTACTCCGGCGAGCGTCCCGGAGCCGCCGGACGAGGTGACGAGCAGCACGACGGCGACCACGGCTCCGCCGTCCGCGGTGCGGGCGAGGGCCGCGGCGACGACGTAGCGCGCCAGGCCGCCGAGGCCCTCGCCGGGCGGAGGCGGTGCTTCCCGCGACCTGGGTGTCGTACTTGCTTCGCGCCGCGGGTTCACGGCGTTCGTGCTCAGGAGGTGAGCCCGAGGGTGTCCAGCGCGGCGGCGACCTCCTGGCGGGCGGTCCCGTCCAGCCCCCGCAGCGGCAGCGGCAGGTTCGGTTCTGCCGTCAGGCCGAGGTGGGAGGCGGCGGCGGAGATGACGCGCAGGCTGCCGTGGCGGCGGAACAGGGCCCACAGCGGCTCCAGTTGCTCGGACAGGTCCACCGCCGGGCCCGCGTTGCCGGACTGGGCGGCGCGGGTGATGGCGAGGGCGGTGAGCGGGAGGGTGCCGCCGAGGACCGAGTACCAGGCGTCGCACCCGGCGTTCAGACCGCGCGCGGCCGTCCAGTCCCCGCTCACCCCGATGGTGACGGTGTCGGGGATCAGCGCGCGCAGGGCGGCGACCCGACGCTCCGCCTCGCGCGGGTCGTCGGGCACGCCGGGGATCTTGATCGAGCCGATGTTGGGCAACTGCGCGATGCGGCCGTGCAGTTCGTCGGTGAAGCGGACGTGCGTGGTGCCGGGGTTGTCGTAGACGCAGAGCGGCACGGAGAGGTCGCGTGTGACGTCCTCGTACAGGCCGAACACCTCGTCCTCGGTGAGCAGTTGATACGTCATCGGGGCGAGCAGCACTCCGGAGGCGCCCGCCTGCTGGGCGTCCTCGGCCAGTTGCCGTACGTGCGAGGCGCGCAGCGCGCCGATGCCGACGATGACGGGTACCCCGTCGGCGGCCTCCACCGCGATCTTCGCGGTGTGGGCGCGCTGTTCCCGGGTGAGGTAGGCGTAGCCGCCGGTGGAGCCGAGCGCGCCGATGGAGTCGACGCCTGCGGCGGCGAGCCGTGCGACGAGCGCCGCGTACGCCGTTTCGTCGATGCCCTGCTCGTCGGTGGGCGTCAGGGGGAAGGCGCTCAGGCCGCGGAACATGATGACTCCTTGGGTGAAGGGGGCGTCGGTGATGGTCAGTTGGCCGCCGCGCGCAGTTCCGCGAGGACCGCGGCGAGTGCGGCGGCGAAGGCCTCGGCCTGCGGTTCGGTGAGGGTGGCGGAGGTGATCCGGATCGCGCCCTGGTGGGCGGCCGGATCGGGCGCGAAGAGGTGTCCGGGCCGTACCGCCCAACCGCGCTGGGTGAGTGCCGCGACCACGGCCCTTGCGTCGACGTCGAGTTGGACCCATACGTTCAGTCCGTCAGGTCGGTGCAGGACCTCGATGCCTTGCGCGTGCAGTCGCTCGACGAGCAGGCCGCTGCGCCGTGCGTAGAGTTCGCGGGCGCGTTCGTGGAGTTCGTGGACTCGGGGATCGCGGAGGAGTTCGCGGGCGATGTGTTGCAGCAGGCGGCTGACCCATTGGGTGCCGGCGCTCAACCGCGCTTCGAGTCGCGCGGCGGTCTCGGCGTCGGCGGCGACGAGGGCGAGTCGCAGATCGGGGCCGAGGAACTTGGACACGGACCGCACCAGTGCCCAGCGTGAACTGTTCAGTGGTGTGATCCGGTGGTACGACCGCGCGGAGACCGCCGAGAAGTGGTCGTCCTCGATCACCAGGACCTGGGGGTGCTCCGCGAGGACGGCACGCAGGTCGGCCGCCCGTTCCTCGGTGAGGCTCGCGCCGGTCGGGTTGTGGGCCCGGGGCGTGCAGACGACCGCGCGGGCGCCTGCCTCCAGGGCGGCCCGCAGGGCGTCGGGGCGCATGCCGGCGCCGTCGACCCCGACGGGTGCCGTGCGGTAGCCGTTCAGGCGCAGGGTGCCGATGCTCGCCAGGAAGCAGGGGTCCTCGATCGCCACCAGGTCGCCGCGGGTGAGGTGGGCGTTCAGGAGCCGCTCGGTGGCGTCCACCGCTCCGTGCGTCACCAGCATGCGGAACGGCTGGTCGATGTCCTCGGAGAAGTCGGCGCAGGCCCAAGTCTCCAGGCCGGCGTCGATGGCGGGCACGCCGTACAGCGGTGGGGTGTAGTCGCCGCGCCGGGTGGCGGCCAGGATGTCGGGCAGCAGCCTCGGGTCGGGGTTGCCGCTGGCCAGGTCGACGCAGTCGCCGCCGACACCGACGCCTTCGCGCGCGAGCTGCGGTACTACGGCGACGACCGTGCCGCCGCGGCCCCGGGTCTCGGCCACTCCCGCCTCGACGAGCCGCCGGTAGGCGAGGGCGACCGTGTTCCGGTTGACGCCCAGCTCGGCCGCGAGCGTCCGTACCGGGGGCAGACTCGACTGCGGCGCCAGCTCGCCCGAGGCGACCTGGTCCCGCACGCTCCCCGCGATCTCGGCCGCGGTGACGCCCCTGATACCCACGTGATCGGCTCCGTCCGAGCTGAAGGAGTCGTCCGCACAGAAGGATTCGTCCTAGGCCAAAGTTTGTCCTATGCCAAACATACGCCACGGGTGACCACCGAAGCCAACGAAACCCTGGACGTCGCCGGGGCCGACTGCTTGCCTGGACTTGTGCGTCAACGCCAGGGGGAAGCGGGGCAGCATGGACAGCACGCTGATAGCCGCGCTCATCGGTGCGGCGGGCGGCGGCGTCGCCACCGCCGCAGGTGGACTGCTGCGCACCCACAGCAACGCCCGCACGGCGGCCAGGCTGATCTACGCCGAACTGACCAGGAACAGCACGGCAGTCGCGTACTACCGCAGGTACGGTCACTGGGCGGCGCCCGCGCCGAGCCGCACCGCGTGGGACGACCACGGGCCGCTGCTCGCGCGCAAACGCGACAGCGGGATCTTCGAAGCCGTACTGCGTGGCTACGAGGCCCTGGAAGCGATGCCGTTCATCACCGGGGACACGGTCTCCGAGGAGGCCCGCGAGGATCTGGCCCGGGACGCCGTGCAGCGGTTGGTTCGGGCGATCACGGAGATCGGCGACGTGGCCCGCATCTCCAAGGGCCAGATCCGGGCGTGGACGAGCCGACTTGAACTGGTCGAACACGGCGCCAGTCCCCTGGAACCCGCGCTGCTGCACTCCAGCGTGGTCCCGCTGCTCCTGCTGGAACGGCTGACCGACCAGGCCCCGCCGCAGTTCGTCTTCCGGCGTGCCGAGGTGTACGTCGAGGAGGGGCGCGTCGTACGGAATCCGGACCTGGCGTCGGCCGAGGACGTGAAGCACGTGGTCTTCGACGCACGGTGGGGCACGGATCTCAACCGCCTTTCCACGGTGGCCCGTTCGACCGGTCACGGCCCGGTGGGTGACCCGGCCGTCGACGAGGCGTACGAGGGGCTCGTGGCCACGTCGGACTTCCTGCGGGAGGTCTTCGGCCGCGAGTACGTCGCGAGGCCCGGCGAGGGACCGATCGCGGCGGTCGTCCACTACGACCGGAAGTACAACAACGCGTTCTGGAACGGTGAGGTCCTGGTCCTGGGTGACGGCGACGAGCAGATCTTCACCCGGTTCAGCAAGTGCGTCGACATCATCGGCGTCGAGGTCTGGAAGGGCATCCGCGAACTGAGCCTGATCCCCTACGACGGACAGGCCGGGGCCCTGCGCAACTCGATCTGCGACGTCTTCGGAGTGCTGCTCAAGCAGTACACGCTGGATCAGACCGTGGACGAGGCGGACTGGCTCCTGGGCGCCGGGTTGCTGGCTCCCGGCGTCAACGGCCGCGCGCTGCGTTCGCTGAAGGATCCCGGCAGCGCCTACGACGACGCCGTGCTGGGCACCGACCCGCAGCCCGGGACGATGGACGGCTACCAGCACACGGAGCACGACAACGGGGGCGTGCACCTCAACTCGGGTATCCCCAACCACGCGTTCTACCTTGTGGCCCAGCGACTTGGCGGCAAGGCGTGGGAGCGGGCCGGACAGATCTGGTGGGCGGCCCTCACCGGCGCCGGACTCCACGAGAACGTACAGTTCGCCGACTTCGCCCGCCTGACGGCCACCGCGGCGCTCCGCCGCTACGGCGAGGGCGACGAACACCGCGCGGTGCTGGACGCCTGGTCCGCCGTCGGAGTCCTTCCGTAGCCGCCAGACTTCACCGATCCGGACAGGAGGCGCACATGGTTCCGTCGGCGAAGGTCTTCTTCAGCGAAGTGCGGACGGTGTACGCCCCCGTCGCGGCGGCCCTGGGGCTCACCGGCCCCGAGGAAAGCGACCTGGTGGCGCCAAGTGCAGGCTACACAGGCCCTGTCGTCGGGTACTGGATCACTCTCGACTACAGGGAGGGAACCATCGACGGCAGCGTCGAACTGCACAGGGACGCCTACTACCTGTCGGTGGACGTCGAACAGCTGGCGATGGCCGTCGGAGTCGTGGAGAAGCGCGGTGGCATCTCCTTCAGCGCCAAGAACCAGAAGCAACTTCGGAAGTCCCTTCAGGGGCACGCCGACTATGCCCGGCTCGTCCATCCGTTCCTCGCCGACGCGGATCCCGATACCGCCGAGGAGTTGATGCGTCAGGCGGGAGCCCGCGAGTGGTCCAAGAGGTGATCCGCTCGACGCCCGCTCGGCTCACACACCACTCCCGTGGAGTTCCGTACCACCCCTCACACCCACAACATCCGAGGTCAGCGCGGTGCAGCGGTCCTCACCAGGGAGTTCGTCGGAAGTCCTGCGCGCGCTCCGACGCCCGCATAGCGTGCGATGACCGGGACCGCTCCCCCGCGTTCTCGCGGTCGGCACTTCTTGGGGCCCACGACCCACTAGGAGACCTTGGAATGTCCACCGACAGCTCCGAGTTACACCCGCTGCGACACCGGCCCGCACGTCACGCCTCCCCCACCCCGCACGCTCCGTCACCCGCCCCGCACGGCAGCAACTGGCGTGCGGTCCGGGCCCGTTCATGGACCGGACCGCACCGCGACCTACGACTCCTGCGCCGGGCCTGCCGCCGGCAGCGCCGCGTCGCCGCACTCGTCGCGCTCGGCTACTTCGTCGTCTTCCTCACCCTCACCGTCGCCTTCCCCTCCGTCATGACCGCACCCGCCCCCGGCGGCCTGCCGGTCGGCCTCTGCCTCGCCCTGGTCCAACTCCCCGTCACCTGGCTGGCCGTGCTCTTCTACGAGTACACCGCGCGACGCCACGTCGACCCCCTCGCCCACCGGGTGCGCCACCAGACGCCGCTCCCCCGCGACGAGCAGGTCGGGCCGTGACCGACTTCAAGGGCGCCGCGCAGTCCTGGTCACTCGTGGCGTTCTTCAGCGTCGTCACCCTCACCCTGCTGCTCTGCGTGGTCACCGGCCCCGACCGCGACGACCTCGAAGAGTTCTACACCGGTTACCGGTTCCTCTCCCCGCTGCGCAACGGCCTGGCCATCGCCGGGGACTACATCTCCGCGGCCACCGTCCTGACCGTCGGCGGCATCATCGCGCTCTGCGGCTACGACGGTGTCGTCCTGGCCCTGAGCACCCTGCTCTCCCTGCTGCTCCTGATGTTCCTGCTGGCCGAACCGCTGCACCACACCGGCAGGTTCACCATGGGCGACGTGCTCGCCCGCCGGATGCCCGGCCGCGCGGTACGCATCACCGCGTGCGCCGTCACCCTCGCCGCCCTGGTGCCCATGATGGTCGTCCAACTCGCGGGCGTGGGCCAGCTGTTGGCGTACGTCCTCGGCTTCTCCGACAGCACCATGCGCACCGGCTGTGTCGTCGGGGCCGGTGGGCTGATGATCACGTACGCGGCGCTCGGAGGCATGCGGGGCACGGCGCTGATCCAGATCCTGAAGACCGTGATCCTCCTCGGCTCGGGCCTGGTCGTCGCCGCGCTCATCCTGCACACCTTCGGCTGGAGCCCCCCGGCCCTGTTCCGGACCGCCGCGCGGAACAGCGGGGCGGGCCCCGACTACCTGCGCTACGGGCTCCAGTTCGCCGGCGGACGGCACCCCGCCCTCGACATGGTCAGCACGCAGTGCGCGATCGTGCTCGGCGGTGCGTCCCTCCCCCACGTGACCATGCGCATGTACACCGCCGGCAGCACCCGGCAGGTACGCCGCGCGATGTCCTGGGCCGTGTCGGCGGTCGCGCTGTTCATCGCCGTCATGACCGTCGTCGCGGTCGGCGCCACCGCGCTCATCGGCGCCAAGACCATCAGCGCCGCGGACCCGCGCGGCTCCACCGCCTATCTCCTCGGCGCGCGGGCCGCGTTCGGCACCGATCTCTCCCGTCCGGAGAGCCTGCTGTTCACCACCGTCACCACGGCCATCTTCCTGACCCTGCTGGCCTCCGTGGCGAGCATGACCCTGGCCTGCGCCAACTCCCTCGCCCACGACATCGCGGCCCGCCCCGACACCCCGCCGCTGCGCGAAATGGCACTGGCCCGCCTGGCCGCCCTGGCCGTGGGCATCCCCGTGATCGCGCTGGCCGTACTCGCCCAGCACCGCAGCCTCCAGCCCCTCGCCATCCTCTCCTTCTGTCTGGGCGCCTCGGCGATCGCTCCGGCGCTCCTCTACAGCCTCTTCTGGCGCCGCTACACCCGCGCCGGCCTGCTGGCCACCCTCATCGGCGGCACCCTCAGCGTCCTCGTCCTCCTCCCGGGCACCAGCCTCGTCTCCGGCACTCCCCAATCGGCCTTCCCCGACGCCGACTTCAACTGGTTCCCGTTCACCACGACCGCCCTCGTCTCCGTCCCGGCCGGGTTCCTCAGCGGCCTCGTCGCCACCGTCCTGTCCCGCCGAAGGTCCGGTTCCCGCGCCCGCAACCGCTACGAAGCCATCGAGCCCGTCCTGCTGGCCGGACCGGCGCAGCCCAAGAACGGATGACGCCCCTCCGACGAAACCGGGCCCGAGCCGAAGCCGGGGGCCGGGGCCCCCGGCTCATCACGCCCGGTCAGTCGGCGGCGAACTCGCGCAGGGCGTCCGGGGAGCCGTTGAACCGGTCGTGGTCACCGACCGTCTGCCCGGACGACGTGTACTGCCACATCGTGTACGCCGACCAGCCCGCGGGGAGCGCCCCCACCGACGAGGCGTACCGGGCCACCCACAGGGGGTTCGTGGCACCGAAACCCCGGTAGCTCCCGGTGCAGCTGTTCCACCAGCTGGTGGACGTGTAGATCACGGCATCACGACCGGTGCGGGCCTTGTAGCGGTTCAGGAAGTCGCCGATCCAGCTGACCATGCCGCTCGCGGACTTGCCGTAGCAGGAGTCCCCGTAGGGGTTCCACTCGATGTCGAGTGCCCCGGGCAGCGTCCGGCCGTCGCCCGACCAGCCCCCGCCGTGGTTCACGAAGTAGTCGGCCTGCGCGGCCCCGCTGCCCCCGTCCGGTGTGGCGAAGTGGTAGGCCCCGCGGACCATGCCGACGTCGTACGCGCCCTCGTACTGGTCGTCGTAGTACGGGTTGCGGTAGGAGGTGCCTTCCGTGGCCTTCGTATAGGCCCACCTGGTACCGGCGCTCCACAGAGTGGGCCACGCCACGGCACGCTGATAGCTGGAGACATCGACGCCCTCGGTCTGCCCGGCCCGCTCCTCCGGGGACACCGCACCGGTCCTGCCGACCGACCCGTCGTGGGCCATGACGCCGATGCCCATGTAGGCGCTGCCCCGCACGGGCAGGGGTTCGGCCGTGGTCGGCGCGGGGGCCATACCGGTCACGGTGAGAAGAAGGCCGGACACCACCACGGCCACGCACAGACGGGAGAACCCGTCCCAGGTTGATATTCGTCGTCGCATACCGCCTATACGAACCGCAACCGTGCCGCATCGCACGTCATGTACCGCCAACCACGTCGACGAGGACGTACGACGACGTGATCTCCTGTGTCGAGGCCGACCCGGAGAGGTTCGCCCGCACCGGAGTGGAGTGGGGAAGAGCAGTGACGAACGAGCATGACCTGGACGCCGCGCTGCGCGTGGCCGTGGAGCTGGCCGAGTGGGCCTCGGAGACGATCCGCAACGGCAACGCCGGAGCCTCGGGCCCGGTCCGGCAGAAGGCGAGCCCGGCCGACATCGTCACGGACACGGACGAGGCGGTGGAGCGGCACGTACGGTCGGTGCTGCGGCGGGAGTTCCCCGACTGGGGCATCGACGGCGAGGAGTACGGCATCGAGGAGGGCGCGTCGGACGCCCCGCACTGGGTGATCGACCCCGTGGACGGAACCACCAACTACGCCCACGGGCTTGGCTGGTGCTCCTTCTCGCTGGGCCTCGCGCGGCCGGACGGCTCCCCTCTGCTGGGCCTGGTCGCGGACCCGTGGCGGGGCGAGGTGTTCACGGCCGTACTGGGCAAAGGGGCGCACCTGAACGGCGCCCCGATCCACGCGGCCGACCACACGACACTGACCGGCCATGTGTTCATGACGGAGTGGGCGGCGCACGCGCACTGGCCGGGCCTGGACGCACTGCTGGCCCAACTGGCCGACCGGCACTGCACGGTACGCGTGATGGGTTCGACGGCACTGTCCCTGGTGCAGGTCGCGGCGGGCCGGGCGGCCGCCGCCGCGATCGGCGAGTTCCACCCGGTGGACGGTCTGCCCGCGCTGCTCATCGCGACGGAGGCGGGAGCCGTCGCGCTGCCTCAACTCCCTTCCTACGACGAACCGTTGCTGCTCACCGCGCCCGGAATCGCGGCGGAGGCACGGGAGTTGTGGCGGTCGACGGTCAGTCCCCCGGTCCCGCCACAGTGACGACGACCTTGCCCTGCGGATGGCCGTTCTCCAAGTAGCGGACGGCGTCGGCGGCTTCGGACAGCGGAAAGGCGCGGGCGACCACGGGAGTGAGCTCGCCCTTGTCGATGATCGCGTTGAGAGTCAGGAGGTCCGCACGGCGTACGACCGCGAGCATGCCCTGGAGCTTCTGGCCCCCGAGCAGTGAACGCAGCCCCATCTCCAGGCGGATGCCCGCGTCGGCGAACCATTGGCTCCCGCCCTCGCCGCCGACGCGGACAAGGGTGCCGTGCGGAGTGAGCACGCCGCGCAGGAGCGAGACGGCGCGGTTTCCGGCGGCGTCGAGGACGACGTCGTAGCGGCGCGGCCGGTCGGTGATCTCCTCCCGGGTGTAGTCGATGACGTCGACGGCGCCCAGGGACCGGACGAAGTCCGCCGCGTCCGGACCGCAGACCGCGGTGACCTCGGCGCCCTGCGCGGTGGCGAGTTGGACGGCGAAGCTGCCGACTCCGCCCGAGGCGCCGATGACCAGGACCTGTTGGCCGGGGCGCAGACCGGCCTTGGCGTGCAGCGCCTGGAGGGCGGTGACACCGGAGCAGGGGACGGCGGCGGCCTGTTCGAAGGTGAGGCTGTCGGGCTTGTGCGCGATCGCGCCGGCCTTGGCAAGGGTGAACTCGGCGAAGGAGCCTCGGCATTGGCCGTAGACGGCGTCTCCGGGTCCGAGGTCGCTCACACCGGGGCCGACCGCTTCGATCACCCCCGCGACATCCCAGCCCGGGACGGGGTTCTTCGGCCTGCGCAGCCCAAAGACGAGCCGCGCGGGGTAGGGCAGTCCGGTCATCAGGTGCCAGACGTCGGGCCCGGCACCGGCGGCCCGTACGCGGATCAGCACCTCGTCGGGGCCGGGTGCCGGGCGGTCGATGTCCCGCAACTCCAGTACGTCCGCCGGGCCGTAGACATCCTGCACGATGGCTTTCAAGGTGGTTGCCCTCCGTTCGGGTCGGGGCACGCGCCCAGCATCTCGTGAGCCGACGCGCACGCCCAGACGGACGGGGCGAGTTGACTGTTCGTCAGGTATCAGGCCGCGGCGCTCGGTTTCGCCGCCGCCGTCAGGACGTACTGGAGGCGCCGGGCCACGTTGAGGTGGTCCGCCGTCCAGATGATGCGGACGGCCGTGGCCGTGGCGCGTCCGTCGTCGTCGCGCAGGTCGCGGCGCAGGGAGTCCACAAGGCGTGCTTCCTCCTCCGGATCGCGTGCCAACGGGGCCGGTACGGCGGTGTGTTGACCGAGTCCGGCGGCCAGGTCGCGGTACCAGTCGGAGAGCCGGACGACGGTGTCGAGGAGGATCAGCCGGGCCTCGGAGCGGTCGGGCTGGATCTGTTCGTCGCCGCCGTTGCGCTGCCACAGTTCGAGCACCGCGTCCGCGGCGAGGCGCAGTCCTACGATCCCGGTGACCAGGGTGGTCATGTCGGAGAGCCGTACCGGCTTGGCGCCGCGTTCGGCGAGGTAGCTGCGGAAGGCGTCGTCGAGGCGGCGGGCCGCGGCGGCAGCCTGTCGGCTCGCCTCCAGCGGTGCGTCGGTCGGCAGGCAGCCGATGCTGCATCGACTGGCCGCGTACTCGACCGCGTCCGCGAGGTAGCGGGCGCTGGCGTCGTACGCGGCGGACAGCGCCCGGTCCACTGCGGCCCCGGCACCTCGCGGCCAGAAGAACAGGCCCACCAGCACGCTCACCGCGCATCCCAGGGCGATGTCCTGGATGCGCAGCAGCACGATGTGCCAGTCGGGGTCCTGGCCGATGTTGAAGAGGATCACCAGGGCGACGGTGAAGGCCGCCTGTCCGGCGGCGAAGGAGATGGCGGCGGGGGCGATACCGGCGACGAGCACGGCGACGGGGAGCAGGAACCAGAGCAGGGTGCCGTGGTGGCCGATGACCTGGAGCAGCCCGACGCCCACGAGCGAGCCGGCCAGGGTGCCGCCGAGGGCGCGCAGGGCGTTCTGCCCGGTGTTGAGCGCGTTGGAGCGCAGCACCGACAGGGTTCCGAGCAGGACCCAGAACGAGTGCTGGACCCCTGTCGCGTTCGCCAGCGCCACCGCGATGCCGAGACCCAGCGCGCCCCGGAGGCTGTTGTGCAGCCAGACCGAGCGCGGCTCCAGGTGGGCGGCGGCGCGTTCGACGGCCGACCCCAGGGGCTGGGTCAGTGCGCCGGGTTCTCCGCCGAGCAGCCGCTCCGGCCAGCTGCGCCGCTCGGCGGCCGCGGCGAGGTCCACGTTGCCGGCGATCTGAAGGGTGGCGAAGCCCAACTCCTGGGCGCGGAACGACAGATCGAGGGTCTCGATGAAGGCGCGGACCTCCGACTCCGTGCGCGGCCTCGGCCGTTCCACGGGTAGTCGGCGGGTGGCGCCGTCCTCCATGCCGTCCATCGCCGCGCGCAGGTCGACCAGTGCGGCGCGCAGGGCGTCGGGCGCTTCGCGCGGGGCATCGAGGAGTACGGCCGCCTCGTCCAGGGCCGTGGCGGCCGCCCGCCGTACGGTGCGTGCGTCGACGTCGCAGACCCGGCGTTCGTCCGACACGGGGCCGCTGTCCTCCACGATGGCACTGAGCCAGGTGAGTTCGTCGACCAGCCGGACCAGTGCGCGGGAGCCGACGGACAGGCCGGTGGGCCGGTAGGGAGTGCCGTCGAAGGCGGCGCGCAGGTCCGCGGCCGCGGCGGTGGCCCGGTCGGCGGCGACCTCGCACTGCCGGGCGGTCGGCGCCTGCGGCCCGCCGTCCAGCCAGGAGGCGTCGGTGCGCAGCTGGGCCGCCGCCGCGCGGCAGACCCGGGCGGCGGGCGCGCTGAGCGGGTCCATGGTGGAGCGGGGCCACAGCAGGGAGATCGCGAGCATGGCGGCGACGGCGGCGAGGCCCGCTCCCGCGAGCCGGTCGGGCAGCTGCGACAGCGGGGCCGGTGAGGTCACGGGGAGGATGAAGGCCAGTAGCAGCGCGGTCGAGGCACCCGCGAGAACGGAGCTGACCACCCCCGAGAACAGCACCAGGAAGCCCACTACGACCATGGTGGCGACGGCCAGCCAGTCCGTCCGCGCCACCAGCGTGCCGAGACAGATGAGTGCCGCCCAGCCCAGCGCGAGTCCCACGTGGGCCCGCAGTCGCTGCACCATCGGGCCGGTGAACTCCACCAGCAGGAGCATCGAGAACGACCCGAACGCCGCGTAGGTCGCCATCGTCGAGGATTTCAGCAGTTGGCCGCACAGGGCGAACAACGCGGGCATCACCAGCGCGGTGCGTGCGGCCCTGCGGGTGGCCGCAAGCCCCGGATCATGGTCACGCAACCACGCCGGAATCCGCCCGGGCAGGCCGCGCCAAGTTCTCTCCATACGCCGGCGCACCTCCAGCCCGCGCAGCACCCATGTGCCCCGCCATACCCGAGTATCCGCCATGCTCGCCGATCACCCACCCTGCCGCCGTCGCGCCCGCCTCGGCGAGGAGGGCGACCGTCTCGGGGTGAGGGCCGTGGTTCGCCCACTCCAGCGGGGACCGGCCGGTGCCGTGACCTTCTTGTACGTTCGGATCGGCGCCGTGCGCCAGCAGCTCGCGGACCGTCTCCGCGTGCCCCCAACAGGGGGACGATCGCGGCCTCCCCGTTCACAGAGGCGGCGTAGAGCGGTGTGGTGCCCTCGCTGTCGACTCACCCAGGGTCGGCTCCGGCACGCAGAACCGCCTTCACCACACCCGAGTCGCCCACCACGATCGCCCCGAAATGCCGCCGGGAGAGCTTCTTCAGCTGCCGCTGCTTCATGGGCTGAGATTGGGCGGCTGCTGGGTGATGATGGGGGCCATGGCTTTGACGACGGCGTTCACGAAGCTCTTCGGAGTGCGGCACCCCATCGCCCTGGCGCCGATGGGCGGATCGTCCGGTGGTGCGCTGACCGCGGCCGTGTCCCGTGGGGGCGGGCTCGGTCTGCTGGGCAGCGCCAACGGTGAACGCGATTGGCTGGCGCGGGAGTTGGCCATCGTCACCGAGAACACCACCAACCCGTGGGGAATCGGCTTCCTCACCTGGCAGATGGATGTCGCCGCGGTGGAGCACGCCCTGGAACGCCAACCCCGGGCCGTGATGCTGTCGTTCGGGGATCCGAGCCCGTTCGCCGAGCGAATTCGCCGCGCAGGTACGGCACTTGTCATCCAGGTCACCGATCTGGAGGAAGCCAGGCGGGCGGTGGACCTGGGCGCCGACGTCATCGTGGCCCAGGGTTCCGAGAGCGGCGGACACGGCGCCCGGCACGGGCGCTCCACGCTCCCGTTCGTGCCGGTCGTCGTCGATCTGGCCGCTCCGACGCCCGTACTCGCAGCCGGTGGCATCGCCGACGGCCGTGGCCTGGCCGCCGCTCTCGCCCTGGGCGCCGCCGGCGCACTCATCGGCACCCGCTTCCAGGCGACCACCGAAGCCCTGGTCGCTCCCTCCACCACCAAGGCCATCGTCCAGGGCCATGGCGCGGACACCGAGCGCAACAGGATCCTCGACATCGCCCGAGGCTCCAACTGGCCGTCGAAGTACACCGCCCGCACGCTCGGCCACCCGTTCCTCGACCAGTGGCGCGGCCGGGAGACGGAACTCGCCGACGATCCCCACGCCCGACACGCCTACCAAGTCGCCCTGTCTCAGGGCGACATACCGCCCCTGCCCGTGTGGGCAGGCGAAGCCGTCGACCTCATCAACGACCTGCCCTCGGCCACCGACCTCGTCAACTCCCTTGCCACCCAGGCCGAGGACGCACTGGCCCGAGCCGGAAGGGAAGCCTGATCCTGCCCGGGTTCACGTCACGGCGGCCTTGCCTACGGAGTCCGCGAGCAGCGTGGTGAGCCAAGGTCGCCCCCCTCACAGCTCGGGTGGGCGAGTCCCATGCCCGCCCGGCCGGCGCCGAACACGAAGTCGTCAACACCGGCACCGCCCCCCTGGCCTTCGTCGAAATCGAGCTGAAGTGAGGCGCCAAAGCGACGAAATCCGTCGAGCGCCAGGTGCCTGACTGCGGTTATCGTGCGCCGATGACCAGCACCCACCGCCCCGTCCCCGCCCGGACCGCCACCCCGGCGGACACCGACACCATCGTCGACACCCTGACCACCGCCTTCTTCCACGACCCCCTGTGGGGTCCGGCCTTCCCCGACGAACAGCGGCGCGCCGTACAGGCGGCGGTCATGTGGCGCCTGTACGTCACCTCCGCACTGCGTTACTCCTGGACCCTCGTCACACCGGGCGCGGAGGCCGCGGCCGTATGGATCCCGCCGGGCGGCACCGAACTCACCGATCAGGAGGAAGCCGGCCTGCCGGACCTGCTGACCCGGGCCGCCGGCGCCGAGGTGACCGAGTCCGTCCTGACGATCTCCGGCCAACTCGAAGCCGCCCACCCCGAGGAACCCTGCTTCTACCTCACCCTGCTCGGCGTTCATGACGACCACCGCGGCAAGGGGCTGGGCATGGGTCTGCTCGCCGAGAGCCTCGCACGTGTCGACGCGCTCGGTGCTCCCGCCTACCTCGAATCGTCCAACCCGGCGAACCTCGCCCGCTACCGAAGCGTCGGCTTCACCGCCCGCGATGAGATCACCATCGCCACCGGCCACATCGTCACCACCATGTGGCGACCGGCCCGCTGATCGAAGATCCCGAGTGGGACTGTCTCATCACGTCGCGTCAGTTCTTCGGCCCCGGTCCAGGCCACTTCCTCCGACTGTCCGATACGGCCCAGCGGGGTGTGGGCGAACTGCCGTGCGCGCGCCGAGGGCGACGGCGACGGCGACGACGCGGATGTCCCGGGGGGGGGCCAGTTCGTCCGCCCAACTGTGGGTCAACAGTTCCAGTGCGGTTTTGGTCGCCGCGTAGACCGAGCTGCCGGGCCAGGCCCGCCGTCCCACCGATGTGCTGACATGGACGATCACCCCGCCGTCAGTGACTAGGTCGAGCCGCGCTTCATGAAAGCTAGAGTCGCCGGATGCGACGAAGGACAGGTGCGGTGGCAGCCGGTGTGGCGATCCTCGCCTGGGGCGAGTGGCTGAACCGGCGCTGGTCCCGAACTCTCGTGGGAGACAACGAGGGTGATGCCGAGGCCGTGGTCGTGCTGGGATACCGGAACCCTCAGGCGACGGCGAACCTCATCAACCGTTGGCGCGTCCGCGCCGGAATCCGCTCCCTCACGGATGACGGCACGCACGACACCCGAGTGATCTTCAGCGGCGGTACGACCACCGGTGGCGACACCGAAGCCCAACTGATGGCCGACTACGCCCGATCGGTGCTCAAGTTCGACGGCACAGTGCTCCTCGAAGAGGAGAGCCGGACGACGTGGGAGAACGTCACCTGTGTGGTCCCGCTGCTTGAGGACGTCGACCGCATCAAGATCGTCTCCCAGCCGGCCCACGCCCTCAAGGCCCGCGCCTACTTGCGGCGACAGCACCCCGATCTCGCGAAGAAGCTGGTCCGCGCGGACGACTACCGCCCCGGCGAGTGGCTGCTCGCCAAACCGCTGCTGGCGCTGTACGGGCTCTGGACACTCCGCGGCCTGAACGCCGATGAACGAAGGCGCACAGCCGACTGACCATCAACTCCGCCTCCCCTACCCGGAGTTGGTCACAACCCGTCAGGCCTCCCCGGCCCCCAGCACATACAACCCCGGAAGATTGACCACGATCGCCTCCTGCGTGCTGCGGGCGATCACGACCACTGCCTCGTCCGCCGGGTCGGGGTTCTCCTCGCGGTGCGGGACGAACGGCGGCACGAAGATGTAGTCGCCGGGGGACGCGCGCAGGCGGATTTCCTCAGGCTGCGGACCCGTGTCGTCGAGGAAGACGAACTCGGGGTGCCCGCTGACCACGTAGATCGCGGTCTCGGATTCGCCGTGGTGGTGGTCGGAGGAGGCTGTCGAGGGGGCGACATGCGTCTGGCCCATCCACAGTTTCTCGGAACCGACCGTCTTCCCGCTCACCGCGGCGAACCTGCGCATGCCCCCGCTCTGTGCCGTGTCGCCGTCGAGGGCGTCGGCGCGGACGTGGTGCAGGCGGGTGCGCAGGGGGGTTGCCGACTGCCCTGCGGCGTCGTGGAGATGGGGGTGGAAACCTTCGCCGGGGGTGGTCAACGGCTCGCTCATGGTTGGCGACGCTAGAGCCGCGCCGAAAAGGATGTCAAGAGGTGTCCATTGTCCTTCACCTGCGGCAATGTTCCCGCAATGTACGAGGGAATGGACGGGCGATCCCGTACGGGGAACCTGTGGAAGTCCTCGTGCCGGGCTCCGCGTCGGGCATTATGTGCGCATGCATATCTCCGCGAAGGCGGACTACGCCACGCGGGCCCTGTTGGAGCTCGCCTGCGAACCTGCCCGTCCGCTCACGTGCGAGGCGATCGCCTCCTCGCAGCAGATCCCGTTCCGGTTCCTGAAGTCCGTGGTGGGCGAGTTGCGCAGAGCCGGTCTGGTGCGCAGCCAGCGTGGCTGCGAGGGCGGGTACTGGCTCGGCCGGCCCGCCGACGAGATCACGCTCCTGGACGTGTCCCGCGCCGTCGACGGCGAGTTGATCACCCTGCGCGGTGAACCGCTGGCCGGGCTCGACTACCCGGGTCCCGCCACCGGCCTGCCCGGGGTGTGGCGCCGTATCGAGGACGAGGCCGCCGCCGTGCTGGGCGGCACGACCCTCGCCACCCTGCTGCCCGCCACCACCGACGAACACGCGACGGCCGAGCGACTGAGCCGCCGGGGAGCCGCATGACGCGCCCCGCCGACCAACTCGCCGTCGAAATGCTCGAAGTCGTCGAGTTCACCGACCCTCTGTGTCCCTGGGCCTGGGGATCCGAGCCCGTGTTCCGTCGGCTCCGGGCGGCCTTCGCGGGACAGGTCCGCTGGCGTCGCGCGTACTGCATCCTCTTCGACCACGACGACGACCCGGCGCCCGACCCCGCCGCGGAGACCGCCTGGTACGCGCGCTACGTCGAGGACATCAGCGCCCACACCCACGCCCCGCGAGCCGTGCGGCTGAGCCGGGTGGCCGCGAGTTCCTGGCCGTCCTCACTTGTCGCCAAGGCGGCCGAAGCACAGGGCGCCGAGGTGACCGATCGGGTGCTACGGCGGCTGCGGGAGAGCGTGTTCGTGCTCGGTGAGCCCGCGGACACGGCCGAGTCGGCGATCTCCGTGCTGTCGGGCGTATCCGGTCTCGATGTCGGCCGGCTCGCGGCCGACGCGGCGTCGGACGAAGTGCTGGAGCGGGTACGCGCCGATCACGCCGAGGCGCGCCGTCCGGTCGACGAGGTGCTGTCGGTGCGCGGATGCGAGTCGCCGCATCCCGGCGCCGCGAAGGAGACCCCGGACGGTCAACACCGGTACGCGCTACCGACGTTGCTGGTGCGTGGCGCCACCGGCCGCCGTGCCGTGCCCGGTTGGCGGCCGTACGAGGAGTACGTCTCGGCCGTCGTCGGACTCGGTCCTGAACTGGTGCCCGCTCGCGCGGAGTTGCCCGCGAAGGAGGCGCTCGCGCGGTATCGGACGCTCACCGAGCCGGAACGCGCGTCGCTGACCGACGGCCGCCCGTGGGCCCCCGGTGACGCCGTCCGCGTCGAGACCGGAAACGGGCCGCTGTGGCTGCATCCGGACGAGGCCGCGGTGCACCCCGCACTCACCCCCGGCCCCTGACAGGCCTCTGATCAGCGGTCAGAGACCGTCCCGCCCAATGAGACACCAATTGGTGTCCATTGACAGTCTCCGACGACTGGCCCCAGGATGTGCAGCATGCTCACGACGCACCCCGGTGTGGTGTGCCGCTACGTGGACCTGCGGCGCACCTGTAGCGCTCTCTGTCGCTGACCCGCCGCCCCCGGCCCACAGGCGCCTGACCCCGTTCGCGTAGGTACGGGCGCCCCACCGCCTCGCCGACCGGCGCCCGCCTTCTCGCGCCGCGTCGTTCTCCTCGCGCTTCGTCGCCCCTCTCTGCCTCCGTGTCCCGGCTCTCTCCCGTGATCCGCCGACGCCTCATGTCCGGGCGCGGCATGCCCCCGTGCGTCTCGAAGCCGCACCGGCATGTCCGTCGTCCAGATCCGTGCGGTGTTCGGTCCCCGGGTGTGCCGCCCTCGCTTCCCTTCCGCTGCCCCGGCGCGGCCGGGAGCCCTCGAAGAAAGAAACAAAGATGTCCGGACGACTCACGCCTCGCAGCCGGCGGGCGGCTTTCCGACCCGGCAGACTGCGTGCCGCCGCCCTGGGGACCGCCCTCGCCACCGTGCTCGTCCCCGCGCTCAGCGCCTGCGGCGGCGACGCCTCGACGGCCGGCGGCAACGCCACGCTGAAGTGGGCCTCTTCCTACTTCCCCACCCACTGGGACCCGGTGGTCAGCGGCAGTGGCGCCCAGTTCCGCGAACTCGCCCTGGTCTACGCCTCGTTGACCCGCACGGACGCGACCGGCAAGGCCGTGCCGGACCTGGCCAAGAGCTGGGAGTACAACGCCAAGGGCGACCAGATCACCTTCCACCTGCGCTCCGGCCTCAAGTTCAGCGACGGTACGCCGGTCGACGCGGCAGCGGTGAAGGCCGCGATCGTCCGGGCCCAGAAGCAGAAGAACTCCGCGCTCTTCGGCGACCTCACCTCCATCAAGTCGGTGGACGCCAACGGGCTCGACGCGGTGCTCCACCTCAGCCAGGTCGACTACCAGATCCCCCAACTCCTCGGCGAGCGCGTGCTCCAGATCGCCAGCCCCAAGGCGGCGGCGTCCCCGACCAAGCTGGACCAGAGCCCGGTCGGCGCGGGACCGTTCATCGTCACCCAGCTCGTCCCGGGCACCAAGGTCCTGCTGAAGAAGAACCCGGACTACTGGGACGCCAAGGACATCCACATCGACAATGTGGAGCTGACCTCGGCGCCCGACGCGGCGACGGTCGTCTCCGGACTCCAGACCGGCGTCTACAACTTCGCCGACATCGCGCCCAGTCAGGCCGAGGCCGCGAAGAAGGCGGGCCTCGACGTCTTCGTCCAGCCGGGCTTCAACGCCGCCAACCTGAGCCTGAACGTCAACAAGGCGCCGTTCAACAACGACAAGGTCGTGGACGCGGTCCGCTACGCGATCAACCGCCAGGAGTTCGTGGACAAGCTGACCTTCGGCTACGGCTCGACGACCAACCAGCCCTTCCCCAAGGGCTATGTGGCCTACGACCCGCAGTCCGCGAACGACTACGCCTACGACCCGGCCAAGTCGAAGCAGCTGCTCTCCGAGGCCGGTTACAAGGCGGGCCAGATCAAGCTGAACCTCGTCATCCCGGCCGAGGATCCCCAAGCTGAGATCGTCCAGGCGCAGTTGGCGAAGGTCGGCATCACCGTCACCATCAAGGTCGACAAGAACTGGGCCACGCCGTTCTTCGCCAAGGACCTGACGTTCTCGCTGTACGGGACGACGGGGCGTGACTCGGCCGCACAGACCCTGACCGCGCACTTCGGTCCGAACGGCCCGCTCAACCTCAGTACGCCGTACGAGCCTTCGGGCTTCGAGGCGGCCATCGCCAAGGTCCGCCAGACCCCGCTGGACTCGCCCGACTACACGAAGGTCCTCCAGGCGGCGACCCGGGCCGGCCTCCAGAGCAAGGCGCTCGTCTTCACCTACTCCTCGCCCAACCTCATCGCCAAGAGCAAGTCCATCTCCGCCCTGCCCAAGAACCCGGCCCACATCGACTGGACCGGCGTGACCATCTCCGGCAGCAACTGACACTCCGTCAACTCCTAGACAGAGCCACTACAGAGAGGGGGCAAGCCATGACGACGACGGAGGCACCGGCCACATCACCCGACGTCCGTCATCGGGGCGCCACGACCGGGGCGCGGCGCACGCTGGGCCGCGTCCTGGTCACCCTCGCCCGGTCGATCGCGATCTTCGTGCCCGTGTTCCTGGTCGCGACGTTCGTGACGTTCGCGCTGCGGTCGCTGAGCGGGCTCAGCCCGGCGCGGATCCAGCTGGGCGAGGAAGCAACTCCCGAGGCGGTAGCCAGAGTCGAAGCACAGTGGGGTCTCAACCGGCCCTTCCTCGTGCAGTACGCGGACTGGCTGGGCGGTGTCCTGCACGGACAGCTCGGCACCAGTTGGACCAACGGCGCGGACATCTCCACCCTCATCGGCCTCGGCCTGGGTGTGAGCCTGTCGGTGGCGTTCTTCGCGCTGCTCATCGGCGTGGTCGCGGGCTTCGGCCTCGGCACGCTCGCCGCGCTGCGCCGCACGACATGGATCGACCGCGCGATCACGGGCTTCGTCACGCTGATCTCGGTGATGCCGGCCTTCGTCGTCGGCATCGTGCTGGTCGCGGTGTTCGCCGTGGGACTGCACGTGTTCCCGTCCGCCGGATACGTCCCGGCGGCACAGGGGTTCGGTCCCTGGCTCGCCCATATCACCCTGCCCGCCATCGCGTTGAGCTTCGACGTCGTCGCCGACGTCGCCCGCCAACTGCGCTCCAGCCTCATCGCCGCCTATCGCGAGAACTACGTGACGGGCGCGGTGGTACGGGGACTGAGTCCACGGCGGATCTTCTTCGGGCATGTGCTGCGCAACGGCCTCGGCCCGGCGCTCGCCACGCTCGGACTCAAGTTCCCGACGCTCGTCGGCGCTTCGGTCGTCACCGAGTGGATCTTCGGGCTCCAGGGCTTCGGCCGGTTCGCGAACGACTCCGCGCAGGCCGGTGACGTACCGGCCGTACAAGGGGTGTTGGTGGTGTCGATCGTCCTGGTCGTCGTCTTCAACCTGATCGTCAACCTGGTGCTGGCGCGTGTGACGCCGGCGTCCCAGCGGGGGGTGTGACCATGGTGCGCCGCGTGCTCTCCCTGACGTCCGGCCGGATCGCCCTGGTGATCCTGACCGTGATCGCCCTGCTCGCTCTCCTCGGCCCGGTCATCGCCCCGCACGACCCGCTGGCCACCAGCTCCGACACCCTCGCCGGCTCCTCGGGCGGCCACTGGCTGGGCACGGACTATCTCGGCCGCGATGTGCTGAGCCGACTGCTCGACGGCTCCCGGGTCAGCGTGCTCGGCTCGCTCGAAGTCGCCCTCACGGCACTGGGGGTCGGCGCGATTCCAGGCATCCTCTCGGTCTACCTCGGCCGGGTCTTCGAGTGGATCACCCTGCGGCTGACCGACACATTGGTCGCGCTGCCCTTCCTGCTGTTCGCCGTCGCCGTGGTCGCGCTCCTCGGCAACGGCATCACGCAGGCGATGCTGGTCACCGGGGTGCTGGTGTCCCCGCTGTTCTACCGGGTGGCCCGGGCCGCCACGCTGGCCGTGGCCCGCTCGCCGTACGTGGAGGCGGCGCTGATCTCCGGTGCCTCCATCGGGTGGGTCGTACGCCGGCACGTCTGGGTCAAGGTGCTGCCGCCGATCGCGGTCGCGCTCGCACAGACCATCGGTGTCGGCTTCGTCATCGTGTCGTCCCTGACCTTCCTCGGGATCGGCGTCCAGCCGCCCCAGCCCACCTGGGGCGGACTGCTCGCCTCGGACCTCGGCTACCTCACCCAGAAGCCGTGGGCGCCACTGGTACCCGCCCTGCTGATCATGGTCACCGTCTGGGCCTGCAATCTCCTCGCCGACGCGATCCGTGACGTCTCCGGCGAGGCGGGCCGCGCCCTCGTCAACAACCGCAAGGCACGCGCCAATCGCCTCGCCGGGACCGACTCCGACGCCGACCTCGCCCACGTTCACGCCGGAGGTGCGTGATGGCCAGTTCCTCCACGAAGGTCCTGACGGAACCCGCGCCCCCGGGTGCCGCACAACCCGTCCGCCCGCCGGCCGCTCCCTCGACGCCCGTCCTGTCCGTACGCGACGTACGCATCAGCGACCGGGCCGCGGGCCGGGAGATCGTCCACGGCGTCAACTTCACTCTCACACCCGGCACTTCCGTCGGCATCGTCGGTGAGTCCGGCAGCGGCAAGACCCTCACCTGCCGGGCCACGCTCGGCATCCTGCCCACCCACTTCGAGGTCACCGGCGGCTCGATCGAGATCGACGGCCAGGACATCTCCGGGCTCTCGTCGGCGCGGTGGACGGCCCTGCGGGGCGCCACGATCAGCGCGGTCTTCCAGGACCCGGCGTCCTATCTCAACCCCTCGATCCGCGTCGGCGCCCAGATCACCGAGGTCCTGCGCGTCAAGAAGGGCCTGAAGCGGCGCGAGGCCCGCCGCCACGCGATCGACCTCCTCCATGCCGTGCACCTGCGCGACCCGGAGCTGGTCTACAGCCAGTACACCTACGAGCTCTCCGGCGGCATGCTCCAACGGGTCCTCATCGCCGCCGCGATCGCCGCCGACCCGCGCATCCTCATCGCCGACGAGGCCACCACCGCGCTCGACGTCACCGTCCAGGCCGAGATCCTCGACCTGCTGGCCGACCTGCGCGAACGCACCGGTCTTGCACTCGTCCTGGTCTCGCACGACCTGGCCGTCGTCGCCCAGCTCTGCGACGAGGTCCTCGTCATGCGCCAGGGCGAGGTGGTCGAACAGGGCCCGACGCACGAGGTGTTGCACAACCCGCGGCACGAGTACACGCGGCTGCTGATCGCCGAGCACGAGCAGTACGGCCTGGACAAGTTCCTCGTCCCAGAAGCCACAGAAGTCGCGGAGGACAACGCATGAGCGGGGAACTCGCCGGTCCCGTCCTTGAGGTCACCGACCTGAACGTGCACTATGGCCTGCGCCGACGCCGCCGCCAGGCCCTGAACCAGGTCTCCTTGAGCATCGCCCCCGGCGAGACGGTCGGAATCATCGGCGAGACCGGCTCCGGCAAGTCGACGCTCGCACGGGCCGCACTCGGTCTGGTGCGCGCCTCGTCCGGGTCGATCGTGATCGACGGCGAGGAGGTGAGCGCGTACGGCCATCGCCAGTGGCGCGCGCTGCGCCGCCGGGGTGTGATCCAGTACGTCTTCCAGGACCCGCTGCGCAGCCTCGACCCGGACGTGACGGTCGAAACGTCCCTGGCCGAACCGCTGTTGATCCAGGGCGTGTCCCGGCAGGAGGCGGCGACACGGGTGCGCGCGTTCCTCGACCGGGTCAGGCTCTCCGAGGACCTGCTCGACCGGCTGCCCGGCGAGTTGTCCGGTGGTCAGCGTCAACGCGTCGCGGTGGCAAGGGCGTTGGTCACCGAACCGCGTCTCGTCATCCTCGACGAACCGGTGAGCGCGCTCGACTCCGCCAACCGCGTGCAGATCCTCCAGATCCTCAAGGAACTCCGCGCCGACGGCGTCGCCCTCGTCTTCATCTCGCACGACCTCGGGTCCGTCGCCGGGGTCGCCGACCGCATCGCCGTGCTCTACCAGGGCGAGTTGGTCGAGGTCGGCGGCGCCGCCGACGTCATCAACCAGCCACAGCACGTCTACACCCGCCTGCTCGTCCGCTCCGCGCCGACCCTGCACAGCGCGGCGGCCGACCGCGCCGAACGCGAGGCCCTGCGCGCCCTGTTGCACGCCTGAGCCCCGTCACCTCTCCCTGACAGAACAGGAACAGCCATGTCCCGCACGCTCCACCTCGCCCTCCACCCCTACGGCGTGGGCGGTCCCGGCCAGCACGGTCTGTGGAAGGACCCGCGCGTCGCGAAGAACGCCAGCATCGACATCAACTACTACATCCGGCTGGCGCAGGCCGCCGAACACGCCCTGTTCGACGCCCTGTTCATCGTCGACAGCCAGTTCATCAACTCCACCTACCCCGCGCACTACCTCAACCGCCTGGAACCGCTGACCCTGTTGTCGGCCGTCGCCACCCACACCAAGCATCTCGGCCTGGTGGGCACGGCGAGTTCGACGTACAACTCGCCCTTCAACCTCGCCCGCCGCTTCGCCTCGCTCGACCACATCAGCGGCGGCCGGGCCGGCTGGAACGTCGTCACCAGCTTCGACACCGGCACCGCGCGGAACTTCGGGCTCGACGAGCACCTCGACTACGCCACCCGCTACGGCCGTGCCCTGGAGTTCGTGCAGGCCGCGCGAGGGCTGTGGGACTCGTACGAGGACGACGCGTTCCCGGCCGACGTCGAGCGGGGCGTGTTCCTCGACCCGGCCAAGCTGCACGAACTCAACCACGCGGGCGAGCACTTCAAGATCGCGGGCCCGCTGAACCTCTCCCGCTCCCCGCAGGGCCAGCCGGTGATCTTCCAGGCCGGGGTGTCCGAAGAAGGCCGCGACCTCGCTGCGCAGGTCGCCGAGGGCATCTTCGCGCCCGGGGGCACCCTGGAGTCGTCACAGGACTACTACGCCGACGTCAAGAAGCGCGCGGCTGCCTACGGCCGCGACCCCGAGCACGTCAAGATCCTCATCCACGGCGGCCCGGTCGTCGCCGCCACCGACGAGGCCGCCCGCCGTCGCGAGCGGGAGATCTTCGAGGAGGACGACGACTTCAGCCGCAACCTGGCGCTGCTGGGCCGCTCCTTCGGGGCGTACGACTTCAGCGTGCACGACCTGGACGCGCCCTTCCCGGATGTCGCCCACCTCGCCGAGAAGGGCGGACGCACGGGCGCCTCGCAGCTCATCGAGCGGGCCAGGACCGAGAACCTGACACTGCGTCAAGTGGCCGAGTCCGTCAACCAGTTCCGTCAGTCGCCGTTCGTCGGGGACCCGGGGACCGTGGCCGACACCATCCAGCAGTGGTTCGAGGCCCGCGCTCTCGACGGCTTCAACCTCGCCTTCCGCACCGAGGACGAGCTGAACTACTTCGTCGACAGTGTCGTCCCGATCCTCCAGAAGCGCGGCCTGTTCCGCACCGAGTACACGTCCGACACCCTGCGCGGCAACCTCGGCCTGCCGATCCCGGCCAACCGTCACTCCCGCGAGCGCCAGCTCGTGAACGACTGAGGCCGCGCGATGACCGAACTGTCGGCGACGGGGGGCCGCGACGTCCACACCGTCCGCTTCCCCGCCACCACTCCCCCGGCGACCGTCGATGTCCTCGTCGTCGGCGCCGGACCGGTGGGGTTGGCGGCGGCCGTCGAACTGACGTCACGGGGTGTCGCGGTCGCCGTAGTCGACCGCGCCCCGGCCGCGACGCTGGTGCGGGCCGGCGCGATGGGCCACACCCCTCGCGTGGTGGAGCATCTACGGCGCTGGGGACTCCTCCAACGCGTCCGGGACGCCTGGACGTACCCACCGGAATGGCACCGGGGCACGCGGCTGGTCACCTCCCTGGCCGGACACGAACTGGTGGCGGTGCCCGCCCCGTCGTTCACCGACAGGAGCGGCACCACCGGTCACTCAGCCGACGAGGCCCTGCGCCGCCCGCAGACCGTGTTCCAGCGGGTGTTCCTCGACCACCTGACGGAGCGGGGCGTGAGCGTGTCCGGCGGCTGGGCGTTGACCGATCTGCGCGAGGACGCGAGCAGTGTCGACGCGGAGGTGGTGGACGTCGACTCCGGCCGCTCGCACACCATTCGGACCGCCTACGTCCTCGGCACCGACGGAGGCAGCAGCACCACCCGCCGCCTCGCGGGCATCGACCGTACCGGCGAGCACGCCACCGAGAAGCGGCTGCGCCTCATCGTCCGCACCGGCGACATCGCGGACCGCGTGGGACCCGCGCCGAGTGCCACGAACATCGTCGTCAACGCCCGTGCGTCCGGCTTCCTGGCCGCCGTCAGCTCACGCGAGTGGCGGGTGTACGCCGGTCCGTACCCGCTCGAACACGAGCCCACCGAGAGCGAGTTGCTGGACGTCGGACGGGCCGCGTTCGGTCTGGACCTCGATCTGGAGCTGGTGTCCGCGACGACCTTCTACCACGCCACCCGGATCGCGGAGACGTTCCGTCGCGGCCGGATCCTGCTCGCCGGTGACGCGGCCCATGTGCGCACGCCCGGCGGCAACCTGGGCGAGGGCATCGGCGATGTCGTCAACCTGGGCTGGAAGCTCGCGGCGGTCCTCGACGGACACGCCCCGCCGAGCCTGCTCGACTCCTACGACCAGGAGCGCCGCCCGCACAACTGGCGTGTCGCGGAGCACTCGTTGGAGCGGGCGCGGCACTCGCAGGCGACGCTGGCCGAGATCCGGGCCGGCGGGATCCCCGACGACACGGACCTCGGGGAGGACGCCGTGCGGCGGCGGGCCGAGATCGGCGCGCGGCTGCGCCGGGACCGTTTCGGCAGCGACGGGGTCGCCTTCGACGAGCGGTACGACGCGTCGTCGGTCGTCTGGTACGAACCCGGCCAGTTCGACGCCGAACAGCCCTGGCGCGCCGACGTCTACGAGGACGACCCGCGACCGGGCCACCGCGCGCCGGACGGTCCCGTCGACCCGAGCGGCGGCACCCTCTACGACCGCCTCGGCACCTCCTTCGGCCTGCTCGTCCTCACCGAGGACCGCACGGTCGAGCGGGCCTTCGCGGCCGAAGTCGCCGCGCGCGGGCTGCCGTTCACGGTCGTCCACCTCACGGACCCGGCGGCGCGGGACGCCTACGGCACGACCAACGTCCTGATCCGCCCCGACCAGCACGTCGTCTGGCGCGGCACTCGCCTGCCCGACGCGGGCGCCGGAGCCGTACTCGACCAGGTGCTGGGACAGACCACGGCGACAACAGCACGCACGCCCACCCCGGTCTCCACCGCAGCCTGACACCGAAAGGCCATCACCCCATGACGAGCGAGAGACCACGCTTCCGGCTCGGTTTCCTCACCCACGTCCAGGGCCGCGACGACGACATCGCCCGCACCTACCGCAACGCGCAGGAACTCTTCGTCGTGGCCGACGAGTTGGGCTTCGACGTCGGCTGGGTCGCCCAGCACCATGTCTCCCTCGGGGGCGGCGGGCTGTCCTCCCCGTGGACCTTCCTCGCCCACGCGGCGGCCCGTACGACCCGCATCCGGCTCGGCACCGCCATCACCGTCCTCCCGCTGGAGGACCCGGTCCGGCTGGCCGAGGACATCGCCACCGTCGACACGCTCAGCGGGGGCCGCGTGGAGTTCGGCGCGGGCAGCGGATCGAGCGAGGTGGAGTACGCGGCGTTCGGCAAGGACGTGGCCCGCAGGCGCGAACTCACCAGCGAGAACCTCGACATCGTGCGCCAGGCTCTCGACCGCCGCGAGGTGGGCACGGCCGGATTCCGTATCCAGCCCCGGCCCGGCGACTTCGACGACCGTGTCTGGCAAGGGGTGTTCAGCAAGCAAGGCGCCGAGTACGCGGCGCAGAACGGCTCGAACCTCCTCCTCAACCGGGCGGCCTACGGCTTCGACGCCCCCACGGACGAGGTGCAACGCCCTTGGGCGGACGCCTACTTGGCCGCCTGGAACCGCCCGCACCGACCACGGATCGGACTCTCCCGGTTCGTGTTCCCGGCCAAGGACCGGCGCACCGCGCTCGCGTCGATCGGTGACGACGTCCACCGCGCCGCGCTGCGCATGGCGGAGCACGGCGCGTTCCCCAAGGGCCTTGGCCAGGAAGAGGCGTTGCGCCGTTTCCACTCCTTCTACGGCCATCCGGACGACATCGTCGCGGCGCTCGGGCAGGAACAGGTGCTGCCCGTCGCAACAGACCTGATCACCCAGTTCAACCCTGCGGTCCCCGACCACGACGCCGCCGTCCGCGCCCTCGAACTCATCGCCACCGAAGTGGCACCCGCGTTGGGCTGGAAGCCCGCGCGGGTGGCCGAACCCGCATCCGCAGGAGCGTGAAATGACCCAGTACAGCGACTACTTCGGCCCCGAGGGCCTCCTCGTCCGTGGCACGATCCTGATCGTCCCCGGCCGTGGTGAGACCCGGGCCACCTACACCCGCTTCGGCAGGCGGCTCGCCGCCGACGCCTACCGGGTCCGCGTGGTCGACGCCCCCGACCTCGCCACCGAGGACCTCACCGCCCTCGCCACCCGCCTCGCCGAGGCCGCCGAGGACACGGCCGCCGAGAACGGTGTCGTACGACCCCTCGTGCTCGTCGGAGCCGACTCGGGCGCCGCCGCCGTAGCCGCGTTGCTCGGCCAAGAGACCGGCGTCCGGCCCGACGCCGTGGTCCTCGCGGGCCTGCCCGGCCGCGCCCCGGGCACCACCGCCACGGCCGGCAGCTGGGACGAGGAACTCGACGTCCGCACCTCCTGCCCCGCCCACCGGGGCAACCTCACGCAGGACCCCGAGGTGCGGCGCGGCTCGCTCGACGACGCGATCCCGGAGGCGGTGCTCGCCGCCGCCTACGAGGGCGAGGCCGACGTGCCCGTGCTGTTCCTCGTCGGTGACGCCGACCCCCTCGCGGATCACGAGGCGCTCGCGCACACCGCCAAGTCCCTTTCCCGGGCCCGGCTTTCGGTCGTGCACGGCGCTCACCACGACGTGCTGAACGACCTCCAGCACCGTTCGGTGGCCGCCGAGGTGGTCACGTTCCTGGAGACCCTGCGCAACGAACTCCGACCGCTGATCACGGTGCGGTCGAGCGCCTGGTGAGCGTCACTCCATCCGCTCGGCACACCGTCTGAACCCCGACCTCGGAAGGTCCCGTCATGGCCTCGATCCTGTCCGTCTCCGGCAGCCCCTCTCCCACCTCCCGCACCACCCGGCTCCTGCGTCACCTGGACGACCGGCTCCGCCGCCAGGGTCATGACGTGACTCCGCTTGAGGTGCGCACCCTGCCCGCGCAGGCGCTGCTGGGCGCCGACTTCGGGCATCCGGCGATCGTCGCCGCCACGGCCCTGTTCGAGCAGGCGGACGGGGTGGTGATCGGCACGCCGGTCTACAAGGCCGCCTACTCGGGCCTGTTGAAGTCGCTGCTCGATCTGCTGCCGCAGTACGCGCTGACCGGCAAGACGGTGCTGCCGCTGGCCACGGGTGGCAGTACGGCCCATGTGCTGGCGATCGACTACGCGTTGCGTCCGGTGCTGAGTTCCATGGGGCCCTCGCACATCGTGCCGGGGTGGTTCACGCTCGACAAGGACATCACGGTCGGCGAGGACGGCACCCTGACCGTGGCGCCCGCCACCGCTTCGGCGCTGGAGCAGGTCACGGATCTCTTCTCCAGTGCGCTGGGAGGCCGTACGGCGGTGCTCGCGTCCACGGGGTGAACAACGGCACCCGGGGTCGGCGTGGTTGTGGCAGTCGTGTTTCAACTGCCCACGTCACGCTGGTTCTCCGGCACCGGCTGTGGTTCTCTCACTGCATGACCGTGCTCGTGACCCGCCGCCACGTCGACTATGTGCGTGTCACCAGCACGGGGTGTCCCGCCCCGAGTTGACGCTCCGCTCCGGCATCCGATTCCCCTCCTCACGAGCGCGCCGCGCCGGTATTCGTCGTGCCTACTTTCAGGGCGGCGCCCCCGCGGTCCTCTTCTCTCACGCACCCGCACGCCCGCACAAGGGAGAACCATGAGCCAGCCCATCGACTCCGTCACCGGGGGTCACACACCCGAGGACGAGCCCGCAGGTCCGGACACCTCGGCCTGGTCGTTCGAGACCAAGCAGATCCACGCCGGTGCCGTACCGGACCCGACGACCGGGGCGCGGGCGACGCCGATCTACCAGACCAGCTCGTTCGTCTTCCGTGACACCCAGCACGCGGCCGACCTGTTCGCGCTGGCCGAGCCCGGCAACATCTACACCCGCATCCACAACCCCACCCAGGACGTCTTCGAGCAGCGCGTGGCCGCCCTGGAGGGCGGAGTCGCCGCGGTGGCCCTCGCCTCCGGGCAGGCCGCGGAGACCCTCGCGATCCTGACGCTGGCGTCCGCGGGCGACCACCTGGTATCCAGCACGTCCCTGTACGGCGGCACGTACAACCTGTTCCGGCACACGCTGCCGAAGTTCGGCATCGAGGTGTCCTTCGTCGACGACCCGGACGACCTGGACGCCTGGCGGGCAGCCGTCCGGCCGAACACGAAGGCGTTGTTCGCCGAGACGCTCGGCAACCCGCGCGGCAACGTCCTCGACGTACGAGGCGTGGCGGACGTCGCGCACGAGGCGGGCGTCCCGCTGATCGTCGACAACACGGTGCCGACGCCGTATCTGCTGCGGCCGATCGAGCACGGCGCCGACATCGTCGTCCACTCGGCGACGAAGTTCCTCGGCGGGCACGGCACCACCATCGGCGGTGTCGTGGTCGACGGCGGCACCTTCGACTTCGGCGCGCACGCCGAGCGCTTCCCCGACTTCAGCGAGCCCGATCCCAGTTACCACGGTCTGCGGTACTGGCCTGCTCTGGGCCCGGGCGCCTTCGCCATCAAGCTGCGTGTGCAGCTGCTGCGCGACCTCGGCCCGGCGATCTCGCCGCACTCCGCGTTCCTGCTCCTCCAGGGCGTGGAGACACTGAGCCTGCGCATCGAACGTCACTCGTCCAACGCCCAGGCGCTCGCGGAGTGGCTGGAGCAGCGCGACGAGGTGGCCGCCGTCCACTACCCGGGACTTGAGTCCAACAGGTGGTACGAGGCGGGGCAGCGCTACCTTCCGCGCGGTGCCGGTGCGGTGCTGGCCTTCGAACTGCGGGACGGGGTCGAGGCCGGAAAGCGTTTCGTGGACGCGGTCGAGCTGTTCAGTCATCTCGCCAACATCGGGGACGTACGCAGCCTGATCATCCACCCCGCGTCGACGACCCACAGTCAGCTGGACGAGGCGCAGTTGGCGGCGACGGGTACCTCGCCGGGTCTGGTGCGGCTGTCCGTCGGCATCGAGAACCTCGCCGATCTGAAGGCCGACCTGGAGGCCGGGTTCCGCGCGGCCAAGGGCGCGTCCTGAACACCGTACCGACTCCGTCAGCGGTCCCCCTTCCGCCAGCCTCCGGGGCCTGGCGGGAGGGGGACCCGCCCGGGCGCCGTCAGTGGCACACCCGGGAGAAGCCCCTCGCCCTGGAGGCGGGCGGTGAACTGCCGGGCGTGCGGCTGGTGTTCGAGACCTGGGGACGACTCGCGCCGGACCGCTCGAACGCCGTACTCGTACTTCACGCGCTCACCGGCGACAGCCATGTCGCCGGACCGGCCGGGCCCGGTCACCCCACCCCCGGCTGGTGGGACGCGCTGATCGGACCGGGCCGGGCCCTGGACACGGACCGCTGGTTCGTCGTCGCGCCGAACGTGCTCGGCGGCTGCCAGGGCAGCACGGGTCCGTCCTCGCTCCGCCCGGACGGACGGCGTTGGGGCAGGGCCTTCCCGTTCCTGACACAGCGCGACCAGGTCGCCGTAGAAGCCGGTCTCGCCGACGAACTCGGCATCGAACGCTGGGCGTTGGTGATCGGCGGCTCCATGGGCGGGATGCGCGCGCTGGAGTGGGCCGTGACGTATCCGGAGCGAACGGACGCGCTTCTGCTGCTCGCCACCACCGCCTCGGCGAGCGCCGAGCAGATCGCGTGGACCAACATCCAACTCCACGCCATCCGTTCGGACCCGCACTGGCAGAACGGCGACTACCACGACACGGGCCGGGGTCCCCATTCCGGACTCGGCCTCGCCCGCCGCCTCGCCCATGTCACCTACCGCAGCGAGCCGGAGTTGGCGGCCCGCTTCGGCCGTGCGCCGCAGGGCGCGGAGGATCCGTGGAACGGCGGCCGGTACCAGGTCGAGTCGTATCTCGACCACCACGCGGCCAAGTTGGTACGGCGGTTCGACGCGGGCAGCTACGTCACCCTCTCCGAGGCCATGAACAGCCACGACATCGGCCGCGACCGCGGTGGCACGCTCACGGCTCTGCGCCGGGTGACCGCGCGGACACTCGTCGCCGGAGTCGACTCCGACCGGCTCTATCCCCCGTCCCAGCAGGCGGAGTTGGCGACCGGCATCCCCGACGCGGATCGACTCCGTGTCATCGAGTCGCCCTACGGGCACGACGGATTCCTGATCGAGACGGAACAGGTCGCGGCGCTGGTCCGCGAACTCGTCGGCTAGCGGCCCGGATCCTGCGGGAAGTGTTCGTCCGTGAGTTGCTGGATGATGCCGAGGCGGTCCGGCAGCACGTTGTAGCGGACGATCCGGCCCTCGCGGAGGGTCAGCCAGCTGATGCTGTGTCCGGTGAAGGGCCTGCCGGTGGCGGGCACCCCGAAGACGGTGCCGGTGTGCAGACCCTCCATCTTCCAGAACACGATCACCCGGTCGCCCTCGGCGAGCAGGTCGGAGACGGAGACGCGGACGTCCTTGACGTTCTCCCACAGCCACTCGGCGTGTTGGCGGAAGTCCTCGCGGGTACCGCTGCCGCCGACACCGACCCGGGTCTCGTCGGCGGCGTCCTCGGCAACGGTCTCCTCCAAGGTGTTCAGGTCGCGTCCGTCGACGAACTCCTCGAAGTACCGCCGGGCGACGGCCTTGTTGTGTTCGGGCGCGCTCCCGAAGTCGTGGTTGTTGTGGGTGCCGCTCACTCTGTGCCTGCTCTCTTCGGGCGAATCGGCGGGATCGGTGGGTCAGTTGGCCGCGGGTCCGGGCGGCGGAGGCAGGATCCCCCCGTTGGCGCTGAGTCCGCCGTCGACCGGGACGGTCACCCCGGTCACGTACGAGGCGGCCGGCGAGGTCAGGAACCAGATGACCTCGGCCTGCTCCCGGGGCTCGGACCAGCGGTGGGCCGGGATACGGCCGGTGATGGCGGCGGAGACGTCCGGGGCCGCGATCTGGCCGGCGGTCAGCGCGGTGGCCGTGCCGCCGGGGGCGATGGCGTTGACCCGGATGTTCTGGGCCGCGTAGTCGATGGCGGTGGCGCGCACAAGGTTGATGACGGCGGCCTTGGTGGCGTTGTAGCCCCAGGTGCCGGGGTCGCCGCGCAGTCCGGAGACGGACGAGGTCGCCACGATCGAGCCGCCGCCCGAGGCGCGCAACGCGGGCGCGGCGGCCCGGATGCCGAGGGCGACGGAGCGCACGTTGACGGCGAACAGCCGGTCGAACCGCTCGATCGCGCCGGGCGACTCCAGTGGCCCTGCCCCGCCGATGCCCGCGTTGAGCACGGCCGCGTCGAGCCGCCCGAAACGCTCCAACGCCAGCTCCACAGCTGTGGAGTTGGTGGACTCCTCGGAGACGTCACCGACGAGGGTGACCACACCATCCAGGGCGCCGAGCTTCGCGAGTCCCTCCTCCTGTACGTCCACGGCGACCACCCGGTGACCGCGTTCGGCGAAGAGACGCACGGTGGCCTCCCCGATCCCGGACGCGGCTCCGGTCACCAGCGTGACGGGCGCGGCGGGCGCGGCTTGCGACGTCATCGTCAACTCCTTTGTGCTGCGGGTGGGTTGGCGTTACCGCTCCTGCGGGCTGCGGTCGTCCCGGGGGTTCCTCACGGTCAGCAGCCCGGGTCGCGTCGTACGGGGTGAGACGGCGGCCCGGCGCAGCCGCGCCGGCACCAGCGCGGCGACGAGCAGGGCGGCACAGACGCAGGAGGCCAAGGCGTACGCGGTGCGCGGGCCGCCGCCGGGACCCGGGCCGGACGCGGAACGCAGATAGACCGCCGATACGGCGCTGAGGCAGACGGCCGCCGCGATGCGCTGGGCCATCTGGAGAATGCCGCCGCCCACTCCGGCGGCCTCCGCCAGGGCGTGTTGCAGGACCTGTGTCTGGTTGGGCGAGACGGCGAGGCCGCCTGCCGCGCCGGACAGCAGTTGTGTCGCGGCGAGGACGATCGGCAGTGCGGCGGACGGCACGAGGAGCGCGGCCACCGCTCCGGCCAGGGCGGCGCACACCCCCAGCGTCAGACCGACGCTCACCGTGCGCAGCCCGATCCGGCGCACCAGCCGCCAGGCGAGCGCCGAGGAGACACCCATCGCGATCGCCGAGGGGAGCGAGATCACCGCCGTCAGCAGGGCCGACAGCCCGAGCCCGTCCTGAAGGAAGACGGTCAGCACGAGGGACGCGGCGATCGAGGAACCGAACTGGGCCATGGCGACGGCCGTGCCCAGTGTGTACGGCCTGGACGACGCCAGCGCCGGATGGACCAACGGCACCCGGCCCCTCCGTACCCGTATCCGCTGCTGCACGGCGAACGCGCAGGCCAGGGCGCACACCCCGACCGCCCACAGGAGTGCCGCGCCCGCGCTGTCCGGGGTGCGGATGAACGGCACCATCAGCGTCAGCGTGCAGGCGCAGGCCAGGCCGAGGCCGATGATGTCCAGCCGGGAGTCGCGGGCGGTGCGCCGGGGCGGTGGCAGCCAGCGGGCCGCGAGGGCCAGGGTGACCACCGCGCACGGTGCGCTCAGCAGGAGGCAGTAGCGCCAACCGGACCCGGGGCCCAGTACGGCGACGAGGGCACCGCCGAGCGGCGGACCGAGTGCGGCGGCCACACCGGCCGTCACCGCGTACAGTCCGAGCGCCCGGCCCCGGTCGAGCCCGTGGAAGACGTCCTGAATGGTGCCGATCACCTGGGAGTTGACCAGCCCCGCCGCGGCTCCCTGCACCAGCCGGGCACCGATCACGGTCCCCGGCCCGCCGCCGGTCGCGGCGGCCACCCCGGCCAGGAGAAAGACGGCCATGCCGGCGAGGAAGAACCGCTTGCGGCCGTGCAGATCGCCGAGGCTGCCCCCGGGTACGAGGAGCAGTCCGAAGGCCAGCGAGTAGCCGGCCACGACCCACTGGACGTCCGCCGGGCCTGCCCCGAGCGAGTGCCGCATGCTCGGGACGGCGATGTTCAGAACTGCCTGGTCCAGCAGGGTGGTTGCGCCCGCCGCCAGACACACCAGCAGTACGCGGCGGGCGGCGCGGTCTTCTCCCGGGAGCATTCAGGCGTGCCGCTCCGTGACACCCGCGTCCGGCTCCACACCGAGGACCTTGCGATAGACGCGCTCTCCGTCGCCGTAGTCGTCGACGGCGTAGTGCCAGGTCGCCCGGTTGTCCCAGAGGACGAAGTCGCCGGGCTTCCAGCCGAAGCGGATCGTGTAGTTCGGCGAGGAGGCGTGCCGGAGGAGGTGTTCCAGCAGCACCTTGCTCTCGGCCGGGGTGACGCCGGTGAGCTGCTTGGCCGAGCTGCTGATGAAGAGGCCCTTGCGGCCGGTGGTGGGGTGGGTGAGGACGACCGGGTGCTCGACGGGTTCGCCGGGAGCGTTCTTCCTGCTGCCCTGCGCGTAGTTCTCCGCGTTGCCGTCGTAGAGCGCGCCGACCGATTCCAGCAGCACCTTGAACGGCTCCGACAGGTCGTCGTACGCGGCCTGGAGATCCGCCCACAGGGTGTGGCCACCCACCTCCGGCACCACCTCGTAGGTCAGCGACTCGATCGCGAAGACGGGCTCGCGCCACAGCCCGCCGATGTGCCAAGTGCTGGCCTTGCCGGTCTGCTTGACGTTGTACGGGTAGACCAGTGGGTTCTCCGGGTGCTTCGCGGCGGTCGGATGGTCGAAGGGCCGCGCGAACACGCTTACGGCGGCCACCTGCTGATCGGGCGTCAGATGCTGGCCCCGGAACACGAGCACCTTGTGTTCCCGGAAGGCCCGGCGCAGTTCCTCGGCGGTGCTCTCGTCGACGGGCGCGGTCAGGTCGACGCCGGCGATCTCGGCGCCGAAGCGGGGTCCTGCCCGGAGGATGTCGAGACGGGCGGCGGTGCTGCTGGGCATGGCGAATCGTTCTCCTCGGGTGATCGTTCGGTCGGTTCTCATACGCCGGCCGCTCTGCGTCCGGTTCTCATACGGCGGCTGCCCGCAGGCCGGTTTCGAGGTCGGCGACAAGGTCGGCGACGCCTTCGAGGCCCACGGAGAGCCGGACCAGGCCGGGAGTGACACCGGCCGCGGTCCGCTGGTCGGGGTCGAGTTGCGAGTGGGTGGTGGAGGCGGGGTGGATGACGAGGCTGCGTACGTCGCCGATGTTCGCGAGATGGCTGAACAGCCGTACGCCTTCGACGAATCGCCGTCCCGCGTCCAGTCCGTCCGCGAGCTCGAAGGCGAGGACCGCTCCGGCGCCACGCGGCAGATACCGCTTGGCCTGCGTCACCCAGGGACTGGACGCCAGGCCCGCGTAGTGGACGCGGGAGACCTGCGGTTGCACCTCCAGCCAGGAGGCGAGCGCCTGGGCGTTCTCGACGTGCCGCTCGATGCGCAGGCTGAGCGTCTCCAGGCCCTGGAGGAGCAGAAAGCTGTTGAAGGGTGAGACGGCCGGTCCCAGATCCCGGACCAGTCGGGTGCGCAGGCGCAGCGCGTAGGCGAGGCCCTGGTCGGCGAAGGAGTCCCAGAAGGACAGCCCGTTGTACGTGGGATCGGGGTGGGTGAGGCCGGGCCAGCGGTCGGGGTCCGCGCCGAAGTCGAAGCGCCCGCTGTCCACCACGGCGCCGCCGATCCCGGTCCCGTGTCCGGACAGGAACTTGGTGGTGGAGTGCACGACGATGTCGGCGCCGTGCTCGAACGGCCGCAGTAGGTAGGGCGTGAGCGCGGTGTTGTCCACGACGAGCGGGACACCGACCTCGTGGGCGATGCGGGCGACCGCCTCGATGTCGAGGACGTTGCCGCGCGGGTTGCCGAGGGTCTCGCCGAAGAACGCCTTGGTGGCGGGGCGTACGGCCGCGTACCAGGCGCCCAGGTCGTCCGGGTCGTCGACGAAGGTGACCGCGATGCCGAAGTCGGCGAAGGTGTGCTCCAGCAGGGTGCGGGTGCCGCCGTAGAGCGAGGACGAGGCGACGATGTGGTCTCCGGCGCGGGCCAGGTTCAGCAGGGCGAGGGCGGTGGCGGCCTGCCCGCTGGCCACCGCGACGGCCGCCGAGCCGCCCTCCAGGGCGGCGACGCGTTCTTCGGCCACGGCGGTGGTCGGGTTCGACAGCCGTGTGTAGGCGTGGGTGGTGAGGTCGGACAGCGCGAAGGCCGCGGCGGCGTGCGCGGTGTCGCGGTAGACGTAGCTGGTGGTCTGGTGGATCGGTACGGCTCGGGCGCCGGTGGTGGGGTCCGGGACGGCTCCGGTGTGCACCTGCCGGGTCTCGAACTCCCAGCTGTCATAGGGTCGTTGGCTGCTCATCGCGCGCTCTCCCGCTTCGCGAGGACGTCGTGCCACCAGCGTTCGGCGACCCTCGGGTGCGAGCGGAGCCAGCCGACCACGGCGTTCTCTCCGAAGGCGGCGAGCAGCGGGTTGTCGGGGTCGTCGGTGACACCTCGGCTCAACACGGCTAGTTCTGGAGGCAGTTGGAGCGGCCTCACCACGGCGTCGAGGCGTGGGCCGAGGAAGAAGGGGATGGAGTAGCGGTGGACGCCCGCTCGCGGGCTGACGACCCGGTGCCGAGTGGCCTTCAGATAGCCCTGGGTGGCGATCTCCAGCATCTCGCCGATGTTGAACACGAAGGCTCCGGGCACCGGTACCGCGTCGATCCACTCACCGTCCTCACCCTGCACCTGGAGTCCGCCGACCTCGTCCTGCTGCAACAGGGCGAGATATCCGTAGTCCTTGTGCGCGCCGACTCCCTGGTCGGCGGTCTCGGCGGTGCGCGGCGGGTAGTGCACGATCTTCACGTGTACGGCCGCCTCATGATCGAACCACTCGTCGAAGTAGCCCTCGTCCTGGCCGAGCGCTGCGGCGAGGGCGCGCAGGACCTCGCGGCTCACGCGTAGCGCCTCGGCCTGCCAGCGCAGCACGATGTCCCGCAACTCCGGGAGTGCGGACGGCCATTGGTTGGGGCCGACGAGCCGGAGGTAGTCGGGATCGCCTGGTCCGGTGGGGATCGCAGCGCGTTCCGGGCCGATGTCGATCTGTTCGCGCCAGTCGGCGCTGCCCGCGGTGTACTCGGTGCCGGTGCGCGTGTAGCCGCGGAACTGGGGCGAGTTGACGTTCTCGATCTCCAGCCGTCGTTCGTCCGGCAGCGCGAAGAAGGAGCGGGCCGAGTGCAGGATCTCGTTCCGGACGGATACGGGAACTCCGTGTCCGGTGACGTAGAAGAATCCCACTTCGTGGGCCGCGGCCCGGAGTTCGGCCAGGAAGGCATCGTGGTCGGTGCCGGGATCCCGGAAGCGGGAGATATCGATGACGGGGAGGGCGGTGGGCTGTGCCATGGGATTCCTTCGTGGCGGCAGCAGACCCGGACACGGCGGTGCGCGTGTCAACGGCCGTTTGGGAACGGTCGGTTGACGAGAGAGCGGAGTGTCGCGCCGAGACGGGCGGGGTGCGGAAGGGGCGAGATCGCGGTCGTTACACGAAGGTCAACGACAGATCTGGTCGAACTGGTCGGCGCGGCGGCTCACCCAGAAGGGGTCGAGCAGCACCGTGTGTGCCTGGCCAGTGGTCTCCATGGCCGGATCAAAGCACACCCGGGAAGGTGCGTCCACCACGCGTCCCGAGCGGTGAGACGACCACGGAGGCCGGCCGACGTGGCGGCCGGCCTCTCCCGGAGCCGCCGCTCAGACCCCGCGGTCACGCGCCTCGTCGGTGAGTCGGGCGATGGTGTCGGCGATCAGCGCGACGCGGCCGGGCACGTCACCGGCCGGGACCTCCACGAGGTCGTAGCCGAACCGCCGATAGCTCTCCTCGTGGATCCGCTCGAACACCAGCGACTCCTGGAAGCTGATCCGGCGCGCGTCGGTGGGTTCGCAGAATCCGATGTTGCGGACGAAGAAGACCTGCCGTTCGTAGATCCGGTCGCGGGTGGTCCGGTCGATCTCGGCGAGGAGCGCCGCCGGAGCGGGGCGGCCCAAGTACGTGCTGAGGGCGTGCGTGCACACCGGGGACCTGTCGTAGATCTGCCGGGTCACGTCGTGTGTCGCGGATGCCAGCTGCCGTCGGCGCTGTAGGGCGGCCACCTTCTCGACGAAGTCCTGCCGGGTCCAGGGCTCGGCGTCCCCCTCTGTCTGCCCCCGCGCGATGACCGCGGTCGCGGCCTCGTCGACGACGTCGAACCCGTCCGCCTTCAGCCGGCGGAGGATCGTGGTCTTCCCGGCGCCGGGTGCGCCGGTGAGGATGTATCGCTTCATGGTGGGTCCTTGGGTCGTCGACATGTGGGTGCCGACCGCGAACGGCACGGCGGAACTGACGGACGGCAGGGGGGAGTTCGGGGAGGGGTGTGACGAGATCCGGGCCACGGGCCGCGGTGGTGAAGGCCGTCGTGCGGGGCGCCGAACGCCTCGGGGCCGAGGAAGGGCGGGCGGAGACCACACCGAGGAGACAGCCACGGAATCCGGTCGACCGGGCGGAGTGCGATCCACAGTCGGGCGATTCCGAGCCGGTGGAGGAGCGTAGCCGATGCCGGACCTCTGCCCCGGCATTGACGCAAAGCGACACGACTCCATACGATCTACAGCGGCATTGAGTGTCAGCATCAAGCCCTGGCTGGCTGACCGGCAACCCTCCGACGCGGTGGGGTGCTCCAGGTGAAAGCCCGGCAGGGACAGTGATGACCCTGCAAGCGCGCGGCCCCACGACCGGGGTCCCGGACATGGAGGACGGCGTGCCCAACAGCTACGACCTGAGTGCCTCCTGCCACGACGCCGTGGTTTTCTCCCGGCTCTCGCGCCGACGCCACATCGACCTGCGGCGCTCCGCCAGCTGTCTGTGTCACAGCTGACCGGGTCCGACCTTCCAGGCTGACATCTGTCCGGCCCGCGAAGCCGACATCTGTGGTCGCCCGTCTCGCACGGGCCACTTCCCCCCTTCTCCCACGAGTCGACGTATGCGCGGGTGCGCCCCGCGCCCGTCGACGCGCTTTCCACGCCTCAGGCGTCCCACCCCCGCCGGGGTCGACACCTCCCGCGTCCAGCCACGGTCCGCACAGGTCCGTGAGCACGCGGTGACACGAGTAGGAGCACCTCTCCGTGACAGCACATCCGGTCTCCCGAACCACTCGACGCGCGGCTACGGCCGCCCTTCTGACCACGAGTTTCCTGCTGACCGCCTGCGGATCGGGCGGCGGTGGCTCCGACGCCGGGGGCGGACAGGCCAAATCCGGTGGCAGCCTGACCTTCGCGGTGGGCTCCGACGCGGGCTGCGTGGACCCGCAGCAGGTGGCCAGCAACGACACCATCTACTCGGTACGGCAGATCGTGGACTCGCTCACCGACCAGGACCCCACGACCGGCAAGATCGTGCCGTGGCTCGCGAAGAGCTGGGACATCAGCTCCGACGCGACGACGTTCACCTTCCATCTCAGATCGGGTGTCACCTTCAGCGACGGGTCCAAGCTGACCGCGCAGGTGGTCAAGGACAACTTCGACGCGGTGCCGAAGCTCGGTGCGCTGGGGACCCTCGCCGAGGGCTATCTCAGCGGCGTCAAGAGCACCACCGCGGTCGACCCGCTCACCGTCAAGGTGTCCTTCCAGCAGCCCAACGCCCAGTTCCTGCAAGCCACTTCGACGCACTCGCTGGGCATCGAGTCGTCGGCGAGCGCGAAGAAGAGCCCGCAGGAGAAGTGCAGCCAGGGTGTGGTCGGCTCCGGGCCCTTCGTGCTGAAGCAGTACGTGCAGAACCAGTCGATCACGCTCGCCAGGCGCACCGGGTACGCCTGGGGTTCCTCGCTGTGGCACAAGAGCGGCGAGGCCTATCTCGACAAGGTGGTCTTCAAGGTCGTACCCGAGGCGGGAGTTCGGGCCGGGAGTCTCCAGTCGGGACAGGTGGACGCGATCAGCAGCGTCGGCAAGGCCAATGAGGCGGCTCTCCAGGGCGGCCAGGTCACTCTTCAGCGGCGGGCCAATCCTGGGGTGGTGTTCGGCCTGGCCCTCAACAACTCGCGGCCGGTTCTGAAGGACGCGCGGGTGCGTCAGGCCATCGGGTTCGCCATCGACCGCAAGCAGATCGCCGACACGGTGTTCCCGACCGGGACCCAGTCGGCGACCAGCGTCCTGGCGCACACCACACCCGACTACGCCGACCTGTCCTCGGACCTGACGACCGACGCGGCCAAGGCGAAGTCCCTGCTGGACGCGGCCGGTTGGAAGGTCGGCAGCGACGGCATCCGGACGAAGGACGGCACGAAGCTGAGCCTGACCGTCGACTGGATCCCCAACTCGGCTACGAACCAGCCCGCGTTGGAGCTGGTCCAGCAGCAACTGAAGGCCGTCGGCGTCGGTCTGACGCTCAAGCAGCTCCAGGTCACCCAGCTCGCCCCGACGCTTCAGTCGGGTGACTTCGACGCGGCGTGGAGCAATGTGACCCGCGCCGACCCGGACATCCTGCGCAGCTCCTTCTCCACCAAGCTGGCCAACTTCTACCGTCTGCCCGCGACCCCGCTGGATACCACCCTGACCGGGCAGGCGGCGACCACGGACACCGCGAAGCGCGCCGAACTGGTCAAGCAGGCACAGGAGTTGCTCGTGCGGAACGCCTACTACGTACCGGTGGTGGAGCTCCAGACCCAGATCGGCGTGGCGAAGAAGGTGCACGGCCTGAACTTCGACGCCTCCAGCCGGATCCAGCTGCACGACACCTGGATCGGCTGACGCATGCGCCGCTACGCGATCAAGCGGCTCGCCCAGGCGGTCGGGGTGCTGTGGGCCGCCTACACGGTGTCCTTCCTGGTCCTCGACTTCCTGCCGGGCGATCCGGTCACGGCGATGGCCAGTGCCGGAATGGACTCCGGGACGGTCGACCCGGCCCAACTCGCCGCGCTGCGCCACGAGTACGGCTTCGACAAGCCGATTCTGGTGCAGTACGCCGACTACCTCGGCCGGGCGGTGCGCGGGGACTTCGGTAACTCGGTGTCCACGGGTCGGCCGGTGTCCTCGACGCTGGCCGACGCCCTGCCGGGGACACTCCAGCTGACCGGTGCCGCACTGCTCCTCGCCGTGCTGCTCGGCGGTGGACTGGCGGTCGTGGCGACCTACACCTCGCGTCGGTGGCTGCGTCAACTGCTGCTGTCCCTGCCGCCGTTGGGGGTGTCGGTCCCGACGTTCTGGGTGGGACTGCTGCTCGTCGAGTCGTTCTCCTTCCGCCTGCACTGGTTCCCCGCGTTCGGCAACGACGGGCTGCGCGGGCTGATCCTGCCGGCGCTGACGCTGGCGATCCCGACCGGCGCGCAGGTGGCACAGGTGCTGGCCAAGAGCCTGCTCACCGCGCTGGACCAGGCCTATGTGGAGACCGCCCGGGCCAAGGGCGCCGGGCGGTGGCGCGTCCATCTGCGGCACGCCCTGCGCAACGCGTCCCTGCCCGCGTTGACCGTGGTCGGCCTGCTGGTCGGGCAGTTGATCGCCGGTTCGGTGGTGGTCGAGACAGTGTTCTCGCGTGACGGACTCGGCCGGGTGACGGCCGCCGCGGTCACGGCCCAGGACATCCCGCTCGTGCAGGGCGTGGTGGTGTTCGGCGCGCTGATCTTCGTCATGACGAACCTGCTCGTCGACCTCGTCTATCCGCTGCTCGATCCGCGGATCGTGGTGGCCTCGGGCCGGAAGGCGGTTGCCGCATGAGTCAGAGTCTTGTCGACGACACCGCCGCCGCTGCCGCACTCGGCCTCGCGCGACCGGTCGAGCCGGGGTCCGGTCCAGGCCCGGGACGCCGCGTCGACGCGCGACGGGTCTTGCGATTCGTGGTACGCCGTCCCGGACTGCTGTTGTCGGTCGTCGTCCTCGTCCTGGTGGTGCTGGCCTCGTTCTGGCCCGGCCTGTTCACCTCCCGGGATCCGCTGACGGGCGTACCGTCGCAGAACTTCCGGGGCCCGAGCGGCGCCCACTGGTTCGGCACGGACGAACTCGGCCGCGATGTGTTCTCCCGGGTCGTCCACGGCGCCCAACTCTCCCTCAAGGCAACCCTCATCGCGGTCGCGGTCGCCTTCGTGGTCGGCAGCCTGATCGGCCTGGTCGCCGGGTTCGTCGGCCGCTGGATCGACGACGTGCTGATGCGCTTCGTCGACGTACTCCTCTCCATCCCGGCGCTGTTCCTCTCCCTGGCCCTGGTCACCGCGCTCGGCTACGGCACGGTGAAGGTGGCGGTCGCGGTCGGTATCGCCAGCGTGGCGAGCTTCGCGCGGGTGACACGGGCAGAGGTTCTACGGGTACGGCAGGCGGTCTTCGTCGAGGCCTCGCGGTCGTGCGGGGCCCGCTGGTACTCGGTGCTGGGCCGACATGTGCTGCCCAACGCGGCGGGCCCGGTGATCGTCCTGGCCACCCTCGACTTCGGCTCCTCGATCCTCGCCGTGTCGGCCCTCAGCTTCCTCGGCTACGGCGCCCCGCCACCGGCCCCGGAATGGGGCACGTTGATCTCCGACGGCCGCAACTACCTCGCCAACGCCTGGTGGTTGACGGCGCTGCCCGGGCTCGCGATCGCGGCGACCGTGCTGGCCACCAACCGCATCGCCCGCGCGCTGGACGGCGAATGGTCCCGGCAGTCATGAGCGAGCGCCCGCCGAACACACCTGGAACGGATGAGGACTTGAGCACGACACCGAGCACCGCCCCGGACTCCGGCGAGGACTTCGCGCTGGAGATACGCGGTCTGTCCGTGTCCTACCGCACCCGCGGCGGCACCGTGCCCGCCGTACGGGACGTCGATCTCGTCGTACGCCCGGGCGAAGTGACCGCGGTGGTGGGCGAGTCCGGGTCCGGCAAGAGCACCACCGCGCACGCGATCACCCGCCTGCTCGCGCCGAACGCCACGATCGACGCGGGCACGATCCGCTTCGGCCGGCGCGACCTCACCACGCTGAGCGAGGCGGAGTTGCGCACCGTGCGCGGCGCACAGATCGGCCTGGTGCCCCAGGACCCGTCGGTGTCCCTCAACCCGGTCAAACGCATCGGTGAGCAGGTCGCCGAGGTCTTGCGCATCCACGGTCTCGCGACCCGCCGCTCCGCGCCGACGGAGGCGATCGACATCCTGCACCGGGCCGGACTGCCCGACGCGGCCACCCGTGCCCGGCAGTACCCGCACGAACTCTCCGGCGGCATGCGGCAGCGCGCCCTGATCGCCATCGCGATCGCGGCTCAGCCGAGGCTGATCGTCGCCGACGAGCCGACCAGCGCGCTCGACGTGACCGTGCAACGCGTCATCCTCGACCATCTCCAGGGCCTCACCGAGGAGTTGGGCACCGCCATCCTGCTGGTGACCCACGATCTCGGCGTGGCCGCCGACCGGGCACAGCGCCTCGTCGTCATGTCCCAGGGGCGGGTGGTCGAGGCCGGGGCGACGCGTGAGGTCCTGGACGACCCCCAACACGAGTACACACGACGCCTGTTGGCCAGCGCGCCGAGCCTGACGACCGCCGTCCCCCGCACCGAGGTCACCGCACCTCCGGCACCCGACACCGCCCCACTGGTCGAACTCCGCAACGCGGTCAAGGAGTTCAGGCTCCCCCGCGCGAACGGCGAGTCCCCGACGACCCTGCGCGCGGTCGACGACGTCAGCCTCACCCTCCACCGCGGCCGAACCCTCGCCCTGGTGGGTGAATCCGGCTCGGGCAAGTCCACCACCGCCCGCCTGGTGCTCCGCCTCACCGACGCGAGCGCCGGACACATCCTGTTCGACGGCACCGACGTGACCACCGCCCGGGGGACGCAGGCCAGGCAACTGCGCAGCCGCGCCCAGCTCGTCTACCAGAACCCGTACGCCTCACTCGATCCCCGCTTCTCCATCGGCGAAGTGATCACCGAACCGCTGCGCGCCTTCAAGGTGGGCGACCGCACGTCACGCCTGGACAGGGCCCGGGAACTCCTCGACCGGGTCGCCCTGCCCGCCACCACCCTGGATCGCCGCCCGGCGGAACTCTCCGGCGGGCAGCGGCAGCGCGTCGCGATCGCGCGGGCCCTGGCCCTCTCCCCCGACCTGGTGGTGTGCGACGAGCCGGTGTCGGCGCTCGACGTCTCCGTGCAGGCCCAAGTCCTCGACCTGCTCGCCGAGTTGCAGGCCGACACCGGGGTGGCGTACCTGTTCATCTCGCACGACCTGGCCGTCGTACGGCAGATCGCACACGAGGTCGCGGTCATGCGGGCGGGCCGCATCGTCGAGACGGGCGCACCCGACGACCTGTTCACACATCCCCGCCACGAGTACACGCGCGAGTTGCTCGCGGCGATTCCCGGCCGACGGGCCGACCATGATCTGAGGACGCGAAGCGCATGACCATCACCTCCCTCGCCTTTCTCACTCCGGGCAACTTCGCCGACGACGACCCGTACACCGGCCTGGAGGAGACCCTCCAACTCTTCGAGTACGGCGAGCGGTTGGGGTACGACGGCGCCTGGATCCGGCAGCGGCACCTCGAACACGGCGTCGGTTCGGCCGCGGTGTTCCTCGCGGCGGCCGGACAGCGCACGCGGCGCGTCGAGTTGGGGACAGCGGTCATCCCGATCGGCTACGAGAGCCCGTTCCGGCTCGCCGAGGACCTGGCACTGGCCGACGTCCTGTCCCGGGGTCGGCTCCAGGTCGGCTTCAGCACCGGCATGCCGCACGCCGAACTCCTCGGCGACCTGGTGTACGACGGCGACTGGCGCTCCTTCGACCTGTCCTACGGCCGGGTCGCCCGGGTCGTCGACAATCTGCGCGGCGACTATCTCGGCGGCCCGGACACGGTGATCGAGTCACCGGGCAACACCCAGCGGCCTCGGCTGCAACCGCACAACCCCGGTCTGGTGGACCGTATTTGGTACGGCGGCGGGAGTCTGCGCTCGGCCCGCTGGGCCGGTGAGAGCGGCCTCAACCTGCTGTCCGGGAACATCGTCACCGGCGAGCACACCGACGACTTCACCACCGCCCAGTCGAACCTGCTCGCCGAGTACCGGCGCGTCCAGCCCACCGCCCGGGTCGCGGTGGGCCGCGTCGTCGTGCCGTTCGACAGCGCCGACCGGGCCACCCGCGCCCGCTACCGCACGTACGCGGACAGCCGTCATGCCCGCACCCTCGGCCCGCAGGGCCCGAGGCGGACCCTGTTCGCCCCCGATGTGGTCGGCACGGCGGAACAGGTCCTGGAGCAACTGGCGGCGGATCCGGTGGTGTCGGCGGTCTCGGAGCTGCGCCTTGAACTGCCGTACGAGTTCCGGCGGGAGGAGTACGAACAGATCCTGCACGATGTACTCCACCTGGTCGCACCCGAACTGGGCTGGCGCCCCGCACAGTTGGAGGCCGCGCGATGAGTTCCGTACGACTGGACGTACACGCCCGGGAGCCGTTCGCCGGCGGTCATCGCTTCGCCGAGGGCGGGGCGTACGAAGTACTCACCGCCACGGCCCACTACACGGTGGATCCCGAGGAGCCCGCCCTCCGCTCGATCACCGACCTGGACCTCGCACCGCGTGACGGCGACGGCGCGGTGCGCTTCAGCGGGGACGTCGAAATTCTGCGGCCGGTCGACGGCGGACGCCGACGCCTGTTCTTCGACTGGGGCAACCGGGGCAACAAGCGGGCCGTCCAGTACTTCTGCGACGCCCCGCACACGAACCGCCCCCGCACCCTCGCCGACGCGGGCAACGGGTATCTGCTGCGGCGCGGGTACACGGTCGTCTTCGGCGCCTGGCAGGGCGATCTGCTGCCCGGCGACGGACGGCTGCTGCTCGACCTGCCCGTCGCGACGCGCGGTACGGAACCCGTACGGGGCCTGACGACAGCCGAGTTCATCGTCGAGGAGCCCACCGCCTCCCTGCCGCTGTCGCGCTGGACGAGCACGAGGTCCTCTCCGGTGAGCGCGGCGGGCGAGCGGACCGCGCGGCTCACCCGGCGGCGCTACCCGCACAGTTCACCGGAGGAAGTGCCCACGACGGCCTGGCGGTTCGCCCGACTACAGGGCGGCGGCCGTGACCTGAGGTCGCAGTCCTTCGCCGTCGTACCGAGCCGAAGCGACCTGTACGTCGACGGTGGACTGCGGCCGGGCTGGATCTACGAACTGACCTACGAGGCCGAGGCACCGCTCGTCCTCGGTCTCGGCCTCGTCGCGGTGCGCGACCTGGTCGGCCATCTCCGCCACGACCCGGCGCAGCCGGTCGGGGAGATCAACTACGCGTACGGTTGGGGTCGTTCGCAGACCGGCCGTGCCATCCGCGACTTCATCCACCGGGGTTTCAACGAGGACACCGAGGGCCGCCGGGTGTTCGACGGACTGCTGCCGCACGTCTCCGGGGCGGGCCGGCTGGACATCGGGCGGTTCGCCAATCTGACGGTGCCGGGCGGCCAGCAGTACGAGGACCACCTCAACGCGGCCGACGCCTTCCCGTTCGCGTACGCCGAGACGGTGGACCATCTGACCGGCGCCCGCGACGCGATCATGAAGCGGGCGAGCGACCCCAAGGTGCTGCACACGCAGACGGCCACGGAGTACTGGCAGCGCCGGGGATCGCTGGTCCACACCACAACTGACGGGCGGGACCTGGGATTTCCGCCGAATGCGCGGGGTTATCTGTGGTCGTCGAGCCAGCATGTCGCGAGCCCGATACCGCAGTCCCCGGGGAAGGGCATCTGTAACCATGCCGAGAACGTCGTCGCCACGTCCGCGCTGTTCCGGGGCGTCCTCGACGCACTCGACGCATGGGTGAGCGAGGGGGTGGAACCGCCTCCGAGCGCGGTGCCCACCGTCGCCGACGGCGGCCTGGTGACGTCGGAGGAGTGGTCACGGCAGTTCCCCGCGGTGCCCTCGGCGCAGCGGCCGTACGGTCCCAACGAGCTGTACGCGGTGGACCGTTCGACGGTGCCGCCGGTCGCCGACCGCGCGCACCGCTACACGGTGCTGGTCCCGGCCGTCGACGCCGACGGCAACGAGACGGCGGGCGTGCGCGCCCCGATGGTGTCCGTGCCGCTCGGTACCTACACCGGCTGGAACACGCGTGCACCGGGTCAAGGGCACGGCGCGCTGCACGAGTTCAGCGGCTCCACGTTCCCGTTCGCCGCCACCGAGGACGAGCGGCTGATCACCGGTGATCCACGTCCGAGCGTCGAGAAGCGCTACGGCGACGCGGCCGGTTACCTCGCCCGGATCAGGGCGGCGGTTGAGGAACTCGCGGCGCGGCGGCTGCTGCCCGACGAGGACGTGGAACGCGCGGTGAGTGCCGCCGCGGACTGGTCGGCGCCCCGCCATGACGTCGACCTGCCCTGACTCGGCGTCAGGCAAGTCCCGAACAGTCAAGTCACACAAGCCCCTTCTCAGACCTTCAGGTTCAGTGCGGACCACAGCTCTCGCTCCACACCCGTCGGCGGGATGTGCGCGGCGAGGCACTCCGGATGGCCGGGCGGCGGTCCACTGTCCGGCTCCGGTGTGCGCTCCGGCTCCGCCCCACGGGCAGCGGCCACGGGGACCGGCAGTGCGCCCAGGCAGCAGCCGACCGCGAGCAGCCCCGGTGCCCACCGGGCGAACACGTCGGCCCATCGGCGTGCCCGGCTCATCGCAGCGCCGCCGTCGGCCACAGCGGTTCGGTCGCGCGGTGCTCGGCCTCGCGCAGGACGCGCAGTACGTTGCGGCCGGTCAGGGCCTCCAGGTCGGCCCGGGACCAGCCGCGGTCGGCGAGTTCGCGCAGCAGCACCGGGTAGCCGGAGACGTCGGCGAGGCCGGTGGGCTGGTGGTCGACGCCGTCGTAGTCGCCGCCGAGGCCTATGTGGTCACGGCCGGCCACCTCGCGGGCGTGCTCGACGTGATCGGCGACCTGGGCCACCGTCACCTCGGGCCTGGGGTGTTCATCGGTCCAGCGCCGCAGCCGGTCGTCGGCGGACACGGTGAAGGCCGCCGCGAGTTCCTCGGCGACGTGGGCGGGATCCTCGCCCGGCCGTGGTGCGCGCGGCCAGGACCAGGACTGCTTGGGCAGCCCCAGACGTTCGCGTTCGGCCTGCAACTCCTGTGCCCACGCGGCAACTTCGGCCGAGATGAAGTACGGGACGAAGGTGAGCTGGATGACTCCGCCGTTGTCCCTCAGCAACTCCAGGACCGGGTCGGCGACATTGCGCGGGTGATCGTTGAGGGCGCGTACGGAGGAATGACTGAACAACACCGGGGAGGTCGAGGCGGCGAGCGCCGCGCGCTGGGTGGAGTCGGCGACGTGGGAGAGGTCTACGAGGACACCGGTGCGGTTGAGTTCGGCGACGATCGCGCGGCCGGTGTCGTTCAGTCCGCCGACGCCGGGCTCGTCGGTGGCCGAGTCCGCCCAGGTGGTGTTGTCGTTGTGGGTGAGCGTCACATAGCGGACACCCAGCCGGGCGTACGACCGCAGGACGCCCGGGGACTCGGCGAGGCTGTGGCCGCCCTCGATGCCGAGCAGGGAGGCGATCCGTCCGTCGGCGAGCGAGCGCTCGACATCGGCCGCGGTGTAGGCGATCCGCAAGGTGTCCGGGTAGCGGGCGACGAGCCGATACACGGCGTCGATCTGCTCGAACGTGGCCACCACGGCCTCGGGTTCGGGGAGTTGAGAGGAGACGTACACCGACCAGAACTGTGCGCCGACCCCGCCGGATCTCAGTCTGGGCAGGTCGGTGTGGAGGTCGGGGCGGCCGGCGTCCAACCCCTCGACGCTGTAGCCGGAGCGGGCGCGCAACGCCACGGGCAGGTCGTTGTGGCCGTCGAAGACGGGGGTGTCGCGAAGTACCTCCGCGACGAGGTCCACCACTGTGTCGGTCATGTGCTTGCCACTCCTTCGCCAGGGGTCCGCCGGCGGCGGCCCTGCCGTACCGGGTCGGCGACGGGCAGGGAGGCGACCAGCCGCCGCGTGTAGTCGTCCTGTGGGTTACCCAATACCTGGGCCGTGGATCCGGACGCGGCGATCCTGCCCCGATGCAGTACGACGACCCGGTCGGCGACCTGCTCGACCACCGCGAGGTCATGGCTGATGAACAGCGCCGCGAAGCCCAACTCCCTTTGCAGTTCGGTGAAGAGGTCGAGCACCTTGGCCTGGACGGACACGTCGAGGGCCGAGGTCGGCTCGTCTGCGATGATCAGCGGGGGCCGCAGGGCGAGTGCCCGGGCCAGGGCGGCGCGCTGACGCTGGCCGCCGCTGAGTTCGTGCGGATAGCGGTCGGCGTAACTGCGGGGCAGCTGAACGGACTTCAGCAGCGCCTCCGCCTCGGCTCGGATCGCCGTGGCGCCAAGTTCGCGGCGGTGCACGGTCAGTGGCTCGGCGACGCTGTCGGCGATGGTGAGGAGCGGGTTGAAACTGGCCGCCGGGTCCTGGAAGACGTAGCCGATGTGACCGGCCCGGCCGCGCGTGCGCCGTCTCGCGGTCAACGGCTCGCCGAACACGGTGAGTTCACCGCCGGTCGCGGGTGTCAGACCGGCGACCACGCGGCCGATGGTGGTCTTGCCGCTGCCGCTCTCCCCCACCAGTCCGAGCACCTCGCCCGGCCTGATCTCGAAGTCCACGCCGTCGACCGCGCGGAAGCCCTTCCGTCCCAGTCGCCCGTGGTAGTCCACGACCAGTCCGGCGGCCCGTACGACGGGCTGCGCGTCGTACGTCGAGGAGGTCGGCGTCCTCTCCTGCTCCCCGAAGACCGGTACGGCGGCCAGGAGTTCGCGGGTGTACGCGTGGGCGGGTGCCGCGAACAACTCGCGTACCGGGGCCCGTTCGACGACCTCGCCCTCGCTCATCACGGCCACCCGGTCGGCCAGGTCGGCGACGACGCCCATGTTGTGGGTGATGAGGAGCACGGCGGTGCCGAAGTCGGTGCGGCAGCGGTGCAGGAGTTCGAGGATCTCCGCCTGGACGGTGACGTCGAGGGCCGTGGTGGGTTCGTCGGCGACGATGAGCCGGGTGCCGAGGGCGAGGGCCATGGCGATGACGGCGCGTTGCTTCTGGCCGCCGGAGAGTTGGTGGGGGTAGTGGTTCACGCGGGTGGCGGGGTCGGGGATGCCGACCTTGTCGAGCCATTCGACGGCCAGCGCCCGGCGTTCGGCCTTGCTGCCGCCCTGTCCGTGGGCGCGCAGGCCCTCGGTGAGCTGCCAGCCGATGGTGAAGACGGGGTTGAGCGCGGTGGAGGGCTCCTGGAAGACCATCGCGGCGTGGGTGCCGCGCAGGGCGCGCAGTCGGGCGGGGGACGCGGCGAGCACGTCCTCAGCCGGGTCGGCGGTGCCGTCGCCGAGCAGGACCCGGCCGCGGGTGGACGCGGTGGCGGGCAGTAGCCCGAGCACCGACTTGGCGGTGACGGTCTTGCCGCTGCCGCTCTCGCCGACCAGGGCCAGTACCTCCCCTGGCGCGACGGACAGGCTCACGCCCTTCACCGCGGGGGCCGCGCCGGCGTCCGTGGCGAAGGTGACGTGCAGATCCTCGATGCGCAGGAGGTCAGTCATCGTCCGCGCCTCCGTCCGTTCCGGTGGCGGTCGCCTTGGCGGTCGGGCCGCCGCGTCGTCGCAGTCGCGGGTCGGCGAGGTCGGTGAGGCTCTCGCCGAGCAGGGTCGTGCCGAGCACGGTGAGCACGATGGCCAGGCCCGGCGGGATCGCGGTCCACCACAGGCCCGAAGTGACGTCCGCTACCGAGCGGTTGAGGTCGTAGCCCCACTCGGACGCCGAGTTGGGTTCGATGCCGAAGCCGAGGAAGCCGAGTCCGGCGAGGGTGAGGATGGCCTCGGAGGCGTTGATGGTGAAGATCAGCGGAAGGGTGCGGACCGAGTTGCGCAGTACGTGCCGGAACATGATCCGCCAGGTGCCGGTGCCGATCACCCGGGCCGCATCGACGAAGGGCTCGGCCTTCACCCGGGTCACCTCGGCCCGTACGACACGGAAGTACTGCGGTACGAACGCGACGGCAACCGAGCAGGCCGCCGCGCCGAGGCCGCCGACGAGGCTGGACTGGCCGCCGCTGATCACGATCGACATGACGATGGCGAGCAGCAGCGGCGGGAACGCGTAGAGCGCGTCGGCCAGCCCCACCAGCAACCGGTCGAGGCGCCCGCCGAGATAGCCGGAGGCCAGCCCGAGCACGGTGCCGGGGATCACCGACAGCAGCAGCGCGGCGAGGATGATCTCCAGCGCGGTCCTGGCGCCCCACACCGTGCGGGAGAACACGTCGTACCCCGCGATGGTGGTGCCCAACGGATGGGCGCCACTGGGGTGTTGCTGCGAGCCGAACAGCCGTCCCCCGTCCTGGAGTTGGGCGAATCCGTAAGGGGCGAGGAGCGGTCCGAGGAGGGCGGTGAGGACGAACAGCACGGTGAGGACGGCGCCGGTGAGGAGCATGGCGCGCTGTATCGCACCCCCGGTGCGCAGTCGTGCGCGCATGCGGTCCGGCAGCAAGGTGGGCCGTCGCACGAGGAGTTGGGCCACGGCTCAGTACCTCACTCGGGGATCGATGAGGGCCGCGACGACGTCGACGAGGAAGTTCGTCACCGCCACGACGACGGCGAACAGGGCCACGATGCCCTGCACCGCCGGGAAGTCACGGACCGTCAGGTAGTGGGCGAGTTCGTAGCCGAGGCCCTTCCACTCGAAGGTGGTCTCCGTCAGTACCGCTCCGCCGAGCAGTCCGGCGACCTGGAGTCCCAGGACGGTGACGACGGGGATCAGGGCTGGTCGCGTCGCGTGTCGGGTCACCAGGCGGAAGGGCGCGACACCCCGGGAGCGGGCGGCCTCGACGTAGTCGGCGCCCAGGGTGCCGATCAGGTTCGTGCGGACCAGCCGCAGCAGGATGCCGGCGACGAGCAACCCCAGCGCCACGCCGGGCAGTACGGCGTGTTTCAGCACGTCCGTCACGGCCGCTCCGTCGCCGCTCCGCAGGGCGTCGATGAGATAGAAGCCGGTCGTGCTGGTCTGGTTCTGGAGGAAGAGCTGGACGTCCGTGCTCGCCCGGCCGGACGCGGGCAGCCAGCCGAGTTGGATGGCGAAGACGAGCTTCAGCAGCAGCCCCACGAAGAACACCGGGGTGGCGTAGGTGAGGACGGCGAACAGGCGCAGCGCCGCGTCGGGTGCGCGGTCCCGGTACGAGGCCGCCACCATGCCGAGCGGCACACCGACGGCGAGGGCCACCACGAGGGCGTAGAAGGCGAGTTCGACGGTGGCCGCGCCGTAGGTGCCCAGGACGTGGGTGACGGGTTCGTTGTCGGTGACCGTGCGGCCGAAGTCACCGGTCGCCAGGGACTTCAGGTAGTCCAGGTACTGGGTGAGCAACGGCCGGTCGTAGCCCGCCTGGTGGAGTTTCGCCTGGAGCTGGTCCGGGGTGAGCCGGTCGCCGAAGGCGGCGCTGATCGGGTCGCCGGTGGCGCGCATCAGGAAGAAGACCAGGCTGACCAGGATGAACACGGTGGGGATGATGAGGAGGAAGCGGACCACCAGGTAGCGGGCGAGTCCGTACCCGGCGGCGCCGTCGGCGGGGTTGCCGACGGCGCCGGGGGCCGTCTCCTGGGTGAGGGCGCTCACTTCTTCGAGAGTCCTGCCCAGCGGAAGGTGTACGCGCTGGTCAGCGCGTCCGGTACACCGCTGACGTCGGTGCGGGTGACGATCGCGGTGGATCCCTGGAGCAGTGGCAGCAGCGGCACCTGCGCCGCGGCCTTGTCCTGCGCCTCCTTGAGGAGTTCGGCGCGCTTGGCGGCGTCGGTCTCGGTCTCCTCCTTCAGGATCAGCGAGCGTACGGCGGGGTCGTCGTAGCCGTTGGCGACCCAGCTGTTGGCCGAGTAGAAGGGCGAGAGGTAGTTGTCGGCGTCCAAGTAGTCGGCGTACCAGCCGAGTTGGTAGAGCGGGTACAGGTGCTTGATGCGGTCCTTGCCGTACTGGGTCCACTCGGTGGACTGGAGGTTCACCTTGAACAGCCCCGTCGCTTCGAGCTGGGTCTTGACGAGCGCGTACTCGTCGGCCGAGGACGAGCCGTAATGGTCGCTGTTGTACTGGAGGTTGAGGGTGACGGGGGTGGTCACCTTCGCCGCTTTCAGCCGTGCGGCGGCCGCCGCCTTGTCGGGGCCGCCGTTCTTGTCGCCGTAGAGCGACTTGAAGGAGTCGCTGGCGCCGGTGAGTCCGTCGGGCACCGAGCTGTACAGCGGCTGGTAGCTGTTCTTGTAGACCTGCTGGGCGAGTTGGGCGCGGTCGACGGAATCGGCGACGGCCTGGCGGACGGCCAGCGCCTTGGCCTTGTCGGCGTCCTTGGTCTTGGTGCCGTAGGGCTGTGTGGCGAAGTCGAAGACGATGTAGCGGATGCCGTTGCCGGAACCGGTGTGGACCTTGATGTCCTTCTTCTTGGCCAGGTCGTCGAGGTCGGCGGTGGTGAGGGTGCGGTAGACGGCGTCGACGGTGCCCTGTTGGACGTCGAGCTTCAGGTTGCTGGCGTCGGTGTAGTACTTGAGCTGGATGTTCTTGGTCTTCGGGGTGCCCAACTGGCCGCCGTACCCGCTGTTTTGGGTGAAGGAGACCAGCGAGTTCTTGTCGTAGCTCGTGACGCCGTACGGGCCGTTCCATGGCTTGGCCGCGACGATGGCCTTGTCGTCGAGGATCTTGTCCGCGGGGAAGGTCTGTTCGTCGACGATGTAGCCGGCCGCGGTGGACAACACCTGGGGGAACAGGGTGTCGTTGGCGGACTTGAGGGTGAAGACGACCGTGGTCGGTGACGGGGCGGCGACCGAGGCGAGGTTGTAGAGGAGCGACGAGGGGCCGTTCTCGTCGGCGATCTTCAGGGTCCGGTCGAAGCTGAACTTCACGTCGGAGGACGTGAGTTGGTGACCGTTCGCGAACTTCAGGCCCTTCCGCAGAGTCACCGTGTACTCCTTGGGCCCGGTCAGCTTGATGCCGGTGGCGAGGTCCGGGGAGACCTCCGTGGCGCCGTTCTTCACGCTGAGGAGGGTCGCGTAGACCTCGCTCTCGATGGTGCCGGAGCCCGCGTCCCAGGCGCCCGCCGGGTCGAGGCTGGTCACCTGGTCGGTGGTACCGACGGTGATCGTCGGGCCGTCGGAGCCGGTGGACGTCTTGCTGCTGGTGCAGCCGGTGAGGGCGACCAGGAACGCCGTGCCGAGGGATATCGCGCCGAGGGGCCGAAGAGGTCTGACGGTGCTGAAGTGTGCCATGGCTGGTCTCTGTCTCCGCATGGATGGGTGCGCGAAAGGGGTGCGGCGGGCAGGACTTGCCGAGCGCACGCTGTCGCGTGAAGGGTGGGAGTGGGTGAAGGTGCTGCGCGGGGAACGGGTCAGCTGTGACAGAGACAGCTGGAGACCAGCAGCAGATCCACATGGCGCCGGGAGCACAGCACGAGGCCGGTTGCCACGTCGTCCTCCTAGGGGTGTCGCCGGCAACTGAGGCCGGTGGAAACGCACTTGCAGAACAGAAACATCCGCCGAGCCGTCACCTGGGGCACCCCACTGCGTCGAGGGTTGCCGTCCGGCCAGCCAGGGCTTGATCACCGGAACTCGTAGCTCGCGCTCACCGTAGATCGACTGTTCTCTCGCCGTCAAGACGCCCCGGGGAGCGGCACCGGTGCGAGGAGCCGGAGTCGATCGAGGTGCTGGAGAAGAGAGTTGAGCGAGTCCTGTGGTCCCTCTCCGGCAGTGTCGAGGGTGATGTGCTCACGGTTCCACGGTTCGTAGTCGCGTTGCCGGACCTGCTGCCAGTCCGGGAGCGGCAGACCGGGAATGTCGACCTCCCGGGAGGCCAAGCGGTGTCGATGCTCGGCCGGATCCGAGCAGACGACTTCCACCTCTACGACCGGCAGGCCCGCCCCGGCCCCCACGCCGCGCCAGCTGTCCCGGGTGACGGCCAGCGGATTGACCGACTCCGCTATCACGGTGAGCCCTTGCCGGAGGTGTTCCTCGGCCAGGGCGTACCCGACGACGTAGCCGGCCGGCCCGACGGGGTGCTGCGCCAGGCCGGACCGGACGAGCGCCTGCTCGATGGTGTCGACGCGCAGATGCACCGCCCCGATGTGTGCGGCCAGGAGTCGGGACAGCGTGGTCTTCCCGGTGCCGGGGAATCCGCCGATGACGATGAGAGCGGCATTCGACATCATCAATTCCGGGCTCATCGTGGCTCCGATCGAGGTGTGACCGACGGCGGTGCGAGGGTGTCCGGGCGGGCGGGCGAAACCCGGTGTGGATCGCGGATCAGACGACCTCCCGTACCCGCGGAAAGTGGCAGGCCGCCCCGTCCTCGCCGAACACCGGCACCTCCTGGTCGCACCGTTTCCGCTCCGGCTCCGCCAGTTGCGGATGGAGCGGGCAGCGGGCCCGGAACCGGCAGCCGTCGTAGCGTCGTGTCGGGCTCGGTGGGTCGCCGGCGAGCAGGATGCGCGTCCGCTGCCGTTCCCGCTCGCGGGCCGGGTCCGGCAGGGGTACGGCGGAGAGGAGGGCCTGGGTGTAGGGGTGCCGGGGGCGCTCGAACACCTCGTCCACGGGGCCCGCCTCGACCGTGCGTCCGAGGTAGACGACGCTCACGCGGTCGGCGATGTTCCGCACCACGGACAGGTCGTGGGAGACGAAGAGATAGGCGAGGCCCAGTTCCTCCTTGAGACGTTGCAGCAGGCTCAGCACCCCGGCCTGGACGGAGACGTCGAGTGCCGAGACCGGTTCGTCGAGGACGAGCAGTTCGGGTTCGACGGAGAGTGCTCGGGCGATGCCGACGCGCTGCCGCTGGCCGCCGGAGAACTCGTGCGGGTAGCGCTCCGCGTGGGCCGGGTCCAGGCCGACCTGGGTGAGGAGTTCGGGGACGCGCCGGCCGATCGTCGCCCGGTCGGCGCCCTGGGTGCGCAGTGGTTCGGCGACGATGTCCCCGACGGGCATGCGGGGGTCAAGGGAGGCCATCGGGTCCTGGAAGACGATCTGGACGCGGCGACGCAGGGCCTTCACCCGCGCCTTCCCGAGTCCGGCGAGGTCGTTGCCGAACAGCTCGATCGATCCGCCTTCCGGCGGGGCCAGTTCGAGGAGTTCGAAGAGCGTCGTCGACTTTCCGGAGCCCGATTCGCCGACGAGGGCGAGTGTCTCGCCGCGCCGGATGTCGAGGTCGACGCCGTCGACGGCGTACACGGAGCCGATGCGGCGCTTGAAGGCGGTCCCTTTGAGGAGCGGGAAGGTTCTGGTGAGGCCGCGTACCTTCAACACCGTTTCGCCGGTGGGTGGTTGGGGTGCGCGCGGGGTGTCCATCCGGGGGACGGCGGCCAACAGCCGTTTCGTGTACGGCTCCTGGGGGCGCTCGAAGACGTCGTCGGCCGTGCCTGATTCGACGAGCCGTCCCTCGTGCATCACGGCGACCCGGTCGGCCGTCCCGGCGATGACACCGAGGTCGTGGCTGACCAGGAGCAGCGCGGCGCCGGTCTCGCGTTGCGCGGTGCGCAGGACGTCGAGGACCTGTGCCTGGATGGTGACGTCGAGGGCGGTGGTCGGTTCGTCGGCGAGGATGATGTCGGGGTCGTTGGCCATCGCCATGGCGATCATCGCGCGCTGGCGCATGCCGCCGGAGAACTCGTGCGGGAACGCCCGTGCGCGCAGGGCGGGTTCGGGGATGCCGACGAGGTCGAGGAGTTCGACCGCTCGTTGCCGTGCCTGTTCGCGGGAGACGTCCTGGTGGGCCCGTACGGCCTCGGCGATCTGGTCGCCGATCCGGTAGACGGGCGTGAACGCGGACAGCGGGTCCTGGAAGACCATGGACACGCGGCTGCCGCGGATCCGGGTGAGTTGGCGCTCCGAGGCACCGACGAGTTCCTGCCCGTCGAGGCGGACGGATCCGCGTACGGCCGCGTTGCCCGGGAGCAGGCCGAGGACGGCGAGCGCGGTCGCGGACTTGCCGGAGCCCGACTCGCCGACGAGGCCGAGGACTTCACCGCGTTCGAGGGTGAGACCCACTCCGCGCACGGCGGGCCGCCCGTCGAAGTCGACGTCCAGGTCGGTCACTTGGAGGATCGGGCTCATCGGGAGGCGCCTTTCGAGGTGGGGTCCAGCGCGTCCCGCAGCCCGTCGCCCACCAGGTTCACCGCCAGTACGAAGACGACCAGCAGTCCGGCCGCGAAGAAGAACATCCAGGGGTAGGTGACCGCGGCGCTCGTCCCGTCGGCGATCAGCGTGCCGAGCGAGACGTCGGGCGGCTGGACGCCGAAGCCGAAGTACGACAGCGCGGTCTCGCTCATCACCGCGCCGCCGACCTGGATGGTCGCGTCGATGATGAGGAAGGAGGCCACGTTGGGCAGCACGTGCCGCCAGATGATCCGGAACGGTCCGACGCCCATGTACCGTGCGGCGCGCACGAATTCGCGCTCCTTGAGGGAGAGCGTCATGGACCGCACGACCCGGGCCGTGATCATCCAGGCGAAGAGTCCGAGCAGCCCGACCAGGGCGAACCAGCCTCGGGAGTTAAGCCGGGGCGAGACGATCGCGATGATCAGGAAGGAGGGGAAGACCAGCAGCAGGTCCACGAAGAACATGAGGAGCCGGTCGGTCCAGCCGCCGAAGTATCCCGCGCAGGCGCCGACGAGCGAGGCGAGCCCGGTGGACAGCACGGCGACGAGCAGTCCGATGACGAGGGACTTCTGTAGGCCGCGCACGGTCTGCGCGAACACGTCCTGGCCGATGCGGTTGGTGCCCCACCAGTGGTCGCCGCCGGGTGCGGCGCGCAGCGCGGTGTAGTCGATGTGGCTGTAGGACCACTTGGTGGTGTACGGCCCGGCGAAGGCCAGCAGGAACAGCAGCACCAGGACGACGGCTCCGGCGAGGGCGGTGCGGTTGCGCAGGAAACGGCGCAGGACGACGGTGGCGCGACCGGCGGGCGGGGCGGCGACGGGGGCCTCTTCGGCGATGACGGTCGTGGTCATGATGCCTGCCGGATGCGTGGGTCGAGGGCGGCGTGCAGGAGGTCGGCGAGGAAGCCGGAGAGCAGCACGGTGACGGCGGCGAAGAGGTTCACGGCGACCACCGAGTTCACGTCGTTCTTGCCGATCGACGCGATGAACCACTCCCCCATGCCGTGCCAGCCGAAGATCGTCTCCGTGAAGATGGCGCCGGTGAACAGCGCGAGGAAGCCGTAGGAGAAGTAGGTGGACATGGGGATGAGGGCCGTCCGCAGTCCGTGTTTGAGGAAGACCGTGCGGCGGGCGAGGCCCTTGGCGCGTGCGGTGCGCAGATAGTCGGAGCCGAGGACGTCGAGCATGGTGTTGCGCTGGTAGCGGCTGTAGCTCGCGACGGCGAAGAGGGCGACGGAGAGGGTGGGCAGGAGCAGGTGCACGCTCCGGTCCTTGAGGACGGTCCAGAAGCCGCCGGTCACGCCGGGGCTCTTCTCTCCGGTGAACTGGATCAGGTCCGTGCCGGTGGTCTGGTTGAACCAGATCGCGCCGGTCTTGAGGAGAATCGCCAGCAGGAACACAGGAGTCGAGAGGAGCGCGAAGGAGGCGAGGGTGACGGCCCGGTCGCTGAACCGGTACTGCCGTACGGCCGTCCAGGCCCCGACGAGCACCCCTACGACGGTCCCGAACACGGTCCCGGCGAGCAACAGCCGCAGGCTGACGCCGAGTCGGCGCCCGAACTCGGCGTCGACGGAGGTGCCGTCGATGGTCTCGCCGAGGTCGCCGCGCACCGCGTGCCCGAGCCAGCGCAGGAAGCGACTCGGCAGCGGGGTGCGGTCGTTGACGCCGATCTCGTCGAGATGGTGGTTCACCGAGGCCACCGGGATGGGCGGCTGCCGGCCGGCGTAGTACTCGCGCGGGTGGAGCGCGAGCGAGGCCAGCAGGTAGGAGAGGCAGACGGCGGCCAGGAGCAACAGGGCGTAGTAGCCGAGTCGTTTGGCCAGGTAGGCGGGCACAGTAGAAATGGTCCAGGTGCCTTGTTGCCACTTTATGAAGAGAACATGTCAGGTGTCCAGGGGGTCTCCCCCGGGGGTCGTAGACCGTTCTACGTTCGGTGCATCCACCTGAAGTCCGGTGCGCCCACCCCGAGTTCCGGCGCCCCCCACTGACGACCACCGGCCTCACGAAGGACACCGACATGCGACAGACGTCCACCGCTGCATGGGTCGCCGCCACCGCGGCCACCGCGTTACTGGTGACCGGCTGCGGCTCCTCCGACGACGGCAAACCCGTCGCACGGCAGAGCGCGGCCCCGGCCGGCAGCCAGGAGATCAACGCCCGTCCGCTAAGCGACATCCAGCAGGGCGGCACCCTCAAGCTGGCGATCTCGCAGTGGATCGCGGACTACAACCGCTACACCGCCAACGGCAACCAGGGCGACGCGCAGGACATCAACGCGCTCGTGGAACCCAGGCTGTTCTGGGCGGACGCCCAGGGCGAGTCCCACCCCGACACCGACTTCCTGCTCTCCGTCTCGGTCACCTCCACCAGCCCGCAGACGGTCGTATACAAGCTCAACCCCAAAGCGAAGTGGTCCGACGGAAAGGCCGTCGACTGGCGGGACTTCGCGGCCCTGTGGCAGGCGAACAACGGCACGGACAAGGCGTACGAGGCCGCCGACACCTCCGGCTACGAACAGATCGGCAAGGTCGAGCAGGGCGCCGACGCACACCAGGTCAAGGTCACCTTCACCACGCCGTACGCCGACTGGAAGCACCTGTTCAACCCACTGCTGCCGGCCGCCGGGATCGACACCCCGGACAAGTTCAACAAAGGCTGGACACAGCGGATCCCGATCACCGGGAACGCCTTCAAGATCTCCTCGTACGACAAGACGGCCCAGACCATCACGGCGGTACCGGACCCCAACTGGTGGGGAACGAAGCCCAAGTTGGACTCGATCGTCTTCCGCGCCCTGGACTACACCGCCTGGACGGACGCGTACCTCAACAAGGAGATCGACTACGCCGCCGCGCTCCTGCCCGAGGACTACAAGCGGCTGTACAAGGCGGCCGGTACGGACATCCGGGTCGGCGCGCGCTGGGACGAGGTGCACATCGAGTTCAACGGGGCGCGCGGCCCGCTCAAGGACGTGCGTGTCCGCCAGGCCCTCCAGCACGCCATCGACCGCAAGTCCATCGCCACCGCCTTCGGCAAGGACCTCCCGGTCCAACTCAAGCCGTACGGCAGCCACTTCTTCATGCCCAACCAGGCCGGGTACCAGGACAACTCCGGTACGTACGGCACGTACGACCTGAAAAAGGCGGGCGAGCTGCTGGACGCGGCGGGCTGGAAACTCCAGGGCGGCAAGCGCGTCAAGGACGGCAAGCAGCTCACTCTCGGCTACACGCTCAGCGCGGGCTCCACCTCCGCGCAGGTGGACCAATCGGAGCTGGTCCAGGCGCAGTTGGCGCAGGTCGGCATCAAGCTGAACATCGTGAAGGTGCCGTCGAACGACTACTTCTCCAAGTACGTCACGATCGGCAACTTCGATCTGACGAGCTTCCGTTGGGTCGACCAGATCTTCCGCTCCCAGGCGTACCCGATCTACCGCGAGCCGTCCGGCAAGAACCTCTACCAGAACTACGGCTCGGTCGGTTCCCCCGAGGTCGACGCCCTGCTGAAGAAGGCCACCGAGACCACGGACACCACCGAGGCGAACAAGCTCTACAACGAGGCCGACGCCAAGATCTGGGCACTGGGCCACTCGATCCCCGTCTACCAGCGCCCCCAGGTCCTCGCGGTCCGCTCGAACCTCGCCAACTACGGCGCGAGCGGCCTCGCGGACGTCGACTACACGAAGGTCGGCTGGCTGAAGAAGTGACGCAACGGCTACGGCGGAGACCTGTCCAAGGTCTCCGCCGCAGCCGTTGTGGTGGCACGTGGCACGTGGCACGTTCGGCTAGCGACGGTCCGCGAGCCGCCTGACCGCCGCGATCAGCGTGTCCACCTCTCCGTGCGTGTTGTAGAAGGCGAACGACGGCCGCACGGTGGCCTCCAGGCCGTAGCGGCGCAGGATCGGCTGCGCGCAGTGGTGGCCCGAACGGACCGCGATTCCTTCCTCGTTGAGCGCGGTGCCCACCTCGGCCGGCTCGTAGCCGTCCAGGACGAACGACACGATGCTCGCCTTGTTCGGTGCCGTGCCGACCAACCGCAGCCCGGGTACGCACCGCAGGCCTTCGGTGGCGTGCTCGACCAGGGTGTGTTCGTAGGCGGCGATGTTCGGCAGGCCGACGCGCTCGACGTAGTCGATGGCCGCGGCCAGCCCCACCGCGTCGGCGATGTTGCCGGTCCCGGCCTCGAAACGGCCCGGCGGTGGCTGGAAGGTGGACTTCTCGAAGGTAACGTCGGTGATCATGTTGCCGCCGCCCTCCCACGGAGGCATGTCCTCCAGGACCTCCCGTTTGCCGTAGAGGACGCCGATCCCGGTCGGTCCGAACAGTTTGTGCCCGGAGAAGACCAGGAAGTCGGCGTCCAACTCCCTTACGTCGATGGGGAGATGCGGGACCGACTGGGCCGCGTCGACCAGCACGCGGGCCCCGGCCCGGTGGCCGATCTCGATGATCTGCTCGACCGGTACGACGGTGCCGAGCGCGTTGGACATCTGCGTGACCGCGACGAGCTTGGTGCGGTCGGACAGCAGGGCGGTGTACTGGTCGAGCAGCAACTGGCCGCTGTCGTCGACCGGGATCACCTTGATCACCGCGCCGGTCTGCTCCGCCAGCATCTGCCACGGCACGATGTTGGCGTGGTGCTCCAGGTGGGAGAGCACGATCTCGTCGCCCGCGCGGATGTGCGCCGGACCCCATGCCTTGGCGACCAGGTTGATCGCCTCGGTGGTGCCCCGGACGAACACGATCTCCTCGGCGGAACCGGCCCCGATGAACCGGGCGACGGTCTTCCTGGCGCCCTCGTAGGCGTCCGTCGCCCGGGCGGCCAACTCGTGTGCCGCCCGGTGGATGTTGGAGTTCTCCCGCGAGTAGAACTCCGCCAGCCGGTCGATCACCGCCTGCGGCTTCTGCGTGGTCGCCGCGTTGTCCAGCCAGATCAACGGGCGCCCGTTGACCAGTTCGGACAGGATCGGGAAGTCCCGGCGCACCGCCTGCACGTCGAAGGCCGGGTGCTGGTCGAGCGGCAGTGCCGACGGGACGCCGGACACGTCGGGTTCCCGCACGAAGTAGTACGGCGCGGTCGTCGCCGTCGGTGCCATCGCCTCGGGCAGCGGCGGCAGCCCGAGGTGTCCGAAGCCGGGGAGCTCCGGGGCCTGGGCGGGGAACCCGGCGGCCTCGGTGAGGAAGTAGTACGGCCCCGGGTCAGGGAGGTGGGCCGGTGCGGCCGACGAGGGGACGGGCGGCGGTCCCGGGGCCACCGGCGGCGCCGACACCTCCGGGGTGGCGCCGCCGGGCGCACCCACCGCATAGGGGCTCGCCATGAATGTGGCGGGGGCGCTGGTCGGTGGCGGCCCGGACGGTGGGCTCATTCCTGCGGTCGGCGCCGGGGGCGGCGGGTCCATGGACGGGATGCCGGTGGGCATCGGAGGGGCCGGGTTCGCGGCGGGCGTGCCGGTCGGCACCGGCACTGAAGGGGCTGCGACCGGCTGGGCGGGGAACGGGCCCGGGGCCGGCGGACCGGTGGGCACAGCGGGGGCGGCCTGCGCGGCCGGCGGCCCCGTAGTCGCCGTAGTCGCCGTAGTCGCCGTAGGAGAGGAGTCCGCGTGTGGCAGGCCGGTGGGTGTCGGCCATTCCGGTCGGCCGTCGAAGGCCGGAGTCGGCGCCTCCGTGTCGGACGCCATGGCCGCCGGCTGCCCGGGGAGTGCTCGGAAGAACTCCCCGGCCATCCGGCTCAGCGTCTCCTCGTCCGGCAGCCACGCCGGGGCGGCTTCGTTACCGGTGGTTGGGGGCGTGGTCATGGCTACCGGTAACTCGGCGCGTAGTCATGGAACTTGTCGACCTCGACGTCGTCGAGGACGGCGAGCGCGTCCTCGGTGAGGACCGCGAGCGAGCAGTAGAGGGAGATCAGGTAGGAGGCGATGGCGCTGCGGTCGATCTGCATGAACCGCACCGACAGGCCCATCCCCTGCTCGCCCGACAGCCCGGGCTGGAACAGTCCGACCACACCTTGGCGCGACTCGCCCGTGCGCAGCAGGATGAACTTGGTCTTGCCGTTCTCCAGCGGGACCTTGTCAGACGGGATGATCGGCAGGCCGCGCCAGGTCAGGAACTGCGAGCCGAACATGCTGACCGTGGCCGGCGGTACGCCTCGCCGGGTGCATTCCCGGCCGAACGCGGCGATGCCCTCGGGGTGGGTGAGGAAGAAGGCGGGCTGCTTCCACACCTTCGTGATGAGGGCGTCGAGGTCGTCCGGGGTCGGCGGGCCCGCCATCGTGGAGATGCGCTGGGTGTCCGCCACGCTGGCCAGCATCCCGTACTCCGGGCTGTTGATCAGCTCGCCCTCCTGGTGTTCCTTCACCGCCTCGATGGTCAGCCGCAGTTGCTGCGCGGTCTGGTTGTGCGGGCTGGAGTACAGGTCGGAGATGCGGGTGTGGAGGTCCAGGACGGTCTGGACGGCCTTGAGCCGGTACTCGCGCGGCTCGCGTTCGTAGTCGACGAAGGTGTCCGGCAGCGGCGACTCGTCGTAGTTGTCGCACTCGATGCGCACCGACTCGGGGTGGACGACCTTGTTCACCCGGTAGATGCCGGCCTCGACCGGGACCCAGGACATCAGATGCACCAGCCAGCGAGGCGTGATGGAGCTCATCTGGGGAACGGTCTTGGTGGCGTTCGCGAGGGTCCGCGCCGCGCTGTCGCTCACCGACATCGATCGCGACGGTGGATTCACAGCCGTGGTCATGCGCCATCTCCTTTCGGCGCCCGGGATCCGGGCAGGCGTGAGGGGTGAGATCGCCGACGGGACAGGTACGGCCGAGATCTCTCGCACCCACTATCGATTCACCGTCGCAGTGAGCCCGGTAATGGTCCAATGCGTGTTTTCGAGGCTGTCATCGACGCGGTCTATGATTCACAAATGATCGACTTGAGTCGGTTGCGCGTCCTGGTCGCCGTCGCCCGTGAGGGTTCGATCACGGCAGCCGCCGAGGCACTGCACTACGCCCAGCCGTCGGTGAGTCATCAACTCGCCAAGCTGGAGGCCGAGGTCGGGGTTCCGCTGTTGCAGCGGATGGGGCGCGGTATCCGGCTCACGGAGGCCGGCCGGCTGCTGGTGGACCGGGCCGAGTCGATCCTCGCGCAGGTCGAGTCGGTGCACGCGGAGCTGGACGAGCTGGCCGGGCTGCGCACCGGCCGGGTCCGGCTGGCCGCGTTTCCCTCCGCGCTGGCCACCCTGGTGCCGCTCGCCGCCGCCCGCGTGTCCGTCGAACATCCCGCGATCGACCTGACCCTGCGGGAGGCCGAGCCGCCCGACGCGCTCAACGCGCTGCGCAACAACGACGTGGACGTGGCGCTGATCTTCGAGCACGGCGACCCGCCCCAGCGCGACCGCCGCGACACCACGATGACGCCGCTGCTCGACGAGCCGTTGTACGTGGTCACCCCGGCTGACCGGTGCTGGGACGGGCCCCGGGCGGAGCTGGCCACCTATGCCGACGCGCGCTGGATCGCCGGGTGCGAACGCTGCCGGGAGCATCTCGTCGCGGCCTGCGGGCGGGCCGGGTTCGAGCCGGTGGTCGAGTTCGAGACCGACGACTACGTGGCCGTACAGGCGCTCGTCGCGGCCGGGCTCGGCGTGAGCCTGCTGCCGGGCCTCACCCTTCTCGCCAACCGGCACCCCGGCGTCAGCCTCCACCGCATCCCGGGTATGCGCCGCCAGGTAGTGGCCGCCGTCTACGGCAAGCCGCCCGCGTCGCAGCCCGCCCAAGTGCTCCTCGACGCACTCGCCGCGACCGTCACCGAACCGGAATGGCCCGCCTGACCGGTTCAGTCCTCCCCGGGACCAGTGGTGATCCAGTCGGTCACCTGCCGTACGTACTCCCGGTATCCGGACCGCGCGGCGTCCACGATCGCGGGGACCCGCTCGGGTTCGCTGTCCAGACACAGCTGTACGAGGACGTGGTGCGGGCCGTCCGCCGGTGCCAGGGCGTCGGCGAGTTCGGCGTCGATCATTCCGGCCCGCTCGGCCGCGCCGAACGAGGCTGCTGACGTCTCCGGTTGTCGGCCCGATGGCGCGGCCCGGTTGATGGCGGCGGCCAGGTCGTACAAGAGCGCCAGAATGCGTTCGATGACGAGCCCGGCGCCCGGATCGGCGGCCAGGCGGGCGCTGTCCAGCGCTCCGAGCCCGTCGAGTTGGACGACCGCCTTGCGCATGGTGATGAGCCGGTGCTCGATCGACGCCCGGTCCACGGGCAGTTGGGCCGCGCCCGCGCTGGATGTGGTCATCGCCGCATCGTGCCACCGCGAGGTCGGCGCCGTCGTCGCCGATTCCGTCTGGTGGGACATGCGGTGGACGACCACGGGTGGCGGGTGGACAGTCGATGCCCGTGGTCCGCCGGGCCAGCCAGAGCAGGGGGTGCCGAGTGCGGTCGTTGAGTGACCTCTTCCGTAATTTCATGCAGCTCGGATACGTGACGGACGACATCGACGCGGCGGCCACCTTCCTCGAATCGAGGCTGGGAACCGTGCGGTCCGTCAAGCACTTCAAGTCCTCGCTGGGCGGCGGCCTGCCGCCCGTCGGTGCCGACGCCCCGCGCATCCCCTACGTGGTGGTGGACGGTGCGCCCGCCGACGAGTGGGTCATCGATGTGGCGCTGGTCAACGCCGGGGCGACCAACCTGGAGATCATCCGTCCGGTCGGCGGCTCGGTCGACCTCTATCGCGGCGCCGTCCGGCCCGGGGAGCCCGCGACGCTGCATCATCTGGGCTTCCGCGTCGACGACTTCGACGAGGCGTCCGCGATCGTCACCGCGAACGGCAGGACCTGGAAGCAGTTCGGGGACAGCGGTGGCATCCGTTTCGGCTACCTCGACATGACGGCCGAACTGGGCCACTACGTCGAGGTCATGGAGCTGGACGAGGCATCCGCCCAGGGGTTCGCACACCTTGAGGCCGCGTCCAACGCGGGCCGGTGACAAGGGAATTCGGGATCGGGAGAGGAAACGTCATGAGCGACCAAGGCACAGCCGATGCCTACGACGTCGTTGTCGTCGGTTCGGGCACGGGGCTCGTCGGCGCGTACGCGGCGGCCTCTCGCGGGCTCCGTACGCTGGTCATCGAGAAGACGGAGTACGTCGGCGGGACCACGGCCTATTCGGGCGCCGGACTCTGGCTGCCCGGCAACGCGGCCGAGCAACGCGCCGGGGTCGAGGACGGTCCCGATGTCGCACGTCCCTATCTCGACGCGATCGTCGGTGACGACTCGCCGGCCTCGTTGCGGGAGGCGTTCCTGCAAGCAGGGCCTGTTCTGATCGAGGAGTTGGAGCGGAATCCGCGGTTCGGGCAGTTCGTCTGGCAGGGCGTGCCCGACTACTTCGCGGGACGGCCGGGGAGCCTGCCGCAGGGGCGCACCATCTTCCCTCCGGACCTCGACCGGTCCGAACTCGGCGATCTGGAACCGCTGGTGCGCCGGCCGCTGTGGACGGAACGCTGGGGTGTCGATGCCGGCCCGAAGATGATCGGCGGGCAGGCCCTGATCGGCCGGACGCTGCTCGCCTTCATGGAGACCGGCAACGGCACCGTGCGCACGAACACCCAGTTGACGCGTCTCCTGGTCGAGGACGGCGCGGTCGTCGGCGTCGAGGCCCTGAGCGAGGGCGAGTTGGTCGAGTTCCGGGTCCGCCGAGGCGTGCTCCTGTCCGCGGGCGGCTATGAACGGAACGGCGAACTGCGTGAGCGCTTCCAGCCCGGAGTCACCGACCAGTGGACCCAGGGCTGCCCGGGCAACACCGGCGACGCCCTCGTCGCGGGCACGGACATCGGCGCGGCGACCGACCTGCTCGACGAGTCGTGGTTCGCACCGGGCCTCGTCGTGCCCGACACGCGCCCGGTGTTCTACACGTCGGTCTGGAGCGGTATCTGGGTCAACGCTGCGGGACAGCGCTACATGAACGAGCGGCTCCCCTACGACCGCGCCGGTCACGAGATGCTCAAGGCGCACAGGTCGTCGGGCGTGTCGCACCTGCCGACGCACTGGGTGTTCGACCAGCGCCAGTTCGACAACAGGAAGGCGTTCGCCGGGCTGCCGGTCGCGCCGCAGGTTCCGGGCTGGTTCGACGTCGAGAAGTTCCTCGCCGCCGGTGTGCTGAAGCGGGCCGACACGCTGGAGGAACTGGCGGAGTTGATCGGTCTGCCGGCGGGGGCGCTCACCGAGAGCGTCGAGCGGTTCAACGGGTACGCCCGTGGCGGCAAGGACGAGGAGTTCGGTCGGGGTGAGGATCCCTGGGACCTGATGATCACGCAGATGGCGGGGTCCCACACCGACGGGCCCAACCCCTGTCTCGGGGTGATCGACAAGGCGCCGTTCTACGCGGCCTCGGTCGTGCTGTCCGACCTGGGGACCAAGGGGGGTCTCAAGACGGACGAGCACGCGCGCGTCCTGCGGCCCGACGGCTCGGTGATCACCGGTCTGTACGCGTCCGGGAACACGATGGCGCCGATGTCCGGCCGGATCTACCCGGGCGCGGGCGGTCCCCTGGGTTCGGCGATGGCGTTCGCCTACATCGCCGCCGTCGACATGGCGGACGGGAGCGAATAGACACGCGGAACACGCCTGACTCCCTCTCGAAGTCGGTCTCTTCGAGAGGGAGTCAGGCGTGTTCAGGCGGATTCGGTGGAGTGTCCGGGGAACAGGGACAGTGCGGGGTCCAGGGCGACGGCGGCGTTGTTGACCGCGGTCGCGACCTCCCCGAAGCCGACGGACATCAGGCGGACCTTGCCGGGATAGGCGGTGACGTCGCCGGCGGCGTAGATCCGCTCGACGGTCGTGCGCATCCTGGTGTCGACGACGATCGTGCGCCGCTCCAGCGCGACGCCCCAGTCGGCCAGCGGTCCGAGGTTGCTGATGAAGCCGAGCGCGGCCACGACCGCGTCCACCTTCAGCACGCGGGGTTCGGTCTCCCCGTCGACCTTCAAGTGCGCCTGGCGCAGCCGGTCGTCGCCCGACAGGGTCTCCACCTGGGCGTTGGTGACGATGCCGACCCCGCACTCGTGCAGTTCGCGGACACTGGCCGCGTGGGCCCGGAACGTGCCGCGGCGGTGGACCAGGGTCACCGAGCGGGCGACCGGGTGCAGGGCGAGGGCCCAGTCGACGGCGCTGTCCCCGCCGCCGACGACGAGGACGTCACGGTCGGTGTGTTCGGCCGGGTCGGGGACGAAGTAGCTCAGTCCCCGGTCGAGGAACTCCTCGCCCGCCGGGAGGGTCCGCGGGGTGAACGTGCCGATCCCGGCGGTCAGTACGACCGCTCCGGCGTCGACCGTGACGCCGTCGGAGAGGGTGACCTGCGGCCGTCCGTCGGGCGAGTGCGCGAGGCCGACCGCCTGGCGGCCCAGAAGATACGTCGGTTCGAACGCGTCGGCCTGGTCCTTGAGGGCGGTGACGACGTCGCGGCCTCGGGTGCCTGGGACTGCGGCGATGTCACGGATCTCCTTTTCCGGGTAGAGCGCGGTGATCTGGCCGCCGCACTGCGGCAGCGCGTCGACCAGGACGGTCCGCAGTCCGCGGAAGCCCGCGCAGTAGGCGCCGTAGAGCCCGATGGGGCCGGCGCCGACGATGAGGATGTCTGTGGTCACGGTCTCGGCCACGGGCCGGCCTCCTGGGGGTGTGGGCGGGGTGCTCCGGCGATGGCCGTGAGGCGGGCGGTGGGCGGCGGTGACTCACGTCGCCCCGCGTCGGCCGGTCGAGTGTAGGAGGCGTCCGACCAGGGGCGGCGGTACCGGTCCCGGTTGATGGGACGGTCGGTGGACGGTCCGGGGCGCCGCGTGGAGAGTCGTTCTCACCGCCACCGCGACGACGGGCCGAGGCCCGTACGCCCTGTGGTGCTGGGAGCTTTTCGTGGACGAGGAGGCAGGGCCCGTGAGCGATGAGGTGCGGGTGTGGATCGATCAGAAGCTGTGCACGGGTGACGGTCTGTGCACCCAGTACGCCCCCGATGTCTTCGAGTTCGGCGACGACGGGCTGGCCTACGTCAAGGACGCCCCCGACGGGGAGTTGCTGACACCGGACGGCGCACAGGCCGATGTGTCGGAGCGGCTGCGCCTGGACGTGATCGACGCAGCCGACGAGTGCCCGGGCAACTGCATCCACGTGGTGCGGCGCGCCGACGGGACCGAGGTCGCCGGGCCCGACGCCGGCTGACCTCGCCTTGCGGCCCGCTGGAGCCGTACACGTATGTCTAGTGGAGGAGTGGTGATCGGTGTCTGCCGTGGTTGAGCCCCAAGTGGACCGTCGTGTCCCATGGTTCGAGGGCGATGTGCCGGCCGAGAAGGTCCCGGAGAAGTACCGGCTTTCGCGTGCGTTCGTGCCCAAGGGCCGTTATCTGGATCCCGAGTTCCTCAAGCTGGAACTGGACAAGGTGTTCACCCGGGCCTGGCTGATGGCCTGCCGGGTGGAGGAACTGCCGGGTGTCGGTTGTTTCGTCGAGTACGAGATCGGTGGTCATTCGATCCTGGTCGTGCGGGAGGCCAAGGACTCGATCCGCGCCTATTTCAACGCGTGCCGGCATCGCGGTACGCGGCTGGCGCGGGGCCGGGGCCGGGTCGGCTCCCTCATCTGCCCGTTCCACGGCTGGCGTTGGAACCTGGACGGTTCGATCCGGCTGGTGCTGGACCGTGAGGAGTTCGTGCCGCGCTCGGACGACGACCTCGGCCTGGTGCAGGTGCGGGCGGAGCAGTGGGGCGGGTTCGTGTTCATCAACATGGACCCGGACGCGAAGCCGCTGCTCGAATACCTCGACCCGATCCCGCGGATCTTCGCGCCGTTCCAGTTCGAGCACATGCGGTACCGGTGGCACAAGAGCGTGCTGCTGCCGTGCAACTGGAAGACCGCACTGGACGGGTTCCTTGAGGCCTATCACGTGGCGGGGACGCATCCGCAGCTGTACCGCTTCGACAAGTCGAACACCAACATCGCCTCGATGAAGGAACTTGAGAACCGGATGTGGGCGCCGACGACCGTGTACGAGCGGCACGCGCACTATTCGAGTGTCGGCCCGAAGAAGAAGGCGGGTGCCGACAGCGCGGTCAAGGATCCGACGGACCGCGGCGGCACGGGAGGCATCACCGACGAGCGGCTCTCCGTCGCGCTGAGCGTGCAGTACATCGCCGACGACATGCGCGGTCTGGAGAACGAGCGGAGCTGGCGGGCCGCCGAGGCGCTGAAGACGGCCGAGGTGCCGGAGGGGATGACCGCCGGTCAGTACTACCTGCAGCTGTACAAGGAGCTGTCCCTCGCCGAGGGGTACGACTGGCCGGACATCACGCCCCAGCAGTGGGCGGAGGCCGGTACGGCGTGGAACGTGTTCCCGAACACGATCCTGCTGCCCAACCAGGGTTCGGTGTTCGGCTACCGGGCGCGGCCCGACGGGCTCGACCCGGACAACTGCATCTTCGAGATCTTCAGCCTGGACCAGGTCCCCGTCGCCGACTACGACAAGAAGCGGGACTTCCAGCCGCAGTTCTTCGAGGACTTCCGGGAGGCCGACCTCGGCGAGATCTTCACCCAGGACCTGATGAACGCCAAGGAGGTCACGGTGGGCATGCACTCGCCCAGCTTCGACGGCCACCGGCTGAGCGAGGAGCAGGAGATGACCATCTACAACCATCACCGGGTGGCCGACCGGTTCCTCTGGACGGACTGACCCGTCCGACGTCCGATCCGTGGTCCCGGCTCCCAGGAGCCGGGACACGATCGTGTCGGTGACCTACCGCCGGACCCAGCCGACGTCGTGCCAGTACGTCTCCAGCTCCCGCACCGGCTTGGGCCAGGTCTCGATGTAGGTGACCCCCTCGGCTCCCGCCGTCATCGTGTACGGCGTACCGGCCCGGCTGAGGAAGACGTCCCCCGGGCCCACCCGCACGGTCTGCGGCTCGCCCGACTCGTAGTGCTCGATGTGGTATTCGCCGGCGAAGACGAAGAGCATCTCGTCGACGTTGTGGTGGTGCCGCGGCACCGTGAAGTTCGGCCGCACGCGCAGCGGGTTGCGGTTGAAGCGCGGTATGTCGATCGGCTTCGTGGTCACCCACATCGCGCCGTCGAACGTCGCCGCGAAGTCCACGGGCGCGTCCCGCAGCAGACCGCCGTCGTTCCAGAAGTACTGCGGATGGCCCTGCTGCTCCAGGCCCATGGGAACCCAGTCCGCGTCTTCCACGAGATCACCGAATGTAAGAGTCACGCGGCGACCGTACGCACGGCCGCACACGGTGTCGTGGGAAGGTCCCGGCCAACGGGATTCACGCATGACACGGCCTCTCCCCGTCCCCACTATCGGGGCATGGGAATCGAGTTCTTCAATCTGCTGTCGGACGAGGGCTGGATCGAGCTGCCGGTCGACCAGTCCGCTCCCACGTATCTGTGGAGCGAGGGTGGTCTCCTGGCCGATGCGCCGGTCGACATGGAGCAGACCTTCAAAGGGAACATGTGGTGGTCGACGAAGGTGGACCCGTCGTTCAATCTGAACGGCCTGCGGTGCGCACCGAACTTCGCGGTCCCCCGCCACCATCACAACCTCGACGAGTTGATCATCGTCTTCGGCGGTGAGTTCCACGTCGCATGGGGCAAGGACGGGGAAGAGGGCGGCCGGACCATCGGTCCGGGCGAGTTCTGGATCAGCGAGGCCGGAACCCCCTATCTCATGACGGCTGGACCCGAGGGCGTCACCTACGTCGAGACCTGGCCCGAGCCGATGGAGAACCTTGAGACGTACTGGCACGACGCGGGCTGGGTGCACCGCGGCCACTGACCAACCCGCCATATATTTCGGCCCCTCATTCCAGGCACACTGCCGGAGGAGGGGCCGATCTCATGGACAAGTCCCGTACGACCCATTCCGGCCGACTGCAATTACGTATACTCTTCTTGCTCACGGGCCGGTTCTGCGGGAAACCGCGTGGGAGCCGGTCCGTCTCGTCGCCGGTCGTGACGTCCACGCCACGCCGGCCGACATGGTCTGCCGCGGCGCCCGGCCCTCGTGCCGTTCGACCTCCACTCGCGGCTCTCTCTTCACTTTCTCGGACGGCAGCGTCGCCGCACGGCGCCGCCGGTCGCTGATCGCAGCGAGTGCCGGGCACTCGCCGACACGTTGGGACGCAGACATGATCGAGTCGGTCGGACGAGCCATCTCCTCACCCAGGTCACGCACGTCGGTCGCGCTGGTGTCGGCCACGCTCCTGCTCGCGGGCTGCGGCAGTGGCGGTGACGGCGCCACCACCGCCGCGGACAGCACGAAAGTCCCGGCCGCGCTGGCGAGCGCATTCCCCGGAAAGAAGGCCACCGGCACTCCGGTCAGGATCGGCCTCATCACCAACGAGGGCGGCTCCGCGATCAGCCAGCCCGAGACCAGGGAAGCCGCCCAGGCGGCCATGAAGTACGCCAACGCCAACCTCGGCGGGATCGCGGGCAGGCCCGTCGAACTCACGGTCTGCAAGACGAAGGAGGAACCGGCGACGGCCCGGGACTGCGCGAACCAGATGGTCGAGCAGAAGGTCGACGCGGTGGTCCTGACCAGCAGCGGTCTGGGCGACTCCATGGTGCCGATCGTGACCAAGGCCGGCATTCCGTGGGCGACCGCCATCGCCGCGAGCAACTCCGAGGGCACCACCGCCAACGCCTTCTCCTGGACGGGCGGTTTCCCGACGACCATGACGTCGATGGCCGCGTACGCCAAGGAGAAGGGGTACAAGAACGTGGCCGCGTTCGTCATCGACGCGCCGGCCGCGGTCAGCGGGATCGAGGCCATCGGCAAACCTGTGTTCGCCAAGGCGGGTGTCGGACTGCGGATCGTGACGGTGGCCGCGGGCACCCCGGACGCGTCTCCGCAGGTGAGCGCCGCGCTGCGGAACAAACCCGACGCCGTCGCCGTCGTGGCGGATCCGACCGTGTGCACCTCCGTGCTCCAGGCGATGGGCACGCTCGGGGCGGGCATCGCCCGGATGAGCGTCCAGTCGTGCGTGTCCCCGGAGGTCGTCCAGGCGGTGGGCGCGGGCATGGACGGGCTTCAGGTCTTCAGCAGTTTCGACGTGGCGAGCAACGACCCGGAGGCCCAGCTCTTCCGACAGGTGATGAAGGAGTACAGCCCCGACACCCCCACCCAGGGCTACGCGGCGGTCGGCTATCAGGGCGTGCTCGGCCTGGTCCGCGCCCTGCACGGACTCACCGGCACGGTCTCGGCGAAGACGATCACCGCGCAGCTGCGCACGGCGAAGAACGTCGTACTGCCGGCCGGCCACGGCATCACGTTCAGCTGCGACTCCAAGGCGGTACCCGGACTGCCCGCGGCCTGCTCGGCGAAGGAGGTCACCGGCACGGTGTCGTCCGACGGCAAGTTGGGGCAGTTGCGGGTCGTCGACCCCAGTTCGTTGTTCGCGCGCTAGTCGAAGCAGCGGTGGTCGGAGCAACCGGGAAGGACGGTCTCGCCGATGAGCCAGTACGTCGTGTTTCTGTTGCTGGGGCTGGGCAGTGGGGCGGTGTTCGGCGCGCTCGCGCTGGCACTGGTGCTCACCTACCGCGGTTCCGGAGTGGTCAACTTCGCCACCGGGGCGATCGCGTTGTACAGCGCGTACACCTACGCGTTCCTGCGCCAGGGCGAGTTGCTGGTGCCGCTGCCGGGCGTGCCGAAGAAGGTCGGACTCGGCGGACCGCTCGGCCTCTTCCCGGCGGTGGTCATCTCCCTTGTGCTTGCTGCCCTGTTGGGGGTGGTGCTGTACGGACTGGTCTTCCGACCGCTGCGGACCGCGCCGCCGGTGGCGAAGGCCGTCGCCTCGATCGGGGTCATGCTGGTGATCCAGGCCGTGCTGGCGGCGGGCGTGGGTACGGGCGCGGTGTCGGTCAAGGCGATCCTCCCCAACGACCCGGTGTCCTGGGGCGGTTCACTGATCCCGGGCGACCGGCTGTGGTTCGCGGCGGTCATCGTCGTACTGACCGTCGTGCTGGCGCTGGTGTTCCGGCTGACGCGGTTCGGTCTGGCGGCCCGGGCGGTGGCGGAGTCGGAGAAGGGCGCGCTGGTCAGCGGGTTGTCGCCGGAGCGGATCGCGGTGGCGAACTGGGCGCTCAGCTCGGCCATCGCCGGTCTGTCCGGCATCCTGATCGCGCCGATCGTGCCGCTGGTCCCGGTGTCGTACACGCTGTTCATTGTCCCGGCCCTCGCGGCGGCGCTGGTCGGCAACTTCACGGCGCTGATCCCGGCCGTGGGTGCCGGTCTCGTCATCGGGATGCTCCAGTCGGAGTTGCAGTTCCTCCAGGGGAAGTGGTCGTGGCTGCCCCAGACCGGTCTTGCCCAACTGGTGCCGCTGGCCGTCATTTTGGCCTATCTGGTGGTGCGCGGGCGTCCGCTGCCGACCCGGGGCTCGCTGATCCAGCAGGCGCTCGGCCGGGCACCGCGCCCGGACCGCGTGCTCGTCCCGGCCGTCGTGAGTGCGGCCCTGGGTGTCGTCGTACTCCTGGCCACCCACGGAAGTATTCGCGCCGCCGTGATCACCTCGCTGACCCTGGCGGTGATCTCGCTGTCGCTGGTGGTCGTCACCGGGTTCGCCGGGCAGATCTCACTGGCGCAGCTGACCCTGGCCGGAGTCGGCGCGTTCAGCCTCAGCAAGCTGAGCGCGGGATGGGGTATACCCTTTCCGCTCGCCCCACTGCTGGCGGCCCTCGCGGCGATGGTCATCGGGGTCGTGATCGGGCTTCCCGCGCTGCGGATCCGCGGTCTGCCGGCGGCGGTGGTCACGGTCGCGCTGGCGGTGGCGCTGGAGGCCTTCTGGTTCCGCAACCCCGAACTCAACGGCGGCCTGGGCGGTTCCAAGGTCCCCTCGCCGCATCTGTTCGGCCTGGACCTGGGCATCGGCTCCGGCGAGGACTATCCACGCCTCCCCTTCGCGCTGCTGTGCCTGGTGGTGCTGTTGCTGGTCGGCCTCGGCGTGGCGTGGCTGCGGCGCAGCAGGCTCGGTGCCGCGATGCTCGCCGTGCGCGCCAATGAACGGTCCGCCGCGGCGGCGGGCATCGACGTCGCCCGCACGAAGATCGTCGCCTTCGCCATCGGTGCCTTCGTCGCCGGGCTCGGTGGCGCCCTCCTCGGCTACCAACAGACCGTCGCGGACGCCGAGATGTTCACCGCGATCGGCGGCCTGGGCCTGTTCGCCACCGCGTATCTGGCGGGTGTCACGGCCCTGTCCGGCGGCATCGTGGCCGGGGTGATGGGAGCCGGCGGCCTGCTGCCCGTCCTGCTGGACCGGGCGCTGTCGCTCGGCGAATGGTACGACGTGATCATGGGCATCGGTCTCGTCCTCACCGTGATCACCAACCCCGAGGGCGTCGTCGGCCCGGCACACGAACTGGCCGCGCGAATCCGGCGCGCACGCCACCCGGCCGCCGTCGACACCCTGGACGAGCAGGACGCCGACGCGCTGACGGGTCCGGCACCGGACATCCGTCCCCCGGTTCCCGAACCGGGCGAGGTGGTGCTCTCGGTGCGCGAGGTCGGGGTGCGCTACGGCGGTGTGGTGGCCGTCGACTCCGTCTCCTTCGAGGTGCGCTCGGGCGAGATCGTCGGCGTGATCGGACCGAACGGTGCCGGGAAGACCACCCTCCTCGACGCGATCAGCGGATACCACCGCAGCACCGGCACAGTGGAGTTCGACGGCCGGGAGATCTCGTCCCTGAAACCGCATCAGCGGGGCCGGGCAGGGCTCGGCCGCACCTTCCAGGGCATCGAGCTCTACGAGGATCTCAGCGTCGAGGAGAACGTGCTGGTCGGGGAGGCCGCGGCCCGGCACGGCGGCGATCATGTCGGCTCCGTGCAGGGGCCGGAGCTGCGGAACCGGCTGTTCGAGACGCTGCACCTGAGCCGGTTCCGGGACCAGCCGGCCCGTGAACTCTCCCAGGGCAGGCGGCAGTTGGTGTCCATCGCCCGCGCGCTCGCGGGCCGCCCCCGGATGCTGCTCCTTGACGAGCCCGCGGCCGGTCTCGACAGCTCCGAGAGCCGCTGGCTGGGCGACCGGCTGCGGGCCGTGCGGGCCGACGGTGTGACCGTGCTGCTGATCGACCACGACATGGGGCTGGTGCTCGACGTGTGCGACCGGATCGTCGTGCTGGACATCGGAAAGGTCATCGCGGACGGAACTCCCGCCGAGATCACGGCGGATCCACGCGTCGCCACCGCCTACCTCGGCGCGGCGCAGGACGATACGCACCAGGTGCGAGGGGAGGTTGTCCAGTGACCGGGCCGGAGCTGCTGACGTGCGAGGGCGTGGACGCGGGCTACACGAAGGGGCGACCAGTGGTGCGCGGCTTCGACCTGAAGCTGCTGCCCGGTGAGGTCTTGGCGCTCCTCGGGCCCAACGGGGCGGGAAAGACAACCCTGTTGGCGACCCTCGCCGGTCTCCAGCCCCGCCTCGGCGGGACGGTGGCCCTCGACGGCCGGGAGATCCGCGGCGGCCGGGCACGCGAGGCGGCCCGGCGGGGACTGGTCCTCGTGCCCGACGACCGTTCCCTGTTCACGCAGTTGACCGTGCGGGACAACCTGACGCTCGCGCGGCGGCGACAGGGCAGCACCGTGGACCAGGTGCTCGACTTCTTTCCGGCACTGGGGAAACGGCTGAAGGTCGCGGCCGGCCAACTCTCCGGCGGGGAGCAGCAGATGCTGGCCCTGGGCCGGGCGATGATCCAGGATCCGCGGGTCCTGCTCGTCGACGAGCTGAGCATGGGGCTGGCGCCGGTCATCGTCGAGGAACTGCTGCCGGTGGTACGGCGGATCGCCGAGGACACCGGCGCGGCCGTCGTACTCGTCGAGCAGCATGTCCGGCTGGCCCTCGACGTGGCGGACCGGGCGGTGGTCCTGGTGCACGGCGAAACGGTGCTCAGCGACTCCGCCGACCGGCTCGCGGCCGACCCCGGCCTGCTGGAACGCGCCTATCTCGGCGAGCGGGCACCGGATCCGGTCCCCTGAGCGGATCGGGCTGTGCTCACCTACCCGTCGGGGGTGAGCCCGCGGGCTCGGTAGTCGGTGAGTACGGCCGTGACCACTTCGGTGCGGGAACGCAGACCGGTGCGGGCGAACAGCCGGGACAGCCGGTTGGCGACCGCGTCCTCCGTGAGCCTCAGCACCGTGGCGATCTGACGGTTGGTCAGACCCTCCGCTATCAGGGTCGCGAGCAACTGCTCGCTCTCCACGGTGGCTTGTCTGCGGCCGGGGACGGTGATCCCGGCCGCGCGCATGGCGGCCCGGGTGTGGAAGCGCTCCAGCGCGGCACCGCACTGCCCGAAGAGGTCGTACGCCTCGCGCAGCAGGGTGGATGGGCCTGCGCCCACGTCGGCGGCGGCGACCAACGTCATCGCCGTCTCGAAGGGCTGGCTGCGTGAGCGTGCCAGTTCCACGGCTTCCCGCAGGTTGCCGTCCTGCCGTAGGAGTCGTGCCGAGGCCAGCAGATACGTCAGGCGGGTCCTTCCGGTGCCCATCCGGGCGGAGATGTGTTCCAGGCGGTCCAGGCAGGTCGCCGCCTCCGCCGTGCGTCCTTCCTGGGCGAGCAACTCCACGAGACTGGAATAGAGTTCGTCGGTGCCGGCGACCTGGGCGTGCGCGTCCGCCGCGGCGAGACCGCGCCGTAGCGACCGCTCGGCACCGGCCGGATCGCCGAGGGTCCGCAGCACCTGGGCCTCGGCTGCGTCCAGTGAGTGTTCCGGTGGGCCTTCGCCCGGGGCGCGCACGCCGTCGATCACTCGGCGGGCGCTGGTGACACGGCCCCGGGCGAGCAGGATCGCCGCGGTCCGCGCGGGAATCAGATACTTGTCCAGCGCGGGCGTGTGGAACTGGTTGTTCGCCAGCATCCAGCGGCTGGGCTCCAGTGCCTCGTCCCACTCGCCCCGGAGGTGGTGGCGCAGGAACTGACCGGACCGGGGCAGCAGTTCGGGGGTCATGCCCTGAGCGGTCAGGAGGGATTCGGCGGCGTGCAGGTCCCCGCCGTTGAGCAACTCGTCGAACTTGGCGACGGTCAGCGTGTAGGCGTGGTCGGGGCCGATGTGCGGGGCTTCCGGGATGGCGAGTGAGCGTCGGAAGCGTTCCGGTCGGCCCAGCGCGAGTTCCGCCGCGTCGCGGAAGCAGGTGGGGTTGGCGCGGGCTCGGACGTCGGTGCTCCACGCGGGTTCGGTCTCCGCCAGGAGGTCCAGCGCTTCGTGCCATCTCGCCAGGAGGCACAGGGCCAGCGCGCGGCCGGTCGCGGTGGCCGGGACGGGCAGCCGCAGCTCGTCCCACCAGCGCGGGGTGGCCAGCCGGGACACCGCCGCCCAGTCCAGGTCGTCGGCTGTCGCCGCCGTCAACAGGGTGGCGATCTCCTGGAGTTCGAGCGGGCCGACGATGTCCGGGCGGTTGCGCAGGATCGACTCGGCGATGGCACGTGCGGTCGCGAAGTCTCCGGCGAAGTAAGCCGCGACGGCGTACCTCTGGAGGGCCGGGACACGGTCGGCGGGTCGCTCGATGAGGAAGCCTGCCGCGCGGCACCACCGGAGCATTCCCCTGCCTTCGGCGTCGGGATGCAGACGCTCGGCCGCCGCCGTCAACTCCCTTACCGCGCGCTCGCGTTCGACGAGGGTTCCCGCTTCTGCGATGCGGTCCGCGAGGTAGGCCACCGCGTCGACATCTGTGTCGGTATCTGCGTCAGTATCGGCATCGGCCCAGAGTGTCTCCACTGCGGTGGCGGACAGGCGGCTGCGTTCCAGCGGCCCGAGCCGCTCGCGTACGGCGTGTGCCACCAGTGGGACGGCGAACGTCCAACCTCCGCGTGCTTCGGCCGAGTTGAGCCCAGGCACACCCTCGATGATCTCCGCGTCGACCAACTCGCCTACGGCCTCCCGGACTTCGTCGGTGGACAGTCCGGCCGAGGCCGCGATCAGTTCCACGGCCCGTACGCCGAGGGGCCACAGGATGCTCAGTGCCCCGGCCACGGTGCGGCATGGTTCAGCCAGCGCGGCCAGTGCCGTCAAGTGCCGGTCGCTGTCCGGTAGTTCGGGGGGCGGTGTCCGCACTCCGACGAAGGCATGGCCGTCCGTCACCCTGATCGCCCCTTGCCGGGTCCACGCGGCGAGGAGGGCGTCGACCGCCCCGGGCAGGCCGTGCGCGAGGTCGCGTACCCGCCGGGCCAGACCGGTGTCGGGAGTGGCGCCCAACCGCCGAGCCACCATGGCGGTTGTCTCGTCCGGAGTAAGAGGGGACAGCACGATCGTGCGGGCCCCCTCGACGCCCCTCCGGGGACGGGATACGTGGTCGCGCCCAACGGCCGAGGCCACCAGCCGCGCACCGGACGGGATTCCCGGGAAGTCGATGCCGTCGAGCAGGGCCAGTGAGTCGGCGTCGGCGTGCTGGATGTCGTCGATCACCACCACGGACGCGGTCCGCGCCAGGGCCGTGTGCAGCAGTGCGGCCATGGCCGCCCCGTCACCCCGCCCGGCCGCCCGCACCGCCTCCGCGTTCCGGCGCTCCTCCAACGCCATGACGAGCCGCAGCGCCAGCAGGAACGGCCGGGCGTCGTCGCCGGGCACGCAGCCCACGGCACGTACGAACATCCCGTCCGCGCGCATCCGTTCGACGAGGGCGTGCAGGAACACCGTGCGTCCGGCGCCGCGTTGACCCCGCACCAGCGCCAGGCGTGGCCCGTCCGTGTCTCCCAGCCAGTCGTAGACCTCTGCCAACTCCTGCTCGCGCCCGACGAGTTGGCCGGGCAACGGGCTCACACCGGCAGCCGTGCCGCCGGGCGCTAACCAGGAGCCCTCGGACGCAAGAGTCATGGTCCACTACGTTCTCTTCGACGACCTGTGCCGGGCGGACGGTGACGAGCCCGGTCGGCCATGTGTTCGGAAATCGGCTCCGCGGCCACATTATGATCACATCCGTACGGTCGTTTCCGTCGGACGCCGGACCCGGAGGGGGTGGACGTGCGGGCATGGGAACCTGTCATCGGCAGGGACGGCGAACTCGGGGACGTGACGCGGACGTTGACGTCCACCGGCGCTGCGGCCCGCACCCTCCTGGTCGTCGGAGGACCGGGAACGGGCAAGACCGCCGTGGTGGAACAGGCCCGGCGGGCGGCGGCCGAGGAAGGCGCCAACGTCCTGCGGCTGCGCTGCCACGACGGTGCGAGCCCGCCCGGTGCCGCCGCCCTCGCCGACGGCGTCCACTCGGTGCTCGCCAAGTTCCACGACCGTCGCAGCCCGGTCCGGGTCGGTGCCGTCCGCCGGATCCGACTGCAATCCACCGGCCACGACGGCGAGTTGGCGCTGCTGTCCGTGCTCGGCGAGATCCTCACGGACGCGGCGGCGCACCTCCCCTTCGCGGTGGTGGTCGACGACGTCGACCGGATGCCGGCGCGGACCGCGTCCGCCCTCGGACTCCTGCTGCGCGTCTTCCGCCCGGCCGGAGTCCCCATGGTGATGGCCGGCCGACCGGTCCGTCCCTCGGTCGATGGCGCCTCACCGCTGGCCGCGGCGGCCGACCGACTGCTGGAACTGCCGCCGCTGCGACCCGCCGACATCGAGGCCCTCGTCGTACGGCGGCTCGGCCGACCCGTCGAACCGGCCCTGGTGACAGCGGTGTTGGGCGCACTGGGCCCGATGGCGGGTGTCCCCGAGGCCGTGCTGTCGGTGCTCGACGCGATAGCCGAGCACGGTGACCTCCTCGAACTCGACGGCCATGTCTGTCTGACCCAACCGGAGCGGGCGCTGCGCCTCACCACCGACGTGACGAAACTGAGCCGTCTGTGCTGGCCGGACGCGCCGCCGGACAGCGTCGGTCTGAACGCCGCGGCGGCGGTGGCCCGCAACCTCGAACACGCCGAAGTGCGCCTGGACGACCTCCTCCGGCTGAAGCCCGGCGGACCGCGTCGGGCGGGTCTGGTCGACCGGTCGCTCACCCCGTTGGTCAAGGACGGGACGCTGACCGTGGACGGGGACGGCCGGCTGGCGTTCGCCGTTCCGGCGCTCGCGGCGGCACTGCGCGCACTGCCCACCCACCATGGCGTGTCGTCGCTGCACGCCCTGATCACCCGGTCGTTGACCGACCGGCTGGGCCCGGAGACGGCGGGCGGCTGCTATCCGCGCCTCGCCGAACACGTGGCGGCGGCCGGGGCCGAACTGGACGACGCCCTCGCGGTGGACGTACTGCTCGCGGCTGCCCGTACGGACGCCAGGTCGGACTGGCCCCGATCGGTCCGCGCCTACGCCTCGGCGCTGCGGCGCCTGGCACCGCACGACCACCGGACGCCCGGCGTCCTGCGCGAGTCCGCCGAGCTGAGCCTGCGCCACGCCGACCACCCGGGTGCGCTGGCCCTGGGCGAACCGCTGCTCGCCCATCTGTCCGCGTCACCGGGCGGGCAGAACCGTGGCTGTCTCGACTTCGTCGCCGAGGTGTGGGCCATGGCGGCGCTGCACGAGCACCGGTTCCCGGACGACATCGCGGCCGCCGGATCCCCGGCCCACGATGTCCGGGATCAGGTGCCCGCCGTAGCCCAATTCGCGGACCTGGTCGGCCCGTTCGGGCTCGGCGCGACGACGCCCCGACCGGCGAGCGGGGCCCCTCGGCCGTGGGCCGCAGGACACCGTACGGGCACCGGCCGGATGCCGTCCCCACCGACAAGGGGGACCCGCCAGGCGCCGGCGCCCGCTCTCCGTACGGACACCGGACCGCCGGTGTCCCGAACCGGCCCCCGTGCGGACGCCGGACCAGCGCCGTCCGCACCGAGTGGCGGGACTCACCAGCCCGCGATCCCCGCCCGCCGTCCGGGCTTCGGGCCGCTCCCCTCCCCGGCGGAGCTGCGGTTGCTGGCCGCTGCCGCAGGCAGCCGTGCCGATCTGTCGGACGCGTTGCGCGCCCTGTCTCCCGAGGTGGGCGGCGCGCTGGATCTGGACCGGCTGCGGACGGCGGCCGTGCACGCGGACCTGGCCGGTGCGCTGGCCGCCGTGCTCGGGGACCGATACACGGGGGCGGGCCACAGCACCGCCGCGTGGTATCACGCCATGGTTCGCGACTACCTCGAAGGCGACTGGGACCAGGCGCTGGTGGCGGCCCGCCGGATCGAGGCCCGTAGTCGTACGCGCGGCACGACGGCGGGAGCCGCGCGGTCCGCCCGGGCGCTCGCGGCCGAAATCCTCTGTACGCGTGGGGAGTTGGGGCGGGCCCGGAGCTGGCTGGAGCTGGTTCCGGACAGTGTGCCGCACCCGCTGGTCGCCTGGTCCCGGCTCGGTCTGCGGTACTGGTCGGGGGAGGTGGAGGAGGCCTTGGAGGGGGCGCTGAGGGACGTACGGCGGGCTCACGCGACCGGTCTGCACTCGGGTACCGAGAAGGTGCTGCTGCGGTATGTCTCCTTCGCCCTGGTGGCGGACCTGCCGCGGGCCATGCGGGAGGGGCTGGCCGAACTGGAGGCGCTGCACGAGGTGGTGGGCTCCGCGACGACGCGCGAGGCGGTGCTGTTCGGCCGTGGTCTGGTGCACGGCGACGCGGACAGCGCGCTGGCCGCGCTGCGGTCGGTGCGCGGGCGGGGCGACGCGTACCAGCGGCTGCTCTGCTGTCTGTCCCTGATGGAGATCGCCGACGAGTCCGAACCCTGGCAGGCGGAGGCCTCGCGGATCGCGCGGTCGCTGGGGATCGGGCGGGCCACCCGTACGAGGCTCGGTCACATGACGCGGCGGCGGACCTTCGGGCTGCCGAGGACGCGTCCGGTCAAGGACACGTTCGGCGAGGACGACGTCAGGCTGACCACGATGGTCAGCAACGGGGCGACCAACCGCCAGATCGCGGCGCGGCTCGCGTGGAGCGAGAAGACCGTGGAGCGGCGGCTCACCCGGCTCTTCCAGCGCACCGGGTGCCGTTCCCGGGTGGAGTTGGCCGCGGCCTGGCTGGACGGCAGTCTCGCCCGCCGGGCCGGGAGTCCGCTGTTGCCGGGCCCCGGCGGAGCGACGCCGCCGGGCCGGTTGTGACGGCCGGTCAGCCGAGGCGGGCTGTGTGGGTGTCGATGGGGACACCGAGCCGACCCGTGTCCAGGGCGCCGTCGGCCCTCACCCGGAGGTTCCACTCCAGGGCCGGGATGTAGCCGAGCACCAGCAGCGTGTCGGTCCCGCGCAACGGGGTCTCGCCCCATCGTTCGTTGCGGTACTGGGCCGCGGTCACCACGAAGAGCCGGCGGGCGTGTGTCGGGGCGTTCGCCCCGGCGCGGTCCCTGCCCATGTACAGGGTGTGCGGGGCCGATGGTCCGGACACCTGGTTCTCGCCGACGGACAGCGCCTCGCCCCGGCTGGTCGCGGTGTGCAGCCGGGCCGAGCGCGCGCCCAGTCCGTCCGTCACCGAGGGAGTGGCGGCCGAGCCCACCAGAACGACCGTGGCGAGGGTTCCGACCGGCCCCGAGACCACTTCGGAGATGAGGGCCTGAGCCAGGCGCAGGACATCGTTGTCGTCACCCGTCAGGGCGATCGGGCCGCTGAGCCGGGAGAGGTCGACCAGTGTCCTCTCGCCCTTGTACAGACCGAGGGTGACGGTCAGGGAGTACGGGTGGGTGAGCGCGTCACCCGCGTGGCCGGTCCGCCGCAGGTCCTTCGTGTCCACCGACCACTCCTTCCCGGAGACGTCAGCCGTCCACGGCGCGGGCGCGTGGGTGTCCGCCTCGGCGAGCCGTAACGTCAGCCGCTGCCCCGAGTGGACGACGGTCTGAAGGTCCGGCAGCGGTCGCCCGCCGTGCGTACGGCCCACGGCCACGGCCCGCAGGCCGCGCGCCACGGTCTCCAGCGCCTTGCGGTCGGCACTCGACAGCCCCGAACGGACCTGCTCCGAGGGCGAGTTGCGGCTACGGCGGATCAGCGCGGCCCCGACCAGGAGCAGGCCGAGCAGCACGCACAGGGCAATGGACGCGAGCATGCGGCCACCTTTGTTGCTAGAAGTTGTCGGATTCGGTCACCGGCTCCGTGGAGACACGGCCCGTCAGGGCGGAACACCGGCGGTCCCCTGAACCGGGCCCCGGTGTTCACCGCACGGCATCCTCGCGCGCCCGCCGTGTCCGGTGAAAGGCGAAACCGCCAACCTTGCCGGTCCGTACAGGGAGTTGACGGGATCTTCCGCCCAGGACCGCGGCCCCGCTCGGATCGGGGTCGGGGCCCTTCGTCAACTCGCGCCAGATTTCCCTCGGTTGACGGGCGAGGGGGCGGTGGCGCGGATCCGCGGTCGGTGCCGGTGGCACCATCGTCCTTCCGCACGACCGCAGTTGGGAGTTGGGGGGCACATGCCTCAGCACGTACTCGGCGAGACCCTGCGCGTGGCGATCCACGCGCCCGCTCCCCTCGTCCGCGCCGGACTGGCGGGCTTCGTCGCCCTGGAGCCGCGACTGCGCGAGGTGCCACCGGACAGGATCTGGGAGGCCGACGCGATCGTGGTCGCCGTGGACGTGGCGGACGCCGCCGTCCTGGACCTGCTCCGCAGCCTGTGCGACAAGCCGGGCGCGCGTTTCGTGGTGGTGGTGAGCAAGCAGTGGCGGGCCGATGTGTCGGCGGCACGGCACCGGGGTGTCCGGGCGGTCGTGTGGTGGGACTTCTGTAGCCCGGACGTCTTCGTCCGCACGGTCCGCGCCGTGGCCGGACAGCCCGCCGGACGGCGCAGTCCCGCGGGTCAGCCGCGCGATGCCACGCCGAATGAACAAGCCGTCGCGGTAGCCGGGGACCGGGCCGCGCTGAGCCCGCGCGAAGTGGCGGTGCTGCGCCTGATCGCCGAGGGAAGGCAGTGCGACGAGATAGCGACGGAACTCTCCTATTCCGAGCGCACGGTGCGGTACATCCTCTACGGCGCGATGAAGCGGCTGCGGACCCGCACCCGGGCCCACGCCGTCTCGTACGCCATCCGGGCGGGACTGATCTGAGCGGAGGTCGCGTCAGCCGGGGCAGTGTGTCGAATGCGCCGGTTCCAGATCGACGTGAGAGTGGAAGCATCACCTCCACGACTCAGGAGCGCCTCATCGTGACCGTGACCGCGGATTTCGCCATGTCCCTCGACGGATACATCGCCGGTACCGGCGTCACCCTCGACAACCCCGGAGGCGACGGCGCCGAGCCGCTCTTCGAGTGGATCCACAACCTGGCGAGCTGGCGGGAGCGCCAGGGCATGACCGGTGGGGAGGAGAACCGCGACTCGGAGTTGATTCGCGAGTGGTTCGACGCCACCGGGGCGGTGGTCATGGGCCGGACGATGTACGACACCGGCGAGGAGTTCTGGGGCGACAACCCACCTTTCCGGACACCGGTGTTCGTGCTCACGCACCGCCCCCGGCCGACCCTCGTCAAGGAGGGCGGCACCACCTTCACCTTCGTCACGGACGGCATCCACAGCGCCCTCGACCGCGCGAAGGCCGCCGCAGGTGGAAGGAACGTCGACATCGCCGGTGGGGCGAGCACGGTCCGGCAGTACCTCGGGGCGGGGCTCGTCGACGAACTCCAGCTGCATGTGGTGCCCGCGCTGCTCGGCGACGGCCTGCGCCTCTTCGACGGAACGGGCCCGGGACGGCGACGTGTCGAGCAGGTCAGGGTGGTCGAGACTCCTCTCGCCATCCACCTGAAGTACCGCTTCACGCACTGACCGTTCCGGGACGATCAGGCCGCGTTCAGCAGCGAGATCGGGTCCCCCACCCGGACCGTCCCCGCCTCCAGGACGTCCAGGTACACGCCGAGGCACGAGAGTCGGCCCAGGTCGAAGACCGGTACGCGGTGTTCCCGGGCGACCGCGCGCATGATGCCGGGGTCCGGCGGCAGTTCGTCGTGGCCGAGGGTGGGGACGACGCAGCGAGGTGTCGGCACCAGGACCCGGAACAGGGCCTCCCCCACCCGCAGGCAGGACCCCACCCAGGCGTCCTCCGGGAAGCCGGGGCCCCCGGGCGTGTCCACGACCAGGTTCGGCCGGAAACGGCGGGCGTCGAAGTCCCCCGCCGGGTGGACGGCGCGCATCCGGTCCAGGGCCGCGGTGGTGACGAGATGGACCCTGCCGAAGTCGAAGAAGGTGCCCGGGGCGACGCCGCCCGTCGTGATGCTCTCCCCGGTGGCGTCGACGGTCGCCGACTCCCGCACGGAGTCCGGGACCCCGCCCTCGTACGCGGGCACCGCGCGCTCCAGCCTGCTGTCCTCCGGCACGACGGCCGACAGGAAGACCTGGCGGCCCAGCAGTCTGGACAACTCCCCGTCCAGGTCCGGGTCTTCGACCGGGAGGGCGGTGCCGTCCGGCAGTACGACCCGCACCACGCCGGAGTCGTCGAGGCGGCTGCGGCAGCGCAGCAACTCGCCCCATTTGCGCGGGTGTTTGGCGCTGCCCACCGCGCCCGTCCCGTCGAGGACGGCGTAGACCCGGTCCCCGGAGAGCCCGCGCTCCGTGACCGCCACGGCGATCACTGCCTCGCCGACCATCGACTTCACCGGATAGCGGTACAGCGCCGCGACAGTCCCCATGGAGCGATCCCCGTCAGAGAGTGAGCAGTTCCTCGTAGAAGCCGCCGAACTGCCGCTCCGCGTCGATGAGATGGATCTCCAGGATCCAGTGGCAGCCGCGGCCGGCCTTGTCGGTGCGGCGCATGGGGGTGACGTTCTCCGGAGTGACGTACGACTCGACGTGCGCGCCCTCGATCGTCTCGTGCGGGAACTCGCCGACCAGGTGTCCGGCGTGCCAGCCGCCCAGCTCCCAGCCCGCCTTCTCGGCGAGCCGGACGACCTCGGCGTACAGGTGCTCGCCGGTGATGTCCGGGGTGCTCTCGAAGAAGCTACGGCCGGCCGCGAAGACCTTGGGCAGGTCGTCGCGCAGCCGGTGCTTGACCGGGTCGTCGCCGAGGACGAAGGTACGGCCGAAGTCGGCCTCGTACTCCTCGAAGATCGGCCCGAAGTCCGCGAACACGATGTCGTCCGCGCCGATCACCCGGTCCGGCGGGTTCTCCTTGTACGGCTTGAGCGTGTTCGGTCCGGAGCGCACGATCCGCTTGTGCCAGTGCCGGGTGGTGCCGAACATCTCGTTCGCGAGATCGCGGATCCGGTCGCTGACCGCGCGCTCCCCCTCGCCGGGCGCCACGAGCCCGCGCTCCTCGATCTCCGCGAAGAGCAGTGCGGCCTTGGCCTGGGCATCGAGCAGTCGTGCGGCCCGCGTGGGTTCGTCGTCAGCCATGGGCCGAACCTAGCCAGCCCGATCATCGTCGGCAACGGCATTCCGTATGCCGGGCTCGCCGCACCCCGTGACGCGGGACGGCGCGTTCATCCGGCGACGCGGGTGGCGCGGGCCAGGAAGTGGTGCGGGGCGTCCTCGTAGCGGGACAGTGCCCAGCCCGCTGTGCGCAGGGCGGGGCGCAGATGCTGCTCCGCGAGCGGGTCGTCCGGGTCGAGGGGGCGGCCGTGGCGGGCGGCGCGTTCGGCGCGGCCGGAGGGGTGGTAGAGCAGGAGGGTGCCGTCGGGTGCGGTGACGCGGGCCCATTCACGCAGCGCGGTCGCGGGGTCGGGTACGTGGTTGATCAGGCCCGCGCTGAAGACGGCGTCCAGCGCGGCGGTCGGCAGCGGCAGTCGGCAGGCGTCGGCCAGCAGCAGGTGCCCGTCCTTGTCGCGGCCCTCGCGCAGGGCCGCGGCGAGCATCGCGGGCGTGAGGTCGATGCCGAGGACGAGGCCCGCGTCGCCGACGTGTGCGCGCAGTGCGGGCAGTGCCCGGCCGGTGCCGCAGCCGAGGTCCAGGACGCGTGCGCCGGGGCGGAGTTCCATCCGCTCGACGGCCGCCGCGTACCGGGGGCCGTCGTCGGCGAACCGTTCCTCCCAGGTGGCCGCCCGCCGGGTGAAGAAGGCGCGTGTCGCGGTCTGCTCGGCACGCGCCGCGACGAAGGCGGCGAAGCGCTTGAACACACCGTCGCGGTGACGGGCCAGTACGGCCAGTTCGGCGGGCGCGGACTCGACCAGGCCTGCGGCGGTGGCCGCTTCCTCGGGGAAGGCGTCGGCGAAGGCAGCGACGGCTGTCTCGTCCGCCTCCAGGTGGAACTGCGTTCCCCACGCCGAGCCGCCGATCCGGAACGCCTGCACCGGGTACCGGTCGCAGGAGGCCAGCAGGGTCGCCTCGGCCGGCAGCTCCATCGTGTCGCCGTGCCAGTGCAGCACGCGCAGCCGCTCGGGAAGGCCCGCGAAGAGCGTGTCGGTGTGCGCGGCCCGCGTCATCCGTACGTCGGCCCAGCCGATCTGCGCCCCGTCGCCGGGCCGTCCGGCACCGCCCGCCGCGACGGCCAGCAACTGCGCGCCGAGACACACGCCCAGTACGGGGATCTCGGCGTCCAACGCGGCGCGCAGCAGCGCCAGTTCGGCGGCACGGCCGGGGAAGTCGTCGTAGGCGGCCATCGGTCCGCCCATCACCACCAGGCCCACCAGGTCGTCGGCCGTGTCCGGCACCGGGTCGCCCGCCCAGGTCCGGCAGACCCGGGTCGGCAGCCCGGCCGCCTCCAGTGCGGCGCCGAGGGCGTAGGGGCCTTCGTGCGGTGCGTGCTCCACGATCTGGATCACGGGCGACCACCTCCCGCACGACCGTACCCGGACGATGGCCGGGAACAAACGCGGATACGAGACGAAGAGGCCCTCCCGCCTCGCAATTGCCAGGATATTCCTCTCATTGCCCAAGCATGGGCGAATACCCCGGCGGCCGTGACGGGAACCCGGCGGTCGCCCTCCCCGTCCACGGGTTCCTCCGATTTGCCAGGACGAAGGAAACTCCCAGGTGGCGGATGCGACGGGGTCTGCGACGGGCGCGGCCGGAGCGGCTAGCTTGTGGACGCACAGCCGGTGATAAATCCGGCAATCCAGAACTTTCCCCTGTGAGGCGTTCCGTCATGACCTTGAGCATCCGCAACCAGATTCCCGGCACCGTCACGGCCGTCACGCCCGGTGCGGTGATGGCGACCGTGAAGGTGCGCCTCGACGGCGGCCAGGACCTCACGGCGGCGATCACGCTGGAGGCCGTGAAGGACCTGGGGCTCGTCGAGGGTACGGCCGTACGCGCCATGATGAAGTCCACCGAGGTCGCGCTCGCCACCGGCCGGGTGGAGGGGCTGTCCATCCGCAACCAGTTGCCCGGCACGGTCAGCGACGTCGCCACCGGCGGGGCGATGGCCGTCGTCAAGATCACGGTCGACGGGGGCGAGCTGACCGCGGCGATCACCAAGGACGCGGTCGGCGACCTCGGTCTGGCGGCCGGTTCACCGGTCGTCGCGCTGATCAAGTCGACCGAGGTGTCCCTGGCGACCGTCTGACCTGCTCGGGGCGTGCTGCTGAGGCCTTGGTCCCCGGCCCGTACCCTGCGGCGCGGCGCCACGTACCGGCGCACCCGGACCCGGCCTCGGTCGCGCCGGCCGGGAGCGCCTACGCTGCTCGGGAGAGGTAGCCGTAACCGGTTCACCGGCGAAGAAGGGACGTCCCGCGTGGCAAGCGACCGACAGGACACGGCCGAGGCCACCGCCGACGCGGACCGCCGCATCCCGCCCGGCCAGCGCCATGTGCACGGCTGGCCGGTCTCGCACTACGGGCCCGTCCCCCGCTTCCGCCCCGACCGCTGGAACCTGCGGGTCCACGGCGCCACCGCCGACGGCACCGAGCACAGCTGGACCTTCGACGAACTGGCGCCCCTGCCCCATGTCACGGTCGTCGCCGACCTGCACTGCGCGTCCGGCCCGACCTCCACCGACCACGAGTGGTACGGCATCCCCGCCACCGCCCTCCTCGACCTGGTGCCGCCCGCGCCGGAGGTCACACACGTCATGGCCTGGGCGGAGTACGGCTATTCCGCCAACCTCCGCCTGACCGACTTCACGGCCTCGGGGACCCTGCTCGCCACCCATCACAACGGAGAGCCCCTCACCGCCGAACACGGCTTCCCGCTGCGCCTGGTCGTGCCGCACCTGTACGGCTACAAGAGCCCCAAGTGGCTGCGCGCCGTCGAGTACCTCACCGAGGACCGGCGCGGTTTCTGGGAGGAACGCGGCTACCACAACATCGCGGACCCCTGGAAGGAGCAGCGCTACTCCTACCAGGAGCAGGACGAGGACGGTGCGGAGCACGACGGCTGAGTGGCCGCGATCTTCCTCCGCTCCAGGACCCGTCCTGCCCGGCGATGTTGACGGCACGTAGGCTCGCCCCCATGGTTGCGCAGCGCATGGTCGACGTGAACGGCATACGGCTGGAGATCGCCGAGCAGGGCGAAGGCCCGCTGGTGGTGCTCCTGCACGGCTTCCCCGAGTCATGGCACTCCTGGCACCACCAGATCGGCGCGCTCGCCGACGCGGGCTTCCGGGTGGTCGCCCCCAACCAGCGCGGATACGGCCGCAGCGACCACCCCGAGGCCGTCGACGCGTACACCGTCTTCCACCTGGTCGGCGATGTCGTCGGTCTCATCCAGGAGTTGGGCGAGCGGCAGGCGTACGTCGTCGGGCACGACTGGGGCGCGGTGGTCGCCTGGCACACCGCGCTGCTGCGGCCGGACATGGTCCTCGGGGTGGCCGGGCTGAGCGTGCCGCCGCCTTTCCGCGGACCGTACCCGCCGCTGGCCGTGACGCAGGAGCGGTTCGGCGGCCGGTTCTACTGGAACTACTTCGACCGTCCCGGGGTCGCCGACGCCGAGTTCGGCGCGGACCCCCGGACCACGCTCCGCAAGTTCCTCTACTCCGCCTCCGCCGCGGCCTCCCCCTCCGGCGAGATCATGCAGCCGCTGGTCCCCTCCGGGCAAGGCTGGCTCGCGTCCATGGAGGATCCCGAGGTCCTGCCGGACTGGCTCACCGAGGAGGACCTCGACGCGCTCACCGAGAGCTTCGCCGGGGGCTTCACCGGCCCGCTGAACTGGTACCGCAACCTCGACCGCAACTGGGCACTGACCGCCCCCTGGCACAACGTCGTCGTGACCCCGCCCGCCCTCTACATGTACGGCGACCGCGACCTCGTCCCCGCGTTCCCCGGTGCCGCCGAACTCATCGCGCAGCTCCCCGACTTCATGCCCAACCTGGTCCGCAAGCCCGTCGAACTGGCCGCCTGCGGCCACTGGACCCAGCAGGAACGCCCCGACGAGGTCAACGCGGCGCTCATCGACTTCCTGAAGACCTGCGACCGGACCGCCGCCGGGGAATAGGACATCCTCTGATCATGGAGTTCCTCTGCCACCACCGCGACCGGCCCGGCTCCCTCGCGCTGCGCACGGAACTGACGCAGCGGCACTGGTCCTACATGGACGGGTACGCCCAGGAGATGATCGCCCGGGGCCCGACCCTCTCCGACGACGGCGCCCCCACGGGCAGCGTGCACATCCTGGATCTGCCTTCTCCGGCCGCCGCCCGCGCATTCGCCTTCGACGAGCCGAACTACCAGGCCGGTGTCTACCGGGACGTGTTGCTTCGGCGATGGCGGAACGCACTGGGACGCACCATGTGGGACTTCCCCGGCGGCCGGACCGGCGGCGACCGGTACCTGGTGATCGGCCTCGGCACCGGCCCGGCGGCGGACCTCACGGTGCCGCCCGCCCGGGACGAACTGATCGCGTACGGACCGCTGTTGTCCGACGACGGCACCCGCTGGCTGGGCACGGCGGCACTGCTCCGGGCGCCGAGCACAAAAGCGGCGCGCGCCCTGCTGACGGAGGACCGGTACGCGAGCATCGAGGTCCACAACTGGCAGTTCGGCGGGCGGCCGTCCTGAACCACCGCGTTCTCCCGACCCGGCTGCCCCCTTCAACCACCCACCACCTGCCGGAAGGTTGCTAGACACCACCTCCCAGCAGGGAGGAAACCGGTCATGGCACAGGCGTCGAGCGCGGGAGCAGGATGGTGTCCGACCTACCGAGAACGGGAACAGGACACACCGGCATGACCACGCCCCACTCTCCCCACCACCTCAAGCCGGAACTCGTCGTCATCCCGTGCGGCAGCCGCAAACTGGCCCACCCCGCGCGGGCCGCGGACATGTACATCGGCTCCTACCACCGCGCGTGCCGCAGCACGGCCGAAGCCCTGCGCCCCGACCGGCTGTTGATCCTCTCGGCGCGGTACGGCCTGCTCGATCTCGACGACGTCGTCGAGCCGTACGACACTCCGCACGGGGCAACAGGCGCCATTTCGGCCCCAGTTCTCCTGGAACAGGCGACGCGGCGTGGCATCGTGCGCCTCGATCCCGTCGTCGCTCTCGGTGGCGCCCGGCACGTCGGCCTGGTCCACGCCGTGTGGCCGCACGCCCACACGCCGCTCGCCGGAACACGCGGTATGGGTGAGCAGATGGTCCGGATGGCGGCAATACGCAACAGTCCCGTCCGCTGAGGGAGTCGGTCAACCCTCGTCGTGGTCGTACCGCGTGAACCGACGCGTCCCGGGTAGGAAACGGGGTCGGACGTGGCCGGACGGGCGGTCGCTCCTTGTACCTACGAAGGGAACGGTGCGGAGATGGCGTTGGAGCAGGCCTCCGAGGAGCTGGTGGACGCGGTCGTCGTGAACGACGGGCAGTTGCTGCTGGTGAATGTGCAGGGTGGTTGGGGTCTGCCGTCCGGTGTCCCCGAGGAGGCCGAGACGGCACAGGCCACCGCGGCGCGGGTGGTCTATGAACTCACGGGCTATCTCGTGGACGGGTCGAGCCTCCTGGAGCCGGGTTCCGCCGTGGTGTGTCACCTGTTGAGCCAGGATCCGTCCGGGGAGGCCCAGCTCACCGCCGGGCAGCTTCGCTGGGCGCCCTTCGCCGAAGCCGTCGACATCGACGGTGGGCTGCCCGCGCCGGTGCGCGCCTACTTGGAGGGCCATACGCCCGTGTAGGAAATACACCGGTCCGCCCGCGCGGTACCACTGGTACCGCGAGCGTCATGCCGAACACGCCGAAAGCCATGAACCTCCGCTTCCGAGACCCCCGGCAGCGCGCGGCCATCGAGGCGGCGGCCAAGCAGGCCGGCGTCAGCCTTCAGGAGTACATCCTCGCGGGCTTCAAGGAGTCCATGGCGCGCAGTGGCGAGGCGTTCGCGGCCGAGCCGGGCACCGCGGACTCCGCTGCGGAACAGCGGGCGGCCGAGGCGGACGCGCTCCGTGAACTCGAACGCCGGGAGCAGGGACACGCCGCGTGACCCAGCCCGACCCACCGCACACGCTGGACGTCACCTTCCTGCTGCACGCCGCCGAACTGCTCGACCGCGATCCCCAGGTCGACGACTACGGCCCGCTCTATGCCGCCGCCGCGCGCGTCGACGCCCGCGCGATGGAGCGCGACATCTACGGCTCCCTCCACCTCAAGGCGGCGGCGCTGCTACAGACCCTCGCGAAGCTGCCGTGTCTGGAGCACTCGAACGAGGCCTTCGCCTGGCATGCCACCGAGGCCTGGCAGTTGCGCGAGTGGACCACCGCCTGAGCCTCCGGGCCCGGCCTCAGTGGAGGTTGAGTCCGTTTCTGGTACCGGCCTCGTCCGGTCTGGGTGAGGAAACCCTGGCGGGTGAGGCGTCCGAGGCGGCTGCGGGTGATGTCGCCGGTCGCTTCGCCGGTGAGCACAGCGAGGAGTTCGTTCAACTCACGGTCCCTGAATGCCCGGCCGGGGTGCTGGTTGAAGGCGTTCACGATGGCTTACTGGGCGGTGCTCGTCTCGCGCGGGTCCGGTCCGGTTCCTGTCGATGGACCTCCGAGATGGTTCCCTGACTCGGGCGGTCGCCTCGTCGTGCTCGGTCCGGAGGCCGGCGAGGAGTTCGGTGATGTTCACGCGGCCGGTCCGAGGGAATCACACCAGGCCGGACTCGGCCTGGTGAGGCGGCGGGTCATGTGCGCGGTGAAGGCCCAGTGGACGCGTGAGGCGGAGGTGTCGGGCCGGTGGCCGTACTCACGGGCGAGGCGCCGGTGCAGCATCAGTGTGCCGTTCGTCTGTTCCACCACCCACCGCTTCGGCTGCGGAACGCAGCCTTTGCTCTGGTCCACCAGGGCCTTCTCCAGGCTCATCCCGCACCGCTCGGCGGCCTGGTGGAGCAAGGCGGTGCCGGCGGTGTTGTCGTGCGCGGATGCGGCCGACACGACCATCCCGACGCTCAGCCCCATCACGTCCACGGTCAGGCCCGGCTTGCGGCCCGACACCTTCTCGTCTGCGTCCAGTCCCGTCGTGGTCCTCGGGACACCGGCGGCCGCGCGGACGGACTGGCGCCATACGTCCGACCGCATGGCTGACGACTGCTTCGGGCGTCCACGACTCGCCGCGTCCACGATCCGCTCGGCCCCGGCCGCAGCGATCTCGATGGCCGCTCCGGGACGGGAGGCGGTGGTCGCCCAGGCGGCGGGAGCAGGGACTCGCCGCAACCGCGGGCCTGGACGGCCCCGCAGCTCGTCACTCCAGCCGGACGGGGAGGGCCTCCAGCCCGTGGATGAGGCTGGAGGGCCTCCACCGCAGCGACGACTGCGGAACCGCGAGTTTCAGCTCGGGGAAGCGGGACAACAGCGCCCCGAACGCGATCTCGCCCTCAAGCCGGGCCAGCGGCGCGCCGAGGCAGTAATGGATCCCGTGCCCAAACCCCACATGGCCCGACGTGTCCCGGCCCACGTCCAGCCGGTCGGCGTCGGCGAACCGGGACGGATCCCAGTTCGCCGACGCCGACGCGAGCATGACCCACTCTTTCGCAGGAATGGTGACATCACCGATGGTCACCGGCTCCAGCGTGAAGCGTTCAGTCGCATGATTCAGCGGATTCGCGTACCGCAGCAACTCCTCGACCGCCGAAGGCAGCAGCGAGGGATCGTCTCGCAGCCGTGCCAGTTCGGCCGGATGAGTAAGGAGTGCCAGCACCCCGTTGGCAATCAGGTTCAGCATCGTCTCGTGCCCGGCGACGAGCAGCAGGAACATCATCGAGAGCAACTCGTGCTCCGACAGTGAGTCCTCCGAGTCGCGGGCCGCGATCAGCGCCGAAACCAGGTCGTCCGTTGGTGCCCGGCGTCGCTCATTGACCAGGTGCGTGAAGTATTCGTACATGGCGACGGCAGACGCGCGGATTTCCTCGCGCGTCCCCTGCGAGGACAGCACCGCCTCCGACCACAGCCGGAACGACTGCCGGTCGCCGACCGGGACGCCGATCAGTTCGCAGATCACGGTCACCGACATCGGGAACGCGAACGCCTCGATCAGCTCCGCCTCGGCCGGCCCGTCCGCCATCGCGTCCAGCAATTCGTCCGCGACGGCAGAGATCCGCGGCCTGAGGGCGGCTACCCGGCGCGGAGTGAACGCCTTGACCACCAGACGGCGCAGCCGCGTGTGGTCAGGTTGATCCAGGTTGAGCATGTGCTGATCGAGATACGCCTGCACCGGGTCGACGTTGATGTCGAAATCCTCAGGCGTCATGTGCGTCACCCAGTCCTTGGCCACCCGCGGGTCGGCCAGCGCGGCACGTACATCCTCGTACCGGGTGACCAGCCATACCCGGATGCCCTCCGGCGTGATGGCCGACGTCACCGGCGCGGTTGAGCGCAGCCGAGCGAACAAACCTTGAGGATCCTGGAAGAATGAATCGCCCAGCCGCTCGGTCACGGTTGACAAATCCGCCCCTGCATTCACTATTCAGCCACCCTAACTAATAGCGCGCTTAGCCCCAAACGAGGCCGAATTCCAGACCAGTCGTCATGAGGGCGAGGGGCTGGTGCCAGGGACGTCCCGAGCACCAGCCGACGCCGGCGTCGCAGCTTTGGTGCGTGACCCTATTCGTCCGCCTCTGCTGTTGCCGGGCTGGAATCAAGCAGCCTCTTCTTTATGATCGTCGCCACTTCGTCGTACGCGCCGTAGTGGAAGAAGTGGCCACCCTCGAACACCTCGACATGGAAGTCGGCCGACGTCAATTCCTCCCACGCGTTGAGCCTGTCCAGACTGACGCCAGGATCGTGGCGACCGCCCAGCGCTGTGATCGGGACCGACACCTTCAGCAACGATGTCGGGCGCGGGACATACGTCTCCCAGACCGTGAGGTCCGCGCGGAGCAGGGGAAGCAGCAGTTGCATCAGCTCCGGCTGGGCGAGAACCTCCGGTGCGGTCCCTTCCATCTCCGCGACGGCCTCGACCAGCTCGTCATCCGTCTTCTCGTGCAGCACGGGCCCCGCGAACGGCAGATGTGGCCCGCCCAGCCCCGAGACGAACAGATGACGCGGAGGCTTGCCCAGCTCGGTCAGCGCGTGCGCCAGTTCATAGCTGAGCAGAGCGCCCATGCTGTGCCCGAACAAGGCGAAGTCCCGACCTGCGCGGCCGGCCAGGGGCCCGCTCAGTTCGGCAACGAGCTGTGCGGCCGAGCGCCGCGCCGGCTCCCTGTGACGGCTTTCCCGTCCCGGCAACTGGACAGGTATCGCCTCAATGCCCGGGGCGAGCAGTTCGGGCCAGTCCCGGTAGGCCGACGCGCCTGCCCCCGCGTGAGGCAGGCAGAACAACTGAATCGCGTTCGCGTCCAGTGCCGGCGCAGGAGTGGATACCGGCCGGCACGGAGGGAACCACGTCTCGTCGATGACCCCCGTCATGGACGCCCTTTCTCGGACTGGGCGGCCGGATCGGTCCGCTTCCGGATGTAGTTGGCGATGGCGCACGCCGTCGGGTCCTCGAAGAATTCCCCCAGCGTCATGCTCACGTCGAAGCGCCTGCCCACCTGGGTGAGCAGGCGGATGGCCAGCATCGACTGTCCGCCGGCGTCGAAGAAGTTCTCTTCACGGCCGAAACTCGGCACGTCCAGGAGTTTTCCGATGATGGCGGCGATCTCGTCATCGATCTCGTCGGCGTCGGCCTGGCGTGCCCCCGCATCCGCTGGAGACGGAGGTGTCTCCAGGGCCGGGAGCTGCGCCCGGTCGACTTTCATGTTGGCGTTCCTCGGCAGTTCGGGGAGGCGGACCAACCGCGCAGGCACCATGTATTCGGGCAACCGGTCCCGCAGGAATGCCAACAGGCCATTCGTCTGGGGTGATGCCACGGCTGCCGCCACGTAGTAACTGACGAGTGATTTGTCTCCGGTCCGAGCGTCAGCGACGGCAACCGTCACCGCCTCCTTGACCTCGGAATGCTGCGTCAGCGTCGCATCGACCTCATTCGTTTCGACCCGGAAGCCCCGGATCTTCACCTGGAAGTCGGCCCGGCCGAGGAAATCCAGTGAGCCGTCCGGCAGTTGGCGGACTTCATCGCCCGTCGCGTACATCCGCATGCCTGGCTCCGCCGCGAAGGGGTCCGGAAGGAACCGCTCGTTCGTCAGGTCCGGGCGGCCGAGATATCCCCGCGCGACGCTGTCACCGCCGATGTAGAGCTGGCCGGGCACCCCGGCCGGCTGAGGTTGCAGGGCGTCGTCGAGCACGTAGCAGGTCGTGTTCGAGATGGGCCGGCCGATCGGCACGCGCAATTGGTCTGCGGGCATCGGTGCGACCTGGTGCGCGGTGCTGAGCGTGGTGCATTCGGAGGGGCCGTAACCGTTGAGGAGCGTGCAGCCCGGCACCGCCGCGACGGAGTTGGCCTGGCCGACCGCCATGACGTCACCGCCGACAAGTACCTGGGAAACCGTGGCGAACGTCGAAGGGTCATCCGCCGCAAGCTGGTTGAAGAGCGGTGTCGCCACCACCATGGTGTCAATGCTCCACTCCCGCAGAGCGGCTGCCAGCAGGCCCGGCGAGAGTATGGTGTCGCGGTCGAATCCGATGAGTTGGCACCCATTGAGCAACGCCCCCCACACCTCGATCGTGGTGGCGTCGAAGGCCGCGTTCGCGATCTGCGCTACGCGGTCTCCCGGCTCGAACGTGAGGTAGTCGACGTCCCTCGTCCGCTGGACCACGTTGCGGTGCGTCAGACAGATGCCCTTCGGTGTGCCGGTCGATCCCGACGTGTACACCACATAGGCAAGGTCCTCAGGGCCGGCTCCGCCATCGACCCGGACGTCGTGAGCGGCGCTTCCCCGCACCGCGTCCCCGAGGTGCTCGGCCACCGTGATCACAGGGATGCCGAGACCGCCGGCATCATCTGCGCCGGCCTCTGTCAGCAACGCCACGGGCTTGGACTCCTCCAAGATCGTGCGCAACCGGGCGGGCGGGTGACCTCGATCCAGTGCCAGATAGGCACCGCCGGCCTTGATGGTGGCGAGCATGCCGACAACTAAGCTGACGCTCCGGTCGGCCTGGATCGCCACCAGCCGGTCAGGCCGCACGCCGAGTTCCCGCAGTCGGGCGGCCAGGGAGTTGGCGACCCGGTCAAGCTGCTGATAGGTCAGCGTGACGGGACCATATGTCACGGCGGGTGCGTCGGGACTGCGTACGACGTGCTCCGCGAAGAGATCGCCCAGCGAACTGTTCCGGGGCGTGTCCGTGCGCGGCGACGGAGCGCGAGGTGCCCTGTCGATCCCCTCGATCGCTGTATCAGACTTCGACATGGATTCCTCCAGAAGATGCATCGACGAGCTGGTTGGCGTCGGTCGGCATCCAGAACGGCATGACGTTCCCGACCTTCTCGATCATTCCGTGGCAGTAGGAACCACTGTGGTCACGGCTCTGCGTCAGCATGAACGGATACTGCAGCCGCTTGTGCTCGACCTTGAACACGCCGTCCGCGGGCATCGATTGGATCTGGACTGAATCGGCCAGATCTGCCAGGTACTCCGCCGGGACCTGCACGGTGTAGCTACGTGGACCGCTGCCCAGGAAACGGAGTTCCTGAAAATCTTCGGCGCGCACGTCCAGGGGCGTATTGCTATACATGTACGGACGGTTCAGCATGTCGATCTCGAACAGGGCCCGTACCTTGCCGTCGTCCCACCAGTCCTGACTCTGCGCGAAGCGACGCACATTATCGGTGAAGACTTCCCGATGCTCGTGCAGCACGGAGTGGATGTAGAAGCCGTAGTTGTTCACGTCGTAATATTCGGCGTCCCGGATGGACTGTTCCGCATACCCGAAGATGGGATCGCTCTCTCCTCGCTGGCGCAGGAATTCAGCGAAGGCGGCGAATATCTCCTGGTACTGCATCCCCAACTGCTTCACCAGGTAGCGGCTCACCGTCCGGAGACTGCGCGTGTTGTGCAAGGCGTGGAAAGCGTAGAAGTAATACATACCTTCGACGAATTCCGGTACGGAGACTTCTTTCGTGCCGATGACCACCCGGGCCTCCGAGGCACCCCCTCCGGCTTCCCGGCTCACGATCCCCATTTTCTCTACGCTGTGGAATATGGGGGTGTTGTTGAGGAGCAGGTGAGGGTACGCGATCACGGTTTGCGCCTCGTTGTCGCACAGCGTGCCGATGCCACGCTTGAAAGATTCGAGGGTTTCTCCTGGCAACGGCCAGATGAGCTCGATGTAGGAACTTATCTGCTTTTCGCGCAGATCTTCCTGGAGCTCGGCAAAGGCGCTCAACTTGATGTTGGAGCGGGCGATCAGATCAAGACTCTTCGGCTCAAGAGTCTGCAATGACACCGGCTGCGAGGCGATGAGGTTGGCATCCTGGAAGATGCCCGTGATTTTTGTGACCGCGTGTGGCTTGTTCTTTGCCGCTGAGAAGTAGAGGACGTTCGGCGCCCCGTACTCGACCGCACAGTCCGTGATGTGCCGAGAAATGTCGATATCTCGGCTCAGCATTCCCCAGTTCGCATCGGCGATGAAGAGGAAGAGAATCTCGTTCTTGGCAATCCACTTGATCTCTTCGCGGACCCTCTCCTCATCGAAACGGTGCACCCGGTCATTCGTGGCGGCACCCCAGAAGCAGAATCCGCAGTGGTAGGGACAACCGCGATTCGTCTCCAGGATGGCGATGCTGTAGGCGGAGTCAAAGACCCCCGTCAGGTACGGTGACGGAACGTCATCCAGGCTGCTGATCCTGGGCTGCTTCTCGGTCGTCACCAATTCCTGGTCACGATAGAAGCTGAGACCGTTGACTTCATCGAGTCGCGGAGTGGATTCAGTCAGCGCCCGGAGGTACTGCCTGAAGGTGACTTCCCCTTCGCCGTTGCAGATGACGGTTCGCTCGTCGGCGCTGTTCAGATAGCGCTGAGCCTGCGACATCACCTGTGGGCCACCAAGGATGATGTGTGCCTGCGGCCTTGCCTGCCTGATGACCTCCACAAGGGACCGCACCAGGCCCATATTCCACACGTAGCAGCTGAAGGCATAAACATCGGCTGCCGCCCCGAGTAACTCCCGGATGACAATTTCCCGGGGCGTCTTGGCTACCGTCGCATACCGCTCGAACTGATACTCGCTGCGCACTGTTGAGTCCGTCATGGCATACGCCTGGAGGTAACCAGAGGCCAACGGTGTCATGCGCTCGAATACGGCTAGTTCAACGAGGAGTACTTTCTTCACTTCACTTTCCTTTCAGGACGTGGAGAATATGAACTTCCGGTCACTGGATGGTTCTTGCTGCCTGCTCAGGCCGTAGTTGTGGAGGAGAAAGCCGCCGACGGAACACGCCACGGCCAGACAGACCGGCAGCGCCGAGGCCGTGGTGTCCGGCGCCCCGGGTTCCGGCGCATGCGCACCATGATCCCGAACAGCACAGCGGCGAGCGTGAACGGGATGGCCCCGATGGTCAGCGGCCCGACGTCCGACAGCACCTCCTTGGTCACCCCTGGTTTTCCTCTCTCGGCGATTACTCCCGGAATCCGCCCAGTCATACAGCGAAGAAGCGAGGACACCTGTCTGGAGCGAGTGCGCTCCCCGCGTGAGCGCGGTGTGCTGCTGCGATTCCACGTCGAGGTGGACCTCACGTTGCCGGGCAGGGGACTACAGGCGATCACCGTCGTACGGCTACGGCCGCCGACACGTGCGGTCATCGAACGGTTCCGGGACTCCGTGCCACAGATGCCCGAGGTGATCTCGATCTTCGTACTGACGGGCATCGATGACTCCCCCTCTCATGTGGCGGTGCGTGACACCGACCACCCGCACTCGGTGGTCTCGGACGAACTGACAGAGCGACAGGAGTTCGCGGACGTTCACACCTCGGTCGCCTACGCACACTTGCGGAAGAACGTCATCGATCCGATGCGAGGCCGTCAAGGACGGCGATCAGCAGATCGTTGGCCTCCGGGCTGCCTACCGTGATCCGCAGACCGGTATCGGAGAAACTGCGAACAAGCAGCCCACGCTGCTCCAGCGCGGCAGCCACGGGATCGGAATCCTCGCCGAGCGGCATCCAGAGGAAGTTGGTCTCGCTCGGCGGGATGTTCCATCCTTGCCTGATGAGAGCCTCTCGCAACCGCTCTCTTTCGGAAGTGATCCTGTTCACCTGTTCGAAGAGTTCGATCTCCGCACCCAGTGCGGCCAGGGCCGCCTGCTCCGCAATGCGGCTCACGCCGCACGGCACGGCACACTTGCGCAGGGCGTCGGCGATCTCAGGGTGGGCCACTCCGTAACCGACCCGCAGCCCGGCCAGTCCGTAGGCCTTGGAGAAGGTGCGGAGTACGACCAGATTGGGCCGGTTTCGATGGAGTTCGACTCCGTCCGGTGCTTCTGGCGCCTGACAGAACTCAAAGTAGGCCTCGTCCAGCACCACAAGGACATCGCTGGGCACCCGGCCCAGGAACCGCTTGAGTTCGGTGGAGCCAACGGCTCTGCCCGTGGGGTTGTTGGGCAGGCAGAGCAGCACCATGGTGGTCCGGGGTGTGATGGCCGCGGCCATCGCCTCCAGATCGTGCGTCTCGTCCTTGAGCGGCACCTCCACCGGAACCGCGCCGGCCATCCGTACGACGATGGGAAAGGCCTCGAACGACGGCCAGGCGTAGACCACTTCGTCGCCCGGCGAGAGCATGGCCTGACCGATCTGCTGATAGATGCCCACTGATCCCGGACCAGTGATCACGTGCGCGAGCGGCACGTCCAGCTTACGGGCGAGGGCGTCGGTGAGCTGCTCGGGATAGATCCCCGGGTAGTGGTTGGTTCGCGATGCGGCCCAGGAGATCGTCGCGAGGGCCGAAGGCAGCGGCGGACAAGGGTTCTCGTTGAGGTAGAGCCGGTGCGAGGTCCCCGTGGCGGGCGGTAGCGGCGGCTTGGGTACGTAGGCCGGTATGTCGCCGAGCACGGCGCGCGGCTCAGGTGAGGCGGAGCGCACTCCATCTTCTCCTCTGCTGCTATGTCTTGGGAGTGGTCAGCTAAGGTCGAAGGCCTGGCCCAGCCCCTGGGCTGCCGCCTCTTGAGCAATGGCGAAGCCGGACATGATGTCCTGCACGCCGAGACCGAGTGATTTGAAAACGGTGATCTCCTCGTTCTCTCGGCGTCCTGGATGCGCCCCGAGCAGCACTTCGCCCAACTCGGCCATGATGTGGTCAGGCCCGATAAGCCCCTCGGCAAGAGGACCGCGCAGATCCCCGGACTCGGCAAGAGCCGATTCCCTGCTGTCGACGAAGAAGGATGCGCCTGCCACGGCCTGCGAGGACAGCTCGCGGTGTTCGATGAAGGAAGCGCCGACGGCGTTGACATGGACTCCGGGTGCGAGATCCGCGGCCTGGACGACGGGCTCCTTGCTCGCTGTCGTGGTGCAGACCAGGTCAGCTCCCGCCAGTGCCTGGGCTGGAGTGGGCATGGCCTCCACCACGATGCCCAACTCCTCGGCCGCCCACCTGCGGTAGGCCTCCGCGTTCTGGCTGGTACGACTCCATACCCGGACCCGGTGCAACGGCCTGACCAGTTGCATGGCCTCCAGATGGCTACGGGCCTGGACCCCGGAGCCGAGGACGGCGAGATCCCCGGCGTCCGGCCGCGCCAGCGATTCGGTGGCGACAGCGGAAACCGCGGCAGTACGCACTGCGGTCACCGCACCCGCGTCCATCATCGCCAGCGGGGCGCCGGTATCCGGGTCGTAGACCAGGACGATGCCGATGTGCAGATCAAGGCCACGGGCCGGGTTCTCCGGCTTGAGCACCATGGCCTTCAGCCCGTACCCCGCCCAGTTCTCCCCTCCGACGAACCCTGGCATGGTGCCCAGCAGACCGGTGTCCTTTTCGGGCCGGAGGATTGTGCGCAGCGGCAGTTCCACTTGGCCACCGCTGTAGCGCCGCATCGCTTCCGCCATCACGGGCAGGGCACGCTCGACCGGGTAGAGCTCGCGCACCGTGGCACGGTCGATCAGGAGCATGGGCATACCTCCTCAGGAGTCGGAACCGGCGAGAGTGAAGGCGGACCACAACATGCGAATCTGCCGGGTGCGGGAGATGAATTCCAAGGCATTGGCCATGGCCGCCGGCCATGTGGTGAGCGCCAGGTCGACTTCCCCGCGGCGCACCTGCTCGGCGGCCGCACTGGTGGACGCCGCGAAGCAGATCTCCGCGACTGAGTACTGGTCCGGCAGGAGTTCCTCCACCAACGCGGCAGGCGCCGGGTGGGTGGCGATCCGGGCCGCCTTGGGGACCTGATGGCCGGGGGAGGCGGCGATGCCGTAGAGCGGGGTGTCCAAGAGGAACGCCCCGGCGAACCGCAGAGACGGGTCCATGTAGAAGCTGTTCACTCCCGCGTAGGCGTTGGCAACCACGACATGGCTGACCGCGCCTTCGCACAGTGCCGTGCCGGCGTCTTCATAGGCGTCGTAGAGGTGGATGTCGGGCGGGCCGCCGCAACTGTGGCATGCCCAGAGATGGAGAGCCGCGCGCTCGCTGCTGGTGCCGGCTGGGCCGAGTGTGCCTATCGATTCAACCGCCGGTCCGGAGGACAGAGCGGTGTCTATCCATCCTGCTGCCTGGGGCATGCTGTTCCTCTGAAGTGGACAGTCAGGCCGAGGCAGAACCGACGACCTGGAGCCAGTGGTGATATCGCTCGTCCTTACCGCGGACCACTTCGTGGTACGCGGTCATCAGGGCTGTGGTGAGCGGCCCGGGGACGCCCACTCCGACAGCACGTCCGCCGATCTCGGTCACGGGTACGATTTCCGTGCCGGTACCGGTGAGAAACACCTCGTCGGCGTTGCACAGATCGTCACGGCCGAGGTCGTGGAAGCCGGTCTCGACATCCATCAAGTCGGCGGCAAGCGTGACGACCGTGTCCCTCGTGATGCCCTCGACCAGGTCGGCTGTGATCGGAGGCGTGGTCAACCGGCCGTGGAGCACAGCGAACACGTTGGCCGTGCTGGCTTCTGCCACTTGGCCGCGGCTATTGAGCAGGATGGCGTCGTCATACCCGCCGGCGCGCGCTTCGTCCACGGCCAGTGCGTTGTTGACGTAGCCACCGGTGACCTTCGCGCGGACGGGCAACACGGTGGACTCCGGCCTGCGCCACGAGCTGATCGCGACGCGGATGCCGCCCCGGTCCGTATGCGAGTCCATCCGAAACGCGTTCATCGACAGTGCGTCCGACACGCCTGAAAGCTGGACGCCGGCCGGTGTGCCGGGCAACAGCGATCGCTTGAACGCCAGCGGGCGGACGTACATGTCAGTGGTCGCACCGATCCGGCGCAGCAGTTCGGCTGTCACGTCGGACAGTTGCTCCGCGTCCAGCCCTACGTCGATGCGCAGGGTTCGGGAGCTCCTGAGAAAGCGCGCATAGTGGTCGCGGCCACGGAAGATCGCCAGCCCGCCGTCCGGCTGGGCATAGGCGCGAATTCCCTCGAAGACGCCCGTCCCGTACTGGAGTGCCTGTGTGGTGACGGGCACCTGTGCCTGCTCCAGCGGCACGAACTCCCCGTCGTGGTAGGCCAGAGCCGCGATGGCCGGCGTCGTCTTGCCCGTGGACACTGCAAGGGCGTTGGTCACTGAGCCCGCCCGCTGGCCACGGCGAGGGCGGCGACGCGCTCCTGGTCAGGACCGGAGCGCCGGTCCTCCACCCTGGCGGCCTTCCAACTGACCATGGCGCCGGTCGTGGTGACGCTGCCCAGCGGGCCGTACTCGAATCGGGTCGGGACGTCGAGCCGCTCACGGACGGCTTGGGCGATCGCCGCCTCGTCGATCCGCGCGCCCTCGTCGCCGGGGGGTACCTCAAGGTGGAGGGTCAGCTCGTCCTGGCCGTCCACCGCGTCGATGATGATCTGGTAGTCGAGATAGCCCCGGGGGTGGGTCAGCAGCAGTTCCTCGAAGTCGTAGCCGCTGATCCGATTGCCGCCGATCAGCAGGATGTCGCGGGTGCGCCCGAGGACTTCCAGGGTGGGGGCGGGCAGGGCGTGATCCGCGGATGCGGGGCCCAGCCGGACCAGGTCTCCCGTGCGGTAGCGGACCAGGGGCTTGCTGCCTTGGTAGAGCGAGGTGACGACGAGTTCGCCGGTGCGGACGCCGTCGGGTCCCGGGGCGACCGCGAGCCCGGTGTCCGGGTCGATCACCTCGTACAGGTTGAGCAGCGGGGTGGTGTAAAGCGAACCGTCGGCACCGGCCGCGCCCATCACACCAGCCTCTTGCGAAGCGTAGAGGGCGTTGTAGGCCTTGCCGCCCCACACCTCGCCGATGTTCTCCATGAGGCTGGGGGAAGCAAGTTCACCCGTACACATCAGAACGTCGAGGCGGAAGTCCCGCCGCGGATGCAGACCTGCCGCGTACGCCTTCTTCGCGAGGGACAGCGCCATGCCCGGTGTACTGAACAGGCCGGTGGCCGGAAGGACCCGCAAGGTCTCCAGCGCCCGGTCGTACCCGACCATCGGTGAGTGCGGCCACATCTTGGCGACCGCGTGCCCGAGGTTGCGGCAGATGTCACCGAAGGTGTCCCCGAAAGCGTGCAGCTCGGTCGGCCCCGAGACACCGATCACCTGCTCGTCGCCGAACTGCCGGAAGATCGTGTCGTAGTACACCGTCAGCGCTGTGTTGGTGTGCAGCGAGTCGGTGTTGTTCCGCGGGCAAGGCGTACTCCGGCCGGTGGTGCCGGTGGTCTCGTAGAAGATCCATGCCTTGGACAGGGGGAGCGAGAGCACCTTCTCGAACTCGCGCCGCAGGTCGTCCTTCGTCGTGAACGGTACGGAAGCGAGGCACTCGGGAGCGAGAGAGACGATGGCATCGGGATCCACCGAGGCCAAGTGCCCCGCGTAGAAAGGAGACTTCTCCTTCACGTACGCCACCGTGCGGCGGAATTGCTGAAGTTGATGATCCGCCAGGTCCGCATCGGACCATGCATTCCCGACAAATGCCCGGTGTCGGTCCCGTATCTCTTTCGCGATCTCGGCAAGCTCTTCGTTGAAGACGGTGAACATGATTCCTCCTGCCAATCGTGTCAGCGGTATAACGGAAGGCTGCCGGTGAGCTTGTTCACTGCACTCTTGCTGCCGCAGACGGCGACTCCGATGTAAGGAAGGTCACCCGTGGCCAGATCAGCCGTTCGCGTGGTGTATTCGTCGTAGCTCCGCGACGACTGCGCTACTGCGGTGAAGTCGACCACGAAGACGTCGAGGATGCCGCCCGCCTTCAGCACGATGTCTCGCAGGTCCGTGACGTCCCCCTTCAGAATGGGCAGCGGGATCGCCGTGATCCCGGTGTGCGCCTGGCCGTCGGCGTCCTTGACGGAGTCACCGATGATGCCCTCGACAAACCGTCCGACGGACATCGAAAGAGCTGCCACGGTGTTCATCGCGCGCCCAGGGTCGAGGCCTTTTTCAACTACGAAGGCACACTTCTCGTACTCAGCAACCACTACAATCCCGCCATTCACTCGTCACCATCAAACTTCACTGCTCATGTCGTGCTGGAACAGCTTTTCCTGCGTTATTCTACGAGATCTACGATGACCCACTCGCTGATCTCTCGCCAGAGACGAATTGCTTCCTGGTGAAAGGGGTGCATCAGATAGCGCTCAAGGGCATCCTCGTCGTCCATCAGACCGATCACCGCGAAATCGTACGCGATAGCCCTGGTGGAAACGTTGCGCCCGACGCTCCATTCATTGAGTTCTGGCACCTCACCGCCCACCTTGGCTGCGGTACGCTCCGCTTCCTGCGCTTGCGGGTCGTCCCAGGAAACCCCAGCCTTGAACTTGAAAAGTACGATGTGCCGGATCATATTCGCCCTCCGAAGAACGATATGCGCACAGACATGGGATGGGGACGTTTTGCCCCTGATGGCAACACGTTCGGAAAATTCATGAGCGCGGTCGGCCGCCGTTCACCGACCGAGCAGTCGAGAGTCTGGCCGCGGTCCAGCAGCAGGGGTACGTCGAAGCTCAGAGGTTGGGGGAAACGGCGCATACGCAGATTGCGTCTTCCCACAACATCCTGGCCAGCGGTGCGGCACCACGTGAGGGAAGGCGGCAGGAGCACACCAGACCGTCACCACCCGTCGCGGGGCCCGCCAGCAACCACAGTCCGTCCGCGCGGCGCAGAAGCCGAGTTCAGGTCGCTCATGGCTCCGCCGTCGACCGAGCCCAGCGGAGCGGCGTACGGTCAAGACCGGAGATGCCACCGCCGCACGCTCTGGGAGTTCCACCCGGCATTACGAGCCCGCCCGAGCGTCGTCACCCGCTCCAGGGCCGGCCATTCCGCCTCGGCAAAGTCCGAGGATATTCAAGGCGAGAGCAGCTCCTCCCGCACCGAGCCCGGCCGTGTAGCGGTCGAGGATTACATTCTCGCGGGAGAGGACGGTCCGCGTCCCACCCTCGCTCATACGCTGACGCTGAATTCGAGTCGATAAGTCACATCTACGTCGAATCGAATTAATTATATACGGGTCCAGGACAACGTTTTCCTTACGATCTCCATCGATGTCGACACCTGCATCGACTGCCACGCTCACATTGGACTCCACGCCGACCCCATTCGCCCAGCATCGGGGTAGCACTTCCGGAGCTACCCTCTGACCTACCGTTGATCACTAACCAGAGAAGCAATATCCGCTAGAACTCAGACAGTAGGGAATCATTGACGGTGAACTCGGCATACCCGCACTCCTTGCGATGCCGCTGGCCGTGGTCGATTCCCAGCAGATGCAGGTCATGGTTCGCCCGATGAGGCCGACAAGCGAGAACAGCAGTCGATTCCGCCGGAAAATAGGACAACCACCTTTGGCAAGATATCCCCAACATCTCTCCAAGTCGCCGTGCCCGCACCAGGCACGCTGCACTGTCCCGCACGAGTGCCGCATGCCAACAACGGGTTGGCCACCCAAATTCGGGAATCGGCACAGGCTGCGCTAAGATTAGCAGGGAGCCTGTCCATGAAGACAGTGGTTCTTGCCCGTTAGTCCAACATTCGGGCCGTCAGATGCTCCAGATGTACTGGTTGAGGTTACTGTCCTCCCAATGCCGCAAAATGCCGCGAGAAGGATTGAATGCCGGACTGTATGGGATTTCGGAAAGTTGCGCAGCGTGACCGGAGGAATTGATTCCATCGGTTGCTGAAGCCCAAGGCGTTACGGGCTTCGAGCGAATCAGCCGGTTGGCGACGCCGTCGGCGACGCAGCCCTCGACCTGCTCGAACGGGTCTTTGAAGTCAGGCGGTGGGGAGGTGCCCGCAGGCCCGTCCCGTTGTGCCGCAGCCTGTGCGCCGGCGTTGGCTGTCGGCGTTGCCGGTCACGGACTGTTGTTCGCCCGGAACACCTGGATCCGGTTCGGCGAGTTGGGCGAAGCGCCGGTCGAGCCCCTGCGGCAGACCGGCCGCGGCCAGGGTGTCGTCGAGGCGGGCCCAGGTCACAGCGCGTTGCCAGGTGGCGTCGGACCCGGCAGCCGGGGCAAACGACGGCCGCACCCTCGTGGTACGGGCCCGGCAAGAGCAGCGTGCGATCGCGCCGCCGATCGGTCCACGTGTCGAGCGGCTCCTGCTGGAGGACCGCGTCAGCCCCGGGATGTTCGGTGAGTTCAGGACGAACAAGGCCGGCAAGCTCGGGTCGCCTTCGGCGTCGGCGAGGATCTCGGCAAGCTCTTCGACGTACAGGTAGGCGGTGTCACGGATCACCTCCGGCCCGAACCCCCGGGGCTCGCCGTAGACCACGAGCCGTCCCCGGCCCGGCGCACCGCCCTCGGCGAGAACGGACCGCCCCTCATCAATCCGACCGGACAGGGCAGCGTCGGCCGGCGCGCTGACGACAGCGATGTCGTAGCGGTAGCCAGGCGAGGAGATCACGCACACACCGCCCCGGGCCCAGCGGGGGCCTCGTCCAGACCCAACGGCCGCGCGACGCGGTCCACGGTCAGCTTCCGCGTTCGCTCCTCAGCGCCCTGCGGATCCGGGACCGTGTCGAGGAGGCGTTCGAGGGCACGGCTCGATCAACGCCCACCGCACGCCCGACCAGTCGCCGGGGTACGGCTTTCTGCCCACACCCCGCATCCCAACATGGACATGCCCATCACGCGCAGCCCGACTACCACGATCAAGCGATCACGAACCAGGGAAGATCGGACTCGACGTCCACTCAGGACGTCGCCTCGCGGATCCGCGCGAGCAGGGCGCGCAGCTGTGCGCGGTCCTCCGTGTCCAGGTCGGCCGTCGCCTCCGCGAGCGCGAGGCCGTCGACCTCCTCGGCCTCGCGATGGCACTCCCGGCCTTTGTCGGTGAGGCGCAGCAGGAACGCGCGCCGGTCGTGCGGATGCCGTAGGCGCTCCACCAGCCCGTCGCGCTCCAGGCTGTCGACGATGCTGGTCGTGGTCCGGGCCGCGACGCCGGTCATCTCGCTCAAGTCCCGCATGCGCAGCGGCTGTTCGGCATGGGCGAGCATCCGCAGGGCGCGCAGCCGAGCGACCGAGGCGCCGTTGGCGCGGAGCCGGGTCTCCACGAACTGCCGTAGCCGGTGGGTCGTCTCGTATAGCTCGTCGACCAGGATGTCGCTGCTGCCGTGCACTGCCATGGCGTTCCCCGTTTTCCCGTTTCCCCGTTTCGCGGTGAGGGTCGATTCTAGATCCTCGGCCGCGACCTATGAGCACTCACATAGTGAGTATGCTCAGCATGTGCTGCCGTTCCGACGTCGTCCCGTCTCCCCGGATTCCCCCGTCCCTCCCGTCCCCCTCGCCTCCCGAATACGCCTCCGTCCGCGCCCGGGCCAACGCCTGGTCGTGCCCGTCATGTGTGTCTGCGTGACGTTCATCGCGATCGTCGACGGAGCGATCACGACCGTCGCGCTCCCCTCCATCGCCCGCACGTTCCACCTGACCACGGCCGCCCTGGACGGTGTGGTCGTGGTCTACCCCGTCTGTCTGGCCATGGCCATCCCCGCCTCGGCCTGGCTGGTGGAGCGGTTCGGCGCCAAGCGCGTGCTGCTCACCGCTCTCGGCGCCTTCCTCGGCTCGTCACTGCTGTGCGGCGCGGCGGCCGACCTCGCTCAACTCGTCGCCTTCCGCGCGGTGCAGGGTCTGTCAGCAGGACTGCTCTTCCCCGCCGCGTCCTCGCTGCTCTACAGCACCTTCAACTCGTGGGAGCAGGTGCGGATCTCGCGGTACATGATCGTCCCGCAGCAGATGGCCCCGGCCGTCGCGCCGATCCTCGGCGGCCTGCTGGTGGACCATCTGTCCTGGCGCTGGGTGTTCTACGTCAACCTGCCGCTGGGCGTGCCCGCGGTGGTGTTCGGGGCGGTCTTCCTGGCCGAGCACCGCGGTCATCGGCCGGGCCGGTTCGACCTCACCGGGCTGCTGCTGAGCGCGGCGGCTCTGGGTTCCGTGATGTTCGGGGTCTGCGAGGGCCCCAACCGCGGCTGGTCCTCCCCCGCCGTCGTCACCGCCCTCGTGCTCGGCGCGGTGCTGCTGACCGCCGCCGTTCTCTTCGAACTGCGCGTCGCCGAACCGCTGTTGAGGCTCCGGCTGTTCGCGGACCGGCTCTTCCGGGACACCAACCTGATCAATCTGGTGGGCTTGGTGCCGATCCTGGGCGCCATGTACCTCGGCCCGCTCTTCCTCCAGCAGGGCCAGGGCCGTTCAGCCTTGGAGTCCGGCACCAGCACCTTCCCCGAGGCCTTCGGTGTGCTGCTGACCGTGCAGATCGCCGGGGTCCTGTACTCCAGGGTCGGCCCCCGGATCATCATCGGCTCCGGGCTGGCCATGGTGAGCGGAGTCCTGCTGCTCTTCGCCACCTGCGATCAGGACACCGGCCTGTGGACGTTCCGCACGTACATGTTCCTGCTCGGCGTCGGCATGGGCGGTGTCTTCATGCCGACCACGGTGGCCTCGCTGGCGACCGTCTCCCGCAAGGACCTGGCCCAGGCATCGACGCTGAACACCGTGGTACGGCAGACCGGGGGCGCCTTCGCCCCGGCGGCGGTGACCACGGCACTGGTGCTGAGCACGCCCACGGCAGCCGCGGCGGATCCGCCCGTCACCGCCTACCAGCACGCCTATCTCGCCCTGGCCGCCCTCGCCGCGGCGACCTCCCTCTTCGCCTTCACCCTCCGCGACGGTCCGGCCCGCGCCGCCGCCCGTGGGACCACGACGTCGGGCGGGACGGCTTCGCCGCGACGCCGGCACGAGGAGGCGCACTAGCCGTGCCGCGCCCTCACTGGCTCACCGGTGAAACCGACCAGGAATCACGCGAGTTGAGTACGGCGGTCGTACACCCGGCGAGTCGCTTGTAGCCCTGGGAGACGGCCGTCGCTTGCTCCTCGGGCACCGGGCCGCCGGTCTCCTCCGCCAGGGCGATGATCTTCTCCGGGCCCAACTCGCGGTTGGCCAGCACCAGTTGGTTGAGGGATTCGCGGCGCAGTTCCTCGTACCGCGCCAAGGCCCGTACCGGATCGTCGTGGTGGGCGAGGGTCCAGGCCAGGACGCGGGCGTCGACGATGGACTGGGAGCCGCCGTTCATGCCCATGGGATACATGGGATGGGCGGCGTCCCCGACCAGCGTCACCCTCTCGAAGCTCCAGCGCGGCAGCGGATCGCGGTCCACCATCGGATACTCGTGGATGCCGGTGGACTCATGGACCAGTTCGGGCAGGTCGATCCACGGCAGGCTCCACTCCGCCACCCCGGCCAGCGCCTCATCCACGCCAACTGGCCCGTAGGAGCCGTCCGTTGTCTCACCGGACCGCGGGCCCCGGAGTTCCAGTACCCAGTTCATCAGTGCGGGTCCGCCCTCGACGGCCGGGTCCTCGACGGGGTAGGCGACGAACTTGTCCCCGGGGCGCCCTCCGGCCACCACGATCGACCGCCCGCCGAGTATGTGCGGATACCGGCTCAACCCCCGCCACATGCGCACCCCGTTCCCGCTCAGGGCGCCCTCACCGGGGTGCAGTTGGGCCCGCAGCCGGGAGCCGATGCCGTCGGCGCCGACGAGGGCGTCGGCCTCGATCACCACCGATCCCCCGGTGTGCCGGTCCGTGAACTGGGCCGCCACGCCCCGTTCTTGGGGCTCGAAGCGTTCGAAGACCAGGCCGGTACGGATCGTGTCCGGCCCGACGCGGGTGCGGACCGCGTCCAGCAGCATCATCTGCAACTTGCCCCGGTGGACGGAGTATTGGGGCCACTTGTAGCCGGCCGCCAGACCTAGCGGTTCCTCCCAGATCCGGTGCCCTCGGCGATCGCAGTAGACCAGTCGCTCCGGCGGCAGCGCGATGGCGTCCAGCGCGTCGCCGAGGCCGAGTTCGGTGAGTTCGCGCACCGCGTGGGGAAGCAGGTTGATGCCGACGCCGAGTGCCCGCAGTTCGCGCGCGGACTCGCACACCACCGGTGTCATTCCCGCGGCACGCAGACTGAGAGCGGCGACAAGACCGGCGACACCGCCGCCCACCACAACGATCTTCACATGTTCTCCCTTGCGTTCCGCCCTGCCAACTCACCCTGGAACCTGGCCAGTTCGGGGTGCGGGGCCAGGTCGGGGGGCGGCTCGTCCCCCACCGTCACCATATCCGGAGGGATCATCTCCAGGTAGGCTGACGGCGTTGCGCGACGGCGTGATCCCGCCAGGAACGACACCGTCCGTGGTGGATCGGACCTCAGAGAGGAACCCCCGATGACCGACCCGAACTGCCGGGACCTCTTACCGCGGGGCACCACCACCGAGACGCAACTCGTGCGGGTGGCAAGGGACTTGACTCCGGTGGTCGCGGCCCACGCCGAACGGACCGAGCGGCAGCGCACCCTGGCCGGACCGAGCGCGCAGGCACTCCGTGAGGCCGGGCTCTTCACCATGGGAACACCGGTCCGCTACGGCGGCCACGGGGCCGGTGTGCGCACCGCCGTCGACGTGTGCGCCGAGCTGGCCGCGGGCTGCGCGTCGAGCTCCTGGCTCGTCGGCATCGTGTACGGCGCCGCGCTGTTCGCCTCACAACTGCCCGACGAGGTCCGTACCGCGATCTGGAAGTCCGACCCCGACGCCGTGCTCTGCGGCGCCGCCAATCCGTCCGGTTCGGTCACGGCGGTGCCCGGTGGCCTGGAGCTCGACGGGCGGTGGCCGTGGATCTCCGGCATCGACCACGCGGCCTGGGTGCTGCTGGGGATCGTCCGCGAGGACCGCGGCGGACCGGAACGCGGGCTCGTCCTCGTCCCCGCGTCCGCGCTCACCGTGGCGGACACCTGGCACATGGCCGGTATGCGGGGCACCGGGAGCCGGACGGCCGTGGCGAGTCAACTCTTCGTCCCGGACGAGCAGTTCGTGTCCTTCGCCGAGATCGCCGAGGGCATCGGCGTCCGGCGGCATCCGGGCGAGGCCCGGGTCGTCTTCCCGATGTCCATCAACCTGCCGCTGGTCGGCACCGGCGTCGGCATCGCCCGCGGCGCGCTCGAACGCGTGGTCCGGGACCTCGCGGGAGGAAAGCGGTCCGTGTCACCCCTGCACGCCCTGACGGCGGAAGCCGCCCCGCACCAGCTGAACGTCGCCCAGGCCGCCACCCTGATCGACACGGCCGCGCTGCACCTGCGACGCGCGGCCGACGAGATCGACGAGGCCGCTCGCGCCGGACGACGCCCCGACCTGGAGACCCGGGCACGACTGCGGATGGACGGCAGCCACGCGATGCGCTGTGCCCGCGAAGCGATCAGCATCCTGCTCGACACAGCCGGCGCGAGCAGCTTCTCCGACGACTCACCGCTGCAACGCGCCTGGCGCGACATCGGGACGGCCTCCCGGCACGCGGCGCTGAGCGTCGAGACCAGCCGCGAGCTCTACGGCCGCGTCCTGCTCGGCCGCTCGCTCCCCCACACCGACGTCGTCTGAATCCCGTACCGAAGTCCAGCGAACGAAGGAGACCGGACCGGTGGCCGCACCCCGATCCTCGACAGGCCCGATCCCACCGGCGGCGGAACGCAGGGGGCCCTGGTCACCGGTGCCGCCCGTGGCATCGGCGCCGCCGTCGCCACCGAAATGCACCGACGCGGCCTGCGGGTGGCGCTGCTGGACCGGGACGACAGCGGCGCGCGGGCCCGGGCCAAGGAACTGGACCCCGGCGGGGACACGGCCATGGCGGTAGGTGCCGACGTCGGCGACCCCCGGGAGACAGAGGACGCGGTGCGCGCGGTGTCCTCGGCGTGGCACAGCCCCGATGTCCTGGTCAACAACGCGGCGCGCACGGCGCCCGGTTCGGTGTGGGACGTCGAACTCGACGAGTGGGACACCCTCATGGCCACGAACCTGCGCAGCGTCCTCGTCCTCACCCGGCTGTGCGCACCGTCGATGCGGGAGCGCGGCTGGGGCCGGGTCGTCAACCTCGCGTCGCTGGCCGGACAGCAGGGCGGACTGGTCGCCGGGCCGCACTACGCCGCGGCGAAGGCGGGTGTGCTGGTGCTGACCAAGATCTTCGCCCAGGAACTCGCGCCGCACAGTGTCACCGTCAACGCCGTCGCTCCCGCCGCCGTACGGACACCCGTCATGAACGAGTTGCCCGCCGAGGCGCTGCGGCGGGCCGCCGACCGGATCCCCGTGGGCCGGTTCGGGCGGCCCGAGGAGGTGGCCGCGCTGGTGGGCCATCTGGCGGGGGACGACTCCGGCTACATCACCGGTGCCACAGTCGACGTCAACGGTGGCTCGTTCATGCGCTGACGGTGGTGGCCGCACATAAGGTTCCGAGGTGGAAAGGGAGAAGGGCATGGACGGGGACGGGTCTTCGCCTGCGGGCACGGCCGAGCCTCTGGTGGGACGCGGTCACGATCTCGGACTGGTCCGGGGGTTCGTCGACGCGGCGGTGGTCTCGGGCGGGGCGCTGCTGCTCTCCGGGGACGCCGGGGTCGGCAAGACGGTGCTGCTGGACGCGGCGGCCGCACAGGCTGTCGGCACGGGTGCGCGGGTGGTGCGCGCCGCCGGCGTGGAGTTCGAGAGCACGATCAGTTTCGCGGGTCTCCACCAGGTCCTTCAGCCGCTGCTCGCCGGACTCGACCGGCTGCCCGAGCAGTACCGCGCCGCCCTGAACGTGGCGCTGGGACTGGATCAGGGCGCACCGTCCGATCAGCTGCTGGTGTCGAACGCGGCGCTGACGCTGCTCGTCCAGGCCGCCGTGGAGCGGCCGTTGCTGGTGATCGTCGACGATCTGCCGTGGCTGGACCGGGCCAGCGCCGTGGTGCTCGGCTTCGTCGCCCGCCGTCTTGGCGGCAGCCAGGTCGGCTTCCTCGGCGCCTACCGGTCGGGCGAGGGGACGTTCTTCGAACGCGGCGGGGTGCCCCACCACCACGTGCAGCCGCTCGACACGACAGCGGCGGCGGCATTGATCCAGGCCCGCTCGCCCTCGCTGGCGCCGCGTGTGCGGGAGCGTCTGCTGGCGGAGGCGCAGGGCAACCCGCTGGCCCTGCTCGAACTGCCCGTCGCGCTCAGCGGTGCCCAGCGTTCCGGAGCCGATGTGCCCGACCTGCTGCCGTTGAGCCGGCGGCTCCAGGCCGTGTTCGCGTCCCGGGTCGAGACGTTGCCCGCCGCGACCCGCCTGTTCCTTCTGTACGCGGTCCTGGACGGCACCGGCGATCTGCGGGCCCTCACCTCGGCCGCTGCCGGGCGGGCCGGCATCGAGGACCTGGCGGACGCGGAGCGCGCGGGCCTCGTCTACGTGGACGCGGTCACCGGACGGCTGGCGTTCCGCCATCCCCTGACCCGCTCCGCCGTCGTGGAACTCTCCACCAGCGAGCAGCGCCGCGAAGTGCACCGCGCCCTGGCGGAGTTCAGCGTCGACCGCCCCGAGCGACGCGCCTGGCATCTCGCCCATGCCACCGTCGATCCCACCGAGGACGTCGCGAGTCTGCTGGAGACGGTGGCGCGCGACACCGTGCGACGGGGTGACGCGGGCGGTGCCATCGCCGCGCTGCTGCGCGCCGCCGAGCTGAGCCCGCGCGGCTACGAGCGCAGTCGGCGGATCGCCGAGGCCGCCTATCTCGGCGCGGACCTGACCGGTGACCTGCGTGATGTGCCCCGACTGCTGGAGGAGGCCCGGCGGGCCGACGGCGGACGGGCTGGCCCGCTGGTCGCCGCCGTCGCGGCGGCACACCACATCCTCCTCAGCGGCGAGGGCGACCTGGACACCGCGCACCGGCTGCTCGTCGGCGCGATCGACATGCAGCACCAGCCGTACGACGCCACCGACCCGACCATGATCGACGCGCTGTACACCCTGGCCTGGCTGTGCCAGAGCAGTCAGCGCGCGGAACTCTGGAAGCCGCTGCACCGGGCGCTCGGCCTGCTGAAACCGGAGGTCCCGGACCAACTGGCCCTGACCGTCAACACCATGGCCGACCCGGCCAGGACGGGGTCGGCCGCGCTGGGGAAGCTCGACGAGGTGATCGCCTCGCTCGACCGGGAGGCCGACCCGGTCCGGGTCATCCGGATCGCGATGACGTCCCTGTACGTGGACCGGCTCCCCGCGTGCCGTACTGCGTTGCGGCGGGTGCTGCGCGACGGCCGGGACAACAGCTCGCTCACCGTGGAGATCCAGGGGCTGGTGTACCTGGGCAGGGACCATTTCGCGGCCGGCGAGTGGGACGAGCTGGAGGCGCAGGCCGCGCAGGGCCGGGACCTGGGGGAAGCCCACAACTACCAGCTCCTGTCGACGGAGTTCCTCTACCAGCGCGCGCTGGTGGCCGCCGCCCGCGGCGACGAGGACGCCACCCGCGCCCTCACGGACGAGATGACCCTGTGGGCGACGCCGCGCGGTGTGGGTTCCTATCTGTCGTGCGCCTCGCACGCGAGGGCGCTCGCCGCGCTCGGCCGGGGCCGGTTCGAGGACGCCTACCGGCACGCGTGCGCCATCAGCCGCGCCGGGGAACTCGCCTCGCACGTCCCGCCCGCCCTGCTGGTCGTCATGGACCTGGTCGAGTCGGCGGTCAGAACAGGACGGCAGTCGGAGGCGACGGCTCACGCGACGGCGGCGCGCGAGGCCGGTATCGCCGCGATCTCGCCGCGGCTCGCCCTGCTCGTGAAGGCGTCGGCGGCCGTCGCCGCCGTCGACCACGACGCGATCGGCCTGTTCGAGGAGGCCCTCGCGGTACCCGGCACGGACCGCTGGCCCTTCGAACTGGCCCGGGTCCGTCTCGCCTACGGCGAACGCCTCCGCCGGGTGAAGTCCACGACGGAGGCGCGCACCCAACTGGCCGACGCGATCGAGGCCTTCGAGCGGCTCGGTGCCCGCCCCTGGACCGCCCGGGCGGGCAACGAACTGCGGGCGACCGGCCTGTCCGTCAGCCCCGCCGGCGTCACCGGCCCGGCGTCACTGACACCGCAACAACGGGAGATCGCCCTCCTCGCGGCGGCCGGCCTCACCAACAAGCAGATCGCCGAACGCCTCTTCCTGTCCCCGCGCACCGTCGCCGCCCACCTGCGCCAGCTGTTCCCGAAGCTGGGCGTGGCCTCCCGCGCCGCACTGCGCGACGCGCTGGCGGACCTGCCGCCCGACTAGGACGGCAGCGGCAGCGGCGGTCAGAAGATGTCCTGCCCCGGTACCAGGATCCCCTTCGGGTCGTAGGTCCTCCTGGCCGCGGCGAACCGGTTCCAGACCGGGCCGAAGTGCCGTTTCCAGTCGGCGTGTTGGAAGGGGATCGAGCCGACCGGGTACTGCGTGCCGCCGGCCGCGCCGACGGTGTCGTAGGCGGACCGGTTGGCGTTCAGCAGCCGCCGGACCGTGGCCGTGTCCTCGGGTGGTGTGGTGCGCAGGACGGCGAAGAGGTACGGCACCGGGTCGTCGGGCGTCCGCAGCAGCGGGGTGTGGAGGCGGTCGCGCAGCAGCGGGTAGAGGAGTACTACGCCCGGTCCCAGGTCGGCCGGGGTGAGCTCGTCGAGGAGGGTGGCGGCGAGGTCGGCGGTCCTGCGGCCGGGGAGCAGCAGGTTGAGCCAGGGGTGGGCGTAGGCCCACAGGCCCGCTGCCTTCAGGGCGGCGACGGAGGGGGCGAGCCGGTCGAGGAAGTCGTAGTAGCCGAGGTCGGTGATCTGGACGCCGGACGCGGTGTGGCGCAGGCCCTTCAGGAGCGCGGTGTCGTCGGGGGTGTCCCCCACGGGCGGTCCGTAGGCGACGGCCTCGATGGCGAACTGGTTGAAGGCACCGGCGGTGTCCGCGCCGACCTGGCCCTCGACGTAGGCGAACCGGCCCTCGGTGGCGAGGAGTCGCTGGTCGTCGAGGAAGGTCCGCAGGTCGGCGTAGGGCAGGAGGTAGTGCCGTACGGTCTTTGGGGCGCGCACCAGGCGCAGGGTGGCGGCGACGATCACGGCGCACTGCCCGAGTCCGGCGAGCACGGCGTGGAACAGGTCGGGGTGCCGGGTGGGGGAACAGCGGAGCAACTCGCCCGCGCCGGTGACGACTTCGAGTTCCAGGACGTTGTCGACCTGGGCGCCGTGCCGGTGGGTCTGGCCGCCGAGGCCGCCGACGGACAGGGTGCCGCCGACGGAGAGTTCGAGGTAGTCGGTGAAGACAGGCGGGGTCAGACCGTGGGCGAGGGTGGCCTTGGCGACGTCGCTCCACTTCGCGCCCGCCCCGACGGTGACGCGTGAACTGCCCGTCCGTACGGGCCCGATGGAGGCGAGCGGCTCGGTCTCGATGATCAGGCCGCCCTCGACCTGGGCCTGTCCGTTCGTGCCGTGGCCCTGTCCGCGCGGGGCCACGCGGAGGCCGTGCGGATTGCAGAACCGGACCATCGCGACGACGTCCCGCACGGAGCCGGGGCGGAGCACCGCGGCCGGTCTGCGGTGCACGATGTGCCCGAAGTCGTCGGCGTCGGCGGTGAGCGAGGCGTCGTCGGTGTGGAGCGTCCCGTCCAGGTGCGGGACGCCGCTGAGCGGTCGGCCGGAGTCGCTCACCGCCCAGCTCCGGGTGAAGGGGTCGAAGCCGATGACCGCGGCCGAGGCGACGGCCAGGCCGCGCAGAGCGGTGCGTCGGGTCGGGGTGCGAGGCATGTGGTCCTCCTGAGACCGTCCGAGTGAAACGATCAACGACGGCTCAGTCTAGGCACGTTGGAGTTCGGAGCAGGGTTCCGTCGCGGCGCGTTCCCCGACCGGTTCGGCACCTGCCGCGGCGGCCCGGCCCTGCTAGTCGCCGTCCTGGCTGCTCCGGTTCAGGCCCCTTCGGCGGTTCCTGCCGGAGCTGCGCAGCAGTTCGCCGAGGGTGAGGGTCACGATCGCGACGACGCGTGCCCAGCGGGGCCCGCCGCGCTCGGCCCACACCACACAGGCGCACCCGCCGATGACGAGCACGAGGACACCGAGCAGTAGCAGCACAATGATCACGTTTCCCACCCCTGGTTCGTACGGCCCGTTGACTCGTACGTTTCCGATGAGATCTTCTCAGGTCCGGGCGGGTCGGTCCGGGTCACCCCGCCCGCATCCACGCGCGCGTGCCGAACGAGCCGGTCGCCCGCGAGGCCACGGCGGTCGCCGTGCGCAGCGCCTCGGCGAAGCCCTCCGAGGTCGGGCGGTCCTGGAGTGCGAGGTGATGGGCGAGGGCCCCGTGCAGCACGTCGCCCGCGCCCAGCGTGTCCGCGACGTGTACCTCGGGAACCTCGATCGCGCCCTCGCCGTCGGGGCCCGCCCACAGGACGGGGTCCGCTCCCCTGCTGACCGCCGACCAGCCGACGCCGTGGTCCCGCAGGAAGCGCAGTGTGTCCGTCGGTGTGCGGGTGCCGGGCGGGTGGAAGTCGGCCGAGCAGACGGCGATGTCGAGCAGGGGCAGCAGGACCTCCGTGCCGGGTTTCCAACTCCCGCCGTCGAAAAGGGTCTTGCGGCCGACGGCACGCGCCGAACGGGCCGTGGCGACGGCGAGTTCCATGTGGTGGCCGTCGAACTCGACGAGGTCGCAGGCCGCCACGAGCGCGTCGAGATCGTCGGGCGGGGCGAGCCGGTGTGCTGTCGCATTGGTCGAGGCGACGGCACGTTCCCCTGTGGACGCGGTCACGAGCACGGTGGAGACGGCGGGCGGTCGCGTCGAGTCGGCCGCCAGGTCGCGCACGGTCACGCCGAGTGCGTTCAGGTCGGCGGCCACCCCGGCTGCCAACGGGTGGCGTCCGATCGCCGTCAGCAGCGTGGCCGTACCGCCGAGGTGGGCGAACGTCACGGCCGCGTTCGCCGCCGGACCGCCAGCGGCGACCATCTGGTCCCGGGCGGTGAGTTTCTCGTTCGGGCCCGGTGCGTGGTCCACGAGTTGGATGACGTCCAGGGTGCACAGCCCGACGAACAGTCCCGCGGGGCGTCCTTTCTCCATCGGTGACCTCCTCGCTCGATTTACTAACAATTGGTTGAGCAGTCCAGGCTGATAAATCTAGTGTTAGTACCCATGAAGGTGGACAGTCCGAACGACACCATGCGGCTCGCGTCCGAGCTACGGCTCGCGGTGGGGCGGGTGACGCGCCGGCTGCGCCAGGCGCATGCCGTGGGCGATGTGTCGCTCTCCGGAGTCTCGGTCCTGGCCCGGCTCGCCCGTGACGGCTCCGAGTCTCCGACGTCCCTCGCCGAGGCGGAGCGGGTCCGCCCCCAGGCCATGGCGAGCACGCTCGCGCTGTTGGAACAGCGCGGGCTGGTCCGCCGCAGCCCCGATCCGGCGGACGGACGGCGCAGCATTCTGGAGATCACGGACGAGGGACAGGCCGTGCTGGCCGAGCGGCGCTCCGCGTCCGTGCACCGGCTCGGGGCCGTCCTCGACGAGTTCACCGCGGAGGAACGCGCGGCCCTCGCGTCGGCCCTGCCCCTCCTCGACCGACTGGCGGAGCGACTGTGAGCGGGACAGGGCACATACCCGGCGACGGTGCTCGGCCGTCCTTGTTGAGCGCCGTGCGCTCGGGGCGTCGTAAGGACACCCCTCCCGGGCCGAACTACAAGTGGGTCGCGCTGTCGAACACGACCCTCGGCGTGCTGATCGCCACGATGGACGCCTCCATCGTGATCATCTCGCTGCCCGCGATCTTCCGGGGCATCGGCCTCGATCCGCTCGCGCCGGGCAACATCGGCTATCTCCTGTGGATGATCCTGGGCTATCTGCTGGTCTCGGCGGTACTCGTCGTCGTGCTCGGCCGGCTCGGTGACATGTTCGGCCGGGTGAAGATCTACAACATCGGCTTCCTGATCTTCGCGTGCGCGTCCGTCGCGCTGTCCCTGGACCCGTTCCGCGCGGGGGCGGGGGCGATGTGGCTGATCCTGTGGCGGATCGTGCAGGCCTTCGGCGGCTCGATGCTCACCGCCAACTCGGCCGCCATCCTCACCGACGCGTTCCCCGCCCGGCAGCGCGGAATGGCCCTCGGCGTCAACCAGATCACCGCCCTAGCCGGGCAGTTCCTCGGTCTGCTCGCCGGCGGTCTGCTGGCCGTCGTCGACTGGCGCGCGGTGTTCTGGGTGAGCGTGCCGATCAGCATCACCGGCACGATCTGGTCGTATCTGAGCCTGCGCGAGACCTCGGCGGGCCGCCCCGGCCGCATCGACTGGCTCGGCAACCTCACCTTCGCGACGGGCGCCGGAATCCTCCTCGCGGGCATCACCTACGGCATCCAGCCCTACGGCGGCAGCGCCACCGGCTGGGGGAACCCGTGGGTGCTCAGCGGTCTGATCGGCGGCGTCGTCCTGCTGCTGGTCTTCTGCTACATCGAGACGCACATCGCCGAACCGATGTTCAATCTGGCCCTGTTCAAGGTGCGTGCCTTCGCGGCGGGCAACCTGGCCGCGCTGCTGACGGCGATCGCGCGCGGCGGGCTCCAGTTCATGCTGATCATCTGGCTCCAGGGCATCTGGCTGCCGTTGCACGGCTACGACTACGAGGACACCCCGCTGTGGGCGGGCATCTTCATGCTTCCGCTGACGGTCGGGTTCCTCATCGCGGGGCCCGTGTCCGGATATCTGTCGGACCGGTTCGGCGCCCGCATGTTCTCGACGGTCGGGCTGGTCGTCGTGGCGCTCTCCTTCGTCGGTCTGCTCGCGCTGCCCATCGACTTCGACTACGGGATGTTCGCGGCGCTGCTGCTGCTCAACGGACTGGGTCAGGGCATGTTCTCCGCGCCGAACACGTCCTCGATCATGGGCAGCGTGCCGAGCGAGTACCGGGGTGTCGCCTCGGGCATGCGCTCCACCTTCCAGAACTCGGGCACCGCCCTGTCCATCGGCGTGTTCTTCTCCCTGATGGTCTCGGGGCTCGCCACCTCGCTGCCCGGGACACTGAGCAAGGGGCTCCAGGCACACGGCGTTCCGGCCGGTGCCGCCGAGCAGGCCGCGTCGCTGCCGCCGGTGAGCACGCTGTTCGCCACGTTCCTCGGCAAGAACCCCATTCAGCATCTGCTGGCGTCCAACGGTGTCCTCGACCAGCTCTCGGCGGCCCAGCGTGCCGTCCTGACCGGGCACTCCTTCTTCCCCCGGCTGGTCTCGGGACCGTTCCACCACGGCCTGACCATCGTCTTCGGCGTGGCGGCGGGCATGGCGCTGATCTCCGCGATCGCCTCGGCCCTGCGCGGCGGCCACCAGTCCGAGCCCGGCCCCGAACCGGCTCCGGCCGGTCTGCCGCCCGCCCCCGCCGAGACACCCGAGGCCACGCAGACGGGGCCGAACGGGCCGTCGTAGCACCACCGGAGAGGTCGGCCGGGGTCAACTCCCCCTGGGCGCATGGCAGATGTAGACCCTGGGCGCACCTCCCTCATCGGGCACGGGATCCCCGGCGGCGGCGCGTACACCCTCCCGTACGGTGGCGCCGGTACGCGGATCTACGACGCGGTAGGGAAGCGGAACGTTCTCCGGGTCGGTGATCATCAGCGGTCCGCCCTCCTCCGCGTAGCAGAGGTACAGCTCGCCGGGGACGGACAGGCCCCGGGGTGCCAGGGTGGAGCGCCAGTCCGGGCGCATGTCCGTGAGCGGGAGGCCGTCGAGGATGCGGGCGATGCGGCCGACGTGGTGCGAGCCCTCGAAGTCGAGTGCCTCGCGCCAGCCCGCGTCCTCGGCGAGGAAGTACGTCTCGTGGCCGGGTTCGTCCGGGTGCAGTCGCCACTGCCACAGGCTCGCCGCGCCGTACACCACGCCCATCGTGCCGCCCGCGCACAGGTTGCTCCAGGCCTCGTGCCCCTGCCACCAGCCCGATGCACGCCCCGGGCGGCCGGTGTTCTCATACGTCGGCTCGCCATTCGCGACCGCCTTGGGCGGGGTGTTGCGCCACATGTCGGCGACCCGTTCCTGGACGTGACCGCCCATGTGGCCGGTCTGGCACCACTGGAAGTGCAGCCAACTCTCGCTCTGGTGGGCGCGGTTGGTGGAGTGCGGGCGGTAGTGGATGCCGCAGGGCTGACCGTAGCCGTCCCAGCGGCCGATCTCCTCGCCGCCCGCCGCGATCTGCGGTTCGCCGCCCTCGCCGTCGGCGCCGACCAGGTAGACGGTGGGGGCGGCGCCGTAGCGGGCGACCAGGTAACGGCAGTAGCGGGCGTACTCCTGCGGTGGGACCACCGGGCCCGCCACCCGCTGGCCCTTCCAGCCGAAGCCGTGGAAGAGCGGTTGGAGGACGGGCACGATCCCGTGGTCGCGGAGGATTCCGGTCAGCCGGTCGAGGTACCGGAAGTACGCCGGGTTCAGGACGTTGACGTGCCCGGTGGGCAGGTCCTCGAAGCCGACGTCGAACCCCTCGTCGGCGCTGCGGTCGCGCGGACCGCGCGCGTCCATGTCGGGCTGGACGCTCATCAACAGGGCCGCGTTGAAGCCCTTGGCCCGGCGGTCAGTTGCGTACTGCGTGGCCTGTTCTTCCGTGGCCCGCCAGGGCAGGGCCCAGGCGGTGTCGGCGACCAGCAGCGCGGGCGTTCCGTCGGCGTGCACCAGGCTGCGTCCGCCGGGTGACATCCGCCAGAAGCCGTTCCGGTGGAAGGAGTTGGCGTCGTCCGTGGCGGGGCGGACGTCGAGGGTTCCGGTCCGCCCTGAAAGTCCTTCGTCCGTAAGGCAGTTGCTGTCGCTGCGCCAGGTCCAGCGGCCGACCGCCTCCGGGGAGGCGAACCGGATCTTCCAGACCCGGCCGCCGTCCCAGAAGGCCGGGCGGCGCAGGACCGTCCCGGACTCGTGGGTGAAGTCGGCCCAGACGTCGACGTCCGTGTAGGGGTTGGCGTGGTCGCGGCCCCCGGTGAGGGTGATCTCGGTCTGCCGCCAGGGGGTGGCGGTCACCGGGTCCGCGTCCGGTCGTGCACGGTTCATGACGGGTGGATGGTGATGTCGGCGGTGAGGGGCAGGGTCGTGGAGGACGGGCCCGCTTCCAGGCGGAAGGTTCCCGGCTCGACCGTCCAGCCGCCCGTTCCGGTGTCCCAGTGCCGCAGGGCCCGCGCGTCCACCGTCACCGTCGCGACGGTCTCCTCGCCGGGCGCGGCCTCGACCACGGCGAACCCGGCGAGCCAGCGGACCGGGCGCTCGACCTCGCTGCCGGGACGGCCCGCGTAGACCTGTACGACCTCCTTGCCGTGCCGCGTACCGGTGTTGCGGATGCGCACTTCCGCCGTGAGGTCGGCGCCGGGCGGCACCTCGCCGGGGACGCCGAACGAGACGTACTCCCAGGTGGTGTAGCCGAGTCCATGACCGAAGTCGTAGCGGGGCGGCTGCCATTCGGGACGGCCGGCGCCACGGTGGCCGATGAACAGTCCCTCATCGTAGGTGAGGACGCCGTCGGACGGTTCGGTGGTCGGCAGTCCCCGCTCGGAGGCGGGCCAGATCGTCGGGAGGCGTCCGCCCGGTTCGGCCTCGCCGAGCAGGACGTCGGCGAGCGCGTTGCCGAACTCCTGGCCGGGGAACCAGGCGAGCAGCACGGCCGCCACGTCGTCGGCCCATGGAAGGAGCACCGGCGCCCCGGAGTTGACCACCACGACGGTGCGCGGGTTGGCCTCGGCGACCCGGCGGACGAGTTCGTCCTGTCGCCCGGGCAGGGCCAGACTCGTACGGTCGAAGCCCTCGCTCTCGACTTCCTCGGTGGTGCCGACCACGACCACGGCGACCTCGGCATCGCGGGCGAGTGCCACGGCCCGCTCGATCTCCTCGTCGTCGCTGCCGTGCGGAGGTTGCAGATTGAGCTGGAACATGGTGACCGCGCCACCGATGGCCTCGCCCGTGGAGCCGGAGACGGACTCGGTGTCGGCATCGCTGTCGATGTCGATGTCGTGGGTGAGGACGATCTCGGTCTCCTCGCCCTCCGCCAGCTCAACGGTGTGCAGTTGCTGGGGCGGGGTCATCAGTCCCTCCACCAGGTCAGCGCCCGGCGGGAGTTGGAGCCGTACGTCGAAGGCCTCGGTCCCCGCGACGGACAGCCGGAAGCGGCCGATGCCCGAGCCGCCGATCGCGTAGCGGCCCGCGCCGATCGCGCGGACGACGGTGCGCACCTCCACGCGGGCGACCTGGTCGACGGGCACTCCGGGGCCGTAGGAGCCCATCCAGGTGTAGGCGGCTCCGGCGCGGAGTTCGGAGCCGAGGAGGGTTCCGTCCGCGGCGAGGAAGCGGACCTCGGTGCCCTCGCCCGTGCCGTCGGGGAGGCGGAGGTGGGAGTGCGGCGCTACGGGGGTGCGGGTCCCCGGGGTGACGCCGATGCCGTGGGTGACCTCGACGCCGTCACCGAGGGCGGCGCGGATGCCGTCGAGCGGGGAGACCGTGTACGGCGGGAAGACGGTGGCGCTGCCGCCGCCGAGAGTGCGGGCGACGGAGGCGTTGGGGCCGAGGACGGCTACCTTCTTCAACACCGCGCGGTTCAGGGGCAGTACGGCGTTCTCGTTGCGGGCGAGGACGAACCCGGCGGCTGCGGTCTCACGCAGGCGGGCCGCTACCGATGCCGTGTCCTGCTCCGGGGGCCGGGTGTCGGCGGATATGCCGTCCAGCGCGCCGACACGGGCGGCGAGGCGCAGCAGGCGCAGCACCTTGTCGTCGACGAGGGTCTCGTCGACCTTGCCCTTGCGTACGGCGGCCACCAGCGCGTCGCCCCACGGGCCGATCGGGCCGGGCATCACCAGGTCCAGCGCGGCGCGCGCGGACTGCTCGGTGGTGCGGGCGGCGAACCAGTCCGACATCACCAGTCCGTCGAAGTCCCAGTCGTCGTGCAGGACTTGGCGCAGCAGCGGGCTCTCGGTCATCGGGTGTCCGTTGACCCCGTTGTAGGCGGCCATCACGGCCCATACGCGGCCCTCGCCGACGATCGCCTCGAAGGGCGTCAAGTACAGCTCCCGCAGGGCGCGTTCGCCGATACGGGCATCGAGCGTCATCCGCTGCGTCTCGGAGTCGTTGCCGACGAAGTGCTTCACGGTGGCCGCCACGCCGCCGCCCTGAACTCCCTTCACATAGGCGACGCCGATGCGGGAGGTGAGCAGCGGGTCCTCGCTGAAGCACTCGAAGTGCCGTCCGCCGTAAGGGGTTCGGTGCAGGTTCACGGTGGGGGCGAGGAGGACATCGACGCCCTTGGCGCGTGCCTCGTGGGCGAGCAACCCGCCCAGTTCCTCGACCAGTTGCTCGTCCCAGGTGGCGGCTAGGGCGGTGGGTGAGGGCACGTTGGCGGAGGGGCTGCGTTCGTCCCACAGTTCGCCGCGGACTCCGGCGGGGCCGTCCGAGACGACCAACCTCCGTAGTCCTACAGCGGGTTCGGGGTGGAGGGACCAGAAGTCCGCGCCGGTCAGCAGCCGCACCTTCTGCTCCAGGGTGAGCGCGCCGAGGCGCCTGGCGAGCTCGGCCTCGTCGGCCGTGGGCGGGGCGTCGGTGGGGGTGGGCTGCCGGGTCACGGCGTCCTCCTCGGTGAAGGGTGATGGGTGGGGGTGTCGCCCGCGCTCTCGATGAGGACCCGGACGTCCCAGGGGCCGAGCCCGAGGGCGGTTCCGGCGGCGAGGGGCTCGCCGGTGAGCAGGTCGCGGACGTCTTCCGGGAGGCGGTAATCGACCGGCTCCCAGGCCCAGTTGTGGACGAAGCGCAGGGTCGCGCCGGCGGCGGTGGTGGCCGAGGTGCAGGTGACGGAGGCCGGCCGGGCCGCGCGCCAGGCGTCGGGCGGGAGCGAGGTCGCGGCGATCCAGTCGGCGAGGCTGTGCGCGAGTTCGCGGTCCGGGACGGTGCCGACGTACGTCACCCGGCCGGTGCCGTGTGCGTGGGTGGTGACGGCGGCGAACTCGCCCAGGTGCGGATGGTCGTACCCGGCGAGGACGGTCGCGCCGTCCGGGATCAGCCCGTCGGCCCACGCGGTGGCCTGCCCGTGCAGGGCGGGGCCGTTCGGCGTTCCCTCGCCCTTGGTGACCGTGACCGGGTTCAGCACATTGGTGAACTCCTGGTAATGCGCGCCCGCGGCGGGGCGCAGCGCTCCGGGCATGACCGTGTGCCGGGCGACGGCCTCCTCGTCGGCGTAGCCGGTGCGGGGAGTGAGGACGAGATGGCCGCCCGCTTCGGCGTAGCGGCGCAGCAGGTCGAGGGTCGTGTCGTCCGCGATGTACAGCGCCGGGACGACCAGCACCGGCCAGCGGTCCACCAACTCCTGCGGGCTGGACGGGAGTTGTTCCGGGGCAACGATGTCGACGGACAGTCCGGCGTCGAACAGCCCCCGGTAGTAGGCGGCGACGATCCGGTCGTAGGACTGCGGGTCGCCGAACCAGGCGGGGGCGCCGCCCCGGAGTGGCCCCATGAACTCCATGGCCCAGCGACTGTCGGCGGAGAGCAGCATCGCCACGTCGCTGCGGGGGCGCAGGCCGTCGAGCGCGGGGCCCGCCTGCTCCAACTCCCCCGCGATCAGCGAGAGTTCCTGGTACGTCCGGCCGGGTTCCAGGCTGTGGCCGAGGATGCCGCCCCAGTAGGTCTCGGCGCCGTAGTGCAGGGAGTGCCAGTGCCAGTACTCGATCATTCGGGCGCCGCGCGCGACCATGTTCCACACGGCCTGGCGGGCCTGGCCCCGGTAGAGGGGGAAGTTGTCGGCGGAGCCGCCGATGGAGGTGGCGTTGGTCTCCATGACGAGGAACGGTTCCTGGCGGATGCCGCGGGCCAGGTCGTTCTGGAGGGAGAGCCAGGCGGGTCCCGACCAGGGGACGAAGAACGGGTGCAGTCCGCCGGTGGGTTCGTCCGGGCCAGGCAGGGCCAGTCCGTCCTGGGTGGCGTAGTAGATGTTGGCCCCGGCGACGTCGAGGGGTCGGCCGATGGCGGAGATGTCCAGGCCCTGTTGGCCGAGGGCGACGCAGGTGGTGATGAAGTGGTGCTCGGGGACGAGGCCACGGACCAGTTCGGCGTGCCAGGTGATGTACTCCTGCGTCAGCCGGGACTGGTAGCGGCGCCAGGCCAGGTCGTACGACGGGGTGGTGTTGCCGTCGGGGGTCCAGACGTCGGCCCAGTCCGTCAGGCGGTGGGACCAATAGGTGAGTCCCCAGCGGCGGTTGAGGGTCTCGACGTCGCCGTAGCGGTCGCGGAGGTGGTCGAGGAAGCCCTGGAACACCGAGTCGTTGTGGAAGAGGCGGAGTCCGGGTTCGTTGTCGACCTGCCAGCCGATGACGGCGGGGTGGTCGGCGTAGCGGCCCACGACTTTGCGGACCAGTCGTTCGGCGAGGTGCCGGAAGGCGGGGTGCGAGTAGTCCGCGTCCTGTCGCATGCCGTAGGGGATGGGTTCCCCGGTGCGTGAACGGGCCGCCGTTTCGGGGTACTTGCGGCGCAGCCAGGGCGGGACGGCGTAGGTCGGGGTGCCCACGATCGCCTTGATGCCCCGGTCGTGGGCGGCGTCGAGCACGGGCTGTAGCCAGTCCAGCTCGAACTGTCCCTCGCGGGGTTCCCAGGTCGACCAGACCGACTCGCCGACCCGGATGACGTTGAACCCGGCCTCGGCCATCAGGTCGAGATCCTGCGCGAGTCTCTCGTACGGCTGGTACTCGGTGTAGTACGCGGCTCCGAAGAGCATGGGTGAGGAGGAAGTGCCCATACGGTGCTGGTGACTTTCTGTCAGGAACCGGTCGGTCGGCTCGGGACGGGATGAGGGTGTCAGTCCTCGCCCCGGTAGCTGAACCGCTCGAAGGCGACCGTGCCTTCGGTGGCGTACATGCCGGCGACTCGGCCCGTGAAGGACGCGGCGGTCTCGGCGGAGACGTAGCGGCCGTCGAGGGCCGCGAGTTGGACCGGTCCACCGCCGGTGTCGACGGACAGTCGGACGAGGTCCGGGCCGAGGGCGTCGAGGCCCATGCCGGTGACCGGTTCGGTCTCTATCCGTACGGTGACCGGTCCCGGGGGAATCGGCTGCTCCCAGGTCTGGGAGAGTCCGCCCACCCGGGCGTGGGCGCGGGCGAGTCCGGCGCCCACCTCGATGTCGTAGTGGTGGAGTTCGTCGATGCGCAGGCTCAGTCCGCCGGTGCCCTCGGCGCTGTCCACGCGGACCGTGAAGACGGCCGACTCGTGCTGCTGGCGGCGGCCCACGAACCGTGGTCGGGGGTCGTCCATGGTGGAGCCGTCGGCGTGGATGACGAGGTGGCCCGGGCGCTCGGTGAGCGAGGACCAGTCGGCGGCGGGTGTGCGTATCGAGAGCCATTCCAGGCCGAGTTGGGCGCCGCTGAAGGTGTCGGTCCGCTCAACCGGTCCGGTGGACGGGGTCAGTTGGACCGGCTGCACCACGGGCCAGCCGTCGACCCATTCCAGTGTGGTGCCGAACGTCTCGCGGCCCATGGGCGAGAAGGCCCTGGTCAGACCGCCGGGGCGCATGCCCAGGAGGATGAGGGCCCAGCCGTCGTCGGGAGTGCGGACGAGGTCGGCGTGGCCGGTGTTCTGGACCTTGCGGGCGGTGCTGCGGGCGCTGAGCACGGGATTGGCCGGGCAGCCCTCGAAGGGGCCGTCGGGACGGGGGCCGCGGGCGATGCTCACGGAGTGTCCACGCTCGGTGCCGCCCTCGGCGATCAGGAGGTACCAGGTGCCGTCGATCTCGTAGAGGTGCGGCGCCTCGGGGAACATCAGGCCCGTGCCGGACCACAACGACCGTGGTTCTTCGAGGGCTTGGCCGGTTTCGAGGTCCATCCGGACCTGCTGGACGCCGAGATGTTCGCCTGCGTGGTCGCCGTCGAGTTGGAGACCGGAGTACGTGACGTAGCAGGTGCCGTCGGCGTCCCAGGCGAGGTCCGGGTCGATGCCGGGCGCTCCCTCCATGACGATGCCGTCGGACCAGGGGCCCTCTGCGCGGTCGGCGGTGAAGATCAGGCTGCCGCGTCCCATCGCGTCGGTGACGACCAGCCAGAAGCGGCCGTCGTGGAAGCGGATGGTGGGTGCCCAGGCACCGCCGAGCGTGGGGACCTTCTCGACCGCCAACTGCCCCGGCCGGGTGACGACATGGCCGATCGGCTCCCAGTGCTCCAGGTCGCGGCTGTGGAACAGCGGGATGCCGGGGAGGTACTCGAAGCTGGAACAGGCGAGGTAGTAGTCGTCGCCGACGCGGGTGACGCTGGGGTCCGGGTGGAAGCCGGGGACGATGGGGTTGGGCAGGGTCATGCTCGGTCTCCCGACGTCGAGGCGATAGCGGGGGTGTTCGTGGAGGCGCCGGCCGCCAAGGCCGCCGCCAGGCGGTGCCGTTCGGCCCTGCGCTCCGCCTGACGTGCCGGGTCCGGCACCGGCGCGGCGAGCAACAGCCGCTGGGTGTAGGGGTGTTCGGGTGCGGTCGTGACGGTCGCCGCGTCGCCGGTCTCGACGATCTCCCCGTCGCGCATGACGGCGACCCGGTGGCTGATGTGCCGGACCACGGACAGGTCGTGGGTGACGAAGAGGTAGGCGACGCCGGTGCGTTCCTGGATCTCGACGAACAGGTCCAGGACGCGGGCCTGGGTCGAGAGGTCCAGTGCGCTGACCGGCTCGTCGCAGACGATGACCCGTGGGTCCCGGGACAACGCCCGTGCAATGGCGATGCGTTGGCGCTGGCCGCCGGAGAACTCCCGGGGCAGCCGCTCCCCCGCGTCGGCGGGCAGCCGGACCTGGTCGAGCAGGTCCCGCACCCGCTTCTCGGCCTCCGCGCGAGGGGTGCCCGCGACACGGAGCGGTTCGCTGAGGATGTCGTTCACGGTCATCGCCGGGTTGAGGGAGGTGTAGGGGTCCTGGAACACCACCTGGATGTCGCTGCTGAGCGCCCGGCGCTCCTTCGGGCCCAGGCCCGAGATGACCTGGCCGTCGTAGCGGACGGTGCCGGAGGTGACGGGGGCGAGGCCGAGGACGGCCCGGCCCAGGGTGGTCTTGCCGGAGCCCGACTCGCCGACCAGTCCGAGGGTCTCGCCCGCGCCGATGGTGATCGACACCCCCTTGAGCACGCGGAACGGCGGCTTGCGCCAGCCCTTCGACGGGTACTCCACGATCAAGTCGTCGACTGCCAACAGGGGTTCGTCGGCCAGGAGTTGCCCATTCGGTGTTCCGTTCATGGTCGCGGTCATGCCGGACCCTCCTGATGTGCGGAGTTCGTGATCCCTGCGGTGTCCGTGACGCCCGTGGTGTCCGAGCCGCGCGCGGCCTTCAGGGCATCCGCGGTCTTCGTGGCTCCCGCGACGCTCGACGGCACGATGCGGCTGAGCGGCGACCTCGGCTCGGCGTCCTCCAGGGTGGAGGCCAGGAGCATGCGCGTGTACGGGTGGCGGGGCCCTGCGAACAACTCCCGTACGGGGGCGGACTCCACGACGGTGCCGGTCTGCATCACCGTCACGCGGTCGCAGATGTCGGCCACCACACCGAAGTCGTGGGTCACGAGGATCACGCCCATGTTCCGCTCGCGTTGAAGGGACCGGATCAGGTCGAGCACCTCTGCCTGCACGGTCACGTCCAGTGCGGTGGTCGGCTCGTCGGCGATCAGCAGGTCGGGTTCGCAGGAGACCGCGCCGGCGATGAGGACACGCTGCGCCATGCCGCCGGAGATCTGGTGGGGGTAGGCGTTGAAGACCCGCTCGGGGTCCGCGATCCCGACCCGCTCCAGCAGGGCGAGGGTCTTGGCCTTCGCCTCGGCGGCCGACAACTTCAGGTGTCTGCGCACCGGTTCGACGAGTTGGGCGCCGATACGGAAGGAGGGGTCGAGGTTGGACATCGGCTCCTGAGGCACGTAGGCGATGCGGCGGCCCCGGTAGCGGTTCATCTCCGCGCGGCCGAGGCTTCCCAACTCCTTGCCGTCGAAGACCAGTTGGCGGGTGGAGACGCTCGCTTCCGGGGGCAGGAGTCCCAGGACGGCGAAGGCGGTCTGGCTCTTGCCCGAGCCCGATTCGCCCACGAGGCCGAGGACTTCGCCCCTGCGCACCGTGAGCGAGACGCCCTCGACGACGGTCTTCTCCCCCTCGGCCGTCGGATAGGAGACGGTCAGGCCTTCGAGGGCGAGCAACGCGTCCGTTGCCTCGGGCGGTGCGGAGTGCTTCACCACCACCGGCTTGCGGGGCCTCGCGCCGCCCGGCTTCCGCGCGCGCGTCGCGGTCCCGTCCAGCGCGTCCCGCAGGGCGTTGCCGAGCAGGCCGAACGCGGCGACTGTCACGGCGAGCGCGGCTCCGGGCCAGACCATCAACTCCGGCTTGTTGTAGATGTTGGCGAAGGCGTCATTGAGCATGGAGCCCCAGCTCGCCTGGCTCGCCGAGCCCAGGCCGAGGAACTCAAGACCGGACTGGATGACGATGCCGAGACCGAGCATCTGGGCGGCCTGGATGATGGTCGGCGCCTGGACGACGGGCAGGATGTGGCGGCGGATGATCCGACGGTCGGCAAGCCCGGAGACGCGGGCCGCGTCCACGTACAGCTCCTCGCGCACGGAGATCACCGAGGCGCGGATCAGCCGGAAGACGCCCGGTGACATCAGCACGCCGAAGACGGCCATGGCGATGTATGTGTTCTGCCCGACCGAGGACATCACGACCAGCAGCACGATGATCGCCGGTACGGCCATCAGCAGGTTCGCCAGCCAACTGCTCACCGCGTCGAACCACTTGCGGTAGTAGCCGGCCACCAGACCGGCGGGCACACCGATCACCAGGGCGACGACCACCGCGAGCAGAGCGCCCAGCAGGCTGGTGCGTCCGCCGTAGAGCAGCCGGGCCAGGACGTCACGGCCGACGCCGTCACCGCCCAGGGGATGCTTTCCGCTCATCGGGGCGAGGCTCTCGGTGAGCGAGGTGTGCGCCGGGTCCTGGCTGGTCAGCAGCGGTGCGAACAGGCTGGCCAGGGAGATGACGGCGAGGAGCACCAGGCAGGTCACGGCGACCGGGCTGCGCAGCAACCGACGCAGGAGGCCCGCCCTTCCGTGCGCGGCGACGGCCGGGGCGATCGCTGTTTCTTCGGACTGAGGCAGCGTCATCCGACACGCACCTTCGGGTTGAGCCAGCCGTACGCGAGGTCCATCAGGATGTTGACCACCACGACGAGGGCGACCATGACGACGACTACGCCCATGACCACCGGGGTGTCGCCCTGGGATCCGGCGCTCGTCGCCTCGCTGCCGATCCCGTTGAGGCCGAAGACCTTCTCGACGACCACCGCGCCGCCGACCAGGCCGATGAACTGAAGGGCCAGCACGGTGAGCGCGGCCGGGGCCGCGTTGCGCAGCGCGTGCCGGAACAGCAGGCTCCGCTCGCGGATGCCACGGCTGCGGAGGGTCCGTACGTAGTCGGCGCGCAGGACGTCGACCATGGAGCCGCGGACCTGCTGGGCGGTGGCGGCGATCGCTCCGACGGAGAGCGACAGCGCGGGGAGGGTGATGGATTTCAGCCAGCCGCTCGCCGAGTCCGCGAACGGGACATAGCCGGTGGCCGGCAGCCAGCCGAGGTCGACGCCGATCACCACGGCGAACACCAGGGCGACCAGGAAGCTGGGCACCGCGAAGCCGAGGACCGCGAGCAGCTGCACCACCTGGTCCAGGGCTCCCCTGCGGACCGCGGCGGCCACTCCCAGGACCGTGCTCAGTACCGCCGACAGCAGCAGTGCCGCCAGCACGATCGACAGCGTGACCGGCAGCTTGTTCTCCAGCGAGGTCGTCACGGACTCACCGCTGAACCACGAGCTGCCGAGGTTGCCGTGCACCGCGTCCGCGAGCCAGTGGCCGTAGCGGACCACGAAGGGCTGGTCGAGCCCGAGTTCGGCGGACTTCGCGGTCACCTGCTGCTGGGTGGCGGTCTGTCCCACGATCTGGCGCACGGGATCGGAGCCGGTGAGGCCCATCAGCGCGAAGGTCGTGGTCGCGATGACCAGGACCAGGACCAGCCCGGCGGCGATGCGCCGGACCAAGAAGACAATCATCAGTCTCTCCACCTTGCCTTTCCTCGGCCGTTGTCGGGCGCCGGCGGCCGGGCGGGATGCGTGTCACCGCGCCCCGCCCGGTCCGCCGTCCTGGTCAGCCGGCGGGCTTGAAGTTGTAGATCGGGGGCACCGCGGCGAACGTCTGCGGGGTGAAGGTGACGCCCTTGGTCGTCGCGTAGATGGCCTCCACGGAGTCCCAGGGCGCGTTCCACGCCTGGTCGACGAGGTAGGTGTTGAGCTGCTTGAACAGGGCGTCCTGGGCGGAGCCGGTCGCCGAGCGGGCCTTGGTGATGAGGTCGGTGACCTTGGGGTCGTCGGTGTGCAGCGGGTTCCACAGCGCGGTCTTGCCGACCTCGATCTGGATGGTGTCCCAGGGGCGGAAGGAGGCCAGCGTCATGTACGACAGCGGGTACTTGCCCGCGAGGAGGGCGCTGATGAACTGGGTGACGGGGATCTTGTCGACCTTGACCTTGATCCCGATGTCCTCCAACTGCTGGATCATGGCGGCCTGTTGGTCCGGGAAGACCGACGACACGTCCGGGACGGTGACCGAGAAGCCGTGCGGGTAGCCCGCCTCGGCCAGCAGTTGCTTGGCCTTCGCAGGGTCGTAGGTGTACTTGGAGTTCAGGGAGCTGTCGAAGGCCGAACCGGCCGGGTTGAAGATCTGGGTGGTCGCCTTGCCGAGGCCCTGCTTCGCCGTCTTGACGATCGTGTCGCGGTCGAAGGCGTAGTTGAGCGCCTGGCGGACCCGGACGTCGCCGAGCGCCTTGACGATCTTTCCGGCGCGGTCCCAGATGTAGACGCCCTCGACGTCACCGGAGGTGAACTTGGTGACGGTCAGCCCGCTGCTCTTGGCCGGTGCGATGCTCTTGGCGCTGGCCAGCAGCGCGCCGTTGACCTGGCCGGAGCGCAGCGCGTTGAGCACGGCGGTCGGGTCGGTCAGCGGCTTGAGGACGATCTTGTCGAAGGGGAAGGCGGCCTTGTTCCAGTACCCGGGGTTGCGGACGAAGGTGTAGGTGCTGCCCGCCGTGGTGGCGGAGTTGTCCAGGGTGTACGGGCCGGATCCCACCGGGGTGTTCTTGATCGTGCCCGCGGTGATGGCCTTGGGGCTGGCGATCATGCCGGCCACGTTGCCGAGGTTCGGGACCAGCGAGGGATCGGGGGCCGAGAGCCTGATCCTGACCTCGGTGGCACTGACGACGTCGACGCCGCTGATGCTGGTCAGCTGGCCGGCCGCCTCGCTGGTGCCGCCCTTGGTGTGCAGCAGGTTGGTCTTGACCGCCGTCGCGTCCAGGGGGGTGCCGTCGGTGAACTTGACGCCGGCTCGCAGGGTCAGGGTGAGTACCGTGCGGGCTGCGTCGTAGGACCACTTGGTCGCCAGGTTGGGTTCGACCTCGGCCGTCGGGGACAGCCGGAACAGCGAGTCGTATACGGGCTGGTAGTACTGCGCGTTGTTGCCGAGTCCGGCTTCGGCCAGGTCCCACGGCTGCGCCGCGACGAGCGGGGCCAGGGTCAGGGTGCCGCCGGTGGCCGCTTTGCCGGAACCGGAACCTGAACCCGAGCCGCACGCGGCCGCGGACAACATCAGGGCCGCGGATACGGCCGTCAGCGCGATTCTTCGCATGGGTACTCCGCTGGTGAGTGGATGACCGGGCGGCATCAGGCGTCGAGCCGCCCTCAAGAGCCTCGGAGGTAAGGGGAGAACCAGGTCCTGACGCGGCCTCGACCGTTCTTGGCGGTCAGCCGTCCCTGGCCGGAGGGTGTGTTCGCCACCGTTTTCGGTGGGTGAGAACCAGCCACTGATACGTACAAGTGAAACGTATGCGTAACGTAAGCCCAGCCCTTGGCGGGCCACAAGACCCGTGCGTCACTGTTTTCCGGAAAGCCGGAATTAACCGGGGCGTCGCATCAGCGCACGCCCGAAGCCGGAGCGTCGCGTCACCGCGCGCCCGGAGCCGGAACGGCTGTTGCCAGGTTGGACCGGTGGCCGTCAGGCCGACTCGCGCACGACCAGGCTCAACGGGGTCACCTGGGGCGCCGAGGGCAGCGCACGGCCGGTCACGCCGCTGACGATCATCCGGGCCAGACGGCCCACGACGACATCGAGGTTGTTGTCGATCGTCGTCAGCGGCGGCATCGCGAAGGGCGCCAGTTTGTCGTTGTCGACGCCGATCACGGCCAGGTCGCCGGGGGCGGACAGGCCCACCCTGCGCATGCCGGCGAGGAGGGCGAACGCCGTCTCGTCGTTGTAGGCGCACACTCCGGTGACGGCGGGGACGGCCGAGTGCCACTGCTCGGCCGCGGCGGCGGCGGACCCGATGTCGAGGGGCACGTCCAGCAGCACGGGCGGCTCAAGTCCGCGCTCCGCGCAGGCGGTTCGGGCACCTTCGAGCCGCAGGGCCAGGAAGTCGCGGAGCCGCGGATCCCCCGGAGCGGCGTAGCCGAGGCGGACATGTCCCGTGTCGGCCAGCCGCTCCACCTGCATCGCGCCGATGAGGGTCTGCGGGATGGTCAGCACGCCCGGGGCGGCGTCGGGGCCCATCCCGGCGCTGACCACGTGGATGCCGGCCGCCCGCATACCGGCCACGTCCTCGGCGGAGACCTCGAACGCCGTCATCACGGCCACCGGCATGAGTTCCTGCCAGAGCGACTTGAGCGGGGCGTGGTGCTCGCGCCGGGTGACGAGGTTCAGGCCCTGCCGCTCCAGCTCGTCGCCGAGCAGTTCGACGAGGGCGGTGATCGTGCCGCCGACAGGGACGTCCGGGAGGAACATCAGCACCAGGTCGCTGCGGCCGAGCCGGAGGGCGCGGGCGGCGGCCGACGGTTTGTAGCCCAGCTTCGCCACGGCGTCGAGGACCTTGCGCCGGGTCTGTTCGGAGATCTTCTGGTGCGGGACGTCGTTCAGCACATAGCTGACGGTGGTCTGCGAGACTCCCGCTTCCTTGGCGACGTCGGTCGCCGTCACGCGGCCGGTCCTGCCCGCCATGGGAGCCTCCTGGGAACATCTCGGACATTCGGACATGTCGATACCGTGCGCCCGTCCGGGGTGGCGTGCGTCACTGAATCGTAACAGTGAGGGTGCCACACGTCCGAGGCGTCGGACAGGATGGCTTGTTACCAGTGGTACGAACGATGCCCCTGGGCCTTCGCTCAGCCGTCCTCGCGCACCGCGGCGTCGAGGAGAGGGCCGAGTTCCCGGGCCACGGCCGTCAGGGCACGGATGTCCCGCTCGGCGCGGGCGACGAGGATCGCGCCCTCCAGGGCACTGATCATGAGGGTGGCCAGCGCGCCGGCCCGCCCCTCCGGCACCCCCATCCCGGTGAGGGCGCGGGCGACCGAGCCGCTCCAGCCGGCGAAGGCGGCGGAAGCGGCCTCACGCGTGGCCGCGCTGGTCTCCGCGCAGTCCACCGTGGCGGCGGCCACCGGACACCCGCCCGCGAAGCCGACGGCCGTGTACTCGTCGGTCCACTGGCGGACCATCTCGCCGAACAGCCCGCTCGGCGTCGGCTCGGACAGCGCGGCGAGGAATCGGTCGACGCGCTTGCTCGCGTACCGGCCTCCCCAGCCGACGGCCTCGTTGACCAACTGCTCCTTGCCGCCGGGGAAGTAGTGCTGGAGCGAGCCACGCGGCGCGTGCGCGTGGACGGCGACCTCGCGCATCCCGGTGGCGGCGACCCCGTCGCGCCGGATGAGCTGCGCCGCACTGAAGACCATCCGCTCGCGCGCCCCGTACCGGGACGCCTCCGCCGCTGCCATCCCCGACCTCCGTCACCGTCGCACGGGCTCTCCACACTCCACTCTATGACCGCCGTCATAGAGTGAACTACTATGACCGCCGTCATAAACAACGGCGACGGTCCGGCCTCGCCGGGGGACGGAAACGGCGGTGCATCGTGGCGTACGTGGGTTTCGTCGGCCTCGGGGTCATGGGGCAGCCCATGGCGCTCAACCTCGCCCGCGCCGGAACACCCCTCGTGGTGTGGAACCGCACGCCCGGCCGGTCGGAACCCCTGCGGGCCGCCGGGGCCGAGGTCGCGGCAGGCCCCGCCGAGGTCTTCGACCGGGCGGACGACGTCGTGTTCCTGATGCTGGCCGACGAGGCGGCCGTCGACGCGGTGCTGGGCCGCGGCACCCCGGACTTCGCCACGCGGGTCGCCGGACACACCGTCGTCCACATGGGCACGACCTCGGCCGAGTACTCGGGCGGCCTCCAGGACGACATCCGCGGCGCGGGCGGGCGATACGTCGAGGCCCCGGTCTCCGGATCCCGAGTCCCGGCGGAACAGGGGCAGTTGGTGGGCATGCTGGCCGGGGACGCCGATGCCGTGGCGGCCGTACGACCACTGCTCGCGCCGGTGTGCCAGGAGACGTTCGGCTGCGGTGCCGTTCCGGGCGCCCTGCTGATGAAGTTCTCGGTGAACCTCTTCCTGATCACGCTGGTCACCGGGCTCGCGGAGGCGTTCCACTTCGCCGACCGGCACGGGCTCGACCAGCGCCTGCTGCGGGAGGTGCTGGACGCGGGGCCCATGGCCAGTTCGGTCTCCCGGGTGAAGGCGCCCAAGCTGGTGACCCGCGACTTCGCCGTGCAGGCGGCGGCCAGCGACGTACTCAAGAACAACCGGCTGATCGCGGAGGCCGCCCGAAAGGCCGGGCTGTCCTCCCCGCTCCTCGACGTCTGCCACGCCCTCTACGAGGAGACCGTGGCACGGGGTCACGGCGGCGAGGACATGGTGGCCGTACTGCGCGCGCTGGAGGCCAGGACCGAGGGTGCGGCAGCGTCCGGCGCACGCACTCCTCCTGCGGAGCACGGCATGTGAACGCGTGTGGCCGCCCGGGATCGGGCCCGGACGGCCGTGTGTGTTCGAGGTGCCCAGGTCAGGTCGAGTCAGGTCACCAGGAGGTGTGCGTGTGCGACTGCTGTGCCGACGACTGCTGTGCCGGGAACACGGAGTCGCCGCCGAACAGTGGGGCGGGCGCGGGCGCCGGCACCAGCGTGTCGTCGTCGCCGAGCATCATGTCGGGGTCGAACATGACGATCACGGCGGCGATCAGCAGGACGATGAGCGGGCCGGCCAGCATGACCAGGAGGAACGCGACCAGGTCGGCCGAGGACTGCGCGGATTCGGCCTGGTGGGTGAGGTGTACGGAGACCGCGGCCATCCCGGTGTAGTGCATGCCGGTCACGGCCACACCCATGACCAGGCTCGCGCCGAGGCTCGCCCACAGCGCGTGGATGGAGACCGCGGCCCACAGTGCCGCGGTGGCCGCCCCCACGGCGATCACCACGGACAGCACCACGGTCGCCGGGCTGTAGTGAAGGGTGCCGTTCGTCTGGATGGCGGCCATCCCGAGGTAGTGCATGGCCGCCACACCGAGCCCGGTGATCACGCCCGCGATACCGAGGTTCAGCGGTGAGCCGCCCCGGTAGCCGACGAGGAACACGCCTATGGCAACCACCACGATCGCCACGAGGAGGCTCAGGAGCGTCTTCGCCGTGTCGTAGTTGACCAGCGCGCCCTGGACGCTGAAGCCGATCATGGCGATGAAGTGCATGGTCCATATGCCGCAGCCGATCGACACGGCGCCCAGGGCCAGCCATCGGGCTCTGTGCTGCGGGCGGCGCAGCGAACGGGTCGTGCAGCGCAGCCCGAGGGCCGCTCCCAGGCACGCCATCAGGTAGGCGGCGACAGGTGTCACTGCGCCGTAGTAGAAGTCGGAGACGGTGGCGGTCATCGAGGGTTCCCTTCACGTACGGGACGGCAGGCCGCGCCGCAGGAGCGGTGGGGCCGGCACGGTGACGTGCGCACGCTCCCGTCCGACGGGCCACGGAGACCGCCGGGCCGCGCCGGGCGCGGGCCTCCGGTCGGGAGACGCGCGGGGACACGGGGTGCGCCACGGCAGGGGCGCGCGCGGATCGACCACTCCCGCCCCTGCCGCACGTTCGTACCGGCTCGGCCGGGCGGACGTGCACGAGCGCGCGGACATCCTGCGAACGGAGACAGGACACGGGGAACCGTACGGTCGAGTTCAAGCCACCAGGCCGAGTTGTGCATGATTCAATCACGGCGTTCACACATTTCCTGCACAACCCGGATAGGTGTTAGCCGAATCGATACATCGCCACTACTGCCCATAAAGCCCACCAACGTGGCGAGTTCACCGTCCGGCACTCTGGCCGCCGTCGACGTGGAGGATCTCTCCTGTGACGAAGGACGCGTTCTCCAGGAAGACGATCGCGTCGACGACATCGGCGACCTCTCCCATCCGTCCGAGCGGGTGCAGTGCGGCGAGACTCGCGGATGTCTCCGGCTGCATGGGAGTTCGGATGACGCCCAGCGCGACCGCGTTGCTGCGGATGCCGCGCGAGGCGTACTCGATGGCCAGCGCCTTGGTGGCGGACTGCAACCCGCCCTTGGTCAGGGAGGCCAGCACCGAGGGAATCGTGGAGTTGGCGTGGTCGGCGAGGCTGGTGCTGATCTGGACGATGTGTCCGGTGCCCTGACGAAGCATCTGCCGGACGGCGAGCTGGGTGATGTGGAAGAAGCCGGTCAGGTTGACGCCGACGACCGTCTCGTACTCCTCCCGGGAGTAGTCGGTGAACGGCTTCGCGAGGTAGAGGCCCGCGTTGTTGACGAGGGTGTCGATCCGGCCGAACCGTTCGATCGCCGCGGTGGTGACGCGTTCGGCCGTGGCGGGATCGGTGATGTCGCCCTGGACCGTCAGGACGTCCGGGTCCGCTGAGGGCGAGATGCCGCGCGAGGTCGCGACGACGCGATGGCCGAGCTTCCGGTACGCCTCGACGAGTCCTGCGCCGATGCCCTGCGAGGCGCCGGTGATGACGGCGACCTTCGTGACGGGAGTGTTCATGGTGACCCTCCGGGTGGTGACCGTGCGGACCGGCCCCTGTCGGCCGTTCTCGCCCGGGTGGGGCATACCTACCTGCGCGGGTGCACGATCTACTCGCCCCTCGTCGACATGGACTTCGACCTGGCGCGAGGCGTGCTCGACGAGCACCTGCTGGAATCGCTGCGCACCGCGAAGGAGTGCGCGACGCGGGTCCGTCCCGGCGGCTCGCTGACGTACATCACCGGCAGCGCAGCCGACGAACTGGAGCGTCGCCGCGAGGAGTTGCGCGCCACGCTGCCGATCCGCCCGGTCGTGGGACCGTCGGACGTGGCCGTGCTCGCCCTGCGCCTGATGGCCAACGCCGCGCTCACCGGGGCGACTTACGACATCGACGGCGGTCGGCAGCTGATCCCCTGAGCCATGCGGAACGTCACCATCGCGTCATGCCGTCGCCTTCGCGTCCGCGGCCCGGATCTGATCGTGCAGGTCCTTGAGCGCGGCAACGTAGATCTCCGAGAACGTGGGGAACGGCTGGATCGTGTCCCTCAGCACGTCGAGCGGGACGCGGGCGCGCACCGCGAGGGTGGCCTGTTGCAGCCACTCCCCCGCCTCCGGGCCGAGGGCGTGCGCGCCGGTGATCACCCGGCCGTCGCTGAGCAGCGTGAGGAACCCGTTGGCGTCGGCGTAGGCGCGGGTGTAGGCCGCCGTCTTGGCCACCCCGGAGATCGGGACGGTGGCGCTGAACCGTGCCTCGTCGGCGCCGACCGAGGCAGCCTGCGGATCGGTGTAGACGACGCGGGGGACGGCCGTGTAGTCGGCCTCGCGGGGTTCGCCGAGGATGTTGGCCGCGACGATCTCGCCCTGGTACTTGCCGACGTGGGTGAGCATCCAGAGCCCGGTGGCGTCGCCGACGACCCACAGCCGCTCGGCGGCGCGCAGCCGCGAGTCGACCGGAATGCCGTGCTCGTCGGCCTTCACGCCCACCGTGTCCAGGCCGATGTCGTCGACGCGCGGGCGGCGTCCGGTGGCCACGAGGAGGTGGTCGCCGCGCAGATCCCGTCCGTCGTCGAGCGTCAGGACGTAGTCCTCGCCCTCGCGCCGGGCGGCGACCGTCCGCGGTCCGAGCACCAGCTCGACCCCGTCGCGGCGCAGCACCTCGCCGAGCGCCTCGCCCAGCGGCCGGGGCTCGCGGGGCAGGACGTACGGGCCGTGGGCCGTGAGGGCCACCTCGCCGCCGAGCCTGCGTACGGCCTGGGCCATCTCGACGCCGACGGGGCCCGCGCCGAGCACGATCAGCCGGCGCGGGACGGCCTTCATGCCGGTCACCTCGCGGTTGGTCCACACGCCCGTCAGGTCGGCCAGGCCCGGGACCGGCGGCATGATCGGCGCCGCTCCCGTGGCCACGACGACGTGCTCGGCGGTGTGACGGGCCCCGGCCACCTCCACGACGCCCGGTCCGGCCAGGCGCCCGGTGCCGCGCAGCAGGTCAATGCCGGTGTCGGCCAGCCAGCGTTCCTGTCCGGCGTCGGAGTAGTCCGACACCATGAAGTCCCGCCAGGCCAGGGCCTGTTGGACATCGACCTGGGCACTCGCCGCGGCCTCCCGTGCGCCGTGCACCGCCTCGCCGGGGCGCAGCAGCGTCTTCGACGGGATGCAGGCCCAGTACGAGCACTCCCCGCCGACCAGTTCGCGCTCCACCAGGGCGACCCGCAGTCCGCCGTCGGCCAGGGCGCCGGCGCAGTGCTCACCGGGCGATCCCCCGCCGACCACGATGGCGTCGTAGTCGTAGGCATGATCGTGGTCGTGGTCGTGGTTCATCCGTGCGTCCTCCTCGCCCTGGGGTCGCCCTCGATCGGGTGTCAGGTGGGCAGTTCGGTACCGGCCTGCTCACTCACCATGTACCGCGCGTACCAGTCGGGCCAGTCCGGGTCCTCCGCGCCGGTGCGTGTCTCGTGCTCGCCGTGTGCCGCGGCGGCGCGGCGCAGTGCGCTCGCCAGGTCCTCGGCCGAGGCGAACGTCGTGGCCGCGGGGTCCAGTCGGCCCGGGAGCCGGGTGGTGATCTCCTGGAGGACCCAGCCGTTGCCGTCCGGGTCGCTGAACGAGACGAACGAGCCGTAGCTGCTGCGCTTCGGGTCCGGTCCGGGCACCCGGGCGTCGGTCCCGGCGTGGTGGAAGACGCCTCCCTCGTCGTGGAAGACGTCGCTCGGGTCGGCGCCGACCCGCTTGAGTTCGTCGTGGGCCGCGTCGATGTCGTCCACGATCAGGTGCAGGCCCTGGGCCGAACCCGGTGCCTGGGCCGTGACCGAGGTGCCGAAGATGACGGATGCGGGCGAGCCTGGGGGCGTCACCTGTACGACCCGGAAGTCCTCCCCGGTGGCGACGTCGGCGTCGAGCCGCCAGCCGAGCGCCGTGTAGAAGTTCTTGGACCGGTCCACGTCTCCGACCGGTACCACGACGACTTCGAGCTTCATGTCCATGAGCTGTGTCTCCGTTCTCGGACGAACTGCCGACTCCTCCAGAATCGCCGCTACGGCCCCGATCCGCGCCGGGGAGTCCGCCCCGGCGCTCGTATCAGAGACGATCGGCGTCCAGAACCGCGCGGGCGAACGCCTCCGGTGCCTCCTGCGGCACGTTGTGCCCGATGCCGTCGAGGGCGCGGTGGTCGTAGGGGCCGGTGAACTTCGCGCGGTAGGCACTCCCCTCGCCGGCCGGGGTGAAGGGGTCCAGCTCGCCGTCGAGGGTGATCGTGGGTACCGCGATGGCCGGGCCCGCGGCGAGTTTGGCCTCGATGCCGTCGTAGCGGGGGTCTCCCGCGGCGAGGCCGAGTCGCCAGCGGTAGTTGTGGATCACGATGCTCACGTAGTCCAGGTTCTCGAAGGCCTTCGCGGTGCGGTCGAAGGTGGCGTCGTCGAAGTGCCAGGTCGGGGAGACGTTGCGCCAGATCAGCTTGGCGAAGTCGTGCCCGTACTGGGCCAGGCCCAGCTCACCGCGCTCGGTGGCGAAGTAGTACTGGTACCACCACGCCAACTCGGCGGCGGGAGGCAGCGGTTGCTTGTTCTTCTCCCGGTTGGTGATGAGGTAGCCGGTGACGGAGACCAGTGCTTTGCAGCGCTGAGGCCACAGGGCCGCGATGATGTCGGCGGTGCGCGCTCCCCAGTCGAACCCGCCGAGCAGCGCCTTCTCGATCCGCAGGGCGTCCAGCAGGGCGATGATGTCGAGGGCGACCACCGCCTGCTGGCCGTTGCGGAAGGTCTTCGGCGACCGGAACGTGGTGGTGCCGTAGCCGCGCAGGTAGGGCACGATCACCCGGTAGCCCTCGGCGGCCAGCAGTGGCGCGACCTCGACGTAGCTGTGGATGTCGTACGGCCAGCCGTGCAGCAGGACGACCACCGGGCCCTTGGCCGGGCCGAGTTCGGCGTAGCCGATGGTCAACTCGCCCGCTCTGACCTGTTTCAGCGACTCGAAGGACGTAAGAGCCTTCGTCCGCACGGGAGTTGGCACCTCCGGTCCAGCGGGAGCGGCCGACGCGGGTGACGAACTGAGCCATCCCGCCAGCGACGCGGCCGCGGTCCCGGCTCCGATGGTCCTGCCCAGGGCTCGCCTGTCGATCATGTGAACCGTCCTGCCTGTGGGGGTGCCGGAGAGTGCCGCCCGATCATGGTCCGCCGCCGGTCGCCCGGGGCGCCACGACCAGTCTCCTCACATGTGGGAGGTACGGCCTCTCGCCCGGGCGCCGGTTCATGCGCGAGGGCGAGCCGGCCGGCACACGCTCGTACCGTCGTCAGAACCCCTAACTGCTCTTATTTGTACGGGTAGTTGGAAACCGAGAACGTTGACATGCGCCACACTCGCGCCAAGGGTGCGGGCATTGGGGGTGGGGAGTGTTGACGCACCGTCGGTCCGCCCAGCGACGCCTTCTCGCTCGGCTGTGTCCTCGCCCGCACGGCCACCGGCCGCCCGCCGTTCGGCACCGGTGGCGCGGCGGCCGTGCTGTTCCGGACCGTCGGGAAGGACCTGGACGGCATCCCGGCGAGCCTCGACCGGACCGTACGACGATGTCTGGCGAAGGAACCGGAGCGCCGCCCCAGCGCCCGTGAACTCCGCGATGTCTTCGGCGAGTTCACCGTGGACGAGTGGCTGCCCGAGGGGCTGCCGGCCCTGGTCGCCGCCCGTGCCGCGCGCGTCCTGGACCTGCCCGTTCCCGACCCGACCGTGCTCGCCGGGCCCACCGTCGTGGTGGCGGTGGGGCCGGGGCGCCACGTCGGCGAACACCGGTTCCGTACGGCACTCCCGCCATGTGGTCGCCCTGCTCGGCAGCCCGGACGACCCCTCCTTCACCGACCACGAGCGCGGCGCCCTCCTCGCCGTCGAGCAGCACAACCGGGACGCCCGGCGCACCGTGGACCTCGTCCTGCGCACCGTGGACGACGACGGCACCGCGAAGGGCTCGGCCGCGGCGGCCACCCGGCTGGTCGCCGACCCGGACGTGTCCGTGGTGATCGCCGCGGGTACGAACGCGACCGTGCCCGCGGCCCTGGCGCCCTGCACGAAGGCCCGGCTGACCCTGCTGGTCACCCGCGCCGACACCGACGACCTCGACACCGTCAACGTCACCACCGCGCTCGTCCTGCGCGACACCCGGACCGTCGGCCCGGTCGCGGCACTGGCCCATCTGAACCGGGTCGTCGAACCCGCCCGCACGGTGATCCTGCACGACCTGGCCACCGAGGTGGAGAGTCTGGCGACGGTCCGCATCACCACCGTCCACGGCTCGCTCGACAGCCCCACGGCGGTGGAGGAGATCGCCGCGGACGAGGACTTCACCGGGGCCGCGCACCGTATCGCAGCCCGCCCCCGTGACGCCGTCCTCTTCGGCGGGGTGAGCCCAGGCCGTGACGCCGACTGCGCCCGCGCGCTGCGGGACGCGGGCCACCTCGGCGCCCGGGTCGCGGGCGAGCACGTGCTCGGCGCCCCCTTCCTGGCCGTCGGCGAGGACTGGCGGATCGGCACGAGCTACACCGACGCGAACTCCGACACCCCCACCACGGCGTTCGCCGCCGCGTTCCGCGTCCACCACGGACACGCGCCGGGCCTCTGGGCGGCCGAGGCGTACGACGCCGTCCGGTTCGCCGCCCACGGCCTCGCCTCCGTCGGCGACGACGGCCGCACCGCCCTGCGCTCCTGCGCCGCCCATGGCAGGGCATCACCCGCCTCATGGGCTTCGACGCCTCCACGCAGAACTTCGAGGCGGGCACCGAGGGCGGCGGAAGGTTCCTGTACCGGGTGACCGGCGGAACCGCCCGCTTCGTGGCGCGCGCCCAGGACATCGGCAGGAAGACGTGAGCCGCTCCGACTGTTGCCCCTCCCGCTCAGGCGCCCACGTACGCGGCCAGGTGCTCCCCCGTGAGCGTCGACCGCGCGTCGACCAGGTCGGCCGGTGTCCCCTCGAAGACGATCTTTCCGCCGTCGTGTCCGGCCCCCGGGCCGAGGTCGATGATCCAGTCGGCGTGGGCCATGACGGCCTGGTGGTGTTCCACGACGATGACGGACTTTCCGGAGTCGACCAACCGGTCCAGCAGACCGAGGAGTTGCTCGACATCGGCGAGGTGGAGGCCTGCGGTGGGCTCGTCCAGGACGTAGACGCCACCCTTGTCGGACATGTGGGTGGCCAGCTTGAGGCGTTGGCGTTCGCCGCCGGAGAGGGTGGTGAGGGGCTGACCGAGGCTGAGGTAGCCGAGGCCGACATCGGCGAGCCGGGTAAGGATCTTGTGCGCGGCCGGAGTCGCCGCCTCGCCCGTGCCGAAGAACTCCTCGGCCTCGGTCACGGACATCGCGAGCACCTCACTGATGTCACGGCCACCGAAGTGGTATTCAAGGACCGACGCGTCGAACCGCTTCCCCTCGCACTCCTCGCACGTGGTGGCCACGCCCGCCATCATCGCCAGGTCGGTGTAGATGACGCCGGCGCCGTTGCAAGTGGGGCAGGCGCCTTCGGAGTTGGCGCTGAACAGCGCGGGCTTCACGCCGTTGGCCTTGGCGAAGGCCTTGCGGATCGGTTCGAGGAGTCCGGTGTACGTCGCCGGGTTGCTGCGGCGTGAGCCGCGGATGGCACCCTGGTCGACCGACACCACGTTCTCTCCGGCCGGGATGGACCCGTGCACGAGCGAACTCTTGCCGGAGCCCGCGACACCGGTGATGACGGCGAGGACGCCGAGCGGGATGTCGACGTCGACGTCCTGGAGGTTGTTGGTCGCGGCGCCCCGGATCTCCAGGGCGCCGGTGGGCTTGCGCGTCGACTCCTTCAGCGACGCCCGGTCGTCGAAGTGCCGGCCGGTGATGGTGCCGCCGGTGCGCAACTCCTCGACGGTGCCCTCGAAGCAGACGGTGCCGCCCGCCGTACCGGCGCCCGGGCCGAGGTCGACGACATGGTCCGCGATCGCGATGGTCTCCGGCTTGTGCTCGACGACGAGCACGGTGTTGCCCTTGTCGCGCAGGCGCAGCAGCAGGTCGTTCATGCGCTGGATGTCGTGCGGGTGCAGTCCGATGGTCGGCTCGTCGAAGACGTACGTCACGTCGGTGAGGGAGGAACCGAGGTGGCGGATCATCTTGACGCGCTGCGCCTCACCGCCCGACAGCGTGCCCGCCGGCCGGTTGAGGGAGAGATAGCCGAGGCCGATCTCGACGAACGAGTCGAGGGCCTGCCGCAACGCGGTGAGCAGCGGGGCGACCGACGGCTCGTCGAGTCCGCGCACCCACTCGGCCAGGTCGCTGATCTGCATCGCGCAGGCGTCCGCGATGCTGATGCCCTTGATCTTCGACGAGCGGGCGCCGTCGTTGAGGCGGGTGCCGTCGCAGTCGGGGCAGGTGGTGAAGGTGACGGCCCGGTCCACGAACTCGCGGATGTGCGGCTGCATGCCCTCGCGGTCCTTGGCGAGCATCGACTTCTGGATGCGCGGGATCAGACCTTCGTAGGTCATGTTGATGCCCGCGATCTTCATCCGGGTCGGCTCGCGGTGCAGGAAGTCCTGGAGTTCCTTCTTGGTGAACCTGCGGATCGGCTTGTCCGGGTCGAAGAAGCCGGACTCGATGTAGAGGCGCGAGTTCCAGCCACCGCCCGTGTAGCCGGGCACCGTGATCGCGCCCTCCGCGAGGGACTTGGAGTCGTCGTAGAGCTGGGTGAGGTCGAGGTCGGTGACCGAGCCGCGGCCCTCGCAGCGCGGGCACATGCCGCCGGTGATGCTGAAGCTGCGGCGCTCCTTGACCTTCTGTCCGCCGCGCTCCATGGTGACCGCGCCCGCGCCGCTGATCGAGGCGACGTTGAAGGAGAACGCCTTGGGCGAGCCGAGGTACGGCTTTCCGAGGCGGCTGAAGAGGATGCGCAGCATGGCGTTGGCGTCGGTGGCGGTGCCGACGGTGGAGCGGGGGTCGGCGCCCAGCCGCTGCTGGTCGACGATGATCGCGGTGGTCAGCCCGTCGAGGACGTCGACCTCGGGGCGGGCCAGCGTCGGCATGAAGCCCTGCACGAAGGCGCTGTACGTCTCGTTGATCAGCCGCTGCGACTCGGCGGCGATCGTGTCGAACACGAGCGAGCTCTTGCCCGAGCCGGAGACTCCGGTGAACACCGTCAGCCGGCGCTTCGGGATCTCGATGCTGACGTCCTTGAGGTTGTTCTCGCGCGCCCCGTGCACGCGGATCAGGTCGTGGCTGTCGGCAGCGTGCGGCCCCGGCGACCGCGTGTCCGTCCTCGTGGCCTTGCTCATCGTGCGTTCCCTCCGTTTGCGCCAGGCCGCCGAGAGTCGATCGGCGGTCATCGCCTGGCTCGATCCAACCAGGCTTCGAGCGGTACGTCCGCTTCCGGTACTCGGTGATGTGCCTGGCAGTCACGCTAGGGGGAAGGCGTGGCCTCGCGCTTCTCGAATCCTGACCGGTACGGTCGCGCACGACGTACGTGGTACAGGTGGCGGCCCAGCGCCACCACGGCCAGCGCGGCGACCAGCCCCGTCACCCCCCGCCAGCCGAACCGGTCGTACGTCCGCACGCCCACCCAGGAACCCGCGCTGCCGCCGAGGAACGCGCAGGTCATGTACGCGGTGTTGATACGGGCCCTGGCCTCGGGCCGTAGCGCGAAGATGCGGGCCTGGTTGGCGACCTGGCCGGACTGGACGGCGACGTCGAGCAGCAGCATGCCCGCGGCCAGGGTCAGGAGGCCCGCCGTACCGCCCCCGGCGGCCGGGACGAGCAGCGCGGCCGAGACGATCGTGCCGAGCATGGCGAGGAGGCTGACCGTGTCGGGCCCTCGGCGGTCGGCCAGCCGTCCGGCGAGCGGGGTGCTGAACATGCTGGCCGCGCCGACCAGTCCGAGGATGCCGACCGCCTGGGCACCCATGCCGTACGTCGGCCCGGTGACGAGCAGGGTGAGCGTGGTCCAGGCGGCGCTGAAGCCGGCGAAGACCATGGCCTGGTAGAGGCAGGAGCGGCGGAGATCCGGTTCGGTGCGCAGCAGCCGCAGCGGGGCGGCTATCAGGGCCGGGTAGCCGTGCCGCGTGGACGGTGTGGTCGGCGGGACGGCGCGGGAGAGGACCGCTGCCAGCACCAGGACGACGACCGCGGCCACGAGGTACGGCGCCCGCCAGCCGAACCGTTCGCCGAGGGTGCCGCTGAAGGTGCGGGCCAGGAGTATGCCGCCGATCAGGCCGCTGAGGAGGGTGCCGGTGACGGCTCCGCGACGCTCGGCGGGGACGAGTCCGGCGGCCATCGGGATGATGATCTGGGGCACGACGGTCGTCACGCCGGTGACCGCGCTCGCGGCGACGAGCAGCGGGAGCGAGGGCGCGGCGCTCGCGGCCAGGAGTCCGGCGGCGGTGAGCACGAGCAGGGTGACGATCAGGGGGCGGTGCGGGAGCCGGTCGCCGAGCGGGACGAGGAGGAAGATCCCGGCGGCGTACCCGAATTGGGCCGCCGTGACGACGAGGGCGGCCGAGGTGGCGGACACGCCCAGGTCGGCGGCGACGAGCGAGCTGATCGCCTGCGGGAAGTAGATGGTCGAGACGCCCACACCGCAGGCGAGGGACAGGACGAGGATCACCCAGCGGGGCACGGACACACCTCACGCGAGAACCGGTTTGACTGGTTCGGCCGACGGTAGCAGGCGAGCCCCTCAACTGGCACCACTTAAACCGGTTCCAGGGGAGTAGGGTGGGCGCGTGCCATCGACTCCGCGCTTCCGCCAGGGCGCCGGGCGCCTCTGCCTGGACTTCGTCCGCACCCTGCGCCACCGTGGTTCGCCCGACGTGGTGGAGGAACTCCCCGACGCCGAGGCCTTGTCGGCCTGGGTACGGCAGTGCGGCCCCTGCGCGACAGAAGGGAACGCCGACGCGGCTCGGGCACGCGACCTGCGCGAGGCGGTCTACGTCCTGATCACCGCGGCCCGGTCCGGCCGGATGCCCGACGCGCACTCGCTCGCCCTGGTCAACGAAGCCGCCGCACACCCCGTCCCGGTACCGCGCCTGGACCGCGCCGGGCGGCTCGACTGGCTGGCCGAGGACCCCGTCCCGGCCACCCTCGCCCTCGTCGCCCGTGACGCCCTGGACCTCGCGACCTCCCCGTCGCTCACCCGCCTCCGCGACTGCGCGGGCCCGACCTGCGGCGCCCTGTTCCTCGACACCTCACGCCCCGGGAACCGCCGTTGGTGCTCCATGGGCACCTGCGGAAACCGCGCCAAGAAGGAGACCCTGCGCGGCAGGACGGCCTGACCGGCACGGCGGAGAGAACTTGTTCACCTCTCCGCAACCGCCTTTGGGATCCACATACTTAAAGTGTGGATCCCTACCCTCACCCCCAAGACCCGATCCCCCGAACATAGCCCCTGGCACTCCGAACGGATCGCCCATGCGCTTCCCGCCCCACCCCCGCACCTCATGACACGCCACGGCGTACGCAGGATCGTGCCCCTGCTGCTGGGCTGGGAGGAACTCCCCAAGTCCGTCTCCGTGCACGGCGCCCCCTACGAGGAACGCCTGCGTGAACCCGTACCGGCGGTCCTCCTGGAGTGCGACGGCGGCTGGCTGTTGCTCGACACGGGCTTCAACACGGCCCTCATCCGGGACCCGGCCCTGCGCCGCCGCTTCTACGGCTCCCCCAACTACCGGCCGATCCTGCCGGGTCCGGGCGAGCCTCTGGAGGAGGCCCTCGACGCGGCCGGTATCGCGATGGACGCGATCCACGCGGTGGCCGTCAGTCATCTGCACGCCGATCACGCGGGCGGGCTCAAGCACTTCGCGGGCCGGGTGCCGGTGCACGTCCAGCGCGAGGAGCTGGCCTACGGCCTGTCCGGGCAGCCGGAGGTCGAGCGCCACTCGATCTTCCGCGTCGACTTCGACGACCCGCGCATCGACTGGCGACAGGCCGAGGGCGACATGGAGATCGCCCCAGGTGTGACCGCCGTACTGACCGCCGGGCACACCCCCGGACATCAGAGCTTCGTCGTCGACCTGGCGGACGGCGGCGGTTTCGTGTTCGCCTTCGACGCCGCCGACCTCACCGAGAACATCGAGCACGAGCGTCCGATCGGCGCCACGATCGGTGTCGACCCGGAGCGCACGGTGGAGCCCATCCGCCGACTCAAGCGCATCGCCGCCGAACGCGGCTACGAACTCGTCCCGGGTCATGACCCCGTGGTCTGGCCCGAGTTGATCCGCCGCCTGGGCACGCCGGGCGCGTAGCCGGTACTGGCCGGATCGCGCCCACAGCCCGGTTCACACGCCTTTTACACCCGGGACACGAGAGGGACTCTGTGGCCCGTGAACATGTTATTGGATCCAATCTTGACACTTTGAGATCCATTATCCGAGGATCGGTGCCCAAGGAGGCCCACATGCCGGACCAGTCAGCTGGATCGTCCTCACCCGGCTCCACCCCGTCGACGGCGTCGCGCCGCACCATGCTCCGGGGCGCGGGACTCCTCGGAGTGGGCGTCGGCTTCGGGCTTCCCGCCCTGCTCAGCGCCTGCGGTGCCGCGGCCGACGACGCGAAGGGGAGCAGCAAGGGCGGCACGCTGACGCTCGCCATCGACGCGACGAGCGCGGTCAACGACCCGTCGTTCTACACCTCGTTGGGCGACTGGATGGCAGTCGACTGCATCTGCCGGGGCCTGACCTTCATCTCCTTCGAGACCAACGAGCCCACGCCCGACCTGGCCAAGAGCTGGACGATCTCCGACGACCAGCTCACGTACACCTTCGCGCTGCGCGAGGGCGTCAAGTTCCACGACGGCACCACGCTGACCTCGGCGGACGTACTGGCAAGCCTGGGGCGGCAGTTCAATGAGAAGGACCCGACCCTGCCCAAGGGCGCCACGCGTCCGCTGTCCGACCTCGGCGCGAACGTCGCCTCGCTGACCGCTCCGGACGACCTGACCGTCAAGATGGTCCTCAAGAAGCCGGACCGTACGGCCCTTGGCCAGTTGTCCGACATCGGTGGCCGCATCATCTCGAAGGCCGCGCTGAAGAAGTACGGCGCGGACATCGGCAAACACCTCGTCGGCACCGGCCCGTTCGCCTTCTCCGCGGCCACCTCCGGCCAGTCCATCACCCTCACGGCCTTCGACGACTTCCGCCTCGGCAGACCCCCTGTCGACCGGCTGGTGCTGCGCCAGGTCCAGGACCCGTCGACGATCGTCAGTTCGCTGCTCAGCGGTGACATCTCGGCCACCCAGTTCACCCCGTACTCCGCCGCCGCGCAGCTCCGCAAGGACGACTCGGTGACGGTCTACAAGACGCCGTACAACGCCAACGCGATCCTGATGATCGACGCCCGCCGGGTCCCCGAGCTCAAGGTCCGCCAGGCCATCAACCTCGCCATCGACCGCAAGTCCATCCTCGACCAGGCCTTCTACGGCGTCGGCGCGCTGCCCGGGGGCTACGCGATCCCGCCCGCGCAGAGCGACTACGACACCAGCCTCGCCGACCTCAGCACGCAGGACACGGCGAAGGCGAAGCAGCTCGTCGCCGAGGCCGGTGCCGGTGGCCGGCGCATCCGGCTCATGGCGGCCAGCGACTCCTGGCACCCCAAGGCCGCGCAGATCGTCGCCCAGAACCTCACCGACGTCGGCTTCAAGGTGGTCACCACCTCCGTCGACCCGGCCACCTACTTCACCCGGCTCCTCGACGGCAAGGACGACTACCACGACCTGATGATCTGGGAGCGCAACACCTACGTCCCGGACGCCAACGACATGGTCGGCGCCATGGCCAGCCCCACCGGTCTCTACGGCGCGACCATCACCGGCATGGACACGCTCAAGGACGCCGCCTCGCTCCAGGCGGAGCTGGACACGGCCAAGAACCTGCCCCTCGGTGCGCAGCGCACGGCCGCCTACACGAAGATCCAACGCCGTTGGGCCGAGGACTACATGGTCCTGTCGATGCTCGCCTGCTTCGCCAACCTGGTGGTGAGCGGCTCGCACGTGAAGCACATGAACACGGCGGCGCTGGCCAACCACCGGTGTTACATGGAGAAGGCCAGTGTCTGACACCACGACGGCTCCACCACCCGTGGCGACCGTACGGCCCCCTTCGTCGCCCTTCACCGGGCGGAGCGTCCTCGCCGTATGGCGTCGGCGCCGGTTGGCGCGGTCCTGGCCGGCCGTGCTGTCGTGGCTGGTGCTGATCGTCCTGGTCCTGGTGGCCGTCGTGGGACCGCTGCTCGTCCAGGCGGACCCGTTGCGTCAGACGTCCTCGGCGCTGCTGCCCATGGGCAAGTCCGGCCATCTGTTCGGCACGGACGACCTGGGCCGGGACGAACTGGCCCGACTGGTGCACGGCGCACGGCCGTTGCTGCTCGTGGCGTTCGCGGCGACGGCGCTCGCGGCCGTCGTGGGAACCGGCATCGGACTGGTCGCCGGGTACGCGGGCGGTGTGGTCGAGCAGGTCCTGATGCGGATCGTGGACCTCGCCCTCGCGTTCCCCTCCATCCTGCTCGTCATCCTCCTCGTGGCGGCCGCGGGACCCGGCACGGTCAGTCTCGTCTTCGGCATCGGGGTGTCCCTCGCGCCCGGTCTGGCCCGGCTGGCCCGCGCCCTGACCGCGCGCGAGGCGGCCCATGACTACGTCGTCGCAGCCAAGTTGGGCGGCACCCGCACCTCGCGCATCCTGGCCCGCGAACTCCTCCCGAACATCGCCGGACCGATGCTCGCCCAGGTCGTCATGACACTGTCGATCGCGGCGGGCTTCGCCGCCGGCCTGTCCTATCTCGGCCTCGGCATCCAACCCCCGCAGCCCGACTGGGGCTACATGGTCCAGGCGGGCCAGGAGTTCCTCTACACGGCACCCCGACTGGTCGTCCTGCCCGCGACGTTCACGCTGCTGTTCGTCGTCGCCTGCAACTTCGTGGGCGACGACCTGCGCGACGCGCTCGACGTGAAGGGGCCCGCGTGACCACCGCACTGCTCCCCCTCCGCAGGCCCAAGTGGGCAGCGGCACCAACCCTGTTGGTCCTACGACGGCTTGCGGTCATCCCCGTCGTGCTGTTCGCGCTGGCCAGCCTGGTGTTCCTCGCGATGCGGCTGCTGCCCGGCTCACCGGCGACCTCGCTCGCGGCCGGCGGCAACAACCTCTCCGCCACCGAACTCGCCGCCAACGAGGCGCGCGTCAACAAGGCCCTCGGTCTCGACCGACCGCTCATCGCCCAATACGGCACCTTCCTCAACGACTTGGTGCACCTGCGGCTCGGCACCTCGTTCTACGGCTCCAACAGCGTCCTGGGTCTCCTCGGCGACGCGCTCCCCGCCACGATCGAGCTGACGCTGGCGGCGATGACGATCGCGGTGTTGCTCGGTGTCGTCACCGGGGTCATCGCCGCGCTGCGCAAAGGGAGTTGGATCGACCACTCGACCCGCGCCGTCGCCACGGTCAGCTTCTCCCTGCCGTGGTTCGCGCTCGGTGTGCTCGGCATCGTCGTGTTCGGCGTGTGGCTGCGCTGGCTCCCGGTCCTGGGTCGGCTGCCCAGCTCGCTCGACTACAACCCGACCACCAACTTCGTTCTCCTGGACGCGATCCTCCAGAACCGCCCCGAGCTGGTGTGGCCCTGGATCCAGCATCTGATCCTGCCCGCGGTCACGTTGGCGCTGTCGATGGCCGGGTTCATCACCCGCATCGTGCGCGCCTCGGTGCTGGAGGTCCTCGACGACGACTTCGTCAGGACCGCGCGGATGAAGGGCCTCAGCGAGGGTGTGGTGATCCGCCACCACGTGCTGCGCAACTCGTGGCTGCCCATCGTGACCGTCCTGGGGCTCCAGTTCGGGTCGCTGCTGGGCGGTTCGGTGATCACCGAGACGGTCTTCTCGTACGCCGGTGTCGGCCGCCTGCTCGTGCAGGGCGTCCTGCAACGCGACTACCCCGTCGTGCAGGGCGCCGCCCTCGCCATCGCGCTCCTCTTCACCCTGGTCAACCACGCGGTGGACCTGCTGTACACGGTCCTCGATCCGCGGCTACGGAAAGGATGACCCGCATGGACATCGTGCTCGTCCACGGTGCCGGCGGACGGCCGACGACCTGGTCGGCCGTCCAGCCCCTGCTGACCGCCCGCGGTCACCGCCTGTTCACCGTCACCAACCCGATGACCTCGCTGGAGGACGACGTCGCCAACACGGCGGCCGTACTGGCGGAGACGACGGGTCCGGTGCTGCTCGCCGGGCACTCCTACGGCGGCGCGGTCATCAGCAACGTCGGGCGCGATCCGCGGGTCAAGGGGCTTGTCTACATAGCCGCGTTCGGGCCGGACGAGGGCGAGACGGTCAACGGGATCGTCGAGCGGTACGAGGAGGCCGAGATTTCCAAGTACATGCGGCGCGGCCCGAACGGCGAGTGGAAGTCCGAGACGAGCGAGGAGTTTTGGGCGGAGATAGGCCCCGACCTCTCCCCCGAGCAGCGGGCCGTGGTCGAGGCGGAGGGCCGCAAGGCGGAGAACCTCATCTTCACCCAGCCGACGGGCGCACCGGCCTGGCGGACCCTGCCCAGTTGGTACCTGGTCGCCGACGACGACCGCACCCTGCGCCCGGAGATCCAGAACGACATGGCGGCCCGCATGAAGGCCACCGTCGAGCACGTACCGGGCAGCCACTACACGACCTTGGTGTGGCCGGAGCGCGTCGCCGACCTGATCCACACGGCGGCCGTGGCCGTGGGCGAGGGTTCATGACGTCCGCGCCCGTGCTCGAAGTCCGGGACCTGCGCGTCCAGTTCGACGTTCCGGCGGGCCGACTGCCCGCCGTGGACGGCGTGGACCTCACCCTCCGCCAGGGCGAAGTCCTCGCCCTGGTCGGCGAGTCGGGGTCCGGGAAGTCCGCCCTGTCGATGAGCCTGGTCGGCCTCAACCGCGGCCCGCGCACCCACATCAGCGGCGAGGCGGTCTTCAAGGGGCGTGACCTGGTCGCCGCGTCTGAGCGGGAGTTGCGCGGGGTGCGCGGCAAGGACATCTCGGTCGTCTTCCAGGACGCGCTGGCCGCGCTCAACCCGCTGCACCGCGCGGGCGCCCAGGTCTCCGAGATGATCCGCGCCCACCGCGATGTGACGAGAAGTCAGGCGGCCGCCCGGGCAGTCGAGTTGCTCGGCGAGGTCGGCATCGCGGGCCCGGACCGCACGGCACGCGCCTACCCGCACCAACTCTCCGGGGGCATGCGCCAACGCGTGATGATCGCGATGGGCCTGGCCAACGACCCGGCGGTACTGATCGCCGACGAGCCCACCACGGCACTCGACGTCACGATCCAGGCCCAGGTACTGGCCGTCCTCAAACGCGTCCAGCGCGACCACGGCACCTCCGTCCTGCTGATCACCCATGACCTGGGCGTCGTGGCCGAGGTCGCGGACCGGGTGGCGGTGATGTACGCGGGCCGGATCGTGGAGCAGGGCCTGCGCGAGGAGGTGCTGTTCCACCCCCAACACCCCTACACGATGGGCCTGTTGGGCTCCGTCCCGCCCATCGACGGTCCTGTCGTACGACGTCTGCCGACCATCGCGGGCAGCCCGCTCACCGGGGTCGACCGGCCGTCCGGCTGCGCGTTCGCGCCCCGCTGCCCCTTCGTCCACGACGCGTGTTCCGAGCGGCCGGTGTTGCGGCAGCGGCACGGTGACGACGGGCACCTCGACGCCTGCGTGCTGCCCTCCCCCGCCCGTGCCACGGCCCGCTCCCAGGGAGGCCTCGCATGACCGCCGCGCTGATCCAGGCCCGCGAACTGCGGGTCGAGTATCCGGGCCGGGCGGGCGGCCGGGTCAGGGCGCTGCGGGACGTCGACCTCGACATCCTCCAGGGTGAGACCCTCGGTCTGGTCGGCGAGTCGGGCTGCGGAAAGTCCACGCTCGGCCGGGCCCTGTTGCGGGTGATCGAACCCGCCTCGGGCCGCATCGAGTTCGACGGAACAGACCTCACCCGGCTGCGTGGGAGCCAACTTCGCCGTACGCGGGCCGAGTTGCAGATGGTCTTCCAGGACCCGTTCGGCTCGCTGAATCCGCGCCGCAGGATCGCCGACATCGTCGCCGAACCACTGTTGCGGGCACGCGGCGCCACTCGCGCGGAGGCCGCGAAGGCGGTGGCCGAACTGCTCGACCTCGTCGGGCTCGGCGCGGAGGCCGGCGCGCGCAGGCCGCACGAGTTCTCCGGGGGCCAGCGCCAACGCATCGGCATCGCAAGGGCGTTGGCCTCGTCACCGCAGTTCGTGGTGGCCGACGAGGCGGTCTCGGCGCTGGACGTGTCGATCCAGGCCCAGGTGTTGAACCTGCTGTCGGACCTGGTCCGCGACCGAGGCCTGACGATGCTGTTCATCTCGCACGATCTCGGCGTCGTCCGACACATCGCCGACCGCATCGCGGTCATGTACCTCGGCCAGATCATCGAGGTCGCCTCCCGAGACGCCTTCTTCGCCGCACCCGCACACCCCTACAGCCGAGCGCTGTTGTCCTCAGTTCCGGTGCTACGTCCCGGGGAGAGACGTGAACAAGAGGTACTGGAGGGCGAGTTGCCCGATCCGGCGAATCCGCCCGAGGGCTGTCTGTTCCGCACCCGGTGCCCGATCGCCACGGAGGAGTGCCGAACCAGCGCGCCCGAGCTGCGCGAGATCACGCCGGGCCGCAGTGTGCGGTGCCACTTTCCCTTGGTCACCAGCGAATAGCCAGTAAGGACGAACCGCCTTGATCATCGACGCGTACAACACCACCCAGGACGTCCGCGGCCGTTCCGACTACCTCACCGGCGCCCGCAAGGGCCAGGCCCCGCCGCCGTACAAACCCTTCGAGCCGCGCCGCATTCTCGACCGGATGGACGCGGCCGGGGTGGACATGGCGATGGTGTGCTCGCTCGCGCAGCGCATCGAGAACGACTTCATCGCCTCGCTGGTGGCCACGTATCCGGACCGGTTCTTCGGCTTCGGGCAGGTGATGCCGCAGGCCGACGACGCACTCGACGAGATCGACCGGATGGCCGACGCGGGGCTGGTCGGGCTGAAGCTGCACCCGAGCCTGCACGGCTACCACGTCGCCGACCACGGCCTCCTGGACCCGGTTTTCGAAGCGTGCGAGCGGCGCGGACTGCTCGTCCTCATCAATGCTCTCGACGACGCGTTCTGCGCGCCGCTGGCCATCGAGGAGATCGCCCGGGACCATCCCCAAGTGCCGACGATCATCGCCCACATGGGGGCTGTGTGGAACGTGCCGGAGGCGATCATCGTGGCCGAGCGGCAGCCGCATGTGTATCTGGAGACTTCGGCGACGCTGATGAGCGACGTGAAGCGCGCCTACGCGCGGCTCGGGCCGGAGAAGATCCTGATGGGCAGCGAGTGGCCCGGCTCCGACTTCGACCTGGAGCGCATGAAGATCGCCAAGGCGGTCGAGGACGAGAAGGACCGGGCGCTGGTCGAAGGCGGCAACATGGCCCGGCTGTTGGGGCTGACGGTATGAGTGCCGTGAACGTGCGGCCGGTGGCCGTACCGCCGTCGATGCACGAGGACGACGTCGAACTCCTCGCCACCGCACAGCACTTGCTGGCCCGGGTGTGGCAGTCGGGCCGGCACGAGGTCGCGACCGCGCTGCGCACGGCGGACGGCCGGGTGCACACCGGGGTCCATGTGGAGGGTTCCTGCCGGCGGAGTTCGATCTGTGCCGAGGGGGTGGCCATGGGCACCGCCCGGGGCGCCCTGCCCGCCGGGGCGGAGTTGAGCATCACCTCGGTGGTGTCGGTGCAGATCAAACCGGCGGGCTGGTTCCGGATCATCGCGCCGTGCGGGGTGTGCCGCGAGCTGATCAGCGACTACTGCCCGGACGCCACCGTGTGGGTCACCACGGTCGACGGGGACGAGCCCGTCCCGCTGCGCGCCCTGGATCTGCTGCCCGAGAAGAGCCGACGCCGATGGTGAGCACCGCAGATCCCGAGAAGAGTCCACGCCGATGACGAACGCCATCGGTCCCGAGGAGAGGAGAGCCATGTCGTCCGTCTTCGTCACCGGTCCGTCCGGTCGGACCGTCCCCACCGGGCTCGATGTCCCCGAACTCGCCGCGCAGTTGGGCGGATCCGGGACACCTGTGCTGTGGGAGGAGCTGACCTGGCCGGAGGCCGAGTCCACGGCCGCCGCCCAGGACGCCGTCATCATCCCGGTGGGCGCCACCGAGCAACACGGTCCTCATCTCCCCCTCGCCGTGGACACCCGGATCTGTGAGGCGGTCGCCCTCGGCGTCTCCGCCCTGACCGGCGTGCCCGTCGTACCGCCGCTGAGCTTCGGCGTGTCGGCGTCCCACGGCGACTTCGCGGGGACGGTGGCGCTGCGGCCGGAGACGATGATCGCCGTCGTCGAGGACGTCATCGACTCGCTCTACGCCTCCGGAGTACGGCAGTTCGTGCTGCTGAACGGGCACATCTGGAACAACGGCGCGCTCGACGTGTCGGCCGAGAAGCTGAGGGTACGTCACCGAGACGCGCGGGTACGGGCGTTGGGGTACGTGACCATGTACCCGGGGCCCGAAGTCGACGGACACGTCACGTACGGGCGGGCGTTGATGCACGCCAACTTCTTCGAGACGTCCGTGATGCTGCATCTCGCGCCGGAGCTGGTGCGGATGGAGCGGGCCACCTCCCACGTCGACGTCGACTCGTTCTGGGACTACCGCATGGACCAGGTCAGCGAGACCGGGGTGTGGGGCCGGGACGTGGCCGACGCGAACCCCAAGCACGGTGAGGCGGAGTTCGACCGCTGCGTCCTGACCACAGCCCGGGCGGTGTCCACGGCGGTCCGTGAGCCGTGGCCCGACCCCACTCACCGTCCCGGACGCCAGGCGTGAAGGAGAACACCGTGGACCCCAGCATCGTGATCCCCCGGCTGCCGGACCGCGAGCCCATGCTCATCGGCGGCGAGTGGACCACCGGCACCGCGACGGAGCGGATACCGGTGCTCGACCCGGCCACCCGGGAGCAGCTCACCACGGTCGCCCAGGCGGGCCCGGCCGAGGTGTCGGCGGCGGTCGAGGCCGCCAACGCGGCGCACCGGGACCGCCGTTGGCGCGGACTGCCGCCCCGGCAGCGCCGTGACGTCCTGCTGCGTCTCGCCGATCTGGTGGAGCGCGACGCCGAGCAACTGGCGGTGCTGGACACCCTGGACAACGGCAAGGCCATCGAACGCGCCCGTGGCGATGTGGAGTTGGGACTCCAGGCCATCCGCCACTTCGCGGGCACGCCGACCCGGCTGGAGGGCACCGTGCACGCGGCCGCCCCCGACCGGCACGTGTACAGCGTCCGTGAACCGGTGGGCGTGGTGGCCGCCGTACTGCCGTGGAACTTCCCCTTCATGATCGCCGCGTGGAAGCTCGCGCCCGCCCTGGCCGCCGGTTGCACGGTCGTCGTCAAACCGGCCGAGCAGACCCCGCTCACCGCACTGCGGCTGGCCGCGCTCTGCCTGGAGGCGGGCGTACCCGAGGGCGTCGTCAACGTCCTTACCGGTGACGGCCGTACGGGTGCGGAACTGGTCGCCCATCCCGGCGTCGCCAAGGTGTCCTTCACCGGGTCGACGGAGGTCGGGCGGCACATCATGGCCGCGGCGGCGCCGTCGTTGAAGCGGCTCACGCTCGAACTCGGCGGCAAGTCACCCAACATCGTCTTCGCCGACGCGGATCTAGACGCGGCCGTACCGAACGCCGTGCGCGCGGTGTTCGGACACTCCGGGCAGATGTGCACGGCGGGCAGCAGACTGCTGGTGGAGCGCACGCTCGTCAAGGAGTTCCTGGACCGGCTGGTGCCGGCCGTGGAGGCGCTGCGGATCGGCCCGGGTCTGACGGGCGGCATCAACATCGGTCCGCTGGTGTCGCAGGAGCAGTACGACCGCGTCACCGGTTACGTCGAACTGGGCCGCTCCGAGGGCGCTTTGGTGGCCGTGGGCGGTGAACCGCTGCCCGGTCCTGGCTGGTTCGTGCCGCCGACGGTGTTCACCGAGGTGACCCCCGACATGCGGATCGCCCGGGAGGAGATCTTCGGCCCGGTCGCCACCATCCTGCCCTTCGACAGCGAGGAGGAGGCGATCGCACTGGCCAACGACAGCGAGTACGGGCTCGCCGCCGGGGTGTGGACCGGCAGCCTGGCCCGCGCCCACCGCACCGCCGCCGCGCTGGAGGCGGGGACCGTGTGGGTCAACACGTACAACGAGTTCGACCCCGCCGTGGCCTTCGGCGGGATGAAGCAGTCCGGCCTCGGCAGGGACCTCGGCGACGCCGCCGTCGACGGGTTCACCGAGCTCAAGAGCGTGACGATCGCCCTGTGAGCGCGCCCGTCACGGCCGGTACGGCCACTTCGCCCCCGAGTCCCCCGCCCCCGCCCACCCTGAACGTCGCGGCCGAACGCGCCCGCACCCCGGGCTCGTTCACCGGTCACCACTTCAACTCGGCCGGTGCGGCCCTGCTCGCCAACGGCACCGTCGAGGCGGTCATCGACCACCTCCGCGCGGAGAGCCTGTCCGGCGGCTACGAGGCCGCGAAGCACGCGGCCCCCGCACTGGAGGCCGTCTACGCGCGTACCGCCGCACTCCTCGGCGCCCGGCTGGAGGAAGTCGCCCTCGTCGAGAGCGCGACGGCCGGCTGGCAGCGTGCCGTGTCGGCACTTCGACTGCGCCCCGGCGACCGGGTGTTGGCGGCACGCTCCAGTTACGTCAGCAGCGCGCTGCACCTGCTGTCGGTCGAACGCGATCACGGTGTCCAGGTCGAGCTGCTGCCCAACGGCCCTGACGGGGCAGTGGACTTGGAGGCCCTGGAGGCGGCACTGCGGGCCGGGCCCGCGGCTCTGGTGACGGCCGCGCATGTCCCGACGTCCTCGGGGCTGGTCGAACCCGCCGCCGCGATCGGTGCGTTGGCGGGTGCCCACGGTGTGCCGTTCCTGCTGGACGCGACCCAGTCCCTCGGTCAGTTGCCGGTGGACATGGGTGCCATCGGCTGCGACCTGCTCATCGGCACCGGCCGCAAGTTCCTGCGCGGCCCGCGCGGCACCGGCCTGCTCGCGGTCCGGCGCCCGCTCCTGGACCGGCTCGCCCCGGAGGCTCCCGATGTCCGAGGCGCCGTATGGACCGCTGAACGCAGCTGGGAACTGGTCCCGGACGCCAAACGCTTCGAACTCTGGGAAGCCGCGCACGCCTTGCGCCTCGGCCTCGGGGCAGCGCTGGCCGACCTCGCCGCCCTCGGCGTGGACACCGTCGCCCGACACCTGGCAGCCGTCGCCGCCTCGCTGCGCGAACGCCTCTCCGCGCTGCCGGGCGTCCAGGTCACCGACCCGCCGGCCGCGGGCGGCGCGATCGTCACCTTCGTGGTCGAGGGACTGGACGCCTCGGACGTCCAACGCCAACTCGCCTACCGTCACGTCCACTTGATCGCCGTACCGGCGGGACACGGCCGCTGGGACATGGACCACCGGGGCCTGACCAAGGTGGTCAGGGCGTCCGTCCACGTCTACAACGACGAGCACGATCTGGACGCCCTGGTGGAGGCGGTACGCGAGATCGTGCGCCTGAACGGGCGGAGTGCGGCGTCACCCACAGTGCGGCGGGACGCGGGGGTGGAAGCTGAGGCTCGCATCGAGCCCGCAACGCCCACGGCCCCCGAGCCCACCCCGCACACCACCCGCCCCAACTCCCGCCGCCACGACGCGATCGTGGTCGGTCTCGGCGTCCACGGCAGCGCCACCCTGCGTCATCTGGCCGCACGCGGACTCGACGTCCTGGGGCTCGAACAGTACGGCCTGGGCCATGACTTGGGCTCCTCGCACGGTGCGACCCGGATGATCCGCCGGGCCTACCCCCACCCCGACTGGGACGCCCTGGTCGACACCGCCTACCGAGCCTGGACGGAGTTGGAAGGCGCCTCGAAGGCCCAACTCCTCGACATAACAGGCGGGTTGTACGCGGCGCCGAGCGACCGCCCGGACCCCTTGCGCGGCCCGGGCTGCCGAGAGGTCGACGCCAAGGAGGCGGCTCGGATCTTCCCGGGGCTGCGACTGCCCGCCGGATTCTCCGCGGTGCACGACCCTCGGGCCGGGATCATCGACGCACAGGAGACACTCCGCGCCCAACTGGCCCTGGCCGAACGGTCCGGAGCGCGCGTCGAGGACAACTCCCCCGTCCTCGGCTGGGAAGTGGACGGCGACGAGGTCGTGGTCCGCACCGGTGAGGCCGTCCTGCGCACCCGCCGCCTGGTGCTGTGCACCGGTCCTTGGACCGCAGCTCAAGTCCCCGTCCTCGCCCCGCATCTGACGGTCACTCGGATCGTCAACGCCTACTTCGCCGCCGACCCGACGGGCCCGCTCGGCCCCTCCGGCCTGGGCAGTTTCTCCGTCGATCTGCCGCAGGGCCTGCTGTACGGGTTTCCCGCGACCGACGGCCGCGGTCTCAAGGCGGGACTGGACAGCGGCCCGACCTGGGACCCGTGGGCCCCTCGTCCCCGAGCCACCGCCGAGGAACTCGCCCTGCTCAGCGAGGCGGTGGCACAGGTCCTGCCCGGTGCCGGGCCGGTGACGGAGAGCCTGACCTGCCTGTACACCATGACCGCCGACCGGCGCTTCGTGGTCGGCGAACTACCCGGCGTACCTCAGGTGTTGCTGGGCTCGGCGTGTTCGGGCCACGGGTTCAAGTTCGGACCGGCGATCGGTGAGGCGCTGGCCGACCTCGTGTGCGGGATCGCCCGCCCGGACCTGGACTTCCTGTCGCCTACCCGACTCCTCCCTGGCGGAACCTCGTGAGGCCGCGCCACCGGACCCGCTCAGCCGTGGAACACCGTCTGGGACCGGCGCTCGTACCAGGCCGTCAGATGCTCCCCGGAACTGATGACGTGCTCGCGCATCAACGCATCCGCGCGGTCGGCGTCATGCGCGGCCAACGCCTCGATCACGGCCTCGTGTTCACGGATGTTGAGCTGCCGATGGCGCTCGTCACCCGCGAGGGCGAGCGAGGAGACGTTGCGCGGGAAGCTCTCGTTGATCCGGTCGATCATCCGGGTCAGCCAGGGGTTGTCGGCCGCTTCACAGATCACCGTGTGGAAGCAGTCGTTGGCCGCCGTGGTCGCGGCGCTGCCGCCCCCCGTCCCCTCGCCGGCGGCCCGCGCCACCGCCTCGTACAGGACCGCGTTGTGCTCGCGCAGTGCGGCGAGCCCGCGTTCCGTGATGCGGGAGGCGGCGCGCCGGGCGGCCATGCCTTCCAGTTCGGCGCGCACCTCGTACGCCTGGCGCACCTCCCAGGGCGCGGGCACCCGGACCACCGCGCCGCGGTTCGGCTGCATCTCGATCAGTCCGCCGTTCTGGAGCTGTCGCAGCGCCTCGCGCACCGGTGTGCGGCTGACCCCGAACTCGGTGGCCAGCGCCGCCTGGCGCAGCGGTTTGCCGATCGCCAGCTCGCCGTTCATGATCCGCGCGCGGATTCGGGCCGCGATGTCGTCGACGAGGGGTTCGTCGTCTGTCTGGGGAGTCATGGGAGTCGGTCAAACCCTTCTCGGGGGCGGTCGGGGGGTGCGCGGTGGTGGAGCAGTTTCCCACGCGGCCCGGGGCGTCCACAGCCACACACTTTTGGATCCACTTCCATGATATCCGCATCCAATAGGAGGGCCGCATGAATCTGGACTTCGCCAAGGCGATCGACGTGTCCGTTCCCATCCACCCCGGCATGCTCCACTGGGGCCGCCGCCCCGAGGTGGAGATCGTCGAGTCCCGCACCGCGGGCGATCCCTCCAATGTGAGCCGCTGGCGCATCGGCGCCCACACCGGCACCCACATCGACGCTCCGGCCCACTTCATCGACGGCGGCAGGACGGTCGACCGACTCGACCTGTCCGCCCTCAACGGCACCGCCCGCGTCCTCGATCTGACCCACGTCAAAGAGCAGATCACCGCCGCCGATCTCGACGCGGCCAGCCTCGGCACCGAGGAACGCGTGCTGCTGCGCACCAGCAACTCCGAAGGCGTGCTGCGCAGCCCGTGGAAGGCCCGGCAGTGGGTCGGACTGGCCCCGGACGGCGCGGAACGGCTCATCGAGGCCGGTGTACGCACCGCGGGCATCGACTACCTGAGCATCGAGGCGGTCGCCTACACCTCCCACTGGGAGACCCACCAACTCCTGTGCTCGGCCGAGGTGTTGATCCTGGAGGTGGTAGATCTGCTGCACACTCCGGCCGGGGTCTACGACATGATCTCCCTCCCGCTGCCCTTGCAGGGCGCCGAGGCGGCTCCCTCCCGAACCGTGCTGTTCCCGAGGGACGAAGCGTGACAAGCGAGCTGATCCTCGCCGCACCGCACCCGGCGGCGCTGACGGCTGCCCGGCGTGCGGCCGAGCGGGGCGGCAACGCCGTGGACGCGGCGCTGGCGGCGGCCGCCGCTCTCACCGTCGTCTATCCCCACCAGTGTTCCCTGGGCGGCGACTTGATCGCCCTCGTCCACGCTCCCGGCGGCTCGGTGCGCGCGGTGGTCTCGGCGGGGGCCGCCGCACAGGCCGTGGACGTCGACGCGTTGCGCGCGGCCGACGAGCGGATGCCCGCGCAGGGCCCGCAAACAGTGACCGTGCCCGGTGTGGTGGCGGGCTGGGCCGCGCTCGCCGAGGCCCATGGCACGCCCGGTGCCCTGTCCGCCGCGCTGCGGGATGCCTCCGATCTGGCCGAGGACGGGGCCACCGTCTCGGCGGGTCTGGCCCGTGCCGTCCGCGAGCGGGCCCCGCGGATCGCCGCGGACCCCGGGCTCACCGCGCTGCTGACCGGCCCCGAGGGCGCACCCCTCGTCGAGGGCGACCCGCTCCCCCAGCCCCGGCTGGCCGCCGTCCTGCGCACGCTCGCCGACGATCCGTCGTCCTTCTACCGGGGCGCGGTCGCCGAGGCACTGGTGAACGGCCTGCGTGGGGCCGGGAGTTCACTCACCGCGAGCGACTTCGCGGCACATCAGGCCGCGAGCGCCGAGCCGTTGACGCTGGACGTGGCCGGTACGCGGTGGTGGACCGCGCCGCCGCCGAGTCAGGGGGCGAGCCTGCTGGCCGTACTGGAGACCGCGGCTTCCGTGGCGAAGCTGCCCGAGCCGGAGCGTACCGGTGTGTTGGCCGCCCGCTGCCAAGACGCCTCGGCGGCAAGGGACTTGCTGCTCGGCGATCCGCTCGGCCCCGCGCCCGTGGATCTGGACGGACTGCTGCGTCCGGCTCCGCTCGCCGGTGCGGAGCCTCCCGAGCCGTCCTTCCGGCCCGCCGGGGACACCGTCGCGATCACCGCCGTGGACGCGTCCGGGCTGGCCGTCTCGCTGATCCAGAGCGTGTACCAGACCTTCGGTTCCGGCATCTGCGATCCGGGGACGGGCATCGTGCTGCACAACCGGGGCTCGGCGTTCAGCCTGCTCCCCGGCCATCCGGCCCTCGTCGGACCCGGCCTGCGTCCCCCGCACACCCTTTGTCCCGTGCTCGGCCGGTCCGCCGACGTACTGCTCGCGGCGGGCTGTCAGGGTGGGCGGGCGCAGCCGCAGATCCTCGCCCAGACCGTCCCCGATCTGATGGACCCGGCCGCCGATCCGGCCGCCGTACTGGACCGCCCGCGCTGGGTGATCGGTGCCCGCGACATCGGCCACGAGACACAGACGCTGCTGGCCGAGCCCGGGTCCGTTCCCGCCGGCGGCTTCCCGTCGGTGATTCCGGTCGTCGTGGCGGCGGGCCGCACCGATCTGGCCGGTCACACCCAGGCCGTACGACTGTCCGCCGGCGGTCGGCTGGACGGCGCCTCCGATCCCCGCGCCGATGGTGGCATCACCTTGGAAGGAAGTTCCCTGTGAGCACTCTCGCCCCCGAACCCGTACCGGCCGACGCACCGCATCCGCTGGACCCCCTCACCGTCACCGAACTCGCCACGGCCGTAGGAGTGTTGAGGGCCGACACCCGGGTCCCCGAAGACGCGCGGTTCTGGGGTGTGGCGCTGGACGAGGACCACGCCCGTCGCGCCGCCCACGGGGACACCCGGCGGGCCCGCGCGGTGGTGTTCTCGACCTCCGCACGCCACGCATTCGAGGTCGATCTCGAACTCGGCGACAAGCCGCAGACCACCGCCTGGCGGGAGTTGGACGTCCGCAGTCCGGGCTGTTCCTCGGAGGAGGCCCGGCAGGCCGCTGCCGCCTGCCGTGCCGACCCGGGTTTCCGGGAGGCGCTCGCGTTGCGCGGCATCCACGACGTGTCGCTGGTGATGGTGGACCCGGAGTCGATCGGCGGGTTCGAGCCGCCGGAGTACGCGGGCCGCCGGCTGACCTGGGGCAGCGTCTGGCATCGCACCGACGAGGACGACAACGGTTACGCCCGCCCGGTGCAGGGGGTCGTGCCGATCATCGACATGGAGACCATGGAGATCCTGCACATCGAGGACCACGGGGTGATCCCGCTGTCGGAGGAGTCCGGCGTGTTCGCCGCCGGGACGGTGGCCGAGCGTCCCGGGCTGAAGCCGCTGGAGGTCGTCCAGCCGGAGGGTCCGAGCTTCACCGTCACCGGGCAGCGGATCGACTGGCAGGGATGGTCGGTCCGGGTCGGCTTCAGCCATCGTGAGGGGCTGGTGCTGCACGATCTCGCCTTCGCCGCCGCGGGGAAGGCCCCTCGCCAGGTGATCCGGCGTGCGGCCGTCAACGAGATGTACGTCCCCTACTTCGACACCGCGTCCACCCAGTACCGCAAGAACTTCTTCGACTGGGGCGAGTACGGCGCGGGCCCGCTCACCAACTCCCTTGCCCTGGGCTGCGATTGCCTCGGTGTCATCCAGTACTTCGACGCGGCGGTGCTCGGCGGCGACGGCGTGCCCCGGCTCATCCCCAACGCCGTGTGTGTGCACGAGGAGGACGACGGCATCCTCTGGAAGCACCACGACGGCCGCACGGGCCGTACGGAGGTGCGCCGTTCGCGACGGCTGATCATCTCGGCGTTCGCGACCGTCGCCAACTACGACTACGGCTTCTACTGGTCGCTGTACCAGGACGGTTCGGTGATGCTGGAGATCAAGATGACCGGCATCCTCTCCGCGACCGGTGTCGAGGAGGACGAGGCGACACCGTACGCGCGCCGGGTCGCGCCGAACGTCGCCGTCACCAACCACCAGCACTTCTTCAGCGTCCGCCTCGACATGGCGGTGGACGGCGACCCCAACCGGCTGGTCGAGGTCACCGCCGAGCACGAGCCCGACCCGGTCCTCGACCCGTACGGCAACGCCGCCCGGACCGTGCTGCGGCCGATCCTCAGCGAGTCGGAGGGCGCCCGGCGCACCGACCCCTCGCGCGCGCTGCACTGGCGGGTGGAGAGCACCGAGTCCCGCAACCGGATGGGTGAACCGACCGCGTACCGCGTGCACTTGGAGAACACGGCGGTGCTTCCGGTGCGCGAGGACAGTGTGTGTGCCCGTCGAGCGCCTTTCGTGGGGCGGCAGTTGTGGGCGACGGCCTACGACGCGCAGCGGCGGTTCGTCGGCGGCGAGTATCCGAACCAGGCCGAGCCCGGCGCGGACGGTGTCCACAAGTGGCAGGAGGAGAACCGGTCGTTGGACGGTACGGACCTCGTGCTGTGGGCGACCGTCGGCTCGCACCACTTCCCGCGTCCCGAGGAGTGGCCGGTGATGCCGGTCGCCAAGGCGCGGCTGCGCCTGGAGCCCGACGGCTTCTTCGACCGCAACCCGGCCCTCGACGTACCGGCCCCCGTCTCCTGCCACACGCCGAGCCCGACAGCCGCCGACCACTGCTGCGGCTGACCGGCGCCACCCCTCCCCCGAAAGGCGTCCCATGCGCGAGGAAGAGAACACCCGGCTCACCCGGACCAGGCCCGGCACCCCGGCCGGTGAGTGGATGCGCCGCTACTGGCAGCCGATCGCCCTGAGTGAGGAACTCGCGGGCGTACGACCGCTGGTGGCGCCCAGGGTGATGGGCCAGGACCTGGTCCTGTTCCGTGACGAGGACGGCGAACTCGGTCTCGTCGACCGGGGCTGCCCGCACCGGGGCGCCGACCTGGCGCTCGGCCGCCTGGAGGACGGCGGACTGCGCTGCTGCTTCCACGGCTGGCTGTTCGCCCGTGACGGCTCGTGCCTCGACACACCGGCCGAGCCCGTCGACAGCCCGCTCAAGTCCCGTGTCCGGCTGGGCAGTTATCCAGTCCGCGAGATCAACGGCATCGTCTGGGGCTACCTCGGCCCCGGCGAACCACCCCAACTCCCCGCCCTGGACTGCTTCCAGGCACCCGCCGACCACGCCTTCGCCTGGAAGGGCCTGCTGGAGTGCAACTGGCTCCAGGCCCTGGAGGTCGGCATCGACCCCGCCCACGCCTCCTACCTCCACCGCTTCTTCCAGGACGAGGACCCCGCCGACAGCTACGGCAAACAGTTCCGCGCCGCCTCCCAGGGCACCGACCTCCCGATGACGAAGATCCTGCGCGAGTACGGCCGCCCCGACATCGACGCCGCCCGCACCCCGTACGGCATCCGCATCACCGCCCGGCGCACGCTCGACGGAACGGACACGCGGGGCCTGCCGATGGACGGCAGCCGTACCCATGTCCGCATCACCCACCAGGTGTTCCCGCACGCCTTCCACATCCCGCTGGACGCGGAGACGGCGATCACCCAGTGGCATGTGCCGATCGACGACAACTCCAGTTACTGGTATGCCCTGTTCACCAGTGTCGGCGGCCCGGTGGACCAGGCGGAGATGCGTAGGCAGCGGGTCGGCGCGGTCACCCTGCCCGACTACCGGCCGCGCTTCGGCCGCGAGAACGGCTACGGCTACGACCCGGTGGAGCAGCGGACGACGACGTACACCGGGCTCGGCTTCGACATCAACGTGCACGACCAGTGGGCGGTGGAGGGGCAGGGGTCCGTGCAGGACCGCACGCGTGAGCATCTGGGCCGCTCCGACAAGGCCATCGTGATGTTTCGGCGCATGCTCGGCGAGGCCATCGGCGCGGTCGAGCGCGGGGAGGACCCGCCGCTGGTGCTGCCGGCCGAGGAGGCGGGGCGGTTGCACGGGCCGGTCGCCCTGGACGGGATCGGGCCGACCGAGGGCTGGCAGGAGCACTGGACGGCCGTCACCGACAAGCAGCGCGCCGACAGCAGTTGGGCGCGACCGCTGGGAACGGACGGCTGAGCCGCGTGGGATTCATCGAACGGCACGGCCTGTGGAACCCCGAACAGGCCGCCGCAGCACGGGAGATACTCGGCCGCGCCGAGAGCGGCGGGATGACGGTGGTCCGGCTGGTCTTCGCCGACCAGCACGGTCTGCTGCGCGGCAAGACCGTCACCGTGGGCGAACTGCCCAACGTGCTGCGCGACGGTACGGGCATCGCCTCGTCCCTGCTCGCCAAGGACACCTCGGGGCGGACCGTCTTCCCCCTGTTCACCAAGGAGACACCGCTCGGGCTGCCCGAACTGCGCGGCGCCGCCGACATGGTGATGGTCCCCGACCCGTCGACCTTCCGGATGCTGCCGTGGTCGCCGGGCACCGGCTGGCTGCTGTGCGACCTGCGCTTCACCTCCGGCACGCCGGTCCCGCTGTGCACGCGCGGTCTGCTGCGCTCGGTCCTCGACCAGGCCGACGGACTGACCTACCGCACCGGCCTGGAGGTGGAGTTCCACCTCTTCCGGCTCGACGATCCGCGCCTGGGGCCCGGCGACCAGGGCCAGCCCGGAGCCGCGCCCGAGGTCGGGATGCTGAACCACGGCTACCAGTACCTCAGCGAGCTGCGCTACGACGAACTCGACCCCATCCTCGACGTCCTACGCGCGAACATCGAGGGCCTGGGGCTGCCGTTGCGCAGCCTGGAGGTCGAATTCGGGCCGAGCCAGGTCGAGTTGACCCTCCAGCCCGCCGACGGTCTGGGCACGGCCGACGCGATGGTCCTGCTGCGCAGCACGGTCAAGCAGGTCGCCGCCCGCCACGGCCACCACGCCACCTTCATGTGCCGCCCCCATCTGCCCGGCGTGTTCTCCAGCGGCTGGCATCTGCACCAGAGCATGCTGCGGGACGGCGTGGGGGTCTTCGCGCCGGAGGACGGCGAACTCACCGCGTCCGGGCCGCCGTTGTCGCCGTACGGGACCGCCTTTCTCGGCGGGCTGCTGCGGCACGCGCGGGCCACGAGCGCGTTCTCGACGCCAACTCTCAATGGTTTCAAGCGCTTTCGCTCCCTGTCGCTGGCGCCGGACCGTGCGGTGTGGGGGCGGGACAATCGCGGGGCGATGGTGCGGGTGCTGGGTGACGGGCCCTCCTCCACCCGGCTGGAGAACCGGATCGGTGAACCGGCCGCCAACCCCTACCTCTACCTCGCCTCCCAACTCGCCGCCGGACTGGAGGGCGTGGCGGGCGGACTGGAACCGGGACCGGCCGCCGACGAACCGTACGCGGCCCGCGCCGAACCGCTTCCCCGCTCGCTGGCCGAGGCCCTGGACGCCCTGGAGTCCGACCGCATGCTCGCCGACCGGCTCGGCAAGGACTTCGTGGCGTACTACACGAGCATCAAACGCGCCGAGATCGACCGCTTCAGCCAAGAGGTGACCGACTGGGAACAGCGGGAGTACTTCCGTGTCTTCTGACCTCGACTCCCCTCGTACGACGACGCAACGGCTCCTGGTCCGGCAGGTCCGCTGGGTCGCCCGCGATGTGGTGGAGCTGCGGCTGACGCGGGCCACAGGCGGCGCCCTGCCGACGTGGGAGCCGGGAGCGCATGTGGAGTTGACTCTTCCCTCGGGGCTGCGGCGGGCCTACTCGCTGTGCGGGGAGGTGACGGACGCGGAGGCATGGACGGTCGCCGTGCACCTCGCGCCCGAGGGGCGGGGCGGTTCCCGGGAGATCCATGAAACCGCCCTGGTGGGGCGGGAGTTGGAGGTGCGCGGGCCGGTCAACCGCTTCCCGCTGGTGCCCGCGGAGGGCTATCTGCTGCTGGCCGGCGGCATCGGCGTCACACCGCTCCTACCGATGGCCCGTGAGCTCACCGAGCGCGGCCTGCCGTGGCGGTTGGTCCTCGGTGCCCGCGACCGGTCCCGGCTCGTGTACGCCGAGGAGTTGGTGGAGCTGGGCGGCGACCGGGTGCTGCTCCTGCCGCAGGACGAGGCGGGTCCCCCGGACCTGGCCACCGAACTCGCCGCCGCCCCGCCCGCGCACGCCGTCTACGCCTGTGGTCCGCAGCCGATGCTCGACGCGGTGACGGCGCTGTGCCGGACACCGGGCTCCACCCGGGTCCTTCACCTGGAGCGCTTCGCCGCCGCCGACCAACCCGGCACGGCCGACGGGGAGTTCGAGGTAGTGCTGAGCCGCTCGGGGCTGCGGTTGACCGTGCCCGCCGACCGTTCCGTGCTGGACGTCGTACGGGAGAAGCTCCCGGACGTTCCCTACTCCTGCGAGGAGGGCTACTGCGGCAGTTGCGAGACGGCGGTCGTGGCCGGGCTCCCGGACCACCGCGACTCGGTGATCGAGCCGTCCGAACGCACCGCCGCCACCACGATGATGATCTGCGTGAGCCGCTGCGACTCGCCGGTGCTGGAGCTGGACCTCTAAGTGCCGCCCTGCGCCAGGCGGTTGAGGAGGGACCGGGGTCGGTAGGGGATGACCTCGGCCAGTGAGATGGCGGTGCTGGTGCGGTCGACTCCGTCGATGGCGAGGATCGCCTTCGTGATGCGGTGCAGGTCCGCGGTGTCCCTGGCGACGACCTGGGCGAGGAGGTCGGCGTCGCCGGTGGTGTAGTGCACCTCGATGACTTCGGGGAGGTCGAGCAGGCCTGCGTGGACGCTCTCGGGTTCGGCCTGGCTCACCGCGAGCGACATGAACGCGACCAGGCCGTAGCCGAGGGCGGCGGGGTCGACGCGGCGGCTGAAGGGTTTGAGGGCACCCTCGGCCGCCATTCTCCGCAGCCGGGCGTGCACGGTGTTGCGGGCCACGCCGAGGGTCTGCGCCAGGGCCAGGATCGTGGCGTCCGGGTCGTCGTCCAGGGCCAGGACGATCCTGGCGTCCAAGGTGTCCATCGGTGTCATGGTGCGCATTCTGACACCTGAATCACATCTCGTTGAGCATCTGTCGCATCGGAGAAGACCTCTGTTGCGCCGCTGCCCTGGCACGTGGTCTAGGTGGTGGGCCGTCTCCCGCCTCCGATCCGTTGAAGGACCGCCGTCATGGCTTCGAAGTCGTACCCCGCCGGTACCGGTGGCTCCTGGATCGTCGTCGTGTCCGCCGGGGTCGCCGCCGGGCTCCAGGTGTGGAAGGTGCCGCCCGCGCTGCCGTACCTGCGGCACGATCTGTCGTTGGGTCTGGTGCAGGCCGGGACCCTGCTGGGAATCGTCCAACTGGCCGGGATGCTCGGGGGACTTGCCGTCTCGCTGCTGGCCGAGCTGATCGGTGAACGGCGCTGTCTGACCGGGGGGCTCGTGCTGCTGTTCCTCGGTTCGGCCGGTGGTGGTTTCGCCGGGTCGGCGGGTCCGCTGCTGGCCTCGCGGGCGGTGGAGGGGGCCGGTTTCATCCTGGTGGCGGTGACCGGTCCGGGACTGATCCGGCGCACCGCTCCGCCGGGCCGCTTCACCACCGCCATGGGCTTCTGGGGCGCCTACCAGGGGATCTCCACCTTCGTCGGGCTGGTGGTCGGCGCGCTGGCCCTTCAGGCGGTGTCGTGGCGGGTGTGGTGGTGGGGCATGGCCGTGGTCGCGCTGGCGCCGCTGCCGTGGGTGCTGGCCCGCGTTCCGCGTGACGACGCGGGCGGTGCGCGGGGCGCGGCGACTGCCCTCGCGCGCATCGGCCGTACCGTCCGGGCTCCCGCTCCCTGGACGGCCGGTCTGGTCTTCGCCTGTTACACGCTGCCGTGGATGGCCGTGGTCGGGTTTCTGCCGACCGTCTATCGCGACGGTGGGATGACGGGCAGTTGGCCGGGGGTGCTGAGCGCCGTGGTCGGTGCGGTGAACGCCGTCGGTTCGGTCGGCACTGCGGCGCTGCTGAAACGCGGGCTGGCCGTGCGCGCCGTCGTCGTGCCCGCCTTCGCGCTGATGGCCTCGACCTCCCTGCTGGCCTTCGCCGTCGACTGGCACGGTGTTCCGGCGGGTACCGTCTGGCAGTTCCTGTGTGTCGTCGCCTTCTCGCTGACCGGCGGGGCGATACCCGCGACCCTGCTGCGGATGATCGGTGGGCTGACACCGGCGGGCGGTTCGGCCCCGGCCACCATGGGGCTGATCCAACAGCTGTTCAACGCGGGCAGTTTCGTGGGCCCCACGGTCGCCGCGTGGCTGGCGACCCGTACCGGCGGCTGGCACTCCACCTGGTGGATCACCTGCGGCTGCGCGGTCTGCGGTGCCGTCCTCAGCCTCGGGCTCGGCGGCGGGGGCGCGCCCTCGCAGTTCTCAAAGTCCGCTACGGCAGGGGCCGTTCGCTGATGCGGTCGTGGAGATCGGTGCGGAGGGGATCGTCGTCGGGCAGGCCGAGTTCGTCGGCGAGGTCGCGGGCGCGGGTCCAGGCCTCGTGTGCGGCGTCGGGTTGACCGGCGCTGTGGTGGCTGTCGCCGAGGCAGCGGAGACAGGCTGCTTCGCTGCGGCGCTCGCCGGTGGCGCGGAACAGGGCCGCCGCATCCCGGTAGCGCTCCACCGCCTGTTGGTGGCGGCCGAGTTGGTGGTGGATGTAGCCGAGGCTGTCGGAGATATGGGCCTGTCCGTCCACGTCGGCGGCCGCACGGGCGAGTTCGAGCGCCTGCTCGCAGTGCGCCAACGCGCTGTGGTGTGCGCCGAGTTGGGCCTCCATCCAGCCGATGTGGTTGAGCGCGGCGGCCTGTCCGGCCGGGTCGTCCGCCACCCGGTAGTGCTCCAGGCTCCGGTGGGCGTGTTCCAGCGCCAGTGCGGGGTCGCCCTGGGTTCCCGACATCCGCGAGAGATGCTGGTGGGTACGGGCCTGCCCCGCGTCGCTGCCCAGCTCGGCGAAGAGTTCCAACGCCCGTAAGTAGTGCTCCCTGGCCGGTTCCGGGGAGTTGAGGCGGTCCAGGGCCAGGCCGAGTCCGCGGTGGGCGCCCGCTCTTCCGACCAGGTCGCCCTCCCGTTCGGCCGCCGCGAGCGCGCTGTGCCCGGCGGTCAGCAGCGCCTCCCAGTGGCCGTGCCGGTCCAGGAAGGTGGTCAGGACGGTGACCAGTCGCCACACATGCCCGTCGAAGCCGGGCGGTGGCTGCCCCACGATCTCCAGCAGTACCGGGTGTTCGGCGACGAGCCAGGCCAGCGCTCTGCCGTAGTCCCGGGGCACCATCGGATTCGCGCCCGCTCTGGGCGCGGGAGCGGCGACCGGGTTGGGCTGCGGGGTCACCAGGACGTCGGCGGCACGTGCGGAACGCAGGTAATGGTCCATCATCCGGTGCAGGGCCGCACGCCGTTCCCACTCGTCGTCGTACGCGGCCACCAACTCCCCGGCGTAGACGCGCAACAGGTCGTGGAACGCGTACCGTCCCGGAGCGTGCTCGGTCAGCAGGTGCCCGCCGGTCAGTTCGGCGAGCAGTGCGCGGACGCGTTCCGGCGGAGCGCCGGCGAGGGCGGCCGCCGCGTGCCGTGAGAGGTCCGGGCCCGGGTGCAGGGCGAGCAGCCGGAACAGCCGGGCGGCGGCCGGGCCGAGCGCGCTGTAGGACCACGAGAACACGGCCCGTACCTGGCTGGCCTCCTCGCCGCCGTCGAGCGCGTCCAGTCGGCCGCCCACCTCGCGGAGTTCCTCGGCGAGCGTGCCGAGCGGGCGTCGCGGCTGGGCGGCGGCGCGGGCCGCCACGACCGCCAGGGCCAGCGGCAGTCCCGCGCACCAGGTGACGACGTCCGCGACGGCCTCCGGTTCGGCGGCCACCCGGTCCGCACCGAGCCGCTCCGCCAGGACATCCCGTGCCGCGTCCGGGGTCAGCGGGCCGACCGCGAGCAGATGGGCGCCCTCGGTCGCGGCCAGCCCGGTGAGCCGGTTCCTGCTGGTCACCAGCGCCATGCAGCCGCTCGCGCCCGGCAGCAGCGGGCGCACCTGTTCCTCGTCGCGGGCGTTGTCGAGGACGACCAGGATCCGACGCCCCGTCAGCAGGCTGCGGTACAGGCCGACTTGGGCCTCAAGGCACGGCGGTGTCCGGTCCGGCCGTACACCCAGCGCGTCGAGGAATCCGCGGACCGCCTCGGTCGGGGGCATCACCGCGCCCTGCGGGTCGAAGCCGCGCAGGTTCACGTACAACTGCCCGTCGGGGAAGGCGCTTTCGACCCGGCGGGCCCAGTGCACCGCGAGCGCGGTCTTGCCGACGCCCGCCATGCCCGAGACCGCCGAGATCACCACGGCGGCGGACTCGCCCTCCGCCGAGGCGAGGATCTCCTCAAGCCGGGTCAGTTCCGCGTCGCGGCCGGTGAATCCCCGTACGCCCACGGGGAGTTGGGCGGGGAGTTCGATCGAGCGGGCCGTCTCGGACGGTCCGGACGGTTCGGGCCGTTTGGCGGGGCCGGAGCGGTGGCCGCGCAGGATGGTCTGGTGCAACTGGTGCAGTGCAGGTCCGGTGTCGGTGCCCAGTTCCTCCGCGAGGCGTTTGCGGACGGCCGCGTAGCAGTCCAAGGCCTCCGCGCTGCGGCCGGTCTCGTGCAGGGCCCGCATGAGCGCCTCGGCGAGGGGTTCGGCCAGCGGGTACTCGCCCAGCAGGCCGGTCAACGGGCCGATGACGGACGCGGGATCGCTGTGGACCGGTTCCGTGCGGGCCCAGCCGACCGCCGCGTCCTGGTGCCGCCGCCGCCAGGCCTCGCGCATCCGGGCCGCCCACTGCCCGCGCAGACCGGACAACGGCTCCCCGCGCCACAGGTCCAGCGCCTCGCGCAGCAGCCGCGCCCGCTCCGGGTAGGCCGGGCCCGCGGTCCTTGCCTGGTCCACCAACTGCCGGAATCTGTACACGTCCACCTGGTCCGGGCGGGCCTCCAGGAGGTAGCCGCCGGAGCGCCGCACCACGGACAAGGGGTCCCGCGCGGTCTCGGCGGCCTGCTCGCACACCCGTCGGATCCGGGCGACATGGGCGTGCACGGCGCCGCGCGCCCCGTCCGGCGCGCGCGTGCCCCAGACCCGCTCCATGACCACGTCCATCGCGACGGGCCGGCCGACGTCCACGGCCAACGCGGCCATCACGGTACGGCGTTGGGGCGGGCCCACCTCCACCGCGCGCTCCCCCGCCAACAGTTCCACCGGCCCCAGCAACTGCACGTCCACCATGGTGTGCGCCACCCCCACACAAAGCCTCCTCCTTTCTTTCACGGACGCGTACGCGGCGCGACAAGCCTTCGGCAAGGTTTCCTGCCACCCACCGATGTCAGTCTGCTGGGACACGAACGGGCTCTGACCGGGGCGCCGTTCGGGCACCGCGGCAGGGCCGTAGCCCGGCGGCTGCGCGACAGGCAAACGGGGGCGAGAAGTGTGATCACAGGGGAAGTGATGGCACCTGGAACACGAGTGCCGGTCCGGCGGCCGGAGACGTTACCGGCCGCCGCGGGAAACGCCGGCGGAAGGAGCGTGCTGGAGGGCGCCTTCGCGTTGCTGGAGGCGGTGGAACGGGCCGTGGAGGCGGGGCCGACCAGGCTGGCGTCCGACTGCGGACTGCCCAAGACGACCGCGTACCGGCTGCTGGAGCAGCTGGCGGACCTGGGCGCGGTCGAGCGGTGCGGGGGGAGTTATCGGGTGGGTCCGCGGCTGTTCCGCCTCGGGCGGGCCTGGCAGCCGCATCCCCGGCTGCGGACCGCGGCCCGGGAACCGATGCGCAGGCTGGCGAAGCTCACGGGCACGACGGTGGGGATCGCCGTGCTGTGGAAGGGCGAGACGCTGATGGTCGAGTGGTGTCCCGCCGACGCCGAACGGCCCGATCCGCCGGGGACCCGGATGACCTGGCCGTGGTTCACCGCGGCGGGCAAGGTCCTGGTGGCCATGGCCGGTCCGGCACCGCTGCCGGGGCCGCTGCCCGCGTCCTGGGCGCGGGACGCCGCCACGATCCGGGAGCGGGGTACCGCGTTCGACCGGGAGGAAGTGGTGAGCGGGGTGTGCTGTGCGGCGGTTCCGCTGTTCGGTACGGGCGCCACGCCCCTGGCCGCGCTGTGTGTCCTCACGGATCCGGCACACCACTTGGAGCGGCTCGCGGAGGCCGCCCGCCATACCGCCGGGGTCATCGGCATGGGTCTGCGGGGGCGATGACACCGGGGGGCCGACGACGCGGCCCGGCGCTCCTGCGGGGATGAGCACCGGGCCGCGGCGACGGCCGTGTCCGCGAGCACGCCGGAGGCTCGGTCGAGCCACCGGTCCGCGTCGGCGCGGCCCTCCGGTCCCGCGACGCGGGTGGCGCGGAGCGCGAGTTCCGCTCCGCGCGGCGCCGCGGACGGGCGGAGTCGCCCTCGTCCGCGGCGCCCCGGACGAGGGCGGCTCCGCCCGGCGCTCGCCGCCCACGTGGGCGATCGACCGCCGTCGCCGGTCCGTCCGCCGCGCGGCGAAAACCCTCTGCTCCCCGGCGATCTCCGTCATAGGCTTGCGGCCGCTGTCTGCCGAGGGAGGACACATGGGGATCCGAAGCCTGACCCGCGCCGAAGCCGAGCACCGGGCCGCGCTGATCGCGGTCGAGCGGTACGACGTGGACGTCGATCTGACCGCGCTGCCCGACGGGCCGGAGGTGCGTTCCGTCTCCACCGTGGCGTTCACGTGTCGCGAGCCGGGCGCGGCGACCTTCGTGGACTGCGCGGCGCGGGTGCTGGGCGCGACGCTGAACGGGGTCGAGGTCGGACCCGGCGAGGACGGGCGGATCCAGCTCCCGGGGCTCGCCGCGCACAACGTGCTGCGGGTGGAGAGCGTGCAGGCCGACACCACCACCGGCGAGGGCGTGCACCGGGCGACTGACCCCGGCGACGGCGAGGTGTACGTGTGGATGAGCTTCGAACCGGACGAGGCCCGTTTCGTGTGGGCCTGCTTCGACCAGCCCGACCTCAAGGCCCCGCACGCGTTCACCGTCACGGCCCCGGCCGCGTGGACCGTCACCAGCAACTCCGGTGACGCGGACGTCGAGGAACTGGGCGCGGCCCGCCGGTGGACCTTCCCGGACACCCCACCCCTGTCGACGTACAACACGGTCATCAACGCGGGCCCCTTCCACGAGGTCCGCCGCGAGGTGGACGGCCACGACCTGGGCCTGTACGCCCGCCGTTCGCTCGCCGAGATCCTCGACCGTGACGCCGAGGAGATCTTCACGCTCACCCGTCAGGGCCTCGCCTTCTACGCCGAGGCCTTCGCGATGCCGTTCCCGCAGCGCAGGTACGACCAGGTCTTCATGCCCGAGTTCGGCGGGGCGATGGAGAACTACGGCTGTGTGACGTGGTCGGACTCGTTCCTGCGGCGGGCCGCGCCGACTCCCGCCGAACACGTGCTGCTCGCAAGGGTGTTGCTGCACGAGATGGCGCACATGTGGTTCGGCAACATCGTCACCATGCGCTGGTGGGACGACCTCTGGCTGAACGAGGCGTTCGCGGAGTTCGCCTGCCACTGGGCCGCCGAGCGCGCCACCCGGCACACGGACGCGTGGGCGAGCCATCTGATGATCGGCAAGATCAGCGCGTACCTGTCCGACCAGGGCCCCGCCTCGCACCCGATCCACCAGCCCATCCACGACGTCGCCCAGGCCGCGTCGATCTTCGACAACATCACGTATCCGAAGGGCGCGTCCGTCCTTCAACAGCTCAAGACGTACGTCGGCGAAGAGCACTTCAGGACCGGCATGGCCGCCTACTTCGCGCGCCACGCGTGGGGCAACACCACGCTCCAGGACCTGATCGACTCGCTGTCGGAGGCCAGTGGCCGCGACCTGGACACCTGGCGCACGGCCTGGCTGACGACGGCGGGCACCGACCGCTTCTCGCTGGAGCGCGACGGCGACACCCTCACGCTGGTGGCCGACGGCAGCCCGCGCCCGCAGGTGCTGGCGGTGGGCGCGTACGGGGAGAACGGCGACGCGCTGGAACGCCGGGCGCTGGTCCGGGTCGAGGTGACCGAGACCCGCACCCCGGTGACCGGACTCCCGCCCGCCGACGTCCTGTTGATCAACGACGACGACCTGACCTTCGCGACGACCCGCCCCGACCCCGCCACCAGGGACACGCTGTTCCGTACGGCGGCGCGACTGCCCACGGCGATCTCGCGGGGCGTGGCCGCCGCCACCGTGTGGGACATGCTGACCACCGGCGAGGCCACGGCGGCGGAGGCCGGGCGGTGTCTCACCGCGTTGCTGACGGCCGAGACGTCCGACGCGGTGATCGAGCCGTATCTGACCCTCGCCGCGAACATCGCGGAGCTGTGGGCGCCGGCCGCCGAGCGGACCGAACTGTCGGCGGCGGTGGCGGCGGCCTGTCTCCGGCTCGCCGACGACCCGGGCCGCCGTCAGGTCGCGCTGCGCGGGCTGGCCCGTACCGCGACGACCCGGGAGGATCTCGACCGGCTCCGGGAACTGGCCGGTGCCGACGTGGACCTGCACTGGCGTGCGCTGGTCCGCGACGCGGAACTGGGCGGGGACTTGGCCGCGGAGTCCGATCTCCTGCTCGCCCGGGACCCGGACCCCGACGCCTGGACCCGCGCTCTGACCGTCCGGGCCGCGCTGCCCGACGCGGCCACGAAGGCGGAGGTCTGGCAGCGGCTGACCGTGGACCGTGCCGTCCCCGTCAACTCGGTGGGCCTGGTGGCGGCGGCCTTCTGGCGCCCGGGCCAGGACGCGCTGCTGGCCCCGTACGCGGAACGCTATCTGGAGGCGATCCCGAAGCTGCACCAGGGTGGAATGCTCCTGGCGATGAGCTACACGCACCGCCTCTTCCCGTTGCACGCCATCGACCCGGCGTACATCGAGCGGGCCCAGGAGGCGTCCCGGGAGGCGGTGCCGGTGGTCCGCACCACGCTCCTGGAGCGCTCGGACGAGGTGAGCCGCATGCTCCGCGCGCGGGCTGGGGGCGTGTGACGGGACGCGTTCAGCGCGCCAACCGGTCGGCCAGGCAGGCGAGATACAGGGCCATGGCCGTCCGGTACTCCCGCAGCGGGCGGCCGGTGATCTGCTCGATCTTGTTCATCCGGTAGACGACGGTGTTGCGGTGGATGTGCAGGGCCTCGGCGGTGCGGACGAGGTTGAAGCCGCTCTCGCACCAGGCGGTGACCGTGTCGCGCAGGGCCGGCCAGTCCGGCTGGGCGCGGAGTTCGGCGGCGGTGAGTTCCAGCAGCCGGTTGCGCGCGGACTGGCTCACCGCCGTCACCACCTGGTGGACGCGCAGTTCGGTGATCAGATGCACGGGGTCGGTGTCCGCGAACCGGGCGCCGAGCCGCAGCGCGTCGCACGCGTCCTGGTAGGAGTCGTGCAGACCGCCGACGGCGGTGGCCGCCTCCCCGATACCGGCGCGGGCCGCGAGGCCGTCCTGGGCGGCGATGAGCTCGGTGACCCGCCGGCAGTCGGCGACGAGGGAGGCCGTGGAGCGTCCGGCGGGCAGGCGGTGCAGGACGCCGATCCAGCCGGGCGCCGTGGAGGCAACGATGTCCTGCGGGTCGGCGAAGAACTCCCCCACGGTACGCAGGAGTTCGGAGCGGACCAGGGCCATGTCCCGGCTCTGGGTGCCGCCCTGTCGGCGGGGCGCGGGGTGCGGCACGGTCACCTCGAAGGCCACGGCGACCCGTCGTAGGCGCAGGTCGTAGCCGAGTTCGGCGGCGCGGAACACGAGGAAGTCGCCCTCGACGACCTGGGGGTCGTAGGACGCGATGTCGGCGAGGAGTTTCTCGGCGGCGCGCTCGGCGAGGAGCCGGGAGCGGAGCATCACGGACTCGCGGAGCAGGATCTCCGTCTGGCGTTTGACGAGCAGGCCGAAGCGGCGGACCTGGGCGGGGGTGCCGGTGATGCCGACCGTGCCCACGGCCTGTCCGTTGGTGATCAGCGGGAGGGTGACTCCCGGGCGCACTCCGCGCAGCTGCTGTGCCTGGGAGGCGCTGTGGGTGGCCGGTTCCTTCGTGCGGACGACGTCGACGGAGGCCTCGTGGAAGCTGCCGACGCGGCTGCTGTCGCCGCTGCCGATGACGATCCCCTCGGCGTCCGTGATCAGCACGTTGAAGCCGATGACGGCGGAGGTGTCCCCGGCGATCTCCTGGGCGAGGGACGGGCTGAGCACGGGCTTTCCTCCCGTCGCGGGCGAGCCGGATTGGACGCACCGTACAGGGGACCGCATGAATCCGGCCACAACTTCGTACGAAGTGGACGGTGACGCGCGGCGTCTTGATGCCTAGCGTTTGGGCCCAATCACTTCCCGCCGAGGGCACAGCGCGGTGAACGGCGGGTCCCTTCAGTGCCGATCCCTCAGTGCCGATACGGAAGGCCCGTGCCGATGATCCGTGTGCGCTCGCTCGTCGTGGCGTTGTCCGCGACGTTGATGTTGTCCACCGTCGCCGCCTGTGGTTCGGGCGGCGACGACGCCCCGAAGAACGTCTCCGCGAAGACCGCCGCCCTGGGCACCCTCACGCCCGGTGTCCTCAAGGTCGCCGTCCAGCCGTACGCGCCCTACACCACCGTGCGGGGCGGGAAGATCGTCGGGCTGGACGGCGACATCCTCGCCTACGCGGCCAAGAAGCTGGGGCTCGAAATCAAGCCCGAAGTGACGGACTTCGCGGGAATGCTCGCCGGGGTGCAGTCCCGCCGCGTGGACATCACGATCGGGGGTGTCGCCTGGTCCGCCGACCGGCAGAAACAGGGGCTGTTCACCGATCCGCCGTACTACTCGCCCCCGGCGATGGCCGTCCGCAGCGGCAAGACGTACAAGACGGTCGCCGACCTCAAGGGCCTGAACCTCGGCACGGTCGACGGCTACGTCTGGGTCAAGTCGATCCAGGCCGTACCCGGCGCGAAGCTGCACGCCTACCCGGACGCCAACGGCGTCTTCGACGACCTCGGCGCGGGCCGTATCGACGTCGGCTTCCTGGACCCGCTGATCATCATCGCGGCGCAGAAGCAGCGCCCGGACCTGAAGATCGCCACCGAGTACCTGACCCCGCCAACTGCCGCCGAGGTGAAGGCGAAGCCGGCCCTCCAGTACTTCCAGCCGTACCAGACGGGCTTCTATCTCCCTAAGAAAGCGACGAAGTTGGAGCAGGCGATCTCCGCGCAGATCGACGCGATGTACCAGAACGGCGAGTTGGCGAAGCTCGTCACCAAGTACGGCGGAGATCCCGAGCAGTTCCTCAAGCCCGCCGCCGATGTCGCCACCTCCCGACGCGGTGTGGACCGGCCGGGCGACTGGACCCCGCCGTCCATCGAGAACTGAGGCGCTGACATGTCGGGTCTCTTCCAAGTCCCCTGGTCGGACTACCGTTCCGACCTGATCGACGCGCTGTGGCGGACGATCTCGTACACGGTGGTCAGCTTCGTCGGCGCGGTCCTGCTGGGTCTGGTCGTGGCGCTGCTGCGGCTGAGCAAAGTGTGGCCCGCGCGCGCCCTCGCGGCCGTCTACACGGAGCTGTTCAAGAACATCCCGCTCCTCGCCATCATCTTCCTGACCTACTTCGGTCTGGCCTCGGCGGGCATCCGGCTGGACGTGTTCACCGCCGGGTGCCTGAGTCTCGTCGTCTTCTACGCCGCCTATCTGTCCGAGATCTTCCGCTCCGCGATCAGCGGGGTGCACGAAGGGCAGACCGAGGCCGGTGAGGCGCTGGGCATCGGGAAGGTGGGGATCTTCGTCCACATCGTGCTGCCGCAGGCGGTCAGGCAGGCGCTGGCCGGCACCAACACCATGCTCGTGGACCTGCTGAAGTCCACCTCGCTGCTGGTGACCGTGTCCGCCGCGGAGTTGATGTCGGAGGGGCGGCTGATCACGTCGGAGACGTTCCGCGCGCTGGAGGTGTACCTGGTCATCTCGGCCATCTACTTCGCCCTGTGCTATCCGCTCTCCCAGCTCCTGCTGTTGCTGGAGCGCAAGGTCCGGGCGGGCGTCCCCCTCTCCCCCTTGCGGCGACGCAGGGTGCGGGCGGCCCGGGCCCTGCTCGCCGCCGACCTCGGAGCGAACCTGAAGGAGCCAGCCGTATGACCGAGCCCGTCACCACGGCGAAGACCACACCAACTGCCCACACCGAAGCGGTCGTTCGGATCGAGGGGCTGAGCAAGTCCTTCGACGGACGGCTCGTGCTCGACGACGTGAGTCTCGCGGTCGACCACGGCCGGATCGTCAGCGTCATCGGGCAGAGCGGCGGCGGCAAGACGACGTTGATGCGCTGTGTGAACCTGCTGGAGCGGCCGGACCGGGGCACGGTCGAGGTCGCCGGGGAGGTGGTGCACCGCGACGGCCGCACGGTCTGCCGCGACCTGCCCGCGCTGCGGCGCACGGTCGGCATGGTCTTCCAGCGCTTCAATCTCTTCCCGCATCTCACGGCGGTGGAGAACGTCGTCGTAGCCCAACGCAAGGCGGGCGTACCGGAGTCGGAGGCCCTGGACCGGGCCGTCGCCCTGCTGCGCCGGGTCGGGGTGGCCCATCGGGGTCTCGCCCTGCCCGACCGGCTCTCCGGCGGAGAGCAGCAACGCGTCGCCATCGCACGGGCGTTGGCGCTCCGGCCCGAGGTGCTGCTCTTCGACGAACCCACCTCGTCCCTGGACCCGGAGGCGACCCGTGAGGTGCTCAGCGTGATGCGCGAACTGGCCGCCGACGGCATGACAATGCTGCTGGTCACCCATGAACTCCCCTTCGCCCGCGAGGTGTCGGACCGTGTCGTGTTCGTCGACGGCGGCCGGATCGTCGAGGAGGGCCGACCGCAGCAGGTCATCGACCATCCCGAACAGGCCCGCACCCGCGCGTTCCTGGCCGCCTACGGATCCACGTCATGACCGTGCTCGGTGGTCCGGTCGTCGTGGTCGGCGGCGGTGTGGTGGGACTGTGCACGGCCTACTACCTGGCCGAGTCCGGCCTGGAGGTGGAGGTCGTGGAGCGGCGCGCGCTGGGTTCGGGGGCGTCCCGGGGCAACGCGGGCTGGATCTGCCTGAGCCATTCGACGCCGGTCCCCGCGCCCGGTGTGGTGCGCTACGCGCTCCGCTCCCTGGGCCGCCCGGACTCGCCCCTGTATCTACGGCCCCTGCCCGATCCCGCGTTCGTCCGGTGGCTGTGGCGGTTCTGGCGCAGCAGCACCCCGGCCGCGTTCCGCAGCGGTTACACGGCGATCGCCGAGCTGAACCGCGGCACGTTCGACCTCTTCGACGGGTTGCGCGCGGCCGGGGTCGAGACCGGGCTGACCCGGCCCGGCATGGTGCACGCGTTCCTCTCCCCCGCCGAGGCCCGCCATCATCTCGCCGTCCAGCGGCAGATGGCGCACGGCCGCTACCCGATGCCGGACGACGTGGTCACCGGCGACGAGGCCCGTCTCCTCGACCCCGCGCTGTCCGAACGGGTCCGCGCGGCCTATCTCGTGGAGGGCGAGGGCGTGGTCGATCCGGAGGCGTTCTCCCGCGCCCTGGGCGAGGCGCTCACCGCGTCCGGGGTGAAGATCCACGAGAACACGGAGGCCACCGGGTTCCGTACCGAGGGGAACCGGGTCACCGCGCTGCGCACCGCGACCGGCGAGATCCCGTGCTCGGCCGCCGTGATCGCGGCCGGCACGCGCTCGTCGGACCTGCTCGGCTCGCTCGGCCACCCCCTGCCGTTGCAGGCCGGGAAGGGCTACAGCTTCTCGGTCGACCTCGATCCGGCGCCCCGGCACACGCTGTACTTCGGTGAGCGCAGGGCCGTCGCCTCGCCGATCGGGGCCACCACCCGCATCGGCGGCACGATGGAGCTGAGCGGCAACAACAATCGTCTCGACTGGCGCCGGATCGTCGCCGTCGCGCTCGCCAGCCGGCACTATCTGGGCCGCTGGTTCGACGACCCCGACGACCTCGTGAGCCTCATCCGTGATCCCTGGGTGGGTGGGCGCCCGTTCCTGCCCGACGGGCTTCCGGTCGTCGACCGGGTTCCCGGGCACGACAACGCGTTCGCGGCGACCGGGCACGGGATGCTCGGCGTCACGCTGGGCCCGGTCACCGGCCGCACCCTCGCCGACTACGTCCGTACCGGCCGCCGGCCCGACGTCCTCATGCCGTTCCGCTTCAACAGGGCTCCATGGGGCGGGAGTTCAGGCGGTAGGTGACTTCGCTCCGGTCGGTTCCGGGTGCGGGGAGGACGGCTGGACGCGCAGCGGGCGGGCCGCCCAGGCAGGCAGGTGCCAGTTCCAGCCGCCGAACAGGGAGACGAGAGACGGTACGAGCAGCATCCGCACGATGGTCGCGTCCAGCAGGATGCCGATGCCGAGGCCGGTCGCGAGGGTCTTGAGGTCGGTGCCCGGTCCGGAGGCGAGTGCGGCGAAGGCGAGGAAGAGGATGAGTGCGGCGCTGGTGACGAGGCGGCCGGTGCGGCCGATGCCCTCGACCACCGCTTCGTCGGTGGTGAGGCCGGCGTCGTACTCCTCCCGGATGCGGGACAGGATGAACACCTCGTAGTCCATGGACAGTCCGAACAGGAACGCGAAGATCATGATCGGGATCCAGAACGTGACGGCCCCGGTGGCGGCGATGCCGAAGATCGCGTTGGAGCCATGGCCGTCCTGCCAGAACAGCACCATCAGGCCCAGGGTCGCCGCCAGGGAGATCAGGTTCAGCAGCACCGCCTTCAGCGGCAGCAGCAGGGAACGGAAGGCGCGCACCAGCAGGATGTACGTCAGCAGCGCGATGATCGTGAGCATCAGCGGGAAGTTGCCGTAGACGGCGTGCAGGAAGTCGATCTGGGCCGCGCCGATGCCGGCGACGCCGACGACCCCGGGCAGGTGCTCGGTGGCGGACTTGACCCGTCTGACCACGTCGACGCTCTGCGAGTTCACCGTCTCGGTGTCCGGGATGACGACGACGATGCTCTGTCCGCCCCGCTCGCCCGCGGGCCCGGTCGGCACGAACACGCTGCTCACGCCGTCGATCTTGGTCAGCGCGGCGGCGACCGATTTCGCCTGGTCGGTGCTGACCAGGACCTCCATCGGGGTGAGCGCGCCGGTCGGGACGCCGCCGCGTTCCAGGGTCTGGAGGGTGTCGTAGGCCGAGCCGTTCTTGGCCAGTGACTCCGAGGAGGCGAGGCCGATCTTGATGCCCAGGAAGACACCGACCAGGGCGGCGAGCGCGGCCAGCGCGGCACCGGCCGCGATCCAGCGGCGCCGTACGACGGCGGCGGTCCAGCGGCTCCAGAAGCGGCTCGCCCGGTTCTCGTGGCGGATCTTGGGCCAGTCGACCTTGGGTCCGATGCCGCCGAGGATCGCGGGGGTCAGGGTGAGTGTCGTCAGCACGCTCGCGAGCGGGATGAGCGCGCCGCCGTAGCCCATGCTGCGCAGGAACGGGACGGGCAGGACGACCAGGGAGAGCAGGCCGATGGCGACCGTGACCCCGCTGAACACGATGGCGTGCCCGGCGTGCTGCATGGCGACGACGACCGCGTCGTGGTTGTCCCGGCCGCGGTCGCGTTCCTCGCGCCAGCGGGTGACGAAGAGGAGCGAGTAGTCGATCGCGACGCCCAGGCCGATGAGGGCGACCAGGAACTGCACGATGAACGACATGTCGGTCAGATAGGTGAGGGGCAGCAGCATCACGAAGGTCGCGAGGATCGACACGGCGGCGACCAGCAGCGGCAGCAGGGCCAGGAAGGACGCGAACACGAAGGCGAGGACGGCGAGTGCGCCGACGGCGCCGAGGAGGGTCTCGCCGAGCACTCCGGGGCCGCCCCCGTCGTCGCCGCCGGAGGCGAGCGGGTCCTCGCCCGTCACGCCGACCTTCGCGCCCGCGGGCGCGGCCTTCTCGGCGGCCGTCCTGATCGGGTCGGTCAGCAGGGTCTGGCTGGGTGACGGGTTGAACCGGTAGAACACCAGCGCGTAGGCGGTACGGTCGTCCTTCGTCCGGAACGCCTTGTCACCGGTGTTCGCCTCGTCGATCACCCGCAGTCCCGGGGCGGCCGTGCCGGCGGCGGTGAACGTACGCCCGACGTCCGATTCGTGGCCGGTGACGGTCCGACCGGCGGGCAGGGTGACCGCCACGAGATAGGGATTGGTGTCGCCGCCGCTGCCGAAGGCCTTCTCGATCTTGTGCGCGGTCACGGTGCCGGGCTGGCCGGGCAGCGAGAAGTCGATCGTGAGCCGGTCCGTGGTCCGACCGGCCAGCGCGATGCCGGCGATCAGCACGAGACCCCAGAACGCGACCACCGCTTTGCGGTGCCGCAGCACGAATTCGGCCCACCGTCTCATGCCGGACCATCCCCGCTTCGTAGGTCGGACGAGCCTAGCCCGACCCCCGCTTTCTCCGCTATCGGGACGATCCATCCGATTTGACGGGATGCGGAATCAAGGAATCCGTGCCGCACCCCTCGGAAATAACCGGCGAAGAGCGCGCATTAGCCTGTCAGGGCCGGTTCATCACCGGACGTCTGAGAACGGAGCAGTCGAGGTGAACAACGCACCCAAGGCCGACATACGCCAGGAGGCACAGGCCCCCGCTCCGCCACCCGAAGCGCTGGAGCGGGCACGGCGGCACCGTCGGCACACCTTGGAACTGCTCACGGTCTGCTCCATCGGGCTCGTCCCATGGACGGTCCTGCTGGCGGTGACGCTCCCGACCGGGTACGAGGTCCACCAGTGGCGGGTGACCTGGGTCGGCTTCGACGTCCTGCTCGTGCTCTCGATGGCGGCCACCGCGCTGCTCGGCTGGCGGCGGAACCGCGCGGTCATCGTGGCGGCGATCTTCTCGGCGACTCTGTTGATCTGCGACGCGTGGTTCGACGTGTCGCTCGCCTTCGGCACCTCGGACGTCTGGTCGGCCGTGGCCCTCGCGGTCTTCGCCGAACTGCCGCTGGCCGGCTATCTGATCCACCGGGTGCTGGGGATGATCTCGCTCGCCCACTGGCCGAACGCGGAGGCGGCCACCAGGATCGCCGAATAGCCGTCTTGCCTCTCGGGCAACGGTGAGTTCTTCGCAACTCCCCTTTGTTCCGGATGACTTCACTCGGAAATCCCCAGGGCTGAAGTTGGTCGCCATGAAGAGCGGCGAGGTGGCAAGACCTCGGCGCACGGCATGGAGGATGTCATGCCCGAGATGCACTTCGCTGTCCGCGCACATTACTCCGTCGCCGTGGTCGGCGGCGGTCAGGCCGGACTCTCCGTCAGTCACGAACTCCGCGAACGCGGTATCGACCACATCGTCGTCGAGGCCCACCGGGTCGGCCACGAATGGCGCGAGCGCCGCTGGGACTCCTTCTGTCTGGTGACCCCCAACTGGCAGTGCCGGCTTCCCGGTTACCCCTATCAGGGCGACGATCCCGACGGTTTCATGGTCCGCGACGACATCGTCCGCTACCTGGAGGGCTATGTCGCCCGCTTCCGGCCACCGCTGGTCGAGGGTGTGACGGTCACCAGGCTGCGACGCTCCCCGCGCGGGGTCTTCGAACTCTCCACCACCGAAGGGGACTTCACCGCCGACCAGGTGGTGATCGCGACCGGCCCCTACCACGCCCCCTCCCTCCCCCCGATGGCCCGGCGACTCCCCGACTCCGTCACCCAGGTCCACTCCTCCCGCTACCGCAACCCCGCCCAACTCCCCCCGGGCGCGGTCCTGGTGATCGGCACCGGCCAGTCCGGCTGCCAGATCGCCGAGGACCTGCACCTCGCCGGACGCCAGGTCCATCTCGCCGTCGGCGGCGCGCCGCGCGTGGCCCGCTTCTACCGCGGCCGTGACTGTGTGGCCTGGCTCGACGACATGGGCCACTACTCGAAGAGCATCGACGACTTCGACGACGCCGGCGCGGTCCGGATGCGCGTCAACCACTACGTCACCGGACGCGACGGAGGCCGCGACATCGACCTGCGCGCCTTCGCCCGCGACGGTATGCGGCTGTACGGCCGGCTGACCGAAGTCGGCGGCAGCGCACTGGAGTTCGCCGACGACCTCAAGGTGAACCTCGACCACGCGGACGCGGTCGCGGAGGGCATCAAGGACGCCATCGACGCCCACATCACCGCGCAGGGCATCGCGGCACCGGACGAGCCCCGCTACACACCGGTATGGGAGCCGGACGACCAGCCCCGCGAACTCGACCTCGTCCAGGCCGGCATCACGTCCGTCGTCTGGTCGACCGGGTTCCGCCGCGACCACCGGTGGATCGAGGCACCGGTCTTCGACGGCCGCGGCTACCCCATGCACTGGCGCGGCGCCACCAGCGTCCCCGGCCTGTACTTCCTGGGCCTGCCCTGGCAGCACTCGTGGGGTTCGGGACGCTTCGAAGCGGTGGGCAGGGACGCGGAGTTCCTCGCGAACCACATCGACGCCTCGCGCCGCCTGGCCGACGTCTGCGGCACCCTCACCGGCGCCCCCACCGACCTCGCCTCCGCCCTCCCGATCGGCTGAGGAACGGAATGAAGACCATGGTCTACGACGCACACCGCCACATCGGCGTCCTGCCCGCCCACCCCTTCTACGGCGGCCCGCCCGTCAACCCCGACACCACCGCCCGCGCCACCGTCAAGCAACTCGTCGCCGACCTGGACGCGGAGGGCACCGAACGCGCCCTGGTCATCCCGAACTACGGCGTGCCCGACCCCGCGACCGCCTTCTCCTTCAACGAGTTGGCCATCGAGGCCGCCCAGACCGACGACCGCATCCGGGCCGGACTGTGGGTCTCCCCGCGCCCCGAGGACGAGCAACGCACCACGCAGGCCTTGGAGTTGGCGGGCGAGCGCGGCGTGAAGGCGCTCAAGCTGAGCTTCCTGCTCGGCGGGCGCCCCACCGACCCGGCCTGCCGACCCCACCTGGACAACATCTTCGCCGTGGCGGCCCGGCACGGACTGGTGGTGCACGTCCACACCTCCCCCGGCGCCGCCTCCGACATCGACGAGGTCGGCCACCTGGTCGACTGGTACGCGGACCAAGTACCCGTCCATCTCGTGCACTTCGGCGGCGGGATGAGCGGCCACATCAAGCTCGCCGGCTCCCGGTTCTTCGACTGGATCACCGCCGGCAAGCACGTCTACACCGACCTCTCCTGGGCCATCGGATTCACCCCCCGCTGGCTGGCCAAGGAGATCGAGCGCCGCGGCATCGGCCACGACAGAGTGCTCTTCGCCAGCGACCAGCCGTGGGGCGACTTCACGGGCGAGTACGCCCGCCTCGCCGAAGCGACCGGCGGCGGCGCACTCGGCGACCTGGTCTTCAGGGACACGTTCGCCGCGCTCTACGACTGACCCACTTCCCCTCTCACGTCCGGCACGCACAAGGAGACAGCCATGTCCGAAACCGTCGAACTCAGCGAGATCGAGCAGCAGTCCCTCAACGAGATCCCCCACCCGTCCCTCCCGGACGGCACCAGCATCTACGGCGCCACCAAGGTGTTCCCCGACTACAAGGCCGAGGACGGCGAGACGTACTTCACGCTCGTCCACGGCATCGCCCACGAGTCGTCGGTCTCCTTCGTCGCCGTCCTCCAGGCGACCCGCGCCCTGCGCAAGGGCTTCGAGACGGCCATCTACTTCTACGGCCCCGGCTCCCTCAACTGCCTTGCCACGCGCGGCTTCCCGACCACCGGCAACTCGGCCTTCCCCGGCGAGCACAACATCAACAACCAGCTCAAGACGTTCATCTCCGAGGGCGGCAAGGTCTTCTGCTGCCGCTTCGGCCTCTCCCTGCACGGCGCCCGCGAGGAGGACCTCATCGAGGGCGTCATCCCGACCCACCCCCTCGACGTCCAGGACGCGCTGATCCACTACGCCCGCAAGGGCGCCATCATCAACTCCACCTACCAGCTGTAAGGGGCGGACCGTGAGCGTTGGCACCAACACAGCGGTGGACGTGCGGATCATGACCCGTGCCGAACTCGCACTCCACGGAGTCCGGTTGGAGGCTCCGGTACGGCGGCCGGACGGTGCGGGACCGAGCGACGACGGTCATGTCCTCGTCGACGGCGCCAACGCCGCGCTGCCCACCAACCCCGACAGCCCCTACTCCGTACGGGACGGCAGGGTGTGGCTCGGCGAGGACGACACCGGCCTGACGCTGTCCGCCGTGGACCGCCCGAAGTTCTACGACCTCACCACCGCCGACGGCATCCCCTACGAGCACATCGCCCGCCTGCACGGCGCCGATGTCCTCGCCACCACCGTCGTCCAGACCTGTATCCGCTACGCCGAGTCCGACCGCTGCCGCTTCTGCACCATCGAGGAGTCTCTGCGCGCCGGCGCGACGGTCGCCGCCAAGACACCGGCACAACTCGCCGAAGTCGCCGAGGCCGCCGTCCGGCTGGACGGCGTACGGCAGATGGTCATGACCACCGGCACGACGACCGGACCCGACCGGGGTGCCCGCGCTCTCGTACGATCCGTCCGCGCCGTCCTCGAAGCGGTACCCGGCCTTCCCATCCAGGTGCAGTGCGAACCGCCGGGCGACCTCGCCTGGATCCGCGCCCTGCACGACGCCGGGGCCACCGCGATCGGCATCCACGTCGAGTCCCTCGACGAGGACGTGCGGCGCCGCTGGATGCCCGGCAAGTCGAGCGTCCCGATGGCCGAGTACGAGGCCGCCTGGGATGAGGCGGTGCGCGTCTTCGGACCGAACCGCGTCTCCACCTACCTGCTCGTCGGCCTCGGCGAGGATCCCGACGAACTCATCGCGGGCGCACGGAGGTTGATCGACCGAGGGGTGTATCCCTTCGTCGTTCCCTTCCGTCCGATGCGCGGCACGCTCGCCGCCCGCGACGGAATCGAGGCGCCCGGTGCGGAACTCCTGCGGTACGTCACCGAGGGCGTCGCGGCCGGGCTGCGGGCAGCTGGGATGAGCGGCGCCGACCAGAAGGCGGGCTGCGCGGCCTGCGGCGCGTGCAGTGTGCTGCGCGCCGCGGGCGGGTGAACGCCATGTACCTCGACGGTTCCGCGGCACCGACCGTGACGGACGGGCCCATGGACATCCTGGCGCTGCTCGGCGACCGCAGCACACTCGCCCGCCGCCCCGCGTTCCACATCGAACAGGCGACTGACGCAACCGAGTTGACCGCCTACCGACGGCTGCGCACGGACACGTTCGTCCATGAGCAGGGGCTCTTCACCGGCGACGACCTCGACGACCGTGACGCCGACACCCGTACCGTCGTGCTGGTCGCCAGGGCCCCGGACGGGACGGTGCTCGGCGGGGTGCGTCTCGGCCCGGTCGACGACGGACCCGACCTGGGCTGGTGGCAGGGCGGCCGGCTGGTCGTCGCGCCGAAGGCGCGCGGTCCGCGCGGGATCGGCGCGGCGCTGGTCCGGGCGGCCTGCGCACGGGCGGAGGCGGAGGGTGTGCTGCGGTTCGACGCGACCGTGCAGGCCCGCAACGAGGTGCTGTTCCGGCGACTCGGCTGGCGGTCCGTACGGACCATGGAGGTCGCCCGCACCCCGCACGTCCTGATGCGGTGGCCCATCGGGCGAATCGCCGCCCAAGTGGCGGCGACGAAGGCCGCGTTGGGTCCCCTGCTCGCCGCGCTGCCCGCGCCGCCCGGCTTCGTCGGCGACGACGGCGCGCCCGTCCCCGGCACGGATGTGATCGCCGCCTGCGACGCGATCGTGCCGTCGATGGTGGAGCGGGACCCGGAGTGGGCGGGCTGGTGCGCGGTCCTGGTGAACGTCAACGACCTTGCAGCGATGGGTGCTTCACCGGTCGGCCTGCTGGACGCGGTGGGCGCGCGCGACGCCGCGCACGCCGCGCTGGTCCTCGCCGGACTGACCCGGGCGGCACAGGCGTACGGCGTCCCGGTGCTGGGCGGTCACACCCAACTCGGGGTCCCCGCCGCCCTGTCGGTGACTGCCCTCGGCCGCACCGACCGGCCGGTACCGGGTGGCGGCGGCCGGCCCGGACATGCCGTACGGCTCACGGCCGACCTCGGCGGCGGCTGGCGCACGGGCTACCGGGGCCGCCAGTGGGACTCGACCACCCGGCGTCGTACGGACGAACTCCGCACGATGACAAGGGCGGTGGCCGCCGCACGACCGGCCGCCGCGAAGGACGTGTCGATGGCCGGGATCGCCGGGACACTGGGGATGCTCGCCGAGGCGAGCGGGTGCGGGGCGGTGCTCGATGTGGCCGCCGTGCCCCGTCCGACGGACGCGTCCATGGGCGACTGGCTGACCTGCTTCCCCGGTTTCGCGATGCTCACGGCCGACGAGCCGGACGCCTCGCCGCTGCCCGCGGGGCCCGCGACGGGCGCCGTGTGCGGGGAGTTGACGGCCGGGCAGGGGGTCGGGCTGCGCTGGCCCGACGGAGAGATCACCGAGGCGGTCACCTCGACGGTGACCGGAATGGGGACGGCATGAGCACCCTGCGGATGGCGGCCGTGGCCGCCGAGTTCGGCCGCGACCTGGAGGAGGACTTCGCGATCGCCGAACGACTCATCAAGGAGGCCCGCGAACAGGGTGTGCGGCTTCTCGCGCTGCCGGAGGCGTGCCTGGGCGGCTATCTCCTCAGCCTGGACGACGACAGCGCACTGGACGAGGGCCCGCCCGCACTCGCCCTCGACGGCCCGGAGATCCGCCGACTCGCCACGCTCGCCGGGGAGTTGACGGTCGTCGCGGGCTACTGCGAGGCAGGAGCGGACGGACGGCAGTACAACAGCGTCGTCTGCGTCAGCGGCGACGGCGTCCTCGGCAACCACCGCAAGGTCCACCAACCACTGAGCGAGGACGCCAGCTACTCCTCCGGCGACCGCTTCCACGCCTTCGACACCCCGGTCGGCCGGATCGGCATGATGATCTGCTACGACAAGGCGTTCCCGGAGTCGGCACGGGCGCTGGCCCTGGACGGCGCCGAGATCGGGGTGTGCGTGTCGGCCTGGCCGGGGGCGCGGACGAACGCGAGCACGGACCTGGAGAAGGACCGCTGGAAGCGCCGTTTCGACCTGTTCGACCGGGCCCGCGCGCTGGAGAACCAGATCGTGTGGCTGTCCGCCAACCAGGCGGGTACCTTCGGGTCGCTACGCTTCGTCGGCAGTGCCAAGGTCGTCGACCCGGGCGGTGAGATCCTCGCCGACACGGGCGTGACCCCCGGCATCGCCGTCGCCGAACTCGACGTCGCCCAGGCCCTGGAGACCGCCCGCCGGTCGATGGGGCACCTGCGCGACCGGCGGCCCGAGACCTACGGCCCAGCCCCGGGAGCAGTCACCGTATGAGCACCGTCCGGATCGCGGCGGCAGCCGCCCACTTCGGCCGCGACCTGGAATTCGACCTGGCGCGCGTCGGCAAGCTCGTCGACGACGCCCGCGGCCACGGCGCCGGACTGCTGGTGCTGCCCGACGCCGCCCTCGGCGGCTACCTCTCCGACCTCCGCGACCCCGACCCCCAGGCGCTGCCCCCGGCACTCAAGCCGGACGACCCGCTGATCCTCCAAGTCGCCCGCCTGGCGGCCGAGATGGTGGTGTGCGTCGGCTACTGCGAGGACGGCGGGACCGAGCGCTACAACGCGGCCGTGTGCGTCAGCGGCGACGGGATCCTCGGCCGGCACCGCAAGGTCCACCTCCCGGCCGGCGAGGTCGCCGCCTACACGGCGGGCGACCGCTTCGACGCCTTCGACACCCCGGTCGGCCGCCTGGGCATGCTCATCGACTACGACAAGACCTTCCCGGAGTCGGCCCGTTCGCTGGCCCTGGACGGCGCCGAGATCCTCGCCTGTCTCTCCGCCTGGCCCACCAGCATCACCAACCGCGCCCCGCGCATGGCCCAGGACCGCCAGGCCCGGCTCTTCGACCTCTACGACCAGTCCCGCGCGGCCGAGAACCAGGTCGTCCTCGCCTCCTCGAACCTGACCGGCGCGATGGGCGGTATGCGCTTCCTCGGCCAGGCCAAGGTGGTCGGCCCCGGCGGCGACATCCTCGCCCGCACCTGGTCCAAGGCCGGGCTCGCCGTCGCCGAGATCGACGTGGCCGCCGAGACCGACCGGGCCCGCCGGGTCCTGCGCCACCTCGACGAACGCCGCCCCGACGCCTACCGGGAGTCCCGTACGTGAAGATCGCCCTGCTCAGCTACTCCACCAGGCCGCGCGGCGGAGTCGTCCACACCCTCGCCCTCGCGGAGGCCCTCGCGGCCCTCGGCGAGGACGTCACGGTGTGGACCCTGGGCCGGGGCGGCGACGCGGGCTTCTTCCGCCCCGTGCATCCCGCGGTACGGCTCCAGGTCGTGCCGTTCCCGGACGGCCCGCCCGAGGAGACCGTCGGCGCCCGCGTACTGCGCTCCATCGCCACCCTCCGCACCGCCTTCGACCCCACCCCGTACGACGTCGTCCACGCCCAGGACTGCATCAGCGCCAACGCGGCCGGCCGCTGCGTCCGCACGGTCCACCACCTTGACCACTTCACCACCCCCGAACTGGCCGCCTGCCACGAGCGCGCGATCGTCGAACCGTACGCGCACCTGTGTGTGTCGGAGGCGGTCGCGCGGGAGCTGGCGGAGGGCTGGGGCATCGAGGCGCGGGTCATTCCCAACGGGGTGGCCTACGACCGCTTCGCCACCACCGACCGGGCGGCACGGGCGAGTTGGCGCTCCCGTCTCGGCCCGTACGTCCTGACCGTGGGCGGCATCGAGCCCCGCAAGGGTTCGCTGGACCTCCTGGAGGCCTACGCCCTGCTGCGCGCCGCGCGTCCCGAGGTCCGGCTGGTGATCGCGGGCGGGGAGACGCTCTTCGACTACCGCGACTACCGGGCGGGCTGGGAGGCGCGGGCCGCCGAACTCGCTGTGGAACCGGTGGTGTTGGGGCAGGTCGCGGAGGACGAGTTGCCGTCTCTGGTCGGGGCGGCGGACGTGTTCGCGTTCCCGTCGCTCAAGGAGGGGTTCGGGCTCGCCGCGATGGAGGCGTTGGCGGCGGGCGTGCCGTTGGTCGTGCGGGATCTGCCGGTGCTGCGTGAGGTGTTCGGGCACGCGGCGCGTTTCGCCGCCTCGCCCGAGCAGCTGGCCACGGAACTCGGTCACGCGCTCGCGGTGGAGGACCCTGCGCGGCGATCGGCCGGGCGGGAGCTGGCCGCCCGGCACACCTGGGACACCGCGGCCCGTGCCCACCTCGACTTCTACCGGTCCCTCAACTCACCTGCCTGAGCACGGGCGTTCACACCTTGTGCGATCCGCGTCACGGTGAGGGCCCGTAGCGCTCGGAGGTCGCCCATGGCTCCGCTCCCGTCCGATGCCGGTCTCGTCGAACGTGTACGGGAGTTGCAACCCCTGCTCCGCGAACGCGCGTTGCGCACCGAGCAGGAGCGGCGGGTGTCGGCCGAGGTGGTGTCCGCGCTGACGGACGCCGGGCTGTACCGGATGAACGTCCCGCGGCGGTACGGCGGTTACCAGAGCCGGCTGGGCAGTCAGGTCGAGGTGCTGAGCGAGATCGCCGCCGGTTGCGGTTCGACCGGTTTCATGGCGCTGATCCAGGCGGGGTGTTCCTATATCGCCGCGCTGTTCCCGGACGAGGCGCAGGACGAGATCTTCACCGGCCCGGATGTGCGGGTCGGCGGCACGCTCATCCCGGACGCCGTCGCGGTGGCGACGGACGGCGGCTATGTCGTCAACGGCACCTCGGGCTTCGCCACCGGCTGTCAGAACGCCGACTGGCATCTGCTGACGGCCCGGGTCGAGAACGACGGCGGGCCGCCCGAGGTGCTGTGGACCGCCGTACCGATGGCGGAGCTGGAGATCCTCGACGACTGGTACGTGTCGGGGCTCGCGGGCAGCGGCAGCAACAGCGTCGTCGCACGGGACGTGTTCGTGCCCGCGCATCGCGTCCTGCCTGTCGGGCGGTTGCTGGGCGGCGGCTTCCCCTCCAAGGCCAACGCCGACGACCCCTTCTACCGGATGCCGGTCCTGATGCTGTTCTGCGCCTGGACGGCGCCGAACGCGCTGGGCCTGGCGCGAGCGGCCCTCGCGGAGTTCACCGAGCGCATCCACCGGCGGGGCATCACGTACACCTTCCACGAGCGGCAGTACGAGGCGGGCGTCACCCATCTCCAGCTCGCCGAGGCCGCGTTGAAGATCTCCTGCGCCGAACTGCTGACCGCCGAGTTCGTCGCCCGGATCGAGTCCGCGGCCGACAACGACGAACCGTACACACAGGCGGAACGCGCCAGGATCCGTGCGCAGAGCGGTTATACGACCCGGCTGTGCAAGGAGGCCGTGGACCTGATCGCGTCCGCGTCGGGCGCGTCCTCGCTGCGCCGGGACGTCCCCGTCCAGCGCGCGGTACGCGATCTGCACGCGCTCAGCCTGCACTCCTTCGTCAACCCCGCCACCAACCTGGAGCTGTACGGCCGGGTCCTCTCCGGTCTCGACGCGGGCACGCCCTTCCTCTGACGGTTCAGCCCAGGGACGCCAACCAGGCTGTGGTCTCCCGGGGTTGGGCGAACCGGAGCGTGCTGAGCGGTGCGAAGTGCGGATCGTTCATACGGCGCTCGATCTCGGCGCGTCTGCCCGCGTGCTGGGACCAGGCCCACCAGACCGGGTGCTCACGGCTCAACCAGCCCGCCCAGGTCTCCCGGTTGCCGCCGAAGACGCGCTCGCGGGTGACCGTGCGCCACAGGGAGCGGCGCAGGACGCGCGGCATGATCACACGTCTCCCGTAGTCCAGCCAGAGCACCGTGTCGGCCAACTCCCAGAGCAGGTCGCGGACTTCGGGCGAGCCGATCGAGTCGATGATCCAGCGGGGTTCGGCGGTGAGCCGTAGCACGTCGTCGGTCAGGTGCTCGTTGACGGCCCAGTCGGGGCCCGTGAAGTAGAGGGCGTCCATCTCGTGGTACGGCAGTTGCAGGCGATCGCTCGCCTCCCGGGCCAACGTCGACTTTCCCGCACCCGTCGCCCCGACCACCAGGATCCGCTCCATCCACGCACCCTAACTACGATGTGCGAAGTCCGCCGATCATTAACGGGAGCCCCACCATGAGCAGTCCGCAGCACGCCCACGCCTCCCTGGACGGGCTGGTGACGGGCGACGCCTTCGGGGACGGCTGGTTCACGCGGTCCGACGAGCCCGCCGAGGAGTTGTGGGCCGCGCGGGAGCTGCGGCCCGCGCCGTGGCTGTGGACGGACGACTCGGCGATGGCCTTCGTCCTGTTCGCGCATCTGGTGGCCCACGGGGAGGTTCAACCGGACGCGCTGGCAAGGGAGTTCGCCGCCGAGTACGAACGGGAACCGGGGCGCAAGTACGGCCCGTCCATGCACGGTGTGCTGCGCCGGATCGGCGAGGGCGAGGACTGGCGGGCGGTCACCACGGGGCAGTTCGGCGGCCAGGGGTCCTACGGCAACGGTGCCGCGATGCGGGTCGCCCCGCTGGGCGCCTGGTTCCGGGACGACCTGAAGACCGCCGCCGAGCAGGCCGGGCTGTCCGCGCTGGCCACCCACGCCCACCCGGAGGCCGTCGCGGGGGCGGTGGCCGTGGCGGTCGCCGCCGCGCTGGCCGCCGCGGGTGCGGATCAACAGGCCCTGCCGCGCGCCGAGTTCCTGCGGGAGGTCGCCTCGCACGTGCCGGACGGCGACGTCCGTGCCCGTCTGCTGGTGGCCGCGGGCTTCTCCGCGCGGACGTCGGTACGGCACGCGGCGTCCGTGCTGGGCTCGGGGACGCTGATCTCGGCTCCGGACACCGTGCCGTTCGCCCTGTGGTCGGCGGCGGGGCACCTGGACGACCTGCCGGAGGCGCTGTGGCAGACCGTCGCCGGGTGGGGCGACCGGGACACGACCTGCGCGATCGTGGGCGGTGTGGTCGCGGCCCGCAGCGGCACCGGCGACATCCCGGCCGCCTGGCGGAAGGCCCTGGAGGCCATCCCCGCTCGGAGCGGCTGGGACGCGTACGCGGCGACCCGCCCGGCCGACGTCTAGGGAGCGCGGCGGCCGTGGTCCACGCCGTTCTCGGTCTGATCGACGATGGTACGCAGGAATCCGCCGACGAGCGGACCGCCGACCACGACGGTCGCCCGGCACCTGCTGACCGCCGAACGCGGGGTGGACACCCTCTGGTCAGCGGGTTCGGCTTTCAGGAAGTGTGACATCACGGCAGGAGACAGGCATTCAACATGTGATGCGTAATTCCGGGCGGTAGCGCATCACCTGTTGTGTCCGGGCTAGAGGCGCGCGGGCAGTGCCCGCCGGGCCACCGAGCCGAGGCGTTCCCCCACCAGTTCCATGCACAGCCGCATGTTCTTGTCCGCGATGACGTTGTCCGGGATACGGCAGGCGAACTGAAGGCCCTCATGGACCCGGGTCACCCACGCGCACACCTGGTCGCCGTACGACACCCGGATCAGTCCGTACGCCTTCAGCTCCTGCCAGCGCTCCGAACCGGGCAGGGCGCGCGAGTCGACGTAGGAGACGATCGAGTAGAGGTCGGGGGACGTGGGCCGGAAGTCGGCGCCCAGCAGGCGCAGTACGCGGGCGATCGGCATGCGGGCCATCGGGCGGTTCTCGCGGAGGGTGGCGCGGACCATCCGCAGGGCGTCGTCGAAGTCCCTCGCGTCCTCGATGGGGATCTCGATCGGCGCGCCGCCCACGTACCAGCCGACGGAGTCGGCCCAGCGGGACTTGGCCCGGGTGTGGAAGGGCACGACGGTGCGGTACACGTCGAGGCCGCTGATCTCGCGGGCGGCGAGGGCGACGGCGGCCAGCACGCCGACGAGGCTTCCGCCGTACGGGCGGCAGTACGCCTCGAAGGCCGCCGCCTCCGTGTCGTCGGTGAGCATCTCCTGGAGGAACTTCTGTGTGGGCAGCGGTCCTTGGGGGTCGAGGCCGAGGTCGACGGGGAAGTTCGGCAGTTTGCCGTCGCAGCGGGCGATGAACTCGCGCCAGCGGGAGACGACGGTGTGCGTGTCGTCGATCTGGTCGGCGTCCGTGCGTTCGCCCGCGCAGAAGTCGATGTAGCTGGCGACGGGCGCCACTTCGACCGTCTTCCCGGCGAGCCCGGCCGCGTACAGTTCGTGCACCTCGCCCGCGATGCGATGGAGCGAGTAGGCGTCGACGTTGCTGTGGTCGAACGCCAGGTACACGCTCGTGCAGTCCTGGCGAACGACCGCGGCGAAAAGGAAGTTCGGCCAGGTGAGCGCGTCCGCCGCGACATCGAAACGGTCCTGCAGATACCGGGTCAGAGTCCCCGCGTCCGCGAACTCGCCGACGTCCTCGCGGTGCAGGGCCACCGCGTCGGCGTCCAGGGTGAAGCGGCGCATCTCGTCACCGGCCCACCGGAAACCGCTGCGCAGCGTCTCGTGCCGGAGCATCCAGGCCCGCAACGCGCCCTGGAGCACGTCGAGTTCGATCCGCCCCGGCATGTCGAAGGCGGTGCCGAGCCAGGTCGGCACGAACAGCCCGTCCTCGCGCACCGAACGCGCCGTACGGATATGGGACTCCTGCACATACGCCGGTGGCCGCACGTCGTCGGGAAGCACCCGCGCCGCTCCTACGGCCGTCGGGTGCAGCGTCCACTCGACGAGTCGTCCGGGACGGATCTCGCACCGCTGAAGGTCACTCATGCGCACAGGGCTCTCCGTTCGCCTGCCCACGGGAGGCCGCCGGGCACCACTGTCGATCCACGCCTCCATGCCGCTCGGGCACCGCTCACTGCATGCGGAGATCAACGAGCGGGCTGTTCGGAAAGCAACGCTCTGGAAGGCGCCGTTCCGAAAGGGAGCGGATCACAGCGCGTCAAAGGGGGGTGGTGGCGCGCACCGCGATGACCGCCAGGGTGGTGTACGGCATCGTGAAGCTGCCTCCCAGCGCGTCGATGGCTCGGCCCACCTCGCCCTGAATCTCGGCCAGTTGACCGGGGTCGAGGCGGGTGAGGCCGCCGGTCGTGGGGAGCAGTTCCAGCCACTGGTCGCGGGTGTACGAGTGCTCCCAGTCGAATCGCGACTGTTCCGGGGCGTGGAACCGGCCGGTCTCGCGGATCTTGTCGGCGATCGTCGCGTACCCCGCCTGGTACATCTCCAGCGGACGGCGGGCCGACCGGCCGTTGAACGGCGAGTCGGGCGCCACTCGTCGGTAGGCGGCCGCGAAGGACTCGGCGACCTCGGCAGGCGGCTCGTACACATGGCCGAAGATCGCCAATCGGCCGTCCGGGCGCAGCACTTGGGCCGCTTTCATGGCGCCGGCGGCGGGGTCGACCCAGTGCCAGGACTGGGCGGCGGTCACCACGTCGAACGTACGGCCGCCCGGTTCCCAGGCCTCGAAGGTCGCCACCTCGACCGGCAGGCCGCGGGACCGGGCGAAGTCGGCCATGCGGGCATCCGGTTCGATGCCGAGCACGGTGCAGCCTGCGGCCTGGAACTGGCGGGCGGCGATGCCGGTGCCGCAGCCCACGTCGAGCACGTCGCTCCCCGGGTTTCCGACGACTATCCGGGCCACCAGGTCATCGGGGTAGCCGGGGCGGGCCCGGTCGTAGCGTTGTGCGTCCGTGCCGAAGGACTCGGCCATCTGTCGGGCCTGATGGAGTGGGGCGGGCTCTGGCTGCTCCCGCGGTAAAGTGGGCATGCGTTCACCTTAGTGGGCAAGCGCCCACAAGCCAATGGGTGCCAGCGAACCTGCGCGGGAGAGGATCCACAAGTGCCGACCGGGGTGCACCTTCGTGATGCGCGGCAGCAGCTGTTCGACGCCGCCGAGCGCGTGCTGCTGCGGGACGGCCCGAACGGGCTGACCAGCCGGGCCGTCACCGATGAGGCAGGCTGCGCCAAAGGCGTCCTGCACCGGCACTTCACCGACTTCGACGCGTTCCTCGCCGAACTCGTCCTCGACCGGGCCGCGCGGCTGGAGACGCAGGCGCGGGCGCTGCGCGACTCGGCCGGAACCGGCAGCGTCGCCGACAACCTCACCGACGCGCTGACCACCTTGTTCGGACCGGTTCCGGTGGCGATCATTCCGCTCATCACCTTCCGGGACGAGTTGCGCGCACGGCTGCGGCAGGCCCGGCCCGGAGGCGGTATCGCCATCCTGGCCCAGGTGACGACGGCGGTCTCCGCCTATCTGGCCGACGAGCGGGAGAGGGGCCGTATCGCGGCCGACGCCGACATCGACTCGCTCACCCTCTCCCTGGTCGGGGGCGGGCACCTCCTGTTCGCCGACCGGGCCTCGGACCCGCCGACCTCATCGACGGTCGGCAAGCTGGTGACCTCGGTGCTCGCCGACGTCGTACAGCGGCGGCCACGCTGAACTCGCCTCGCGGTGCTGCGTGTTGGCGCGGTCCGACCGACGGGTGCGTCAGCGGAAGCCGACCTCGGTGAAGGCGCAGCCACCCCGCTCTGCGTACGGCAGTGCCTGCCGCGAGGCGAGCGTCGGTGCTTTCCGGACGTACTGGCGGTAGCCGGACGCGCGGAACCTCAGGTCGAAGGCGTGGCCCTCGATGTGCCACAGCGGCAGGTCCTCCCGGCCGTCGTCCGGCACGAGTCGGTGCACGCCGTCGATCTCCAGGTCCGGGGTCGTGCCCTTGAAGTCGAGGTCTCCTTCGAGGTCCCAGACGTCGTCGAAGACGAGCGTCGCCGGGGCGATCCAGAAGGAGAAATGTGTCGCCGGCGGGACCGGGTGGACCCAGCGGACGATGTAGTCGAGGTCCAGGAGCAGGCGCGGGAGGACGTCGTCGGTCGGCTGCACGGAGAGGCCGTGGACGGTGGCGTCGTGCCAGCCCATCTCCGGGAAGTCGGCGTCGCTCCACTCGCTCTTGGAAAGGCCCGATTCCTGGTGGCCGCCGTGGTCCATGCCCGTATCCAACCATTCGGCCCGCCGAGCCCCGGGCACGGGTCAGGACGCGCTGCCCGCCTTGGAGAAGATGAACCCCGCGTACTCGTGGTCCGCGATCGCCACGGCCATCTCGCGCAGGCGGGACCATCCGGCGCCGTTCGGGGAGGTGTACGTCAGGCGGGTCTCGCCGTTCTCCATCAGGTTCGTCCACTCCTCCTCCGCCGCGAGTTCCACCTCGACGACGTCATGGCCGTGATCGCGTGCGTGCACGAGAGTGCCGGTGACGAGATCCACGTCACGGCGACGGACGTGGATACGGAGGGGCGATGCTCCGAACGCAACGCATCGCACGTGGCCACCGACCGCCGGAGTCAGTCCGTGGCGGAGCGCGGCAGCGGCTCGGGGACGGCGGACTCTCTCTTGGCGAGGTACTCCGCCATGCGGTCCTCGATGTCGTCGAACCGGCTTCCGGGACCGCCCAGGCCGCGGAAGAGGGTGGTGCAGTAGGCGCTCGACAGGTACTGCGCGTCCCACGCGCCGTCGACCTTCACCCACTGGTACGTGTGGTTGTGCATGTTGAGGAACTGCAGAGTGGCCAGTCTGGGATCGAGGGTGCGGAACGAACCGTCGTCCATCGCGGCGACGAGCAGGTTCTGCACGATCTCCTCGAACTCGCGCCGCTGGTCCAGCAGTCGGGCCCGGTTGGCTCCCCGCAGGTTCCGGTAGTCGTGCTCGTAGACCCAGACGTGGTCGAGTCGGGCGAGCGTGTTCTCCAGCAGTGTCTGCGAGAGCATGCGCAGCCGCAGCACCGGGTCGACGTCCTCCAGGGCGGCGATCCGGTGGGCGGAGGCCAGCAAGGGGCTCATCACCCGGTCCTGGATCTCGACGAGGAGATTCTCCTTGGAGCCCATGTAGTAGTAGAGCGCGCCCCTGCCAAGACCGGCGACGTCGCCCACCTCGGCGATGCCGGTGGCGGCGTAGCCCTTCTTCGCGAACAACGCGGCGGCCTTGTCGATGATCTCCTGACGCCTGATCTCGAAGTCCGGCCCGTGCCCTGGTGATCTTGGCATAGCTCCACATTTTAGGGCCCCCGGAGATCAGCACGGGGTCGGGGACCGCGCGGCAGGAGAAGGCGAGGCGGGTGCCGGGTAGTTCATCACGGGCCCGGCGGGGAAGCCCACGATGTGCTGGTACATCTGGTCCCACGGTGTGTCGCCCCGGTGGAACCGCCCGTCGACGCCGGTGTCCGCGTCACGGCGACGCCGACGACTCTTCCGTCCTCCGTGATCAGGTTCTCCAGGCGGGTGCCGACCCGGAGCGAGCCGTTGCCCGTCTCCAGGAAGGCGGCCAGGGCCCGGTCAGGATGCGGAAGGCCTCGCGCAGCGTGGGCCGCGAGACGCCGAACTGCTCTATGAGCTGGTGTTCCGGAGGGAGGGTCTCGCCGGGCGTCAACTCGCCCCGGACGATCCGGCGGCGCAGCTGCGCGGGAATCGACTCCGCCGTTTTGGGCGCTCGTGCGGTCCGACCGGCTCGCAACCCGGCTGTTGAACTCATCCGATGAGTGTGCTGGATCGTGGGCCTCGGATCCGGGGCGGTGACCAAGGATTCAATTTCCGCCCACTCACCGGGAGTCAGCTCACTGATACATCCGATCATCGCTAGGGTCCGGCTCTTAGGGCATGACCACGCCCGCGCACGGACACGTCACAGCGGACGAGAGGCGGAAGCGGTGCTGACCGTTGCCGAGTTCGGCTTCCTGGCGGAACGGGTCAACAACTGGAAGCGCTGGGGCGCCGACGGCCAGCGGGGCACCCTCGGCTTCCTCACCCCGGACGTGGTCAGAAGGGGCACGGCGTCGGTGGTCACCGGTGAGACCTTCTCGCCGGCCATGTCGCTGTCGTCGATCGGCCCGCAGAACGGCACGGGTGTGCCCGGACGCATCAACCCGGTCCGCACCATGCTCGCGGTCAACACCCCGATGGCCGACTCCCCCGACGCGTGCGCGTACAGCGACGACATCGTGGTGACGCCCACTCAGGCGGCCACGCACCGGGACGCGGTCGACGCCTCAGTGGCCACCAGGCCCGGGATCGAGACGGCCGACACGATCGTGTCGCGCGGCTGCCCGACAGGTTCGCCGTGACGCGGGCCGTCCTGGAGTCGGTGGAGGAGGCCCCGGGGGTGCGCGTCGAGGCGGGTGACATCGTTCTCGTCGGGACCGGGCAGGTGTCGTACTTCCTGGCGGGGGACGTGCCGATGGAGTTGCCGGCGTCGGACGTCGAGCGTTTCCTGCACAGCGCCGGCGGCCTGGTGCATCCCGTCGTCGTGTGCCGACGCCACGGCCATCGCCGTCTTCATCAACTGCCTAATAGGGCTCAATCAGCCAGCTAATTACACCAATCCGAAACCGAAGGGTGTGGCAAGTGCGGGACATCAAAGATCCGTTGCGCGCACTCGGGCTCGAAACGATGAGCTCGGTCGTCAACACCTCACTGCCCCCGGACGCCGATCTGCGGGACAAGGGTGTGGGCTCGGAACTCGTCGAGATCGGGCTGGTCAGCGTGTGGGCCGAACTCTGGGCGCGCGACGGCCTGGCCCGGCGGGACCGCAGTCTCGTCACCCTGGGCATCCTGATCGCGCTGGGCGCCGAGGACGAACTCGGCAGCCATGTCCGGATCGGGCTGAACAACGGGCTCACGGAGGACGAGATCTCCGAAGTCCTCTACCACGCCACCGGATACGCGGGTTTCCCCCGGGCCATGGCCGCGCGGAAGGCCGCCAGGAAGGCGCTGGACCAGGCCCGTGAGCGCGGCGACGGGTGATCGCTCCCACGGAAACCGAGCAACAGCCTCACAGGGAGTCCTGAATGACGTCACTGAACGGGAGAAACGCGGTCGTCACCGGTGGCGGCCGGGGCATCGGGCGGGCGATCGCCCTCGTGCTCGCCGCCCAGGGTGCCACGGTCGCCGTGTGGGACCTCAACGGCACGAGCGCGCACGAGACGGCCGACGCGATCGGCGCGGCGGGCGGCAAGGCGATCGCGGTCGTCGGAGACGCGGCCGACGCCACGGCCGTAAGAGCCGCGGCGGACTTGACACGCGCGGAACTCGGCCCGGTCACGATCCTGGTCAACAACGCGGGGATCACCAACTACGTGCCGTTCCCGGACCTCACCGAGGCGACCTGGGACCAGATGATCCGGATCAACCTCAAGGGCCCCTTCCTGGTCACGCAGGCCCTCGTGCCCGACATGCTGACGGCCGGGCACGGACGCATCGTCAACATCTCGTCCTCGTCCGCCCAGACCGGCGGTCGCGGCGTGTCCCACTACGCGGCGTCCAAGGGCGGGGTGATCGGCCTGACCAAGGCGGTCGCCCGCGAGTTCGCCGACACCGGCATCACCGTCAACGCCGTGGCGCCGAGCCTCATCGACACCCCTTTGCTCCGCGAGGGCTTCGACCCCGACGTGCTGGGCGCGACCATGCCCATGAAGCGGGCCGGGCGACCCGACGAGATCGCCTACGCGGTCGCCTATCTGGCGTCGGACGAGGCCGGCTACGTCACGGGCCAGACGCTCAGCGTCAACGGCGGACGCTACCTCGTCTGAGCCCCGAGCGGCCACGCGCAGGCCACGAACAACGCCTCAGCCGAAGGACGACCATGACAGAGAGCGTGACGGGCACCGAAGCGACGGAGGTGCCGCCGGAGTTCCCTGCTCCCAGGTCGGGCGCCTGCCCCTTCGCTCCCCCGCCCGACCTCCTCAAGCTCCACGACACCGGCAAGTCCGTTTCAAGGGTGCGCAGTTGGGACGGCACCACCCCCTGGCTGGTCCTCACCCACGCCGCCCAGCGCGCGATCCTCGCCGACCCGCGGATGAGCGCGAACATCGGCGCGCCGGGCTATCCGCACACCACCTCGGCCATGAAGGCGCATGCGGGCGAGACACAGCCGTCGATCAACAACAAGGACGGCGCCGAACACGCGCGCCGGCGACGGATGTTGACGAGCTCCTTCACCCGGCACCGGATGCGCGGGCTCCAGCCGGCGATCCAGCGGATCACCGACGACCTCATCGACAAGATGCTGGACGGCCCCAACCCGACCGAGCTGAACGAGGCTCTCTCGCTGCCCCTGCCGTCGTTGATGATCTGCGAGCTGCTCGGGGTGCCGTACGAGGATCACGCGTTCTTCCAGAAGCACGCCGGTGTCACCAACGCGGTGAACAAGACGCCCGAGGAGAACGCGCAGACGGCCGACGCTCTGCGCGCGTACATCGCCCGGCTCATCGAGGCCAAGATGGACGACCCGGCCGAGGACGTGCTCTCGGACCTGGGGGCGCGGATCAAGGCCGGTGAGCTGACCTTGCGGGAGGCGGCGCCGCTGGGCCACATCCTGCTAGTCGCGGGCCACGACACGAGCGCCAACATGATCACGCTCGGGACGGCGCTGCTGCTCCAGAACCCGGACCGACTCGCGCGCCTGCGCGCGCACTCCGGCGACCCCGACTACGTGGCGAAGGCCGTCGAAGAGCTGCTGCGCTGTCTCACGCTCCCCCATCTGCTGGCCCGCCGCGCCGTCGTCGAGGACCTTGAGTTCGAGGGGGTGACGATCCGCGCGGGTGAGGGCGTCATCGCGAGCCTGCCGGCCGCGAACCGAGATCCCGCCGCCTTCCCCGACCCCCGCGAAACTGACCCTGGACCGCCCCGCGTCCCACCATCTCGCGTTCGGCTGGGGCCCCCACCAGTGCGTTGGACAGCAACTCGCCCGCGTCGAACTCCAGGTGGTCTTCGGCACGTTGTTCCGCCGCATCCCCACCTTGCGGCTCGCGGCCGACCTGGCGGACCTGAAGTTCAAGGAGGACTCGCAGGCCTACGGCATCTACGAACTGCCCGTCGCCTGGTGACACGGCTCGTACGACAGACATCGGAAGAAGGAGGACCCTCATGACCGACGGCGGCTTTCGGCTGACCCAGCTGTACCACCCCAGCCATCATGTGACCGATCTCCGGGAGGCGGAGGCGTGGTTCGAGCGCGTCTTCGGACGCCCGAGCCGTCCGATGGCCGAGATGCTGCGGGGCGCCCCCGCCAGCGAGGGCTATCCGACGGACTACTCGACGTTCACACCGATCAACGACGTCCTCTTCGACACGATCGACCCGAAGCGCTACGTCCTCGATGGCGTCCAGCGCTATGCCTCGGTCGACAAGCCGCATCTGAAGGGGTTCGGCTGGTACGTCGACGGGATCGGCGACGCCTATCGCGCGCTGCGGGCACTTGGCATCGGCATGGTCGGTCAACTCGACCAGGCGGCCGAGGGAGATGAGCCCCCGACCGCCCCCAACTCACCGATGCCGATCTTCTTCACGGTGCCCGAGGACGCGGGCCTGCGCTATGAGTTCCTGCCGCAGATCCCGTTCCCGCTGGACCACCGGCTGGCCCCGGACTGGGAGTTGCCGCCGGTCTCCGAGGACGATCCGCTCGGCATCGAGCGCTGCTCGCACCACACCGTGCTGACCGACCAGGTCGACCGCGCGCTGCGGGTCATGGTCGACGGCCTGGGCGGGACAGTCATCCACGAGGGACGCAACGAGGTGCTGGGCGCGCGGAGCACCTACGTCCACCTGGCCGACGCCGTCTTCGAGTACGCCGTCCCCGACGAGGGCACCGCGGCACACGCCGACTGGGCCGCCGGGGCGCCCAACGACACGTACCACGCGATCACTTGGAAGGTCGTGGACCTCGACCGCGTCGCACGTCACCTCGAAGCGCAGGGCGTGGGAGTGCGGACGCGGACGGACGACACGCTGGTGGCCGACGCGGCCACCGCGCTCGGTATCCCCTGGGGTTTCACCACCGAACTGCCCGTCGGCGATCCGCGCAGGGGGTGAGTGAAGTGGCAGTCCCGCCAAGGGAGATGGACGGGACCGACGTCGACCTGCTGGTCATCGGGGCCGGGGTCACCGGGATCCATCAGCTGAAGCGGGCCCTCGACGCCGGGTTCTCCGCGCTGCTGCTGGAGGCCGGCTACGGGGTCGGCGGGGTGTGGCACTGGAACCGGTATCCGGGGGCGCGTCTCGACTCGGAGAGCTACACCTACGGCTATCTGTTCTCGAAGAAGCTGTTCGAGGGCTGGGAGTGGCGTGAGCGGTTCGCCGGGCAGCCGGAGAACGAGCGCTACTTCAACTACGTCGTCGACACACTGGGCCTGCGCGAGCGCATAGGGTTCGGGGCCCGGGTCAACTCCGCGCTGTACGACGAGACTTCGGCCACCTGGCTGGTGCGGGCGACCGACGGCACCGAGGTGCGGGCGCGGTTCGTGGTCGCGGCCACCGGTGTGCTGTCGGTGCCGGTCTTCCCCGATGTGCCCGGCCGCGAGGACTTCGCGGGCGTCGCCCATCACACCGGTCTGTGGCCAGACTCCCCCGTCGACTTCGCGGGCAAGCGGGTCGCGGTGGTCGGCACGGGTTCCAGTGGCGTCCAGGTGATCCCCGCCATCGTCGCGGACGTCGCTTCCCTGACGGTCTATCAGCGGTCGCCGAACTGGTGCACTCCGCTGAACAACGAGCCGATCACGGCCGCTCAGCAGGCTCAACTCGTGGCCGGTTTCGATGAGTTGCGGGAAACCCTGCACGAGTCGACGAGCGGGTTCCTGCACAAGCCGCGTGACCGTACGGCCTTCGAGGACTCCAAGGACGGCCGCCGGGCGTTCCACGAGCGGATGTGGCGGAGCCCCGGCTTCGCCAAGGTCATCAGCCACTACGCCGACATGTTCACGAACAAGGCCGCCAACGACGACTGGTGTGCATTCATGGCGCAGAAGGTCCGTGACATCGTCGAGGATCCGGTGACGGCCGAGCGGCTCGTCCCGGACGACCACGGCTGGGCCGGGAAGCGTCCGCCGTTCGTCACCGACTACTTCGAGGCGTACAACGACCCGAGGGTGAGTCTGGTCGATCTCCGGGAGAACCCGTTCGTCCGGGTGACGGAGAGCGGGATCGAAACGGCAGACGGGCCGCGGGAGTTCGACGTCATCGTCTGGGCGTCGGGGTTCGACTTCGGCACCGGCGCGCTGAACCGGATGGGGGTGCGCGGTCGCGACGGACTGGCCCTGGAGGAGTACTGGGCCGACGGACCACGCACGTTCCTGGGGCTCATGAGCCACGGCTTCCCGAACTTCTTCTTCCCCGGCGGGCCGCACGGTGCGGCAGGCAACAACCCGCGCTACGCCGAGGACCAGGTCGACTTCATCACCGACGCGATCGAGTACGCGCGCGATCACGGCCACCGGGCGATCGAGGTCCCCGCCGACACGGAGGCGGCCTGGAACGCCATGGTCGCGGAACTCGCCGCGTATTCGCCGTTCGGTGAGCACAGCTATTTCTTCGGTTCCAACATCGCCGGGAAGCCGCGGAGTTTCCTGCTGAATCCCGGCGGACGCCCGAAACTCCGCGAGTTCATGGTCGAGGTCCTCCAGTCGAAGTACTCCCGCTTCCTTTCCTGAACCGGAAGGCATGGTCATGCGGCAACACCTATTCGACGACCGCGTCGCGGTGGTCACCGGCGCCGGACGCGGAATCGGGCGGGCCTACGCCCTGCTGCTCGGCGAGTTGGGCGCGAAGGTCGTCGTGAACGACCTGGGCGGCTCGATGGACGGCTTCGGCTCCGACACCGGTCCGGCCGAGTCCGTGGCCGCGGAGATCAACGACGCGGGCGGTACGGCGATCGCCGACACGAGCGACATCTCGACGGCCGAGGGCGGCCGACGTCCCGTCGAGGCGGCCGTCGAGGCCTTCGGCCGGATCGACGTCCTCGTCAACAACGCGGGCAACGTGCGGTTCGCCGGCCTCCCGGACATCGACGCGGCGAACATCGAGAGCCATCTCGCGGTCCATGTCCTCGGCGCCTTCCACACCACACGCGCGGCCTGGCCGCACCTGCTGGAGCGGAACTACGGCCGGGTGGTCCTCACCGGCTCGATCGGCATGTTCGGCCTCCCGGACAACCTCGGCTACGCCACCGCCAAGGCGGCGATGATCGGCATGGCCCGCAGCATGACGTCGTCGGCCGCCGGCCACGACATCAAGGTCAACGTGATCGCGCCCAACGCGATGACGCGGATGGGCGGCGGGCCGTCGGAGGGCATGGACGCGCTGCGGGAGCGGGGCCAACCCGCCACCGGCGTGATGGATCCCGCCCTGGTGGCGCCCATGGTGGCGTATCTCGCGCATGAGACGTGCGAGGTGAGCGGTGAGGTGTTCCTCGCCGGCGGCGGGCGGTTCGCTCATCTCTTCGTCGGCGTCACCGAGGGCTGGCTGCCCGCCGACCCGCTCAAGGTCACGGTCGAGGACATCGCGGGGAATCTGGACCGGATCAAAGACCACTCGGGATATCACGTGCCCGGCGACCTCATGGAATGCGTCAGCCGTTACATGGCACACCGGCAAGGAGAAGAGGGAGAAGCGTGAGCGCGGAAAAGGTCTGGCCTCATCACGAACTCGGCAAGAAGCTCAACAACTGGGGTCGTTGGGGGGACGACGACGAGATCGGCACCCTGAACTTCGTGACCCCGCAGAAGCGGATCGCGGCGGCTCAACTCGTCCGCACCGGCAAGGCGTTCGACCTGGGCATGGCGTTCGACAGCAACGGACCCTTCAAATCAGGGGGGTTCCGCAACAACCCGATCCACGTCATGACGCTGCTGCCGTCCGACACGGCGTACTCGCAGGACGGTCTGATCTCGGCCGACGACATGATCGTCACCGGTCTCCAGGCGGCGACCCAGTGGGACGGTCTCGCGCACGCGGGCTACGGCGGCTTCTTCTACAACAACGTTCCCGCCGCCGCGGTCAACAACTTCCAGGGCGCCAGCCGCAATTCGTTCCACAAGGCCGTCGACCGGCTGATATCCCGTGGCGTCCTGCTCGACATCGCGCGGCTGAAGGGCGTGGACCGGCTGGAGGACTCGTACGAGATCACCGAGGCCGACCTGCTGGCCGCCGAGGAACGCCAGGGCGTGCGTGTCGAGTCCGGTGACATCGTGCTGCTGCGTACCGGCTCCTACCAGTGGTTCTTGGAGGGCGACCGCGAGCACTTCCTGGGGAACGCCCCCGGGCCCTGTCTCGACACCTGCAACTGGCTGTACGAGCGGGAGGTCGCGGCGCTCGCGATGGACAACCACTCCGGCGAGGTGTGGCCGAGCCCCGTCAAGGGCTCGACGATCCCGTTCCACCAGGTGGTGATCCGGGACATGGGTCTGACCCTCGGCGAGATGTTCAACTTCGAGGAACTGGCGGCGGACTGCGAGGAGGACGGCGTGTGGGAGACGCTGTTCTGCGCCCCGGGGCTGAAGGTGACGGGCTCCGTCGGCTCCCCCATCACTCCGATCGCCCTCAAGTAGGCGCGGCTGTGCGGGAGTTCGCTGAGGTGAGCGCGGGTGTGCGGGCGACGATCGCCGCGCACGCCCAGGCGCAGGACGAGGGCCGTACGAAGGACATGGTCGCGCTGTACCTGCCGGACGCGGTGGTCGAGATCCCCGGCTTCGATCCGCTGGTGGGCGCCGACGCCATCTTCGCGGCGTTCTCCCAGCCGGGGTGGCGACCGGATCCGGGCAGGCCCCGACGCCACCTGGTCGGCAACACCCTGCTGACGGAGTGGGACGACCGCACGGCGAAGGCGACCAGTGACGTGGTGATGCTCGTCCACGACGGCGCCGCGTGGTCGATCGCCGTCGTGGCGCGCTATCACGACACGTTCGAGGAGTCGGCGGGGCGCTGGCTGCTACGGCGGCGGGTGGACGAGTACGTGGGCGATCCCCCGTGACGGTCGAAGATCCGCGGGGACGCCAACCTCCGGGGCGTGACTCGATCCCCTTGTCCCCCGCGGACGATCACACGGCTGGTCGACGGGCGCGTCCGCGCCTATGACCTGGCCTGCGACGGAAGGGGCGTGCTGTCGCCGGTCATGGTCTGTCGGCCGTCCCCCGGCGACGATGTCGTCGGCCACGCTGTCTCCGTCGGCCGTGAGCGCGTCTATTGCACGACCCTCCACGCGGCGGTCCGCGTGACGGCGGACGGGACCGAGGTCTGGCGGTCAGGGTTCGAACCACGGTCGGACCGGCGGCACGGACACCGCCCCGGCTGTGCGCTGTCGTCGGACGAACGCGTCCTGTGGGTCTACCGGCCCGACGCCATGGCGGGCCGCGACGGACACGACCAGTCGGTCGCCCTGGACGCCGCGACCGGGCCGGTCGTCGCACAGGCGGAGCTGCCGACCGTCGGGCACGGACACGAGTTCATGACCGTCCACCACGAGCAGGCCGACGGCGCCCTCCGCACCTGTCCCGAAGGAGAGGTGCGGTTCACGCTCTCCGTCGCCGTCACCCTCGGCGGCGAGACCGCGGACGAGCAGGAGTGGTTCCGGCACTATCGGGTGGATGTGCGCTCCGGCCGGGTCGGCACCGAGTTCGCCGCGCACACGGACAGCCCCTACGACGTCCAGTCTCTCGGCAACGGAACCTGGCTGACCACGGATCCGTCCGGGCATCCGGTCCGCTGGACCGACTCCTAGCCTCCTGTCAGGCTCACGCCCGAGCACGACCACACCCTCAGAGCTGTACGACGATCGTCTTGGTCGCGGTGCAGCTGTCGAGGGCCTCGACGCCCTTCTCCCGGCCGTAGCCCGACTTGCGGAACCCCCCGAACGGAAGCTCCACGCCACCGCCGGCGCCGTAGGTGTTCACATAGACCTGGCCCGCCTCGACCTCCGCGGCGACCCGGTGGGCCCGGCTCAGGTCCCTGGTCCACACGGCGCCGAGCAGGGCGTAGTCGGTCCCGTTCGCCAGGGCGAGGGCCTCCTCCTCGGTCGAGAACCGCATCGTGGTGAGGACGGGTCCGAAGATCTCCTCCTGGGCGATCGGGGCGGCCGGGTCGACGCCGTCGATCAGGGTCGGCGTGAAGTAGGCGCCGTCCGCCAGGCCTTCGGGCTCGGCGACCGAACCGCCGAAGACGAGCTCACCCGTACCGGCCGACCGCACATAGTCGCGTACGCGGTCCTGCTGTCTGCGCGAGACGAGTGGGCCGAGGTCGGGGTCGTCGAGGCCGCGGCCGATCGTCACCTCGGCGAAGTGCCCCGCGATGCGCTCCACGACTTCGGCGTGCACGCTCTCGTGGACGAGCACACGTGATCCCGCCGAGCAGGTCTGCCCGGCGTTCTGGAGGATCGCGGCGGCGGCGACCCGGGCGGCCTTCTCGATGTCGGCGTCGGGGAACACCAAGTGGGCTGATTTGCCGCCGAGTTCGAGTGTCACCGGTGACACCCGCTCGGCGGCGGCCGTGGCGACGAGGGCGCCGACCCGGGTGGAGCCGACGAAGCCCAGATGGTCGATGCCGGGATGGGCCGCCAGTGCGGCACCGGCCTCGGCGCCGAGGCCGGTCACGACGTTGAACACCCCTTCAGGCAGGCCCGCTTGGATCGCGAGTCCGGCCACGGCGACCGCCGTGCGCGGTGTCTCGTCGGCCGGCTTCACCACGGCGCAGTTGCCGGTCGCGAGGGCGGGTGCGACGCCACGGGCGAGGAGTTGCAGAGGGTAGTTCCAGGCGAGGATGTGGCCGGTGACGCCGTGGGGTTCGCGGCGCGTGTAGACGTGGAGGTCGGGGCGGAGCGGCAGGCTCAGGCCGTAGTACGAGTCGATCGCGCGGCCGTAGAAGCGGAAGTAACGGGCGCACACCCGGGCGTCGTTGCGTGCCTGGGACAGGGGTTTGCCGGAGTCCTCGCTCTCCAGTCGGGCGAGTTCCTCGGTGTTGTTGTCGATCAGGTCGGCCAACCGGCAGAGCAGATCGGCGCGTTGTTCCGGTGTCGTGGTGCGCCAGGCTCGTTGCGCCGCGCGTGCCGAGGTGACCGCCCGGTCGATCTCCTCCGGTGTTCCTCTCGACACCTGGCCGAGGGAGCGTCCGGTCGACGGGTCGATGTTCTCGTAGACCTCGGGTGTCCCGACCGGCACCCCGTCGATGAAGGACTCGGTGACCTGGTCCACGTTCCTTGCGTGTACACCCAGTTGGGCCATGGGAGCCTCCAGCTGCCGATGTTCCCGATCGCTTCAGATCACGCCCTGCTCCGACAGTTCCCGGCGCCGGTCGGCGTCGAGGCCGAGGAGTCCGCCGTAGATCTCGTCGTTGTGCTCGCCGAGAGCCGGACCGAGGTGGCTGATGCCGCCCTGGGTCGCGGAGAAGCGCGGCACCGGTGACTGGACGCGCATGGACCCGAGTTGAGGGTCGGGGACCGACCGGTAGACGTCTCTGGCCACCATCTGCGGGTCGGCGAGGAGTTGGGCGGCGTCGTAGACGGGGGCGGCGGCGACGTCGGCCGCCTCGAAGACCGTCATCGCGTCGTCCAGGGTGTGGGCGCCGATCCAGTCGGCCATGATCGCGTCTATCTCGGCGGCGTGGCGCAGGCGTTGCTGTGCCTCGGCGAACCTGGGGTCCTCGGTGAGTTCGGGTCGTCCGACCGCCTGGAGGGCGCGTTTGGCGATCGTGGGGGCGCTGCCGGACATGGCGAGCCAGTGGCCGTCCTTGGTGAGGTAGACGTTGCGCGGGGCGCTGATGTCCCAGCGGTTTCCGGTCCTGTTGGGGACGGTGCCGAGTTGGTCGTAGGTGAGCACCGACTGTTCAAGCAACCGTGCCAGCGGGTCGATCAGGTTGATGTCGACGAGTTGGCCGTCCGCTCCGTGCACGTCTCGGTGGTAGAGGGCCATCATCACCGCGTAGGTGGCGGTCAGGCCCGCGACGCCGTCGGCGAGCATGAAGGAGGGGAGGGTCGGCGGGCCGTCCGGGCTGCCGGTGAGATGCGCGAAGCCGCTCATCGCCTCGCCGAGGGTGCCGAAGCCCGGGCGGTCGGTCTTCGGGCCGCCCGCTCCGTAGCCGGTGACGTGCGCCATCACCAGGCGGGGGTTCTCCGCGGCGAGACTCGGGTAGTCGAGGCGCCACTTCCGAAGGGTCGACGGGCGCAGGTTCAGCACCACGACGTCGGACTGGCGGGCGAGTCGGCGCAGCAGGTCCCGTCCGGTCTCCTGGCGCAGATTCAGGGTGACGCTCTTCTTGTTGCGGCCCACGCTCTTCCACATCAGGCCGACGCCGTCCTTCTGGGCGCCCCACTGCCTCAACGGGTCACCGCCGTCGGGCTGTTCGACCTTGATGACGTCGGCGCCGTGCTCGCCGAGCCAGGTGGCGATCAATGGTCCGGCGGCGAGGGTGGCGGCATCGAGGACACGGAGTCCGGCCAGTGGTCCGGCGTTCATGGCGCGTTCCCTGCCTTCCTGTTGAGCGCGGTCCTGTGGTGCTCGGGGCGGGATCCGCGCGGCCACGCTAACGGGGCTCCGGTGCCCGGCCCGGGCCCGTTCCCGCTCAGCGGGCACGGGACATGACTGCCGGCCCGGCGCTTCCTATGTTGATCGAGGGGCTTCCCGGCCTGGACGGGACGCGCAGTCAACACGCCCCGGGATCACGTCACTTGACGAGGAGCGAACCATGCGGACCGACTCGGCGCCGACCACCCCGACGACTCCGAACGCCCCGATCACCTTGCTCGCGGCGAAGCAGGAGATCACGGAGGTGCTGTACCGGTACTGCCGTGGCCTGGACCGCATGGACCGCGCGCTCGCCGACACCGTCTGGCATCCCGACGGCACCGCCGACTACGGCCCTTCCTACCGGGGTTCCGGCGGCGGCTTCCTCGACTTCGTCTGGCGCTACCACGCCCAACTCGCCACCCATTCGCACCTGGTGTCCAACACGCTCGTCGAGGTCGACGAGGCGGCGGGAACGGCGGCGAGCGAAGCGTACGTGTCGGTGTGGCTACGCACACGCCCGACCGACGGTCTCGTCACCGACCTGTTCCACCGCGGCCGGTACGTCGACCGCTGGTCGCGCCGCGCGGGCGTGTGGGCCATCGACCACCGGGTCTACGCCGGTGACCTCTACCGCGAGGTGACGCACACCGTCGAGGACGCCGAGGCGCCTTCCGGGCGCCGGGACGACACCGACCCCTCCTACGAGGTGTTCCGCTGACCCGGCCCGGCACCGCGCCTCCGCCCCTCGCCCCACCGGCTCACGAAAGGCCCCGATGAGCACGTCACGCGCTGACCAGATGACCCTGGTCGCCTTCCTCCAGGCGTCCAACGTGTCCGTGTACTCCGGCTCCTGGCGCTATCCCAGCGCGGCGGCGGACTTCCTGGACGTGCGCTACTACCAGCGGATCGCGCGCGTGCTGGAGGAGGGCATGTTCGACTTGATGTTCTTCGACGACCGGCTCGCCATGCCGACGATCTACGGCAACTCGCCCGCCGACGCGGTCCGTTACGGTGCGCGCCCGGTCAAGCTCGACCTGAGCACGGTGCTCGGCGCCGTCGCCGGTGCCACCGAACACATCGGGCTGGGTGCGACGTACTCGACGACGTACTATCAACCCTTCCATGTGGCGCGGACGTTCGCGACGCTCGACCACCTCAGCGGCGGTCGGGCCGCCTGGAACGTCGTGACGTCGGTGAACGACGCGGAGGCCCAGAACTTCGGCCTGGACGAGCACCTCGAACACGACAAGCGCTACGACCGGGCCGAGGAGTTCGTCGAGGTCGTCTCGAAGCTCTGGGACTCGTGGGAGGACGACGCGATCATCGGCGACCGTACGGCCGGGATCTTCGCCGACCCCGGCAAGGTCCACGAACTCGACCACCAGGGCGAGTACTTCAGCGTGCGCGGGCCGCTGACGGTGCCGCGTACTCCGCAGGGCCGACCGGTGATCATCCAGGCCGGACAGTCGGGACGGGGCCGACTGTTCGCGGCCAAGTGGGCCGACCTGATCTTCACGTCCGACCCGAGCCAGGAGATCGCGCGGGAGCACTACGAGGAGCAGAAGGAGCTGATCACCGAGGCGGGCCGGGACGCGAGTTCCGTACGTCTGCTGCCCATGGTCTACACGATCGCCGGTGAGACGGAGGCGATCGCGCGGGAGAAGGAGGCGCTGTTCCTCGACGAACTCGTGCATCCCATGGCCTCGTTGACCCTGCTGTCCGAGGTGACCAACCACGACTTCGCGGGCTACTCGCTCGACGACGTCGTCACGGACGAACTCATCGACTCGGTCTCCGGGATCCGCGGCCTCGTCCAGGGCGTACGACGGCACCTCGGCGACCGCGAACTGACCCTGCGCATGCTGGCGAACCACCGGGCCACCCTGCTCCAGGGCCCGCGGTTCGTCGGTACCGGACCGCAGATCGCCGAGCGGATGCGGCAGTGGTTCGCGTCGCGCTCCTGCGACGGTTTCGTCCTCGCCGCCACCCACTTCCCCGGCGCCTTCGAGGACTTCGTGCGGCTGGTGGTGCCCGAACTCCGCCGGTTGGGGCTCGTCCGCGGCGAGTACACGGGCAGGACGTTGCGGGAGAACCTGTCCCTCGACCGCCCCGCGAACCTGTTCACCGAGGAAGAGGCCACGACACGATGAACACCCTTCCGCTGCGCCGCTCGGAGCTGGCCACGCCCGCCTCCAACGACCACATGTTCGCCAAGGCCGCCGCCTCGCGGGCCGACCTGGTCTTCCTCGACCTGGAGGACGCGGTGGCCCCCGCGCTGCGCGAGGAGTCGCGGGGCAAGGCCGTACGGGCGCTGAACGAGTACGACTGGGGCAGCACCGTTCGTGCCGTCCGGATCAACGGGATCGACACGAAGTGGGCCCACGGCGACATCATCGAGGTGGTCGAAGGGGCCAGGGAGAACCTGGACACCATCATCGTCCCGAAGGTCACGGCCGCGCGGGACGTGTGGTGGGTCGACGTGCTGCTGAACCAGCTGGAGGAGCGGCTGGGTCTGCTCAAGCGGATCCGGCTGGAGGTCCTCATCGAAGATGTCGCGGGGGTCGCGCACGCCGAGGAGATCGCGACCGCGAGCGACCGGCTGGACGCCGTGATCTTCGGCGCGGGCGATCTGTCGGTGTCGCAGGGCGCCCGCGTGGACACCAACTTCCGTCCCCGCGAGCCGTATCCGGGCGACTTCTGGTACTTCGCGCGGATGCAGGTGCTGACCGCGGCGCGCATCGCGGGCATCGCGGCCATCGACGCCCCCTATCCCGACTTCCGGGACCCGTCCGGCTACGAGGAGGACGCCCGGTCGGCGGCCTCCCTCGGGTTCAACGGCAAGTGGGCGATCCATCCCTCGCAGATCGAGATCGCGAACCAGGTCTTCCGCGCGAGCGACGACGAGATCCGACGTGCCCGGCGGGTCCTGGAGGCGTATCGCGCCGCCGAGGCCGAGGGTCTGGGCGCCACCAGCGTGGACGGCCAACTGGTGGACGCCGCGCATGTGAAGCTCGCGGAGAACGTCCTCGCGCAACACGCGGCCGTCACCAACTCCGTTGGCCCGTAAGAGATTGCGCGAAAGGGATTGCCCGTAAGAGATTGCGCGAAGTGGATCTTACGAGAGTCTGACGCGGCACCCCGAGGCCTTCTCCGGCCGCCCCCACAGGGCCACTCTGGTGCCACACACCGGTGGACACCGTCGCGGTGAAGGGAAAGCGGCCATCGCGGCGGGACATCCCGGGCACGTGACGAACGTGCCCGGGACGCCGTGCACGAGCACCCCTACGGCGGAGCCGCGCCGATCCAGCCGCGATAGACGTCCGCGTCGACGTTGCCGCCGCACACGACGGTGACCATATGGCGGCCGGCGAAACGGTCGCGGTCTTCGAGGACCGCCGCGACACCGAGCGCCGCCGACGGCTCGACGACGAGGCCCGCGTGGTCGAAGAGCATCCGCATGCCGGTGACGATCGACTCCTCCCGGACCAGGACCGCGTCGTCGGCGACCAGGAGGAGATCGTCCAGGACGGCGGGGATGGGAAACCGGCCCGCGACACCGTCGGCGATGGTGTCCGCCGAGTCGGTGGTGACGACCCGCCGCGCGCGCCACGAGAGTGTCAACGCCGGTGCGCGCAGCGGCTGGACACAGATCACCTCGACCTCGGGCGCCAGGGACTTCAGCACATGCCCCACTCCGGTGGCCAGCGCGCCGCCACCGAGGGCGATCAGCACGGTGTCGAACTGCCGTGCCGCGTCGGCCAGTTCAAGGCCGATGGTCGCCGCGCCCTCGCAGGTCTCGATGTCGAGGCTGTCCTCGACCAGCCGGATACCCTCGGACCGTGCGACGGCCGCCGCCCGTTCGCGGGCCAACTCGTGGTCGCCGTCAACCAGTTGAAGCCGCGCACCCAGCGCGCGGATGCGGTCGAGCTTGGCCGCGGTCGCGAAACGGGACGCCACCACGGTGACGTCGAGCCCCCTTCCGCGACCGGACCACGCGAGGGCCTGGCCGAGGTTGCCCGCGCTGGCGCACACGACGGCCCGCTCGCCCTTGTCGGCCAGCTGGCTCGCGACGAGTTCGGTGCCGCGTGCCTTGAAGCTGCGGACCGGGTTCGCCGTTTCGAGCTTGATGCTGACCGCGCAGCCGAGGCCGGGCTCCAGCGCCTCGCAGCGGTACAGCGGGGTGTCGAGGAACATCGGGTCGATCACCTGGCGGGCCGCCCTGATCCGGGCCGTGTCGAGGCGTGTCTGCTGCACGACACGGCAGCGTAGCGCCCTGGGTGCAGCTCAGGTATCGGCGACCGCCCGGGCGCGCAGCCGCTCGCGCAGCTCGTACTTGCGGACCTTCCCCGAGGGCGCCAACGGCAGCTCTTCCACGACCTCGACGCGCTCCGGTGTCTTCTGCGGGGCGACCCGATGGCGGGCGAACAGTTCACGCACTTCCTCGATGTCCAGCGTGCCGCCGTCGAGGACGACGAACGCGGCCACGCGCTCGCCGTAGCGCGGGTCGGGTTCGGCGACCACCGCCGCGTGGCGCACCCGGGGATGGGTGGCGAGGATGTCCTCGACCTCCTTCGAGGCGATGTTCTCTCCGCCCCGGATGATGATGTCCTTGATGCGATCGGTGATGGTCAAGTACCCGTCCGCGTCGAGGCGTCCGACATCGCCGGTGCGGAACCAGCCGCCGGACACGAACGCGGACGCGTCGTGGGCGGGGTCGCGGTAGCCGACGAACTGGCTCGGGCCCCGGGTCAGCACCTCGCCCTCCTCCCCCACGGGCAGCTCCCGCTGTGACTCGTCGACGATCCGCACCTCGTCGCCGAAGCGCACGACGCCGTCGGTCAACGACCGCTTCGGCGCTGGGGCGTTGAGCGGGGAGGTCGCGCAGCGCGGATGCTCGGTGCTGCCGTAGGCCCGTGCCACGACGATGCCGGCGGCGTCGGCCCTGGCGACCAGCGCGGGTGGCACGTTGGCGCCGCCGACCTGGACGAAGCGCAGGCTGGAGATGTCCCGGCCGTGCTTCTCGGCCGCCGTGAGGATCGCCTCGACGTGCAGCGGGGTGCCGCTGGTGATGGTGCAGCGGAACTCCTCGACGAGTTCCACGGCGTGGGCGTCGTGCCAGCGGTCCATGTGCACGGTGTCCGTACCGCCGGTGATCCCGCAGCACGCGGCCAGCAGGCCTGCGACATGGCCGGAGGGCCAGGGGATGAGCCGGGTGTCGCCCGGTGCCGTCTCGTTCATGAGGTCGCCCTTGCGCAGTTCGCGCAGCAACGAGTTGTGGGTGTGCTGCACGCCCTTGGGCACGCCGGTCGTACCCGAGGTGTAGATCACCGCGCACACGTCGTCGGACCGTACGCCCTCGGGTGGCCGTATCTCCCCTTCCCCGTCGACCAGTTGGGACCAGGGGACGGTGTCCGGCGCGGTCCGCTCGCCGATCATCACGACGTGCTTGAGGGCGGGGCCCGGGTCGAGGCGGGCCAGGCGGGCGGTGAAGTCGATGGAGCGCCAGGCGTCGGGCAGGATCAGCGCCTTGGCGCGGGCGTCCCGCAGGATGGCGCCGACCTCGGCCGAGTCGTAGATGTGGGTGATGGGCAGGACGACCGCGCCGAGCAGCCAGGCGCCGAAGTACGACACCACGAGTTCCTGCCGGTTGGGGATCTGTACGGCGACCACGTCACCGGGCCCCACTCCCATCCGGCGCAGTCCGGCCGCCGCGCGGCGGCCGAGGGCGAGCATGTCGGTCAGGGTGAGCGTGGTGCGGGTCGCCTCCGAGGCGAACACGAACCGCGTCTCCGGGAAGCGCCGGCCCGCGTCCGCCAAGGCCTCGGCCATGGTGCGCGAGGAGTAGTGACCCTCCCGGTACCAGCGGTCCCGCAGCGCCGCGAGGTCGTGCTGTCGCTGGTCGGGTGTCACGGGGGTCACTCCTGGATCCGGATCGCGAGTGCGGGGCACACGGCGGCCGCGGTACTGACGTCGTCGGCCACCTCCGGCGACGGGTGCTCGGTCAGCAGGACGACGATGCCGTCGTCGTCGCGTTGGTCGAACACGTCCGCTGGCGCGGCGACGCACTGCCCGGCCGCGACGCACCTGTCCTCGTCGACGACGACCTTCATGAATCCCTCCCGAATTGCTCGTTTGACGTGTGGTGCACCGGGCCGCGTCTCCTTGTCGGGAGGCGCGGCCCGGATCGGTCCGACTCAGTGGTAGCGGGACAGGGGAACCCGGGCGACGATGCCGTCGACGGCGCCGCCTTCACGCGCGTCCGCCCAGGTGACGTAGGCGTACTTGCCGTGGATGAGTATCCGCGACCACGGTTGGACCGGTCCACATGCGGCCCGCGTTGTTCGTGACGTACACCTCCAGGTTGTCGCCCCGGGGCAGCAGCAGCGCGAACCGGTCGGTCCTGGCGGGATCGGCGGTGACCCAGGGGATCGGGTCCGACGCCAGCAGCCTGGTGTCCGGCACGAGGTCGCCCGAGGGCGATGCGACCGCGTTTCCGGCGCTGTCGGTGACCGGGAAGGAGGTGAACGTGGTGCCGTCGTCGCGGCTCACCTCGAACACGGGGTTCACGGGCTGCACCGAGACCCCGCCCACGACCACCTCCGAAGTGGCGCTCGCCAGCACGCCGTTGTGCACCGCGATCTCGTTGCCGAACGGCTGGTCGGGGAGTTCCGCGACCGGGGTCCAGGTCAGACCGTGGTCCTTGCTGACCGTGACGGCCGAGGGGCCGGGCTGTCCGACGGGGCTGGCGCCGACCGCGTAGACATAGTCGGTGGCCGTGTCCACCCGCAGCCGGGGCGTGGCGGCGCGGACGGCGGGCGTGTCGACTGCGTGCGACCAGGTGCGTCCGCCGTCGGTCGACCTGGCGACACCGAGTGCGTTCGGAACGCCGTCGCAGGTGCCGGTGATCGGTCCGTCGGGGTCGTCGGGGTCGCCGGGGCAGCCCAGCTGATTCCAGCCGAGGTAGAAGATCCCCTTCGAGTCGACGGCCAGGTACGGGTCCCCGCACTGCGGGTTGTCACTGACCGGCCAGGCCGTACGGGTCCAGGTCCGGCCGTCATCGGTCGAGAACGCGGCGTAGCACTCCACCCGGACCAGCGTGCCGCCGCCGACGATGTGGTCCGTCGACGCGTACACGAGGTTGTCCGGGTGCTTGGGGTTGACCGCGACCACCGGCTGGCCGTTGACGCGGTCCGGTGTGCCGGGGGTGACGTCGACCTCGCGAAGGCTCGCGGCGGGGGTGCTGTGGGCCGGACTCACCTGCGCGCTGGTGACGAGGAAGGGGGACGCTAGCACGGCGGCGACCAGGCCGGAGCCCATAGCCCTCGCCCCTCTCCTGGCCCAGGTGTGGAACGGTCCCATGCCTGCTCCTTCGAAGGCTGCGACTCTGCGGACACGCAAAGCTAGCGACGGTTCTCCGGATGGGGATGGACCGTTCCCGGTGGTCGGCACAGTCCACGATTCTCCTGCCCGGGGACGGCCCGGGGACGGCCCGGGGCCTCGAACGGATGGCTGCTCGTGACCTGGCCTCCGCCGTCCCGTTGAGCTGCCGGAAAGCAGGTCCGCCTGCCCGGCAGACGTGAGAAGAGGAATCCAATGGGAGCGACGAAGTGGTCCACGTTCCTGGGAGCCGCGGGGCTGGCCCTCGCCGCCGTCTCAGCCTCGGCCACGGCGCCGGCGGCCGCGGATGTACGCCTGGCCCAGCGCGTCGTACTCACGAACATGGACGACGGCCGGGCGGTGACCGCGAGCGCCGGTGACGACATCGAGGTCCGGCTCACCGGCTACCGCGAGGGCGGGCTCACCTACGCTTGGAGCGTTCCAACGGCCGCCGATTCCACGGTCCTCCGGAGCACCGGCGGCACCACGACACCGTCCGGGGGCGCCACGACGGTCCTACACGCGGACCGCACCGGCGTCGCCGCCGTCAGCGCCCAACGACGCTGCGTCCCCGCCCCGGGCCGCGCCTGCCCCCAGGTCGTCGTGCCCTGGAGGGTCACCGTCGAGGTGAAGTGACCGGCTGGTCATCCGGCTGTGGCGTGGCCCGCGCCGCCCGGCACGAAGCGCACCTCGTCGCCGTCGAGGGCGAGTTGCCCGTAGTGCGGTGCGGAGAAGTGGGCGGGGAAGAGGAACGCGCCCTCGTCGAGGGCCCGTTGGACCAGTGCACGCCGGGTGGCGACGGCCGTCTCCAGGTCGTCGCAGCCCCGCAGGTGCAGTTCGGGCCGGGTCAGCTGGACCGGGTGGTGGAAGGCGTCTCCGGTGAAGTACGCCCGTACGCCTGCCGAGTTGAGCGCCAGCACGGCGTGCCCGAGCGTGTGGCCCGGCGCGGGTTCGACGGTCAGACTCGGCGAGATCTCGTACGGCAGCGGGACGACCCTGGCGAGACCCGCCTCGGCCACCGGACGCACGCACTCGTCGAACACGTTGGGGTTGAAGGCGTTGGCGTGCGGCGGCCCCGCCGGGTCCCACCGCCGGTACTCCTCCTCCGCGAAGACGTACTCCGCGTTGGGGAAAGTCGGCACCCAACTCCCGGCGCTCCAACGGGTGTTCCAGCCGCAGTGGTCGTGGTGGAGGTGGGTGCAGAAGACGACGTCGACCGAATCGGGCGACACGCCGGCCGCCGCGAGCCGCTCCAGATAGGGCACGTCGAGTCCGTCGAAGTAAGGCCCTCTGCCCGTACGGCCGTTGCCGGTGCACGGGTCGACCAGGACCGTGCGGCCGTCCACCCGCAGTATCCAACTGTGGTTGGAGAACTGGAAGTTCATCGTCTCCCGGTCCAGGAACCCGCTGGGCAGCGGTTCCACGCGGCGCGCGATGAGCTTCTCGTCGCCGGTCAGGGAGGTGAGGGAGACCGGCAGGGTGTGTTCCTCGACCCGGTCGACCAGGGCGTTGCCCAGGGTGAGTGTCCGCATGTCGTCAGGCAAGGCGCTCCCGTGCGTCGGCGGGAAACTGCCGTACGGCATCCCGCATGAGTCCGGCGAGCCGGTCGGCGGGGAGCGGGGCGCCGGGGCAGTCCAGGAACCAGCGCATGACGTCCTCGGCATCCGTCAGTCCCGGCGGGCGTTCGGGCAGGTACGGCCGCACATAGACCGCCGTGTTGGGCTCGCTGCGCCAACTCTCCGACAGGGGGCCCAGATCGACGGCGTCGTAACCGAGGAGGTCCAGCAGGCGTATCGCCTCGCCCTTGGCGGCGGTGCGGTCACCGGCCACGGGCAGCGCGCTGCGGTCCGGGGCGTCGGCGGGCCGGGCGAGGATCTCCAGGCGGTGGAAGTCGATGTTGTTGCACTCCTTGACCACGTGCGCGCCCGGCAGACCGCGCTGCACGAGTTCGCTGGAGGTCAGCTCGCGGGAGTCCAACTCCGCTACGGTGCCGTCTCGTTCGAGGTAGTAGTTCATGGTGTCCAGCACCGTCTTTCCCGCGAGGGCGTCGGCGGGGAGTCGCCGGTACGCGCCGAGGGGGACGGTGGCCACCACGATGTCGCCCTGTCGCGCCGCGTCCTCCACGGTCACGGCTCTGGCGCCTTCTCCCCACTCCGCCACCGTGTCGGTGAGGGTGTGCGGGCCGCGCGAGTTGCTCACGACCACGTCCAGTCCGGCGGCGAGCGCGAGGCGGGCCAGTGCCGCGCCGATCCGTCCGGCTCCGATGAGACCGAGGGTCTTCGTCATGTCCCCGTCCGTCCGTTCGTGTTCCGGTCGTCTCCGTTCACGTCCCGGTCCTTCCGTTCACGTCCCGGTCCTTCCGGTTCAGTAGGCGTTCGCGACGTGGAGGGCCGAGTCTCGGTCGCCCGCCGTCTCGATCGCCTCGATGATGCGGTCGAGTTCGAAGGCGTGGGTGATGATCGAGGCAAGGTCGAGCTACCCGCTCTCCATGATCTTCATGACGTCGACGACGTCCTCGGGCCGGTATCCACCCGGCCCGACGATGGTCTGTCGGCCGTACGTCAGCCGGACCAGGTCGATGGCGACCGGCTTGGGGTGGACGGCGACCGCGCCGATGCGTGCGCCGGCCTTCGCCAGGGACTGGATCGTGGCGAACAGTTCGTCGGGACCCGCCGCCTCGACGTAGATGTCGATGTCGGGGAAGGTCCCCATCAGGCTGGTCACCTCACCGAATTCCTCGACGGCACGTGAACGCAGGTCTTCCCGCGCGGAGTTGCGGGTCAGGAAGCCGAGTCCGGCGGCATTCGCCAGCCCGAAGTCGGAGAGGTCGACCACCATGACTCGGCGGCGCCGAAGCTCTTCAGCGCGACGGCCGCGGCGATCCCGATGGTGCCCACGCCGAAGACGGTCGCCCTCCTCCCCTGCTGCGGGCGGCAGCGTCGCACGGCGTTGTGGGCCACCGTGAAGGGTTCGATGAGTCCGGCGACGGGTGTGGGGATCCGGTCGGTGATGTACGGCACCAGCAGGTTGGTCAGGGCGAAGTGGCCCAGGTGATTGGTCCCGAACTGGGTCTCGAAGCCGTCCGTGGTGCGCGATTCCGGTGTGTTCATGACGCCGGCGTTGTTGATGAGCAGGTCCAGCCCACCCCGCCAGCCGGCGGCGAACTCGCGCACGGAGGCGAGGTCGGCGAGGTCGAGCCGGCGTACCTCCACGCTGCCGTTCACGCCCGTGGCGGCGGCCTCGCCCCGCCCGGGGTCCCGTACGGCGAGCACCACATGGGCGCCCGCGGCGGCCAGCGCCTCGACGGTGGCGATGCCGAGCCCGCTGTTGCCGCCGGTGACGACGGCCGTACGGCCGCGCTGGTCGGGGATGTCGGTGGTGGTCCACGCGCCGGGTGCGGCGCTGGGTGCAGTGGTCATGGTCAGCAATTGTGGGCGGTGCCCACAATGGTGTCAACGTCAACAATGGTGACGCGGTCAACAATGTGGGCCGCGCACACATCACCGGTACACTGCCCTCCATGCAGACCCGCCCCCGCCCCTATCACCACGGAGACCTGCGCGCCGCCCTGCTGGCCCGCGCCGAGGAAACGCTCCGGGAGAAGGGCACCGCCGCCCTGTCGCTACGCGAACTCGCCCGCGATCTCGGTGTCAGCCACAATGCGCCGAGCCGCCACTTCAAGGACAAACAGGCGCTGTTGGACGCGCTGGCGCTGAGCGGCTACGAACGGATGACCGACGCGATGCTGGCGTCACAGGCCGATGCCGGGGAGTCGTGCCGCAAGAAGCTGGAGGCGGTGGTCCGCGCGTATGTGGGCTTCTGCCTGGACAATGCCGCGCTGCTGGACCTGATGTACTCGATCAAGCACGACCCGCAGGCCTCCGCCGCCCTGCTGGAGGCCACCGGGCGCTGGTCCGAGCTCATCGAGCGGTTGATGCTGGACGGGCAGCGCCAGGGCGAGGTGCGCGAGGGCCCTCTCGACAGCATCGGCATCCCGGTCTTCGCGACGCTCCACGGCTACGCCGACCTGGCCGCGACGGGCATGCTCGCTCCCGAGGTCGCGGAACACGGCCTGGACGAGGTGATCGCGTTCATTCTGCGGGGAGTAGCGCCGGACGCACGGCCCTGACGGGGCCCTGGCCCACGAAAGGCCGGAGCCCGGCCGAGCCATGTGGGGGGGGCTCGGCCGGGCTCTACGACGTCCTGTCGCGGTGTCAGACGAACTGATCGCCCACCGCGCGGAGGTGTCTGCGCAGGATCTTGCCGTTCGCGTTGCGGGGCAGGGCGTCCATCCGCACGACGTCCTGCGGGACCTTGTACCTGGACGGCCGGGACCGGGCGAGGGCGATCAGCTCGGCGCCCAACGCGTCACCGTCCGCTCCGTCGCCCGGCTCCTTCTCGGGGACGGTCACCACGTAGGCGCGCAGACTCGTGTCCCCGGCAGGACGGCGGACCGAACCGACCGCCGCTTCGAGGACGCGCGGATGGCTCTCCAGAAGCCGTTCGACCTCGCCCGGCACCGCGTTCTGCCCGCCGATCGCCTCAACCAGCAGGACGCGATCGCCCCGGCGCAGTCCCGCCGACCTGTACCCGCGCGCGGCCCGTGCCGCGCCGTCGAAGACCTCGGCGAACGTCCAGGCGCGGTCGTCGGCGAGCTTCTTCCTTCTTTGGGGGAGAGATGGTCACATGTTGATCATGTGTCCGGCCAGACCGTGCACCGCCTCCTTCACCGCCTCGCCCAGGGTCGGGTGGGCGTGGACGTTGCGGGCGACCTCGTGGACGGTGAGGTCCCACTGCTGGGCCAGGGTGAGTTCGGGGAGGAGTTCGGTGACGTCGGGGCCGATGAGGTGGCCGCCGAGGAGTTCGCCGTACTTCGTGTCGCTGATCAGCTTCACGAAGCCGGTGGTGTCGCCGAGGCCGTGTGACTTGCCGTTCGCGGTGAACGGGAACTTCGCCACCTTGATGTCGTGACCCAACTCCCTTGCCTGCGCCTCGGTGTAGCCGAAGCTGGCGATCTGCGGCTGGCAGTAGGTGGCGCGCGGGATCATCGCGTAATCCAGCTCCATCGTCTCCGCGTCCGCGAGGGTCTCGGCGGCGATCACACCCATCGCCTCGGCGGCGTGCGCGAGCATCAGCTTCGCGGTGACGTCGCCGATGGCGTACAGGTGCGGGACGGAGGTGCGGCACCGGCCGTCGACGTCGATCGCGCCGCGCTCGGTCAGTCGTACGCCGGTGTTCTCCAGGCCGTAGCCGGTGACGTTCGGCGCGAAGCCGATGGCCTGCAACACCTTGTCGGCTTCCAGGACTTGCTGGGTGCCGTCCTTGCCGGTGACGGTGACGCGGACCTGCGGGCCGGACTCGTCGATCGACTCGACGCGGGTGGAGGTGAGGACGTCGATGCCCAACTTGCGGTACTGCTTGGCGAGTTCGGCGGAGACCTCGGCGTCCTCCAGGGGCGCGACGCGGTCCAGGAACTCGACGATCGTGACCTTCACGCCGTAGTTGTGCAGCACGTAGGCGAACTCGATGCCGATGGCGCCGGCGCCCGCGATGACGATGGACCGCGGGAGGTCGTCGGCGAGGATCTGCTCCTCGTACGTCACGACGCGCGCGCTGCGCTTGGTGCCGGGCAGCAGCCTCGGGGTGGCGCCGGTGGCGATGACGCAGTGCTCGAAGGCGATGGTGCGGGTGTCGCCGTCGTATCCGGCCACCTGGAGCGTGTGCGGGTCGAGGAAGGTGCCGCGGCCGTCGATCTCCGTGATCTTGTTCTTCTTCATCAGGTAGTGCACGCCCTTGACCCGGCCGTCCGCGACCCGGCGGCTGCGGCGGAACGCCTCCCCGTAGTCGAAGGAGACCTCCCCCTCGACCTTGATGCCGAAGGTCTTCGCCTCGCGGGTGAAGATGTGCGCCAACTCCGCGTTGCGCAGCAGTGCCTTGGTCGGGATGCAGCCCACGTTGAGGCAGACTCCGCCCCAGTACCGCTCCTCCACCACCGCGACCCGCTTGCCGAGTTGCGCGGCCCGGATGGCGGCGACATAGCCGCCGGGGCCCGCGCCGAGTACGACGACGTCGAACCGGTCGTCCTGCGTGTTCTGCTGGCTCATCGAAAGATCCTTTACCACGGGGAAGGGCATGCCTGGGCACGCGTCTTCAGTAGATCCTCTAACTGTGTCCAGGATGCCGTGGCCCGCCCTGTTCTGCCGTACCGAGAGGTGGCTCCCGTCGTCCTACAGTGGCGCCATGAGCGATCACGCCGACATACCCGTCACACCGATCGAGGCCTTTGAACCTCCGTACTACGTGGCCGTCTTCACCACGGTCCGGACCCAGGAGCAGAGCGGCTACGGCGAGACCAACGCGCGGATGGAGGAGCTGGTGAGGGACATTCCCGGATACCTCGGAATGGACCACGCGCAGACCCCGGGCGGGCTGGGCATCACCGTCGGGTACTTCCGTGACGCCGAGGCACTCGCCGAGTGGCGCACCAACGCCGAGCACCGCGCGGCGCAGCGGCGCGGGCGGGCCGAGTGGTATGAGCGCTACACGCTGCACGTGGCGAAAGTGGAGCGGAGCCAGGGTTTCACCCGGCCGGGGGTCCCGCAGAGCCAGACAGCGGAGTGAGCGCGCTGTCGACGTGCCCACGAGTGCGACAACGAAGTTTTTGCGAACTCACGGGAACCCCATGAACCGGCTCCCACCTGCGTGAAGTCCTCTTTGTCCGCTCCTGCTCGGCGGCGGTAATCGCGAGTTCACCGGGGTTCCCTTCCTCAGCGTTCTACGCGCGTGGTGTCATGCCCACGCTCACCACCCCCCACGTGGGCATCAACTCGACTAGGAGTCACGCATGTTGAGGACGTTCCTCGGCCGCGCGGGTGTCGCGCTGGCAGCCGGCGCCACCCTCTTCGTCACGGCCGTCCCCGCCAACGCCGCGACCTACACCGCCTTCGCCTTCTCGCAGTCCGGCACCACCCAGCCGACGATCTACGACTTCATCAACTCGGCCACCTCCTCGCTCGACATGACCATGTACGAGCTGGAGGACACCACCGCCGTCAACGACCTGATAGCGCTGGAGAAGAAGGGCGTCACCGTGCGGGTGGTCCTCGACACCGCGCACCAGTCCGCCAACAGCTCGGCGTACACGGCGCTGAAGAACGCGGGCGTCGGCGTGGTGTGGTCGCCGTCCAGCTTCGTGTACACCCACCAGAAGACGATCACGGTCGACGCCACCAAGTCCCTTGTCCTGACGGGCAATCTGACCTCGCAGTACTACACGACCGGCCGCGACTACGGCGTCTTCACCGACGACACCCGTGACGTCGCGGCGATCGAGAAGGTCTTCAACGCCGACTACGCCGGCACCTCGATCACCCCGACCGACGGCGATCACCTGCTCTGGTCCCCCACGGACTCCCGGAGCCGGCTGCTCACCGTGATCAACGCGGCGACCAAGACCCTCGACGTCGAGGAACTGGAGTTCAGCGACAGCACGGTGGTCAACGCGATCGTCGCCAGGGCGAAGGCGGGCGTGACCGTGCGGGTGGTGCTGGAGACCCCGTCGAGCTACGCCAGCGAGGTGTCCGCGATCAAGGCGGCGGGCGGCACGGTGGTCGGGTACTCCGACCCGAACGGCTTCTACATCCACGCCAAGGCGATGGTCGCGGACTACGGTCTGTCCACCCAGGAGGTGGAGGCGGGCTCGATGAACATCAGCAGCAACTCCCTCTCCAACAACCGGGAGTTGGGCATCATCCTCACCGGCACGGGCGTGGCCCAGTCCGTCGCCACCACCATCGAGACCACCTTCAAGAGCGACTACGCCGGCGGTACGGCCGCCTAGTCCTCCGCACCGGTCGACCCCGAGGTCGGGGGCCTCGGGGTCTGCCGGACGGCGCGGAGCGCCAGGGAGAGTTCGGTGATGCCGCGTGGGTCGGTCAGTGAACGGCCCGTGCGTTCGGTGATCCGGCGCAGGCGGGTGCGCACGGTGTTCGGGTGGACGTACAGCACCTTGGCGGCCTCCTCGGCCGAGCCGCCGGAGTCGAACCAGGCCTCCAACGTGTCGAGCAGCAGGGCGCGTTCGTCGGCGGGCAGGGCCTCGACGGGGCCGAGGACGCTGGCGACGACCCGGGCCATGACATCGGGTGCGCCCGCCGTGGCGACGGCGACCGGGGAGTCGTCGAAGACGGTCACCGCCGCGCTGCCCGCGTCGCCGCCGCGCATCGCGACCTTGGCGAAGCGCAGGGCGTCTCCGGTGCGGCTGAGATCGCCGTAGGAGGGGCTCACTCCCACCCGCCGCTCCGCCTGTTCGCGCAGCGCCTCGACGAGGTCTTCCAGGTCGCGCGGGGTGCGCAAGTGCACGATGCCCAGCTGGAGTTCGGGCCGCAGTCGCCAGGCGGAGCGGATACCGCGCCGGGCCAGGACGGCCGCGATGTCCGGCAGCGCCCGCCGGCCGATCCGTGGTACCTCCGCAGCGACCACGGTGAACGGCCCCTGGTGCGGCACCTCCAGGACCTCGGCGGCCGACCACACGGCGTCGGCGTCCATGCTCCTGCCCTCCAGGAGCGCTTCCACCAGCGCCGAACGCTCCTGGTCGCCCGCGAGGAGCCGCTCGGCCACCGCCTCGTGGTACCCGGAGACCATGGCCTCGGTGATGCCGTCCTGGATCTCCCACATCGCGGAGGCGGCCGCGACCAGAATGTCGTTGCCCACCAAGGACGTTGTGGTGGCCTCGTCGACCAGCGCCTCCCAGAAGTACCGCACGCCGACGCGGTAGGACGTCATCACGCTGGGCAGCGGCACGTTCTGCGCGGCACGCCTGCGACCTATGCCGGCGGCGGCCCCGGTGTCCAGGGGCATCTGTCCGGTGAACGCCTGGAGCGCGTTGCCCAGATGGATCCGGCAGGCGTCCTCCAGATCCTCCTCGGGCACGACGTCGTAGTGGTCCGCCCGTGAGCCGGCGCGGATCCGTGCCGCCATCTCCTTCGTCAGCTCGTCGATGCGTTCGAGCAACGCGGTGGCCAGGGCGTTGATCTCCTTGTCGACCATGGTCCTCTCCGGCTCACCGTTCAAGGGGTCCCGGATCCCACCGTACGCCGGACCGTTTCGGGTACTCACCGGTTTCCGTCTCCTCCTACATCGTCTCCAGGGCGGCGCGCAGGGCCGCGCGCGAGGTGATGCCGAGCTTGGGGTACAGGCGGTGCAGATGGGAGCCGACCGTGCGGTGGGACAGGAACAGCCGCTCGCCGATCTGCCGGTTGGTCAGGCCCACGGCCGCCAGTTCGGCGATCTGCCGTTCCTGCACGGTCAGTGCGGCGGCCGGCGCGACGGGACCGGTGGTGGTGGCGACCCCGGTGGCGCGCAGTTCGTTGCGGGCCCGCTGCGCCATGGCCCCGGCGCCGATCCGGTCGAAGGTTTCGAGGGCGGCGCTCAGATACCGGCGGGCGCGGTGGTCGCGGGTGCGGCGCAGCCACTGTCCGTAGGCGAGCTGGACGCGTGCGTGTTCCCACGGCCACCGGGCCGCGTGGGGCACGGACAGGGCCGCCTCGAACAGGGGCCCGGCCTCGGTCTCGTCGGCGGCCACCGCCTCGGCCCCGGCGCAGATCAGCGCGGTCCGGGGTGAGATCCGGTGCACGGCGGCCCGCCGTGCGGCGGCGACATGGTCGCGTGCCTCGTCGGCGCGGCCGGTGCGGACAGCCGTCTCGACCAGGTCCAGGAGCGTCCACCGGCGCGGGACCCCGAAGACCGGCGCGCCGGGCGGCTCGATCCGGCCGGCCTGGACGTGGGCCTCCTCGTAGTCGCCCTCCCCCATGGCGGCGAGGCGGCGGGCCGACCGGGCGTAGGCCTCGGTCACCTCGATGCCCCGGGGTGCCGCCCAGGTCGTGGTCTCCTCGCTGCGGGTCCGGGCCACCTCGGCGTCGCCGCGCAGCGCCGCGCCGGACGCCAGCAGGACGCGGATCTGCCGCTCCCAGAAGTGGTAGCCGTGCGCCGCCGCGAGGTCCAGCCCCTGCTGTGCCAGGTTCTCGGCCTCGTCCCAGCGGCCGTGCACGTAGGAGTCGTGGCAGAGCAACAGCAGTGCGGGGACGACCATGGCGATCGCACCGCCGTCACGTTCGCGTTCGATCATGCGGAAGACCAGGTACCGGTGGTCCGACAGGGCGTCCGTGGCGACCGCGGCGAAGGTCAGGGGGATCAGTTCCCACGGTGCCGCGTCGGCGGGCAGTGCCGCGAAGGCGTCCGCGAGGCCCTTGCGCAGCGCGTCGGGGGCGTGCGCGGGGTCGACATAGGCGTCGTAGCAGAGTCTGATCGGTGTCGCCGTGGTCGGTTCGCAGCGGGTCAGCGCGGTCTTGAGGAGGTGCCACGGTTCGGGGCGGAGGGTGTAGAGGCTGACGAGCAGCAGCGCGTAGAGGATGCCGTGCTGGTCCCAGTCGTCGTCCGCGGCGGTGACCGTGTCGTCGTCGAGCGCGCGGACCAGGAGGCGATAGGCGGCGTCGACGTCGCCCTCGTCGTTGGTGAGGAGGTGGGCGGTGGCGGCGAAGACCAGTCCGGTCGGGGCATCGGGGACCTGTCCTGCGTCGGCCAACAGCCTTGCTACGTCGTCGAGTTGGCCGGTGAAGGTGGCCAGATAGGCGGCTTCGACCAGGCGCCGGGAACGGTCGCCGGGGTGCGGGCTGAGTTCACCGGCCCGCATGAGGGCGGACACGGCGGCGGACGCGGCGACGCGCCGCCCTTCGGAAGGAACCGTCTCCCCGGGGCCGACGGGCTCCGCGCCGCGCCGCCAGGCGGACAGGGCCGCCTCGTCCAGCGCCCGGGCCACCGCCTCGTCCGGCCCGGTCGCGGACTCGGCCAGATGCCAGGCCCGGCGCTCGGGTACGTCGGCCAGGGCGGCGGCGAGCGAACGGTGCGCGCGCCGCCGCTCACCGGGCGACGCCAGGTGCACGATCACGGCACGGGTCAGCGGATGCCGGAACGACAGCTGTCCTACGTCCACTTGGAGCAGACCGGCGTCCCGCGCCGGACCGAGGACATCGGCGCCGACCGGGCACTCCGTCGCGTGCGCTGCGTTGCCGAGCGTGACCGGGTCGAGGCCGTCGACACCTTCCGCATCCTGCACGGCATTCCTGAGCGCGGCTGGGCCGGTGACATCGATATCCGCCGCGTCCTCCCATGCCGACCGCGCGGCCTTCCTGATCACGGCCGGGTCGATCCCGGTGTCCAGCGCGGCCATGAGCAGCGCGGTCCGGGTCGGTGCGGGCAGCGCTTCCACGGTGGAGGCGAAGGCCGCTTCCAGTCGTCCGGACAGCGGCAGCCGCGTGGGCAGCGGGGCCTGGCCCGAGCGCTGTCGGCCGGTCAGCGCGGCCGGCAACTCCCGTAGCGCGAGCGGGTTTCCGCCCGCCTCGGCCAGTATCCGCCGACGCACCGACGGCCCGAGACCGGGCCACCGCGCGTCCAGCAACCGCACCGCCTCCCCTTCGACCAGCGGCCCGATCTCCCGTACGGGCAGGGCGAGTTGGCCGCAGATGCCGCGTGCCCCGGTGCGCAGGGTGGCCAGGAAGGCGATCGGGTGGTCGCTCATCCTGCGGACGACGAAGCCGAGTGCGGTCGCGCTGGCGAGGTCGAGCCACGGAATGTCGTCGGCGATCATCAACAACGGTCCCTCCACGGCGACTTCGCCGAGCAGGGCGAGTACGGCCGTCGAGGCGGCCAGCGGGTCGGGCGCCGGTCCCGGCGCGAGGCCGAAGATCCGGTCGACGACGTCACGGTGGTGTCCGGCGAGCCGCCCGGTGTGCCGGCGCAGCGGATAGAGCATCTGGTGCAGCGCCGAGAAGTTCATCTCGCGCTCGAACTCGACGCCGGAGGCCCGCAGTACGCGTGTCCCGAGGTCCCTGGCCCGTGCCGCGGCGGCGTCGAGCAACGCCGTCTTTCCGACGCCGGGGTCACCGCGCAGCAGCAGGCCTCGGCAGGCGCCGTCCCGCCCGGCCAACAGCGAGTCCAGCAGCTCCAGTTCGGCCGCGCGCCCCACCAGGTCCGCTCCCGGCCGTGAGGTCACCGACTCCCCTCCGTCAAGTTGCTTGCCGAAGGAAATATAACGAGTCGGCGAGGAAGAATCCACGTACTGTCGCTCCACAGCAAGATCGTCGCTGATCGGGGCGGGGAGGTCGATGTTCCCGCCCACAGCGTTCGGCGCCGAGGGCAGTGGCCGCCCACACCGGCGCCCGGGCGCGGGGCAGCGGGCCGTGGGCGCCGTCCCACGACCCGCTCCCCCGGCCGTTCGGCCGCCCGCGCCCGGAGGCACGGCGGAAGTCGACTACTGAACGGCGTCGGCGGCCTCGTCCGCCTCCACCCTCGCCAGCACCGCGTCCAGCGTGGCGTACTCCGCCTCTTCGACGGCCGCGATGGCGAAGTCGATGGCGTCGGAGGCGTAGTCCTCGGCGTCGTCGGCTGCGTGCTGGAGCCGCTTCACATCGCGCTCGGCCTTGCGCTCGTCCAGTTTCGCGCGGACCGAGTCCACGTGGTCCTGCCAGGAGGTCTGTACCTGGTTCCAGCTCCCGGCGACGTTCTCCTTGGCCCGCTGCCCACTCGATTGCAGCCGCTGCGCGCCCTGTTCGGCCTTGTCCTTCGCGTCGGCTACGGCGGCGGACAGCTTCTGCCGGTCCTCCGCGATGCTCGCCGCCACGGTCCGCTGGGCGTCCTGGGCCTTCTGCGACAGTTCGGCGAGGCGCCCCGCGGGGCCGGCCGGGGTGGTGCCGGTTGCCTGGTTCTGCTGCGGCGTCGGGTCCGACATGGTGATCCCTTCCTTGACGGATGTGTCGCTGCTCGATGACGCGCGGTACCCCGGTGCGTGTGTGGCCGGGGTACCTGTCCGAGCCGATCGCCACTCTGCCGTCGAGGTGGCGCGGTCCGCTTCGGTCAATCGACGCAACGGACGGCGTACACGGAGGCATTGCGGCCGTACGGACAGTCGATTGACCCAAGTAGGCGCCCCCGTCGCGCGCTTACGCTGACGGCCGTTTCTCGTGAGCGCCGGATCAAGGAGTGCCCGTGCCGTCTGGAATCAACGGGTTGGACATACGTCTCCCGAACGAACAGGCCGTCCTCGCGCGGATGCGGGGGACGCAGGACCGGATCGCGGACGCGATCACCGCTTTCGCCGGGACCATGCAGTTCGTCTATCTCCACGCGCTGTGGTTCACGGTCTGGATCGTGTGCAACGAGGGGCTGTTCGGCCCCGGCGCGGTCTGGGACCCCTACCCGTTCGGGCTGCTCACGATGATTGTCAGCCTTGAGGCGATCTTCCTGTCGACCTTCGTGATGGTGAGCCAGAACCGGCAGGCGACGCGCGAGACCGTCCGCGCCGACCTCGACTTCGAGACCAATATCCGCTCCGAGGTGTGGGCGGCCCACATGGGCCGTTCCCTCGGAGTGGATGCTCAGCAGGTCGAGGAGGACGTACGGACGCTGCTGGCGCAGAACCGGGCGAAGATGAACGACGCCCAGCACACCCCGGCCGCCGACCAACCGGCCGACTGAAGCCGCCTACTCCAGGCTCGTCAGCAGCGGGGCCAGCTCCCCGCGTGAGGTGATGCCGAGCTTGGGGAAGGCCCGGTACAGATGCGCGGCGACCGTACGGTGGGAGAGGTACAGCCGTTCCGCGATCTCCCTGTTGGAGAGGCCTTCGGCAGCCAGCAGGGCGATCTGCCGCTCCTGGGGCGACAGCAGGTCGGCGGCGGACGCCAGCGGGTCGCCCGCTCCCGGCGCCATGCCCTGGCCCGCCCAGTCGGAGGCTCCGACGAGTTCGAAGGCGGCCCGCGCGGAGAGCAGCATCGTGCGGGACCGGGCGGCCTGTCGACGGCGCCGGAGCCACTGTCCGTACGCGTGTTCCGTCCGGGCCCTGACCAGCGGCCAGCGCGAGAGGTCCTGTTCCAGGGCGACCAGGTACAGTTCCTCGGCCGTCGAGTCGGAGGCCAACACGGCGCGGACGCACGGTAGTTGGATGTGCAGCAGCGGGGCGGGGGACATCCGTGCCGCCTCCTCCGCCGGTGCGAGGACGCGCACGGCTTCCGCCGCCCTGCCGACACGGTCCGCCGCCACGGCGAACGGCAGCACGGCGGCGAAGCCCTGCCAGCGCAGGCTCTCGTGCGGCCGGTCGAGGAGCGGGCGCAGTTCCTCGTACGCCGCCGCGTACCGCCCCTCGCCGAGCCGCGCCAGGCCACGGGCCAGCCGGAGCGTCGGGGCGAGGTCGGCCCGCTGCCAGGCCGCCACCATGTCGGCCAACTCCTCGGCACGCAGGGCCTGTCCGCGCAAAGCGGCGGCGACCGCGTCGGTGCCGGCGAGTGCGGCGATCATGGCCGGTTGTCGGGTCTCGGCGACGATCTGCCGTGCTTCTTCGGTGAGTTGGGTCGCGCGCGGCCAGTCCCCGAGCAGCAGGCGGCCGGTGGCTTCGGTGAGGAGGGTTTCCGTGAGGAGGCCGAGTTGGCCCTGTCGGCGCAGAGTTGGCGCTGCCCGGCCGAGCAGGTCGACCGCGCCGACCGGATCGCCGATCTCGTGCGCGGCCGTGCCGTGGAGCCGGAATCCCTCCGAGTCGGTGAGGCACAGCGTCGTCTCCTTGGAGGGGAGCCGGTCGGCCACCGTCCTGCCCTGGCGTACGGGTTCGGTCAGTGCCAGGGCCGCGAGATGGCGGGGGTCGTCCGTGGCGGGCAGCCGCTCGGCGGTCCGGACGACGACTGCGCGCAGGGCGGGGTCGTCGCCGGTCCGGTGGACGTGGAGTGCCGCGCTCAGCAACAGGTCGAGGGCCAGGCCGGGTTCGCCCGCCGACAGCTCGGTGAGGTCGGGCAGTTGTGCCGGGGCCGGACCGGGCTGCGGCTCCGCGTCCGAGATCTCCCGCAGCCACCCGGCCCTCGTCCGGTCGGCGCCGGTCAGCTCCTGGCGTTCCGCCGCGTCGATCAGGGAGTGGGCCAGCCGGACGCGCCCGGCCCTGTGCGCGTGCTCGGCCGCGCCCAGCAACCGGTGTCCCCGGGTGACCGAGTCCGTGGTGAGCTGCGCCGACCGTTCGAGCGCCCGGATGGCCGCGAGGGCTCCATGTCGCCGTAGCAAGGAGTCGTGGGCGGCGGCCAGTTGGTCCGCGATCTCGTCGTCGGGGCCGTTGACGGACTGGGCGCGGTGCCAGGTGCGGCGGTCCGGGTGCTCGGTCAGTACCTGTGCGAGAGCCGCGTCGGCGGCCTGGCGGCGGGCCGGGTTCTCCGCCGCCAGCACGGCGAACCGGACCACGGGATGGCGGAGACGCAGGGTCGTCCGGTCGAGGCGGGTCAGCGAGGCGGCGACCGCGCTGTCGAGGGCGTCCACCTCGACGGTGTGCCCTGCCAGGACGGATGCGGCGGCCAGTATCTCCGCGACGTCCCCGGCCTGGTCCACGGCCGCGACCAGCAGGGCATCCCGGGTCAGGTCCGGGAGTTCGCCGAGACCGGCCGCGAAGGCGCTCGCCAGCGTGGCGTTCACCGGCAGGTGGGCCCAGGATCCCGGTGGCCCCGTCGGGCGCCAGGCCGCGGGGAGTTCGACGAGCGCGAGCGGGTTGCCGAGCGCTTCGCCGAGGATCCGCTCCCGGACGGCCTGCGGCAGTGCGTCCGCGTGCCGGGCCAGGAGCCGCCGGGCCGAGGGCTCGTCCAGCACCGGCACGTCCAGTACGGGGACTCCCGGCAGGGTCCGTCCGTCGCGCAGTGCCCCGAGGACGACGATCGGGTTGTCGCTCGCCCTGCGGGCCATGAAGGCCAGGACGTCCCGGGTGGGCCCGTCGAGTCCCGTCGTGTCGTCGGCGATCAGCACGGTGGGCCGCTCGGCGGCCCTGGCCGTGACCAGGTTGAACGCGGCCAGGGCGACCCGCGAGGTCTCCGGCGGCGGCCCCGAACCGGCGGCGAACGCCGTCCGCAGGATCTCGCCCTGCCCCGCGGGCAGGGACTCCGCCGTGCCGAGCACCGGGCGCAGCAGCGCGCGCAGACCGCTGAAGGGCGTGTCGTCCGCGCCCCCGGTCACCTCCAGGAGCCGCCATCCCGCCGCCCGGGCCCGTTCGGCCGCGGCTTGCAGCAGCGCGGTCTTGCCGACCCCCGGACCGCCCTGCAACAGCATGGCGCCGCCGGCGTCGGGCAGTCGGCCCAGCAGCTCGTGCAGGGCCCTCAACTGCGGCTCACGGCCGAGGAGTTCGGATTCGTTCATGTGCCCTCCAGCCGTCCAGGACACCTCATGTCTTCATCAGCGGGATCGTAGGGTTCTCCCCGACGGCGGGGCTTGAGTCATCCGACCGCGCCCGGAACTGTACGGCTGCGGCACCCGCCCGCCGACTCGTCCACCGTACGACGGTGTCACACGTAGCCGCGCCGCTGCACGACGTTCAGGGCCAGGGCGCCCTGCGGGACGTTCAGCCAGAACGTGAGCAGCCGGTAGACGAGCACCGCCGAGGTGGCCGCACCGGCCGGGACGCCAAGGGCCGTCAGTCCGGCGATGAGTCCGGCCTCCAGCGCCCCGAGTCCGCCGGGCACGGGAGCCGCGTTGGCGATCAGCCGGGCCGCCATGTACGCGGCGCCGACCTGGACGAAGGGGAGGTCGGCGCCCAGTGCGTGCAGGCTCATGGCGAGGCCGACGACCTGGATGAGGGGGAGGCCCAGTGCGCCGACGGAACCTACGACGATCTTCGCGGGTTCGGTCGCGATGCCCGCGACGGTCGAACCGGCCGCCCGCAGGAACGGCCACACCTTGTCGCCGAGGAAGCGTCGGCCCGGCGGGGTGAAGGCGAGCAGTCCGCCGGCGGCCAGCACGAGCGCGAGGACCCACAGCACGGGGCGGGCCGCGGACAGGTCCAGACGCACTCCGGCGTGACGTCGTCCCGCCGAGGTGAGGAAGACTGTGGCGATCACGGTGTTGGAGAGGGCCCCGGCCAGGCTCTGTAGTCCCACGGAGGCGGTGGCGGCTCCGGTCTCGATCCCCGTCTTCTGGAGGTAGCGCAGGTTGAGCGCCATGCCTCCCACGTTGCTGGGGGTGATCCGGTTGAGGAACGAACTGGCGAACTGCACCTGGTAGGTGGGGCCGAACGGCAGGCGCTCCGGGATGGTGCCCTGTTGCAGGAAGGTCGAGAACGCCTGCGAGAGGAAGGTGATCGGCAACACCGCGAGCAGCCACCACCAGTTGGCGTCCCGCAGCGCGTCGACGGCCGCGGGCGCGTTGGCCAACTGCGGCAGCACCAGGTGGAGTACGAGAAACGCGCCCGCGAGCCCCAGGACGCTCTTCCAGGTGAAGCGCGCCAGCCGCGCGGGCTGAACTTCCTTCGTGCCCGTGGCCGTTGAGACCTCGGCGGTGAGATCCCGCAGCAGACTCGGCCGGCCACCTGCCCGCAGTGTCCGCCGTCCGGCCTTCTCCCGGGCCGCCCGCGCGCGGGCCTGGTCGTAGTGGGCGACCGCACTCCGCGCGGGTCCCATGAGCGCGAGCGGTTGCAGGTACGGCAGCGCGGTCGCGAGCAACTCCGGTCCCAGGCCCGCGAGTGCGCATGCGGTGGCGCGCCGCGGGCCGACCCGTATCGCGGTCGTGGCCAGCAACTCCGCGAGGTCGCTGCCGAGTACTTCGGGCGGGGCGTTGAGCCGCCCGCGCGCGAACGCGGAGAGCCGGCTCTCGCCGTCGGGTGCGACTTGGATGTGCTCTGGGCGCAACTCCCCATGCCCCAGGCGGTGTTCCTGAAGCCGGGCCACGGAGTTCCACACGCCGGTGAGGAGCGGATCGGTCAACTCCTCGTCGCGCAGGGCGGACAGGGCACGGGTGTCGTCCGGTTCCGTGGTCGCCACGAGCGCACCGCCCCCGGCCACCGGATAGGCCATCACCGGTTCGTCGGCCTTGGCGCCGGTGCGGGCCGCGAAGACCAGCATGAGCAGTTCGTGCTCGGCGACTCCGAGCGGTGTCGGGGCGGTCTGGTCGGCGGGGTGGCGCAGCAGTGCCCGCCGGGCGAGCCGGTGGAACAGATCGCGGTTGTGGTCCTCGGCGGCGAGCACCCGCACCGCCAGCCGGGACCCGGCCGGGGTGTCGGCCCGGTAGCGGGTCCCCTCCCCCGGCAGCTGCTCACTCGCGGGCAGCTCATGGAGCTTGGTGACCGAAATCCCGGACGCGGCAAGGGCGTCGGCGACCGCCTGCGCCGTGGGGCGGTCGGCGGGAGCACCGGCCAGCAGCAGCACGGCCGATCCGGCAGCGCCTCCCATGGCGAGTGCGGCGACGGCGTCCAGCGGCACGATCGCGGCGGTGGCCACACTCAGCACGGCACAGGAGGAGGCCAGCGCCCACAGCGCACGGCGCGGGCGCGCCCCGAGCCAGGGCCCCGCCGCGACGACGGCCGCGGCGCAGGCCGCCAGGTACACGGCCGGTGGCCAGGTCGCCCGCAGCAGTCCGTCCCGGCCGTCCAGCACCTCCGGCCAGGTGTCCGGTCGCCCCCGCTCCAGCGCCAGGTGCGTGAGCGCCCACGCGCCCAGTGCGCCGAGCAGCGCCGCGGGCAGGACCCGTAGCACCGGGTCGACCCGCCGCCGTACGCACCACACCACCACGGCCGCGACGGGCGCGAGGAGGGCGACGGTCTGGACCGTTCCCACCAGGGTGTCCCGGAGGGCAGGGGGGAGGGCGGTCGCGGAGTCGAGGAGTCCCTGTTGTGCGGCGCGGACGAAGTCGCGGGTCGCGAGGGCCAGCAGTGCGGCGGCCACCAGGACGGCCAGGGACAGCGACAGCCGCCACAGATCGACCGCCCGTCGAACGGTCCGAGGAGGCGGTGTGTCGATCACGGTGCTCACGTCGGCTCCTCGTCGACAGGCCCAAAGTCAAGAAGTGCCGATTTTCTCACCGCTCCCCGGGCCGCGCATCGGTCAGTTGGCTGTACCCCTTCATGTCACGGCGGCAGGGGGGTATGGAAGTAGCGGATGCAGTCGTATGACAGATCGCGGCCGGGGGACGCGACCCTAGCCTTCGTGGCGGACCATGGCCCCGGGCGCGGACCGGGGCGACATTCGTATGGGGAAGGTGACCATGTTCAGTTCACCCAACGTGCTTCTCTCGCGCGGTCTGCTGGCCGTCGTCCTCGGTGTGGTCTCCGTCGCCTGGCCCGGCATCACCATCGGCGCGGTTGTCGTCCTGTTCGCCGTCTACGCGTTCATGATCGCGGCGACGGACGCAGCCCGTGCCTTCGCCAGTGACCGGGTGGGCCCCGTCCTCGGCTGGCTGCTGCTCTCCCTGCTCTCGCTGGCCGGCGGGGTGGTCGCCCTGGCCTGGCCCGGTATCACGGCTCTCGCGCTCACGATCTGGATCGCCGCGTGGGCCCTGACGACCGGCGCGATGGAGATCGGCCTGGCCTTCCAGCGCGGCGAGACGGCGGGGGAACGCACCTTGTTCCTGCTGACCGGCGCGGTGGCGATCGTGTTCGCGTTCTCGCTGTTCGTCCACCCGGACATCGGCGCGGTCTCCCTCGCCACGGTCTTCGGCCTGTTCAGCCTCGTCTACGGCGTCTCGGCGGTCTTCGCCTCGTTCGAGGAACGGCGCCACCGCACGGGCGTGACCGGGCAGGCGTGAGCCGCGGCCCTCAGTCGAACTTCTCGACCACCGTCTCGAACTGCCGCACCAGGGCCGACAGCGACCGGCCGTCCAGATGGTCCATGACCCGCTTGCGGGCACTGGCGAGGTGGACCGGATACGCGGCCTGAAGCCGTTGCATGCCGTCCGGGGTGAGCGTCGCCACGTTCCCCCGGGCGTCCCCTTCGTAGCGCCGTTTCACGACCTGGCCGCGGCTCTGCAGCGCGTCCACGACACGGGTGATGCGGCTCGCCGAGAGGGCGGTGGCCGAGGCCAGGTCCGCCATGCGGAGTTCCTGGTTCTCGGCCTCCGACAGGCTCATCAGGACGACGTACTCGGTGAGCGTCAGACCCGTGGCGCGTAGCAGATCGTCGTCCAGTGAGCGCGGCAGCGCGACGATGACACGCATCAGCGCGCGCCAGAAGCGCTCTTCCTGCGCGGTGAGGGGATCTTCGGCGGTCATCCTCGCAGGTTAGCGTGCTCAAGCAAGGAACCTCAACGGCGGCCCGTGCCCTGCTCGGCGATCTCGGGACGGAGATCGTGGCTCGCCCGGCACCGGGCCTGGAGCGGATCGGCCACCGCCCGTAGTTCTTCGGCCAGTTGGTCGACGAGGGCCGGGTCGAGCCGGTCGATGACGCGTCGGCGCGCGCTGGCCAGATGCGCCGGGTAGGCGCCGCGCAGCCGTCGCCATCCCGCTTCGGTGAGTACGGCCATGCTGCCCCGGGCGTCCGTCGAGTGCGGTCGCTTCATCACCAGTCCTTCGGCCCGGAGGGTCTCCACGAGCCGGGTGATGCGGCTCGCGGACAGGCCCGTGGCGGTGGCCAGGTCGGTCATGCGCAGGCCGGTGCCGTCCGTCTCCGACAGGTGCATCAGCACGGTGTACTGGGTGAGCGACAGACCGGTGGAGCGCAGCAGGTCCTCGTCGAGCGCCCGGGGCAGCGTCACCAGCAGCCTCTGCAGCGATCGCCAGAGGCGTTCCTCGACACAGTCCAGCGGGGCGGAGACCGGGCTCGTGGGGTGCTGTCGCTCCGGCGTTTCCATGTCCTTCACCTTCCCGCCGTAGCTCCCCGTGCGAACACTGAACCACAGTAACTACTTGCTTGACAAAGCATTTCACCCGGGCTGAAGATACTTGCCCAAGCAAGCACCAGCGTCGCACGGGACGGCCCGCGCGACGACGAGCGAGAGGCCAGCAGGGCATGAGCGTCTCCTTGCCCCCAGCCGGGACGTACGAGATCGACCCCGCACGGTCGTCCGTCACCTTCACCACGCGGCACCTGTTCGGCCTGGGCAGGGTGAGTGGAACGTTCCAAGTGGAGTCGGGGCGCGTCACGATCGCGGAACCGGTCACCCACTCGACCGCCCGGGCCGTCGTCGACGCACACAGCTTCCACACGGGCACGGCCCGCCGTGACGATCATGTGCGCTCCCCCGCGTTCCTCCACGCGGAGCGCTACCCCGAGATCAGGTTCGAGTCGACCAGGGTGGCCCGCGGCGAGGAGGGTGCCTGGGTCGTCAAGGGACTCCTCACCGTCCGCGGACACCAGGCCCCGGTCGAACTGACGGTGGACGCCCTGTCCGTCGAGAACGGCTCACTGCGGATCTCGGCCTCGACCTCCGTCGACCGCTACCGCCACGGACTCACCGCGTCGAAGGGCATGGCCGCCCGTCGGCTGCGGCTCACCCTGACCACCATCGCCCATCCCGAACCGAGCATGGCGGCCCCCGCCGAGGCCACGGCGGCGACCGCCGTCGAGCACGCAGCACAGCGAGAGGAAATCTCCATGTCTCCCAAGATCGCAGTCATCTACTACTCGTCGACCGGAACCGTGCACGAGCTGGCCGAGGCGGTGGCCGAGGGCGCCCGCAAGGAGGGTGCGGAGGTACGACTCCTGCGAGTGTCCGAGCTTGCCCCCGAGGAGGCCATCGCCGCCAACGACGCCTGGTCGGCGCATGCTTCGGCCACCAAGGACATACCGGTGGCGACCCCGGCCGACATCGAGTGGGCGGACGCCGTGATCTTCGGCAGCCCCACCCGGTTCGGCAATATCGCCAGCCAGTTGAAGCAGTTCATCGACACGCTCGGCGGGCTGTGGGCGCAGGGCAAGCTGGCCGACAAGATCTACAGCGGCTTCACCGCCACCGCCACCGCGCACGGCGGCCAGGAGTCCACGCTGCTCGCCCTCTACAACTCCGTCCACCACTTCGGCGGCATCATCGTCACCCCGGGCTACACCGACCCGGTGAAGTTCGCCGACGGCAACCCCTACGGCACCAGCCACGTCAACGGCCAGGGCGCGCTCCCCGTCGACGACACCGCCCGGGCCGCCGCCGCGTACCAGGGCAAGCGCGTGGCCACGATCACCGCACGGTTCAACAACGCGTGACAGCGACGCCTACTCCGGCCTGACCGCGAACCCCACGCTCGGTGTCGCGGCCGACCTGCTCGTCGCGGCCGGCGGACGGGTCGTACTCGGCGAGACCCCGGAGATCTACGGCGCCCACCATCTCCTCCGGGACCGGGCGACGACCCCGGAGTCGGCTGCGCGGATCGACCAACTCATCGACTGGTGGCAGGAGTACACGGCCGCGGGCGGCGCGACGCTCGACAACAATCCGTCGCGGGGAAACCGGGCGGGCGGGATCACGACCATCTGGGAGAAGTCCCTGAGCGCCGTGCTCAAGTCCGGGACGAGTCCGCTGAACGACGTCGTCGGCTACGCGGAGCCGGTCACCGCGTGGGGCCTCACCTTCATGGACACCCCCGGCTACGACCCGGTGTCCGCCACCGGGATGGTCGCCGGCGGCGCCAACCTGCTCGCCTTCACGACCGGCCGGGGTTCGTTGTTCGGCTCCCGTCCCGTGCCGTGTCTGAAGATCAGCACCACCAGCGAGCTGTACGAGCGGATGCGCGGCGACATCGACTTCGACGCCGGGCCCGCCATGAGCCACACCCATCAAGTCGCTTACGGGACGGCCCTGTTCGAGGCTCTGGTGGACATGGCCTCGGGTGCGGAGAGCAAGTCCGAGGCGCTCGGGTTCGGGACCGAGGAGATCGTGCCCTGGCGCATGGGAGCGGTCCTGTGAGGGTCAGACGCGCTCTCGGTACAGATCGCGGAGCATGGCGATCTCGGCTCCGTGGTGCAGTACTTCCTGGTTGACCCACCACACGATGTCGACGAACGGCTCCTCCGCGTCACTGCCGTGCGGATAGGTGCAGTACCCGACGGTGTCGAGCGCGGTGTCGTCGACGCTCAGCAGTGCCTTGCGCCAGGCGCCCGCACCGGCGTCGAAGGCCTCGACGGCACCGGCCGCGTCGCCGCTGACTGCATAGTCGTCGCGAGTCAGTGTGCGACTGCCGACCGTGTGGTCGGCGCGCAGGGTCAGCATCTCGGTGAGATGGCTCAGGCGCCAGGCGAGGGTGGTGAAGGGCGGCGGCCAGGGGTGCGGGTAGGCGGCCGAGTCACGGCCCCAATCTCCCTGTCCCTCAAGGACAGTTGCTCGTGGTCCCGGGCCGTCCGCGCGCCGCCGCACCGACCAGCTGCCGGGCACCGGTTCCCAGAAGTACTCCGTGTCCGTCATGGGCCCGACCGGGGTGTCCGTCCCGTCGCCGCTGTCCATGACGGGTCCTGTCATACGGCCGGACAGGCGCTCGCACGCGAAGTCGAACTGGTCGAGCAGCGGAGCCAGACGGGGTGGGTTCACTGGGCGCTCCTGTGGCAGGTCGGTCTGTCCTCGACCTGGCAACCTAACAGCGTCCCCGCCGGACCGCCCTCCGATTACTGGCCGCGGGCGCGCAGTCGGCGCAGCATGCGCGGGTCCTCGAAGCCGACCGAGCGGGCGGCGGCGTCGATCGTGGTGCCGTGGCTGATGAGGTGCTCGGCGCGTTCGAGGCGGAGCGTCTGCTGGTAGCGCAGCGGGGTGAGTCCGGTGGCCCGGGTGAAGAGGCGGGTGAGGGTGCGTTCGCTGACGCCGACGGCCGAGGCGAGGGCGGGCAGGGGCAGCGCTTCGTCGAAGCGGGTGTCGATGAGGTCCTGGGCGCGGTGCACGGTGTCGTCCAGGTGGGAGCGGTGCCGGAGCATCGCGCTGGTCTGCGGGTCGTGGCCGTTGCGGCGGGCGTAGACGACCATGTCCCGGGCGATCTGGGCGGCCACGGCGGGGCCGTGCCGGGTGGCGATCAGGTGCAGGGCGAGGTCGATGCCGCTGGCGATGCCCGCGGAGGTGATGACCCGGTCGTCGGTGGTGAACAGGACGTCTCGGACGACGGTCGCCCTGGGGTGGCGCAGGGCGAGTTCGTCCTGGACGTCGTGGTGGGTGGTGCAGTGGCGGCCGTCGAGGAGTCCGGCCCGGCCGAGCGCGTCGGCTCCGGCGCAGACGCTGGCCACCGTGCCGCCGCGGGTGTGGTGTTCCCGTAGGGCGCGCAGGGGCGCGGGGCCGATCGCGGGCCCCTGTGCGAGCCGGAGCGCACGCCAGCCGGGCACCACGATCAGGTCCTCGGGTCCCAGCTCGGGCCAGTCGAGCGCGGTCGTCAGCGGCAGTCCCTGGGCGCTGGTGACCTGGGGCTGCTCGGCGACGTAGGAGAGCGTGTAGGGGTGCCCGAAGTCGGCCGCCGTGGAGAAGACCTGCGCGGGGCCCGCCAGGTCCAGCAGATGGACACCGGGTACCAGGAAGAAGACGACGTGGCTCACGATCCGGTCATCATGCCTGATGTGCCGCGGCGGCTTCCAGTTCGGCGACCGTCGCGATGGTGGCGAAGCGGCCGGCGAGGGCGTACTCGGTACGGCGGATGATCTCGTCGGCGGGGAGGGTGCGGGGGTCGGCCAGGAGTTCGGCGACGGTCTGGTCGGCGGGGGCGTCGCGGTGCGGGATGGGGTTCGTGGCCGTGGCGTCGGTGACGAAGGTGACCTGGTAGCCGAAGTCGCTCGCGACCCGGGTGGTGGTCTCGACGCACTGCTCGGTGCGGATGCCGCAGATGGTCAGCTCGCGGACGCCGTGTTCGGTGAGGAGTTGTTGCAGGTTGGTGGTGGTGAAGGCGTTGTGCGAGGTCTTGTGGATGAGCGGCTCGCCCTCCGCGCGCTCCAGGCCGTCGATGAGGCGGACGTGGCCGAGGGCCGGGTCGAAGACGTCGCCGCTGCCGGGCTCGGAGTGCAGTACCCACACCACGAGGTCCCGGGCCCGGCGGGCGAGCCGCACCAGGCGGTCGGCCTGCTCGGCGATCTTCGGGTCGGAGATGGTCTCCCACAGCGGGCGGGCGCGGAAGGATTCCTGGACATCGATGACGATCAGTGCTCGGGTCATGGCCCAAGACTGCGCCGTGCGGGTGGGGCGGCGACAGGCCGCATCGGGTCCGGGACCGGACCGATCCGGTCACCGGTGACGCGATCTGTCGCCGCCGTCCGCCTACCTCAGCTCGACGAGCAGGTCGCCGCCCTCCACCTGCTGGATGCGATTGATGGCGAGACGGGAGACCCGGCCGGACCTGGGAGCGGTGATCGCCGCCTCCATCTTCATGGCCTCGATGGTGGCGACGGTGACACCGGCCTCCACCTCGTCGCCCTCCTCGACCGCGAGCGTGACCACACCCGCGAACGGGGCTGCCACATGGCCGGAGTTGGTGCGGTCGGCCTTCTCGGTGACGGGGATGTCGGAGGCGGCGGCGGTGTCGCGGACCTGGATCGGCCGGAGTTGGCCGTTCAGGGTGGACATCACCGTACGCAGGCCACGTTCGTCGGCCTCGCCGACGGCCTCCAGCTCGATGAGGAGCCGGACGCCCGGTTCCAGGTCGACCGTGTACTCCTTGCCCGGGCGGATGCCGTAGAAGAAGTCCTTGCTGTCGAGGACGCTGGTGTCGCCGTAGGTCTGGCGGTGCGTCTCGAACTCGCGGGTCGGGCCGGGGAACAGCAGGCGGTTGAGGGTGGCGCGGCGGTCCTTGTCGAGGGCCGTGCGGTCCTCGGGGGTCAGGTCCTGGACGGGCTTGGGGGCGGCGCGGCCCTGGAGTGCCTTGGTGCGGAACGGCTCGGGCCAGCCGCCGGGCGGGGTGCCCAACTCGCCGCGCAGGAAGCCGATCACGGAGTCCGGGATGTCGAAGCGTTCCGGGGACGCCTCGAAGTCGGCGGGGGTCACTCCGGCGCCGACCAGGTGCAGGGCGAGGTCACCGACGACCTTCGACGACGGGGTGACCTTGACGAGGTGGCCGAGGATGCGGTCGGCGGCGGCGTACATCGACTCGATGTCCTCGAAGCGGTCGCCGAGGCCGAGCGCGATGGCCTGGGTGCGCAGGTTGGAGAGCTGGCCGCCGGGGATCTCGTGGTGGTAGACGCGCCCGGTCGGCGAGGCGAGGCCCGCCTCGAAGGGGGCGTAGATCTTGCGGACGCTCTCCCAGTACGGCTCAAGGTCGCCAATGGCCTGGAGATCGAGGCCTGTTGGGCGGTCCGAGTAGTCGGTGGCGGCGACGATCGCCGAAAGCGACGGCTGTGAGGTCGTACCCGCCATGGAGGCCACCGCGCCGTCGACGGCGTCCGCGCCTGCCTGGATCGCGGCGAGGTAGGTGGCCAGTTGGCCGCCCGCCGTGTCGTGGGTGTGCAGGTGGACCGGGAGGCCGAACTCGCGGCGCAGCGCCGATACGAGGGTCGCGGCGGCGGGTGCGCGCAGCAGCCCCGCCATGTCCTTGACGGCCAGGACGTGGGCGCCCGCCTCGACGATCTGTTCCGCGAGCCGGAGGTAGTAATCGAGCGTGTACAGGCGCTCGTTGGGGTCGGACAGGTCCGAGGTGTAGCAGAGGGCGACCTCGGCGATCGACGTCCCGGTGGCGCGTACGGCGTCGATGGCCGGGCGCATCTGGCCGACGTCGTTCAGGGCGTCGAAGATGCGGAAGATGTCGATGCCGGTGGCGGCGGCCTCCTGCACGAAGGCGTCGGTCACCTGGGTCGGATACGGCGTGTAGCCCACGGTGTTGCGGCCGCGCAGCAGCATCTGGAGGCAGATGTTGGGGACGGCCTCGCGCAGCGCGGCAAGCCGGTCCCAGGGGTCCTCGGCGAGGAAGCGGAGTGCCACGTCGTAGGTGGCGCCGCCCCAGCACTCCAGGGAGAGGAGTTGGGGCACGGTGTGGGCGACCACCGGGGCGACCGCGAGGAGGTCCTTGGTGCGGACGCGGGTGGCGAGGAGCGACTGGTGGGCGTCGCGGAAGGTGGTGTCGGTGACGCCGATCGTCGGCGATTCGCGCAGGTGGCGGGCGAAGCCCTCGGGGCCGAGTTCGGCGAGCAACTGCCGTGATCCGGCCGGGGGTTCGCCGGTCGGGACAGGAGGCAGCTTGGTGGAAGGGTCGATCAGGTCAGGGCGTTCGCCGTGCGGCTTGTTGACCGTGACGTCGGCGAGGTAGGTGAGCAACTTGGTGCCGCGGTCGGCCGAGTGACGGGCCGTCAGCAGATGCGGGCGCTGCTCGATGAACGACGTGTTGATGCGTCCGGCCTGGAAGTCCGGGTCGTCCAGCACCGCTTGGAGGAAGGGGATGTTGGTGGCCACACCGCGGATGCGGAACTCGGCGACCGCGCGCCGCGCGCGGTTGACGGCGGTGGTGAAGTCCCGTCCCCGGCAGGTGAGTTTGACCAGCATGGAGTCGAAGTGCGCGCTGATGTCCGTACCGGCGTGGGTGGTTCCGCCGTCGAGGCGGATGCCGGAGCCGCCCGGCGAGCGATAGGCGCTGATGCGGCCGGTGTCGGGGCGGAAGCCGTTGGCGGGGTCCTCGGTGGTGATCCGGCACTGGAGGGCGGCGCCGTGCAGGGTGACGGTCTCCTGCGAAAGGCCGAGGTCGGCCAGTGTCTCGCCGGAGGCGATACGCAACTGCGCCTGGACGAGGTCGACATCGGTGACCTCCTCGGTCACTGTGTGCTCGACCTGGATGCGCGGGTTCATCTCGATGAAGACGTGCTTGCCGTGCGGGTCGAGGAGGAACTCGACGGTGCCCGCGTTGCGGTAGCCGATCTCGCGGGCGAAGCGGACGGCGTCGGCGCAGATGCGGTCGCGCAGTTCGGGGTCGAGGTTGGGCGCGGGGGCCAGCTCGACGACCTTCTGGTGCCGGCGTTGCAGCGAGCAGTCGCGCTCGAAGAGGTGGATGACGTTGCCCTCGCCGTCGGCGAGGATCTGCACCTCGATGTGCCGGGGGTCGACGACGGCCTTCTCCAGGAACACCGTGGCGTCGCCGAACGCGGACATGGCCTCGCGGGCGGCGGCCTCGATGGACTCACGCAGGGTGGCGGGGTCCTCGACCCGGCGCATACCGCGCCCGCCACCACCGGCGACGGCCTTCACGAACACCGGGAAGCCGATCTCCTCGGCGGCGCGCACCAGTTCGTCGACGTCGGTGGAGGGCGCCGAGGAGCCGAGCACCGGTACGCCGGCCGCGCGGGCGGCGGCGATCGCGGTGGCCTTGTTGCCGGTCATCTCCAGGATGTGGGCGCTGGGGCCGACGAAGGTGATGCCCGCCTCCTCGCAGGCGCGGGCGAGTTCGGGGTTCTCGGAGAGGAACCCGTAGCCCGGGTAGACCGCGTCGGCGCCCGCGCGCTGTGCCGCGCGGACGATCTCGTCGACCGAGAGATAGGCGCGGACCGGATGTCCGGGCTGGCCGATCTCGTAGGCCTCGTCGGCCTTGAGCCGGTGCAGCGAATTGCGGTCCTCATGGGGGAAGACCGCGACCGTTCGCGCGCCCAGCTCATAGCCGGCGCGGAACGCCCTGATCGCGATCTCTCCACGGTTGGCGACCAGCACCTTGCGGAACATTCCGGATCCCTTCAGCCTGCCGGTGACGTGCACCATGGTGTCGGCGTCACCCCTATAACGCCATGTGAGCCGGGACACTAGTCGCAAACGTGTCGTGCGACGCGCTTCAACGGGCCGACGGTAAAGAAATCGTATGGTCTAGTCCAAAGTGGGATTTGGTCCAGTCCAATCCATTGACGTGGCCGCGACACCGCCAGAAGCTGGGCGCCTCCCCCACTCCCACCGGAGGCACAACGTGACACGTCTTCGCGCATGTCTCGGCGCGGCTGCCGCCGTGACGCTCGCCGCCGCGGGCACGACCGCTCTCATCGCGACCAACGCCCAGGGCGCGACCAACGCGGCCACCGCGCTCAGCAACCGCTGGTACGCCGCGGCCCCCTACCTGATGCCGACGGACAACAACCCGCCCGACGCCGGCACCATCATGGACGCCACCGGCCTCAAGGCCTTCCAGCTCGCCTTCGTACTCGCCCCCAACGGCGGTGGCTGCACCCCCACTTGGGGAGGCACCTCACCGGTCTCCTCGGACACCGCCGTCCAGTCGGTCATCAACACGATCCGCGCCAAGGGCGGCGACGTCTCCGTCTCGATCGGCGGCTACGGCGGCACCAAGCTCGGCCAGGCCTGCGCCGACCCGGCCTCGACGGCCGCGGCCTACCAGCAGGTGATCACCAAGTACGGCCTGCACGCGATCGACTTCGACCTGGAGGAGCCGGAGTACGAGAACACCGCGGCCATCCACAACGAGATCGGCGCGGCGAAGATCCTTCAGCAGAACAACGCGGGTCTGTACGTCTCCGTCACCACGGCCGGTACGGCGGACGGGACGGGGTGGTTCGGCAAGCAGATGCTGCTGGAGGCGAAGTCGCAGGGGTTCACGCCGAACAACTTCTCCATCATGCCGTTCGACGGCGGCTTCAGCGGCGCGGCCTCGCAGACCAGCGCGCTCACCAACTTCAACTCCATCCTCCAGTCGACGTTCGGCTGGGACTCGGCGACCGCGTACGCCCACGAGGGCTTCTCGGGCATGAACGGCCGCAGCGACACCGGCGAGTACTTCACCCAGGCCGACTTCCAGACGGTCCTGAACTACGCCACCAGCCACAACATGGACCGCTTCACGTTCTGGTCCCTCAACCGCGACCGTCAGTGCAGCCCGGTCGACAACGGCGGTACCACGTCCGGGACTTGCTCCAGCGTGGCGCAGAACGCGTGGGACTTCGCCAAGTACTCCGTGCAGTTCGCGGGCGTGACCCCGCCGACGACGACACCGACGCCCACCCCGACTCCTACGCCGACCCCCGGCACGTGCAAGACGGCGTGGAGCTCCACCGCCGTCTACACGCAGGGCAACGAGGTGTCGTACGGCAGCCACAACTGGGTCGCCAAGTGGTGGACCCAGAACGAGGTGCCCGGTGCCTCCCAGTGGGGCCCCTGGCAGGACGAGGGCGCCTGCTGATCCGGCGGGATCGGCAGGATGTGGACCGCGACGTCGAGCAGGCCTTGGGAAGGGCTGCTCGGCGTCGCTGTCCGTTGCTAGCGAAGGATGTTGACCGCCCGCGCGACCACCAGGACGACGATCGACACGGAGACCGAGGACTGGCCCATCATCAGCATCTTGGCCCAGCGCGAGAGCGGCATCACGTCGGTCGGGCTGAAGGCCGTGGAGTTGGTGAAGGACAGGTACAGGTAGTCCAGGAACGCCGGTTCCCAGTCCGGTGGCGCGGTCTCCGGGCTCTGCATCTGGACGAAGAGGAAGTCGGCGTAGGGGTGGCTGCCCATGACGCGCGCCATGGGGCCGCCACGGTCCCACTCCCAGTACCACAGGGCGAACACGATGATGTTCGTCAGCCAGACGCCCCCGCCGCTCAACAGCAGCGGTCCGGCGGCCAGTTCGTCGGTGCCCCTGACCAGCCCCACCACCAGCCGGACCGCCGCCCACCCGTTGGCCAGGGTGATCACGCCCGTCAGGACCAGGCTCGGCCAGCGCAGCCACCGGGTGCCGGGCTCGATCCGCCGGGGATTGGCGACGAACAGACCGACCATCAGGGCGAGTTCCAGGGCCGGCAGCAGCCAGTACGGCCGGAAGGCGAGCCGGAGCGGCAGCATCAGCTGCACGGCGACCGCCACCAGGATCACGGCCGACACGGCCCACCGCGTCTCCCCGTGTGTCACCCGCCGCCACGCGGGCACCACATCGCGGCTGCCGTCCTCCAGCAGCCGCTCGATCCTGGCCAGCCGGCTTGCGGGGTCGTCTCTGTCGTCCGTCATGACACCGATTGTCCCCGGCCAGGAGCGCTCGCCCGACGCGCCCCGCCCTGGGTGCCCCGGACGGTCAGCCCTTCAGAGGTTCCGCCAGCCGCGCCAACAGCCCCGCGACCAGAGCGGTCTGCTCGGGCACCGTGTCGGGATAGATGAACTCCCCCTGCGCATGCGCCCCGTCCCCCACCGCTCCCATGCCGCACAGCACCGGCAACCCGAGCGCGGCGACGAAGTTGGCGTCGCTGGCGCCGCCGACCGCGGTGTCGCGCAGGGGGTCGCGGCCCTGCTCGCGGGCGACCTCGCGGGCGAGGTCGAGCAGCGGGGCGGAGGCAGCGTTGAGGGTCATGGGCGGGCGGTTCCAGGCGTGGTCGATCTCGATGCGGACGCGCGGGTCGCTGACCTCGATGGCGTCGAACTCGGCGTCCACCCGGTCCTGTTCGGCCGCGCTGCTCACCCGGATGTCGACGCCCGCAGTTGCCTGCCCGGCGACGACGTTGATGGCCGAACCGCCCTTGATGAGGCCGGTGTTGATGGTGGTGCCGCGTTCCGGGGCGGCCACGGCAGCGGCGGCTACGACGAATTCGGACAGTGCGGTGATCGCGCTCGCTCCGTCCTGCGGTGCGAGCCCCGCGTGGGACTCGACGCCGGTGGCCGTGATCTGGAAGATCCCGGTGCCCTTGCGGGCGGTCTTCACCGCGCCGTGGGCGCTCGGTTCCAGGACCAGGGTGACGTCCGCTGTCCGCGCGACCTCCTCGATCACCGGCCGTGAGGACAGGGAACCGACCTCCTCGTCGCCGTTGAAGAGGAAGGTGACGGTGGGCAGGGGCGCTCCGCTCTCCCTCGCCAGTTTCAGGGCCCAAATGCCTTGCGCCAGGCCGGTCTTCATGTCGAAGATGCCCGGCCCACTCAGCCTCGCCCGCCCGTCCTCGGACGCCCCGGGCCGCTCCCATCCGGCGAGGGTCCCGGTCGGCCACACGGTGTCGTAGTGGCCGATGAGCGCCACATGACCGGCGCCGGAACCCGCGTAGGTCAGGGTGAGGGTGTCGCCGAACTCGCCGCCCGGGTGCCGCTGTTCGTGGTCGGGGCGGCCGAGCCGCTCGGCGGTCAGGTCGCGCAGCAGGTCGAGACCGGTCGCGAGGCGGGGAAGGTCGTAGCTGCCGGTCTCGTGGCGGACGAAGGTCAGGATGTCGTCGAGGATCCGGGACTTGGCGTCCTGGGCGCGGGTGGTGAGGGCGGCGGCGGGTGCGGGTGACGCGGTCATGATCTGCCTTCTCATACGACGGTGAGAGTGCGGTCAGTTGATGCCGAGCGGGAGGACCAGCAGGTACCAGGCCACGAAGAACGCGACCCAGAGGACGGCTGCGACGGGGATCGTGAAGGAGGCCAGGGTGCCGATGCCTGCCGACTTGCGGTACTGCTGGATGAAGCCCAGGGCCATGACGGAGTAGGGGCTCATCGGGGTCACGCAGTTGGTGACCGAGTCGGCGACGCGGTAGACGGCCTGGGTGGTCTCGGGCTCGTCCTGGCCACCGGCCTGGTGACCGACCGCTCCGCCCTGGCGCTCTTCGTCGAGGGCGAACTGGCCAGGATTCCCGGCCTGTTGGGCGTGAGCGTCTCGGTCATGCTCGCCGAGCCGCGCCGGTACTGGATGGACCGCGACCTGACCACCGGCCTCGGCACCTTCCACGCACCGGCGCTGCTGTGAGCGGCGCCTCGCGCGTCAGCCGGTGCCGAAGGCCCCCGTGGCGTAGGCGCACTCGGTGTAGATGTAGCCCGACCTGAGCTTGGCCGTGTCGGAGGCCGGGCTCGCGGTGGAGCTGTCGGGGCGGTGCACGAAGTACGTGGTGCCGGTCGGCAGACTGATCGTCTTCTGCGGGTAGTTCTTGCCTCCGTTGCACGGCTTGAAGCCGGTCAGCAGGGTGGTGGACAGGGAGTACGTCGTGCAGCTGCCGCAGGCCTTGAGCGTGAAGCTGCCGGTGACCGGCCCGGTGTACAGGACGGTGATGTCGTCGGGGCTGTCGTTCTTGACCGTGACGGTGATGCTGCCGCCGGACGCGGTCGTGGGCAGCTTCTTGCCCGCGGCGGGGACCGTCTGGGCCACCTCGGCGGCGATTGCGATCTTCTTGGCGCGGGCCCGGTTCTTGTCGTGCGTGTTGTTCTTCACGAAGTCGTTCATCGTGGTGAGCGCCGAGTCGAAGTCGCCGCTCTTGTACTGCGAGACACCGCACTGGTAGGCCCCGGCGCCGGCCTGGCCGTCGGCCCGCGTGGCGTCGGCGCTCAACTCGTCGGCCACGCCCGCCTGTCCGCCCTCCAGGGTCCCGATCTGGGAGGAGAGACTCTTCAACTGCTCGACGGCCGCGCACGGTTGGCTGCCACTCACGCCCTGCGCCGCCTTGGTGACGGCCGACTTGACGGCCGGTTCGACCTGGCCCGCCTGGGACGACTGCGGGAACGTGGCCAGCAACTCCCCGAAGTTCGTGGGCCAGTCGGCGCTCTTACTGGCCAGCGAAGAGGAGGCGCATTCGTAGAGGGAGGTGGCCAGCCGGTCGTCCGGCCAGGTGGTCAGCGTGCCCAGCTGCTTCTTGCCGATGGTGTCGGGGACCGTCCGCAGATACTTCAACTGGGGTATCGCGTCACAGTAGTTCTTCCGCGGGTAGGCCGCGGCGACCGTCGTGTAGAACGTCTTCAGCCGGTCGGGCACCTTGCCGGCCGCCCGCGAACCGGAGTGCGCGGTGGTGAGGTTGTCGTACACCGCCAGCGCCTGGCGGTAGTGGGGTTCGGCCACGGAGAACGACAACCTCCCGCTGTCCGCGACGAGTTGGTCGGCCTTCTCCAGCCGGTCGAGGAGCATCTGCTGAGTCGCCTCGTCACGGGCGTTGTCGTACAGCACGACTCCCCCGGCCGGTACGGCGAGCAGTACCAGGCCCAGCAGGATCGCGAGCGGTGCGGCCGCGGGCCAGGCCAGCCGGGTGCGCAGACCGACCAACGCGCCGTGGACGGCGGCGAACACGAGGAACACGACGTACAGCACGACGAGCGGGCCCGAGACGCCGTCCGGGTCGGCGGGCAGGGCCACCAGCAGCAGGACGGCGGTCGCGACCCAGCACACGGCCATCAGCAGCCAGCGGCGCGTCAGTGCGTAACCGAGGCCCAGGCCACTGAGGTTGAGCAGGCCGACCGCGACGGATCTGAGTCGGTCCGGCGGAGCGGGTGGAGGTGAGGTGGGCATGGGTGGCACGGCGAACCCTTGATACCCCTGATTTCCTTGATACCCCTGATAACCGCCGTACTGGTCCCCGGACATGAATCTCCCCCCGCTCAACAACGCCCCCGTTACCGTGACTTGTCAGTGTACGGTCGGGTTCACCGCTACGACAGGGGAGACCTCGCGGCCCCTCCGCCCCTCAGCACCCTGGACAGCCCGAGCGCCGCCGTCCGTACGGCCGGGGCGAGTTGGGCGGGCCGGAAGCGGGTGCGCGGCACGGCGACCGAGAGGGCGGAGACCGCGGTGTCGCCGGCGAACACCGGGGCCGCGATACAGCTCACCCCCGAGGCCGCCTCCTGCTCCTCGTAGGCGAGGCCGGAGACCTGGATCTTCTCCAGGGCCATGCGCAGCCGGGCCGGATCGGTGATCGAGTGCGGGGTGAGGCTCGGCAGCGGGCGGGACAGCACCTCCTCCGTCAACTCGGCGCCGGAGAAGGCCAGTAGCGCCTTGCCGACGGCCGTGCAGGTCAGGGGAAGGCTGCCGCCGATGCGGGAGGGCAGCCGCAGTGCCTCGTGACCGTGGATGCGTTCCAGGTAGACCACGTCCAGGCCCTCGCGGATACCGAGGTGGATGGTCTCGCGGGTGGCCTCGAACAGGTCCTGGAGGAAGGGCAGGGCCGTCTCGCGCAGATCGCGCCGGTGCGGGACCAGCGAGCCCAGCTCGAACAGTTTCGCGCCGAGCAGATAGCGCGGACCCGAGCGCTCCAGCCAGCCCAGCCCGACGAGGTCGGCCGCCAGCCGGTGGACGGTGGGCTTGGGCAGTCCGGTGCGCTCCGAAAGTTCCGACAGGCGGTACGGTCCGCCGCTCGGACTGAAGCAGTCGAGGATGAGCGCGGCTTTCTCCAGCATGCTGCCGTTCTTCTCCGGCATACCGCCGCTCTCGTTGTTCCGTGTCACGGAACAAACATTGTCCCTTGGCGGGGATGCTGTCTATACCGGGGTGTACCCGCACTGCTCTCCCAGGAGGTAACCCGTGCCCACCGTGCCCGACGGCGCCCGCCAGGACGCCGTGTCCCCGGCCGTGGTCAAGGCCGCCGATCTGCTGGCGGAGGCCACCCGTACCGGGGTCGCCTGTCCGCCGGTGCGCGACCTGCTCGACGGCGGCGGACTGGAGACCGCCTACGCCGTGCAGCAGCTGAACGTCCGCCGAGGTCTGGACTCCGGCCGCCGTATCGTCGGCCGCAAGATCGGTCTGACCTCCCCCGCCGTACAGCGCCAACTCGGCGTGGACCGGCCGGACTTCGGCGCGCTGTTCGCCGACATGGTGGTGCCGGACGGCGGCGAGGTCCCGGTGGGCCGACTGCTCCAGCCGAAGGTGGAGGCGGAGGTCGCACTGGTCCTCGGCCGGGACCTGCCGCATCCCGAGTGCACGATCGTCGACGTGCTGCGCGCGGTCGACTTCGCGCTGCCCGCGCTGGAGATCGTCGACAGCCGGGTGCGGAACTGGGACATCTCCCTGGTCGACACCGTCGCCGACAACGCCTCCTGCGGTCTGTACGTCCTGGGCGGCACGCCCGTACCCCTCGACCGGGTCGACCTGCGCGCGGTCACGATGACCATGAGCCGGGACGGCGAGACGGTCTCCGAGGGCACCGGCGCCGACTGTCTCGGCAGCCCCCTCACCGCCGCGGTCTGGCTGGCCTCGGCCCTCGCCGAGCGCGGCGACCCGCTGCGCGCGGGCGACCTCGTACTGACGGGCGCCCTCGGTCCGATGACCCCGGCCGCCCCGGGCGACACCTTCGAGGCGCACATCTCGGACCTGGGCTCGGTACGGGTCCGCTTCGCCACGGAAGGGAACGGCAAGTGACGACCAAGGTCGCCATCATCGGCTCCGGCAACATAGGCACCGACCTCCTGATCAAGGTCCTGCGCCTCTCGGACACCCTGGAGATCGCCGCGCTGGCCGGCATCGACCCGGACTCCGACGGCCTGGCCCGCGCCCGCCGCCTCAAGGTCGCCACGACGCACGAGGGCGTCGAAGGACTGGTCAAGTTGGACGAGTTCGCCGACGTGGACATCGTCTTCGACGCGACCTCGGCCGGCGCCCACCGCCACCACGAAGAGGTCCTACGGCCTCTGGGCCGCACCCTCGTCGACCTCACCCCGGCGGCCATCGGCCCGTACGTCGTCCCGCCGGTCAACGGCGAGGCCCACCTCGACGCCCCGAACGTCAACATGGTCACCTGCGGCGGCCAGGCCACGATCCCGATCGTCGCCGCCGTGGGCGCCGTCTCGCCGGTCCACTACGGCGAGATCGTCGCGTCCATCGCCTCCCGCTCGGCCGGTCCCGGCACCCGCGCGAACATCGACGAGTTCACCGAGACCACCTCCCAGGCCATCGAGGCGGTCGGCGGCGCCGCGCGCGGCAAGGCGATCATCGTCCTCAACCCCGCCGAACCCCCGCTGATCATGCGGGACACCGTGCACTGCCTGGTCTCCGACTGCGCGACCGAGGCGGTCACCGCGTCCGTCGAGGAGATGGTCGGCCGCGTCCAGGCGTACGTGCCCGGCTACCGGCTCAAGCAGCAGGTGCAGTACGACAAGGTGGCGGCCGACGACCCGCTGCGCACCCTCGCGCCGGGCGCGGGCGAACTGCTGAAGGTGTCGGTGTTCCTGGAGGTCGAGGGCGCCGCCCACTACCTCCCCGCGTACGCCGGAAACCTCGACATCATGACCTCGGCCGCCCTGCGCACCGCGGAACGCATGGCCGCCCGCAGCAACAAGGAGACCGCCCAGTGACCCCGTCCCTCTACGTCCAGGACGTCACCCTCCGGGACGGCATGCACGCCGTACGCCACCGCTACACCGTCGACCAGGCCCGCGCGATCGCCGCCGCCCTGGACGCGGCGGGCGTGGCCGCCATCGAGATCGCCCACGGCGACGGGCTGTCGGGCTCCAGCATCAACTACGGCGTCGGCGCCCACACCGACTGGGAGTGGATCGAGGCCGTCACCGACGTCGTACAGGAATCGATCCCGACGACCCTGCTGCTGCCCGGCATTGGAACGGTCCACGACCTCAAGCAGGCCCATGCGCTGGGCATCCGCTCGGTACGGGTCGCCACGCACTGCACCGAGGCCGACATCTCCGCCCAACACATCGCGGCAGCGCGGGAGTTGGAAATGGACGTAGCCGGGTTCCTGATGATGTCCCACATGGCCGAACCCACCGAACTCGCCCGCCAGGCCAAGCTGATGGAGTCCTACGGCGCCCACTGCGTCTATGTCACCGACTCCGGGGGCCGGTTGACGATGGACGGCGTCCGGGACCGCTTCCGCGCGTACCGTGAAGTCCTTTCCCCGGAGACCGAGTTGGGCATCCACGCCCACCACAATCTCGCACTGGGCGTGGCCAACACGGTCGTCGCGGTCGAGGGCGGCGCGATCCGCGTCGACGCCTCCCTCGCGGGCCAGGGCGCGGGCGCGGGCAACTGTCCGCTGGAGGCGTTCGTGGCGGTCGCCGACCTGATGGGCTGGAAGCACGGCTGCGAGTTGTTCCCGCTCATGGACGCGGCCGACGATCTCGTACGACCGCTCCAGGACCGCGAGGTGCGGGTGGACCGCGAGACCCTCAGCCTCGGGTACGCGGGTGTGTACTCCAGCTTCCTGCGCCACGCCGAGACGGCAGCCGCCCGCTACGGACTCGACACGCGCAGCATCCTGGTCGAGGCGGGGCGGCGGGCGATGGTCGGCGGCCAGGAGGACATGATCACGGACATCGCGCTGGACCTCGTCGCCCGCGCGGCGAAGACGGCCTGAGCCGGGCGGAGGAGAGGGGGCTCTGTTGGTCTAGTCCTCTTGACGGAGGGCTCGGGGAGTTGTTTGGTATATACCAAAGCCTTTCACGCTCCACCCCCCACAACTCCCCCTCCCCATAGGCACCCCCGAAAGGGGATCTGTCATGCGCCTGGCAAGACTCGCGGCTTCCGTGTGCACCCTCGCGCTCTCGGTCACCGGCGTCACCGTCGCCCTGGCCCCCGTGAGCAGCGCGGCGGGAAGCAGCGTCTACTCCGTGGCCCCCTACGTCGACATGTCGAACAGTCAGGAAGGACTGCTCGACACCGCCATCACCGGACATCAACTCAAGGCGTACACAGCGGCCTTCGTGCTCGGCGTCGGCTGCAACCAGATCTGGGGCGACACCCTCCCCATCGGCAACGACTCCTTCACCGACCCCCTGATCGCCAAGGCGAAGTCCGAGGGCGCGTCGGTCATCATCTCCTCCGGCGGTGCGAGCGGCGAGCCGCTGGCCTGGACGTGCTCGACGCAGAGCAGCATCGACGCCGGATACCAGGCCATCATCAACGACTACGGCGTCACCCAGCTCGACTTCGACATCGAGGGCGCCGCCATCGCGGACACCGCGGCGGCGGCCCGCCAGATGCAGGCGATGAAGGACCTCAAGGCGGCCAACCCGAACCTGAAGTTCTCCATGACCCTGCCGGTGCTGACGAGCGGACTGACCGGCGACGGCGTCAACATCGTCAAGGCCGCGAAGAACGCGGGCATCAAGATCGACGTGCTCAACATCATGGCCATGGACTACTACGCGGGCACCGGCACCCAGATGGGGCAGGCCGCCGTCTCCGCGGCCAAGGCCACGCTGGCGCAGATGCAGTCCGTCGACTCCAGCTACACCTACGCCAACCTCGGCATCACGCCGATGATCGGCAAGAACGACGACGGCTCCACCTTCACCCTGGCCGATGCCCAGACGGTGGAGAGCTTCGCCGCGCAGAACAGTGTCGGCCGGCTGGCGTTCTGGGCGATCACCCGGGACCAGGCGTGCGGCGGCAGCGCCAACTCCCTGCCCACGTGCAGTCAGATCAGCCAGAACAGCCTCGCGTTCACCGACGCGTTCGTGCCCTACACGGGCTCGGGCACGGGCGGCGGCGGAGGCACCACCAGCGACTTCTCACTGTCCCTGTCGCCGGGCTCCGCCTCGGTCGCCCAGGGTGGTACGGCGACCTCGGCCGTCGCCACCGCCGTCACCTCCGGCAGCGCCGAGTCCGTCAGCCTCTCCGCGTCCGGGGCGCCCTCCGGGGTCAGCGTCTCGTTCAGCCCCAACTCCGTGACATCCGGGGGCAGTTCGACACTGACGGCGACGGTCGGCTCGTCCGTGGCCGCGGGCAGCTACCCGATCACCGTCACTGGCACCGCCGCCACCGGCAGCCACACCGCCACGTACACGCTCACCGTCACCAGCAGCACTGGCGGAGGCGGGGGTTCACTGACCAACGCGGGCTTCGAGACCGGCAGTCTGAGTCCGTGGACCTGCACGGGCGGCAGCGCGGTGGTCTCCGGTCCCGTACACAGCGGCAGCCACAGCCTTCAGGTCACGCCGAGTGCCAGCAGCACCGGCGAATGCGACCAGACCGTCACCCTGTCCCCCAACAAGAGCTACACGCTGACCGCGTGGGTGCAGGGACCGTACGCCTACATCGGCGTGAGCGGCGGGGCCTCCGCGAGCACCTGGTCCAACAGCACGAGCTGGAACCAGCTGTCGGTCGCCTTCACCACCGGCAGCAGCGGAACGGTCACCGTGTTCGTCCACGGCTGGTACGGCCAGTCCAACGTCACGGCCGACGACTTCACGCTCGGCTAGCGACCCGCCGACGTACCGGCGCCGGTGCCCAGGGGCCCCCTGTCCTCCTGGGCACCGTCGGCGTCTACGGGGACGACCGGCTCGCGGCGGTTGTGGCGGCGGATGACCAGCCACGTTATCCAGCCGACGCCGATGATGAACCCGAAGCTGATGATCCGGTAGAGCACGACCGTGGCGATGGCGGTGCTGGTCGCCGCGCCACCCGTGACCAGGCCGAGGACGAGCGCGCTGTCGATGATGCCGAGTCCGCCCGGGATGATCGTGAGGGTGCCGGCGGCCATGCCCGCGCAGAAGGCGAGCAGCAGTTGGGCGTTGCTGATCTGCGTGTCGCTTATGGCGTGGAAGCACAGCCACAGACAGCCCGCGTCGAGCAGCCAGTTGAGCACGGCGAAGACGGCGGCGGCGACGGCGTGCCGGGGTTGCAGCCGGGCGGTGCGCAGTTGCTCGACGAAGCCGCGGATCCGGTCGAGGCCCTGGGTCTCGGGAAGGTGCCGCAACTTGTTGACCCTGGCCAGCGCGGCCCGGGTCGCCGGCTCGACCTTCTCCGGGTGCCGGGTGATGCGCCGGATGCCGACGGTGAGCAGCAGGACGGCCAGCCCCAGGGTGACCAGGCTGTGCCACTGGAGGCTGCCGTCGGAGGCGATCGCGGAGATCGCGGTGACGACGGCCAGGGCCGCCGCGGAGAGGATGCCGGACAGCGCGATGCACCAGGAGGCGATGGCGGGCGTGGCTCCGAAGCGGCGCATCTGCTGGTAGTTGAAGTGGGTGGAGAAGGCCGGTCCGCCGGGCAGCGTGACGCTGAGCGAGTGCGCGGCGTAGGCCAGGGCGACATGCCGTTGGATCGGCACCTCCACCCCGGCCGAGCGCAGCAGCCGGCGCTGCATGCGCGCGTAGCAGCCCATGGCGGCGACCTCGGCGACGAGCGCGACGGCGAACCAGTTCAGGCGGGGTGCGCGCAGCTGTGACAGGGCGGCGGCGAGCGACGGCCAGCCCAGCACCAGTTCGGTGGTGAACAGCGCGAGCAGGACCGTGATCACCACCGGGCGCAGCCAGCGTCGGGTGCGACGCGGCGCCGTGTCGGCCGGTTCGGGGGTGATGGCGGTGGTGTCCGGAGCGTGCACAGGCAGGACCGTCGATTTCGTGAAGTGAGCTTCAACCGTCGGCGACCCCGGCGCCGCTCAGTGCGGGGACGGTGTTCTCCGAGCGGACGAGGGAGCGGGCGCCGAGGTGGAACTGTGCCAGTTTATGCACGATGGCCCGGCGGACCGGAGTGTGCCCCCGTTCACTCCTCCCGCACGGACTTCAGACGGAGTCGGCGTGTTCCTGGTCGCGGCTGGTCTCCGTCGCCTTCGGCTCGGGCTCGCCTGCCGCGCGGCGGCCGGGCAGGACCGCGAGGACGATCAGTGTGCCGGCGGCCATGATGATCCCGCCGACCAGGCTGGTCTGCGCGACTCCGTGGGCGAATGCCTCGTGCACGGCGTCGACCAGGGCCTGTGCCTGCCGCGGTCCGGCGGACGGCGTCTTCGCGATCTCCTGGGCGACCGCCAGGCCGCCGCCGACCGAGTCCTTGGCGGTGTCGAGGGCGGCGGCGGGGAGGTGGCCGCCGACCAGGCCGGTCAGCCTGTCCTTGTAGGTGGTGCCGAGCAGCGAGCCGAGGATGGCGATGCCGAGGGAGCCGCCCAGTTCCAGTGCGGTGTCGTTGGCGCCGCCGCCGACGCCGAGTTCGTTCTCGGGGAAGGAGCCCATGATCGTGTCCGTGGCCGGGGAGACGCTGAGTCCGATCGCGAAGCCGAGCAGCATCATCGTGGGCAGGAAGTCGCCGTAGGTGGAGGTCTTGTCGACCTGGGTGAGCAGGAAGACGGCCACGGTGCCGAGCACCATGCCGGTCACCACCATGGGCTTCATGCCCAGCTTGGGGGTGAGCCGTCCGGTGACCGCGGCGCCGAGGAACACGGCTCCGGCCAGCGGCAGCAGTCGTACGCCCGTCTCCAGCGCGTTGTAGCCGAGGACGAACTGCAGGAACTGCGTGGCGTAGTAGATCGCGCCGAAGGTGCCGAAGAAGAAGAACAGCACCGCCGTCATCGAGCCGCTGAAGGGGCGGTGGGCGAATTTGCGGACGTCGAGCATGGGGTGCGGGTGGCGCAGCTCCCAGGCCACGAAGGCGGGCAGTCCTACGGCGGCGACGACGGCCGCGGTGACCGGTCCCGCGCCCCAGCCGAAGTGCGGGCCCTCGATGATGGCGTAGACGAGGCTGCCGACCGAGACGATGGAGAGCAGGCCGCCCACGTAGTCGATGCGGAACGCCGTGTCCGCCTTGGACGGCGGGACCAGGACCAGGGCGCCGACCACCGCGAGGACGGCGATGGGGACGTTGATCAGGAACGTGGAACCCCAGGCGTGGCTCTCCAGCAGCCACCCCGCGACCAGCGGGCCGACGGCGATGGCGAGGCCCGAGGTGGCGGTCCAGGCCGTGATGGCCCGCGCCCGCTCGTGCTTCGGGAAGATCGCGACCAGCAGGGACAGCGTGGCCGGCATGACCACGGCCGCGCCCACTCCCATGATCGCGCGGGCCGCGATGACGAGCCCGGTCTCGTGGACGAGGCTACCCATGACCGATCCGCCGGCGAAGATCACCAGGCCGGTGACGAGGGCGCCGCGGCGGCTGTACTTGTCGCCGATCGAGCCCAGTACGAGCATCAGCGCGGCGTACGGGACGGTGTAGCCGTCGATGACCCATTGCAGATCGCTGCTGCTCAGGCCGAGGTCGGTGGTCATGTCGGGGGCGGCCACGATCAGCGAGGTGTTCGCCATGACCACGATCAGCAGGCTCAGGCACAGCACGATCAGGGCGGACCAGCGGCGCGCGTAGGGCCCGGCCGTCCGGTCGACGGGGGTGGTGACGAAGAGCGGCATCGGGGACTCCTGGGGACGCATTAATTAATTGCTCACTGATGTGCAGACTATTTTATTACCCATCGATGTGCAACTATGCCGGGACGAGCCAGCCCCGCCAGGAGGTGTCGACGTGATCAGCCGCAGCAGCGCCAGGGCGCACGCCACCCGCGCCCGCATCCTGGAAGCGGCCCTGCGGGAACTGGGCCGCGACCCCGACGCCAGCCTCGGCGACATCGCCGGAGCCGCGGGCGTGGCCCGGCGCACCATCTACGGGCACTTCACCGGGCGGGCCGCGCTCGTCCAGGGCCTCGCCGCGGACGCCGGGGAGGCGGTACGGCGGGTGAGCGCCGCCACCCCGGCGCCGACGCCGGACGCCGTGACCGCGCTGGCCCGCTTCGTCCTTGCCCTGTGGCCGGTCGGCGACCGCTACCGCACGCTCCTGCGACTCGCCCACCACGACCTCGGCCCCGACGCGATCGACGCGCTCCTCCGCCCGGCCCGCGAGACCGTCAGCGGGATCCTCGCCCAGGGCCAGCGACAGGGCGTCTTCCACACCGCCGTCCCGCCGGGACCGCTCAACAGAGCCCTGGAGGCACAGCTGTTGGCGCTGCTGGAATGCGTCAACTCAGGCCTCTGGAACGACGACGGCACGGCCGCCGCCACCGCCGCCCTCATCGCCGCAGGCGTCGGACGCGACAGCGCCGCCGCCGCGGTTCACCACCTGCGACCGTCCGCCTGAAGGAGATCTCATGGACCAACACCCGTACGAATACGCCGACTTCACGTACGGGGCGTACGAGCCCGACGCCACGCGTCCACCGCGCGGGAACCGGCGCCCGGTCGTCGTCGCGGTCGGCGCGCTGGTCGCGCTGCTCGTGATTCCCGTCGCCGTCGACCGCTTCGCGACGGCACGAGTCGAGTCCCGTACGGCCAGGGCGTTCCAGGAGGGCATGCACACGCCCTCGGTGCCTGAGGTCCACGTCCGGGGCTTCCCCGTGCTGACCCAACTGGCCGCCGGCACTCTGCGGCAGGTGGACATCACCGCGCACGACATACCGGCGAGCGACACCACCGGCCCGCTTCCGGTGAGTCGACTCTCCCTGCATCTGGCCGGGTTGAAGAAGTCGGACGACGACAAGGAGGCGCTGGCCCGCTCGGCGGAGGCGACCGCCCTGCTGTCCTACCCGGACGTGACCGACGCCCTCGGACCGGAGATCTCCCGGGGCACCCGCCCCGACCAGGTCCGCGCCACGGTGCAACTCGCTCCCGGCGCCGATGTCACCGTGGCGGCCACCGTCTCGGTGCTGTCCGGCAACCGCATCGCCTTCAAGAACTTCCAGGTCACCGGCGGCCTGCTGCCTGAGGTCGGGCGGGCGGCGCTCACGGCGGTCTTCGAGCGGCCGATACAGCTGCGGAACATCCCCGAGGGACTGCGGCTGCGGTCCGTCACCGCGACGGAGAGCGGGCTCAGCGCCCGGCTGTCGGGCGAGTCGGTCACCTTCCGGTCCGACAACAGCGCGCGGAGCGGTTCGGCGTGAGTCAACCAGCCGTACCGGATTGCTGGTTGAGGACTGAGTCGTCCACTCCCGCGATCTCGTCCACCACGTCACGCGCCTGCTTCTCCGGGACACCGGTCGCGATCAGCGCGGCGACGGCCGCGTGCGTGCCGTCGTCCTCCAGCTCGCCGGTGTTGAGCTCTTCGAGCAGCGCGATCGTCAGGGCCTCAAGTCCCGCGCTCAGTACGGCGGGTGGCAGCTGCGTGTGGAAGACGCCGTCGCGCTGTCCGCGGTCCAGGATGGCGGTGGCGACACGGCGGGCCGGTGCCAGGACCTCGGCCACCCGCTCGACGCCCAGGTCACGCCGGGCCAGGGCCAGCAGCAGCCGGTAGCGGTCGCCCACCGTCCACATCGACAGGACGAAGCGTGCGAACGCCCGGTCGGCCGACTCCGGCTCCGCCGGTTCCGGGTCGGCGGGAGGCAGCGCGGCTTTCAGTGCCTCCGAGGCCTCCTCGGCCAGCGCCTCCAGCAGCGCCTCCCGGCCGGGGAAGTGCCCGAACAGGGTGCGCCGGACCACGCCGGAGGCGCGGGCGAGTTCTTCGAGGGTGATGTCCGGATTCCGGCCGAGTTCCCGGCGGGCCGTGGCCAGGATGCGTTCCCGGTTGGAGCGCGCGTTGCTTCGCTGGGGGACTCGGGCCGGGGGCTTGGTCACGGACAACCTCGGTGAAGTGCGGGAACGGCGGAGCAGGGACGGGCGATAGGCCCAGTCTGGCACGGTCGGCGGGCCGATCCCCTCCCACAGCGGGGACCGGCCTGCCGCCCCTCGCTCAGTAGGGGCGCAGGTAACGGTCGACCCGGGAGCGGGCCCGGTTCACGCTGAGTCCCAGCGCCTTGCCGAGCGCCTCGCCGGACACGTCGTCGGCCCGTACCCCGTACGCGGCCTCCCTGCCGACCCGGCCCGCCATGCGTTCCAGCATGGCCACCGCCTTCAGCGCGGCCACCGGTGCCGTCTCGGCGAGTGTGTCGAGCCGCTCCTCCAACTGCTCGATCAGATCGGAGAGTTCCTCCGGCAGCGGGACCGTACGGCGCTCGACCGCGCTGATGTGCTCCCACCAGTCCTCGTACGCGTCGGACGTGTCCAGATCGTCCAGGTCGCGGTCCTCCACCTGGTCCCAGTCGATGGGATGGCTCTCGCCACGCCAGCCGCACACACAAGAGGCCCGCCAGGCCGCCGCCTTGGGGCGGCCCAGCCAGCCGTTGTACGCCCACCACTCGCACGTCTGGAATCCGTTGGTGCCACTGCCCACGTCCAGATACACGGGTTTGGGCTCACTGCCGTCGGCGAGTGTCGCCCCCACGATGCCCTCGTGGGACTCGCCGAACTCCTCACTCCGCCACGCCACAACTCCCCCTTCCGGCAACCCTGTCACGACCGGACCGGCACCGAGGGTGCCGGTCCGGTCACAGTACGAGAGTCCCGCGGAACAGGCGTCCGGGGAGGGTGATTTCACCCAACAGACCGGATTGTTGGGCAGGATGGCCGGTCAGGCCACCGCGGGGTCGAGCAGACCCGCGCGCAGCCGCCGGAGCATACGGCTGATGAGGCGGGACACGTGCATCTGGGAGATGCCGAGTTCCTCGCCGATCTCGGCCTGGGTGCGCTCCTCGACGTAGCGCATGTGGATGATCTTCCGCTCCCGCTCGTCGAGTTGGGCGATCAGGGGGGCCAGGGAGCTGAGGTCGTCGACCAGTTCGAGACCCGGGTCGTCCTCGCCGATGACGTCGGCGAGCACGGTCTCGCCCTCGGCGCCGGCGTCGGAGCTGAGCGCGGCGTCGAGCGAGGAGGAGGTGTAGCCGTTGGACGCCTTGCGGGCCTCGATGACCTCTTCCTCGGACAGGCACATCAGCTCGGACAGTTCACGGGTGGTGGGGGTACGGCCGAGGCGGGAGCGGAGTTCCTCGGTCGCCTTGGCGAGCTCGACGCGGGCCTCCTGGAGCCGGCGCGGCACATGGACGGCCCAACTGGTGTCGCGGAAGAAGCGCTTGATCTCGCCGACGATGTAGGGGACGGCGAACGAGGTGAACTCGACCTGCCGGGTGAGTTCGAAGCGATCGATCGCCTTGATGAGTCCGATCGTGCCGACCTGGACGATGTCCTCCATCTCGTTGTTGCTGCGGCTGCGGAAGCGCGCCGCCGCGTAGCGCACGAGGGAGAGGTTCATCTCGATCAGGGTGTTGCGCACGTACTGGAACTCGGGGGTGCCCTCCTCCAGCGAGGTCAGCCGGTCGAAGAACTGGCGCGACAGCTCACGCGCGTCCTTGGGGCTCACCTTCGACGGTTCCGCGATCAACGGGAGCGACTCCTCGGCCGCCGCCCGCCGCCCTGCCGTGGCCGCTGCCTTCGCTGCCGTCACGGCTCCCATAACGCCCACCCCATTCGCTCGAACGAACTTCCGTCAAGAGCCCCCTGCCCCGGTTCGCACGTCTCACTCCCCCTCGTTCGGAAAAATCCGGGGCGGGCGCCTGACTTTCGGTACGTACCTCGACCGGACGGCTCACGCGCCCTTGCGGCCGACGCCCGCGTAGACCCAGTACTCCGAGGGGTTCTCGGGGATCTCGTCCGCGGAGTCCGGGCGCCACAAGGGGACGTAGGTCAGACCGGGTAGGGCGAGGTCGAAGCCGTCGAACAGGCCGAGGATCTCGTCGTGGGAACGGGCGGTGACGGGCGAGGTGGCCTTGGAACGGTACAACTGGCCCACGGCCGCGGCGGTGTCCGGGCGGTCCTGGTTCGTGGCGTGGCTCAGCGCCAGCCAACTGCCGTCGGGCAGCGCGTCGCGGAACGCGGCGACGATCCCGGCCGGGTCCTCCGCGGGCGTGATGAAGTGCAGGATCGTGATCATCAGGACGGCGACCGGCTGCTCGAAGTCGATCAACTTCCTTACCTGCGGGGCGGACAGGACCTCGGCCGGCCGCCGGATGTCGCCGTCCACGATGTCCGCGTCCGGGTTGTCGGCGAGGAGGGAGGCGCTGTGCGCGACGGCCACCGGGTCGTTGTCGACGTAGACCACGCGGGCGCCGGGGCTCGCCGCCTGCGCGACCTCGTGGACGTTGCCCTGGGTGGGGATGCCCGAGCCGAGGTCGATGAACTGCCGTACTCCGGAGGCGACCAGGAAGCGCACGGCCCGGCCGAGGAAGTCGCGGTTGGCCCGGGCCAGGGTGCGCACCTGAGGGTCGATGGCCGTGAACGCCGCGACCGCCTCGCGGTCTATGGCGAAATTGTGTTCACCGCCCAGCATCGCGTCGTACATTCGGGCGACGCTCGCCTTGTCGGGATCGATCCCCTGAGGCAGACCTCCACTACCCGGCACCGCAACTCCTTTTCGCCCGAAGATCCTTGACGAGTCATCATATGATTGCCGTCGAACGCACGGCAGACCGCATGCCCCCACGCCACGCGGCCGGTCCCCACCCGGAAAGGCACGACCCTGCGGAACGAACCGCGCAGTCACTACGGTGACGCACTCCCTGCCGGGCCCCCACGCCGCAGGCAGGTCTTCGCCCCGGCGGCGGACGTGATCGGCTCGGAGCTCGATCTACGGCTGACGGGTACCCATGTCGTGCACGCGCTGACACCTGGATTCTGCGACTCGGCCTCGGTGTACCTGCTGGAGCGGTGGGTGCTTGAGGAGAACGCGACGCCCTCCGTGGACCCGGCTCAGATCGAGGCGCGCCGGCTGGCGGTGCGGGTCGGCACGGAGGCGCAGGAGTCCTGGGACGGTGTGCTGCCGGTAGGTGAGGTGATCGTCTTCCCGCGCGAGACGCCGTACGCGCGGGCCCTCGCCACCGGGCACACCCAGGTGCTCGACGGGGTGGACACGCACACCTCACAGCGGCTGCTGGCCTCCGCGGGCGGGGACGCACAGCGCATAGACGATCTGCTGAAGACGGCGTCCTTCCTCGTGGTGCCGCTCCAACTGCGCGGCGCCGTCATCGGGTTCATCGCCTGCACCCGCGGCCCGGAGCGGGACCCGTTCGTGCCCGGCGAGGCCGTGGCCGTGGAGTCGCTGGCGGCCCGGGCGGGGGTGGCGTTGGACAACGCGCGCCGCTACGAACGCGAGCGGCGCACCGCGCTGGCCATCCGCAACAGCCTGCTCCCGGACCCGGCCCGGCAGTTCCCCGGCTGCCGTATCGCGCACGGCTATCTCCCGGCCGGCCAGGGCAACATCATCGGCGGTGACTGGTTCGACGTGCTGCCGCGCCCCGGCGGCCGGGTCGGCCTGGTCGTCGGCGACGCGATGGGCCACGGCCCCGACTCGGCCGTCGCCATGATCCAACTGCGCACCGCCGTACGCACGTTGGCCCGACTCGACATGGAACCGGCCGAACTGATGCGCCGCCTCGACGAGTTGGCCTACGACACCCCAGGCGCGTCGTTCGCCACCTGCATCTACGCCGAGTGGGACGCGGGGGCGCACACCTGCACCCTGGTCGGCGCCGGGCACCCTCCGCCGCTGCTGCGCGGCCCCGGGGGACCGGCCGCACCCGTCATCCTCGCCAGCGCGGGACTGCCGCTGGGACTCGGGACCGGCAACTACGAGCCCACGGTACTGACCGTCTCCGAACCGTCCCTGCTGCTGCTCTACAGCGACGGGCTGGTGGAGTCCCGGCACGCCGACATCGACCAGGAGATAGCCCGGTTGGGCGCCGCCCTCGACTCGGCCGCCGCCGAACCCGCGCCGTCCGGCGGCCCCGACGTGTTCCCCTCGCTGTGCGAGCGGCTGCTCCGCTCTCCCGGCGCGGCGCCCGGAGCCGACGACCGCACGCTGCTGCTGGCCGAGTTGACGCCCGCGACCACCTGAACAGGCCGCGGGCGTCCTCGACCCCGCATCGTCCGGGATCAGCGCCCGGTCGGCAGCACGGCCCACACGGCCTTGCCGCCGGTGAGCGCCGACCGGTCGACCCCCCAGGTGTCCGCGAGCGCCTGCACGATGAACAGCCCGCGCCCGCTCTCGTCGTCGACACACGGCTCACAGCGGGAGAGTCCGCCCCCGGTGTAGTCGTGGTCGTGCACCTCGATGCGCAGGGAGTGGTCGTCGACGATCCCGACCCCGCACAGCAGCCGCGCGCTGGGCGTGTGACACACACCGTTGGTGGCCAACTCCGAGACAAGGAGCACCGCGTCGTCACGCACGCTCTCGGGCAGGCCCCACTTGGTCAGTTGCGCGCCCATGACGTGGCGGGCGACCCGGACGCCGGAGCGGTGCGCGGGAAGTTCCAGCCAGTGCGCCAAGTCGGGGCTGGCGACGTCTAAGAGCTGCGGGGAGGGAGTCGTGTGGGGGGACACGGTGGTTCGCCTTCCATCGGGGGCGTGCGCAGGCGGGAGACGCGCGTCAGCGGCAACAGGCGTGCCGGAATTGGGGTGTTCCGGCGGACGGCCTAGATCACTGACACAAGTAACTATGCCCATAGGTCAGTTCAAGCTGCAACCGGCTCCCTGATAATTACAGAACGGCGATTTCTGTCTGGCGGCATCAGCAAGTCGCTGTCACACTAACGCCGGTGACAGTCCCTCAGGAGGTTGGGCGTGAGCGAAGCTCGTTCGGGCGCCGGTGCACCCACGGTCCTGCGCATGATCCTCGGCCGTCGGCTACAGGACCGGCGGCAGGATGCCGGCGTGTCCCTGGAGGACGCCGCCAGGGCCCTGCGGGTGACGTCCCTGACCATCCGCCGCCTGGAGAAGGCCGAGGTCGGCCTCAAACCGCTCTACGTCGAGAAGCTGCTGGAGACCTACGGCGCCGACCGGCAGGAGATCGAGGAGTTCGTCACCCTCGCCGAGCGCGCCAACCGGCCCGGCTGGTGGCACGACTTCCGGGATGTGCTGCCCGGCTGGTTCACCGCCTATGTGAGCCTGGAGACCGGCGCCAAGACCCTGCGCACCTATGAACCCCACTACGTCACGGGACTCCTCCAGACGTACGACTACGCGCGTGCCGTGCTGAGCGGCGGCTTCCCGAACGACAACGACGAAGACCTCGAACGGCGGGTGCAGTTACGCCTGCGCCGCCAGAGTCTGCTGGAGAGGCCGGACTCGCCCACCCTGTGGGCGGTGCTGGAAGAAGCCGTGCTCCACCGGGTGGTGGGCGGTCCCGCGGTCATGCGGGACCAGATAGACCGGCTCCTCGAAGTCTCGGAACTGGACCACGTCAGTGTCGACATCGTCCCGTTCTCGGCGGGTGCCCACGTGGGGGCGTGCGCACCCTTCACCTATTTCCGGTTCGAGGAACCGGAGCTGCCCGACATCGTCTACAGCGAGATCCTCTCCGCCTCCATGTATCTGGACCAGCGATCCGACGTCGCGGCCCACCTGGAGGCGCACAACAGGATGTCGCTGCTGACCTCGTCCGCGGACAGCAAGGCGCTCTTGAACCGCATGCGCAAGGAGTACTCATGACCACCACCGACAACACGGTCTACAACGGGATGCCCGCGTCGAACCTCGGCGAACAGGGCTGGGAATGCCCCTGGAGCGGTCCCAACGGCGGTCAGTGCGTGGAGACCAAGCAACTCGCCGACGGCCGCGTCGCGTTGCGCCAGTCGACCGACCCCGCCGGACCCGCGCTGATCTACACGCCGCAGGAGATGGCGGCGTTCGTCGCCGGGGTCAAGCGCGGCCTGGCCGACCATCTGATGGCCGGCTGAACCAGAACCACGGGCGTGAGGAACTGGAGCCGGCCCGGCTGCGACCTGCCCGAGACGCCGACGCACACCACTTGAGAGGGACAGCATGACCAACCCCCACGCCGCGCGGGACATCGACACCAGCAGGCCGCACTCCGCCCGCATGTACGACTACTACCTGGGCGGCAAGGACCACTTCGAGGTCGACAAGCAGGCGGCCGAGACGGTCGCGGCGGCCTACCCGGCCATCTTCGTCTGCGCCCGCGAGAACCGTGCGTTCATGCACCGGGCCACCCGTGTCCTGGCCCGGGAGCACGGCATCAAGCAGTGGCTCGACATCGGCACCGGCATCCCCACCGAACCGAACCTGCACCAGGTCGCCCAGTCCGTGGTCCCCGAGGCCCGGGTGGTCTACGCCGACAACGACCCGCTGGTCCTCAAGTACGCCGAGCGGCTGATGCGCAGCACCCGGCAGGGCCGGACCACCTATGTGCAGGCGGACGTCAACGACCCCGAGACGCTCCTCAACGCCCCCGAACTCGCCGAGGTGCTGGACCTCGGCCAGCCGGTCGCGCTCTCCCTCAACGCGCTCCTGCACTTCGTCACCGACGCCCAGGACCCGTACGGGCTGGTCGAGCGCCTGCTGTCGGTCCTCCCCTCGGGCAGCGCCCTGGCCATAAGCCACTGCACGCCCGACTTCGACCCCACCACCTGGGAGAAGGTGACGTCGATCTACACCAACGCCGGGACACCGGTGCAGTTCCGCTCCCAGAAGGACGTCTCGCGCTTCTTCAAGGGGCTCGATCTGCTCGAACCCGGCATCGCGGTCGGCCACCGCTGGCGCCCCGACGCCGCCGCCGAGGACGCCGTCACGGCGGAGCCGCCCACGGACGCCGAGGTCAGCCTGTGGACCGGGGTGGGCATCAAGCCGTAGCCGCGTCGTAGGACGCCAACGACGTTACGTGCGGGAAACCTTGACGATGGCGGTGCCGGATGCCACGATTCCGGCGCCGCCATGTTTGCGTAAACATCTCCCTCCACTCCCCCACACCGAGCCCACCGGGTCCGCGGTCGGCGAGCCGGCACGAGCCGTCCGCCCGGTATCTGTTCCGACGGCCGCTCAGCCGCGCGCGGGTCCCGCCCCGCGCCGAGTCGCCATTCCTGAAAGGGCAAGTCGATGCGCACCATCCCCGCCAGAACCCGTCTGCGGGCCACCTTCGTGGCCGTCGCGATCGCCGCGGTCACCGGCACCACCCTGGCCGGCAGCCCCGCCTCCGCCGCGCCGAGCACGAACACGTCCCAGTTCAAGGGCGTCAACTGGGCCGACCCGCGCGACAATTACGCCGACGACCCGGTCGTCCTCTCCGGCCTGTCACTCACCGACACCTACGCCCAGACGTACACGAAGGCGACCCGTGTCATCGCGGCGTTCCGCGCCAACCTCGGCGCCAACACGGTGCGGCTGCCCATCAACCCCTACACGGTGAACGGCAGTTACTGGAAGTCGTACCGCGGTGTCATCGACGCGGCGACGGCACAGGGCTTCAAGGTCATCGTGTCGTACTGGGAGGGGACGGGCGCCAACAAGGACGGCTTCATCGACGACCCGGCCACGTACTGGCCCATGTGGGACACCGTGGTGAAGGCCTACCAGCACAACCAGCGCGTCTACTTCGAGCCGATGAACGAGCCGCACGGCTACACCGACACCGAGTGGGCCGACCTCGCCGCCAAGTGGCTCGACACCTACTCCCGGGTGCCGCGCAACCGCGTGTTCGTGAGCGGCGCCGGCTACAACGACCACGTCACCACGGTCTGCGCCGACCCGCGCCTGAAGGGGACCTACCTCTCCCTGCACCACTACGGCTTCTGGAAGGACTACGCCACCTACGACCAGTGGGTGAGCGACCTCAAGGTACGCCTCGGCGACTGCGCGAACCGCACCGTGGCGGACGAGTTCGGCGCCCCGATGACCACGGGCCTGAACTACAACGTGCCGACTCCCACCGACAATTCGGTCAACTTCATCCAGGCCGACACCGACACCTTCCGCAAGCTCGGCATGGGTTCCGTGTACTGGCCCGGTCTGCGCACCGACGACACGTACTCGATCCAGAAGCTCGTCGGCGACGCGGCCCGCCCCTGGCTGGAGACGACCAACCAGTCCGGCGCGGACCGGCTCGCCTGGGCGTGGGGGCGGGGACGGCCGGTCAAGTCCTGAAGTGGCTGCCTGATCCGTCTTCGCGACAGGGCGACGCGGGGGCGGATCCCGGCACCTGACTCATGGTGAACGGCGTGTCCGGGTGCGGGAGTTCACGGCCGGTGCGCCGGGGAGAGCGCCAACCTGCGTCGTTCCAGGTCGACTTCGGTGATGACGACCATGAGCTCGTCGCCCACTTGGAGGATGCCCTCCGCCGTCTCCACGGGCAGCTCTGTGAGTTCGCGTAGATGGACCAGTCCCTCGATGCCGTCGGCGACCCGGACGAAGACGCCGAACGGGATCACCTTGGTGACCTGTCCGCGCAGCGTTCGGCCCACCGCGGCCCCTTCGGCGAACACCGCGAAGGGGTCCGGCCGCATCCCCTTCAAGGACAGCCGTGCCTCGCCGTTCCAGTCGTCGAACTGGAGGAACTCGCACGAGATGTACTGCCCGACCCGAACGACGTCCGAAGCGGCGTCGATGTGACGCCATGACAGTTCGGGGATCGTGATGAACCCGACGCCGGGGAACACCGGATGGTCAGGGCAGTCGTCCAGCGACACGAACACGCCGAACCGCTCGATCGCGGCGACCGTCCCGGAAAGAACCTCGCCGGGTTGACGCGAGGTCAGGAACGCCCAGAGGTCCGGGTTCTCGGTAGCGGTCATCGCCAGCCGCACCCGGCCCTTGTCGAGATCGACGGCCACCACCTCGCCGGTGATCCGCCGGCCGATCTCCGCGGCCTCGGCCGTCTTCCAGCGCCAGGAGACGTCCGCCGGCCGGACGACCCCGAGCGGGCACGCGGAGAACCCGTCCAAGGTCACCACCACCCCCTCGGACCGCGTGACCTCCGCGACGGTCCCACCGCGGATGTCCCCCACGTGGATCCCTGCCAGAAACTCCCCGACCGCCCGGTCGTCCGCCGTTGCCCCCATACCTCTCAGCCTCCCACGGGGAGCATGACGTCCTGGCCGCGGCCGACAGCCGTTACGCCGAGCAGATCGCAGGGTGCGCGCCGTCTCGTGGTGGAGGACAGCCCCCGGGCGAGACCGGTGGGGTCGTGTCGGCGGTGCGCGACCGGCCGGGGATCAGGAGATCAGGAGATCAGGAGATCAGGGGATCAGGGGATCAGGGGCAGTTCTTCCAGGACAGGACGGACCTGAACAGATACGGCGTTTCCTGCCGCAACACGTGGTTGCGTCGCAAGGCGGTGTCGCCCTCCGACTGACGGTCAGTCGTCTCCGGCCTTGACGGCGGCGACCTCACGCATTTCCGTGATCCTGCCGTCGAGGACGGTGAAGATCGACGTCACCCGGAACTCCTCCCGGCCGGCCTCCCCGTCGATGACGGCATGGTCGGCGTTTCGCGGACGGATCAGGATGTCGTGCTCGACGACGACCCTGTTTCCCGATTCCAGGTACGTGTAGTACGGCACACGAACCCGCACTTTCTCGTACAGCTCGGGAAAGACGCCGAAGTGCTTCCGCAGCGCCTCGATACCGTCCGCCTTGACCCTGCCGAAGGTGACGATCCGCGCGTCGTCCGCCCAGTAGCGGTGAATCTCGTCGAGGGCACCGCCCTTCTCGGCGTCACACAGGTCCGAGACCCATGTGTACATACCGTCGAAGAGATCCCGATAGCGCTCAGTCGTATTCATGGCCGCAGAGTGGTCCTTTCGTGCCCGAAAACAATTCAGACCCCTGCAACAGGACAGGGCCGACGATCATCTTGGTCGCCGCACAAGAACAATAACGCGCCCCTTGGTCGCCGCACAAGGGGCGCGTTTCCGCGGGTTGACATCTTGGTCACCGACCAAGTTCACTGGTCTTGTTGGTCAGCGAACAAGAGAGTGAGCGAGGGAGATCATGCCGAAGACGTGGTTCATCACCGGAGCCTCGAAGGGGTTCGGCCTGGAATGGGCGGAAGCCGCGCTCGAACGAGGCGATCAGGTCGCCGTGACCAGTCGCTCGGAGTCCGCGTTCGACGACCTGGTCGCGAAGTACGGCGACGCGGTGCTGCCGCTGCGGCTCGACGTCGTCGACCGCGCGGCGGCGTTCGAGGCCGTGCAGCAGGCGGTCGACACGTTCGGCGGCCTTGACGTCGTCATCAACAACGCGGGCTACGGCCTGTTCGGCATGACCGAGGAGGTGACCGAGCAGCAGGCCCGCGAGCAGATCGACGTCAATGTGTTCGGCGCGCTCTGGGTCACCCAGGCGGTGCTGCCGCACCTGCGCGCCCGCGGATCCGGCCACATCATCCAGGTGTCGTCCATCGGCGGGGTCGTCTCGCTGCCCGGACTGGGCCTCTACCACGCGTCCAAGTTCGCCCTGGAGGGCTTCACCGCGAGCCTCGCCGCCGAGGTCAAGGACTTCGGCATCAAGGTCACCCTGGTCGAACCGGCCGGATACGCCACCGAATGGGCCGGACCCTCCGCCGTGCAGGCCCAGCACCTGCCCGCCTACGACGACTTCCGTGCCGCCATGACACGGATCGCGGCGCGGCGCGGCGACCCGAGTGCGACGCGCGCGGCGATCCTCACGGTGGTCGACGCGGAGCAGCCGCCGCTGCGGATCTTCTTCGGCGAGGGACCGCTGGAAATGATCACCAAGGAGTACGGGGCACGACTGGACGAGTGGCGGAAGTGGGACGACGTCTCGAAGCTCGCGTTCGGAGCCTAGGACGCCACAACGGCGGCCCCACTCCGCCCGAAAAACTCACCCGCGGTCGCAACCACGCTTGTGTTATGAATCTTCACGCGTGACCGATATGACAAAAAGACAGACAACCATTCGACCGGCCACCGGGTGAGGGCCGGTCGGGGTCGCCGATGCCGGGGTCCGCTCCCCGGGCTGCGGTGATCTTCCTGCCCAGGAGGACCTCCCGCATGTTCCGACGTATTGGCAATACGGTCGTCCGACATCCCGTCTGGACGATCGTCGCGTGGCTGATCGCGGCGGTGGCGATTGTCGCCACCGCTCCAGGCCTGCCCTCCAACAGTGACGAGAGCAGCTTCCTGCCCAAGAGCTACGAATCGATCAAAGCGGCGGATCTTCAGGTGAAGGCGTTCCCCAGCGCCTTCACCCCGTCCGCCATCGCGCTGTACCAGCGCACCGACGGCGGCACACTGACCGCCGCCGACAAGAAGGACGTCGCCCGGATCACCACCGAACTGGGCGACAAGCACATCGACCAGGTGCAGAAGGTGGTCCCCGGCCAGCCGTCGAAGGACGGCCGCTACACCATGTCCCTGGTCCAGATGGACAGCAAGAACGCCGGCCAGCCCGTTCAGGCGGACGCCGCCAAGGTGCTGCGCGACGACGTCAAACAACTCGTCAAGGGCACGGACCTGGAGGTGAAGCTCGGCGGTTCCGCCGCGCAGGCCCTCGACCAGCAGGACTCCTCCAAGCGCGGCGAGGCGCTGATCGGCATCGGGACCTTCGTCATCATTCTGGTGACGCTCCTGATCATCTTCCGGGCGCCGATCCTCGCTTTCCTGCCCCTGCTGCTGATCGGTGTGGTGGCGGCCATCGCCAACGGGCTGATCGCCTACGCCACCAAGCTGTTCGGGCTACAGGCCAACAGTTCCGTCTCGTCGATCCTGATCGTCGTGCTGTTCGGTGTGGGCACGGACTACTTCCTGTTCCTGATGTTCCGTTACCGGGAACGGCTGCGGGCGGGTGACGAGCCGAAGCAGGCCATGATCAACGCGGTCGCCCGGGTCGGCGAGGCCATCGCGTCGGCGGCCGGCGCGGTCATCATCGCGTTCCTCGCGCTGGCGCTGTCCACGCTGGGCTTCCTCAAGCAGATGGGTCCGGCGCTGGCCATCGCGGTCAGCGTCACCCTGATCGCGGGCCTGACCCTGATCCCGGCCGTGGTCTCGCTGATCGGGCCGAAGGTCTTCTGGCCCTCCAAGTCCTGGCAGCGGGAGCCGGAGAACGCCCGCTTCGCCGCCCTCGGCCGCGGTGTACGACGCCGTCCGGCGCTGACCGCCGCGCTCTCCGGCCTCGTGCTCGTCGCCCTGTCGCTCGGCACCCTCGGCTACAAGGCCACCTTCGACCTGGCCTCGGGTTCCATGCCCAAGACCAAGGAGTCGATGGTCGTCCAGGACGAGATGCGGAAGGCGTACTCGGCGGGCGCCGCCGCCCCCACCGACGTCTACCTCTCCAGCTCCGACGGCCGCCCCCTCGACCGGAGCACCTTCACCGCCTACGCCGAGAAACTCGGAGCCGTGGACGGTGTCGCGAGCGCCCGGATGAGCCAGGTCAACACGGGCGGAACCACGGCGGACTTCACTGTCACGCTGAAGTACGAGGCGTCGACGGAGAAGGCGATCGACACCGTGGGCCGGGTGCGCGAGGTCGCGCACTCCTCCGCTCCCGACGGTACGGAGGCCCTGGTCGGCGGCATGTCCTCGATCTACAAGGACATCAACGCGGCGGTCAATCACGACTACCGGACCGTCTTCCCCGTCGCCGCCCTGCTGATCATGCTGATCCTGGGACTGGTGCTGCGCAGTGTGGTCGCGCCCCTGTACCTCATGGCGTCGGTGGGTCTCGGCTTCGGCGCCACGCTCGGCGCCACCGTCTGGATCTTCCAGGACGCGCAGGGGCACCCGGGGCTGATGTTCATGCTCCCGGTGATCATGTATCTCTTCGTGGTCGCCATCGGCACGGACTACAACATCCTGATGATCGCCCGGCTCCGCGAGGAGGCCCGCGAGGGTCGCGATCCGCGCGAGGCGGCGGGTATGGCGCTGCGGCACGCGGGGCCGACCGTGGCGGCGGCCGGTTTCATCCTCGCGGCGACCTTCGCGACGATGATGCTGGCCGGCAACGCGCTGCTCACGGAGATGGGTTTCGCCGTCTCCTTCGGCATCGCCGTCGCCGCGTTCGTGATGGCGATGTTCTTCACGCCCAGCCTCACCGCCCTGATGGGCCACGCGGCCTGGTGGCCGGGCCACGCCGACCGGGCCCGGGAAACCGCGCCTGCTCCGAGCACGGTTTCTGGCACCTCCGGCGGTGAGGAGCAGGACTCTGTCGCCCACGATGCGGCGGGCCGCCGCGGATAGTCACGACCCGAGGGCCTGTCCGCCGGACCGACGTCCGGCGGACAGGCCCTCACTCAACTCCCGGAACCGGCCCCGGGTTTGGTCGTCGGAGCCGATTGCAGGATCTGCTCGATCCCGAAGGCGAAGCGCTCGCCGTAGTCGATCGAGACGTAGTCCTCCAGTACCGAATGGAGGCCGGGGAACTGCCGCTCGTCGACGGATTCCCGCAGCCGGTCGTGGAACGCGGCCGGTGTCGCCTGCTCCTCCTGGACGAGGCCCAGCGTGAAATAGAAAAGGCTCCAGGACGTCCACGCGGCCGACTTACGGGTGGGGCACCCCTCGAAGAGGAGGGTCACCAGCCGTTCGGAAAAAGCCAGCGTGTTCGGCTCGACGGGAAAGGTTCCGGCGACGAGCAGAGCGCCGTCCCGGTGGGCGAGCATGGCCCCTCGCAACCGCCCGAGCAGTTCGGCCACTTGCTCGCGCCAGTCTCCGTGCGGGTTCTCCAGGTCGACCTCGCCCATGATGAACTCCGCCATCAGGCCGAGCAGTCGGTCCTTGGTCCGGATGTGCCACATGACCGTGTTCATCCTGACGCCGAGTTCGGCGGCCACCGCCCTCGCGGAGAGCTTGGCGATGCCTTCTCTCTGAAGGACGTCGAACGCGGCCCCGACCACCCGGTCGAGCGTGATTCCGACCTTGGTCCGGGCAGCTCCTGGCGTCTTGGTCACCGATCAATGCTAGCCGGGCGGCCCGCACGGGTCGGTCACAGGGTCGCGACCACCTCGATCTCGACCAGATAGCCCTCCGCGAAGAGCGTCTCCACACCCACACAGGTGCTCGCGGGCGGCGTCTGTCCCGCCCCTCGGCAACCGGCGATGAGCGCGATCAACTGCTCCGCGTTGTCGGTGTCGTACCCGACGAGGTGAATGGTCTCCTTGATGATTTTGCTACGGCTCGAACCCCCGGCGGCCAGTACGGCGTCGATGTTCTCGTAGGCCTTCGTGAACTGCGCGGCCAGGTCGCCCCGGCCGACGAGTTTCCCTTCGGCGTCCCACGCGACCTGTCCGGACGTGTAAAGGAGACCCAGATCGGGGACCGCCAGCCCGTGGGAGATCACACCGGTCAGGGGCGGGAGTTCAGCGGGATTCAGCGCGATGATCGAGGACATGGCGAGGCCTTCCCTCTTGCCAGGAAAATGGGTTTCCGTCATTCCCGCGCGGTACGCAGCGGGTGTTCGGCTAATTGCGACGCGACGCCGGAATGGGGTGTCTCATCGGAACGGTCGCCGCCGTCGACGCGATCAGTACGGTGGCGTCGGCATCGTCGTCGCTGGTGAGACGGTGCTCCTTCGACGAGTCGAAATGCACCGAGTCCCCGGCATCGAGTCGCAGGGATACGCCCGAGATGTCGAGCGTGATCGCCCCCGACACGACATGCAGCCATTCCTCGCCGACATGCCGCGCGGTCTTGGTGTGTTTGCCGGCCGTCAGTTCGACCCGGATGACGGACATCGTTTCGCGAGGCCCGCTCAGTACGGTGTAGCGGCCGTCCTGGCCCTCACGTGTCATCGCCTCGTCGGCGCGCACCAGATGGAAGTCGTCCTGGTCGGGTTCCTGCACCAGTTCGCTGATGGATACGCCGTAGACGCGGGCGATCTGGAGCAGGCTGCCGATGGACGGCTTGCGTACGCCCTTCTCCAGGCGCGAGAGATGCGCCGAGGAAATGCCGGTCTGTTCGGCCAGTGTCGACAGGGTGATGCCCCGCTCGCCCCGCATGTCCTTGAGGCGTTGGGCGACCCACAGATCAGTGTCCTCGATCGACATTCCCGCACGATAACATGCCTGTGAGGTAATGAAGCCCGCCTGCCAGGTACATCGGACGGGGCCTTTACGCGAGCTTCAGCAGTTCCCGCGCGAAGCCGTCCGGGTGCGTCAGCAGACCGACATGGGTGACGCCGGACAGGGCGACGACCCGGAACCCGCGTTTCTCCGCCGCGGCCGCCACCTCGGTGAAGAAGTCCTGATCGGCACAGTGGATATAAGTGACGGGCCTGGCCGCCAGAACGTCCTCGCTGCCGGGCCCGAGCGGTTCCTCGTGGGTGAACCGCGGCATCGGCGTCATCCTGCTCGACAGCCATGCCGCCCCCTCCTCGTCCGCACCGAGCGCCCCGGTGTCGAGCGGCGCCACCTCCCACTCGGCCGGCCCCCGCGCCTCGGCGAACGCCGGCTCCAGCCAGGGCAGCATCCCGAACGCCGACTCACCGGTCACCGGGGCGAAGGCGTCCGCGTAGACGACCTGTCCGACCCGGTCGGCGGCGAGCGCGGCGGCTCCCGTGATCACCATTCCGCCGTAGCTGTGCCCGACCAGGATCGCGTCCCGCACCCCTTCGGATTCGAGGAGTTGGGCGATTTCCCGCGCGTGGACACCCAGGCCGACGTCCGGCGCGGACAGCTCGTGCCGCTCGCCGAGACCGGCCAGGGTGGGGGTGAGAACCGTATGACCGGCGCTCTCCAGCAGGGGCCGCAACCGGTCCCACACCCAGCCGCCGCCCCATGAACCGTGTACGAGTACGAACGTTGCCATGGCCCGCTCCTCCTGAGACTCCAAGACCCCTCGGCCTTTCCCACAGAGTCTCGGTCCAGCCCGACCAAGTCAACCTCTCAGGCAATTTAAGTTGCCTCTCAGGCCGAAACGCCGATCGGCGCGACCGCCGTCACAGGAGCGCCAATCCCGGTTCGTGCAGGATCTCCGCGATACCGGCCAGCAGTTCGGAGCCCTGACGGCCGTCCATCAGCCGATGATCGAAGGAGAGCGCGAGCTGCGTCACCCACCGGGGTTCGATCCGTTCGTCCCCGTCGTCGTCCCGGACGACCCAGGGCATACGGCGGACCGCGCCCACGGCGAGAATCGCGGCCTCTCCCGGGTTGAGGATCGGGGTACCGGTGTCCACCCCGAACACCCCCACATTGGTGAGCGTGACGGTGCCGCCCGTCATGTCCCCCGGTGAGGTGCGGCCGGCTCGGGCGGTCGCGGTCAAGTCGGCGAGCGCCTGGGCGAGTTCACGCAACGACATCCGGTCCGCGCCCTTGATGTTCGGCACGACCAGCCCGCGGTCCGTCGCCGCCGCGACCCCGAGATTGACGTAGTGCTTCAGGACGATCTCCTGCGCCGCCTCGTCCCAACTGGAGTTCGCCTCAGGGGTCTTGGCCAGCGCGATCACCAGGGCCCGGGCGAAGAACAGCAGCGGGGTGACCCGCAGATCGCGGAACTCCCGCCGCCCGGCGACCAGTTCACGGAGCCGCATGGTGGCTGTGACGTCGACGGTGATGAACTCGGTGACATGCGGTGCGGTGAAGGCGGAGGCGACCATGGCGGCGGCCGTGTGCTTGCGTACGCCTCGGATCGGTATGCGGGTCTCGGCCGTTCGCGCCGTGTCGGGGGCCGGGCTGGGCACGGTCTCCGGGGTCGTGCGCGCGGCGGCCTCGCGCACGTCCTCGCGGGTGATGGTGCCCCCGGGGCCGGTGGGGATGACGGTGGTGAGGTCGACCCCGAGATCCTTGGCCAGTTTACGAACCGGCGGCTTGGCCGCGGGCCGCGCGACCACGTGGTCCGGGGGACTGGTCGCAGCTCCGGCCTCGCCGCGGTCCCCGGCCGCCGATGTCGTGGGCTGGGGTGCGGCCGAGCGCCTTCTGCGACGGCCGGTGCCCGCGCCCTGCGGGCCGTATCCGACCAGGAGCGCCGCCTGTTCCGGTTCCGGCTGCCGTGTCGTACGACCGTCCGACGGGCCGTCCGCCGTCTCTCCCGGTGGGCCAGTGTCGATGGTGATGAGCGGTTTGCCGACCGCCAGGGACTCCCCCACTTCCGCGTGGAGGGCGCTGACGACACCGGCGTAGGGCGAGGGGAGTTCTACGGCGGCCTTGGCCGTCTCCACCTCGACGATGATCTGGTTGACCTCGACGGTGTCGCCGGGCCGGACCGACCAGGCAAGGATCTCCGCCTCCGTCAGGCCCTCGCCGACGTCGGGGAGCAGGAACTGCTGCGGGCTCGTCACGGTGCGCCCCTTCCTAGTAACTCAGGCTGCGGTCAATGGCGTTGAGGATCCGGTCGACACCGGGAAGCCAGTCCGACTCAAGGCGGCTCGGCGGGTAGGGGGTGTCGTATCCGGTCACCCGGACGACGGGGGCTTCGAGGAAGTGGAACTCCTCGTCCTGCAACCGCGCGGCGACCTCGGCGCCGAACCCGTGGGAGAAGGCGGCCTCGTGGACCACGACGGCTCGGCCGGTGCGGTGCACGGACGCGCGGACGGTCGTGACGTCCCAGGGCGAGAGGCTTCGCAGGTCCACGACCTCCACGCTGCGCCCCTCCTCCGCCGCGGCCTCGGCCGCCTCAAGGGCGACGGGCACGGTCGGACCGTAGGCGATGAGTGTCACGTCCGTGCCCTCGCGGCGGATCACTGCCTGCTCCAAGGGCTGGGGCGAGGCGGGGTCGATCTCTCCCTTGGTCCAGTAGTGCCGCTTGGGTTCGAGGAAGACCACGGGATCGTCGTCGGCCACGGCCTGCTGGATCATGTGGAACGCGTCGTGCGGGGTGGAACAGGTGACGACCTTCAGCCCGGCCGTGTGGGCGAAGTACGTCTCGGGCGACTCCGAGTGGTGCTCGATCGAGCCGATGCCGCCGCCGTAGGGGATGCGGATCACGACGGGCAGGGAGATGCGGCCCGCCGAGCGGTGTCGGAGTTTGGCGAGTTGGGTGATGATCTGGTTCGCGGCCGGGTAGACGAAGCCGTCGAACTGGAGCTCGCAGACGGGCCGGTAGCCGCGCATCGCGAGTCCGATCGCCGCTCCGACGATGCCTGCCTCGCCCAGTGGGGTGTCTACGACGCGCAGGTCGCCGAACTCCTTCCGCAGGCCGTCCGTCACCCGGAACACACCGCCGAGGCGGCCGATGTCCTCGCCCATGAGCAGGACCTTGGGGTCGTCGGACAGGGCTTGGCGCAGGCCGTCGTTGAGGGCTTTCACCATGGAGACGCTCACTGCCGCTCTCCGTCCTGCGGCCCGGTGGAGACGAACTCCAGGTGCGCGCGCAGCTGTTGGCGCAGATCGGCGGGCATCCGCGCGTAGGTGTGCTCGAAGGGGGAGGCCGCGTCGGGCTCGGCCAACTCGCGGCACCCGGCGCGCAGTTGCTCGGCCAGGTCACGTTCCCGCTGTTCGAGGTCGGTGAAGTGGTCGTCGGTCACCGCGCCGGTGGACCGCAGATGGGCCTCCAGCCGCTCCAGCGGATCCCGGGCCGCCCAGTCCTCGGTCTCGGCGGCGGGCCGGTAGCGGGTCGCGTCGTCGGCGGTGGTGTGGGCGTTGACGCGGTAGGTGACGGCCTCGATCAGCGTCGGGCCGCCGCCTGAGCGTGCCTGGTGCAGTGCCCGGCGGGTGGCGGCGAGGCAGGCCAGTACGTCGTTGCCGTCGACGCGGATGCCCGGAAAGCCGTATCCGGCCGCCCGTTGGGCCGCGGGGACGCGGCTCTGCACGCTGTAGGGCGCGGAGATGGCCCACTGGTTGTTCTGGCAGAAGAAGACCACCGGCAGGTTCTGGGCGGCGGCCCAGATGAACGCCTCGTTGGTCTCGCCCTCGCTCAGCGCGCCGTCGCCGAGGAACGCCAGGACGGCCGTGTCGCGGTCGGGGTCGCCCGAGCCGGTGCTGTCGTCCCGGTGCAGGCCCATGGCGTAGCCCACCGCGTGCAGGGTCTGCGCCCCGATGACCAGGGTGTACAGGTTGAAGTGGTGGGCGTAGGGATCCCAACCGCCCAGTGTGGTGCCCCGGAAGAGGCCCAGCAGTGCCACCGGGTCGAGGCCCCGGCACCAGGCCACGCCGTGCTCGCGGTAGGTGGGGAAGACCATGTCCTGGCGGCGCAGTGCGTGCGCGGCGCCGACCTGGGCTGCCTCCTGTCCGCGCAGTGAGGGCCAGAGCCCCAGTTCGCCCTGGCGTTGGAGGGCGATGGCCTCCGTGTCGAGGCGACGGGTGAGTGTCATGTCACGGTGCAAGGCGGCGAGGTCGACGGTCGCGAGGTCGAGCGGGAGCCGGTCGTCCGTGCTCAACTTCCCTGCCGGGTCGAGGAGTTGCATGGGTGCGTCGAAGGGTGGTGTCTCCGGCGGCGCGGGTTCGGTGGGTGCCATGAGCGGTCTCTTTCCGGGCAACGGGCAACGTACGGCGGGCAACGTGCGGCGGGCGATCGCGGTTCGGGATTCAGCGCGGAGGCATGCGCAGGGCGCCGTCGAGGCGGATGACCTCGCCGTTGAGCATCGGGTTGTCGAGGATGTAGCCGACCAGTGAGGCGTATTCGTCCGGTGAGCCGAGCCGGGAGGGATGCGGTACGGCCGCTCCCAGTTCCGTCCGTGCCTTCTCCGGGAGCCCCGACAGCAGCGGGGTGTCGAACAGCCCGGGCGCGACGGTGACGACGCGGATGGCCGAGTCGGCGAGATCCCGGGCCGCCGCCAGGGTCAGGGAGACCACTCCGCCTTTGCTCGCCGCGTAGGCGGCCTGGCCGATCTGTCCGTCGTAGGCGGCGATCGACGCGGTGCAGACGATGACACCCCGGTCGCCGTTGTCGGGGGTGTTGCCCGCCATGACGGCGGCAGCGGCGGACAGTACGTGGAAGGTGCCGAGCAGGTTGATCTCGATCACGCGCCGGAAGTCCTCGGCGGGCAGTGCTCCCCGCTTGCCCAGGATGCGGCCGGGTGTCGCGATCCCGGCGCAGTTGACCGTCGCGCGCACCGACCCGTGCCCGGCCGCGTACGCGAAGGCCTGCCGGACCTGGTCCGGATCGGCCACATCGGCCGGGACGAAGTGGGCGCGTTCCCCCAACGCGGCGGCTGCGGCCTTCCCTTGACTTTCCGGGAGGTCCAACAGCACGACCGTACAGCCCTGTCGGTGCAGCCGGTGCGCGGTCGCCCGCCCCAGTCCGGAGCCGCCGCCCGCGATGACGGCAACAGCGTCGTGTGATGCCACGGTGCCCGCCTTTCTCAGGTTCGTTCGCTCAAGTTCGTTCACTCAAGTTCTTTGGAAACGTGGGGTGTTCAGGTGCCGTCGAGATGGCGGCCGATGACCATGCGCTGGATCTGGTTGGTGCCCTCAAAGATCTGGGTGATCTTCGCCTCGCGCATATAGCGCTCCACCGGGTGCTCACGGACGTATCCGGCACCGCCGAGGACCTGGACGGCGTCGGTCGTGACGGCCATCGCCGTGTCGGTCGCGATGAGTTTGGCGATGCTGGCCTGCCTGCTGAACGGCTGACCGGAGTCCTTGCGGCGGGCGGCGACCAGGTAGGTGGCGCGGGCCGCCTCGGTGCGTGCGGCCATGTCGGCGAGGAGGAATCCCACGCCCTGGTGCTCGATGATGCGGCGGCCGAACGTCCGGCGCTCGCGGGCGTATTCGACCGCGTGGTTGAGGGCCGCCTGCGCGATGCCGACCGCGACGGCGGCGATGCCGAGCCGTCCCGCGTCGAGTGCGGACAGCGCGATCCTCAGTCCCTGGCCGGGCTCTCCGATCAGCCGGTCCTCGGGGATCCGCACATCGTCGAAGTTCATGACCGCGGTGGTCGAACTGCGCAGCCCCATCTTGCGTTCCGGGGCGCCCGCGCTCAGGCCGGGCGACCGGGCGTCCACGTGGAAGCAGGAGATGCCGCTGCGGGGGTCGTCGGAGGTGCGCAGAAACGCGGTGTAGAAGTCGGCCTCACCGCCGTGGGTGACCCAGGCCTTGGCGCCCCGGGCGACCCACGCGTCGCCGTCGTGTGCCGCGCGGGCGCGGATGGCGCTGGGGTCGGAGCCGGCGTGCTCCTCGGACAGGCAGTACGCGCCAAGTGCGGTGCCGCTCAGCTGCCACGGGAGCAGCGTCTGCTGTTGGCTCGCGGAGCCGAAGGCCGCGACGGCGTGGCAGGACAGGGTGTGGACGCTGACACCGACCGCGACGGCGGCCCAGCGGGCGGCCAGTTCTTCGAGTACTTGCAGGTAGACGGCGTAGGGCTGGCCGCCGCCCCCGACCTCCTCGGCGAAGGGCAGGGTCAGCAGTCCCGTCTCGCCCAGGAGGTGGAACACCTCGCGGGGGAAGCGGCCCTCCTCCTCGAACTCCGCGGCACGCGGGGCGAGTTCCTTGTCCGCGATGTCGACGGTCAGCTCCAGCAGCTCCTGGGCTTCGTCGGACGGTAGTTCGCGCTCAACTTTCACCGCTGAGTCCCTTTCTCACGCCCTCGAACGGCGGTCGCCGACCGGTTGGCAGGTGTGGACAGTGGAGCGGCGGGACAGAGCGCGAGGCAATTAAGTTGCAGGTATCTTGCACACGACGCAAGAAACTCGACTCTCATCAGGATCTCCCGCAAAGAACGGGCGTCAATGGAAGGACGGCACATGACCGACACGGGACTCATCGACAGCGTCGACCGCGCGATTCTCGATCTGCTGGTCGAGGACGGCCGTCGGACGATGACGGAGATCGCGGAGCGGGTGAGCCTCTCCCCGTCGGCGGTCAAACGCCGGGTCGACCGGCTGGAGCGGGTCGGTGTCATCGCGGGCTACACGGTCACCCTCGACCACGGAAAGCTCGGCGCCGGCTTCGAGGCCTTCGTCGAGCTGCGGTTCGCAGGCGACGTCAAGGTCGAGGCGATCACCATGGCCGCCACCAGCGTCCCGGAGGCCCAGGAGGTCTTCACCGTCGCCGGTGACCCCGACGCCCTGGTCCGCGTCCGGGTGACCGACGTACAGCACCTCAGGGATGTCATCGACCGGCTCCGGCGCACGGGTGCGGTGATCGGAACGAAGACGCTCATGGTGCTGGGCGCCTGGCGAAGGGGCGACTGAGAGGGTCGGACTTCGTACCACTGAGGCAACATAAATTGCCCCTGAGGTTGACATGAGGCGGAGGACGGTTGCAGCCTGAAAGAAATTCCTCGTGACCTCGTACCGGAAAGGACGTGCTGATGTCCGTCACCACCGGCAGCAACGACATCGACTTCGACAACACCGAGGAACTCGACATTCCTCGCCTCGCCGAGAGCCGCGACACCATCGAGGCCGAACGCACGCACCGCAAGCGGCAGTTGACCGCCGCGTTCCGGATCTTCGCCCGCTACGGCTTCGACGAGGGCATCGCCGGACACATCACCGCACGGGACCCCGAGTTCCCGGACCGGTTCTGGGTGAACCCGTACGCGGTGCACTTCTCCAGGATCCGCGTCAGCGACCTGCTCCTCATCGACGAGGAGGGCCGGGTGATCGAGGGCGAACGCAGGACCAACAAGGCGGCCTTCTGGATCCACTCCTCCATCCACCACGCCCGCCCGGACGTCGTGGCGGTGGCACACGCCCACACCATCCACGGCCGGGCCTTCGCCTCACTGGACAAGCCCCTGGCCCCGATCGTGCAGGAGTCCTGCGCCTTCTACGACGACCATGTCCTGTTCGACGAGTACAAGGGTCTGGTCCTTGAGAAGTCCGAGGGCGAGCGGATCGCCGTCCGGCTGGGCGACCGGAGGGCGGCCATCCTCCGGCACCACGGCCTGCTGACCGTCGGCCGGTCCGTCGAGGAGGCCGCGTGGTGGTTCATCACCATGGAGCGCGCCTGCCAGATGCAGCTGCTCGCCGACGCCGCCGGAACGCCCCGGATCATGACCGAGGAGGAAGTGACCCTGGCGCACCGGCAGTTCAGCAACGCCAACATGGCACGCCACAACTTCAATCTCCTGGCCGACCTCGTGGTGGAGGAGGAGCCCGACGTACTGGAGTAAGGCCGGCCGGTTGGGTCAGAGGGCCCACCAGCAGTACAGCCTCCGGTTCTCCGCCGCGGCCCGTCGGGCCAGCCCGGACAGCAGCCGAAGCGGCTCCAGCGCCTCGGCGGGCGGCAGACCCACCTCCTCCACGGCCCCGAACGGCCCTGCCATCAGGCCCAGTTGGTCACCCGTCACCGAGGCCAAAGCGTCCCGGAGCGTGTCGGAGACACTGATGACGAAGGCGGCTTCGGCCTCGGGATCCGAGAGCAGTCGTCCGGAGCGCGGACGGGCGCGTGCCTCGTCGTAGGCGCAGTCCGTGAGGAGGGCTTCGAGTCGCGCCATGACGACCACCGGGTCGATGCCCTTCAGGGACAGGACGTCGAAGACCGACGGATCCGGTCCGCCCGGTGCGTCGAGGACACCGACGGCGGCCTCGTCAGTCGCGGCGGAGAAGTAGTCGCACATCGCCATGCCGAAGATCCTGCCCCATCCCGGTTCCGGAGGGCGCCTGTCGTACGGTTGCCACTCGGGGTTGGTGAACATAGGGGTGGAAATGGCCGTTTCCGACGACGAGTTGACACGCACGCTGCCCGGCATTCTGCGGGAGCACTCGGATCGGATCGGCGACAGGACCGCCTACCTGGACGACCGACGCGCGGTCACCTACCGGGAGTTGGAGCGGCGCACCGCCCGGTTCGCGGGCCATCTGGTACGGCTCGGGGTGCGGCGTGGGGACCGGGTCGCGATCCATCTCGGCAACCGGGTGGAGCTGGTCGAGGCCTGGCTCGGTGTGCTGCGCGCCGGGGCGATCGGTGTGCTCCTCAACTCCGCCGCGTCGGACGAGGAGTTGGCGTACTTCCTCGACGACAGCGGCGCCGTCGCGGTCGTGACGGAGCAGCCGGTCGCCCAACCGGCCTCCGTACGACGGGTGATCGTCGTCGGACGGGACGAACTCGCCGACAGTTCCCTCGACTTCGAGGACCTGGCCGGGACGGATTCCGGTACGGCCGCGCGTGACGACCTCGGGCTCGACGAGCCGACCTGGATCCACTACACGTCCGGCACCACCGGCCAGAGCAAGGGCGTGGTCTCCACGCAGCGTTCCGCACTGTGGTCGGTGACGAAGGCCTACGTACCGGCGTACCGGCTGGAGCAACAGGACCTACTGCTCTGGCCGTTGCCGATGTTCCATGCCCTCGGCCACTCCGTGTGCCTGCTGGGCGTCCTCTCGGTCGGCGCGACAGCGCGGGTCCTCGGGCCGGGCGCGAACCTCGCCGAGGCGCTCGCCACCGAACCGTTCACCGTCCTGGGCGGGGTGCCCGCCACCTACCGTCTTCTGCTGGAGTCACTGCGCGAGACGCCACGTCCGGTGCCCGCCTCGCTGCGGGTGTGTGTCAGCGGCGGGGCGCCCTGTTCCCCCGAGTTGCGTGTCGAGGCCGAACAGACCCTGGACGCTCCCCTGCTCGACGGGTACGGCTCCACGGAGACCTGCGGGAAGATCGCGATCGAGCGGCTGGACGACCCCCGTGACGACCCCTCGCGCGGATTCCCGCTGCTGGTGCTGGACGTACGGATCACCAATCCGTCCAGCGGTGCCGAGGCCGGCGACGGGGACGAGGGCGAGATCTGGGTGCGCGGTCCCGGCCTGATGGCGGGCTATCACAACCGTCCGGAGGCGACCGCCGAGGCCTTCACCGACGGCTGGTACCGCACCGGGGACCTCGGCCGGCGCGACACACACGGCCACCTCCATGTCACCGGCAGGGTCAAGGAACTCATCATCCGCGGTGGTGTGAACATCAACCCGTCCGAGGTGGAACGGGTGTTGCTGGCCCGCCCCGACATCGTCGACGCCGCCGTTGTCGGCCGACGCCACGATGTGCTGGGCGAGGTGCCGGTGGCCTTCGTCGTGCCCGGCCCGGACGGCGTCGACACGGAACGGGCGCTCGCCGCCTGCCGGGAGCGGCTGTCGGGATTCAAGGTGCCGGACGAGATCTATCCGACCGCGTCGCTACCGCGTACCGCGTCCGGCAAGCTCGCCCGCGCGGTGCTCGTCGAGGAGTTGCCGCAGCGCGTCGCCGCGGAACGTACGGCCGCCTCGGCCGCGCTGCGTTCACGGCTCGCCGCCACATCCGACGCCGTGCTCGACCTGGTACTCGACGTGACGGCACGCACCCTCGACGTCCCCGTACCGGAACTGGACCCCGAAGTGCCGTTCAGCGCGCAGGGGTTGACCTCGCTCGGCGCTGTCCTGCTGCGCGACCGGCTGGGCACGGCGACCGGTCTCGCGCTGCCCGCGACGCTGGTCTTCGACCACCCCACGCCCACGGCCGTGGCCGACCTGGTGCGCGCCGCGCTGCACGGCGGGAGCGCTCCGGGTCCCGCGCGCGGCTCCGCGGGCGACCCCGGGGAGCCCATCGCCGTCGTCGCCATGGCCTGCCGCTATCCGGGCGGGGTGGAGTCCCCGGACGACCTGTGGCGGCTGGTCTCCAGCGGCACGGACGCGACCTCCGACTTCCCCGCCGACCGCGGCTGGAACGTGGCCGACCTGTACGACCCGGACCCCGACCGCCTCGGCAGGTCGGTCACCCGCAGGGGCGGTTTCCTGCACGACGCGGCCGACTTCGACGCGGCCTTCTTCGCCATGTCCCCCCGCGAAGCCCTGGCCACCGACCCCCAGCAACGGCTGCTCCTGGAGACGAGTTGGGAGCTGCTGGAGCGGGCGGGGCTGGACCCGGCCGGTCTGCGCGACAGCGACACCGGCATCTTCGTGGGCGTCATGCACGCCACCTACGCGAGCCGACTGCACCACGCCGGGCACGAGTTGGAGGCGCATCTCGCCCTCGGCTCGGCCGGCAGCGTGGCCTCCGGCCGCATCGCCTACACGCTGGGGCTGCGCGGTCCCGCCGTGACCGTGGACACCGCGTGCTCGTCGTCGCTGGTCGCGATGCATTCGGCCGTACGGTCCCTGCGCGACGGGGAGTGCTCTCTCGCGGTGGCCGGCGGAGTCACGGTCATGTCGTCGCCCGGCCCGTTCATCGCGTTCAGCAGGCTGCGCGGGCTGGCTCCGGACGGCCGCTGCAAGCCCTTCTCGGCGGCGGCCGACGGTACCGCGTGGGGCGAGGGGGTCGGCCTGGTCCTGCTGGAACGGCTCTCGGACGCGCGCCGCAACGGCCATCCCGTACTGGCCGTGCTGCGCGGCTCGGCCGTCAACTCCGACGGCGCGTCCAACGGCCTCACCGCCCCCAACGGCCCAGCGCAGCAACGGGTGATCCACGCGGCACTCGCCGACGCGGGGCTGACCCCCGCAGACATCGACACCGTCGAGGCACACGGCACGGGCACCGCGCTCGGCGACCCGATCGAGGCACACGCGCTCCTCGCCACCTACGGCCGGGCCCGCACCGCCCAACGCCCGCTGTGGCTGGGCTCGTTGAAGTCCAACCTCGGACACACCCAGGCCGCCGCCGGGGTCGGCGGTGTCATCAAGACGGTGCTGGCGATGCACCACGACCGACTCCCCCGCACCCTGCACGCCGACGAGCCGTCCCCGCACGTGGACTGGTCGTCGGGCACGGTACGGCTGCTGACCCAGGACGAGGAGTGGCGGCCCGAGCCCGGACGGCCGAGGCGGGCGGCGGTCTCGGCGTTCGGTATCGGCGGGACCAACGCGCACGTGATCCTGGAGGAGGCGGAAGCAGCCGCGGCACCGTCCCCGCGCAGCACAGTGACGCCGCCCTTGCTGCTCTCGGCCGCCACCCCGTCCGCCCTCCGAGCACAGGCCGCACGCACCGCGACCTTCCTCCGCGAGCACCCTGAACTCCCCCTGCTGGACGTGGCGTTCACCCACGCCACCAGCCGCTCCGGCCTCCCCCACCGCGCGGCCGTCACCACCGAGGACCGGGCGGCGACCCTGACCGCCCTCGACGCCCTGACGGAGTCCGCTCCCCCGCACATCGCCGTCTCCGCCGCCCGCCTGGCCCTGCTGTTCACTGGCCAGGGCGCCCAACGAACCGGCATGGGAAGGGAGTTGTACGACACCTTCCCGGTGTTCGCGACCGCGTTCGACGTCCTGTGCGCACGCTTCGACGCCCACCTGGAACGCCCGCTCCGCTCAGTGCTCTGGGACGCGGACCAAAGCGCCCTGCTGGAGCGTACGGACTTCGCCCAGGCCGCCCTGTTCACGTACGAGGTGTCCCTCTTCCGGCTGCTCACCTCCTGGGGCGTACGGCCTGATTTCCTGGCCGGGCACTCGGTCGGCGAGCTGGCGGCGGCGCACTGCGCGGGCGTGCTGTCCGAGGCGGACGCCGTCGAACTGGTCGCGGCCCGTGGGAGGTTGATGCGGGAACTGCCGGAGAGTGGTGCCATGGTGGCGCTCGACGCCACCGAGGCGGAGGTGAGGGCCGAGCTGATCGAGGCAGTCGCGATCGCGGCGGTGAACGGCCCGCGCGCGGTCGTCGTCTCCGGCGCACGGGAGCCGGTCCTCGCGCTCGCGGAACGCTTCGCCGCACGAGGCCGTCGTACCGTCCGGCTACGGGTCAGCCACGCCTTCCACTCCCCGCTGATGGAGCCGATGCTCGCCGAATTCGGCCGTATCGCGGGCGAGTTGACCTACGGCACGCCCAGCATCCCGGTGCTGTCGGGCCTGACCGGGCTTCCTTCCACCGGGGAGGAGCTGCTGTCTGCCGCCTACTGGGTACGCCACGCCCGTGAGGCCGTGCGGTTCGGGGACGCCGTCCACTGGCTGGCGCACGACGGGCGGGTGACCGCGTTCGCCGAGGTCGGCCCGGACGCCCACCTCACCGCCCAGGCCGCCGGGGTCCGCAAGGAGCTCCTCTTCGCCACGACGGCCCGGCGGGACAGCGACGAGCCGCGGACACTGTTCAACGCACTCGGCCAACTCCACACGCACGGCGTGCGGTTGGACTGGCGCCAGGTCTACGCGGGCACCGGTGCCCAGCGGGTCGACGGCATGCCGACCTATCCCTTCCAGCGCCAGCGCTACTGGCTGCCCGACACCGGCAACGACCCGAGCACCGGCTCCGGGCACCCGCTGGTGACCCAGGTCGTCACGGTGCCGGGTACGGAACGGCTGCTGTGCGGCGGGCGGTTGTCCGGTGCGGCCCAGCCATGGTTGCGGGACCACGTCGTCGGCGGACACACCCTCGTGCCGGGCGCGGCCCTCGCCGACCTCGTGCTGCACGCGGGCGACCTGTGCGGGCCGGCCGTACTGGAGGAACTCGCCCTGCTGAACCCGCTGTTCCTGCCCGACGACGACGAGGAGAGCGTCCAGGTCCAGGTGGTCCTGGGCGAACCGGACGACTCCGGGCGTCGCGCGGCGGACGTGTACGCGCGGCCCGAGGAGTCCGGCGCGCTCGGCGCCTGGACTCAGCACGCGACCGGTCGGCTCGGCCCGGCCGTGCCCGGTGCCCTGGAGGACGCGGTCCCGCTCACCGTGTGGCCGCCGACGGGTGCCACGCGGGTGGACCTGTCCGAGGCCTACGACCGGGTGGCCGCGGCCGGGTTGGCGTACGGTCCCGCCTTCCAGGGGGTCAACGCGTTGTGGCGGCGCGGCGAGGAACTGTTCGCCGAGGTCGGCCCGTTGCCGGTCGCGGACGCCCGGCGCCATGTCCTCCACCCCGCTCTGCTGGACGCCGCCCTGCACCCGGGTCTGCTCGCCGAACCGCCCACCGGTCCGGCCCGGCTGCCGTTCGCCTGGCGGGGCCTGACCGTGCACGCCACCGGCGCGACGGCACTGCGCGTCCGTATGACGCGGCCCGGCCCGGACGCGATCACCCTCGATCTCGCGACCCCCACCGGCGTGCCCGTGGCCCGCCTGGAGTCGATGACGACCCGCCCGGCACCGGAGATCGGTCCCACCCCGGCCGCAGAGCTGTACCGGCTGCGGTGGACGAGTGTCCCAACCGCCGGTGAAGTGCCCGCCGTTGCGGTGTCGGAGACGGACGACGTGGGCCTGGCCGCGTTCCTCACCATCGCCGACAACAAGAAGACACCGGAGACCACCGTCGCCTCCCTGGCCGCTCCCGGCGGCGAGGACGCGGACCCGGTCGCCGAGGCGCACCAACTCACCGTGCGGGCAATGCAGTTGCTGCAAACACACCTCGCCGGTTCCGGGCGCCTGGCCGTGGTCACGCGCGGCGCCGCCGACCCGTCGCCCGACCTGCCCGCCGCCACGGCCTGGGGCCTGCTCCGAACCGCCCAGGCCGAGTACCCCGGCCGCCTCACCCTCGTGGACGTGGACGGCCACCCGGAGTCGCTACGACAGCTGCCCGCCGCGCTCGCCACGGGAGAACCCCAAGTCGCCGTACGCGAAGGCGTCTTGCGTGTGCCCCGACTCGCTGCGGCGCCCCCTTCCGAGGACGCGGGCTCGCTCGCCGGGGGCACTGTCCTCATCACCGGCGGCACCGGGTCCCTGGGCGCGATGCTGGCCCGGCACCTTGTCGACCGGCACGGAGTGCGGCGACTCGTCCTCCTCAGTCGGCGCGGCGAACAGGCGCCGGGAGCACCGGAGTTGCGCGCGGATCTGGAACGGACCGGCGCACAGGTGGACCTGGTGGCCTGCGACATCACCGACCGGGACCAACTCGCCGCCGTACTCAAGGCGTTCGGGCCGGACCTGACCGCCGTAGTGCACGCGGCCGGGGTGCTGGACGACGGGGTGCTGGCGTCGATGACACCTGAGCGGCTGGCAGCGGTGCTGGGGCCCAAGGCCGATGCGGCCTGGCAGTTGCACGAGTCGACGAAGGACCTGCCGCTGGCCCGGTTCGTGCTGTTCTCGTCGGCGGCGGGGCTGCTGGGCAACCCCGGTCAGGCCAACTACGCGGCGGCGAACTCCTTCCTGGACGCGCTCGCACGCCAACGCTCCGAACTGGGCCTGCCCGCACTGTCGTTGGCCTGGGGTGCGTGGGCGGACCAGGAGGGCATGGCGGCACGCAGCGGCCGGGTGCACGGCGGCCCGGTGCGCGCGGTCTCTCCGGAGCAGGCGTTCGCGCTCTTCGACGCCGCGCTCTGCAGCGCCGAACCGGTCCTCGCGCCACTGCCGTTGGACCGCTCGCCCAAGGCGCTCCCGGCCGGGACGGCCGTTCCGCCACCACTGCGTGGGCTGCTGTGTGCGGGCCGCCCCTCGGCCGCCGCAGCGCGTACAGGTGGCGGCGGAGCGCCGGACGACAACGCCGGATCCTGGCGGAACCGACTCGCGGCCCTGGCCCCGCCCGAGCGGTTGCCCGCCCTGCGGTCGCTCATCCGCACCGAGGTCGCCGCCGTGCTCGGACACACGGAAGTCGACGCCGTGGACCGGGACTTCGCGGAACTGGGCCTCGACTCCCTGATGCGGGTCATGCTCTGCAACCGGCTGAGCCTGCTGACCGGGACACCACTGTCCGTCACCGTGGCCTACGACTGGCCGGACACCGAACAGCTCGCCGAGCACCTGTACGGCGAGCTGCGCGGCGCACTGCCCGACGAGCCCGCCGCCGCGAGCGTCCCGACACCGGCACAACGCGGACGCGGAGCCGCGCAGTCGCTGCCCGCCCTGTACCGGCGGGTGTGCGAAACCGGGGACGTCGTATCGGCCATGCATCTGCTGGTGACCGCGTCCATCGGCGCGACCACCTTCGGCCCGGAGGAGGCGGCCCGGCACACGCTGCCGCCGCTGCGGCTGGCCGCGGGCGCCCGGGGACCGGCCCTCGTCTGCGTTCCCGGCTTCGCCTCCAACCTGGGCCGCCCCTGGTACGCCGGGCTCGCCGCCTGCTTCGAGGGTGAGCGGGACGTGTTCGAGCTGCGGCACTCCGGGATCGATCACGGGGACGCGGTGCCACGGGATCTGGAGACGCTGACCGCGTCGCACGCCGCGACCGTGGGGCACCAGCTCGGCGATCGCCCCTATGTAGTGGTCGGCCATTCCATGGGGGGATCGGCCGCCCACGCGCTCACCACGCACCTGGCGGATCTCGGCGCTCCCCCGGCCGGGCTGGTCCTGATCGACTCGTACCACATCACCCCGGACCGGGAGGCCGAGCCGTGGCTGCTGTCTCTGCCCGCGCGGATTCCGCTGGCGGTCGGCGAGAGATTCGACACCCTGGTGGACGATCTCGCGCTGCTGTCGCTGGGTGCGTACACGCGGATGTTCCGTGGCTGGCAGCCCGAACTCACGCCGGTGCCAAGCCTGTTGGTCCGGGCCTCCGCACCGCTGGCGGACATGCCGCCGGAGTGGCGGTCGTCCTGGCCCGGGGTGCGGGACACGGCGGACGCCCCCGGCACTCATCTCAGCGTGCTCGAAGAGGACGCGCCGACCACGGCCAAGGCCGTCCGCGACTGGATCGATGGCCTCGCATAGCCCGACGGGAGATCGAATATCTATGTTCGCGGCATGAGAAACGGAATTCACGGCCGCACACTCACGATCGCGCCGTGCTACTATTGATCTCAGTTGCAGTTGTGGTTGCCAAACCCTTCAGATGCCCGCACCGCCCTCCGAGGCGGTGGAGCATTTTTTTGTGTGTCCGGTTTTTCTTCCGGCGGGGTGATCATCACGGCGACACGGAGTCCGCACTGTGCGGACTCCGCTGACCGCCCCGAAGGAGAACAAAATGGCCAGTGGCACCGTGAAGTGGTTCAACGCGGAAAAGGGTTTCGGCTTCATCGAGCAGGACGGTGGCGGCGCTGACGTCTTCGCCCACTACTCGAACATCGCCGCCCAGGGCTTCCGCGAGCTGCAGGAGGGTCAGAAGGTGACCTTCGACATCGCGCAGGGCCAGAAGGGCCCGACGGCCGAGAACATCGTCCCTGCGTAACACCGACGTTAACTTCGCAGCTGGGGCCCGCACCTTGGGGTGCGGGCCCCAGCTCGCTGCATTTTCCATGCTTCGGCGTAATTCCGTCGAAGCCACCGGCTCGTTCTTGCGATTCTCTGCGCCGTTCATTCACCGCGGGAATTCCTTGATACGTGCCATATCAAGGAAGGTTCCACATTGAACCGCGCACGTACAAATGATCGCTTCGCGCGAAAGCGCAATGGAAATCCGGAATCCGGAAAGAGCGGCGGCTACCGCTCGGCGGCTCCGTCCGGCAATCGCTCCAGTGCTCCGCGCCGCTCCAAGGGCGGCGGCGGCCGACCGGTCGCGCTCCAGGGCGAGTTCGCGCTCCCGAAGACCGTGACCCCCGGCCTGCCCGCCGTGGAGTCGTTCGCCGAACTCGACATGCCCGCCAAGCTGTTGGCCGCGCTCGGCCACGAGGGCGTCACCGTCCCGTTCCCGATCCAGGCGACGACCCTCCCCAACTCCCTTGCCGGGCGCGACGTTCTCGGCCGCGGCCGTACCGGCTCCGGCAAGACCCTCGCCTTCGGCCTCGCGATGCTGGCCCGTACGGCGGGCCGTCGTGCCGAGCCGCGTCAGCCGCTCGCGCTCGTCCTCGTCCCGACCCGCGAGCTGGCCCAGCAGGTCACCGACGCGCTCACCCCGTACGCCCGCGCCGTCAGCGTGCGGATGACCACCGTCGTCGGCGGTATGTCGATCGGCCGCCAGGCCGGGGCGCTGCGCGGTGGCGCGGAGGTCGTGGTCGCGACTCCGGGCCGCCTCAAGGACCTGATCGACCGCGGCGACTGCCGCCTCGACAGCGTCACCATCACCGTCCTCGACGAGGCCGACCAGATGGCCGACATGGGCTTCATGCCCCAGGTCACCGGCCTGCTGGACCAGGTGCAGACGGGCGGCCAGCGGATGCTGTTCTCGGCCACCCTGGACCGCAACGTGGACCTTCTGGTCCGCCGCTACCTGACCGACCCCGTCGTCCACTCCGTCGACCCCTCCGCGGGCGCGGTCACGACGATGGAGCACCACGTCCTGCACGTCCACGGCACGGACAAGCAGCGGGCGACCACCGAGATCGCGGCGCGCGACGGCCGGGTCATCATGTTCCTGGACACCAAGCACGCGGTGGACAAGCTGGTCAAGCACCTGCTGAACAACGGCGTCCGCGCGGCCGGGCTGCACGGCGGCAAGTCCCAGCCGCAGCGCACCCGCACCCTCGCCCAGTTCAAGGACGGGCATGTGACGGCGCTGGTGGCGACCAACGTCGCGGCGCGCGGCATCCACGTCGACAACCTCGACCTGGTCGTCAACGTCGACCCGCCCACCGACCCCAAGGACTATCTGCACCGCGGCGGCCGTACGGCCCGTGCGGGCGAGTCCGGCAGTGTCGTCACGCTGGTCACCCCCGACCAGCGCCGTGACTTCACCCGCCTGATGACCATGGCCGGCGTCACCCCCGAGGTCACCTCGGTGCGGTCGGGCGAGGAGGAGCTGACCCGGATCACCGGCGCCCAGGCCCCCTCCGGCGTCCCGGTCGTCATCACCGCGCCGGTCGTGGAGCAGCGCGAGCGCACCCGCCGCAGCCCTTCCTCCTCGTCGTCGCGCGGCCGTCGTGGCCGTCCCGCCGGCGAGGGCCGGACCGGTGGCGGCACGGCTCGCCGCAGCGGCGGCAACGGCGGTGCCGGCGGAAGCGGCAGGGGACAGCGACGGTCGTCCTTCGGCCCCGCGGCCTGAGGATCAACTCAGCCCCTTCGGGGGCCTGTTCGGACGGTTTCTCCTTCTCTCTGTGAGGCAACATGCGTTGTGTCATCGCCCGGTATCCCTTCGATCTCACCAAACTGGGAGTCCTGGAGACGATGAAGGGCATCAAGCCCGAGCTGATCACGGGTGAGTCCGTGACCATCGGGCGGCGCCGCTACCCCGTCAAGCAGGTGGGGCAGGTCATCACCCGGCAGGACCCGCGCGACTTCAACAGCGGCGAGGTCATCCGGGCCATGACCCGGCTCGGCTTCACCTGCCACGCCCTGCCGGAGGCGGCCCCGGTGCACGCGCTCACGCCGTTCGAGAACGCGTCGGCGCTGCTGGGCAGCGGCGCGCCCCAGGACGCGTAGGAGCGACACCAGCTACAACCGTGAGGGCCCTGCCGACGCGCGTCGGCAGGGCCCTCACGGCGTTCGGCGGCCCAGGAGGGACCCCTCGGAACGAGCAGATGAACAGCGGGTTAGCATATGAGCGCCGCCTAGCTCGAAAGAGAAACCTGTGCCTGTCAACGAGGACTCGTTCACCAACTGGAAGCACCGCGAGGAAATCGCGGAGTCGATGATCCCGATGATCGGGAAGCTGCACCGCGAGCGGGACGTCACCGTCCTGCTGCACAGCCGCTCCCTGGTCAACAAGTCGGTGGTCAGCATCCTCAAGACCCACCGGTTCGCCCGCCAGATCGACGGCGAGGAACTCTCCGTCACCGAGACCCTGCCGTACCTGCGCGCGCTCACCACGCTCGACCTGGGCCCCGCCCAGATCGACATCGGCATGCTCGCCGCCACCCACCGCACCGACGAACGCGGCCTGACCGCCGAGGAGTTCACCGCCGAGGCCGTCGCCGGTGCCACCGGCGCCGACAAGGTCGCGTTCCGCGAGGGCCGCGATGTCGTGCTCTACGGCTTCGGCCGCATCGGCCGCCTGGTCGCCCGCCTGCTCATCGAGAAGGCCGGCTCGGGCAACGGACTGCGGCTGCGCGCCATCGTCGTACGCCAGGGCGGGGAGCAGGACATCGTGAAGCGCGCCTCGCTGCTGCGCCGCGACTCGATCCACGGCCAGTTCCAGGGCACGATCACCGTCGACGAGGCGAGCGGCACGATCATCGCCAACGGCAACGAGATCAAGGTGATCTACGCCGGCGACCCCTCCGAGGTCGACTACACGGCGTACGGCATCAAGGACGCCATCCTCATCGACAACACGGGCAAGTGGCGTGACCGGGAAGGGCTTTCGCGGCATCTGCGGCCCGGGATCGACAAGGTCGTGCTGACCGCGCCGGGCAAGGGCGACGTCCCCAACTTCGTGCACGGCGTCAACCACGACACGATCAAGCCGGACGAGCAGATCCTGTCCTGCGCGTCCTGCACCACCAACGCCATCGTGCCGCCACTGAAGGCGATGGCCGACGAGTACGGTGTGCTGCGCGGCCATGTGGAGACGGTCCACTCGTTCACCAACGACCAGAACCTGCTGGACAATTACCACAAGGCCGACCGCCGCGGCCGGTCCGCGCCGCTCAACATGGTGATCACCGAGACCGGTGCCGCGTCCGCCGTCGCCAAGGCGCTGCCCGACCTCAAGGCGCCGATCACCGGCAGCTCGATCCGCGTCCCGGTGCCGGACGTCTCGATCGCGATCCTCAGCCTGCGGCTCGGCCGCGAGACCACCCGCGCCGAGGTCCTCGACTACCTCCGCGACGTCTCGCTGACGTCCCCGCTGAAACGGCAGATCGATTTCACCACCGCCCCCGACGCGGTGTCGAGCGACTTCATGGGCTCCCGCCACGCCTCGATCATCGACGCGGGCGCCACCAAGGTCGACGGCGACAACGCGATCCTCTACCTCTGGTACGACAACGAGTTCGGCTACTCCTGCCAGGTCGTCCGGGTCGTCCAGCACGTCACCGGGGTTGAATATCCGACGTACCCCGCACCGGCGGTCTGACCCCGGCGCGTCGAACGTGTGACGGCCCGGCCACCCCAACTGCGTGCGGCCGGGCCGTCGTTGTCACCTGTGCGCCATGTCAGCGAGTACTGCGCTTGCCCCGGTACAGCACCACGAACCCGGCGACGAGCAGCAGCGCTCCGGCCACGGCGGGCCACAGATTCGCGCCGGTCTCCGCCAAACCGCCCTGAGCCTGCGGCTGGTTCGGGCCCACGGCCGCGTAACTCTCGCCGCCCGAGGACGAGTCGGGCGGTGTCGCCGCGGGGGTGCCGACCTGGCCGCCCGCGTTGCCGTTCGAACTCCCCTGTGTCTCGGTCGACTTGGACCCCTCTGTCTGCGTGTCGGCCTTGGGGACGGACACGGCGGTCGTCAGATCACCGGGGTCGGTGGTCTGGGTGTCGGTGGGCTCGGGGTCGTCGGCTCCGGTGTCCGGGGCGCTCGTCGCGGGATCCGCGGAGGGCTGGTCACCGGAGTTGCCGCCGTTGCCGCCATTCCCCTCGTCGCCGCCGTTGCCGCCGTTCCCGCCGGGCTCGTCGGTCGCGGTGTCGGTGGGCGCCGCCGTAGCGGTGTCGGTCGCGGTCGGGGACGCCGTCGGCTCACCCGAGCCGCCACCCGCACCCTGGCCGCCGCCGGAACCGTCACCCGAACCGCCGCCGTTGCCCGAACCGCCGCCCGATCCCGGGTCGTTGTCCGTGCCGGCGCCGCACTTCTCGCCGCTGTTGATGCAGGTGACCATGTCGTTCATCAGGCTCTCGGAGAACACGTTGATGAAGTCGCCGTGGTCGGTGACGGGCTTGTGCTGCTGCTCGGGGAAGGAGTCCACCGCGAACAGTGGGCTCGTCTTGCCGCCGTCCTGGAGGCTCGGCGCGTCGACGGCGTAGACGATCCGCTGCACCAGCTGCGGAATGGCCTCGAAGCCGGCCGGGCAGGCGCCGTCGGCGGCCTCGAAGGCCACGTGGGTGCGGTGGTTGGCGCTGTCGATGTTGCGGCCGTCCCAGCAGCTCTGGAACTTGAAGGTGCGCACGACGTCACTGCCGGACGGGCACAGCGGGTACTTGTCCTTGAGCTGACGGTCCTCGAACCCGGTGCAGCTCCAAGAGGCGTTGGCGTTGGCCGGGCCGTTGACGAAGGCCTTCGCGTCGCCGGTGATGATGCGCAGAAGGCGCGGCATCGCGACGACCTTGCTCTGCGGGTTGCCCTCGAAGGTCAGGGTGACCTGCTTGGCCGTGACGATCTCGCCGGTGTTGCCCTCGGTGCCGCCGCCGGGCTTGTCGGCGTCCCGCTCCTGCTTGCCGTTCTGCAGGCGCAGCACCGGCCAGTAGTAGGTGGACTTGTCGCCCGGGTTCTCGCAGCTCGTGTCGGCGTTCGCGAGGTCCTGGTCGCTGGCGAAGGCGTTGTTGGACTGGTTGCCGATGTAGTCGTGGAAGTGGTGGGCGCCGTTGGTGACACCGGGCGCGACGATCACGTTGTCGGAGTTGAACAGGCCGTTCTCGTTCACCCCGCAGGCGGTGACGAACGTACCGCGCGAGGCGCCCGCCTGCTGCTGCGGAGCGTTCACATTCGGCTGTACGGAGGTGATGTCCGCGTAGTCAGAGGCGACCGGCCCGTTGGTGGACTGCTGCTGGCCCTGCTGACCCTGGCCGCCCTGGTCCCCGGTGCTGGCGCTGGCGCTCTGGTCGTCGCCGTTGCCTCCCTGGTCACCCTGATCGCCGGTCTCGTTCGTGGGCGCGATCAGCGTGCAGGCGGCGAGGGCGTCGAGTCCCTCCGGGCGGTCCCCGACCTGCGCGATGGCGTCGTCGATCCGCCCGATGGTCTCGGCCCGCTTCTCCTTCAACGGATTCATGATCTCGTTGTCGGCGAAGGAGGCGTCCTGGCGAATGGAATCCCTTGAGTCCTGAAGTTTCTGGTAGGCCTCGGTTATCTGCTGGTCCAGATTCGCGAGTTCCTTGTCGACGTCGGCCTTCGCCTCGTCGGGCACCGTCGTCAACTGGGTACCGACGTCCGGGCAGTCGATCGTCGCGCCTCGCGATGCCGCGTCCGGAGACCCTTGTTGGGCGGAGTCACCGCCCCAACCACCTTCGGACGCCGACGCGTAGACGTTCGCCGCCATCAGTCCTCCGCCGCCCAGCATCAGGGCGACTGCTGCCATCGTCGCGCGTCGTGCGCCTGTGGGGCGTCTGCGCGTGTTGCGTGCCAAGGAAGTTGCTCCTACACGTATCGGTCGGCCCGGCTCGTCCCGGCATGGAAATCCCCCGACCCAATACGGAGCCGGGCCCCGGTGTGTTCAACCGTCCCAGAAATTCATAGCGACCTCTTATGGATCACCGGCCCCGGCGGGCTCCTGCCCCCTCGACACACCAGGGCGAGGTAAAGGTCACAAATACGTATCGGACATATCGCGCTTCAACCTTCACACGAGGCACACACGTTGGCTAAGTTGGCGCTCAGGCCGTACGACCTACTCCGGCGATCGGCGCCGGGCCGCACGGCTCGCGCCGAGTCCGGCGTGTCGCTCGCGACAGCCGGAGCCGGGGACCCAACCGAACTTGGGGTGAATCGGTCCAACTGCCCCTCAGGGCAAGGACCGTAGGGCAAACCTTCCGTGATCGACGCCCGAACCCGACAGCTAACCCGGTAGGCGCGAAGCGGAAGGAGCACGTCTGCCATGCCGGCAGAACGACGCACGCGCACCGGAGGCAGTGGCCCCACCGTGGACGACCGACCCAGCCGCGACGAAGTCCAGCGGCGGATCAACTCCCTTTACGACAGGGCCGAGACGGCCACCGGAAACTACAACGCCACACGTGCGATGTCCGGGAAACCGCGCAAGCGTGTCGAGGCCCGCCCCAGCGCGTCACGTCCTTCCGACCCCGCCGTCGAAGCCGTCACCCGGCAGCTGTTCGACCGCGCCCGCACCCAACTGGGCCCGACCGTACCGGCGATGCTGCCGCCCGGCAGGACCCCGGCCCGCCCGGCCGAGTCCCGCCCCGAGCGGTCCGAACGACCCGAGCGACGCCCCGAGCCCCAGAGCACCGGCCGCGAACTCGAAATGCAGCCCGGTCGCGCCGTGGCCGAACTGACCATGGGGACCACCGCCGCACCGGAGCCCACCGCCCCGCAACTCATGCCCCCCGTAGCGGAGTTGACCGCTGCACCCATTGCCGCGCTGCCTCCCGCCGCACAGGAGACACAGCAGTCTCCCGTGATGGCACAGATGCCGCAGATGTCACAGATGCCGCAGGCACAGGTACCTCAGGCGCAGGTGCCGCAGCCTCCGCAGATGTCTCAGATCGCCCAGATCGCGCAGATGGCTCAGGCCCAGATGTCGCAGACGCCCACGGCGACCGTCCTCGACCTGCCGCCGGTACCGCCCGCCCCGGCCGTCGACGTGCCGCCCGCGCGCGTCATGGCACCGCAGCAGTTCGCGACCGCCCCGGCACCGGCCTTCGACCCGCTCACCGCGAGCCTGGACCTGCTCCCGTCCATCGGCACACCGCGTACCGAGACCGCGCCGACGGGCGCCACCTGGCCGCCCCCGGAGACGGCCTGGCCCGCCCCGGAGACCACGTGGTCCACCGGACAGATGCCGATGGTGACCGAGCAACAACAGACCTGGTCGACAGGGCAGATGCCCGCGGTGACACAGCAACCGCCGTGGTCCACCGGCCAGTTCCCCGTGGTGACCGAGCAACAGCAGATGTGGTCGACAGGACAGATGCCAGCGGTGACCGAGCAACCTGCCTGGTCGACCGGGCAGATGCCCGCAGTCGCCGAGCAACCGGCCTGGTCCACGGGGCAGATACCTCTCATCCCCCAGCAGCCCACGGCCCAGCCCGAGTGGCAGCCCGCGCCGGAACCGTTTTGGCGCCCGCCCCAGCAGGAGTGGCAGCCGACCGCCCCCGCCCCCGAGGTCGCCTTCGCCGCGGCCCCGTCCGTCGCCCCCACACTCGCACCCCCCGCCCCTCCGGCCATGGCCCCGGAAGTCACCCTCCCACCGGCCCCGGCCATGAGCCCGGCGCCCGCCGCGGTCATCCCCACCACGACCGCACCGGACGCCGGCGCCCAGAGCAAGACCGCCACCGCGCTCGCCTTCGCCCGCGCGCAGATCGGCAGGCCCTGCCTGTGGGGCGCGGCGGGACCGGACGCGTACGACTGCTCCAGCCTCACCCAGGCCGCATGGAAGGCGGCGGGGGTCCTCCTCCCGCGCACCGCCCAGGAACAGTCCGGCGCGGGCGCCCTCGTCCCGCTCACGGACATCCACGCCGGCGATCTGATCTTCTTCTACGACAGCATCGACCACGTCGGCCTCTACACCGGCAACGGCCTGATGATCCACGCGCCGAGCCCCGGCACTCCGATACGCGAGGAGTCGATCTTCTACGCCGGTTCCGCCGCCATCCGGGGCGCCGTACGACCCGCCTGAGCCACTGGTTCACACGCGTCCCGCTACTCCCTGCGGGCCGCGTCGTTGCTCTGTACGAGTGGTGGAACCCAGGACACGGTCGTAGCGTCGAACCAGAAGACGGACGACGACCGTGTCCCGCAGGCGGGTCCACCGCCGGTGCGGGTGCGGAGTGACGGGTACGAACGGGCGGCCGGGAGCGGACATGTACAAACACACCATGGTCGGAGTCGTCACGGTCTGTGCCGCCGCTCTGCTGGCGCCGGCCGTGGGCACCTCGTCCGCGGCCCCGGCGACGGTGCACGCGCAACCGGTCGCCCAGCGGCAGCCCGCGGTCCCCGTGCTGGTCGACTGCCTCTGGCATCCCGAGGTGCGTCCCAGCGACTTCATGCTGGCCTGCGGCGACGGCAACAGCCGCCTGACGTCGCTGCGTTGGACCGACTGGAACGCCAACTCCGCGACGGCGACGGGCGTCAACTGGGTGAACGACTGCAAACCTTATTGCGCGGTGGGCAAGTTCCACTCCTTCCCGGTGACCGTGCGGCTCGACTCCGCGCAGACGTGGAAGCGGCATCCGCAGCTGCGGCAGTACGGCGAGATCACCCTGACGTACCCCGGAGCGCGGCCGGACAAGTTCCAGCACACCGTGACCTACCCCCTGTGGAACTGACTCACAGCGACAGCTCCACCACCAGCGGCCGGTGATCGGAGATCTCCACCCTCGGCGCGCCCACCGCCCCCACGGCGTCCGCGCCGAGCCCCGTCGTCATGATGTGGTCGAGCTGGACGAGCGGCCGGTGCGAGGGAAAGGTCGCCCGCCGGGCCGCACTCCGCCAGCCACGTGGCGCGGTCGCGTTCAGAGTGAGCCGGGGAAGAGCGCCGAAGAGATTGAAGTCGCCCATCAGCACGCGGGGTTGGGGCAGCTCCGCGATCCAGCGGCGCACCGCGCGGAGCTGGCCGATGTTCCAGCCCGGCACGAACGAGAGATGCACGGCCACGGCGGTGAACGGCCCCTGCGGGCCTTCCAGTACGGCGGCCAGCGCGGCCCGGGGCTGGTCCCGGGCCAGCACCGGAGCGGCCCGCCCGGCGACCCGCAACGGCACGGCCAGCGGGCCCGGGGACAGTCGTAGGGACCGCCATTCGCGGACCGGCAGCCGGGACAGCAACGCGATGCCCTGGGAAGGGAGTTCGGGCTCCAGGGCCTCGGGGCCGTGGACGCGCATCGCGGGCTGGGACGGGTCGGTGACCCAGCCCCGGTCCGGCACGAAACGGCTGTGCAGCGCCGTCGCGTAGCGCCAGTCGCGGGCGCCCAGCGCCGTGGCGGCGACCGCCGCCTGATCGAGGCGGCCGGAGCGTTCCTGGAAGCGGTCGACCTCCTGGAGGGCCAGCACGTCGACGTCCAAGGACGCGACGGCCTCGGCGAGGGGTGCCGAGGGGTCGGCGGGGCGGGCGGCGGCCGGTTGGCCGTCCGGCCGGATCAGCTGGCCGTGCAGCACGTTGAACGTCGCGCACCGCACCCGTATGTCACCCATGGCCGCTCCCTTCCAGGGGAGCGATCTTCGCATCCGGCGGAACGCGCCGTGCGGCGGTCGACAAGATCGCTCCCAATCACGCGGAATTTCGAGTCAATCCGCGATCGCGCACGTACCAGCGGTCATGGGCGCCCCGCGCCGACCCGCCACGTCACCAATTCGGAGAACAGGCACCCCATGAACGCATCCGCACCGAACAGCACAGCCGCCGACGCCACCGCGCAGATCGGCGTCACCGGCCTGGGTGTGATGGGCCGCAATCTGGCCCGCAACTTCGCCCGCAACGGCTACACGGTCGCCGTCCACAACCGCTCGCCGCACCGCACCCACGAGTTGATGAAGGAGTACGGCGACGAGGGCGCCTTCGTCCCGGCCGAGACGGCACAGGAGTTCGTGGCCGCCCTCGAAAAGCCCCGCCGCCTGATGATCATGGTGCAGGCCGGTCCGGCCACCGACGCCGTGATCGACGAGTTCGCCGCGCTGATGGAGCCCGGCGACATGATCATCGACGGCGGCAACGCGCACTTCGCCGACACCCGCCGCCGCGAGGCCGCCCTGCGCGAACAGGGCCTGCACTTCGTCGGCGCCGGGGTCTCCGGTGGCGAGGAGGGCGCGCTGAACGGGCCGTCGATCATGCCGGGCGGCTCGGCGGAGTCGTACGCCGTGCTGGGCCCGATGTTCGAGTCGGTCAGCGCGAAGGTCGACGGGGAGCCCTGCTCCACGCACATCGGGACCGACGGCGCCGGGCACTTCGTGAAGATGGTGCACAACGGCATCGAGTACGCCGACATGCAGCTCATCGCCGAGGCCTACGACCTGCTGCGCCAGGTCGGCGGCTACACCCCCGCCGAGATCGCGGACGTCTTCCGCCGCTGGAACGAGGGACGGCTCGGGTCCTATCTGATCGAGATCACCGCCGAGGTCCTCGCGCACACGGACGCGGAGACCGGCGGGGCGTTCGTCGACATCGTCAAGGACGCGGCGGGCCAGAAGGGCACCGGGCGCTGGACCGTGCAGACCGCGCTGGAGCTGGGGTCGCCGGTCACCGCGATCGCCCAGGCCACCTTCGCCCGTGCCTCCTCCAGCCAGGCCGACCTGCGCGCGGCCTACCGCGGGCTGCCCGGCGGCACCACTCCCCCGCTCAGCCGCACCGAGGCCGACCGGTTCACCGCCCAGGTGGAGCAGGCGCTGTACGCCTCGAAGGTCATCGCCTACGACCAGGGCTGGAAGATGATCCAGGACGCGGCCACCGAGTACGGCTGGGAGATCGACCTCGCCGCGGTCGCCGGGATCTGGCGCGGCGGCTGCATCATCCGCGCCTCCTTCCTCGACCGCATCCGCGCCGCCTACACCGCCGACCCGGGTCTGGTCAGCCTGCTCGGCGAGGAGACCTTCGCGCGGGAGATCGGCGACGCACAGGTCCCGTGGCGCGAGGTCGTCGCCTCCGCGGCCCGCCGGGGTATCCCCGTCCCGGCGTTCTCCGCCGCGCTGTCGCACTACGACACGCTGCGCGCCGAGCGGCTGCCGGCCGCCCTGCTCCAGGGCCAGCGCGACTTCTTCGGCGCCCACACCTACGGGCGTACCGACCGCACCGGCACCTTCCACACCCACTGGTCCCGGCCCGGCCGTCCGGAGACGACGGCCTGACCAACTCCCTTGCCCAGCCCGCCCGTTGAGGCGGGCCGCACAGACCATGCGCCCGCTACTCGCCCACGGCGGGAGCGGGCGCCGCCGTACTCGCGCGGACCACGAGTTCGGTCGGTACCAGGGTGGTGCCGTGCTCGTCGCCCCGGTCCCGCATCCGCCGTAGCACGCCCTGCACGCACAGGCGGCCGACCTCGGCAAAGTCCTGGTGGACGGTGGTCAGGGGCGGCAGGAAGGAACCGGCCTCGGGGATGTCGTCGAAGCCGATCACGCTGACGTCCTCGGGGATGCGCCGACCGCGCTCGTGCAGGGCCCGCAGCAGACCCAGTGCCATCTGGTCGTTGGCCGCGAACACGGCTGTGCAGTCGGCCTGTTGGGCCAGTTCCAGTCCCACGCGGTAGCCGGATTCCGCGGACCAGTCGCCGCGCACAACGGGGGGCACGGACCGTCCCGCGTCGGTGAGTTCGGCGCTCCAGGCGTCGGCGCGGCGCTGGGCGGCGAAGGACTCCTGGGGTCCGGCGAGGTGCCAGACGGTGCGATGGCCGAGGTCGAGGAGATGGCGTACGGCGGCTCGCGCGCCGCCGTTCTGGTCGGTGTCGACCACGCTGTAGCGGTCGCCCGCGTCGGAGTCGGCGACGACGACCTGGACGTGGGGCGGCAGCGAGATGGTCGCCGCGTCGAGGAGGTGGACCTCCATGATCGCGATGACGGCGTCGACGGCGAGTTCGCCGAGGCGGGAGAAGGCGCCGCGCACCTCGTCCTGGGTGGGGACAGCGACCGGCAGCAGGGTGACGGCGTAGCCCTCGTGCGCGGCGGAGGTGGCGATCGCCTCCAGGGTGCGCATGTTGCCGGTGGTGGAGAGGTTGAAGGTGATGACGCCGATGGTGCGGAACTCACCGCGCTTGAGGGCGCGGGCGGCGCTGTTGGGCCGGTAGCCGAGTTCCTTCATGGCGGCGAGGACCTGTTGCCGGGTCTCCTCGTTCACGCCCGCGTAACCGTTGGACACCCGGGAGACGGTCTGCGAGGAGACGCCGGCCAGGCGTGCGACGTCGGCCATGGACGCGCTCGGGGCGCGCCGCGCGGCCCGTTTCCCGCCGCGTCTGCGGGGCTCCTCGGTGCCGGCCGAGGCACTGTGCGCTGTGTCCACCCGTCTCCCTCCCCTATCGATCCGATTGCCTGGGGCACGTTTCACCAAACGGCCCTTGACCACCGACATTGGGGCAGTGTAGACATGCCGCCATCAGATGTTTACGTAAACATAACAGGCCGAGAGCCTCTCGGACCTGGATGTTTACGCAACCATCGCGACGGCGTGTGACGCCGGTTCCGAGATGGACGAGCGAGGAACTACATGACGACGCTTCAGCCCCCTGCGGCCGCGACTCGGCCCCCGGTCAGGCCATCGGCCAAACGGGACCGCCGTTCCTGGACAGGGTGGGGTTTCATCGGCCCCTTCGCGGTGGTCTTCGCCTTCGTCTTCCTGGCTCCGATCGTGTACTCGGTCTATCTCAGCCTGTACCGCAACCAGCTCATCGGCGGAAACCACTTCGTCGGCCTGGACAACTACACGCAGGCCTTCCAGGACGACCAGTTCTGGTCCTCCCTGGAGCGGGTCTCGCTGTTCCTGGTGATCCAGGTGCCGATCATGCTCGGCATCGCCCTGTTCGTGGCCCTCGCCCTGGACAGCGGCCGGCTCTTCGGCCGGGACTTCTTCCGGATCACGATCTTCCTGCCGTACGCCGTGCCCGCGGTGGTCGCCACCCTGATGTGGGGCTTCATGTACGGCACCCAGTTCGGTCTGGTGGGCGACATCAACAGCGCCTTCGGCGTCACGCTGCCCGACCCGCTCTCCACGCACCTGGTGCTGGCGTCGATCGGCAACATCGTGACCTGGGAGTTCGTCGGCTACAACATGCTGATCTTCTACTCCGCGCTGCGGGTCATCCCGACCTCGCTGTACGAGGCCGCGGAGATCGACGGTGCCGGGCAGTTCCGTGTCATCACCGCCATCAAGCTCCCCGCGATCCGCGGCGCGCTGGTGATCGCGACGATCTTCTCGATCATCGGCAGCTTCCAGCTCTTCAACGAGCCGAGCATCCTGCGACCGCTGGCACGCAACGCGATCACGACGGACTACACCCCGAACTTCTACACGTACTCGCTGTCCTTCAACGGCCAGCAGCACAACTACTCCGCGGCGGTCGCGATCATCATGGGGCTGATCACCATGGTCATCGCCTATGTCGTGCAGCTTCGCGGCATGCGCAAGGGAGCCTGACCATGAGCACCCCCGTCACCACCGCCTCCGGGTCGGCGCCCGCACCGTCCGGCGGCGGCTCCCGGAGCGCGCCCCGGCTGCGCACCCCCCGCAAGAAGCACACACCCGGGCGCCCCAAGCGCAGTGTGCTGCTGACCGTGCTCACCGGTCTGATCCTGGTCTACACCGTGGTGCCCCTGATCTGGCTGGTCATCAGCTCCACCAAGACCCAGGCGGGACTGGCCGACTCCAACGGCCTGTGGTTCGCGCACCGCTTCGCCCTCTGGTCGAACATCCACGACACGTTCACGTACCACGACGGCATCTTCGGCCGGTGGCTGCTGAACACCCTGCTCTACGTCGTGCTCGGCGCCGGCGGCGCCACCTTCCTGGCGATCCTCGGCGGCTACGCGCTGGCGAAGTTCAACTTCCCCGGGAAGCGCGCCATCTTCGCCGTGGTCATCGGCGCCGTCGCCGTCCCCGGTACGGCCCTCGCGGTGCCCACCTTCCTGATGTTCAGCAAGATCGGGCTGACGGACACCCCGTGGGCGGTGATCATCCCCTCGCTGATCTCGCCGTTCGGCCTCTATCTGATGTGGGTCTTCGCGACCGAGGCCATCCCCGTCGAACTCCTCGAAGCGGCCCGTATGGACGGAGCCGGCGAGATCCGCACCTTCTTCCAGGTCTCGCTGCCGCTGCTCGCCCCCGGTGTGGTCACGGTGCTGCTGTTCACCACGGTCGCGACCTGGAACAACTACTTCCTGCCGCTGATCATGCTCAGGGATCCCAACTGGTACCCGCTCACCCTCGGTCTGAGCGCCTGGAGCTCCCAGGCGCAGACGATCGGCGGTGATGTCATCTTCAACCTGGTGATCACCGGTTCGCTGCTCACCATCGTGCCGCTGATCGCGGCGTTCCTGCTGCTCCAGAAGTACTGGCAGTCCGGTCTCGCCGCCGGAAGCGTCAAGGAATAACCCACCCTCAAGTAGTCCCACCCACGAAGAAGTGGAAGCACCTCCATGCGCAGAACCACCGGCCGCCTGCTGCGCGGCCTCGCCCTCCTCTCCGTCCTCTCCCTGGGGGCGACGGCGTGCGGCAGTTCGGACGACGACAGCTCCAGCACCAAGGCCGTCTCGGCCTCGGACATCCAGGCGGCTCTGAAGAAGGGCGGCTCGGTCACGGTCTGGGCCTGGGAGCCCACGCTGAAGAAGGTCGCGGCCGACTTCGAGAAGAAGTACCCCAAGGTCAAGATCAACCTGGTCAGCGACAAGTCCGGTGACAAGTACTACACCGCGCTGTCGAACGCGATCGCGGCCGGGAAGGGCGTCCCGGACGTCTCCCAGGTCGAGTACTTCGCGCTCAGCCAGTACTCCCTGACCAAGGGTCTCAGCGACCTGGCCCCCTACGGCGCGGACAAGCTGGCGTCCAAGTACACGGCCGGTCCGTGGAACGCGGTGAGCGACGGCTCCAAGGTCTACGGCCTGCCGATGGACTCGGGCCCGATGGCGATGTTCTACAACAAGAAGGTCTTCGACAAGTACAAGATCGCCGTCCCGACCACCTGGGACGAGTACGTCGTCGCGGCCCGCAAGCTGCACAAGGCCGACCCGAAGGCGTACATCGCCAACGACGCCGGTGACGCGGGCTTCACCACCAGCATGCTGTGGCAGGCCGGTTCGCGCCCCTACAAGGTCGACGGCACCAAGGTGACGGTCAACTTCGAGGACGCGGGCGCCAAGAAGTACACGGACACCTGGCAGAAGCTCCTCGACGAGAAGCTGGTCTCGCCCATCAACGGCTGGACCGACGACTGGTACAAGGGCCTCGGTGACGGCACCATCGCCACCCTGACCACCGGTGCCTGGATGCCCGCCAACTTCGTCAGTGGTGTGGCCGGTGCCTCCGGCGACTGGCGCGCGGCCCCGATGCCGCAGTGGACCGCGGGCGCCAAGGCCAGCGCGGAGAACGGCGGTTCGTCCCTCGCCCTGCCCGCGCTGGGCAAGAACAAGGAACTCGCCTACGCGTTCGTCGAGTACGCCAACTCCGGTGCCGGTGTCCAGACCCGTGTCGACCAGGGCGCCTTCCCGGCGACCAAGGCGGAACTCCAGTCCTCCGCGTTCCTGAACAAGGAGTTCCCGTACTTCGGCGGCCAGAAGGCCAACGAGATCTTCGCCCAGTCCGCGTCCGAGGTCGCTTCCGACTGGTCGTACCTGCCCTTCCAGCAGTACGCCAACTCGATCTTCAACGACACCGTCGGCAAGGCCTACATCTCGGGCACCACGCTGGCCCAGGGTCTGAAGAGCTGGCAGGACGCCTCCATCAAGTACGGCAACGAGCAGGGCTTCACGGTCAACAAGTGACCCGCTCCAAGTAGCCGGTCCGCAGCGACCGGCACCTCCTCGGGAGCCGCCGCCGAGCAGCACTCGCCCGGCGGCGGCCCGCCCGGAATCCACCCCGCATCTCGCAGCGCCTGTGCAGTAACCGGAAGGACCCCCATGATCTCCACCCTCCTGTCCAAGTTGCGGCACGGGCCGGACGGTGACGCCACCCCCCGCCTCGCCTACGGCGCCGACTACAACCCGGAGCAGTGGCCTCGCGAGGTGTGGGACGAGGACATCCGGCTGATGCGCGAGGCCGGCGTCAACATCGTCTCGTTGGGGATCTTCTCCTGGGCCCGCATCCAACCGGCCCGGGACACATGGGACTTCGGCTGGCTCGACGAGATCATGGACCTGCTGCACGCGGGCGGCATCGGCGTCGACCTGGCCACCGCGACCGCGTCCCCGCCGCCGTGGCTGAGCACGGAGCACCCGGAGATCCTCCCGGTGACCGCCGCCGGCGAGACCCTGTGGCCGGGCGGCCGTCAGCACTGGCGCCCCACCTCGCCGGTCTTCCGCGAGCACGCGCTGCGCCTGGTACGGGAGTTGGCCGAGCGCTACGCGGACCACCCCGCGCTGGTGGCCTGGCACGTCTCGAACGAGCTGGGCTGCCACAACGTCTACGACTACTCCGACGACGCGGCCCGCGCCTTCCGCGACTGGCTGCGCGCCCGCTACTCCACCGTCGAGAGCCTCAACCAGGCCTGGGGCACAGCGTTTTGGTCGCAGCGGTACAGCGACTGGGAGCAGATACTGCCGCCCCGGCTGGCCGCGTCCTTCCCGAACCCGACCCAGCAACTGGACTTCAAGCGCTTCTCCTCGGACGCGCTCAAGGACCATCTGCGCGCGGAGCGCGACCTGTTGCGCGAGATCACCCCTGATGTGCCGGTCACCACCAACTTCATGGTGATGGGCAACACCAAGGGCATGAACTACGCCGACTGGGCCGCCGAGATCGACTTCGTCTCCAACGACCACTACGTCACGCCGGGTTCGCAGGACCGCGACGAGCTGTCCTTCTCCGCGAACCTCGTCAGCGGGATCTCCGCCGGCAAGCCGTGGTTCCTGATGGAGCACTCCACCAGCGCCGTCAACTGGCAGCCCGTCAACGTGGCCAAGCGCCCCGGCGACCTGGCCCGTGACTCGCTGCTGCATGTCGCGCACGGCGCCGACGCCGTCTGCTACTTCCAGTGGCGCCAGTCGGCCGCGGGCGCCGAGAAGTACCACTCCGCGATGGTGCCGCACGCCGGTGCCGACAGCGAGGTCTTCCGCGCGGTCGCCGAACTCGGCCGCACGCTGCGGACGTTGGCGCCGATCGCGGGCACGGACCGCGAGACGGCCCGGGTCGGCATCGTCTTCGACTGGGAGTCCTGGTGGGCGAGCGAGCAGGACTCGCACCCCACGGACCGGCTCGACTACCGCCAGGAGGCGCTGGACTGGTACTCCGCCCTCCTCGACCTCGGCGTACGGGCCGACATCGTCACGGCGCAGACCGCCCTGGACCGCTACGACGTGGTGATCACGCCGGTCCTGCACATGATCCCGGCGGCCCTGTCCAAGGAACTCACGCGCTACGTCGAGCAGGGCGGCCACCTCGTCTCCACCTACTTCTCCGGTGTCGTCGACGAGAACGACCACATCTGGCTCGGCGGCTACCCGGGCGCCCTGCGCGACCTGTTGGGCATCCGCATCGAGGAGTTCGGCCCGCTGCTCGACGGCGACACGGTCGAACTGGACCTCGACACCGCCGCCACGGGCTCCCTGTGGACCGACCGGATCACGGTGACCGACCCGGAGGTGGAGGTGCTGGCCCACTACCGCAGCGGCGCGTACACCGGCCGCCCCGCGGTCACCCGCCGTACGGTGGGCGGGGGTTCGGCCGCGTACGTGTCCACCCGCCTGGGCCGCGACGGCCTCACCGGCCTCCTCCCCCGACTGCTCGCACCGGCCGGTGTCGAGAGCGAACTCCCGGTCGGCGTAAGGGCAGACGTAGAACTGACCGTGCGCCGCAGCGCCGACAGCCGCTACCTGTTCCTGGTCAACCGCACCGACAGGACCGTGCCGTTGACCGGCCTGTCCGGGGAACTCCTGGTCGGCACCGCGGGCGAGGACGGTTTCCCCGTTCTCGCCCCCAGGGACGTCGCGGTGGTACGCCGGCCCGCGAACTGACGACGGGGCGCGTGACCGCGCGCAGCGGTCACGCGCCCGACACGGCCCGCGCCGCGTCGGCGACCTGACGTACCTGATCGACCGTCAGACGCCGTACGTCCCACATCAGTTCGGCGGCGTCGACGGCCGCCGGGTTCGGGGGCGGCGGGCCGTCGGGGACGTCGACACCGGTGAGGATCGACAGGGCGTCCACGGGAACGCCCAGGACGGTCGCGAAGTCGGTCAGCAGGTCGGGCGTGAGTTCCTTGCGGCCGTTGCCCACGCCTCCGTACGTGGCCGCGGACCAGTACCGGCCCGTCAGGCTCACAAAGGTATGGGCGATCCCGGTCCAGCTCAGGTTGCGGTTGCCGACCATGTGTATCAGCACGCCACCTGGACCGCGCTTGAACCGTTCGTACACCCGCGGTGTCCGGACTGGCTCAGAGCGGCTCTCCTGGGGCAACGAACGGGCGAGTCGACTCAACCGGCGTCTGTGCTCCGCGGGCAGGCCAACAGCGTCCTTCACGAGGCCCGCGACCATTCCTCTCGCCCGTGCGTCCAGTGGAGCGAGTTCGTCCGGTACCGGCACGTCCGCGATCACGAACAAGTCGGCCGCGTGCAGGTTCAACACCGGCGCGAGCCTGCGGAGAAGCGAAGGGCTCGGCGCCATTCCCTCGTACACCGCGCGGAGTTCGGGTTCCGGGATCGCCGCCGCGCTCGACAGGCCAGCGATGTCCAGTTGCCGGTGACTCGCCAACCGGGCCAGCAGTACGTCGAAGTCCGGAAGCCCCGTCATTCCGCGGCCGTCGGGCGCAGCCCCGCGAGGGTGACCGAGACGAGTCGTCGCGCCGCCGCCTTGGACGGCAGGACGCCCGCCGCGGCGAGGGCGTGGAGGCAGTAGGTCGCCAGTTCGTCCGGGGAGACGTCGTCACGGATGTCGCCGGCCCGCACGCCCTCCGCCAGGAGTTCGCTCAGGAAGCGGTGGAGATGCCGCTCGGCGCCGGCGACATGGTCGCCCCGGTGCAGCAGCGCGCCGAGTTCCGGGCCGTGACCATGGCGCCGTTGCTGGATGAGCGCGAACGCCTCCAGGACCGCCCGCAGCCGCTCGCCCGCACTGCCGGGCCCGTCCCGGAGTTCGGCGAGTTCGTGCAGATGCCCGGTGATCTGCTCCTCGTGCCACGCCGTCATGATCGACTCGACGTCCGGGAAGTACTTGTACAGCGTGGCGCGGCCGATCCCGCTCTCCTCGGCGATCCTCGACATCGTCACCGAGCGCAGCCCGCGCTCGGTCACCAGCACCGCCGTGGTCTCCAGCACCGCGTCGCGTACAGCGCGGCGGTGCTCCTCGATGGTCTCGTTCCAGAGCTTCGGCACCCCCTCAGCATACGCGCCGCCACTGTCGAGACAAGGTGCATTGACAGCGACAGAGTGTATCGATAAAGCTGTGGGCGAGGCGGCGGCCACGGACAGGCCAGGCACCCTCGCCGCCCGCGACCGCACCTCAACTCCCGGACCCGACCGAACCGAGGAACCCATGCTCACCGCCGAAGCACGCGTCACCACCGAACGTCCCGGCCGATATCTCGTCCAGCTCTGCAAGCACTTCGCCAACAAAGGCCGCCACCTGGGCCACCGCCCGCGCTCCCACAGCAGCGACGACGACACGCGGTCCCCGAGGACGCACACGCTTCCCGAGCTGCGGCCCGATCAGATCCACGTCGAGTGGACGGACACGGACGGGACGCTCACCCTGCCCTGGGGGCGGTGCGCCCTGCGGGCCACTCCGGGCCTGCTGACAGTGCGCGTCGAGGCGGACGACCCGGAGAACCTGGGGCGACTGCGGGACGTCGTCACCACGCACCTGGGCAGGTTCAGCAGGCGGGACCCTTTGACGGTGGAGTGGCAGCCGTCCGAAGCGTCCAAGACGTCCGACGAGGCGGTGCCAGTGCCCCAACGGCGGGGCGGCCGGGCCCGGTTCATGGTCATCGGCGTGGCGGTGATCGCCGTAGCGCTCCATCTGGGGCTCGGCGGAGCCGTCCTCACCCGGACGTCGTGGACCGGCTGGGCGGTGGGCTTCCTGGTGACGGTCGTCGTGGTGAAGGCGGCCCTCGTGGGCGGGTTCGCCCTGCGCCGCCACAGGCGCCGTACCGGATAGGACCCATCCCCCCCGGGGCCACATGCCCGATGTCACTCCTCTCGCCCGGCCGCAACGCATGCGCCATATACCCCCTACGGGTATAGTCCTGGCCGACGGACACCGGAGAGGGGCGGGTTCATGGGAGCGATCGGGCACGCGTTGTCCATTGCCGGTTCGATGACTTGGGAGGTCACCTGGGCGCTGATCCTCGGCTTCACGCTCTCCGCCGTCGTGCAGGCGGTGGTGCGCCGGTCGACGGTCGTACGGCTGCTCGGCGACGACCGGCCGCGCACGCTCGCGCTGTCCGCGGGGCTCGGCGCGGCCTCGTCCTCCTGCTCGTACGCGGCCGTCGCGCTCGCGCGTTCCCTGTTCCGCAAAGGCGCCGACTTCACCGCGGCCATGGCCTTCGAGATCGCCTCCACCAATCTCGTCGTCGAACTCGGCGTGATCCTGGCCCTGTTGATGGGCTGGCAGTTCACCGCCGCCGAGTTCGTCGGCGGACCGATCATGATCGTCGTACTCGCCGTGCTGTTCCGGCTCTTCCTGCGTCAGCGTCTGCTGCATCAGGCGCAGGAGCAGGCCGAGCGCGGGGTCGCCGGCTCCATGGAGGGGCACGCGGCGATGGACATGTCGATCCGCGGCGAGGGCAGCTTCGTCCGACGGCTGTTCTCGCGCGACGGGTTCACGTCCGTCGCGCACATCTTCGTGATGGAGTGGGCCGCGATCCTGCGCGACCTGGTGGCCGGGCTGTTGATCGCGGGGGCGATCGCCGCCTGGGTGCCGGACAGCTTCTGGCACACGTTCTTCCTCGCGGACCATCCCCTCGCGGCGAAGCTCGTCGGACCGCTCGTCGGACCCCTGGTGGCCATCGCGACCTTCGTCTGCTCCATCGGCAATGTGCCCCTCGCGGTGGTCCTGTGGAAGGGCGGCATCAGCTTCGGCGGAGTGATCGCCTTCCTCTACGCCGACCTGCTGATCCTGCCGATCCTGAACATCTACCGGAAGTACTACGGCGCCCGGATGGCCGGCTTCCTGCTGGTCACGTTCTTCGCGGCCATGGCCTTCGCGGGCTATGTCGTGGAGTTCGCCTTCGGCGGTCTTGGCCTCATCCCCGACCAGGCCGACGCGAAGATCCCGGACGACGGGATCACCTGGAACTACACGACCTGGCTGAACATCGCCTTCCTCCTGCTGGCCGCGAGTCTGGTCGTACGGTTCCTGCGCAGCGGCGGACCGGCGATGCTGCGGATGATGGGCGGTTCACCGGACCACGGCGAGCAGCACCAACAGCACGAGCACCACCACTGACCCGGGACGGCTGACGCCGAATTCCCGCGCCCTCCCGGTCAGTTCACTGTAAAGAACCTTGACAGACGATTGGTCTAGTCCAAATATGGTCGCTGTTCGCCCCGGTCCGGGGCGACTTCTCTCCTTTCAGCATGGGAGCGTCAATGAGACGACCTGGGCCCCTTCGCGCGTCACTGTCCTGTACGGCCGTAACGGCCCTGTCCGCCGGGCTCGTTGCTCTCGGCGGGGGTGCCGCGAGCGCCGATCATCGCGCGCGGCCCATGCCGGACCAGGTCGCGGCGCCGTACTTCGAGGCGTGGACCGGTGAGAGCCCGGCCGCGCTCGCCGCGGCCTCGGGCAACAAGTACCTCACGATGGCCTTCCTCCAGACCGAGGCGGCCGGTTCGTGCACGGCGTACTGGAACGGCCTGCCCGCCCAGCCGATCGCCAAGTCCACGTTCGGCAAGGACATCGCCACGATCCAGGCGCGCGGCGGCAACGTCATCCCGTCCTTCGGCGGTTACAGCGCGGACACCACCAACACCGAACTGGCCGACAGTTGCACCGATGTCGACGCCATCGCCAAGGTCTACGAGAGCCTGGTCACGACCTACGGCGTGAGCCGTATCGACCTGGACATCGAGGCCGACTCCATCAACAACACCGCGGGCATCGACCGCCGCAACAAGGCGATCGCCAAGGTGCAGCGCTGGGCCCAACGCACGGGCCGCAGCGTGGAGTTCTCCTACACGCTGCCGACGACCACCACCGGTCTCGCGCCCAACGGCGTGGCCCTGTTGCAGAACGCCGTCGACAACGGCGCGCGCGTCGACGTCGTCAACATCATGACGTTCGACTACTACGACAACGCCACCCACGACATGGCCGAGGACACCAAGACCGCCGCGACCGGCCTGCACGCCCAACTCGCCGCGCTGTACCCGAAGACGAACCCGGCGAGGCTGTGGAAGCGGATCGGTGTCACCGAGATGCCCGGCATCGACGACTTCGGTCCCGCCGAGACCTTCACCACTCAGAACGCCGTCACCGTGAAGAAGTGGGCCGAGGCCCGGGGCATCAACACGCTCTCCTTCTGGGCGCTCCAGCGCGACAACGGCAACTGCGTGGGCACCGGCGGCGCCAACAACTGCTCGGGGATCGCCCAGGACACCTGGTACTTCAGCCACACCTTCAAGTCGTTCACCCGCCGGTGACGGGGACGATCAACTCCCAGGTGTCGACCCCGTAGTCGAGGGTCATGCCGTGCCGTTCGTACAGGGCGAGCGCGTTGCTCGTGTTGTCGGTGTCCACGCCCAGGCCTACGCGGTCGCGGCCCAGCGCCGCGTAGTGGCCGAAGCCGTAGCGCAGGAGGTGGCTGCCCAGGCCCCGGCCGCGGGCCTGGCGCAGGACGGCGAGGTTGCCGATCCAGGCCATGGAGGCGCGGTCGTTGTGGGTGCGCAGCAGCCCGACGTCCCCGAGGCCGTCGACGTGGGCGAGCCAGATCAGCGACCAGTCGACCCGCTCGGCGTCGATGTCGTCCAACCACTGCGTGTAGGTGCGGTACTGGAAGTCGAAGTGCTCGGTCATGGCCTCCTGGAGCAGCGCGTGGGCGCGGCGGCGGTCCGCTTCCTCCAGACAGGGGCGCACCGATACGCCGGGCGGGGAAGGGGGCAACGGGTCGGCCGACGGCGACAGTTGACGGGCCATCGCGTTGTAGCGGCGGACCGGCTGCCAGCCTCGGGCGCGTAGTGCGGGCAGGTCCATGGTGGGGTTCAGGGTGAGGTGCAGGTGCACCACGGCGCGGGGCGCTCCGTTGGCGGCGGCGCGTTCCGCGGCCCTGGTCTCCATGAGGTCGAACAGGTGCAGGGCGCCCGGCAGTTGGCGCGGCACGATGTAGTGGTCGATGTCGATCCGCTCACCGCCCGAGTCGTCCCACAGGAGGCCGTATCCGATCAGGCGGGCGCCGTCGAAGAGCAGCCAGGAGTCGCGCTCCAGGTCCACTTCGGGGTGCTTCAAGTCCCCCTGGATCTCAGCGAGTTCGGTGTCCGCGCGGCCGATCTCCAGGATGTCGATCTCGTTGAGCAGGGCGCAGACCGCCGCCGCGTCGTCGGGTGTCGCCGGGCGGACGCTCAGGCCGGGCGGCGAAGCGGTGGGGGCGGTCATGGACCCACTGTCCGATGACCGCCCCCGGCTCGCAACGGAGTTTCCGCGCCCCGCCCGTTCAGTCCGCCATCAACTCCCGCACCAGGGGCGCCACCTTCGTGCCGTAGAGCTCGATGTTCGTCATGAGGGTGTCGTGGGGCATTCCGGTGATGCCGTACTTCAGGTTGAAGCGGGTGGCGTCGAGGGTCTTCAGGGTGTCGGCGATCTTGCGGGCCACGGTCTCGGGGGATCCGACGTGCAGGGCGCCACCGGGGCCGACGTCGCGCATGAGGCTCTCGCGGGTCGGGGTGCGGAAGCCGCGTTCCCGGGCCACGCTGCGGATCAGTTCCTGGAAGGCCGGTACGAACTCCTCCACCGCCTGTTCGTCGGTGGCGGCGACATGGCCGGGCGCGTGCACGCCGATGGGCCGCGCGGGGTGGCCGAACTCCGCCAGCGCCCGCCGGTACAGCTCGGAGAACGGGGCGAAGCGGGCTATGTCCCCGCCGATGATCGCCAGCATCAGGGAGAACCCGTACTGGGCGGTGCGGATCACCGACTGGGGGCTGCCGCCGACGCCGATCCAGGTGGGGATCGAGCCGGTCTCGCTGTGCGGGTAGACGGAGACGCCGTCGAGGGCGGCGCGCGTGTTGCCGGACCAGGTGACGGGCTTCTCCTTGAGCAGTTCGGCGAAGAGGGCGACCTTCTCCTCGAAGAGTTCCTCGTAGTCGTTCAGGTCGTAGCCGAAGAGCGGGAAGGACTCCGTGCTCGACCCTCTGCCGAGGATGACTTCGGCACGGCCGGCGGAGACGGCGTCGAGGGTGGCGTAGCGCTGGTAGACGCGGACGGGGTCGTCGGAGCTGATCACGGTGACGGCCGAGCTGAGGTGGATGTTCGAGGTGCGCGCGGCGACGGCCGCGAGGACGACGTCCGCCGCCGACAGGGGCATCGCCTCGGTGTGGTGCTCGCCGATGCCGAAGTGGTCGACGCCGACCTGGTCGGCGAGGACGCCCTCCTCGACGAGGCGCCGGATGGCCTGGCCGTGGGTCAGCGGCTTGCCGTCCGGGCCGTTCGTGACGTCGCCGAACGTGTCGAGACCGAGCGTGACGCCGTCGGTACTGGTCGGGTTGGTCATGTCGTACTCCTTGGGTCTGCTCGGTGGGTCAGGTGGCGATACGGCGCATCACGCCGAGGAGCCGGGTCAGGTCGTCGGCGTCGACGTGGTCGAGGACATGGCGCCGGACGCTGGCGAGGTGGGCGGGCCATGCCTCCTGGAGGCGGGCGAGGCCCTGGTCGGTGAGGACGGCGTTCCAGCCGCGGGCGTCCTCGGCGCAGCGTTCCCGTCCGACCAGGCCCTGTGTTTCCAGGCGCGCGACGATGCGGGTCATGCCGCTCAGCGAGAGGTTGCAGACGGACGCCAGCTCGCTCATGCGCATCCGGCGGTCCGTGGCCTCGGAGAGGTGCATGAGGGTCGTGTACTCGGACAGCGGCAGGCGCTGCTCGCGCATCATGTCGGCGTCGACCGCGCGGGGCAGCACCAGCATCACCCGTGCGAGTTCGCGCACCAGCGCCTCTTCGTGCGGGCTCATGGGGTGCAGGGGCTGCTCGGGCGTGGTCATGCCACCAGTTTACTTGATTGACGCAGCAATGACTTTTCGGCAGCGACGAGGCCTCAGCGCAGCTCTCCTGCTCACCCGAGGGGCGAGGTCTCCCCCGTCGTCTCCGCGTGCCCGTGATAGCGCAGCAGGAGCATCGCGGCGTCGTCGTGGAGCGGGCCTGCGGTGTGGCGGACCAGGTCCTCGCGCAGGGAGTCGAGCGCGCTCTGCGCGTCGGGTTCCTTCAGCAGGTGCGCCCGCTCGCCGAGTGGATAGAAGGTGCCGTCCTCGTCGCGGGCCTCGGTGACGCCGTCGGTGTAGAGCAGCAGTTGCTCGCCCGGCGCGAAGCGTACGGAGAACGGCTTCGGGGTCTCGCCGCCCTGGGCGCCGCCGAGGCCCAGCGGGGGCGCGTAGGCGGGCGGTGCCGGGAAGTCGGCGGCGCCGTTGCGCCGCACGACCATCGGGGGCGGGTGGCCGTAGTTGAGGAAGATCACCTCGTGGTCCGTGCCGATCTCGGCGAGGACGGCGGTCACGAACTTCTCGTCGGACAGGACGCGCGAGACGCTGCGCTCCAGGCGTTCGCCGAGTCCGACCAGGTCGGGTTCGTCGTGTGCGGCCTCCCGGAACGCGCCGAGCACGACGGCCGCCGTCTCGACGGCGGCCAGGCCCTTGCCCTGCACATCGCCGACGATGACGCGCACGCCGTGCGGGGAGGCGACCACCTCGTAGAGGTCACCGCCGATCCGGGCCTCCGCGACGGCCGAGGTGTACGACACCGCCGCCTGGAGCGGGCCCGCGGTCAGCGGCACCGGCCGCAGCAGGACGCGTTGGGCGACCTCCGCGATGGACCGCACGCTGGCCAGTTCGGCCTCGCGGCGTCCACGCATCACGGCGGCGGCGATACCCGCGCCGGTCACGCCCACCACCGACACCATCGCCAGGAAGCCTCTTCGTTCCTGGAACAGGCCGTCGTAAAGGCCGAGTCCGACGCACAGGGCGAGGGCCGCCGCGCCGAACCACGCGGTGCGTCTCCAGCCGCCCACCAGTCCGGCGAAGGCCGGGCCGAGGGAGGCCAGCGGCAGGAAGCCGAGTCCCGGGCCGGTGACGAGGTCCCCGACGGCGACCACCGCCATCACCGCGGCGGGCAGCCAGGTCAGCACGGAGAGACTGCGCTGCGGCTTCGTTGCGGCCATGGTCCACTCCAACGGCGTCGCGGCATCCGGAGCCGCCCTCGCCTTCCGCGCAGGGGTACCTCCCCCACCTTGGACATCGCAAGGCTGCCAGGCAACCCCTCGGAAGTGCCCGGCCCTTTACCCAATTGATTCCGAGAACTGACATTTCCTGATCGGCGACAACCATGGGGCGTGGGCCGGTTGGCGATCACGAACTCCGGGCAAGTGAAGTGTGAAGGACCCGCCGCGCAAGAGATGCAGCGGCCCCGGTGCGGTGCCACCGCGGGGATACCGGGTGTCCTAGGAGGGGAAGTGATTCGCCATGCGTACGCATCGGCGTACCCATAGGCGTTCCGTACGCGTGGAGTACCTGCTGCCGGACGAGGCCGCGGCGGCGGGGCAGGCGCGAAAACTGACATCGGAGTTCCTCGCCCGCTCCCGCAGCCGGATGGCGCGGGTGGACGAGGAGCAGATCGACGACGCGACGCTCATCGTCTCCGAACTGGTCGCCAACGCGACCGAACACGGGCGCGGCGAGTGCCGGCTGCGGCTCCAACTGTCCGACGAGCGCGTCACGGTCGAGGTCTACGATGGCAATCCGGCCACGCCTCACGTGCGGCCGTTGACGGCCGAGGGCGAGAGCGGGCGCGGCCTCGCCATGGTCCGTTGTCTGGCCCACCGCCTCGATGTCACCCCGCTCACCGGGGGCGGCAAGCGGGTACGGGCGATCCTGGCCATCTGACCAACTTCGGCTCCGGCTCCCGGGACTTAACAGCAAGGCAACGCGGGCGTACTGCCGAGCGAAACGTGGCCGCGCGATTTTTTGCTCTACGGACGTAGAGAAAAAATCCCCCGGAGGCCCGTATGGCTGCCGCTCCACATCCCCTCGACCCGCTCACCCCTGAAGAGATCACCGCCGCCCGGGAGTCGCTCGTGGCGGCCGGGCTGGTCACGGAGGCCACCCGCTTCGCCTACCTCGGGCTCCTCGACCCGCCCAAGTCCGCCCCGGAGCAAGGGGATCGACGGCTGCGGGTCCTGCTGCTCGACATCTCCGGCGCCCCCTCCTGCGACGCGACGGTCTCCCTGACCGAGTCGCGGGTCGTGGCGCACCGGCTGATCGACGCCGCGACGGAAGGCCAACTCCCGGTACTGGACGCGGAGTTCGCGATCGTCGAAGAGGTACTCGCCAAGGACCCGAGCTGGCTGGCCGCGCTGGCCGCCCGTGGTCTGGACGTGGACTCGGTGCGCGTCGCCCCGCTCTCCGCGGGGGTGTACGACACCGAGTACCCGCAGGAGCGGGGCCGCCGCATCCTGCGCGGGCTGGCCTTCGTGCAGGAACACGCGAAGGATCACGCGTGGGCGCATCCCGTCGACGGGCTCGTCGCCTACGTGGACGTCCTGAACCGGAGCGTGGACCAGGTCATCGACATCGGCCCGGTACCGGTGCCCGCGGAGTCGGGGAACTTCGACGACCCGGCCGTCACGGGCCCGCCGCGCACCACCCTCAAGCCCATCGAGATCACCCAGCCGCAGGGCCCCAGCTTCACCCTCGACGGCAACACCCTGACGTGGGAGAACTGGTCCCTGCGCATCGGCTTCGACGCCCGCGAGGGGCTGATACTCCATCAACTCGCCTTCGCCGGGCGCCCGGTGATCCATCGCGCGTCGATCGCCGAGATGGTCGTGCCGTACGCCGACCCCTCCCCCGTGCGATCCTGGCAGAACTACTTCGACACCGGCGAGTACCTCATCGGCCGCTACGCCAACGCGCTCCAGCTCGGCTGCGACTGCCTCGGCGACATCACCTACCTCGACGCGGTGATCGCCGACGAGACCGGCACACCGCAGACCCTCACCAACGCCGTCTGTCTGCACGAGGAGGACTACGGCATCCTCTGGAAGCACACCGACCTCTGGGCGGGCAGCGTCGAGACCCGGCGCCAACGGCGCATGGTGCTCTCCTTCTTCACCACGGTCGGGAACTACGACTACGGCTTCTACTGGTACCTGTATCTCGACGGCACGATCGAGTTCGAGGCCAAGGCCACCGGCGTCGTCTTCACCTCCGCCCACCCCGGCGGCGACTACCCCTACGCCACCGAACTCGCCCCCGGTCTCGGCGCCCCGTACCACCAACACCTGTTCAGCGCACGGCTGGACATGGCCGTGGACGGTCCCGTCAACCGCGTCGAGGAGATCGAGACGGTCCGGGTCCCGATGGGACCGGACAATCTGCGCGGCAACGCCTTCGCCCTCAAGCGCACCCCGTTGACGCGGGAGAGCGAGGCGCAGCGGATGGCCGACGCGGGCGTGGACCGCGTGTGGCACATCTCCAACCCCGGGTCCCTGAACCGGCTGGGGCGACCGGTCGCGTACGCCTTGCACCCGGAGGGCAAGCCGGCCCTGCTCGCCGATCCCGAGTCCTCGATCGCGGCCCGCGCGGCCTTCGCAACTAAGCACCTGTGGGTCACCGCGTACGACCCGGCCGAGCGCTATCCGGCGGGCGACTTCGTCAATCAGCATCCCGGTGGGGCGGGGCTGCCCGCGTACGCCGCCGCCGACCGGGACCTCGACGGGCAGGACCTCGTCGTCTGGCACACCTTCGGGCTGACCCACGCCCCGCGTCCCGAGGACTGGCCGATCATGCCGGTCGACACCACGGGCTTCACGCTCAAGCCTGTCGGCTTCTTCGACCGCAACCCCACCCTCGACGTGCCGCCGAGCACCTCCGGCCACTGCGGGACAACAGGCACAGGAGGCTGTCATGTCTGAACAGACCATCAGCGGCAGCTCAGTTGATGCTCCGTCAAAACTCCGCGGTTCCATCGGAGTCGGCGGGATCGTCTTCATGGTCGTCGCGGCGGCGGCCCCGCTCACCGCCATCGGCGGCGCCCTGCCGGTGATGCTGGCCATCGGCAACGGCCCCGGCGTACCGGCCGCCTACCTCCTGGTCGCCGTCGTACTGCTGCTGTTCAGCGTCGGGTACGCGGCGATGAGCCGCCATGTCGTCGACACCGGCGCCTTCTACTCCTACGTCACCGCCGGTCTCGGCCGGATCACCGGCACCGGGGCGGCCGGGCTGGCGCTGCTCACGTACAGCACGATCCAGGCCGGTATCTACGGCCTGTCCGGTGTCACCCTTCAGGGGCTGGTCGTGAAGTACGGCGGCCCCGACCTGCCGTGGTGGCTGTGGGCCGGTGTGCTGTGGGGACTGGTCGCGGTGCTGGGCTTCCGCAACATCGAGGTCGGCACGAAGGTGCTGTCGGTGCTGCTGGTCCTGGAGGTCGGCATCGTCACGGTGATGACGGTGGCGATCCTCGCCCAAGGAGGCGCCCACGGCATCGACTTCGACTCCTTCACGCCGGGTGCCTTCACCACGGGGTCGGCAGGCATCGGGGTGATGTTCGCGGTCGCGTCCTTCGTCGGCTTCGAGGCGACCGCCATCTACAGCGAGGAGGCGCGGGACCCCAAACGCAGTGTGCCCAGGGCGACTTACCTCGCGGTCATCGCCATCGGCGGCTTCTACGCGCTGTCCAGCTGGGCGGTCGTCCTGGCCGTCGGCACGGACGAGGTACAGGGCGCGGCGGCGAAGAACACGAGCGGGCTGGTGTTCGCGGTGGCCGGGCAGTACGTCGGTTCGGCCGCCTCCGACACGATGGAAGTCCTGTTGCTGACAAGCCTGTTCGCGGCGCTGCTCGCTTTCCACAACGCGATCTCCCGCTATCTGTTCTCCCTCGGCCGCCAGGGCGACGCCCCCGCGATCCTGGGCCGCAGTCACGCCAAACACGGTTCGCCGCACGCCGGTTCACTGGTGCAGAGCGTGTCGGCCGCCGTGGTCGTGGGGGCGTTCGTGCTCGCGGGGTCCGATCCGGTGCTGGAGCTGTTCACCTGGATGAGCGGGCTGGCCACGCTCGGGGTGCTGGTGCTGATGATCCTCGTCGGGGTCGCGATCATCGCCTTCTTCGCCCGCACGGGGGCGGACACCCGCCTGTGGCACACGCGGCTCGCACCGGCGCTCGGCGCCCTCGGGCTGTGCTGGATCACGTTCATGGTGCTGGCCAACTTCACCACCCTGATCGGCGGTTCGGCCTCGCTCGCGCGGCTCTTCGAGGGGATCGTCGTGCTGTTCTTCGCGGCCGGGGCGGTCTCCGCCGCCGTCCGGCGCCGCCGCGATGCATGACGTTCTCCCGGCGGCCGTCGCGCTGACGGGCTCCGGTCTGTGCCTCGCGGGGCATGTGCCGGGGCCCGTACGGCGCTGGGGTCCGCACGCCGTCGTGCTCGCCGTGACGCTGCTGATGGTGGTGGGGAGCCCGGGGCCGTATCCGCTGCTCGTGGGTGCGGGCGTGACGGCGGGCATGTGCCTGTTCACCCGCGGGCCGGTCGCCGCCGACCTCGCGGTGATGGCCGTGATCACGGCGGCCATGGCCCGGCTTCCGGACGGGCAGCACCAGCACCATGCCGACGGGCATGGGCTGTTCGCGCTGGCGGTGGTGCTGTGGCTGGTGGCCCGCGCGGGTGCCGTCATGCACCGGGCGCTGCGTCCCGGTGTGCCGTGCGCGGGTCCGCTCGGCGGTGCGGGCGGCGCGATGATGGCCCTCGGCATGGCCGCCATGCTGGCCTGACCAGCGTCCGAGCGGCTGGATTAAGGTCGGGGCATGCCCAAAATCGTCGATCATGACGCGCGGCGCCGCGAGATCATCGAAGCCGTATGGGCCCTGATCGCAAGACGCGGGCTCGACGCCGTCACCATGCGGGACCTCGCCGCCGAGGCCGGATACGCCAACGGTGCGCTGACCGGCTACTTCCGCAACAAGGACGAGATCCTGCTCGCCGCCTTCCAGCACGCCTTCGAGAGCACCAACGTCCGCGCCCGCGAGTCCATCGCCGACGCGACCGGCCTGCCCGCGCTGCGCCTGCTCTGCCTGGAGATCATGCCGCTCGACGACGTACGCCTGATGGAGGCCAGGGTCGTCATCGCCTTCTGGGACCGTGCTGTCCACGACGAGCGCATGGCCGGGGTCCACGAGAACGCCATGGCGGCCTGGCGCGAGCAGATGTGCGGCTACCTGCGACAGGCCCGCCGGCAGGGCGACATCGGCACGAGGTCACCCGACGACGAGGTCGTCGACACTCTCCTCGCGGCCCTCATGGGCTTCCAGATCAACGCGGTCCTGCTGCCCCACGCCACCACACCCCGGCGTCAAGAGGCGGTTCTCGACGGCCTGTTGGGCTCGCTGCGACCGTAGAGCAGCGGGGGTACCACGGGCACCTCCGGGGCGGTCTCGATGTCGGCCCGTGTCATGCGGAATTCGGCGGGGTACGCCTCGCAGCGGGTGCGGCGGTCGGGTTCGGTGGTGCGCCACATGTAGAGGCAGCGCACGCACTGGAGTACGTCCCGCACGCCGGGGACCGGCGAGGTGGTCACGGTGTCGACCGGCCCGGGGCACGATCGTCATCTGGCAGCCGGGTTTCGTGTCGGCCGATCCGCCCTTCGACCAGTCACCATCGCTCCCCACGGAACCCCACGCAGGGGCGGCTCGCCTGACACTCCGTCATCTCGCGCGCTAGTAGGCCGACTTGACGTCACTCCCCCTCGACGCGCATCTCCAGACCCTCCGCATGCTCCTCTCCGTCCTGCTGCTCCGCCTCTCGCACGTCCGTCCCGACCCGGTGTCGTCCGCCCCGGCCGACGACACGTTCCGCCGCTACAGCGCCGCGCTGGAAGACGCCCGTGTCCTCCTGGAGGCCAAGCGCCTCCTCGTCCACACCGACGCGACGGCCGCGGACATCTCCCGGACCCTCGGCTTCGCCGAACCGACCGACTTCGCGAAGTTCTTCCGCAAGCGGGACGGCCGTACGCCACTGGAGTTCCGTGCGATGGCGCGCGGGCAGACATGAACCGTGCAGGAATTCCAGCCGGACGAGACGGCAGTACGACGTGATGTGTTCCGTCGGAAGGTGTGGAGTGCCCATGCGCTCCGGGTCGTCGAAGACACACCGGAAGCGCTTGTCCTCGGCTGCGGGCCGGGCGCGGAGCTGGCGGTCCCGACGACCTGGATCGAGTGGCTGCGCACGGGCGACGCGTCCGCCCGCGTGCGCGCCCTGCCGAACCTGGCCGACGGCAACTGGCGGCTCGGCCGGTGGAGTTGGCGCGACACGGCCCATCTCCAATGGGTGCCGCCCGACACCTGGTTCAGCGTGAACGCCTTCTACGACATCACGGGCGACCATCGCCTGACGCGCTGGTACGTCAACTTCCAGCGTCCGATGCGCCGCACGCCCATCGGCTTCGACACCTTCGACCTCTTCCTGGACCTGGTGGTCGCGCCCGATCTGTCCCGGTGGGAGTGGAAGGACGAGGACGAGTACGCCCACGGTCGGCGGTTGGGGGTGGTGAGCGAGGTCGAGCACCGGGCGGTGGAGGCGGCACGCGAGGAGGCGTTGGCGATGATCCGGGCGAGCGGCGGCCCGTTCGCGGTCGACCGGGGCCTGCGGAACTGGTGGCCCGATCCCCACTGGCCGCATCCGGCGCTGCCCGCCGGAGTCCTGACGGTCGGCTAGGCGCCCGGCGTTGCCGGGCCGAACCGTACCGGCAGAGCGCTCAGCCCCCGCACGAGCGTGCTGGTCCGCCAGCGCAGTGTCGTGGGGTCGGCGGCAAGGGTGAGGTCGGGACGGTGGTGCAGGAGGAGGCGTACGGCGACGGCGGCCTCCGTGCGGGCCAGGGGTGCGCCGAGGCAGTGGTGGAGGCCGTGGCCGAAGGCGAGGTGGCCCGGGCCCCGACGCCGTAGGTCGAAGCGGTCGGGATCGGGGAAGTGGCGGGGGTCGCGGGAGGCCGCGGCCAACGAGATCTGGACCGCGTCTCCGGCCGGGATGCGGGTGCCCGCGAGATCGACCGGCTCGGCCGCGAAACGGAACGCCGTGGCGTGGACGGGTGTGCTGTGGCGCAGCGACTCCTCCACGGCCGCGGCGACCAACTCCGGTTCCGCGCGCAGTAGTTCGAGTTGGTCTGGGTGGGTGAGGAGGGCGTGGACGGTCGCGGAGATGAGGTTGACGGTCGTCTCGTGCCCGGCGACGAGGAGGAGGAAGGCCATGCCGAGGAGTTCCTGGGAGGTCAGGGGGGACTCGGCGGTGGGCACGCGGGCCGCGGCGACCAGGTCGCCGAGCAGGTCGGCCTCTCGGGTTCCACGCTTCCGGTGGATCAGGTCGGCCAGGTACCCGCCCAGGGCGTCGGCGGCCGAGGCACCCGCCTCGGGCGAGGCGGGCATGACGAGTTCGTTGGACCAGGCGTGGAACACCGTACGGTCCGCGGCGGGCACTCCGAAGAGGTCGCAGATCACCGTGACGGGCAACGGCAGGGCGTATCCGCTCACCAGGTCCGCGGTTCCCCGAGTCGGCAGCGCGGCGAGCAGATCGACGGCGATCGCCTCAACTGCCGGGCACAGTGCGGCGATTCGCGCGGGCGTGAAGTGGCTCGCGACCAGCCGTCGTAGCCGGGTGTGGTCCGGTGGATCGGTCTGGAGCATGTTGCGGCCGAGGGCGTGGCCGCCGTCGTCCTGCCAGGTGGAGGAGTGGCGGATGTCGTTGCGCAGGCGCGGATCGGTCAGCGCGGCACGGGCCGCGTCCCGGGTGACGACCAGCCAGCTCTCACCGCTGCCAGGGACCAGGACACGGTGCACGGGACCCTGTGCGCGCAGGGCCGCGTAGACGGGGTGGGGATCGGCGGCCAGGTCGTGGCCGTCGGGGGCGAGGTCCTGAAGGGTGGGCGGCGGCACGGCACTCCTTTCGCCAAAGTGGGGAGCACTCCCCATTTGATGGATCGACGATAACATCCCTACCGGGGAGCACTCCCCACTAGTTCGGAGGGTGATGATGACGGGCTCGGACGACGCGACGGCACCGGCACGGCGACGCGATGCGCGGCGCAACCGGGAGCTCCTGATCGAGGCCGCCCACGAGGTCTTCGCCGAGCAGGGTCTGCACGCGCCGATCGACGTGATCGCCCGCCGGGCCGGCATCGGCAACGCCACTCTCTACCGGCACTTCCCCACCCGCGCCGCTCTCGTGGACGCCGTCTTCCACGACCAGCTCACCGACACGATGACCGCGGGCGAGCAGGCCCGCGGCGCCGACGACGCCCTGGCGGGACTGACGGGTTATCTCCACACGGTGTTCGCCGGCCTGGCCGCCGACCGCGGCACCAACGACCTGATGACCACCCACCTCGACGGCGTCGACTCGCTCCAGGCCGTGCACGCCCACAACCGCCGCACCGTGGAGATACTGCTGAGCCGCGGGCAGGACCAGGGCACGATCCGGGCGGACGTCACCCCGGAGGACCTGCTGTTCGCGCTCGCCGCCCTGGGCCGTACCGTCCCGCCCCTCACCGCGGCCGCGGGACCCGGCGCCTGGCTCCGCCCCCTCGCCCTCCTCCTCGACGGCCTGCGCGGCACGTCCGCCGCGCCTCCGCTCCCGGCCCCCGCCCTGACCGCGGCCCAACTCGACAAGGCTCTGCAAGGCCTCGGACCGGGAAGCTGAGTCCGCCGAACAGCACACTGCCCGGCGCCGAGGACCGGTCCCACGGTCCTACGGCGCCGGGCAGCAATTCCCCCGTGCGTTCACCACGTTCAGGTCAGGACTCGACCCCGGCCCCTTCGCGCGCGGCCACCGTCTCGGGCTGCTTCTCGTCCTCCTGCGCGGTCTGCCGTACGGCCGGAATCGCCGCCGCGACCAGGGCCGCGAGGAGGGCGACGCAGCCGCCGATGAGGAGGCCGGTGCGGAAGCCGCTCTCGGAGGTGAAGGTGTAGCCGCCCGCCGTGTTGGTCATCTGGGCGAGGACGACGCCGATCACCGCGGCGCCGATCGAGGTGCCGAGCGAGCGCATCAGGGTGTTGAAGCCGTTGGCGGCGGCGGTCTCGGAGAGCGGGACCGAGCTCATGATGAGCGCGGGCATCGCGCCGTAGGCGAGGCCGACGCCGCTGTTGATGACGATGCAGACGACCATCAGGCCCCAGGCGGAGCCCATCAGGCCCATCGACAGGGCGTAGCCGGCGGTGATGACGAGGACGCCGCTGATGAGGGTGAACTTCGGACCGCGGGCGTTGGTGAGCTTTCCGCCGAGCGGGGAGACGATCATCATCATGATGCCGCCGGGGGCCATCCAGAGGCCGGACGCGAGCATCGACTGGCCCAGGCCGTAGCCGGTGGCCGCGGGGAACTGGAGCAGCTGCGGCACGACCAGCATGCTGGAGTACATGCCGACGCCCACGAACACCGAGGCGATGTTGGTGATCAGGACCCGGGGGCGGGCCGTCGTACGCAGGTCGATCAGCGGGTCACCGGTGCGCAGCTCCCAGACACCCCAGGCCAGGAAGGCCACGATCGCGACGGTGAAGAGGCCCAGCACGGTGGCCGAACCCCAGCCCCAGTCGGCGCCCTTGGAGATGCCGAGGAGGAGGCAGACGAGACCCACGGCGAGGCCGAGCGCGCCGGGCGCGTCGAAGCGCTGGCCCTTGGCGGCGGCCGGTACGTCCGGGATCAGGAACCAGATCAGCGCGGCGACGACCGCGGCAAGGGCGGCCGAACCCCAGAACAGGGCACGCCAGTTGGCGTACTGGGCGACGCCCGCGGCGATCGGCAGGCCGAGGCCGCCGCCGATGCCCATGGAGGCGCTGACGAGCGCGATGGAGGGGCTGAGCCGCTCCTGCGGTACGACGTCCCGCAGCAGGGCGATGCCCAGCGGGACCATGCCCATGCCCATGCCCTGAAGGCCGCGTCCGACGATCATCGGGACGACGGAGGAGGAGAGCGCGCAGACCACCGAGCCCACGATCAGCGGGACGGAGCAGGCGAGCAGCATGCGGCGCTTGCCCAGCAGGTCGCCGAGGCGGCCGACGACCGGCACACAGACCGCGGCCACCAGCAGGGTGGCGGTGATCACCCACGCGGCGTTCGAGGACGAGGTGTGCAGCATCTCCGGAAGGTCGGCGATGAGCGGGGTGACCAGCGTCTGCATGATCGCGGCCGTGGTGCCGGCGAAGGCCAGCGTGGCGATCACACCGCCTGCGCGGGCTGTGGGCTGGGGGGCGTCCATGAGCGGGACTCCTCGGCATATCTGTTCGGTCGGGACAGGAAGGAATGTGCATCGTACACATCGTATGTATCAACCATGTGATGGGGATGATGCATACCGTCGTGCGAGGATGGGTCCGGCCGCCCCGAACCGCGTCGAACGGCGGCGTCGGCAGGAAGCAGGAGGCAGCGGACCGATGGACAGGCGTACGCGCGAGATCGAGTACGAGCAGATGCTCCTCAGCCGGCACGGGCTTCTCTCGCACAAGGGCGGGCGTCGCAAGGACGGCGTGCTGGACCGCAGCGCCTACATCCTGCTGAGCCGGATCCGCGTCCAAGGGCCCATGTCCATCGGCGAGTTGAGCGACGCCTTCGGCCTCGACGCGTCCACCCTCAACCGGCAGACGGCGGCGGCCATGCGCTCCGGTCTGGTGGAGCGGATCCCCGATCCGCAGGGCGGCATGGCCCGTAAGTTCCGCATCACGGAGCTGGGCGCGCGCATGCTCGACGAGGAACGCGAGGGTCTCGTCCAGTCCCTGGACCAGATCATGGACGACTGGTCGGAGGCGGACATCGCCGCCTTCGCGGCCTTCCTACGACGCTTCAACACCGACATCGAGCGGCTCGGCGGGCGTCCCTGGCCCCGGCCATGAGTGCGCCCCGCCCCGTGACAACTCACGGGGCGGGGCGGGCAGTTCACACCGAGTGACCCGGGCCAGTCGTATCAGGAGGAGCGGCGCGAGCGGCTCGCCGCGTAGACCACGCCGCCGCCCAGGGCGATCACGAGGGCCGCGCCACCCGCGAGGAGGCCGACCGGCGCGTTGGAACCGGTCTCCGCCAGCGGCTGCTTGCCGCCGTTGGGCGTCGTCTTCGGCGTGGGCGAGGGCGACGGCTTCAGCGGCGGGACGTGCGCCGAGGTGGGAGGCGTCGTCGACGGCTTGGGGCTGGGCGGCGGGGTCGTCTCGTCGGCGGGCGGCGTGCTGCCGGCCGGGGTCGACGGCGTCGCGGGCGGGGCGGAGGCCGGCTGGGTCGGCGTCGGGGTGGGCGAGTCCGGGGTGCTGGGCGTGCACTCCTTGTCGCCGCCGTTCCAGGCCGCGATGAGGTGGTACGGGGTCATGATGTTGTCGGGCTCGTAGGGGAGCGGGCCGTGGCCCTCGCCCGTACCGCCGTCGTAGGTGACGTCGTCGCCGTACAAGTCGATCTGGCCGTAGCAGTCGGGCGACTTGACGTTGAGCTTCTGCCAGGTCTGGCCCGAGCCGTCCGCGCCGGCGACGTCCTTGGACGTGAGGTAGACCGTGGCCTTGTCGACCATGGTCTGGTGGCCGGAGGTGTACCAGGTGGAACCCTCGGTGGTGTACTCGGCGAGCGAGACGGGGTACTTGCAGCCCTCGCCGACGCTCTGGCCGGGGGCGAGCCGGACCTCGACGGTGCCGGGGACGGCGTCCCACTGGTGGAAGCCGCCCTGCGAGGTCCAGTCGGCGCCGACAACGTTTCCATCGGCGCCGACGATGCGGTACTGCACGGTGGCGGACTGGCACGCGTCGTTCTCGGTGGCACTCGCCGTACCGGCCGCGAGTACGGGCGCGGCGGCGGCTATGAACGCGGTGGCCGCGAGGGCGGACAGGGATGGGAGGTGGTGCGAACGTGACAAGGTGAGCCTCGACGATGATAAAAGGTGTGGGAGGTGGCAGAGCGCGGGCGGCGGGCGCACGAAAGAAGACGTTCAGGGCGTGCGCGACCGGACCGCCCGCATGTGCTTCACTCAGCTGAGCCACAGCGAAGCAAGCTGAATTCTTGTCACCTTTCACAACTCCCGTCAATCCTTCACCAGTTGGCCACAGGTCAAGATCCGGGCATCACCGCGAGTAGATGCCGGCGCAGGCCCGCCAACTCGACGTAAAGGCCGGGGTCCAGGAGTTCGTCGCCGTCCCGGTCGTAGGTCGAATCGGAAAGCAGTTCGGTGAGTTGGCGGGGGCCGCCGCGCAGGTCGCTCCACGGGAGGCGGACCCGGCCCTGGGCCGGCTGCTCGGACAGGTTGACGACGACGAGATGGCGGCTGGAATCGGTCGTCCAGGACCAGGCGATCAGGTTCTCGTGGGACGGGTTGTCGGGCCAGCCGGTGCAGTCGAGCAACTGCCACTCCCCTCCCGTGCGCATGCCGGAGGCGCCCACGGCGGAGAGCAACTGGTGGTAGAAGGCGAGGAGTTCCTTGTCGACGGGCTCTTCCGGCCGACGGGAGAGGAAGACCGGCGGGCGTACCCGGCGCCCCTCGAACTGGCCCTCGTGCCAGAGGGTCGCGCCGGGCAGCGTGGCGATCGTGACCGCTGCCGCCCGTTCCCGTTCCGGGGACAGGGTGGCGGCGGCCCGGGGTTCGTCGTGGTTCTCCAGGAAGCGGACCAGGCCGCGCTGGTAGGCGAGATCAGCTCGCAGATGGCCGCGCACCGAGTCCGCGCCCTCGTGCAGCAGCCGGTCGTAGAGCCGTTTGTCGTAGCAGTGGTCGAACCCCTGCTGCTGAAGGGCCCATTCGAGGTCCCAGTACGCCTCGGCGACGAAGCGGAGGTCGGGGTGGCGCTCGCGGACCTTCGGGACGACGTACGGCCAGAAGTCCTCGGCCGGTGCCGTGCCCGCGCGTTCGCCCCAGGTCTTGGCGAAGACGTCGGTCATCAGGAGCATGGCCATGTCGCAGCGCACGCCGTCCGCCTGGTCGCCGATCGAGGCCAGGGTGTCGACGGCCGCTGTGCGCAACTCGTCGCTGAAGGCGTTGAGTTGGACGACGTCGGGCCAGGGCGCGAAGTAGGGGTCGCGGCCCCGCGCGAACACCTTGCCGCCGGTCCCCAGGAAGGCACCGGGGTCGCGGGCGAGGTCGTCCGGGGTGCCCTGGACCAGGCAGCCGGGGCGTTCGGTCAGCCAGGGGTGGTCGGGGGCGACGTGGTTGGGGACGTAGTCGAGGATCAACCGGACGCCACGCGCGGCCAGTTGGGCGCGGGCCTCCGCCAGTCCCTCGGGGCCGCCCAGGGATGCGTCGACGACGTAGTTCCGGACGCAGTACGGCGATCCGGCCACGTCCTGCGGGCGGAGGTCGGGCAGGGCCGCCCTGAACGACGCCTGCAACGACTCGTCGCGCAGGGCGATCTCCAGTCCGGCCGGGCTGCGCTCCCACACGCCCATCAGCCAGACGGCGTCGACACCGGGGAGAGCGACCTCGTCCCAGGCGGGCGCGGGCACCTCGCCGAGGGTGACGGGGCGGCCGTAGCGGGTACTCAACTCCCCCAGCCAGATCAGGGTGTTGATCTCGTAGATCACCGGGTGTTCGGGCCAGGCGGTCATGACAGCGGCTCCTCTCGGTCGCCGGTCGGGCGCAGGCTCTCGCGGCCCCGGGCCGACCACTCGCCGTCGCCCAGGGTGTGGAAGAGGGTGGCGGTGATGGCCGACAGGCCGGTCCAGCCGGTCTGGTGGGAGGCGCCGAGGCCGGCGCCGTTGTCGCCGTGGAAGTACTCGTAGAAGAGGATCAAGTCCTTCCAGTGCGGGTCCTTGGCGAACTTGGCCTGGGCTCCGTGCACCGGGCGGTGTCCGTCCTCGTCGCTGAGGAAGGTGGCGGTGAGCCGGTCGGCGATCTCGCGGGCGACCTCGTAGAGGGTGAGGTGGCGGCCCGAGCCGGTCGGGCACTCCACGGTGAAGTCGGCGCCGTGGAAGGCGTACAGGTTCAACAGGGCGCGGATCAACAGCAAGTTGACCGGGAACCACACCGGGCCGCGCCAGTTGGAGTTGCCGCCGAACATCCCGGAGTCCGACTCGGCCGGCAGATAGCCGACGCCGTAGGTCTCGCCGTGCACGTCGAAGGTGTAGGGGTGCTCGGCGTGATAGCGGGAGAGGGAGCGGATGCCGTGCGGGCCGAGGAACTCGTCCTCGTCGAGCATCCGGGACAGGACGCGGCGCAGCCGGTCCTCGCCGAACAGGGCGAAGAGGTAGCGGCCGTCGGCGTTCGGGCCCATCGCCTCGTGCGAGGAGATGGTGGCCTCCACGGCCGGGTGGCGTTCGATGAACTCCAGTGCTCCGGCGACGAGTTCGGGGAAGCGCTGGTCCGCCCAGCCGCCGACGAGGCTGGTGGCCGCGAGGGGGATCAGGCCGACGAGCGAGCGCACCTTGAGCCGGGTCGCCGTGCCGTCGGGCAGCCGCAGCACGTCGTAGAAGAAGCCGTCCTCCTCGTCCCAGAGGCTCGCGTTGTCGGCGCCGATGCGGTTCATGGCGACGGCGATCCAGGCGAAGTGCTCGAACAGGGACTGTGCCTGCTCGACGTAGACGGGGTTGTCGACGGCCAACTCTATGGCGATCTCAAGGAGGTTCTGGCAGTAGAGCGCCATCCACGCGGTGCCGTCCGCCTGGTCGAGGTGGCCGCCGGTGGGGAGCGGGGCGCTGCGGTCGAAGACGCCGATGTTGTCGAGGCCGAGAAAGCCGCCCTGGAAGACGTTGTTGCCGTCGGTGTCCTTGCGGTTGAGCCACCAGCTGAAGTTCTTCATCAGCTTATGGAAGGCGTTCTCCAGGAAGGCGCGGTCGCCCTTGCCGGTGCGGTGTTTCTCCAACTCGTAGAGGAACAGGGTGGCCCAGGCGTGCACGGGCGGGTTGACGTCCCCGAAGTTCCATTCGTAGGCCGGGATCTGGCCGTTGGGGTGGAGGTAGAGGCGGCGCAGCAGCAGGTCCAACTGGCCCTTGGCGAAGGTGAGATCGACCATCGACAGGGCGACGGTGTGAAAGGCGAGGTCCCAGGCGGCGAACCACGGGTACTCCCAGGTGTCCGGCATCGACATGATCTCGTCGTTGACCATGTGGTACCAGTTGCTGTTCCGCACCCGGGGGTCGGAGGCGAGCGGGTCGACGCCGTGCTCGGTCAGCCAGCGTTCGACGTCGAGGTAGTAGTACTGCTTGCTCCAGAGCATCCCGGCCAACGCCTGCCGCACCAGCCGCCGTTCGTCGGGGCCCGCGTCGGCCGGGGTGCAGGTGTCGTAGAACTCGTCGGCCTCGGCCCGGCGTTGGGTCATGACGGTGTCGAAGTCGCCGGTCCAGTCGGGGAGTTCGGCGGCGGTGAGGCGCAGGCGGACGGTCGCGCTCTGTCCGGCCGGGATGGTGAGTACGTGGTGGACGGCGGCCTTGGTGCCGGTCCGGTCGGGGTTGACGGCTCCGGTCTCGCCCTGGACGACATATCGGTCGATGCCGTCCTTGACGTACGGGGAGGCGTTCGAACTGCCGAAGATCTTCTCGTTGTTGGTGTCGTTCTCGGTGAACAGCGCTTGCGCGTCCGCGTCGCAGTACAGCCGACGTGGGCCCAAGTCCTCGTGGTCGGCGCGGAGTTCGCCGCCGGGCTCCTGGTGGATGGACGGGACGGCGGTGCCCCCCGCCCAGGACCAGGTGTGCCGGAACCACAGGGTCGGGAGCAGGTGCAACGGGGCTTCGTCGGGGCCCCGGTTGTGGGCGGTGATCTCGATCAGCAGGTCCTCGGGGCCCGCCTTGGCGTACTCGACGAACACGTCGAAGTAGCGGTCCTCGTCGAAGATGCCGGTGTCGAGCAGTTCGTACTCGAAGTCGCCGCGCCCGCGCGCCCTGTTGGTGGCCTTGAGGTCCTCGTAGGGGTACTCCGCCTGCGGGTACTTGTAGAGGTACTTCATGTACGAGTGCGTGGGCGTGCTGTCGAGGTAGAAGTAGTACTCCTTGACGTCCTCGCCGTGGTTTCCCTCGGAGTTGGTGAGGCCGAACATCCGCTCCTTGAGGATCGGGTCGCGGCCGTTCCACAGCGCGAGCGCGAAGCACAGCCGCTGCTTGTCGTCGCTGATGCCCGCGATGCCGTCCTCGCCCCAGCGGTAGGCGCGGGAGCGCGCCTGGTCGTGGGTGAAGTAGGACCAGGCGTCGCCGCTGTGGCTGTAGTCCTCCCGTACGGTGCCCCACTGGCGTTCGCTCAAGTAGGGGCCCCAACGGCGCCACGGCACCCCGGAGTCGTCGGCCTCGGCCAGCCGTCGCCGTTCGGCATCCGGTGTGTCAGCGCTCGTCGCCATCGTGTGTCCTCCCCTTGGCCCGACCCATTCCCCCAGACTCGGGTGTCCCGGACCCGACGGCAACACGAACACCCGGGCGGAGCGTGTCGGTGTCCGCCAGAAACAACACCGCAACGGCGAGCAGCAGAGCCGCCGTTGCCGCGACCGGCGCCAGCAAGAAGGCTCCGGCGGGGCCGTGACCGTCGGCCAGGTAGCCGGCCAGCGCCTGTCCGGTCGCGGTGCCGAGGGGGCCGCCCGCGCAAAGGATCGTCAGGGCCGCGGTCGCGCGGTCGGCGGGCGCGAGGCATTCGGTGAGCGCGTAGAGGCTGATCATGTAGGGGGCCACGGTCACACCTGCGACGGCCATCGCCGCGGGAACGGCGTGCAGTCCGTCCCCGGCGACCAGGGTGAGGGTGCCCAGCAGCAGGGTCGCCGCGAAGGTCACATACCGGTGGAGCAGCGTGAAGCGGGCGGGGAGCCAGGCGCAGGCGGCACCGGCCAGGGCGCTGCCGATGCCGAAGAGGGCGTAGAGGAGTCCCGCGCTGCCGGGGTGTCCGCTGTCGTCGGCGTAGGCGGTGACGCCGGTCTGTACGGCGCCGAAGACGGTGCCCATCGCGGCCATGGCGAGGAACATGACCGCAAGTGGCAGGCGGGGCAAGGGAGTTCGCGAGGTGCCCGGTGCCTTTTGCTGTGCGGCTCCGCCGGGGGTGAGGGACAGGGCGAAGGGCAGGGTGGCCAGGAGGAGCAGGGCGATGGCCGCCACGGTCGGTGCCGTGGGGCCGAGGGCGGTGAGCAGGCCGACGAGCGCCGGTCCCGCGACGAAGCTGATCTCGTCGGCGGTCGCCTCGTACGACAGGGCGCTGGGGACGAGACCGGGCCGCTCGCGCGCGTGGAGCAGGCGTGACCAGTGGACACGGACCAGGGAGCCGACCGGCGGCTGGGTGAGTCCGGCCAGGGCCGCCGCGGCGATCATGCCCGGACGGCCGGTGTGACTCGCCACGACGAGGCCGGTCAGGGCGCCGGCGTTGGCGAGCGCGCTCACCGCCCCGACGAGACGGTGGCCGTACCGGTCGGCCAGTGCTCCGGCGACCGGGGAACCGAGCGCGTTGGCGACGCCCTGGGCAGCGGCGGCGAGACCCGCGAAGGCGTAGCTGCCGGAGGCGGCCCGGACGAGGATGAGCGTCGCGAGCGACGAGGTGGCGTAGGGAAGGCGGGCGAGGAATCCGAGCGGGAAGAATCCCGCGCCGGGAACGCGGAGAAGGGATCGGTACGCCATCGGCGTCTCCCGTGAGCACGTCGGAGGGACGCGCTACCCAGCCACCGACGCGTTGACGATCCCGCTTCCGCCGCGCAGCCTAGCGAGCCGACTGCCCTGCCACCAGAGCGACTTCGCCACCTACGGTCATCGGCATCTCGCGGTACGGATATGGCGTTCTCAAATGACGAGAGGTAGCCTCTCATCCGATCGTCACGTCTCGCCGGGGAGGCCGTCATGGCAGGCACGATGCAGGGCAAGGTCGCGGTGATCAGCGGCGGTTCGACCGGAGTGGGGAGGGCCGTCGGGGCGCAACTCGCCGAGGACGGGGCGCAGGTGGTGCTGCTCGCCCGGCGCGCCGACCGGTTGGAGACGGCCGCGCGCGAGATGGCGGGATCGGTGCTGACGATCCCGACCGACGTCAGCAGCGGGGACAGTGTGCGGGCCGCGTTCGCTCAGGTCGAGGAGCGGTTCGGGCGGGTGGACATCCTGGTGAACAGTGCTGGTGTCGCCCGTATCCGTGCCATCGAGGAGACCGCCGACGAGGACATCCACGCCTGCGTCGGCACCAATCTGCTGGGCCCGATCCACACGATCCGCTCGGCCGTACCCCTGCTGCGGGCGGCCGGGGGCGGCGACATCCTCAACATCTCCTCCGAGATCACCCTCGACCACATGCCCCTGATGGCGATGTACGCGGCGAGCAAGCACGGCCTGAACGGCTTCACCGCCGCGATGCACAAGGAACTGCGCGGCGACGGCATCCGGGTCGCCCTGGTGATCCTGGGCTCGATCTCGGACAGCGCCTTCATCGAGAACTTCCCCGGCGAGGACCGGCAGCGCGCCGCGCCGGTGTGGGAGGCGGACGGCTATCTGACCAGGGTGGGAGCCATGAAGCCGCTCCCCTCGGCGACCGTCGCCCGCGTGATGGTCCAGTTGCTCGCCACTCCGCCCGAGGTGGTGCAGGACGTGGTGCACATCCGCCCGGCCGGCTGAGGATCGCGGGCCGGACCATGCGGCACGCTTGGACACCCCATAAGTCGGCCTTATGGGGCCATAGACCGGACCCGCGTACTGGGTTAGGCATGCCTTAGCTTAGGCTTCCCGACGAGTCGCCTGTCATCACTCGAAGGGAACCTGATCATGCCGCGCCCCCTGCGGGTAGCCATCGTCGGAGCCGGCCCCGCCGGGATCTACGCCGCCGACGCCCTGCTCAAGTCCGAGGTGGCCGCCGAACCCGGTGTGTCCATCGACCTCTTCGAGCGGATGCCCGCGCCCTTCGGCCTGATCCGGTACGGCGTCGCCCCCGACCACCCGCGCATCAAGGGCATCATCACCGCCCTGCACCAGGTCCTGGACAAGCCGCAGATCCGTCTCTTCGGCAACGTCGACTACCCGTCCGACATCAGCCTCGACGACTTGCGCTCCTTCTACGACGCGGTGGTCTTCTCGACCGGCGCGACCGCCGACCGCGAGATGTCCATACCGGGCATCGAGCTGGACGGCTCCTACGGCGCCGCCGACTTCGTCTCCTGGTACGACGGCCACCCGGACGTCCCGCGCACCTGGCCGCTGGAGGCCGAGAAGGTCGCCGTCCTGGGTGTCGGCAACGTGGCCCTCGACGTGGCCCGCGTTCTCGCCAAGACCGGCGACGAGCTGCTGCCGACCGAGATCCCGCCGAACGTCCACGAGGGCCTCAAGGCCAACAAGGCCCTCGAAGTCCACGTCTTCGGACGGCGCGGCCCGGCGCAGGCGAAGTTCTCCCCGATGGAGCTGCGGGAGCTGGACCACTCCCCCAACATCGAGGTCATCGTCGACCCCGAGGACATCGACTACGACGAGGGCTCGATCACCACGCGCCGTGGCAACAAGCAGGCCGACATGGTCGCCAAGACCCTGGAGAACTGGGCGATCCGCGATGTCGGCGACCGCCCGCACAAGCTGTTCCTGCACTTCTTCGAGTCCCCCTCCGAGATCCTCGGCGAGGACGGCAAGGTCGTCGGCCTGCGCACCGAGCGCACCGCCCTCGACGGCACCGGCAACGTCAAGGGCACCGGCGAGTTCAAGGACTGGGACGTCACCGCGGTCTACCGCGCGGTCGGCTACCTCTCCGACAAGCTGCCCAAGCTGCCCTGGGACATCGACTCGGGCACGGTCCCGGACGAGGGCGGCCGGGTCATCCAGGAGACCGGCGAGCACCTTCAGTCGACGTACGTGACGGGGTGGATCCGGCGCGGTCCGGTCGGTCTGATCGGTCACACCAAGGGCGATGCCAACGAGACGGTCGCGAACCTGCTCGACGACCACGCCAACGGCCGTTTGCACACGCCTGTTTCGCCCGACCCGGAGGCCGTGGAGGCGTTCCTCGCCGAGCGGAACGTGCGCTTCACGACCTGGGACGGCTGGTACAAGCTGGACGCGGCCGAGAAGGCGCTGGGCGAGCCGCAGGGCCGTGAGCGCGTGAAGATCGTCGAGCGCGAGGACATGCTCCGGGCTAGCGGCGCGTAAGCCCGACTCCCGCACAAACCAAGCCGAAGGGCCCGGCGGCCGTACCGCCGGGCCCTTCGCACATCAGCGCGCGGCCCTCCCGTACCGGGCGAACACGGTGTACCCCGGCTTCTCCACCTCCAGGCACTCCAGGTTCGCGGGCGGACCGTCCGGGGCGAAGAGCCGCTCGCCGGTGCCGACGACGGTGGGGAACGTGATGAGCCGGTACTCGTCGACCAGGTCCTCCGCCATCAGCGTGTGGACGACGCTCAGGCTGCCCATGACGATCACCTCCCGCTCCTCACGTTTCACGGCGTCGACGAGATCGCCGTCGAGGACGGTCGAGTTCGCCCACGCCGAGGCGTCGGTCAGGGTGCGGGAGGCGACCAGTTTCGACGCGGCGTTCATGCGGTCGGCGAACGGGTCGTCGCGGCCCGGCCACAGCCGCGCGAACGCCTCCCACGTGCCACGGCCGAGCAGCAGCACCGCGTCGCCCAGGGTGTCGGCCAGCCGGAACCTGTCGCCCTCGATCTCCTCGCGACCGTAGCGGAAGAGCCAGCCGCCGTACGGGGTGCCGTCGGACCCGTCGGGGTCGGAGACGACCCCGTCCAGGGTGGTGAACTGAATGACGGTGACGCTCATGGTCCATTGTCCTTTCGGTCGATGCTCACCGGTACGTACCGGCGGCAGCGGCCGAACTCATCGCGGCGGGAGCGGTCGGTCCGAGGAAATCCGCCGAGGCAGGCCGAAGGACGCCAGTACCTGCGGCTCGGTGAACACGACGTTGCGGGTGACAAGGCCCCCGGTGACCGTGAACACCTGGACGCTGTGCAGCCAACGGCCCCCGTCGGGGTCCCTCGCGTACGCGGCCAGCGCGGGCTGCGAGTTGGCAGCGACCGGCCTCAACGCCCAGTCCGTACCCCGGAGTTCGAAGACCCTGCGCATGAACGCGCCGTAGTGTTCGGTGCCCCGGAACCAGAGCGGGACCGGCGGCATCTCCAGGACGACCGCGTCGGCCAACAGCCGTACGAGGGCGGGGACATCGGCCGCCTCGAAGGCCCGCAGGTAGCGGTCGATCACCTCGCGCGCCTCGCGGTCGTCCGGTTCGGCGACCGTGTGGTCGTCGCCGATGTCCGTGAGGGCGGCGCGGGCGCGTTGGAGTGTGCTGTTGACGGCCGGGACGGTGGTGTCGAGCTGGTCGGCGACCTCGGCGGCGCTGAACTGGAGCACCTCACGGAGCACGAGCACGGCCCGCTGGCGCGCCGGGAGCCGTTGCAGGGCCACGACCAGGGCGAGCCGCATGTCGGTGCGCGCCTCCATGTCGTAGCGCGCGTCGGGGAAGGGCTGGAGCCAGGGGATGTCGGTCGCCGGGGTGAGCGGAGTCCCCGGGTCCTCGCCCGGTGCGCCGAGGCCGGACGGGAGGGGGCGGCGGGCGCGGCCTTCGAGGGCGGTGAGGCAGACGTTGGTGGCGATGCGGTACAGCCAGGTGCGGAGGGACGCGCGGCTCGGGTCGTAGCGCTCGCGGGCCTTCCACGCGCGCAGCATCGTCTCCTGCACCAGGTCCTCGGCCTCGTGGAACGAGCCCAGCATGCGGTAGCAGTACGCCACCAACTCGCCCCGGTACGGCTCGAAGTCCACGCGTCCATCATGGCGTACGGGGCTGTTAACGTCCTCCGGTGTTCTCCCTCCTCGAACCCCCGTTCTTCTCCCGGCTGCGCGACGCGCGCCGGATCCTCGTCGCCGGGGCCGGCGGCGGTTTCGACGTCTACGCGGGGCTGCCCCTCGCGCTCGCGCTGCGCTCGGCGGGCAAGGAGGTGCACCTCGCCAACCTGTCGTTCGCCGATCTGTACGGCCTCGACCAGGACGTGTGGGTGGAGCCGGACGTCGCGGCGGTACGGCCCGACACGGCGGCGCGGGGGGACTACTTCCCGGAGCGTTCCCTCGCCCGGTGGCTCCAACTGAACGACATGCCGTCCACGGTGTACGCGTTCCCGCTGACCGGCGTGCAGCCGCTGCGGGCCGCGTACCGCGCGCTGATCGACCACCTGGGCGGTGTCGACGCCGTCGTGCTGGTCGACGGCGGGACCGACATCCTGATGCGCGGCGACGAACACGGGCTCGGTACACCGGAGGAGGACATGGTCAGCCTCGCCGCGGTGGACGGGCTCGACGACGTGCCGGTGCGGCTGGTGGCGTGCCTGGGCTTCGGCATCGACGCGTACCACGGGGTCAACCACGCGCTGGTGCTGGAGAATCTGGCCGCCCTGGAGCGCGAGGGCGCCTACCTCGGCGCGTTCTCCCTCCCGCGCGAGAGCCGCGAGGGGCGGCTGTACCTCGACGCGGTGGCCCACGCCCAGGAGTGCACGCCGGACCATCCGAGCATCGTCAACGGTTCCGTCGCCGCCGCCGTACGCGGGGATTTCGGCGACGTCCGCTTCACCGAACGGACGCGCGGCAGCGAGCTGTTCATCAATCCGCTGATGTCGCTGTACTTCTGTGTGGACGCTCCGGGGCTCGCGCGCCGCAACCTCTACCTCGACCGGCTGGCGCCAACCACGTTGATCCGGCAGGTCAGTTCCCGCATCGAGGAGTTCCGCGACGAACTGCCCAGGCAGCGCCCACCGCGCGCCTACCCCCACTGACCGCCCGCCCCGGCGTGGTCAACTCGTGGGTGTCAGCGCCTGTTCGGCCCAGATGGTCTTGCCGGTCGCGGTGTGCCGGGTGCCCCAGTCCGCGGTGAGCTGGGCGACCAGGAGCAGGCCCCGGCCGCCCTCGTCGTAGATCCGGGCCCGGCGCAGATGGGGCGAGGTCGAGTTGCCGTCGGAGACCTCGCAGATGAGCGTACGGTCGAGGATCAGGCGGAGTTGGATCGGCTCGGCGCCGTAGCGGATCGCGTTGGTGACGAGTTCGCTGACGACGAGTTCGGTGACGAAGGCCTCCTCCGTCAGCCCCCAGGCGTCGAGTTGGGCGGTGGCGAGCCGTCGGGCCTCGGCGACGCCCTCGAAGTCGGCTGCCAGGTCCCAGACTTGGACGTGGTCGGCGTCAAGTGCCTTGGTGCGCGCGAGCACCAGGGCCACGTCGTCGCCGGGGTGCTCGGGCAGCAGCGCGGAGAGCACCTGATCGCAGCGGTCCTCCAGGGTGGACCGCGATCCGGCCAGGGCCCGTCGCAGCCGCGAGATGCCGAGATCCGGGTCCCGGTCGGCGGCCTCCACAAGACCGTCCGTGTAGAGGGCGACGAGGGTGCCCTCCGGGAGGTGGAGTTCGGTGGTCTCGAAGGGCAGACCGCCCACGCCCAGGACCGGGCCGACGCCGATCTCGACCACCTGTGTGGTGCCGTCCGGCAGGACGAGGACGGGCGGCGGATGCCCGGCGCTCGCGGCGCTCAGCATCCGCGACACCGGGTCGTAGACGGCGTACAGACAGGTCGCTCCGGTGCCGCCGACGCCGGCGCGCCCGCCGTTCTCGTCGTCGCCGAGCCGCAGGACCAGGTCGTCGAGGTGGGCCAGCAGTTCGTCGGGCGGCAGATCGACGTCGGCGAGCGTCTGGACCGCGGTGCGCAGCCGCCCCATGGTCGCGGAGGCCTGGATGCCGTGGCCGACCACGTCGCCGACGACCAGGCCCACCCGCGCGCCGGAGAGCGGGATGATGTCGAACCAGTCGCCGCCGACACCGGCCCGCGAGTCGGTGGGCAGATAACGGCAGGCCACGTCGACCGCCGACTGCGGGGACGTGCCGCGCGGCAGCAGGCTCTCCTGGAGCGTGAGCGCCGTGCTGCGCTCCCGGGTGTAGCGGCGGGCGTTGTCGACGCAGAGAGCGGCCCGGCCGGCGATCTCCCGTGCCAGGGCGAAGTCGTCCTGCGTGAAGGCGTCGGGTCGGGTGCGCAGCAGCACGGCGACACCCAGCGTGGTGCCGCGCGCTATCAGCGGCACGGCCAGCAGTGAGGTGACGACGAAGCCCCGCATCTTCGCGGCCCGCGCCGGGACGCCCGCGATCCACCGGTCGAAGTCCGGGTCGCCGCTCCCGCTGAGCACCGGGCGGCCGGTGTGCAGGGCGCGGGCGGGCGGTGAGAACGGCGGGTAGGCGTCACTGGCGCCCAGGCCGATCACGGCCTCCGGGGTCCCCTTCTCGGTGGACAGATGCGCGGCCCGGCGCAGCACGACGTCCGCGTCCGGGCCGCCGTCCTCGGGCTCCTCGCCGCGCATCACCGCCTCCAGCAGGTCCACGCTCGCGAAGTCGGCGAACCTCGGGACGACCAGTTCGGCGAGTTCCCGCGCGGTGCGGTCGAGGTCGAGGGTCGTGCCGACGGAGACGGCGGCCTCGTCGAGCACCGCGAGCCGCTGCCGCGCCCAGTGCTGCTCGCTGCTGTCGAACCCGGCCATGCCTACGGCGCGGACCTCGCCCCGGTCGTCCCGGACCGGCCACAGCTCCAGGTTCCAGGCGTGCTCGCGGATTCCGGACGGGGCGCGGGTATAGCTCTCGTAGTGCGCCGGTTTGCCCGTGGCCGCCACGTCGCGCAGTGCCTGGAGGGTGCCCAGCTGGTCGACGTCCGCGGGCAGGCCGTAGGGGAAGGCGTGGCCGCGCAGGGCCTCCTCGCCGAGCCCCATCACCTCGCAGGCCACGGCGTTGAGCCGCAGATACCGCTGCGAGGCGTCGAACACCGACATCGAGAACGACGCCTGCCGGAACGCGCGCTCCGTCAGTGCGCGCTCGTCGTCGTCCCCGCGGGCGGGATCCATGGGTTCAGTGTGCTCCCGCACCCGGAGGCCAACAACCGGGCGCCTGACCGGGGCGAACGGGCCCGACGGGATCGAACGAATACTTGGGGTCCGTAAATGCTGTGAAGTGCCCCATGACGGGTAGTTCTTAACTCAGCGCCTCTTCCGCGTGAACACCTCCACTCAAAGGAACTGTGGTCTTGGCTCTCGCGTACCCTGACGCCCCGTCAGCCCGTCGACCCGGGCGTACCTGGACTATTCGCATCACAGGTCACCGTGACCGCACCGCCTCGGTCAGCTGCTCCTCCGGGTGCGGCATGCCCGTCCGGTCGCGTGACATCCCGGCCCTGCGCCGCTTCGCCGAAGCCCATGCGGCGGCCCACGTCAGAGCGGCGACCGTACGCCCCGACGCGGCCTGCGGCTGCCGTCGCCAGCGGTGTGCGGCGCACGAGGGGACCCGGGTCGACTGCTCGGGCTCGGTGCTGCTCGTGCTGCGGCACGATCCGGCGGTCGGCCAGGTGTGGACCCTGGCCGAGGTCTGCGCGGCCTGTGCCGCGCTGATGACGCACACCCGGGTCGTCGGCAAGCCCGTACCGCGCACCCGGCCGCCGCGCGAGGAGACGGTCGTACCCCTACAGGCATCGCCCTCGGCGAGCGCGCGCTCGGTACCGGCCGGATTCAGCGCGCCGGCGGCCGAGGCGGGTGTGCCGTCCCGGCCGGACCGCCGACGGCGGTGACGTGTGCGGTGCGTGGCACACGGAAGGGACCCACCCCGAGCGGATGGTGGGCGGGTCCCGTCCGCGCCACCATTCTGCGGACCGGGCCATGTCAAAGGCACGCGTGAAACCCCGCCGCCCGGGGTGGACCGGTCACACCCCGCGCGTATGCTCACGCGGGATCGCAGGAATTCCGGGCATACGAGACTCCACGACCCCCGCTTGACCCACCAAGATCTGCAACGCCCATACTGGTGGGTCAGCCCCGCCCCCGCCCGCAGATTGGCCTATGTCGAACTCCTCCACAGCTCCGCCCACGATCCCCCACACGGTGTGGCTGGCTCGCGGCCGCCACGTCGGGTCCCAGGACGCGGCGGGTGTCGTACGGCGACAGTTGCAGCGACTCAAGGACCGCGAGGTCATCGACGACCACATGGAACCGGACGAGGATCAGGGCCATGATCCCGGTGAGCTGGCCTTCGAGGCCCGCTGGCGGGTCGAGGGGACGGTGACCGTGCGGGCGCGGCTCACGCTTCCGGCACTGCCGGAGCCCGGCTCGCCCGCCGCACCGGCCGACGGGCGGGAATGGATCCTGGTCGCGGAGGCCGAGCAGGTCTGGGATCCCCGGTGGCCCTCTCCCGCGACGGTGTTCTGGCCCGAGGACGCGGACTCCGGCTGGGACCGCGCACCGGTCCCGGGGCTGCGCTTCGGGGAGGTCAATCCGCTGCCGTCGGACGAGAAGGACCTGCGGCGGCTGTTCCGGAGTTGCGCGCAGGACGGCTGGAGCATTCACGTCGTCGTGCACGAGGCGATGACCCCGGACGCGCGCGGTCGGCTCCCCCTGACCCGGCTGCTCCCTGCGAGCCTGCGGCACTGCGTGGTGGAGCACCGGGCCACGCCCGACCAACTACGCTCCGTGAACTGGGCGTTGCTGCGCGAGTTCGACTTCCAGGTGCCGCGTGGCGGTGCCGTGGTGCTGCCCACCAACCCGGCCGCCCCCGGCTACGACGTCCGTGACTTCTCCGTGCGCAGCGTCTTCCTGGACGGCTCCGAACCCACGGAACTCGTGGACGTGCTGTGCCGTTACGCGGCCTCCGCGCGTCCCCTGCCGGAGGGCGGCGCCGAGGCCGTCACCGCGCTGCGCGAGCAGTGGAGCCTGATGACACCGGCGGAGGAACTGGCCCGGGAGCGCAGGCTCGTGGCCATGTACGCCGAGGCGCTCGAAGCGATGACGAAGTCCCGCGACCTGTACCGGGAGTCCGCCGACCGCGCCAACGAGGCACTGGCCGCGCTGCGCGAGTCCGGCGGCGCTGTCGTACCGGGTGAGGCCCCCTCGTCGGCCGGGTCCCCGTTCCAGCGGACCTTCGGCCGGTTGCGGGACGTGACGAAGGCGCTGCGCCCCGCGACACCGTCGGCCGAGGGGGACCGTGTCGATCCGCCGCGGGACGGCGACCGGTCGGCCGAGGAGCGGTAGGGGGCGGCGTCCGGCTGCCAGGACCTTCGGTGACGCGAGCGGACGACGCGGCGAGGTGGCGAGATGGCGGTGGTGAAAATGGACCACCAGTGGTGATCACCGCCCACGCGCCGCGCCGCCTCGCGGCCTAGCTTGGCGGTATGCCGATGCAACCCTGGTTCCGCGATGCCAAGTTGGGCATCTTCGTCCACTACGGGATCTATGCCGTCGACGGTGTGCCGGAGTCCTGGTCGTTCTACACGGGCCAGGTCCCGCACGACCAATACATGCGCCAGCTGGACGGGTTCACCGCCGCGCGCTACGAACCACGGGACTGGGCACGGCTGTTCGCGCGGGCGGGTGCCCGGTACGCGGTGCTGACCGCCCGGCACCACGACGGTGTGGCCCTGTGGGACTCGGCCCACGGCGACCTGGACGTGGCCCGCCGCACCCCGGCCGGCCGCGATCTGATCGGGCCCTATGCCGAGGCCCTGCGCAAGGAAGGCCTCAAGGTCGGGCTCTACTACTCCCACTCCGACTGGAACCACCCCGACTACGCCAGCACGGTGCACCCGCGCCCGCCGGACGAGGAGATCCGCGCCAACCCGTACGCCTCCGCGAGGCCCGGCGCGGAGGATCCGGCCGCCTGGGCGCGTTACCTCGCCTACCGCGACGGCCAGGTCGGCGAGTTGGTGGCCCGCTTCCGGCCCGACCTGCTGTGGTTCGACGGCGAGTGGGAGCGGGCCGAAGAGCAGTGGGGCATGAGGGAGTTGGCGGAACTGATCCTCGCCGGGAACCCCGACACCGTCCTCAACGCCCGCATGCTGAGCCACGGCGACTACGCGACGCCCGAGCAGGGGGTGCCGCTGCAAGCCCCGGACGGGCCTTGGGAGTTGTGCCTGACGGTCAACGACTCGTGGGGGTTCCAGCACCAGGACGAGCATCACAAGTCGGTGCGGCAGCTGGTGCGTTACTTCACGGAGACCATCGGCATGGGCGGCAATCTGCTGCTCGACGTGGGGCCGAAGGAGGACGGGACGATCCCGCCCGCGCAGGTGGAGCGCCTTGAGGGGCTCGGCGCGTGGATCGCCCGGCACGCCGAGGCGGTGTACGGCACAGTGGCCGGTCTGCCCGCCGGGCACCACTACGGGCCGAGCACCCTGTCCGCCGATCGCCGCACGCTGTACCTGGTGTGCTTCGACCCGCCGCGCGAGTCGGTGTCGGTGCGCGGCCTGCGTACGCCCGTGAAGCGGGTCACGGTGCTCGGTACCGGCGCCGCACTCGGCCACGACGTAATCGGTGGGCTCGGCGAGGTTCCGGGCGTGACGTGGATCGACGCCCCGAGGGCGGCCGATGTGGACGAGCGGGCGACGGTCCTGGCGGTGGAGCTGGACGGGGAGTTGGACCTGTACCGGGGTACGGGCCGGGACTGACCCGGAGGTACGGGCGGGACTCACCCGGCGCCGGCGCGAACCGCCCTGGGCGAGGCGCCCAGTTCGCGTCGGCATGCCTTGTTGAAGGCCTGGAGGTCGCCGATGCCGACGGCCGCGGCGATGGCCGGGACGGACAGCGTGGACTCCCGCAGCAGGTGCCGTGCGTGTTCCAGGCGGCGGTGCCGGATGTAGGCGACGACCGTGCTGCCCAACTCCGCGCGGAACAGCCGGATGAGGTGATTGTGCGAGACCCCGGCCGCGCGCGCCACCTCGGGCACCGCCAGCGGTGCCGCCAGGTGCGCCTCGATGTGTGCGACGGCGAGGGCGAGCGCGGGGTGGGGTCCGGCGGCGTCACCGGCGGCCGGGGTCGCCAGGTCGGCGACCCGCCACAGCACGGTCCACAACTCGGCCGCGGCACGCGCGGAGTTGCGCGGCGCCGCCGCGACGGCCCGCAGCATCAGGTCGGTGAGCACGGGCGTCTGCGTACCGGCGTCCTGCATCACGGGAACGGTCAACCGCTCACCGGCGGAAGGGAGTTCCAGGTGGGCGAAGAGGTGCTCGGAGCGGCCCCGGTAGTGGAAGCGCACCAGCGCGCCCGGCGGAACCAGACTCACATGACCGGGGCGAATCGCGTGCGGCACACCGTCGACGGTCAACTCCGCCTCGTACCGGTAGAGATGAAGCTGCCAGAGGTCGGGCAGCCGGAACACGTCGCGCGGGCTCACCGTGCCGTGCACACCGACGCCGAGGCCCGCGACGCGCGGTGGGGCGTCGAGGCAGATCCGTACGTGGGTTCCCGTTCCCGTCCCGCTGGTCGCGCTCACGGTGAAAACGTACCAGTGCCCGACATGGGGTCCGTGACTGTCAAGACTCTTCCGGGCGTTCGGGTGTGATGTTCCCCTCTTCGGCAATACCGGGGCCTCAACCGGGCATCCGGATAGGGCACATGCCGTGCGGCCGGACCGAAAAAGGGGAGCCCGTGGATTCGACCACAACCGTGATCGTCGTCGCCGTGGTGCTCGCGGTGGCGCTGCTCGCCGTGGCCGTCGGAGTGCTGGTGCGGCTCGTCCGCATGCGGCGCGGACTGCGGCGCGCAGGGCTTCCGACCGGCCCCAAATGGGTTTTCTGGGGTGCCGTCCTCTACTTCGTGCTGCCGACCGACCTGATGCCCGATCCCGTGTACTTGGACGACATCGCCGTACTTCTTCTCGCCCTGCGCTCGATGCGCAAGTCCCTCGGCGAGCAGGAGGAGGGGCGGCCGGGGGACCTCGGCTGAACCCGGCGAGCGTCTCGCCTTCCTTCCTGTGACTACGCAGAGTAAGGAAACCATTCACTCGTTCGATTCGTATAAGTCTCTGGAAGCAGACGGAAGTCAGCGGGCCAAGCGACCTCGCGGGGTGGCCACCGCTTGCACGAGGCAGTACCGACGAGGGAGAGACGATGCAACCGTTCGCGCTCAACTACGCTCGCCCGGCAGCACAGTTGGAGCTCACCACTCCGTACAGCTACGACTCCGGACTGCAGTTGAACGTGCTCGCCGACGGACGGGTCGCCGCCCATGATCTCGCTCTGCTGAGAGAATTGGGGACCACGACGTCCACCGCGGGATCGAAGACTCACTTCGACGACTGAACGCGGAACGACGAAAATGACCGTGTTGGTCCTTACCTGCGAAGAGGACGTCACCGCGGACCTGGTGATGGTGCATCTGCACGCGGCCGCCGTCCCCGTGGTCCGGATCGATCCCGCCGACCTCACCGGCGGGGTCGCGCTCTCCGGCGAGTACGTCCACGGAGCCTTCCGCGGCCATCTCGCGGCCGGTGGACGGCTGGTGAGCGTGAGCGGACTGCGTTCCATCTGGGTGCGCAGACCGGGCGCCCCGGCGACCCGCGCACCCCAGCCCTCCGCGTGGCTCACCGAGGAGGCCTCACAGGCGCTCTACGGCATGCTGCGCGGCTCCGGCGCCCGCTGGATGAACCACCCCGACGCGGCGCGCCGCGCCCGGCACAAGCCCTGGCAGCTGAGGCTGGCCCAGCGCAGCGGACTGCCGGTGCCCGCCACCCTGATCACCACGTTCCCGCAGGCCGCCCGCGAGTTCTCGCGGCGCTTCCCGGACCTGGTGGTCAAGCCGGTCTCCGGCGCCCACCCGCAGGATCCGCCGCGGGCGGTGCCGACCAGCCGGGTCGCGCCGGACACCGACTTCGCCGCCGTGGCCTTCGGCCCCACGCTGCTGCAACGCCGGGTCGCCAAGCGCGCCGACATCCGCCTCACCGTGGTGGGCGACCGGATGCTGGCCGCCCGGATGGCGACCGCCCCGGACGCGGACCCCGCCGAGGTCGACGTCCGCTTCGCCGCCCCCGCGCAGCCCTGGCAGCCCGCCGAGGTCCCGCCGCGCATCGCCGAGGCCGTCCGGACGTATCTGCGCGAGGCCGAACTGGCCTACGGCGCCTTCGACTTCGCCGAGGACGGGGACGGGACCTGGTGGTTCCTTGAGTGCAACCAGTCGGGCCAGTTCGGTTTCGTCGAGGCGGACACCGGCCAGCCGATCGCCCGCACCATCGCGGAGTGGCTGGCTCTGCCCGCCGCCCCGGAGCGGGAGGGGCTCGTCAACGGGGCGGACAGTACGGCCGGTTGAGCAGTAACGGTTCGCCTGAGGTGAGCGGGTCGGGCGGGGCGGACGCCCCGGGCCAGGAGTGGGTCTCTGCCCCTCATGTCCTCAGGAGGGCGCACACGGCGTCCTCCTCGACCGCGCGCACCTTGCTCAGCAGAGCGGCGTTCCCCGCCTGGTTCACCTGAGTTGTCAATGAGAAAGTGAGCGCGCGCCGGCCGTCGGGGGTCGCCGCGATCAACTGTGTGTAACCAAGGGTGTTCCCGGTATGTCCGAGAACGACCCCGCAGCGGGTCTGGTAGCGGAAGATGGCCAGTCCTGCGCTGTTGCGGCCCGGTCCCGCCGGTTCGGAGGCGCCGGGGACCCAGTGCCGCTGTTCCCGCAGCGCCGCCCGCGAGGTGAGGGCTCCGGACGCGTAGCCGCCGATGAACGAGGCCAGGTCGCGAGGCGATGAGGTGATGCCGCCGGACGCCCACACGCCCGACATGCCGATCACCTCGCTGACGTCCTCGGGTCCCGACGGTCCACCGACCGCGTAGCCGTGCATGTACGGCTCCGGCATCCGATACCCCTGCGGCAGGCTCGTGTCCCGCAGGCCCAGAGGCCGGTACACGTCGTGCCGTAGCAGGTCCTCGTAGCGCGCGCCGGTCGCGGCCTCCGCCATCAGCGCCACCGCGATGTTGTCGGAGTTGGAGTACTGGTACCGCGAGCCCGGCGCGAACCGCAGCGGCTCCCCCGCCACGAAGTCGAGCAGGCGCCGCGAGTCGAAATGGTGGTGCGGATCGGCCTGGATGAGGCTGCGGAACTCCGGACTCTGGCTGAAGTCCGGGAGCCCGCTGGTGTGCTGGAGCAGCTGACGCAACGTCACCGACCGCCAGGCCCTGGGAAGTTGAGGAAGTCGCTTGCCGATCGTGGTGTCGAGGGTGAGCCGGTGCTGTCGTACGAGACTCAGGGCCACCGCCCCGCTGAACGCCTTGCTGGTGCTCGCGGTCCGGGTGTGGTCGCGGGGTTCGAGCGGGCGGCCCGTGGTGAGGTCGGCGGTCCCGGCCCGCAGGACGCGCCGACGGTCGCCGTCGCGCAGCACGACAATCACGCCGGGCGGGCCGTCGGGAGCGGCGACCAGTTCGTCGAGGCCGCGTTGCAGGGAGTGGTCGTCGGCCGCGGCGGGCGACGCGGGCACCAGGGCGCCGACGCAGCCGGCGACCAGGAGGGAGACGAGACGGAGCGGAAAGGGCATCGGGTGTCCTGTAGGGAGTGGGGGCAGGGCACGATCAGAATCCGGGGGCTCGTCGGCGCCCGCACGGGTACATGCTCCATACGGCCCCGTCCGCTCCCCCTCTCCTCACGGTGTTGCCGGGTGCGCCGGGCTGTGCCGTAATCGGATGACCCGCGGTTCGGATCCGGACGGTGCCGTGCCCCGTCGGAAGGAGCGGCCGGGATGGACGCTTACGGTGCCGGGGACGGCGTCACGGCCGCCTCCGGAGGACTGCTCGACCTGTTGCGGGTCGCGGCGGTGGTCCTGGACGCCGGCGGGTACATCGCGCTCTGGAGTCCCGAGGCGGAGCAACTGCTCGGCTACTCCCCCGAGGAGGCGCTGACGCAGCGCGCCGACCGGCTGCTGGTGTCGCCCGACGACCGGGTCCGGGCCCGTGAACTGTTCGCCCAGGTGGGCTCCGGTGCCCGCTGGGCGGGGGTCTTCCCGCTGCTGCACCGGGACGGCACCGAGCGGCCCGTGGAGTTCCGCACGATGCGGCTGCGCGACAGCCACGGCCAGGCGCATCTGCTGGGTCTCGCGGCGGACGCGACGACGGTACGGGGCGTGGAGCGGGACCTGGCGCTGTCCCACAGCCTGGTGCGGCAGACACCGGTGGGCATCGCCGTGTTCGACACCGATCTGCGGTGGGTCACGGTGAACCCGGCCCTGGAGCGCATCAACGGCGTACCGGAGGCGGAGGTCGTCGGGCGCCGGGTCGGCGAGGTGCTGCCGGGTCTCGACGTGGCCGCCATCGAGTCACGGATGCGGCATGTGCTGATCACCGGCAAGCCGCTGCTCGACCAGCAGACCGTGGGCCATACACCGGCCGATGCCGTGGAGCGGGCGTACTCGGAGTCGTACCACCGCATCGAGGACGCGCAGGGCCGGGTGCTCGGGCTCGCGATGGCCGTCCTGGACGTCACCGAGCGGGAGCGGGCGGCGGCCGAGGTCGCGCAGGCGCGCCAGCACCTGTCCGTGGTGGCGGAGGCCGGGGTGCGGATCGGTACGACGCTGGACCTCCAGCAGACCGCGCGGGAGCTGGCCGACGTGGCGGTGCCGCATGTGGCCGACCTGGCGGCCGTCGACGTACTGGAGTCGGTCGTGGCGCACGGCGGGATCACTCCCGTGGCGGGGGACGCGCAGGTCGAGTTCCGGGCGCTGGCCGTCGCGGCCGGATATCTCACCGACGCGATCCACGCGGCGGACCCGGTCGGCGAGCTGGCCACCTACGGCCCCCAGCGCATCATCACCCAGTGCGTGCGCGAGGCCGGGCCGATCCTGGTGGAGCGGGTGGACCGGCCGATGATGCGGCGCATCGCCAGGGACGGCCGCGCCGCCCAGACCCTGCACGCGGCGGGCGTCCACTCCTACCTCGCCGTCCCGCTGATCGCCCGCGGCGAGGTGCTCGGCACGCTGAGCCTCTACCGCACCGTCAACGAGCGCCCCTTCGACGAACAGGACCGCGTCCTCGCCTCGGAACTCGCCGCGCGCGCCGCGATCTGCATCGACAACGCCCGTCTCTACGGCCGTGAGCGCACCACCGCGCTGACCCTGCAACGCAGCCTGCTGCCGCCGGCCCCGGCCCGGCAGGAGGGACTCGACATCGCCGCCCGCTATCTGCCGGCGCTCAGCGAAGTCGGGGGCGACTGGTACGACGTGCTGCCGCTGGGACCGGGCCGGACCGGGCTCGTCGTGGGCGACGTGATGGGCAAGGGCGTCCAAGCCGCCGCCATCATGGGGCAGTTGAGCAGCGCGACCCGCGCGCTGGCCCGACTCGACCTGCCGCCCGCCGAGTTGCTGCACCACCTCGACGACCTCACCGGCTCCCTCGACACGATCGCCACCTGCGCGTACGGCGTGGTCGACCTCGGCCGGGGCACCTGCGCCCTGTCCAGCGCCGGGCATCTGCCGCCCGTCCTGATCCGCCCCGACGGCTCCGCGGAACTCCTCGACATCCCCGGCGGAGTCCCGCTCGGTGTCGGCGGGGTGGCCTTCGGGACCGCCGAAGTGCCGTTCACCACGGGCGCGTTGCTCGCCCTGTACTCCGACGGGCTGGTGGAGAACCGGGGTGAGTCGATCGACGTGGGGCTGTACACGCTGACGCGGCTGTTGCAGAGTTCCCGGCGCCCCCTGGAGCAGACGAGCGACATGCTCCTCAACGCGCTGCGCCCGGAGCCCGACGACGATGTCGCGCTCCTCCTGGTCCGCGCCACGGGCTGACCGGTCAGGCGCCGGTGGTCGAGCCGGGACGGATGATCATGAGGACGGTGACGGTGGCCCACAGCAGGTTGAAGACGCCGGTGAACATGGCGAGTTGCACGGTCCCGGCGCGCTCCACGGGCCGCCCCGCGCCGAGTTCCTCCAGGAGTTCGTCCTGACGCGGCAGCACGAACGCGATCAGGAGACCGGCGGCCACGGCGGTGAGGGTGATGGAGGCGATGAGCCAGCCGCTGCCCAGGACGCCCATCGCGGCGGCGGTGGCGAAGCCGAAGAGGGGTACCGCGAGGCCGACCGCGCCGTAGAGGCGGCAGATGCGGTGCAGCAGTCGTACGGTCGTCACCCCCGCGTCGGGACCGTCCGTGCCGGTGAGTGCGCGGCGGGCCGCCGGTGGGAACATGCTGGCGGCGACGGTCACGGGGCCGACCGCGACGATGGCGGCCAGCACGTGCAGTGCGAGAAGGATCTTGGTCACCGGCCCAGGCTAGGGATGTCCCGGTCGACCGCACAGGGGCTGGAACGACAGCTTCCAACGGATTCTCGCCAACCCCAGTGGTCAGACTTCAGTGGAATAGGGCCACGTCACTGGGCTGGCGGGAATCTGCCTATCGTGGTGTTCATGCATACCGTCGCGATTCTCGTTCTCGATCATGTGGTGCCGTTCGACATGGCGACCCCGATGGAGGTGTTCGGCCGCACCCGGCTGCCCGATGGCCGGAACGCGTACCGGATCCGGGTGTGCGGCGAGACGCCGGAGGTACGGACGGACGGATTCGCGCTGCGGGTCGACCACGGCCTTGAGGCGCTGGCGGACGCCGACACCGTCATCGTCCCCGGCTGCTCGGAGCAGGCCGGGCCGCCCTCCGAGCGGGTGCTGGAGGCACTACGGGAGGCAGCGGCGGCGGGCACCCGGATCGTGTCGATCTGCGTCGGTGCCTTCGTGCTCGCCGCGGCCGGACTGCTGGACGGGCTGCGCGCCACCACCCACTGGATCGCCGCGGATCTGCTGGCCCGCGAGTATCCGCTGATCGACGTGGAACCGGACGTGCTCTACGTCGACAACGGGCAGATCCTCACCTCGGCCGGGGCCGCCGCCGGACTCGACCTGTGTCTGCACCTCATCCGCCGGGACTTCGGCTCGGCGGTCGCCGCCGACGCGGCCCGCCTCTCGGTCATGCCGCTCGAACGCGAGGGCGGGCAGGCCCAGTTCATCGTGCACCGGCACCCGCCGGTCCCCCAGGGTTCGACCCTCGAACCGCTCCTTCAGTGGATCGAGGACAACCTCGCCCACGAGGTCACATTGGGGGCACTGGCCGCGCGATCGGGCATGAGCGAGCGGACGTTCAGCCGCCGCTTCCGCGAGCAGACGGGCAGCACACCGCTCCAGTGGCTTCTGCGCGCCCGGGTCCGACGCGCCCAGTACCTGCTGGAGAACAGCGACCACCCGATCGAACGCGTCGCCCAGCAGGCCGGGTTCGGCTCCCCCACCGCGTTCCGCGAGCGCTTCCGCAAGGTGGTCGGCACCAGCCCGCAGGCGTACCGGTCAGCGTTCCACGGCCGGACGGCGAGTGAAGTGGCGCTCTCCTGACGGCTCTACGCGAGGGCGCGGTCGTCGACGGCCGCGCCACGCGCCGCCGCCAGCAGGGCGTCCGCCTCGACGATGGCTTCCCGGATGTCCGTTGTGCCCGTCATCACGCACAGGGTGTAGCTGACGTCGTTCAACTCGGCGGCCGTCTGCGGGCGTTGCCTCTCCGCCTGGGCGATACGGAGCACCGCGTACCGGGTGAGCAGTTTTCTGACGGCCTTCGGGTCCGGCACGAGCACGGAGCGCCCCTCTCTCGATGTGCGCTTCGTGTGCCCCGCCGAAGCCGGATCAACCGTCAAGAGGTCCGGTCAGGCGACCTGCCCGCCGTGCAGTGCCGTGTACGCCCCGCCCCTGCGCAGGAGTTCGTCGTGCGTGCCGACCTCCAAGATCTCGCCGTCGCCCATCACCACGATGCGGTCGGCGCTCCGGACGGTGGACAGCCGGTGCGCGACGACGAAGGTCGTACGGCCGTGGAGCAGTCGGGCGAGGGCCTGTTGGACGAGGGCCTCCGAGCGGGTGTCCAGGGCCGAGGTCGCCTCGTCCAGGACGAGGACCTTGGGGTCCCGGATCAACGCCCGTGCGATGGCGAGGCGTTGACGCTGTCCGCCGGACAGCCGGGCCCCGCGCTCACCCACCAGGGTCTCCAGCCCCTGCGGCAACTTGTCCACGAACTCAAGGGCGTTGGCGTCCCGCAGTGCCGCGCGCACCGAGTCCTCGTCGGCGTCGTCCATGCCGTAGGCCACGTTGTCGCGGATCGTGCCGTCGAAGAGGATCGACTCCTGGGGGACGACCGAGACGAAGCGGCGGTAGGTGCGCAGGTCGAGGGTGTTCATGTCGGTGCCGTCGAGGAGGAGTTGGCCGATGGTGGGGCGGATGAAGCCGATGACGAGGTTGAGGACCGTGGACTTGCCGGCGCCGGACGCGCCGACGAGGGCGACGGTCTCGCCGGGTGCGACGGTGAGGGTGAAGTCGTGGACGGCGGGGCGGAGTTGGCCGCCGTCGTAGGCGTGGCCGACGCTCCGGAAGGTGACGGCTCCGCGGACCGCGGTGACCACCTCCTTGCCCTCGTTGTCCTCCAACTCGGGCGCCTGGAGCACCTCGCCGACCGAACGGACCGATTCCAGACCCTTGGTGATGACCGGGGCCAGGCCCATGAGGGTCGTGGTGGAGTTGGTGAGGGTCGTCAGGAAGGCGCTGAGCATGACGACGTCTCCCGCGGTGACGCCCCAGACGCCGTAGTACGACACCAGGGCCCCGCCGGCCAGGACCAGGACGCCGACCACGTTCAGGACGACCCAGGCCAGCGAGCCGAAGCGGCCGTTGAGCAGGTCGAGGCGGTTTCCGGTGGTGAGGAGGCGGCGCAGGGTGCCGTCCATGCGGCGCAGGGCCTTGCCCTCCAGGCCGTGGGCGCGGGTGACCGGGATGAGGCGGGTCATCTCCGTGACGCGCGAGGACAGGGTCTCCACCTCGTGGCGGAAGTGCTCGTTGTGGGTGCGCAGGCGGGCCCGCAGCCGGGACACGAGGAGCGCGGCGACCGGCACGACCACCACGAAGACAGGCACGAACTCCGGTGTGCGGAAGCCGATGATGACCAGGCCTCCGGTGAGCACGGTGATCGCGCCCAGCCCGGTCTCGGCGGTCTGCTGGACCATCTGCTCGACGGTCTCCACGTCCCGTACGACCTTGGCCTGGAGGACTCCGGCGCTGACCCGGGAGTGGTAGCCGATGGAGAGCTGCTGCATGCGGGTGCACAGGGCCGAGCGCAGGTCGGTGCCCATGCGGCGGACGCTGCCGTAGAGGAGGCGGACGTAGAGGACGTGCAGGGGGTAGTTGATCAGCAGGATGAACAGGATGATGCCGGTGCTGGTCCAGAGTCTGCTGACCGGCTGGTGCTGGACGACCGTGTCGATGATGGACGCGGTGATCAGCGGGAGCAGCCAGATGGGGCTGTGCTTGACCGTGAACACGACCACGGCCAGGGCCAGGCGTCTGCGGTCTTCGTGGAACAGGTAGGCGAGGGTGCGGATCGGGTGTTCGTCGCGGTAGCGGTGGTCGAGCGGTTTGTCCGTGGACGACGCCATCGGTGGTGGTCCTCCCCCTGTGACCGGTTGGCGGGCAAGCGCTTTCTTCCCTTGCCCGCCACGACTACACCTCCAGCGTCACCGCCGTCTCAGGCGGCGTCCAGCTCCGCGAACTCTTCGGCGGAGAGCGTCAGTTCGGGCGCGGCGGCCGAGTCGCGGATCGTCTCGGGGCGGCTGGAGCCCGGGATCGGTACGACGACCGGCGACTTGGCGAGCATCCAGGCCAGGCACACCCGCTGCGGGCTGACCCCGTGCTTCTCGGCGATCTTGGCGAACGGCGCGTAGGCGGAGCCGAGTTCACCGGCGCGGCTGATGCCGCCGAGGGGGCTCCAGGGCAGGAACGCGATGCCGAGTTCGTCGCACAGGTCCAGCTCCGGCTCGCTGGAGCGGAAGGCCGGGGAGAACTGGTTCTGCACGGAGACCAGCCGTCCGTCGAGGATCTCGTTCGCGAGCCGGATCTGCTCCGGGTTCGCGTTGGAGATCCCGGCGAGGCGGATCTTGCCCGCGTCGAGCAGGTCCCGGATCGCGCCGACGGAGTCCGCGTACGGGACCCTCGGGTCGGGGCGGTGGAACTGGTAGAGCCCGATGGCTTCCACGCCCAGTCGGCGCAGGGACGCCTCGCAGGCCTCCTTGAGGTACGCGGGGTTGCCGTTCAGGGTCCAACTGCCGTCCCCGGGACGGAGATGGCCGCCCTTCGTCGCGACCAGGACGTCCGCGCCGCGGTCGTGGGAGGCGAGGGCCTTGGCGATGAGGGTCTCGTTGTGGCCGACCTCGTCGGCGTGCAGGTGGTAGGCGTCCGCGGTGTCGATCAGCGTCACGCCCGCGTCGAGAGCCGCGTGGATGGTGGCGAGGGAGCGGGCCTCGTCCGGCCGTCCCTCGATCGACATGGGCATACCGCCCAGGCCGATCGCACTGACCTCGACGTCACCGATACGGCGGGTGTCCATTGCTCGTGCTCCTCTTCCGGTCTTCCGGCCGTCGCGCAGAACCGTGCCGTCCCGCGCCGCCGGACGACCGATCGGGTCGTGGCGGGCAGGGCGCGTCCTCCAGCCTCTCCGGCCCGGGTCCGCAGGTCCAATAGAAGAAATCGAACGCATCCAGCAGCGGGACTGCTCAATCGGTGAGTCGCGGGAAGGGCTTGCGCACCTGCCCTGTTCATGTGGCACGCTCACCGGCGACCGGCCGCTCGGAGCGACTCCGGTGGTCACCAGGTTCGCCCCGCGGATTCGACCCGTGAATCCGCTCCGTGGAGAGGCACCGCCATGCGCATCGGACTGCTCGGCACCGGCCCTTGGGCACAGATGGCACACGCCCCCGCCCTCGCCGGGCACGCGGAGTGGGACTTCGCGGGCGTGTGGGGCCGCCGCCCGGACGCGGCCAAGGAACTGGCCGACCAGTACGGCGTCCCGGCCTACGACGATGTCGACGCGCTCCTCGCGGACGTGGACGCCGTCGCCGTGGCCCTTCCGCCGTCCGTGCAGGCCGAGTTGGCGGTGCGGGCCGCGAGGGCGGGTCGTCATCTGCTGCTGGACAAGCCGCTTGCCCCGACGGTGGAACAGGGACAGGCCGTGGTCGACGCGGTGCGGGAGGCCGGGGTCGCGTCGGTCGTGTTCTTCACCACCCGCTTCCTGCCGGAGACCGAGGCGTGGATCACCGAACAGGCCGCCGCCGAGGGCTGGTTCACCGCCCGGGCCGAGTGGCTGGGCTCGGTGTTCACCAGCGACAGTCCGTTCGCCGCCTCGCCCTGGCGGCAGGAGAAGGGCGCGCTGTGGGACGTCGGCCCGCACGCGCTGTCCGTGCTGCTGCCGGTGCTCGGTGACGTCCGCCGGGTGGCGGCGGCCGTGCGGGGTCCCGGGGACACGGCCGTGCTGGTCCTCGACCATGTGGGTGGTGCGTCGAGCACGCTCACCCTGAGCCTCACCGCGCCGCCCGCGGCGGCGGGGGTCGCGGTCGAACTCCGGGGCGCGACCGGGGTGACCAGCCTTCCGGACAGCGCGGGCAGCGCGGTGTCCGCCCTGGGCCGGGCCGCCGACGCGCTGGGCGAGGCCGTCCGCACGGGCCGGCCGCACCCGTGCGACGCGGCTTTCGGACAGCGGGTCACGGACATCCTGGCGCGGGCCGAGACGATGGTGGCCGACACGGCCGGCTGATCACTCCCCACCGGGCGGCTCCTCGTCCCCGTCCTCATCGTCGTCGAACGGCTCGTCGCTCCACCGGAACCAGGCCCGCTCCCCATCGATGTGCAGCAGGAACTCGGGCACGGGCCCGTCCGGCGAGGTGAGCGTGACCTGTCTCCGGACCTCGTCGTACGCCTCCTCCCACCGCGTCCAGTCGTCGTCCCCTTGGGCCAGGGCGAGTTCCCGCGCGAACAGGTCCCGTACGGCGTCGAACCCCGGGCCCTCGGTGAACTTGCCCGACAGCCAAGGGAAATCGGCGTCGTCGATCAGGATCTCCCCGACCGATTCGTCACCCTTGTGCACCTGCCAGACCTCGCCGACGAACCCCATGCCCGCCTCCATCCCGCCGTAGAGCAATGGCCGTAGATCGACCTGCCGCCAGCATGGCACCCGCCACTGACAGTCGGCCCGGAACCGATCACCGGCCGGGCCGACCGTCCTGCGAGCCGCGTCTACTCGACGAACTCGAAGTTGACGCGCTCCCGGATGACCGGGTAGCCGACCGCCGCGAAGTGCGCAGCCATCGGGAAGTTGCCCCGGTCCGTGGCGGCGGCGATGAACTCGGCGCCGCGTTCGGCGAGATGGTGGGTGCACTCGGCCAGCAGGTCGCGTGCGTAGCCGTGGCCGCGCTGTTCGGGTACGACTCCGATGAAGCCGACGCAGGGGCCCGACGGGTTGCGGGCCGGGATGTGGATGCCCACGAGGTCACCCCCGGGGGTACGGGCGACCTGCCACCACTCGCGCGGGGACGGGCACCAGCGGAAGAAGTCGATCTCCTCCTGTGCGGCCTTTTCGACTCCCCCTTGGCTGATGGCTCGTTGGGCGTGGGCGTCGAGGGTGACGGAGTGGATACGGCGCAGGGCGTCGAAGAACACGGCGTCGTCGGGTTCAGGGGCGAAGTCGAGGCGTCCGGGGCGCTCGGGCAGGCCGCACTCCGGGGTCCATCGGTAGCTGAACCGCTCGACGAGGAGGTCGTATCCGGCCGCGCGCAGGGCGGTGAAGCGGGCCTCGGCGGCGGCGCGGGTCTCGGGGCTGTCGCGCCAGCCGGCGGGAATGTTCAGTTCCACGTCGACTCGCCAGGGCACGCTCCGCAGGAGTTCGGCCCCCGCCTCCTCCTCTCCCTCGATCAGATCGAAGCAGTCGACAGCGAGGGGTTCGCTGTCGTCCGGGCCGCCCCACCAGGCGGCGCGTGCGACGACCGTGCCGTCGCGCAGGGCCACCCGTTGCCAGTCGGGCCGCCAGGTCGTCAGCCGGTGCGCGGCTCGGGCGCCGAGCGGGTCGGGAAGTGCGTCGAAAAGGTGCGCGTCGTTCTCGTCGAGCGCGCGAATGACCAGATCGGTCATGGACTGATTCCTCCGGGATGCGTACCGCGTGAAGCGCTCCCGGTCAGGTCAGTCGAGGCACACCGGGTCAACAGGGAGGGAGCGCTGGAGTGTTGTGAACCTCATGGCACTCGCCTCCTCTCGTCGGTCTCATGGCGTGCAGTCGCACGCTAGGGGATCGGTCTCCCGGCCGTCCAACCATTTTTGACCGGCCCGGCGGAGCGGGACTCCGCCGGACCGGCGCACATCACTTCGGGAGTTGTCCCGGGTCGGTCGCCCAGCTCGTGTTGGGCTCGGTGGCCAGCCGGAAGTCCAGCCTGCCGCCCTTGCGGGTCAGGGCCGCGCCGGTCCAGGAACGGGTGAGGTCGCGGCCGTCGAGTCGTACGGCGTCGACGTAGGCGTGGGTGTCGTCGGCGTCGGGTGCGGTGATGACGATGTCCGCGCGGCCCGGCCGGTCCACGACCGCCTTCGGGAAGAGCGGTGCGCCGAGCAGCAGGTCGGCACTGCCCGGGGTGCGCGGATAGACGCCGAGGGCGGAGAGGACGTACCAGGCGGACATGGTGCCGAGGTCGTCGTTGCCGGGCAGGCCCTTGGGGCCGGTGCCGTACGCGGTGTCGAGGATCTGGCGGACCGTCGCCTGGGTCTTCCAGGGCTGTCCGAGGGAGTTGTAGAGCCAAGGGGCGTGGATGTCGGGCTCGTTGGTGGGGTCGTAGCGCAGCGCGTCGCCGCCCCGGACCGACCACGCCCCGTCGGCCGCGTGGAAGAAGGCGTCGAGCCGGGTGGCGGCCGTCTCGCGTCCACCCATCGCCTCGGCGAGGCCCCGCACGTCCTGCGGGACCATCCACACGTAGGCGGCGGCCGAGCCCTGGGCGAAGCCGAGGTCGCTCGCCGGGTTGAACGGGGTCACCCAGGAGCCGTCGAGGTTGCGGGCCTGGATGTAGCCGGTGGCGGGGTTGAAGACGTTGCGCCAGTAGGCCCCTCGCGCTTCGAAGGCTTTCGCCTCCGCCGTCCGCCCGAGCAGTTTCGCCCACTGGGCGAGGGCGGAGTCGGCGACCGCGTCCTCCAGGGTCTCGGCGGCGCCGCCCCAGCAGTGGCACACGTCCTGGGCCGCGTAGTGGGAGGCCATGTACTGGGCCAGGTTAGGGCGTTGGCCCACGCACTGGCCGGGGCAGCCCGCGTCCGAGAGTTCCTCGGGGTTGGGCACGGTGGCCTGGCGGACGAGGGAGTCGAAGGCGCCCTTGTAGTCGAAGTTGCGTACGCCCATGGCGTAGAAGGTCGCCAGGGTCGCGGCGGACGGGTCGCCGGTCATGACGTGGGTGGCGCCGCTGATGTGCACCCAGCGGTCCCAGACTCCGCCGTTCTGCTGGGCGAAGTTGTAGAGCGACTGAGCGAAGTCGCCCGCGACGGTGGGCTCCAGGAAGGCGAGCAGCTGGATCTGGGCGCGGTACTGGTCCCAGCCGGAGAAGTTGCTGTACTGCGCCCGCTGGCCGCGCGCCAGCCGGTGGACGGCCTGGTCCATGCCCCAGTAGCGGCCGTCCGTGTCACTGATCAGGTTCGGTTGCATGAGGGCGTGATAGAGCGCCGTGTAGAAGGTCTGGCGGCGGGCGGGGGTGCCGCCGTCGACGCGTACGGTGCTCAACTCGCGGTCCCACGCGCGGGCACCCGCTTTCGCGACGTCGGCCACGCGCGCGTGCGGGGCGATTTCCTGGCGGAGGTTGGTCTCGGCTCCGGAGAGGCTGACGTAGGAGATGCCGATCCTCATGTGGACATCGTTGTCAGCCGCCGTGTCGAAGCCGACCCAGCCGCCGGAACCGCGTCCCGCGCGGTCGGCGCCGGTCGCGTATCCCTCGCCTCCGGAGGCGGTCGTCGAACCGGGTGACACCGTGCTGTCGTGCCAGGTGCCGACCGAGGAAAAGGCACGGTCGAAGGAGGCACTGAAATAGAGCCGGTAGTAGCTCTTGCGGTTGTTGACACCGCCGTTGGCGCGGCGCCCGCAGAAGGCGCCGGTGAGGACCCAGCCGGTGACCTTGCGGTGGGCGGTGTCGATGTCGACGTGCGCGTCCGCGCTGCCGTTGAGGGAGTTGGAGGCGCGGAAGAGCAGGCTGGCCGGGCGGTCGGCGGGGAAGGTGAAGTCGGCGACTCCGGCGCGCTTGCTCACGGCCAGGTCGGCGGTGGCGCCGGAGGCGAGGCCGAGCGTGTAGCGGCCGGGGGTGGCCTTCTCGTCGGCGTGGGTGAAGTTCGAGGCGTAGACGGCGTCCTTGGTGTCCGCCGACGGTGACGAGGTGACGTCGCCGACGAACGGCATGATCGGTACGTCGCCCGCCGCGCCCGGGTTGCACCCGGCGCCGTTGACGTGGGTGAGGCTCAGACCGCGGATGCGCGTGGCGCCGTACTCGTAGCCGTTGGCGGCGCCCGTGCTGGTCTGGTCGCCGGTGGTGCTCGTCGGGGACCAGGCGATCATGCCGCCGGGGAGGGTGGCGCCGGGGTAGGTGTTGCCGCCGTTGGACGATCCGATCAGCGGGTCGACGAGGGAGGACAACTCGCCGGAGGTGCCGGTCGCCGCGGCGAGCGCGGGGAAGGGCGCGGCCGCGGCGAGCGCGGTCGTGACCGCCACGGCCGCGACTCCGACGCCGAACCGCCTTGCCGTGCCCAGTAGTTGGTGACGCATGCGTCAAGTCGCCTTTCGGGGAAGGGACATGGGGCCGAAGACACAGGCCGAAGAGACAGGGGGCGTCGCGAGGCTAGGAGGCCGCGCGGTGAGAGGGAAGAGGCACCCGGGTACGGGTGATGAAGCGCGGGTGAACGCTTCGCCGGGCGCTTAAGTGATCCTTAAGCAGGGATTAAGGCACCCATCCTTTCTCGTTCTCGCAGGTCAGCGCGGTGGCGACTTCTCCCCGGCCCGTTGGCCGAGGCGGCGACCGTGCGTAATATCGGGCCTCGGCGGCGGTGTCGACGCACGCTGTGAGAGCGCTCTCAAAGCGTCGGCACCGTCCGCTCCGAACGGCCCGACTCGCCCGGAGGCCCCCACATGACTCCCCCGACTCCCCGCCATCAGCGCACACTCGGCCGCCGCAAACTGCTCTTCGCCCTCGGAGGTGCGGCGGTCGCCGCTCCCGCGCTCGCCGCGCTGGCACCGCACGCCCTCGCGGACACCAAGTCCATGGAGACGAAAGCCGATCGGGCACAGGCGGGCGGGCTGCCGCTGACGCTGGTCAACAACAGCGGTTCGTTCGGCAACGCGAGCGTGCACGTCTACGTCGTCGGCAACGTGGACGGCAAGCAGGTGCGGGTCACCCCCGACGGGGCACTCGCGCCGATAGCGCTCTCGGACAACGGTGCCGACGGCTTCACGGACTACGCGATCAGTCTCAACTCCGGTGCGGAGACGACGTTTTCGCTGCCGTACCTGTCGGGCCGCATCTACGTCTCCCTCGGCGCGAAGCTCAGGTTCAAGGCCGTGGCGGACGGCAACGGCAATCCGGCGCTCCAGTACCCGGCCGGCTGGGTCACCTCCGACCCCAACTACCAAGTCCTGCACGACTGCGCCGAGTTCACGCACAACGCGTCGGGCATGTTCTGCAACACGACGATGGTCGACATGTTCAGCGTGCCGTTGAGCATCCGGCTGACCGGCGCGCGGGACCAGACGACGGGCACACTGCGCGACGGCGGGCGGGCGTCGGTGTTCGCGGCGGTGGGGCAAGTCGAGGCGTTCGCCCCGCTGGTCGTGGGCGACACGCGTGTCATCGCGCCGGGGCACGGCCTGGACGCGGGAATCTTCGCGGCGGACTACTTCGCGCCGTACATCGACGAGGTCTGGAGCACCTACACCGGCAAGGACCTCACCGTCACCACCGACGCGGGCGTCTTCACCGGGCGGGTGCGCGCCGACCGGTTCGCCTTCACCGGCCCCGCCCCGGTCTCGTTCGCGAAGCCGTCGACCCGGGACGTGCTGTTCTGCGACGGCAACCTGGCCGCCCCGAACGACGGCACCACGGGCCCGGTCGCGGCCGTCCTCGGCGCGGGCTTCAACCGCTCCACGCTCCTGTCGGACCCGGCCCAACCGACCACCGGCGCCCAGGAGTTCTACCGCACCGGCCTCACCAACCACTACGCGAAGGCGGTCCACGCGGCCACCGTCGACGGCAAGGCGTACGGCTTCGCCTTCGACGACGTGGCGGACTTCGCGTCGTACGTGCAGGACACGGCGCCGACGGGGATACGGCTGACGCTCACGCCGTTCTGAAGCCGGAGAGGGCGGGAGCGCGGCCCCCGCCCTCTCCCGTTCCGTGCCGCTCGGTTCGGCCGTTGCATGCGCCGACGCCATCACGCCAGTCCCGCGCCGGCCAGTTCGGGTCGACGCCTTGTCGACGTTCGACGGGGCCACCGGTATGTCGTCGGCGAGCTTCGTCCTCGACACGAGACTCTGATTGTGCAGCTTGAGCAGGTCGATGCCGTAGGTCTGGGTGACGTTCAGGGGCCCGGTCGTCTCCGGATCGTCCGGACTGACGAACGCGTACGCGTCCATCGGTTTGGCGCTCGGCGTGCGGGGCCGGTCCCGGCGTAGGAGCGTGGTGGTGTGGGAATGGTGCGGGGTCTCGTGTCGCGCCGGAACCGGGAGCCGACCCGGCGCGGCTGGCTGCGGGGCGCGCCCGCTCCCCTGTGGGTGCGGGTGCTGCCTGCCGTGCTGGTCGCCGGGGTGGGCGTGGCGACGCTGGTGAGTCCGGACCGGCTGGACATCGGCTTTGTGCTGGGGGCGATTCCGCCGCTGGCCGGTCTGTCGTACGGCCCGGTGGCGACCGTGCTGTTCGGCGGTCTCAGCGTCGCGTTGCTGACCGTTCCGGCCTTCCACCTCAACGATCCGGGCAGTACGGACCTGCTGACGATCTGCTTCGTCGCGTTGCTGAGCGTGTTCATCTCGTTCGTACGGAGTCGGCGCGACGCCCAGCTCGATCTGGAGCGTACGGTCGCCGAGGCCGCGCAGCGGGCCGTCGTGCCGCCGTTGCCGGAGCGGGTGGGGCGGGTGCGGTGTGCGGGGCTGTACCGGGCGGCGCAGCGCGGGACGCTGGTCGGGGGTGACTTCTTCGACGTGCGGGACGGGCCGTTCGGGGTGCGGGCGGTGATGGGGGACGTGCAGGGGCATGGGCTGTCGGCCGTGGCGACGGTCGCTTCGCTGCTCGGCGCGTTCCGGGAGGCGGTGCTCGACCGGCCGGAGCTGGAGTCGGTGGCCGCGCGGCTGGACCGCAGGCTCGTCGTGGACTCGGCCCGGTCGCCGCACGCGGAGCTGTTCGCCACGGCCGTACTGCTGGAGTTCTCGGCGGACGCGCGGGCGGTGCGGATCGTGGCGTGCGGGCATCCGGCTCCGGTACTGCTGCGCGAGGGGCGGATTTCGGAGATCGACATCGTGCCGTGGACTCCGCTCGGTCTCGGTCTGGCCGACTCGGGTCCGCTCGGCGCGGTCACCGTGCCGCTGCTGTCCGGGGACCGGCTGTTCCTGGCGTCCGACGGGGTGTGGGAGGCACGGGACGACTCCGGCGCCTTCTATCCGTTCACCGGACGGCTGGCCGCGCTCGCCGACGGCGACCCGGCCGATCTGGCGGAGCGGGTGTGGGCCGATGTGCTGCGGCACTCGGAGGAGATCCGGGACGACGTCACCATGCTCGTCCTGACGCCTGAGGACTGATGCTCACGCCCCCTCGTGCTCACCCTCCGCGTCGATGTGCGGCAGGATCCGGTCCAGGAACCGGGGTGTCCACCAGGCGTGCCGACCCAGCAGGGTCATGACGGCGGGGACCATCAGCAGGCGTACGACCGTGGCGTCGATGAGGACGCTGACGGCCAGGCCGAGGCCGAGCATCTTGACCACGATGTTGTCGCTGAGGACGAAGGCCGCGAAGACGCTCACCATGATCAGCGCGGCGCAGGTGATGACGCGCGCGGTGATCTCCAGGGCGTGGGCGACGGACGCCTCGGCGTCGCCGGTGCGCAGCCAGGCCTCGTGGACGCGGGAGAGCAGGAAAATCTCGTAGTCCATGCTCAGGCCGAAGATGATCGCGAACATCATCATCGGGACGTAGCTCTCGATGGGGACCTTGCCGGAGACGCCCAACGACGGGCCGCCCCAGCCCCATTGGAAGACGGCGACGACGACACCGTAGGAGGCCGCGATCGAGAGGACGTTGAGGACGGCGGCCTTGAGGGCGACGAGGAGGCCGCGGAAGACGGCGAGGATGATCAGGAAGGCCAGCGCGACCACCACGCCGATGATCAGGGGCAACCGGCTCGACACGATGTCGCGGAAGTCGACCTGGGCGGCCGTGGTGCCGGTGACGTAGCCCTTGGCGGAGGTGCCGTGGACGGCGTCCGGGAGGGTGTCGTGGACGAGCCGGTTGGTGAGGTCGGTGGTGCTGGCGCTCTGCGGGGACTGCTTGGAGTAGACGGTGCCGACCAGGACGTCCCCGTCCTTGGTGGTCGTCAGCGGGGTGACCTTGGCGGCGCCCTGCACCCCGTCGAGGGTCTTCTGCGCCTGGGTGGTGAGGTCCTGGCGCTGGGAGGACGGGACGCCCGTCTGGTCGATGACGATGGTCAGCGGGCCGTTGGAGCCGGGTCCGAAGGCGTCGGTCATCAGGTCGTAGGCGCGGCGGTCGGTGAACGAGGTGGGGTCGGCGCCGTCGCCGATGTGGCCGAGCTGGATCGAGAAGACCGGGATGGCGAGGACGACCACGGTCGCGATGCCCGCCGCGAGGAAGGTCCACGGACGGTGTTCCACGCGCTGTGCGTAGCTGTGCCAGGTGCCCGTGGGTTCGGTGCCCGGTTCGGCGTCGGTCTCGGCGACCGGGCGGCGCACCCGGTAGCGGTCGATCCGCTTGCCGATGAGCCCGAGCAGGGCGGGTACGAGGGTGAGCGCGCCGATGACCGCCGACACGACCGTCACGGCGGCGGCGAGCCCGAGTTTCCCGATGAAGGGCACGCCGGACACGAAGAGCCCGGCGAGCGCGATGATCACGGTGCAGCCGGAGACGAGGACGGCCCGGCCGCTGGTGGCGGTGGCCTGTCCGGCGGCGCGCACCGGATCCGCGCCGTTCATGAGGTTCTGCCGGTGACGCGTGATCAGGAACAGGGCGTAGTCGATGCCGACGCCGATGCCGATCATCGTGGCGAGGGTCGGGGAGACCGTCGCGAAGGTGAACGCCGCCGCCAGCAGTCCGAGGCAGGCGAGCCCGCCGATCACGCTGATCAGCGCGGTCACCAGGGGCATCGCGGCGGCGATCACACTGCCGAAGCCGATCAGCAGGACGACGATGGCCACGGCGAACCCGATGAGTTCGCTGACCTTGTCGTCGGCGGCGGGCCGGGCGAGTTCGCCGAGCGGTCCGCCGTACTCGACCTGGGCTCCGGCGGCGCGCAGCGGCTTGACGGAGTTGTCGACGCCGTGGAGGTAGCCGTCACCCAGGGTGGACGGCTGGACGTCGAAGCGGATGGTGATGTAGCCGGTCTTCGCGTCGGACGACAGGGGTCCCACATTCGGACCTGTGGACGTCGGCGGCTGCGCTCCGGGCTGTGGCAGCGGGTTCTGCACCGACAGGACGTGCGGGAGTTTCTGCAGGTCGCCGACCGTCTCGGACATCTGCGAACTGAGCGAGGTGAGCTGTTTGTCCTTGTCGTGGAGGACGATCTGGCTGCCGTAGCCGCCGGCCGCCGGGTCGTGTTCCTTCAGGACCTGCTGACCGTGGTGGGACTGGACGCCGTTGAGCGAGAAGTCGTCCGAATAGTCGCCCCCGAAGGACCTGTTGAGGACCTGGAGCGCGGCCAGCGCGACGAGCCAGGCGACGATGACGACCACGAAGTGCCGGGCACACCACTCCCCCAGCCGCCGCAGCACCCCCTTGGCTGCGGCCCCGCTGCCCCCTGCACTGGATTCCGTGGGCGCCATGACCTCGGCCTTTTCCACCAGGGGACATTTCCGACATCCCCATTAGACGCCCACGGGATCACTACGGCATCTCGGGCCCGCGCTCACACCCCGGTCATCCCACGTCCCACAGGAACCGGTGGGTGTGGATGCCGAAGTACGGGAACGACCGCACGCTCCTGACCCCTTCGATCGGCCGCACCACGTCGTTGACGAAGTCCAGCAGGTCGCGCGGCCCCGGGGTGACCACTTCCGCGAACAGATCGAAGCCGCCGGAGGTGAGCACGGAGTACACCACCTCGTCGCGCAGGGCGAGTTCGTCCGCGACCGTACGCGGGTCGCCGTCCACCTCGATGCCGAGCATGGCCATGGCCTGGCCGCCCATGGCCATCGGGTCGGTCACCCCGACGACCTGAACGGCCTTGGAATCCAAGAGGCGTTGGAGCCGCTGCCGGGCGGCCGACGCCGACAGACCGACCTTCGGTCCGAGGTCGGCGTAGGCGATACGTCCGTCGGTCTGTAGCTCGCGCAGGATGGCCCGGTCGATGTCGTCCACGTGCTTGTTCTCCAACTCCCTGCGTCAGCCGGCCAGTTCGGCGAGCGCGTCGGCGAAGACCCGGGTGTGGGTGTCGACGTCCCGCTCGGTGGTGTCGGGGCACATCAGCGCCATGCTGTGGAACGGGGTGAGCAGGATGCCCCGGTTGGCGAGGTAGAGGTGCAGGAAGTCCTCCAGCTCGGGGTCGCCCGCGGCCTCGGACTCGGTGCCGGTGCGCGGCGCCGGGGACGCGAAGCGGTACTCGCTGCGGGCGCCGAGGCGGCTCACCGTCCAGGGCAGCGCGTGCGCGTCGATTCCCTCCTGCACACCTGCGGCGAAGCGCTCGGACAACTTCGCCATATGGGCGAACGCCTCGTCGGTCAAGACGTGTTCGAGCGTGGCACGCATCGCGGCGACGGAGAGCGCGTTGCCCGCGAGGGTGCCGCCGACGCCGCCCATGTCGACCAGGTCCAGGTCGGCGCGGCCGAGCAGCCGGTCGGCGAGTTCGACGGAGAGGCCGTAGGCACCGGCCGGGATGCCGCCGCCAATCGCCTTGCCGATGGTGAGGAGGTCGGGTTCGAGGTCCCAGGCGGCGGTGCAGCCGCCCGGTCCCGCGGAGAAGGTGTGGGTCTCGTCGATGATGAGCAACGTGCCGTGTTTCCTGGTCAGTTCGCGTACGGCGGCCAGGTAGCCGGGCTCGGGCAGCACGATGCCGATGTTGGTGAGCGCGGGTTCCATGAGGACGGCGGCGACGTCGCCGTGCGCCAACTCCCGTTCCAGCTGGGCGGGATCGTTGAACTCGGCGACGCGGCTGGTGAGCGTGACGTCGCAGGGGGCGCCGACGTTTCCGGGGCGCGCCTGCCCCCGGCCATCCGGCCCGACGACGATGAGCGACTCGTCGACGCTGCCGTGGTAGCTGTAGCTGTTCACCAGGATCTTGGGGCGGTCGGTGACGGCACGGGCGAGCCGGATGGCCCAGCGGTTGGCGTCGGTCGCGGTGAGCGAGAAGCTCCAGCGGGCGAGGCCGAAGCGGCGGGTGAGTTCCGCGCCGACCCACTCGGCGTCCTCCGTGGGCAGCATCGCCGTGGCGCCGCCCTGCTCGGCGAACCGGCGCCGCACCGCCTCCGCGACCACGGCGGGCGAGTGGCCGGCCATGGCTCCGGTGTCGCCGAGGCTGAAGTCGATGTACTCGTGCCCGTCGATGTCGGTGACGCGGGCGCCCCGGGCGGTGTCGAGGTAGCGGGGGAAGGCTCCGGCGGTCTTGTTCATCCAGGTCATCGGCACCCGCCCGAAGAGGTGCTCGGCACGGGCATAGGCGGCCTTCGAGCGCGGATTGCGCCGCGCGGCCTCGGCGCTCTCCCGGACGAGCAGGTTCTGGAGGCGAGTGCGGTCCATGGGATACCCCAGTGGTGTCGGCGACGGAATGTCCGGACGATACGACTGAAAGCATCGCATGAGCAAGACACAGCTACGGAATCAGCTGTTGTGGCGATCGATTCGTGCGCACGCTCCATCGCGCGGCCCGGTCGGTTCAGCGGGCCCGCGACACCCTCCACACCGTTCCGTCTTCGCGCCCTGTGCATCGCCCTTCGGCAACTCAACTCCCTTTCTTCACAAGCCATTTCAGACACTTGACCCAGAAGTGAACAGAGGCCTGTCAGTTTCGGAGGGAACTCCCGTTACACCGTGCGAGAGCGGTCGATGACGGTGTGTACTGTGCTCCGGGCACCCCGCCTCAGGGGCTCGAACTCAGCCCTGCCCGACTCTTCTTGGACTCGATTCGATGACCGAATTACCGGACCTGGTGACCGGTGCGCTCGCCGCCGGCACGCTGTCCGCGCTGGCGCTCGGCGCCGGACTGCTGCGGTCGCGGCGTCAACGTGCCTTGCAGCGCGCGGAGATCGCGGATCTGCGGGACCGACTGGTCGGCGTTCAGGCGGCGTTGGAGGCCGAGGTCGAGCATCTCGCCGTCCAGCGGATTCCGGCCGTCGCGCGCCAGTTGACGTATCCGCGGGTGGCCGTGCCGGGTCCGGCGCAGCCGCAGTTCATCGGTTCGCCCGTCGGGATCGCCCTCGAAAACGTGCTCGGCGCGGTGCGTTCGGAACTCACCGCGCAGCGCACCCGTATCGACGCCGCCGCGCAGGCCGGGATGCGCGGGGCCACCCGGGAGATCCAGGCCGCGCTGTACCGCCTTCAGGACGCCCTGCGCGCGCTCCAACAGCGGTACGACGAACCGGAGTTGGCGCAGACCCTGTTCATGCTGGACCACGAGAACGAGCAGTCGCTGCGCCGGGCGCAGGTCACGGCCGTCGTGTGCGGGGCCTGGGTCGGGCTCGCCCGTGAGGACTCGCACCTCGTGGAGGCGGTGACCGGCGGGCAGGCCCGGCTCGCCGGATACCACCGGGTGCGGGTGCACAACCATCTCGAAGCCGGTACCGCGTTGGTCTCGCACGCCGTCGAACCGGTCGCGATCATCGCCGCCGAGCTCCTCGACAACGCGTTGCGGCACTCCGCCCCGGACACCGAGGTCGTGGTCAACCTGGAGCACGTCCATCACGGCGTCTGCGTCACCGTCGACGACGCGGGTGTGGGCATGACCCCGGACGAGCGCGAGCACGCCCGGCGGACGGTGGCCGGTACCGACCCGGTCCTGCTCACCGACCTGGGCGACCCGCCGCGCATGGGGTTCGCCGCGATCGGCCGCCTCACCCGGCAGTTTGACCTCGGCGTCGACATCTCCTCGCCCTCCCCGTACGGCGGTGTCCGCGCGGTCCTGCGCGTCGACAGCCACCTCCTCAGCCGGATCGACCCCGAGCGGCAGCCGCCCGCGGCGGGTGCCCCGCGCTCCACGCGCCGGGCCCCCGCTCCCACCCGCGCGCCCGCGCCCGCCCCGACCCACTCCTACGGCTCCGAGCGTGACGAACGGGCCGCGGCCGAGGTGCCCGGTCACCAGGCCGTCCCCGACGCCGGCGGACTACCGCGACGGCGTCGCCGCACCCCGGCCGCCGCCGCGAACGCGCGGACCGCCCCGGCCGCACCCGTCGCCCCGGCACAGTCCGAGTGGCGCCCGGAGCAGGCCGCCGCCGCGCTCGGCGCGCTCCAGTCCGGCACCGCCGCCGCGCGCGCCGCGAGTGACGGTGCCGGGAGCGCCGTGGACGAGGAGTCCGTGGGACCGCGACCGGCGGTGCGCGACCTCGATCAGAAGAACAACGGGAACGACTACGAGGGGGGAGCGGCTAGATGACCAGCCGCGATGGGGGCGACACGGCGTGGGTGCTCGATCCGATCCTGGAGGTGCCGCATGTGGTGGCCGCGGTGCTGCTGACCCGGGACGGGCTGGTGCGGGGGTACACCGACGCGCTGTCCCAGGCCTCGGGCGAGCGGGTGGCCGCGATCACCAGCACAGTGCAGGGGGCGTGCCGTACCGCTGCGGCGGCGTTCGCCGACCGGGAGGACGCCGAGATCCGGCAGGTGGTGATCGAGTCGGACCACGGATATGTGCTCATCGTCCCCACGGATCACGGGACTTGTGTGGCGGCCTACGGCGACACCGAGGTGCGTCTCGACCTGCTCGCGCACCGCGTGCACTCGCAGGTGGCGCGACTGGGCGAGAAGGCGATGGCCGCCGCTCCGCGGGGAGTTGACGGCGGCGCGTCGGCATGACGGGCCGCCGCGGCGGCCGTCCTCTGGTCCCCGCGTATCTCTCGACCGGCGGGGTGGCCCGGCCGAGCCGCCCGCAACTGGAGCGGCTGACGGTGCTCTCCGGCAGCGGCGAGCCCGTACCGGCCGGGCTGCCCGCCGCTCAACTCGCCCTGCTGGACGCCCTGTTCGGCGGTTCGCTGACGGTACTGGAGGCGGCGGCCCTGCTGGAGCTGCCGGTCTCCGCCGTGCGGGTGCTGGCCGCCGGTCTCCTCGATCTGAACCTGGTGCTCGCCCGTGCCCCGATCCCGCCCGCCGAACGCTTCGACCCCGACCTGCTGAAGAGAGTGGCCGATGGCCTACGCGCCCTCAAGCACGACTAGTGGCATCCATCTGCCGGACACCGCCCAGGAGTTGGTGAAGATCCTGATCGCGGGTCCGTTCGGGGTGGGCAAGACGACCCTGATCGACTCGGTGTCGGAGATCCGGCCGCTGCACACCGAGGAGCGGCTGACCGAGGCCTCCGTCCACGTGGACGATCTCGACGGGGTGCGGGAGAAGTCGACGACGACCGTCGCCATCGACTTCGGGCGGCTCAGCCTGCCGGGCGGGATCGTGCTGTACCTCTTCGGAACACCAGGGCAGGAGCGGTTCCGGGCGCTGTGGGAGGACATCGCCCACGGCGCGCTCGGGGCGCTGGTCCTGGTCGACAGCCGCCGTATCGACGCCTCCTTCGACATGCTCGGTCTGGTGGAGGAGAGCGGGCTGCCGTACGCGGTCGCCTTCAACGCCTTCCCGGACGCGCCCCGGCACCACACCGACGAACAGCTGCGCGCCGCCCTGGACTTGGCACCCGACACCCCGCTGGTGACCTGCGACGCCCGGGACACCAACTCCTCGATCGACGCGCTGCTCGCCCTGGTCCAGCATCTGATCGACCGCGACCCCCCGGAGCACCGGTGACCACTTCTTCCCCCACCCGACCCGTCCGGCTGTGGGAGGACGGCTTCGCGCTGGATCCCTACGGCTACTACGCCGCCCTGCGCGCCCAGGGCCCGGTCGGCTGGGCCGAACTCGCCCCGGGCGTACCGGCGTACGTCGTCACCGAGCGGCGGGCCGCGCTGGAGCTGCTGCGTGACACCGTCACGTTCTCGCACGATCCCCGGCCGTGGGAGTCGACGGTCGCCGAGGACTCGCCGGTGCTCGGGATGATGCGCTGGCGGCCCAACTCCCTGTTCGCGGACGGCGCCGCGCATGTCCGCTACCGTGCCTCGCTGATCGACACCTTCGACCGGATCGAACCGCACGACCTGCGGGCCCGCGTGCACCGGGCGGTCCATGTCCTGGTGAGCCGGATCGGGCCGCGCGGACAGGCCGATCTGGTGGGCGAGTTCGCCCGGCCGCTGATGGCGCTGGTGTTCAACAGCCTGTTCGGACTGCCCGACAGCCAGAGCGAGCGGCTGGACCGGGCGCTGGGCATGATGATCGAGGGCGGCGACCGAGCGGCCGAGGGCGAGGCCGAGTTCGGCGGCTACGTCCTCGAACTCATCGCCGCCAAGGCCGAGTCGCGCGGCGACGACCTGACGAGCTGGCTCCTGGACCATCCGGCCGGGCTGAATCCGGAGGAGGTCGCCTGGCAGGTGTTCCTCACCCTGGGCGCGGGGCACGAGCCGACCGCGAACCTGGTGTCCAACGCCCTGTCCCGCATCCTCGGCACCTCGGTCTACTACTCCACGCTGACCAGTGGCGCCCGCCCGGTCATGGACGCCGTGGTGGAGGTCCTGCACCACGAGACCCCGCTCGCCAACTACGGGATCCACTACGCCCGTTCACCCGTCATGTTCCACGGCGCGCGGATCAGACCGGCGATCCCTGTCGTCGTCTCGTACGGCGCGCTCGCGCACTTCGCCGAGCAGGAGGTCGTCAGCGGCCGGCATCCCAAGGACGCCTCGCACCTGTCGTGGTCGGCGGGCCCGCACGCCTGCCCGGTCAAACGGCACACGCTGCTCATCGCGACGGAGGCGATCGAGCGGCTCACCCTGTGGCTGCCGGACCTCGAACCCGTCGTACCGCGCGCGGAGTTGACCTGGCGGCCGGGCCCCTTCCACCGTTCGCTCACCTCGCTGCCTGTGCGGTTCAGCCCCCGCTCCCCCGACCAGCCAGGAGGCCCGTCGTGACCGTGTCCGACCGCATCGTCCTCGACCCGTTCGGCGCCGGCATGGCCGCCGAGAGCGCCAAGCTGCGGGCCCTCGGCCCGATCGTGCCCGTCGAACTGCCCGGCGGCATCCCCGCCTGGGCGCCCACCGGCTACGACACCCTGAAGGAACTGATCCTCGATCCGCGGGTCAGCAGGGATCCCCGGCTGCACTGGCGCCTGTGGCCCGAGATGGGTGAACACCCCTCGTGGGGCTGGGTGTTGGGCTGGATCGGCGTCGTCAACATGCTCTCCACGTACGGTGCCGACCACGCCCGTCTGCGCAAGCTCGTGGCGCCGAGCTTCACGCACCGGCGCACCGAGGCCATGCGGGCCCGGGTGGAGGCGATCGCGGCGGAACTGCTCGGCGCGGTGGCGGCCGACGAGACCGAGGTGGTCGACATCAGGGCCGCGCTCGCCCAGCCCCTGCCGATGCGGATCATCTGTGAACTCTTCGGCGTACCGGACGAGTTGGTGGCCGACACCGGGCGGCTGATAGCGGCCATCATGGACACCTCCGACCCGACCCCGGAGCACGCCGAGTTCGTCCAGCGGCAGATCGGCACCGTACTGCCCGCGCTGATCGGCCACCGCACCGAGCACCCCGGCGACGACCTCACCACGGAACTGATCCGGGTCCGGGACGAGGACGGCGACCGGCTCAGCGACGAGGAGCTGCTGTACACGCTGCTGCTGGTGATCGGCGCGGGCTTCGAGACGACCGTCAACCTCATCGGCAACGCGATCGTCGCCCTGCTCAAGCGCCCCGAGCAGCTCGCGGACGTACGCTCCGGAAAGATCACCTGGGACGCGGTCGTCGACGAGACTCTGCGCGTCCACCCGTCCATCGCCGCGCTGCCGCTCCGGTTCGCGGTCAGTGACCTCACCGTCGGCGACATCACCGTCCCGGCCGGGGACGCCATCATCACCACGTACGCGGCGGCCGGGCTCGACCCCGCGCACTACGGCCCGGACGCGGACACCTTCGACGCGGCCCGCGGCGCCGACGACCACCTGTCCTTCGGCATCGGCGTGCACCGCTGCATCGGCGCGCCGCTCGCCCGCGTGGAGGCCCTGACCGCGCTGCCCGCGTTCTTCGACCGCTTCCCGGACGCCCGCCTCGCCGTCGACGCGGACGCCCTGCGCCAGGTGCCGTCCTTCATCGCCTTCGGCTGGCAGGAGATCCCGGTACGGCTGCACGGCTGAGCGCCACGCCCCGGTACGGCTGCGCGGCCGAGCGCCGCCGGTGCATCCGTACGGCCGCTCGCGCACCCGGCACCCGAACGGCTCCGCCGCGGCCTCGGAGGGGAGCCGCCGGCGGAGCCGTGCTGCCCGGGTTCGGGGGAGAGCCCCGAGCGCACTTGTCGGTTTCCCCGGTTTCGCCGGGGTACGCCCGTGCGATTCGGGCGGTGTGAGGGCCCGCGCGGCGACCCGTGGCCGTACGGCATAAGCTCGGCGGGTGGCCAAGTACTTCGACGTGCACCCGGACAACCCGCAGCCCCGCACCATCTCGCAGGTCGCGGACAGTGTGCGGTCGGGTGCGCTGATCGCGTATCCGACCGACTCCTGCTACGCGCTGGGCTGCCAGCTGGGCAACCGTGAGGGCATGGAGCGGATCCGTACGATCCGGCAGCTGAACGACCGGCACCACTTCACGCTGGTGTGCCAGAACTTCGCCCAGCTGGGTCAGTTCGTGCACATCGACAACGACGTGTTCCGAGCCATCAAGGCGTCCACGCCAGGCAGTTACACGTTCATCCTCCCGGCGACGAGGGAGGTGCCGCGTCAGTTGCTGAACGCGAAGAAGAAGACCGTGGGAGTGCGCATCCCCGACCATGTCGTCACCCAGGCGCTGCTGGCCGAGCTGGGCGAGCCGCTGCTGTCGAGCACCCTGCTCCTGCCCGAGGAGGAGGAGCCGATGACCCAGGGCTGGGAGATCAAGGACCGGCTCGACCACGTGGTGGACGCGGTGCTCGACTCCGGGGACTGCGGCACGGAACCGACGACCGTCATCGACTTCTCCAGCGGCGAGGCGGAGATCGTCCGCAAGGGCGCGGGGGACGTCTCCCGCTTCGAGTGACCCCGGCGGCGGGGCCGCGGGCGCGCGTGCCACGATGATCGCAACACGCCGCGCCGGACCGGCAGGTGGCCCGGCGCCGATCCGCTGGGAGGCACCCCCGCCATGACCGCCGTACAGGGCACAGCCGTGGACATCCCCACCGAGGACGGCATCGCCGACGCCTATCTCGTGCATCCCGGCGACGACCTCCCCCGTCCGGCCGTGCTGCTCTACCAGGACGCCTTCGGACTGCGTCCGCACCTCAAGTCGATGGCCGACCGGCTGGCCGAGGCCGGTTACACGGTCCTGGTGCCGAACGTGTTCTACCGGCACGGTCGCGCGCCGGTGGTCGAGCTGCCCGAGTTCATCGACCCGCAGGCGCGGCCGGAGATCTTCGAGAAGGTCGGCCCGCTGATCATGGGCTTCGCGCGCACCCCCGAGCTCATCGAGCGGGACGCCGGAGCCTATCTGCGCTGGCTGGCCGACTCCCCGCTGGTCGCCGACGGACCGGTGGCGATCACCGGGTACTGCATGGGCGCCCGCCTCGCGCTCTACACCGCCGGCGCCTACCCGGACCGGGTGGCGGCAGCGGCCGGCTTCCACGGCGGGCAGCTGGCCACCGACGACCCGGGCAGCCCGCACCTGGCCGCCGAAAACATCACCGCCGAGCTGTACTTCGGCCACGCCGACCAGGACCACTCGCTGCCCGAGGAGCAAATCAAGCGGTTCGAGGAGGCGCTCACCGCGGCGGGCGTCCGGCACCGCTGCGAGGTCTATCCGGGCGCGCAGCACGGCTACACGCAGGCCGACACGTCGTCGTACAACGCGGAGGCCGACGAGCGTCACTGGGTCGCGCTGCTCGACCTGCTGGAGCGCACCTTCTGATCGAGGACCGCGTTTCCTGATCCAACCCGGGTGCCCACGGCGCGAGTTGCCGTGGGCACCTTTCGTTCAACTCATTGACACACACGCGGCTCGGCGCGACATTGAGAGCGCTCTCACACAGGTACGGACCAATTTCTCGTACACCCCCCACACGGAGGTGAGTAGTGCTCGGCAGAATTCTGCGCCGACTGGGTGCCGCGACCGCGGTGGCCACGATGCTCGCGCTGGCCACACCGCTGACGGCGGACGCGGCGGTGCCCGCCACGATCCCGCTGAAGATCACCAACAACTCGGGCCGCGGCGACGCGGTCTACATCTACGACCTGGGCACCAACCTGGCCACCGGCCAACAGGGTTGGGCCGACGCGAACGGCACGTTCCACGCCTGGCCGGCCGGCGGCAACCCGCCCACCCCGGCACCGGACGCGTCGATCGCGGGTCCGGCGGCCGGACAGTCCACCACCATCCGGATCCCCAAGTTCTCCGGCCGCATCTACTTCTCGTACGGTCAGAAGCTGGTGTTCAAGCTGACCACGGGCGGCCTGGTGCAGCCGGCCGTGCAGAACCCGACCGACCCGAACCGCAACATCCTCTTCAACTGGTCCGAGTACACGCTGAACGACTCCGGGCTGTGGATCAACAGCACCCAGGTGGACATGTTCTCCGTGCCGTACGCGGTCGGGGTGCAGCGGTCCGACGGGAGCACCGCCACCACCGGGCACCTCAAGTCGGGTGGCTACACAGGGTTCTTCAACGCGCTGCGCGGACAGCCGGGCGGCTGGGCCAACCTGATCCAGACCCGGTCCGACGGAACGGTCCTGCGAGCGCTCTCACCGACCTACGGCGTTGAGACGGGCGCCCTGCCCAGCACCGTCATGGACGACTACATCAACCGCGTCTGGTCGAAGTACTCGTCGTCGACCCTGACCGTGACACCGTTCGCCGACCAGCCGAACACCAAGTACTACGGCCGGGTCTCGGGCAACGTCATGAACTTCACCAACAGCTCCGGTGCGGTCGTCACCACCTTCCAGAAGCCGGACGCGGCCAGCATCTTCGGCTGCGCCAAGTACCTCGACGCGCCCAACGACCTGGTGCGCGGCCCGATTTCACGCACCCTGTGCGCGGGCTTCAACCGCTCCACGCTCCTGGTCAACCCCAACCAGCCGGACACCACCACGGCGAACTTCTACCAGGACGTGGTGACCAACCACTACGCCCGCAAGATCCACGCGCAGATGGCCGACGGCAAGGCGTACGCGTTCGCGTTCGACGACGTCGGCGCCCAGGAGTCCCTGGTGAACGACGGGAACCCGCAGCAGGCCTACCTGACGCTGGACCCGCTGAGCTGAACAAGACCGAGAAGACCGGAACACCCCGCACGCCTGGGGGCGCGTGCGGGGTGCCGGACGGAACAGGGGAAGCGGATCAGCTGGTCGTGACGGCGGTGTCGTCGATCACGAAGCTGGTCTGGAGCGAGGAGTCCTCGACCCCGCTGAACTTCAGCGCGACCGTGGTCCCCGCGAAGGCCGACAGACTGAAGGACTTCGCGACATATCCGGTGGCCGCGTTGAGGTTCGAGTACGTGGCCAGGGTGGTCGTTCCGGCGGTGACCGTCAGCTTGTCGTAAGCCGTGCTGGTGGTGGTCTCGGCCGTGTCGATGTGGATGTAGAAGGTGAACGTGGTCCCCGTGCAGCCGCTGGGGATCGTCACCGACTGGGACAGCGTGTCGGTGTGGGTCGAGCCGTAGCCGTCGAGCCAGGCCTTGTACGAACCGGTGCGGGCCGCCTGGCTGGTGGAGCTGGTGATGACCCCGCTGGTCGCGGTCCAGGTCGTGGCGCCCGACTCGAAGCCCGCGTTCCCGAGCAACTGCGTCGAGGTGCAACTGCCGCCCCCGCCACTGGAACTGACGGTCCAGGTGAAGGCCGCGGTACCGGTCGCCCCGGTGCTGTCGGTGACGGTCACGGTGGTGCTGTACGTGCCCGCCGTCGTCGGGGTACCGGTGATGGCGCCCGTCGAGCTGCTGATCGACAGGCCCGTCGGCAGTCCGGTCGCCGCGTAGGTCAGCGAACCGCTGTTGGTGCTGCTGGCCGCGACCTGGAGGCTCACCGCCGTGCCGACGGTGGAGGACTGGCTGCCCGGGTTGGTGACCGTGACACCACTGGTCGGCACGGTGATGTGGCTGCCGACGTTGATGCCGGCGAAGGCGTTGCCGACTCCCGCGTACTGCGCGGACGTTGTGCCGTACAGCGCCCCTGCTGCGCTGAGCGCGGCGGTGCGGGCCCCGGCGTAGTTGGTCGTGGACGTCATGTACGTCGTCAGCGCCTTGTACCAGATCTGCAGGGCCGCGGCCCTGCCGATACCGGCGACGGCCACGCCGTCGGAGGTGGTGCTGGTGTAGCTGGTGCCGTTGATGACCTTGGTGCCGCTGCCCTCGGAGAGCAGGTAGAACATGTGGTTCGCGGGACCGGACGAGTAGTGGACGTCGAGGTTGCCGACCCCCGAGTACCAACTGTCCGCGGAGCCGCCGTCCTTGCTCGGCTTGTCCATGTAACGCAGCGGCGTGCCGTCGCCGTTGATGTCGATCTTCTCGCCGATGAGGTAGTCGCCGACGTCACTGCTGTTGTTGGCGTAGAACTCGACACCCGTGCCGAAGATGTCGGAGGTCGCCTCGTTCAACCCGCCCGACTCACCGGTGTAGTTGAGCCCTGCGGTGTTCGAGGTGACACCGTGGCTCATCTCGTGCCCTGCCACGTCCAGCGAGGTCAGCGCGTGGGTGCTGCTGGTGCCGTCGCCGTAGGTCATGCAGAAGCAGCTGTCGTCCCAGAAGGCGTTGACGTACGCCGTGCTGTAGTGGACGCGCGAGTAGGCGGCGACGCCGTCGTTCTTGATGCCGCTGCGGCCGAAGGTGTTCTTGTAGAAGTCCCAGGTCGTCTGGGCGCCGTAGGCCGCGTCGGCGCCCGCGGTCTGGGTGTTGGAGCCCGCGCCGGTGCCCCACACGTCGTCCGCGTCCGTCATCAGGGTGCCGGTGCCGGACGTGGCGTTGTTGAGGCTGTACGTCTTGTGACCGCCGCGCGTGGTGTCGTACAGCTGGTACGTCGAACCCGACAGCGTGGTGCTCAGCGAGACCGTGCCGCTGTACTGGGTGTTGCCGGTGCCGGTCTCGATGCCCTGGAAGCGGGAGAGTTCCTTGCCGGTGGTGGCGTCGGTGATGACGTGCAGCTGGCTCGGTGTGCCGTCGTCCTGGAAGCCGCCGATCACCGTCTCCCAGGCTAGCTTCGACGTCCCGTCGCCGGCCCAGATGACCTTACGGGCGCTGTCGGTGCTCGGCGCCTTGGCGTCGAGGGCCTTCGCGGTGGTGAGCGCCTTGGTCTCGGCGGCCGACTTGGCGACGGACGCCGTGGTGGAGGGGACGGTGAGGGTGTGCTTGTTGTTGAAGGTCGCGCTCACCGTGCCGGTCGCCTGCGCGGCGGGCGGGGTGTGCACGACGAGGTCGCCGCCGAGGACGGGCAGACCTGCGTAGGTGCGCTCGTACCGGGTGTGGACGGTGCCGTCGTTGTCCTTGACGACGTCCTTGACGACCAGCTTCTCCTTGGCGCCGAGGCCGAGGGTGCGGGCTGTCTTCGTGCTGTTCGCGGTGGCGCTCTTCACCAGGGCGGTGCGCTGTGCCGGGGTGAGCTTCGCCTCCAGGCTGCCGGTGCGCAGCGGGCTGGGGTGGGGGGACGCGGGCTTCGCGCTCGCCGGAACCGACTGGATGCCGACGGCGAGGAGCGCGGCGGTGGAGATCAGGGCTCCAACCGCGGTCCGCTTGCGGGGGATGCGTCTCACTCGTACTCCTCCTGCGACGGCCGCGGACGCGGCCGGTGACAGACCGGACAGCCGGGTCTGCTGTCCGGGAGAGCTGAGCTGTGCGGGGCCGACCGAACTTTGACCGATCCATGGAGGATCCGTGGGGTAACTGCGTGGAGGATGACAGCGTTGACCCGTCCATGTCACGCAGGGCTGGGGCACTCAAGGGTTTTCCCTCTGTCACCCGGCCCAACTCACGTCGCGGACAAGCCACTTGCGATCCCCGAAGGTGACGGGGGTTTCTCGCCGGGTACGGTCCGATCATGCCGCGTCTGGTGGATGTTCCCGGGTACGCACGTTTCTGGACCGCCTCCGCGGTCTCGGCGTTCGGCTCCCAGGTGTCGGGGCTCGCCCTCCAGATCCTCACCGCCGTCACGCTGAGCGCGTCCGCCACCGAGGTGGGTCTGGTCAACGCGGCCCGCTGGGCGCCCTACCTGCTCTTCGGCCTCGTGGCCGGGGTCCTGGTGGACCGCTGCCGGCGCAAGCCGGTGATGGTGGCCATGGATCTCGGCCGGGCCGCTCTGCTCGGCGCGATTCCGCTGCTGTACGCGCTGGACCGGCTCGACATCGCCACCCTGTGCGCGTGCGTCTTCGCCTTTGGGGTGCTCTGTCTCTTCTTCGACGCGGCCAACCACTCCTACGTGCCGCGGCTGGTCCCCCGAGAACTCCTCAACGCGGGCTACGCCCGGGTGGGACAGGCCGACGCGGTGGCCGGATCGACCGGACCGCTGATCGCCGGCGTACTGATCAAACTGGTGGGCGCACCGCTCGCCGTGCTCGTGGACGCGGCCAGCTATCTGGCCTCCGGTCTGCTGCTCGCCTCGGTGCGCGCCCACGATCCGCTGCCCGACCGGGAGGCGCGGCGCAGTCTCCTCGGCGAACTACGAGAGGGGGTGGCCTGGGTCTACCGGCACCGGACCCTGGCCTCCATCGCGCTGACCTCGCACCTGATGCTCCTCTTCAACACCGTGGTCAGTACGGTCTTCGTCGTCTTCGCGCTGCGGGACCTGAGGATCGGGGACTTCGGCCTCGGGGTGACCTACGCCTGCGCGGGGCTCGGCGGAGTGCTCGGCGGCGCGTTCTCGGGACGGGCGGCGAAGAGGTTCGACGTCGGTGCCACGCTGATCGCGGGCCGGCTCGTCGCCGCCGTCGGCTGGCTGCCGCTGGTCCTCGCCCACCGCGGGCCGTGGGCACTGGTCTCCGTGTCGGCGGCCTTCTTCGTGGTGTCCGCCGCGATCTCCCTCGAAAGCCCGGTGGAGATGAGCTACCGCCAGGCGGTCACGCCCGACCGGCTGCGGGGCCGGATGAACGCCACGATCCGCTCGTTCAACTGGGGAATGGTGGCGATCGGGGCACCCCTGGGCGGGCTCCTCGCCGACCACGTCGGCTACCGGTTCGCCCTGTCCGTGGGCCTGACCGGAGCGGTCCTCCAGGCACTCGCGCTCGCCGTGTCCCGCACCCGTGAGGCCCGCGCCACCGACGAACACGAACCGCTCGTGCCCGCGTGAGGCCGGGGTCGGCGGGCTCCGCTCGGCACCGAAATGCGGCTTTGGTGAACGCGGGGGATGCTGAAGGGGCCAACGCACGTCCGAAGGAGGACAGCCATGTCGTTCATGGACAAGGTCAAGGGAATGCTCGGCCAGAACCCCGACAAGGCCAAGCAGGCCGTGGACAAGGCGGGCGACATGGTCGACGAGCGCACCGGCGGCAAGCACGCCAAGCAGGTCGACATGGCGCAGGACAAGGCCAAGGACTTCATCGACCGCGAGAAGCCCCAACAGCCCTGACCGGCTGACCGCATCTGTCCGCGTATCGCCCTCGATGCGCCTCAAGTGATCCCTGAAAGTGGAGACTTCGTCAAGTACAGATGTGAAAGCGGTGCGCGGCGCGGCCCCGATTCATAGATACTCCCCCCACAAGAGGCCAGGACTCTGGGGGGAGTTGGCTCATGCAAGGCACGATCGACGGGTTCCGCTACGGTGCGGTGACTCCGGTGGCGGCCTATCTGATGGCCTGCCTGGGAGGTGCTCTGGGACTGCGCTGCGTGGTGCGGTCCCTGCACAACGAACATTCCTGGAAGGCGGGTTGGCTCGCACTGGGCGCGACCTCGATCGGCAGCGGCATCTGGACGATGCATTTCATCGCGATGATCGGCTTCCAGGTCGAGGAGACCCGCATCGGCTACGACATCGGCCTCACGGTGCTGAGTCTGGCCGTGGCGATCGTCATGGTCGCCGTCGGGGTGTTCGCCGTGGGATATCGCGGCGCCACCACCGGCACACTCTCCGCGGCGGGCGTCATCACCGGCCTCGGGGTCGCCGCGATGCACTATCTGGGCATGGCCGCACTCAAGCTGAACGGCACCATCGAGTACCGGACCAGCACGGTCGCGCTCTCCATCGCGATCGCGATCGGCGCGGCGACGGCGGCGCTGTGGGCGGCCGTCTCCATCCGGGGCTTCCTGGCGAGTCTGGGCGCAAGCCTGGTGATGGGCGTGGCGGTGTCCGGGATGCACTACACGGCGATGGCCGCCGTGAGCGTCCATCTGCACGGCACCGGCGGGGCCTGGACGAGCGACTCGGCCACCTCGCTGCTGCTGCCCATGCTGCTGGGGCCGATCATCTTTCTGCTGCTGGCCGGGGTCGTCGTGATGTTCGACCCGCTGCTGGTGATGGGCGAGGGCAACTGGGACCGTTCCTTCGCCCGGCACCCCATCGCCCCGAAGACCGCCGACAAGACCCCGGCACGGCAACCTGATTCGGCCTTCACCCCGAGTGCGACCACCGGCCGCCGCAGACACCGATAGACAACAGAGTCAGTTGGGCGCGCCCGGCGGCACCCGGGGCAGCGGATCGAGCCGCACCGAGCCGGGCTCGGCGAGGAACACGCGCATCAACTCCCCTGCCTCACGGGCCTGTTCGTCACCCTGGCAGCGCAGCTCCGTCGCCAGCCGCCGCACGGCAGCGCGCAACGACATGCGCACCGGAGTGTGCAGCGCGGTGTCGTCGAGCAGGGTCAGCAGCTGGTTCAGGAGGGTCCAGTCCGCCGCGTGCTGCACGGCGGCTCCGCCGGGCAGCTCGCCGGGCACCGGGTCGCCACGGCGCCAGGTCGCGGCGAGGAGCGCGTCGACGACGTCGGCGACTCCGGGTACGGCGGGGTCGGCCGCGTGCTGCCAGGCCACCCGGTTGAGCCGGGCCGGGTCCAGCAACTGCTGGGTCACCAGGGCGGTCGCGGTCCGTACGGCTTCGAAGGGGTCGAAGATCCGTCCGGCGCCCGTGTCGAGGTACTGCTCCGTCCGGCCGTAGCGGATCGCGGGCGGGGTGAGCGCGTCCAACACCGCGTGCGGCAGGGCGAGTTGTTCGGCGCGCAGGAGTTCGGCGAGTCGGGTCAGCGCCGTGTGCTGAGTGGCCGCGTCGACGGCTTCCGCGCCCCGGCCCGCCTCGCCCGCGAGGCCGTACGTGTAGCGCACCCCGCCCACCAGCCGGGCCGCGGCCGCCACCTCGTGCCGGTGCAGGAGGTGCAACAGCGCGGCGCGTTCCTCCAGTTCGCCGGTCTGCCGGGCGGGCGGCAGCACTCCGCGGGAGAATCCGGCCAGGGCGATACGGCGGACCCGCAGCATGGTCTCCAGCGACTGGAGGGCGTCCCCTCCGCCGACCCAGGGCACGGCGTCGGCGTGCGCCGCGTGCGGGCCCTGCGCGTCCTCGTCGGAGACGTAGGTCAGACCGGCCTCGGCGGCTTCGCGGCGCAGTGCCGCGAGGGCGGTGTCCTCGTCACCCTCACCTTCGCCTTCGCCGAACCGTCCGTAGGCGTGCGCGACCAAGTAGTGGTCCCACGGCCCGAGTTCGGTGCCGTACGCGGCGGAGAGGTCGAGTTCGCCGTCCTCGGTGACGCGGATGCGGGCGTGCGGGTAGTCCATGACGGACGGTTCGGGGTGGCCCGTACCGGCGAAGTTGTGCATGAAGCCGAGCGCGTGGCCGATCTCGTGCGCGGCCAGTTGACGCAGTCGGGCGAGCACCAACTCCTCGACGGCGGCGAGCCGTTCGGCCTGGTCCGGGTGGCCGTAGGGGGCGAGGAGGGCCTCGCCGAGCGCGCGGACCTGTTCGACGCGCTGGGAGCCGAGCCGTACCCGGGCGTGCAGGATCTCGCCGGTGCGCGGGTCGGTCAGCCCCTGTCCGAGGGACCAGCCGCGGCCGGCCCGGTGCACCCAGACCACGCCGTTGACGTCGGGGTCGTAGGGGTCGAAGTCGGCGCCGCCGGGCTCGACCCGGTAGGCGTCCGGGAGTCCGATCCGGGCGAAGGCCCGCTGCCACCAGTTGCCGCCCTCGACGACCGCCGAGCGGAAGGGTTCCGGGACGGCCGGGTCGACCTGGAAGACGATCGGGGCGCCGCCGGGTTCCGCGCGGAAACGGGGCTGGAACTTGACCTGGGTGCCCGCCCGGCCGACGAGGCCGTGGTCGGCGTAGCCGACGCCGTAGCCGCCCGAGGCGGGGTGGTAGCGGCGGACGGGCAGCGGGGTCGCGGGCAGCCGCATCAGGATGAGCTGCTGGACGACGGTGATCGCGCGCGGGTCGGCGGCCACGGCCTGGACCGCCCGGCCTCGGCCGGGGCCCCGGAAGGTGAGGAGCGCGGGGAGCCGGACGGCTCGCGGGCCGGTGCGGCTGTCGGCGACGAGCGGGAGGCTCGCGGACTCGTCGATCGCGTGGTCGCCCTGCTCGTGCGCGTGCAGATGCTCGGCGACCCGGTCGTGGTCGGCGACGACCAGGCCGGTCGCGTCGACGACCGCCGCCCCGTTCTCCTCCCGCAGCACGGGCCCGCTCCACACCACGGACAGCGCGAACGACTCGTCCCCGGCCCGTACGGCGGCCTCGTCGCCGGAGGTGAGGAAGTGCTTGTTGCGTACGGCGAACAGGACCCGGTCGCCGATCCGGCGGAACTCCGCGAGCCGCGCCTTGCCCGCCCTGCCCCGGTCCAGCCACAGGTCGCTGGAGCCCAGGCCCTGGGAAAGGGAGACGGTGACAAGGAAGGGTTCGTCGAAGTGGCGGATGCCCAACAGCAGCCGGTCCGACCGGAGTTCGGGGTCGGGGAGCAGATCGATGAAGTCGGCTTCGCCGGACATGCGGGGGCCTTTCGGTCGAGCGTCGTCGAGTTGATGTTGCCAGGCCCCCGCCGCTCGCCCCGCCATGGCTCGTTGTTACGGTTCGCCGGTGTCTGAATCTTCACGCGATACCGCCGAAGGCGCCGGTTGGGGATCCACGGAACGCGGCGCGTACCAGCAACTCATGCCGACCCACGTCCAGAAGGTCTCGTGGCTCGATCCGAAGACCCTGTGGGCCGCCCGCAACGGTGTGCTGGCCTCCTGGTTCGGGGACCCGACCGGCGACACCCGCGGCCGCTGGGTCGCGCAGCGCACGGCCGCCGGCGCCCCCGCCGACAAGGTGATCCGGCGCGACGACACGGACACCTTCTCGTTCATGGTCATCGGTGACACTGGCGAGGGCGACGATCCCCAATACGCCGTCGTACCAGGGTTCCTGAAAGTCAGTCAGGGAACGGACTTCGCGGTCATCGCCAGCGACGTCATCTATCCCGTCGGCACCGCGGACGACTACGGCACGAAGTTCTTCCGCCCGTACCAGGGCTATCCGGCACCCATCTACGCGATACCCGGCAACCACGACTGGTACGAGGGCCTCGGCGGCTTCATGCGCGTCTTCTGCGACGACGCGCCCGCGCTGCCCGCGCCGGAGTCGAAGCCGCGCCCGCTGAGCCGGGCCTGGTGGCGCTCGCTGCTGTGGCACCACCCTCGCCCTGCCGACGGCCAACACCTGGACAAGGAACGGGAGTTGCGTTCCTCCCCGCTCCAACAGGCCGTCCAGCCGGGCCCGTACTGGGCGATCGACGCGGGACCGGTGCGGATCATCGGTATCGACACGGGCCTGTTGGGCACGATCGACGCCGAACAGGGCGCCTGGCTGCGGGAGGTGGCGCAGGGGCCGACGCCGAAGATCCTCGTCACGGGCTCGCCGCTGTACGTGGACGGCAAGTACGACCCCTGTGCCATCGAGGGCGGCGGCACGGTCGACGACATCGTCCGCGATCCGGACCACCACTTCGTGGCGGCGATCGGCGGCGACATCCACAACTACCAGCGCTATCCGGTCCGGTTGGAGGACGGGCGCACGCTTCAGTACGTGGTCTCGGGCGGCGGCGGGGCGTTCATGCACGCGACCCACACCGTCCCGCGCGTCGACATCGCGGGCGTCGCCGAGCGGGACTTCCGCTGCTATCCGCTGCGCGGCGACTCCCTGGCCTTCTACAGCAGGCTGTACGGGCGTCGGCTGCACCTGCGCCGCTTCTTCACGCTCACCGAGGCCGAGGCGTCGGCCGTGATCTGCGAGCGCCTCGGCATCCCGCCGACCCGCACCCCGGGCCCGCCGGTCCGCATCACCCGACGGATCCGGCTGGTCGCGAGTCTGCTGGGCGCGGGCGGCCGTCCCGACCGCACTTCCCGCTTCCGGCTCCCGGTGCGCAAGATCTACACGCAGCTCTTCTCGCCCAGCTCGGTGACGTACAGCCCGCCGTTCTTCAAGTGCTTCCTGCGGCTGGACGTCACCCCGGAGGCGGTCCGGCTGCGCTGCTTCGCGGCCACCGGCAACCGCGTCCAGGAGATCGACCCGCCGGTCGAGGACGAGATCGTCATCCCGCTGCGCTGATCACACGCCCGCAACGTTCACCTGCCACAATCAGGACAGAACAGAACTGACGTACGACCGCCGGAGGAGCCCGTGCCGCCCACCTCACGCCCGCTGCGGAAGCTGGGCTTCCTCACGATCGGCCTGTTCGACGAGGCCGATCCGCGCCGGGGCCACGAGTCGACGCTGGAGATCATCGAACTCGGCGAACGGCTCGGCTTCGACAGCGCCTGGCTGCGCCACCGCCATCTCCAGTACGGCATCTCCTCCCCCGTCGCGATCATGGCGGCGGCCTCGCAGCGCACCAGCCGTATCGAACTCGGCACCGCGGTGACCCCGCTCGGCTGGGAGAACCCGCTGCGGCTGGCGGAGGACCTGGCCACCGTCGACATCCTCTCCGGGGGCCGGATCAACCCGGGCGTCAGCGTCGGCCCGCCGATGCACTACGACCAGGTCAGGGAGGCGCTGTACCCCGACACGGCCGACGCCGAGGACTTCAGCTACGAGCGGGTGCGGCGGTTCGTGGACTTCGTGCGCGGCAAGCCGGCCACCGACTTCAGCGGCGTCGAGGGCTTCGAGGTGTTCTCGGACCGGGTCCAGCCGCACTCCCCCGGTCTGGGCCGTCGCCTCTGGTACGGCGGCGGCAGCGCGAGTTCGGCGAAGTGGGCCGGCGAGCACGGCATGAACTTCCTCACGAGCAGCGTCGTCAAGGCCGAAGGGCCGGACGGGTCAAGGGACTTCGCGGAGATCCAGCTCTCCCACATCCGCACGTTCCGCGCCCACCACCCGGACGGGGAGTCCGCCCGCGTCTCCCAGGGGCTGGTCGTGATCCCCACCGACTCCGCGTCGCCCGAACAGCGCGCCAAATACGAGGAGTTCGCCCGCAAGCGCACTCCCCGTACGACGTCACCGCAGGGCCCGGCCCGGCTGATGTTCGCGCCGGACATCGTCGGCACCTCGGAGGAGATCGCCGAACTCCTGGGCGCGCACGCCGCGTTCAGGGAGATCGACGAGGTGGCGTTCGCGCTGCCGTTCACCTTCGAGCACGAGGACTACGTGCAGATCCTCACGGACATGGCGACGAAGCTGGGTCCGGCGCTCGGCTGGCGGCCCGCCGCCTGACCCCGGTCTCACCACCGGCCGGGCTCGGTGCCGACGATCGGCTCGGACGGCTTGCCGTCGACACCCACCGGTATGTCGCCGGTGAGCATCACCCGGTGCATGGTCCGGGGGAAGCCGAGGTGGGCGTTGTCGCTGGGGGCGAGGTGGATGGTGGCCCGGTTGTCCCAGAAGGCCACGCTGCCCGGCTCCCAGCGGAAGCGGACGGTGTACTCGGGCCGGGTCGCCTGCGCGAGCAGCAGTTCCAGGATCGCGGCGCTCTCCGCGCGGGAGATGTCGGTGATCTGCTCCAGGTAGTAGCCGTTGACGAACAGCACCCGCTCCCCCGTCTCGGGATGTACCCGGACCAGCGGGTGCGCCGAGGCGACCTGGTGGTCCAGGAGATGGCGGACGTACGCGTCGTCGCCGGGCCGCGGCTGGTAGCCGACGCCGAGCCGGTGCTCGGCCCGCAGTCCGTCCACGAACTCCCTTACCGGCTGCGACAGTCCGGCGTAGGCGGCGGCCAGGTTCGACCAGGTGGTGTCGCCGCCGTACGGCGGGACGGTCTCCGCGCGCAGGATCGTCGCGGCCGGCGGGTCGACACGGGCGCCGTGGTCGCAGTGCCAGCCGCGCAGCAGGGTGTGCCGCCGGCGCTCCAGCCACTCCTCGTGCTCCATGCCGAAGCGGCCGCCCAACTCCAGCCGGTCGGCGGTGGTTTCGACCTCGGGGAAGCCGGCCGGTGAGGCGCTGCCGCGACGGCCGAGCACGACCGGCTCTCCGAACCGTCGCGCGAATGCCACATGCCCGGCGTGATCGAGCCGTTGGTCCCGGAAGAACACGACCTTCCAGCGCAGCACCGCCGCCCGGATCGCGGCCACCACGGCGTCGTCGAGTTCACCGGCCAGATCGACACCGGTGATCTCGGCCCCGATGTGCCCGGCGGCCGGCTTCACCTCCATGCCGTCCACCCGCATCGCGTCGTCCGTCGTACCGCTGTCCGTCGTCATGCGCGCTCCGTCGTCGTACCTGCTCGGTCGGTCGTCCGTACCGGGTCGTACCCAGGGCGTACCGGGTTCAAGAAGATCGTGACAGCGATCACCGCACGAGGCGACAGGGGTCCCGGTCGCCCATACTGGCTGTACCGCACAGTCAAGGGAAGGTCGACCGTGATCAGCATCCCGACGCACACGCTCAACGACGGAACGAAGCTCCCCGCCATCGGTCTGGGCACCTGGCCGATGGACGACGCGACGGCCGAGGAGGCCGTCGACGGAGCGTTGCGCATGGGCTATCGCCTGGTGGACACGGCGACGAACTACCGCAACGAGACCGGCGTCGGCCGGGGCATCGCGCGCAGTGGTGTGCCGCGCGAGGAGATCGTCGTGACGACGAAGCTCCCCGGCCGCCACCACGGCTACGACGAGACCCTCGCGTCCTTCGAGGAGTCCCGGGCGCGGCTGGGCGTGGAGTACGTGGACCTGTATCTGATCCACTGGCCGCTGCCCCGCGTCGGCAAGTACGTCGATTCGTGGAAGGCGATGGTCAAGCTCCGTGAGGAGGGTCTCGTCCGGTCGATCGGCGTTTCCAACTTCACGCCCGGTCACATCGAGCGGCTGGAGCAGGAGACCGGTGTGCTGCCCTCCGTGAACCAGATCGAGTTGCACCCGCTGTTCCCGCAGGACGAACTGCGCGCCTTCGGCGCCAAGAAGGGCGTTCTCACCGAGAGTTGGAGTCCCCTCGGGCGCGGTTCCGCGCTGCTCGACGACCCGACCGTCGTGACGGTCGCGGAGGCCTTCGGTGTCACGCCGGGGCAGGTGGTGCTGCGCTGGCACACCCAGCTCGGGGCGGTCCCGATCCCCAAGTCGGCCGACCCGCGACGGCAGCGCGCCAACCTCGACATCTTCGGCTTCGAACTCGGCCCGGCCCAGCTGGCCGCCCTCTCCGACCACACCCCGCAGCGGCTGGGCGGGGACCCGGAAACGCACGAGGAATTCTGAGAATCCGGGGGTGGAAGTCGCGTGTTCCCACCCCCAACTCGCCTTCCCTGCCTCTATGTTCACGGCGGAGGCTCACGATCTCACCGGAAGGCCCTCGTATGCGCAACGCGTTCCGTACCGCCATGACCGGAGCGGTGGCCACCGCCGCCCTGCTGACCGGTGGCACCGTCGCCCAGGCGACCCCCGCCGGGCCCGGTGTCACCGCCAAGCTGATCAGCCAGACCACGATCGGCGACACCGACTACACGGTGCGCGAGATCACCATTCCGCCCGGCCAGGCCACCGGCTGGCACTACCACGACGGCCCCCTGTACGGAATCGTCAAGCAGGGCACGCTCAGCCACTTCGACTCCAGCTGCGCCTCCGACGGCGTCTACCGCAAGGGCAGCACCATCCAGGAGCCGGCCGGGGCGGGCAACGTGCACATCGGCCGCAACCTGGGGAAGACTCCGCTCGTCCTGGACGTGCTGTACGTCCTGCCGCACGGATCGCCGTTCTCGGAGGACGCGCCGAACCCCGGCTGCCCCTTCGAATAGGCCCTCGCGTCAGTCCGGCGGCAGCGGCTGCTCCGCCCAGATCGTCTTGCCGCCGCCGGTCTGCCTGCTCCCCCATCGCTGGGTGAGCTGGGCGACGAGGAGCAGTCCGCGTCCGCCCTCGTCGTAGGCGTGGGCGCGGCGCAGATGCGGTGAGGTCGAACTGCCGTCGGAGACCTCGCAGATGAGGGCGCGGTCGCGGATCAGGCGGAGCTGGATGGGCGGTTGGCCGTAGCGGATGGCGTTGGTGACGAGTTCGCTGACGACGAGTTCGGTGACGAAGGCCTCCTCCGCCAGTCCCCAGGCGGCGAGTTGGTCGGTGGCGGCCTGCCGGGCCCCGGCCACACGCGCGGGGTCCGGTTCAATGTCCCAGGTGGCGACCCGGTCGCCGCCCAGGGCGCGGGTGCGCGCCAGCAACAGGGCCACGTCGTCGCTCGGTTCCTCCGGCATCACGGCCTTCAGCACCGAGTCGCACAGCGCGTCCAGGGAGTCGGCGGACGCGGTGAGCGCGCGGCACAGTTCGGCGGTGGCGTGGTCGACGTCGCGGTCCCGGTCCTCGATCAGACCGTCCGTGTACAGGGCGACGACGGCACCCTCGGGCAGCTCCAACTCGACGGCCTCGAAAGGGAGTCCGCCCACTCCGAGCGGTGGCCCCGCGGTCATGGGCACGAGGCTCGCGGTCCCGTCGGGCAGCACGAGAGCGGGCGGCGGGTGTCCTGCGGCGGCCATGGTGAGGCGGCGCGAGACGGGGTCGTAGACGGCGTAGAGACAGGTCGCGCCGAGTTCCGCGACCTCGTCGCCCGTGTCGTCGGACGCGAGGTGGGTGACCAAGTCGTCCAGGTGGGTGAGGAGTTCGTCGGGCGGCAGGTCCACGTCGGCGAGCGTGCGGACGGCCGTGCAGAGGCGGCCCATGGTCGCCGAGGAGGCGATGCCGTGTCCGACGACGTCGCCGACGACGAGGGCGACCCGGCTGCCGGACAGCGGGATCACGTCGAACCAGTCGCCGCCGATGCCCGCGAGCGAACCGGAGGGCCGGTAGCGGTGCGCCACCTCGACCGCGGCCTGTCCGGGCAGGCCTCTGGGCAGCAGGGTGTGCTGCAACGCCAGCGCGGTGCTGCGTTCGCGGGCGAAGCGGCGGGCGTTGTCGATGCAGACGGCGGCCCTGCTGGCCAACTCCTCGGCGAGTACGGCGTCGTCCTCCGCGTAGTCGTCCGGGTGCGCCATACGGACGCCCACCGCGACGCCGAGGGTGGTGCCGCGCGCCCGCAACGGCACCGCGATCATCGAGTGGACGCCCTCGCGGTACGAAGCCGCGGCGGGGCTGCGCGCGTTGCGCTCCGCCACCCAGCGGACGAAGTCGGGTTCGCCCGCCTGGCTGAGGACGGCCCGGCCCGACCTCAGCGCACGCGCGGGCGGCGAGTACGGCGGGTAGACGTCCGCCTCGGAGAGGTGCAGCGCCGCCTCGGGCGTGCCTTCGGTGGCGGAGCCGTGGGCGACCCGGCGCAGGACGATCTGGCCGTCGAGGTCCGTCTGCGGTTCGTCCGCGCCGAGCACCCACTCAAGGAGGTCCACGCTGGCGAAGTCCGCGTGACGCGGCACCAGGAGTTCCACCAGTTCCTCGGCGGTGCGCACCACGTCGAGGGTGGTGCCGATGCAGGTCGCCGCCTCGTTCAGGAGGGCCAGCCGCTGTCGGGCGAGGTACTGCTCGGTGCTGTCGAACGCCGCGAGGGCGACCGCCGTCAGCTCACCCGAGGGATCTCTGAGCGGCCACATCTCGATGCTCCAGGCGTGCTCCCGGTTCAGGGCGGGGGCGCCCGCCCAGCTGTCGTAGCGGACCGGTCTGCCCGTGTCGACGACCTGGCGCAGGTTGTGGAGGAAGCCCCGGCTGTGTTCGGCGTCCTCGACGCTCTCCGGGAAGAACCGGCCGATCAGGACGTCCTCAGGGACTCCCATCACGCGGCAGGCGACGTCGTTGACGCGGAGATAGCGCTGCCCGGTGTCGAAGACGGACAGTGACATCGACGCCTGCTCGAAGGCCTGCTCGGCGAGGGTGGGGCCGGGTGCGGGGGTTTCGGCGGTGACGACGTATCCGTCCGGGGCGCCGTCCGCGCCGAGCACCGCGCAGGCCCGCACGGTGAGCGGGAGCGGGGAGCCGTCCCGGTGTCGTAGGACCACCGGGCCGGCCAGTGCGGCCACGGACGTGGCGGCGGGGGGTTCGGCGAGGAGTGCCGCCACCGACCGGCCCACGGCCTCCTCGGCCGGGTATCCCGTCAGTGTCCGGGCACCCTCGCTCCACCCCGTCACGATGCCCCGGGCATCGATGACCGCCGCGGCGGAGGCCTGCTCCATATCGTCCAGGATGGTCCCTGTAACGCATCGCATCAACCGCGCTACGGCATTTGCTGCGCCTGTGTCACTTCCGGTGGGCGCGCAGTGCGGCGAGGGCGCGGTCGGCGTGGGTGTTCATACGGAGTTCGCTGGAGACGACCTCCAGGATCGTGCGGTCCTCGCCGATCACGAAGGTGGCCCGCTTGGTGGGCGCGAGCGAGAACCCGCGCTTCACGCCGAACCGCTCCCGGATCGTCCCGTCGACGTCCGAGAGGAGGGGCATGCCGAGGGTGTTCTTCCCGGCGAACTCCTTCTGCTTGTCGACCGTGTCGCCGCTGATGCCGACGGGCCGGGCGCCGACGGCCGCGAACTCGGCCGCCAGATCACGGAAGTGGCAGGCCTCCGCGGTGCAGCCGGCGGACAGGGCGGCCGGGTAGAAGAAGAGCACCACGGGCCCCTCGGCGAGCAGTTCCGTGAGGCTGCGTTCCGCGCCGGTCTCGTCCGGCAGCGTGAAGTCCTCGACCTTGTCGCCGACGTTCAGGCGATCGCTCATGATCATCCCTCCCCATTGTTTCTGGCGACACTACGGGCCCACAGCACAAGGGGTATCTGTAGGGGCAGTCGTCCGAGGGCCGCCGCCTTCTGCGGGGCCGGGCGGTCCCGCCAGTCGATCGCCATCTGCACATTGGCGGGGAACACGCCCACGAAGAACGCCGCCGCGGCCAGTGCGGCCGTGCGCCGGGTGCGCGGCGCGGCGATCCCGGCGGCCAGCGCCAGTTCGACGGCACCACTCGCGTAGGTCCAGGTCCGGGGCGATCCCGGCAGGGCGCGCGGGATCGTCGCGTCGAACTGTTTCGGCGCGGCGAAGTGGGCGACCCCCGCGGTCGCGAGCAGTCCGGCGAGCAGCAGCGACGAGCGTTCGGACCGTGGCACGGTTCCTCCTCTGATGGCCTGCCGCGCGATATTACTCGACGGTAGGACCTTATCGGTCCCCTACTACTTCGGTCTGACCTTTGATATGTTTCGCAGCCGGAACCGGAGAAGGGTCCCGTGCATGGACTTCGAACTGACCGAGGACCAGGAAACGATCCGCAAGTCCGTCGCCGGACTGCTGCGCGACTTCGACGACCAGTACTGGATGGAGAAGGACCAGGCGCACGAGTTCCCGACGGAGTTCTACGAGACCGTCGCGGGCGGCGGCTGGCTCGGGATCACCATCCCGGAGGAGTACGGCGGCCACGGCCTCGGCATCACCGAGGCGAGCCTGCTCCTCGAAGAGGTGGCGCGGGCGGGCGGCGGCATGAACGCGGCCAGCGCCATCCATCTGTCCATCTTCGGCATGCATCCGGTGGTGGTGCACGGCTCCGAAGAACTGAAGCGCCGGACACTGCCCCGCATCGCGAGCGGCGATCTGCACGTCTGTTTCGGCGTCACCGAACCGGGCGCGGGACTCGACACCGCGAGCATCACGACGTACGCGCGACGGAACGGCGACCACTACGTGGTGAACGGCCGCAAGGTGTGGATCTCCAAGGCGATGGAATCGGAGAAGATCCTTCTCCTGACCCGCACCAGCAGGGCCGACGAGGTCGCCAAGAAGACCGACGGGATGACCCTGTTCCTGACGGACATCGACCGCGACCGGATCGACATCCGCCCCATCCCGAAGATGGGCCGCAACGCGGTCACCTCGAACGAACTCTTCATCGACGACCTGCGCATCCCCGTCGAGGACCGCGTCGGTGAGGAGGGCCAGGGCTTCCGCTACCTCCTCGACGGCCTCAACCCGGAGCGCATGCTGATCGCGGCCGAGGCCCTGGGCATCGGCCGGGCCTCACTCGACAAGGCGGTGCGGTACGCCAAGGAGCGGGTCGTCTTCGGCCGCCCGATCGGCATGAACCAGGGCATCCAGTTCCCCCTCGCCGACTCCCTGGCCCGCCTCGACGCGGCCGAACTCGTGCTGCGCAAGGCGACCTGGCTGTACGACAACGGGAGGCCCTGCGGGCGTGAGGCGAACACCGCCAAGTACCTGTGCGCGGACGCCGGGTTCACGGCCGCCGACCGGGCCCTACAGACCCACGGGGGCATGGGCTACTCCGAGGAGTACGGCGTGTCCCGCTTCTTCCGCGAGGCCCGCCTCATGCGGATCGCGCCGATCAGTCAGGAAATGATCCTGAACTACCTGGGATCGCACACGCTGGGACTCCCGAGGAGCTACTGAATGACCGACAGCACAGGGCTGTTCGACCTCACGGGCCGGTCGGCGCTGGTCACCGGCGCCGGGGGCGGCATCGGTTCCGCGGTCGCCGAGGCGCTGGCGCGCGCGGGTGCCGCGGTGCTGGTGACCGATGTCGACGAGGCGGCCGCGGCGGCCGTCGCCGGGAAGATCAACGCGGCGGGTCTCACGGCGGACAGCGCCGCCCTCGACGTACGGGACCGGGCCGCAGCCGACACGGCCGTGGCACGCGCGGCGGCGCTCGCCGACGGAAAGCTGCACATTCTCGTGAACAACGCCGGGGTCATCGCCCCTGCCATGTTCGACAAGCTGGAGGAGGCGGCGTTCCGGCGCGTCCTCGACATCCATGTGATGGGGACCTTCCACTGCGCGCAGGCGGCTCTGCCGTTCCTGCCCGACGACGGGAAGGGGCGGATCATCAACGTCACCTCGTCGGCGGGCCTGGTCGGCACGCTGGGACAGGTCAACTACTCGGCGGCGAAGGCCGGAATCATCGGGCTGACGAAGTCCCTGGCCCGTGAACTGGCGCGCCGACGCGTGCTGGTGAACGCGCTGGCCCCGCTGGCGGCCACACCCATGACGGAGACCATCCGCACCAACGAGAAGTTCGCGGCCCAGATGCTCGCCCGCATTCCGCTGGGCAGATGGGCGGAGCCGGCGGAGATCGCGGGCAGCTTCGTGTTCCTCGCCTCGGACGCGGCCTCCTTCATCACCGGTCAGGTGCTGCCGGTGGACGGGGGCACGGTGATGTGAGGGTCGGTCCCGTGATGTGACAGGGGGCGCGCGTGCTGTGTTGAATGGTTCAGCCAAAGAGGCCGAAGAGCGCGGCCTGCGACGAGAGGCCCGAACCTGTGCAGAGCGCCGAGCACCCTTCCCGCACCGCCCGGGGGCGCGCCGCGGCCGGTGAGCCCCGGCCGCGCTTCGACACGCTCACCGTTCCCAAGGCCTCGGACGTGCTGGCGGCGGAGGTGCGCGAGCGGATCCTCTCCGGGGAGTTCACGGAGGGCATGGCGCTGCCGCCGGAACGGCAACTGGTCGAGCAGACAGGACTGAGCCGGGCCACGGTGCGCGAGGCGCTGCGCGTCCTGGAGGTCGAACGGCTCCTGGAGATCAGGCCGGGGCGCGGGGGCGGCGCCTTCGTGCACCGGCCGGGGCGTGAGTCGCTCGCGAACACCGTGCGGTTGGTGATCCGGGGGCAGCGAATCCGCCTGGAGGACCTGCACGAGACCCGGGAGGCGATCGAGCCCGCGTGCGCGGCGCTGGCGGCCCGGCGCCGGACGGACGCCGACCTCGCCGAGCTGGACGACGCGCACGCGGAGCTGGTCGCGGCGGGGGACGACATCCAGCGGTTCCTGCGCGCGAACATCCACTGGCACAACGCCGTGGCGAGGGCAGGTGAGAACGAGCTTCTCATCGGGTTCATGAGCGCTCTCTCGCAGTCGATCCACGCGGCCACCGACATCGAGCAGTTCATGGACGCGGACATCCGCAAGCTCACCGCCCGCGCGCACGCCCGGATCACCGAGGCGATCCGGGACCGCGACAGCGAGGCGGCGATGCGCCGCATGACCCGCCATGTGTGCGGCTTCGCCCGGGCAGCCGCCGAGGTGGACCGCCGGGACGGCGTGGAGCTGACCGATCCCGAGAACTGACCCCGCCAGAGATGAGAATGTGATTCTCTTCTTCGTGCAACACCATTGACAGTTTCGGTCTGACCTTTAATACCATCGCGGTATGAGCAAGGTGAGTTCCGTGCTGACCGTGGCCGCCGACGGAGACGTCCGCATCGTCACCCTGAACCGCCCCGACCGGCTGAACGGCGTGTCCGAGGAGCTGCACCGACGCCTGTCGGAGGTGTGGCGCGAACTCGCGGACGACACCAAGGCCCGGGCCGTCGTCCTCACGGGCGCGGGACGGGCGTTCAGCGCCGGCGGCGACTTCGACCATCTCCTACGGCACCACACCGACCCGGAGTTGCGGGAGCGGTCCATCCGGATCGACCGCACCATCCAGACCGAGATGATCCGCTTCCCGCTGCCGGTGATCGCCGCCGTCAACGGCCCCGCGGTGGGCCTGGGTTGCAGCCTCGCCCTGGCCTGCGATCTCGTACTGATCGCGGAGGACGCCTACTTCGCGGACCCGCATGTGTCGGTCGGCCTGGTGGCGGGCGACGGCGGAGTCACCCTGTGGCCGCTGCTCACCAGCCTGCTGCGGGTGAAGGAGTACCTCTTCACGGGTGACCGCATCCCGGCGGCCAAGGCGGTCGAGTTCGGCCTCGCCAACCGCACGGTCCCGCCCGACGACCTCATGAGCGAGGCGCTCGCCCTGGCCCACCGGCTCGCGGCCCAGCCCGCAGAAGCCCTCCGCGCCACGAAGCTGGCCCTGGCCGCCGTCGTCGAACAGGTCTCGCGCGGCGGCATGGAGGCGGCCCTGATGGCCGAGCGGGCCACGATGACCAACCCCGACCACATCCGCATCATCACCGACCTCGCGGCCCGCGCCGAGCGGCGCGCGAACCCCCCTGAGGAGCGCTGAGCGTGGAGCGCGAGGAGTTCGTCCTCGTCCGCGACATGGTGCGCTCACTCGCGCCCCGGTACGGAGTGACCTCGGCGGACGAGCTGAAGCCCGCGACCCGCTCAGCGGCCCAACAGGCCCTGGACGACATGGGTTTGCGAGATCTACGACGCGCCTCTCCCCCGGCGGCGACCGCCCAGGAGTGCGCACTGCTCGCGGAGGAACACGGCCGCCACCCGCTCACCACGTCCCTGCTCGGTACGGTCCTGCTCGCTCCGGAGCTGCTCCGACTGCTCGGCGACGACGCATCGCGGGGAACGCCCACCGTCGCACTCACCCGCGAACTACGCTTCCCCGGAGCGGAGTCGGCGGATCTCGTCGCATGGGACAGCGAGGGAGCCGACAGCGCGCTCTGCGTCACCACCGACGGGACGGTCACCCGGGTCGAGTTGGGGCCGTCGGCACCGAGTACCGACCTCGTGCGCTCGGTGCGTGCGGTGCCGTCCGATGCTCCGGTGGAGGTCATCGGGCGTCTCACGACAGCGAACCAACTCCGTTGGCAGGCCTACGCGCTCGTCATCGTGACCGCCGAACTCGTGGGCGCGGCGGGCTCGTTGGTGGAACAGGCGGTCCAATACGCCCGCGTCCGCCGCCAGTACGGTCACGCGATCGGCTCCTTCCAGGCCGTACAGCATCTCCTCGCCGACGCGACGGTCCTGGTGGAGGCTGGCACCAGCGTCACGCGCTACGCGGCCTGGTGTCTCGACAACGAACCGCCGGAGCGGGCCCTGACGGCTGCGCGCGTCGCCAAGGCGGAGGTCAACTCCTCGGCGCTGGAGGCGGTGTACGCCGGGATGCAGGTCTTCGGCGGTATCGCCCAGACCTGGGAGCACATCGCGCACCTGTATCTGCGCAAGGTGCGGCTGGGCGCGACGCTGCTCGCCACGACGGACGATCTGCTCCCCGCGCTGGCCGCACCGGAGGTGCCACGATGACCGACACCCCGCTGGACTTCGGCGACCCGGCCGACCTGGACCGGCTGCGCCACGAGTTCCGTGCCTGGCTGGCCCAACACCCGCTCCCCGAACGGGAGCCGGGCGAACCGGTACCGGTCTTCCTCCGTCGCTGGCACCGCCTGCTGCACTCGGGCGGCTGGGTCGGCCTCGACGTCCCCGAGCGTTACGGCGGCCGGGGCCTGACCGCGCTGCACCAGGTCGCGATCAGCGACGAACTCGGCGCCTGCCGGGCTCCGGGCGTCCCCCGGATCGGCTATCTCGCCCACGCGCTCCTGGAGTTCGGCTCGGAGGAACAGCGACTGCGGTTCCTGCCAAGGATGTTGGCCGGTGACGAGGTGTGGTGCCAGGGCTTCAGCGAGCCGGGAGCCGGCTCCGACCTGGCGGGCATGAGCACCTTCGCCGAACGGCACGACGGCCACTACACCGTGCACGGGCAGAAGCTCTGGACCAGCTACGCCCAGTACTCCGGTCTGTGCCTGCTGCTGGCCCGCACCGACCGCTCGGCACCGGCCCACAAGTCGATCTCGGCGTTCGTCCTGCCCCTGGACCGCCCCGGTGTGACGGTACGGCCGTTGCGCGCGGCCAACGGCGACGACGAGTTCTGCGAGCTGTTCCTGGACGACGTCCGCGTCGAGGAGTCCGAGCGCGTCGGCGCCGAGGGCGTCGGCTGGGCGCTGGCGATGACGACCGTGTCGTACGAGCGCAACGCTCTCGACACCGGGCACATCTCGAAGTACGGGCTGCTCGTCGAGCGGCTGCGGCGCCATGCCTCCGAACACGAAGGCACGCTGCCCGACGGGCTGCTGTCGCGGATCGGCCGGTGTGTCGTCGACTACGAGGTGCTGGTGGCGCACGCCCGCCGCCGTACCGCCGAGCGGCTGGCCGGGCAGGTCGCCGGCCCGGAGTCCTCCGTGGACAAGCTGCTGATGACGAGGACCGAACAGCGGCTCTACGACACGGCACTTGAGGTGTTCCCGGCCGAACTGGCCGGTGAGGGCGGTGAGTTGTTCGGCGACTACCTCTACTCCCGTGCGGCCTCCGTCTACGGCGGCACCTCCCAGATCCAGCGGAACATCATCGCCAAGCGGATCCTGCATCTCCCCTCGAACGGCTAGCCCTGGAGCCAACTGATGCGCTACGACGACGAATTCCTGAGCATCCCCCACGTCATCAGGCTGGCCGCCGAACGTTTCGGAGACGCCACGGCACTCATCGACGGCGACCGCCGCTGGACGTTCCGGGAGCTGAAGGACCAGATGGTCGACGCGGTCCGCGCCACCATCGCGCTGGGCATCAAGCCCGGGGACCGGGTCGGGCTGTGCGCCCCCAACTCGGCGGAGTGGATCTTCGCCGCGCTGGGCATCCACGGCGCCGGGGGCGTACTCGTACCGCTCAACACACGGTTCAAGGCGCGGGAGATCTCGTACATCCTGCGGAAGTCGGAGGCGGCTGCCGTGTTCGCCTCGCCCTTCCTGGGCAACGACTACATCGGCGAGCTGCGGAAGGCCGATCCGGAACTGTCGGCCCTGCACAAGACGGTGTCGGTTCTCGGTCCGCTGGGGGCGGCCGAGCTGGCGTGGAAGGACTTTCTCGGTGCGGGCGAGGGCGTTTCGGCCTCCTCCGTCCATGAGTCGATCGACCGGTTGACGCCGGACGACGTGTCCGACGTGATGTTCACGTCCGGCACGACGGGCCACCCCAAGGGCGTGATGCTCACGCACGGCCAGTCCCTGCGCGCGTACGGGTGGATGGCCGAGGAGTACACGTTCCGGGAGTCCGACACCTTCCTGGTGATCCCGCCGTTCTTCCACTGCTTCGGCTACAAGGCGGGGTGGCTGGCCTCCCTGATGCACGGGGTGACCGTCATTCCCATGGCCGTCTTCGACGCCGGGCGGGCACTGGACCTCATCGCCCGGGAGCGGGTGAGCATCCTCCTCGGCCCGCCGACGATCTTCCACGACCTGGTCAACCACCCGGCCCGTGGCACCCACGACCTGACCTCGCTGCGAGTCTCCATGACGGGCGGTACGACGATCCCGGAATCGCTGATCCGCGCCATGAAGACGGAGTTGTCGTTCGACATCGTGATGAGTGCCTACGGCCTCACCGAGTCCACCGCGCTGGTGACGACGACCCGGGTCGGGGACTCGGAGGAGACCGTCGCTCGCACCACGGGGAGCGCCATTCCGGGTGTCCAGGTCCGGATCGTCGCCGGCGACGGGCTCGACGTCCCGATCGGGCTCGACGGCGAGATCCTCGTGCGCGGCTTCAACGTCACCCGCGGCTACTGGGACGACCCCGGCGCCACCGCTTCGACGATCGACGCCGAGGGCTGGCTGCACACCGGGGACATCGGCCGGCTGGACGACGACGGCAACCTCGCCATCGTCGACCGTAAGAAGGAGCTGTACATCGTGGGCGGCTTCAACGCCTATCCGGCGGAGATAGAGAAGCTGCTTCTCGGCTGCGAGGGCGTCCAGCAGGTCGCCGTGATCGGCGTTCCCGACGAGCGCCTCGGCGAGGTCGGCTGCGCCTTCGTGGTCGCGGACCCGGAGCACCCGACGACCGAGCCCGAGGTCATCGCGTGGGCCCGCGAGAACATGGCGAACTTCAAGGTCCCCCGGCATGTGCGCTTCGTCGACCAACTCCCGCGCAACGCAAGCCAGAAGGTATTGAAGGACGAACTCCGTGCCAGTTTCACGGCCGTGGGCTGAGAGATGTGGGCTGAGAGATGACGACAACGACCGGGCCGCTGGCCGGAATCACCGTGGTCGCGTTGGAGCAGGCGATCTCCGCTCCCATGTGCACCCGCACGCTCGGCGACTTCGGCGCCCGCGTGATCAAGGTGGAGAACCCGCAGGGCGGGGACTTCGCCCGCCACTACGACGACGTCGTCAAGGGGCTCGGGGCGCACTTCGTGTGGGTCAACCGGGGCAAGGAGTCGGTGGCCCTGGACCTCAAATCACCCGGCGGCATGGGCGTGTTGCACCGCTTGCTGGAGCGCGCCGACGTCCTCGTCTCCAACCTCACACCCGGCACCACGGCCAAACTGGGCATCTCCCCGGGCGACTTGACGACTCGTCACCCCGAACTGATCGCCGTCGAGATCGACGGCTACGGCCCCGGGGGCCCCCTCTCCCACAAGCGGGCCTACGACCTGCTCGTGCAGGCCGAGTCGGGCGCCTGCTCGGTGACCGGGTATCCGGGAGCACCGGCCAAACCCGGCCCGCCGATGGCCGACGTGTCCAGCGGCCTGTACGCGGCGCTGTCGGTCGTCGCGTTGCTCTGCGGCAGGGAGCGCGGGGTGGGGCCCGCGGCCTCGTCCGTCGCGGTGAGCCTGTTCGACACGATGACGGAGCTGATGGGCTATCCGCTCACCTACACCCAGCACTCCGGGGTCGAGCAGCAGCCGCTCGGTCTGAGTTCGCCCGCCGTGGCACCGTACGGCGCCCATCGCACCGCCGACGGTCACACCGTGATCCTCGGGACGACGAACGACCGCGAATGGCAGCGCCTGGCAAGGGAGTTGCTCGACCGTCCCGACCTCGCGGACGACCCCCGCTTCCGGAGCAACGCGGGACGGGTGGAACACCGCGCCCTGCTGGAGCCGGAGATCAGCGCCTGGTGCGCACGGCACGACCTCGCCCACGTACAGGATCGCGCGGACGCGGCCGGCATCGGCAACTCCCGCTACAACACGACCAGTGACGTCATCGCCCACCCGCATCTCCAGGCGCGCAACCGGTGGCGGGAGATCGACACACCGTCCGGTCCGGTACCGGCGCTGCTGCCGCCCCCGGTCATCGCCGGGTACGACCCGCCGATGGGCGCGATTCCCGCGCTCGGCCAGCACACCGACGCCGTACTCGCCGAACTCGGCCTCACCGGCGAGGAGATCGCCGTTCTCCGCACGCAGGGAGCAGTGCGATGAACGGGCCGCCGGTGCTTCTGACGAGCGACGCCGACGGTGTGCGGACACTGACCCTGAACCGGCCGGAGCGCAAGAACGCCATCGACGCCGACCTGTGGGACGCCCTGCGAACGGCGCTCACCGCCGCGGGCAGCGACCGTGCGGTACGTGCCCTCGTCCTCACCGGTGCGGGCGGTGCGTTCTGCTCCGGGGCCGACATCCGCAAGGGTGTCAGCGACGAGCACCCCCTGTACCGGATGCGGACGCTGACCGAAGTCACGCTGCTGCTGCACGAGTTGCCGATCCCCACGATCGCCAAGGTGCGGGGCGTGGCGGTCGGCGCGGGCTGGAATCTCGCCCTGGGCTGCGACTTCGTCGTGGCCACTCCGGAGAGCACGTTCTCGCAGATCTTCGCGCGCCGCGCCCTGTCCCTGGACTGCGGCGGCTCCTGGCTGCTGCCGAAGCTCGTGGGTTTGCAGCAGGCGAAACGGCTCGTGCTGCTGGCCGAGACGATCGCCGCCGAGGAGGCCCACGCGCTGAACCTGGTGACCTGGGTCATGGACGCCGACAAGATCGACGCTTTCGTGGACGACCTGGCCGCCCGGCTGGTCGCCGGGGCCCCGGTGGCTCTCGCGCAGAACAAGGCGCTCCTCAACGAGAACGCCGATCGCACGCTGCGCGAGGCCCTTGCCGCTGAAGCGCGGGCGCAGGCCATGAACTTCGCCACGACGGACGTCCCGGAGGCGTATGCCGCCTTCGTGGAGAAGCGCCCGCCTCGCTACACGGGGCGCTGGGCAGTGCCGGGAACAGCCGCGCCCAGAGCGACAAAGGAGACGTGATGCGTGAGGCAGTGGTGGTGGAGGCGGTCCGCACCGCCGTCGGCAAACGGAACGGCGGTCTCGCCGGAGTGCACGCGGCCGACCTCTCCGCCGTCGTCCTCCGGGCCCTCGTCGACCGTACGGGCCTGGATCCCGAGGTCGTGGACGACGTGGTGTGGGGTTGTGTGGGCCAGCTCGGCGACCAGTCGAGCAACATCGGCCGCTACGCGGTACTGGCCGCGGGCTGGCCCGACACCATCCCCGGGACCACGGTGAACCGGGCCTGCGGGTCGAGCCAGCAGGCCCTGGACTTCGCCGCCCAGACGGTCATGTCCGGGCAGCAGGACGTCGTGGTGGCGGGCGGCGTCGAGGTGATGAGCCGGGTGCCGCTCGGCGCCTCGCGGGCCGGCGGGATGCCGTACGGTCCCCAAGTCCTCGCCCGTTACGAGGACTTCTCCTTCAACCAGGGCGTCTCGGCCGAGCTGATCGCGCGGAAGTGGGGACTGGGCCGGGGTGTCCTCGACGAGTTCGCCGCGCTGTCGCACGAGCGGGCGGCGGCCGCGCAGGACGGTGGGGCGTTCGACGCGCAGATCGTGCCGGTGGCCGTCAGCACGGACACGGGCGCGGTGACCATGGACGAAGGCATACGGCGAGGGACCAGCGGCGCCACTCTCGCGAAGCTGAAACCGTCCTTCCAGGAGGACGGGGTGATCCACGCGGGCAACTCCTCGCAGATCTCCGACGGTGCGGCGGCCCTGCTGGTGACCACCCCGGAGAAGGCCCGTGAGCTGGGGCTGACGCCGATCGCGCGCTACCGGGCGGGCGTGGTCACCGGTTCCGATCCGGTCCTGATGCTGACCGGCCCGATCCCCGCGACCGAGAAGGTGCTGCGCAAGGCCGGAGTGGCACTCTCCGAAGTGGGCGTCTTCGAGGTCAACGAGGCCTTCGCGCCCATCCCGCTCGCCTGGCTGGCCGAGACCGGCGCGGACCCGGCCCTCCTCAACCCGCTCGGGGGCGCCATCGCGCTCGGGCATCCGCTCGGCGCGTCGGGTGCCGTCCTGATGACGCGCATGCTCCACCACATGCGGGACCACGGGATCCGCTACGGCCTACAGACCATGTGCGAGGGCGGCGGCACCGCCAACGCCACCGTCGTCGAACTCGCTTCCTGACAGGGGATGTTGTGCGCCGAGACGTCTTCACCGACGACCACGAGGCATTCCGTCGACTCGCGCGGGACTTCATCGCCAAGGAGGTCGTCCCGCACTACACCGAGTGGGAGGAGGCCGGCCGGCTCCCCCGCACGCTCTTCGAACAGCTGGGCTCTCTGGGCCTGTTGGGCACGGCCGTCCCCGAGGAGTACGGCGGAGCGGGCCTCGACGACTACCGCTACAACGTCGTCCTCCAGGAGGAATCGGCCCGCGCCCTGGTGACATTGGGGACGGTCCGCACCCAACTCGACGTCGTCCTCCCGTACTTCCTCACCTACGCCGACCGCGAGCAGCGCGCACGCTGGTTCCCCGGCCTGGCCTCCGGGAAGCTGCTGACGGCGATCGCGATGACCGAGCCGGGCACGGGCTCCGATCTCGCCGGGATCCGGACGACCGCCGTGCGCGACGGGGACTCGTACGTCCTCAACGGCGCGAAGACCTTCATCACCGGTGGACTCCTCGCCGATCTGGTGATCGTCGTGGCCCGCACGGCGACCGACCCGGACAACCGCCGCGCCGGGCTCACCCTGCTGGTCGTCGAGGACGGCATGCCCGGTTTCACCCGGGGCCGGGTGCTGCACAAGCTGGGCATCAAGGTGCAGGACACGGTGGAGTTGGCCTTCGACGACGTGCGGGTCCCGGTCGCCAACCGGCTCGGCGAGGAGGGTGCCGCGTTCGGCTATCTCGGCCACAACCTCCCGCAGGAGCGGATGACGGTCGCGGTCGGTTCGGTCGCGCAGGCACGGGCGGCTCTGGACACGACGATCGCCTACGTCAAGGAGCGCAAGGCGTTCGGGAAACCGGTCGCCTCCTTCCAGAACACCAAGTTCGAACTCGCCGCCGTGGCAGCCGAGATCGAGGCCGCGCAGGCCATGCTGGACCGGGCGGTACTCGAACTCGTCGCCGGTGAACTGAGTGGACCCGACGCCGCCAAGGTCAAACTCTTCTGCACCGAGATGCAGGCCCGCGCGGTCGACCGCTGTCTGCAACTGTTCGGCGGCTACGGCTACATGCTGGAATACCCCATCGCCCGGCTCTACGCGGACGCGCGCATCACCCGCATCTACGCCGGAACCAGCGAGGTCATGAAGGTCATCATCGCCAAGTCTCTCGGATTGTGAGGCGGTTACGGTGCCGGACTTCTCCAGCAGACCAGGTGTCGCGTTCGTGGCGGGCGGCTCGGGCGGTATCGGGGCGGCGATCGTACGGCTCCTCGCCGAGCGGGGCAGCGACATCGTCCTCACCTACCGGGCCAACCAGGAGGCGGCGGACGCCGTCGCCGCCGAGGTGCGGAAGCTGGGCCGTCAAGTGCGGGCGATACGGCTGGACTTGACCGACGAGTCCGCGACTGCCGAGGCCGTGGCGGAGGCGACCGACGGCATCCACACGCTCGTGTACGCGGCGGGACCGCACGTGCCGATGAGGCACCTGAGCAGGGTGACACCGGGCGAGTACCGCGCCCAACTCGAAGGCGACGCCGTGGCGTTCTTCAACCTCGTCCATCCCGCGCTGCCGTTGCTGCGCGAGAGCCGGGGCAACATCGTCGCCGTGACGACCGTGGCCACCCGCCGCTTCCCGGTACGGGACGGACTGTCGTCGGGCGCGAAGGGCGCGGTCGAGGCGGTGGCCCGGGCGCTGGCCGCCGAGGAGGGCCGTTACGGCGTCCGCGTGAACTGCGTGGCGCCCGGCATGCTCAACGACGGTATCGCCGGCCGTCTGATCAGCTCCGGCGAACTCGACGAGGACGCCCTTGCGGTCACCCGGCGGAACATCCCGATGCGCCGTTTCGGCGACGCCACCGACATCGCGGAGGCGGTCGCGTTCCTCGCCTCGGACCGGGCCGGGTTCATCACCGGGCAGGCGTTGGGAGTTGACGGCGGCTACAGCGTTTAGAGGTCACGCGGGCGGGATGCGGCGGCCCGACACGTATGCGGCGCGGACCAGTTCACCGGACAATGCGTCGAGGGCCTCGCGCAGCGGTGCATGCAGCAGGCACAGGTCAGCGACAACACCCACCGCCAACCTCCTTGTCCGGGCGGGGTGTTGAGGCTCGCCGGTGAACAGCCGTAGGGCCGCCTCGGGTTGGATCCGCTCGCCGTCGTCCCGTTCGGTCGCCGCCCGCATGACCGCCCAGGGGTCCGGGGTGCCGTAGGGCGCGTCGGTGCCCGCGGCGACGGGGATTCCGGCCTCGGTCAGGGTCCGGCAGCGGTAGAGGTGGGGGCGGTCGTCGGCGTCCACGTCGGTGGCGTACGCGGCGCCCCGTTCGAGCGGGAAGTGGGGCTGGGTCACCACCGTCACCCCGAGCCGTCGCAGCCACGGGAGCGTCTCGGCCGGGATGACCGAACCGTGCTCGATCCGGTCGCCGTCGGCCGGGCCCTCCTCGTCCAGGGCGAGCAGTGTCACCAGCAACTGCACCCGGGTCACACAGTGCACGGCGACCGGTCTGGGCCTGATCTCCCCTATGGTGCGGGCGAGTTGGGAGGGCGTGGGGAGCGTCGGATCGTCGAGCATCAGCTTCACGGGCTCGTCGACGCCCATCACCAGCAGCCGTTGCGGGAGGACCGACAGCATCTGGGTCAGTCCGCCGGCCGGGTGCGGGTCTGCGTTGGTGAACCCGGTGACGCCGAGTGCCGCCGCCCGCCGTCCCACGCCCTCCAGATCCAGCCGTACGGGCGGCACGAACCCGCGCAGCCGCTCGTCCTCGCGCCAGAACCGTCCGTCGCCGTCCAGCCCGGCCGCCCGGAGCGCGGCGCTGTTCCACACCCACAGCGCGCCGGTGCGATGCTGCACCCGCACCGGTCGATCGGGGACGAGCGCGTCCAGCGTCCACCGGTCCAACTCCCCCGCGACGCCCTCGTGATAGCCGACGGCCCGCACCCACTCCCCCGGCGGCCCACTCGCCAAGGCCGCCGCGAACGCCGTACGGTCTCGCACGTCCCCCGGCCCGACGCGCACGGAGGCGGCTTCGGCGGCCAGTGCCGCGAGATGGATGTGATGGTCGTGCAGCCCCGGCAGCAACGCACCGCCCCGACCGTCCACTTCACCCCGGCCCGGCAGCCCTGGCCCGATCTCGGCGATCCGCCCTCCCACGATCCGTACGTCCACCGCCGCTCCGTGGCCCGCCACCTCCACGTTCCTGATCAGCATGGCGGGCGGACCGGTGTGTGCGCCTCGGCGAGGGTCGCGGCGCAGGCGGCCATGGAGACGCAGAGGAGTTCTCCGCCGCCCCCGGCGAGGGAACGGGCCGCCGCGTGGGCGGCGAAGACTCCGGTGACGGGGTCGGCGAGTGCGTCGCCAAGGAAGACGGGGTCGCCGTTCGGGTCGAGGCCGGTCAGTCCGCCGGCGACGGCAGCGTCGTCTCCGAAGGCGATACGGTCGCTCTCGCGTCCGTAACCGGTGATGCCGACCCAGACCCGGCCGGGCCGCGCGGCGAGGAACTCCTCGGCCCGGAGGCCGAGTCGGCGCAACGCGCGCGGTCGTGAGGCCTCGATCACGACGTCGGCCTCGGCAACGAGTTCATCCAGTGCGCCGGGGGCGAAGTCCATGACCAGGCTGTCGTGCCCGTCGTGCAGCCAACGGTAGAAGGCAGGATTTCCGAGGCGTGCGCCGTCCGGTCGCGTCGCGCTCTCCACCTTGACGACCCGCGCGCCCGCCAGCCCCAGCAGCCGGGCGCACAACGGCCCCGCCCAGAGCGCGGAGAAGTCGACGATCCGCAGATCGGCCATCGCACGCACACGCCGCTCACCCCATCGCTCGGCGCGTACGGCGGGCCGTGCGTCCTGGGTCACCGATCCGCATACTGCGGCGGCGATGCCCAGCAACTGCGCGGCCTCGACCACTTCGGCGGCTGCGACCCGTTGCACGGCCTCGTGCAGGCCCCCGGTCGCGACGGACGGTGAACCGAGTAGTGCCAGCAGTGCGGGTACGGCGGCCAGATCGTCGGGGCGGGCCAGGTTCACGGCGGTCCAGCCGTCGGCGGCTCGGAGGAGGTGGCAGGAGCCGTTGGCCGAGGTCCTTCCCGGGCGTTCCAGACCGGCGAGTTGGGCCCGGAGGAACAGTGCGCTCGGCAGATCCACCGGCACACCCGTCAGGCCGGTGAACGAGCGGGCGAGGTCGGAGAGAGGGGCCAGATACGGCTCGACAGTGTCCATCCATGGGCGGAGAGCGTGATTCTCCATGAGTCGAACCCCCTTCTCTCCACGGGTGATCTCAAATTACACTCCGGTCCACGCCTGGAGGGAGATCACCGTGGAGTCGCCCTTCGTGATCGTCGATCTCGACCGCACCCCCGCATGGGAACCGGACGCCCGCGACCGTGTCGTGATCGGTGTGGCCGGAGCGCCCAAGGACCCGATCGACGGGTACGACGTCCTGCTCACCGGTGTCCCCGATCCGCCCAGGCCGTGGGTGCCGTGCGCGGATCCGTGGGCCACGGCCCGGGAACTGGGGCACATCGTCGAGAGTCGGCCCGCCGCGGCCGTCGCGCTGGTGCAGGTGCTGCGGATGGGCAGCGGGCTCTCGGTCCCGGACAGGCTGGTTCTCGAATCCCTGGCCTATTCGACCTTGCAGGGCGGAACGGACTTCCGGTCCTGGCTGACTGCCGCTCCCAGCCGTACACACCGCCCGGCCGAGATTCCCGTACGGCTTGGTCGCGAGGGTCCCCGGCTGGTCATCACGCTGGACCGGCCCTGGGTGCGCAACGCGTTCGACGCGGCGACGCGGGACGCGCTGTGCGAGGCGCTCCAGGTGGCCGTGGCCGACCCGTCGATCACGCGCGTAGATCTGTACGGCAACGGTCCCGCGTTCTGTAGCGGGGGCGACCTCGCCGAATTCGGTACGTCCCGTGATCCGGCGCACGCTCATCTCGTGCGGGTCCATCGCAGCCCGGCCGCACTGCTGCACCGGTGCGCTCCGCGCGTGACCGCGCATCTGCACGGGGCCTGTGTCGGCGCGGGGATCGAACTCGCGGCATTCGCCGGGAGGGTCGTCGCCGCACCCAACACGGTGATCCGATTGCCCGAGATCGAGATGGGGTTGATTCCGGGAGCGGGCGGCACAGCGAGCATCCCAGTCCGAGTCGGCCGGGAGCGCGCCGCCTATCTCGCCCTGTCCGGCGCGGAGTTGAGCGCCGTGGAGGCACTGTGCTGGGGGCTGGTCGACGAGATCGGCGATACCGATGACGTGACCGCCGATGCTCAGGAGGCGGTCCGCTCCTGAGCATCACTCCGGTGTCTCCAACAGTCGCCGAAGACAGCGGAGTTCGGTCACTTCCCGGTCCACACCGGGCTACGGCGTTCGGCGAAGGCCCGTGCCCCCTCCGCCGCATCGGCACTCCTGAACACCGCCTCGACCTCTTCCGGTTCGGCCCAACGGCGTTCCCGCATCAGCTTCTTCGTCATCGCGACACCGAGAGGGCCGTTCTCGGCGATGCGCTCGGCCAGGGCCAGCGCCGTCTCCCGCACCTTCTCGGCCGGTACGGCTCTGTTCACCAGGCCGAACTGCTTCGCGTCCGTCGCCGTGACCAGCTCGCCGGTCAGACCCATCTCCAGGGCGACCGCCAGCGGCACCCGGTCGGCGAGGGTCGTACCGCCTCCGGCCGCGAACAGGCCCCGTTTGACCTCGGCGATGCCGAGCTTCGCGTCCTCGGCGGCGACCACCAGGTCGCAGGCCAGGGCGAGTTCGAAGCCGCCGGCGAGGGCCGAGCCGTTGAGGGCGGCGATCACCGGGGTGGCGATGCCCTCGCGGAAGAACCAGGTCAGGCCGTCGAACTTCCCGCCGCCCTTCGCGAACGCCTTGAGGTCCATGCCGGAGCTGAAGACCGTTCCGGCGCCGGTGAGGACGATCACCCGGACCGCCGGGTCGGCGTCCGCCTCCCGCAGCACGTCTGACAGGTCGTCAATCAGCTCCGGGTTCATGGCGTTTCGGACCTCGGGACGGTTCAGGGTCGCCACGAGGACGGCGCCGACCCGTTCCGTCAGGACCAGGTCGCTCATCGGGCCGCCGCCACGGCCGCCCGGGCCTTGGAGCGGAACGCCTCCAACTTCTCGGCGGGCTCGATGAGTTGGTGGCTGCGGGAGCGGGTGGTGACGTCGTGGCCCTCGGCCGCCTTGCGCAGGGCGCCCACGGTGGCCTGTTCGCGCGGGATGTGCGCGAAGGGGTCGAAGGAGTACCAGCGCATCGCGTTCTCGAAGGTGATCTTGCGGGCGTCGTCGTCGGGGACGTCGCAGCTCGACAGCACGTCGTGCAGCTGCTCGGGAGCGTCCGGCCACAGGGAGTCGCTGTGCGGGTAGTCGCCCTCCCAGCAGATGTTGTCGATGCCGATCTCGTGGCGCAGCCGTACGCCCAGCTTGTCGGTGATGAAGCAGGTCAGGAAGTGCTCGCGGAAGACCTCGGAGGGGAGCTTGCCGCCGAAGTCCTGGAGGGTCCAGGTGGAGTGCATCTCGAAGGTGCGGTCGAGGCGCTCCAGGAAGTACGGGATCCAGCCCGTGCCGCCTTCCGAGAGGGCGATCTTCAGGTTCGGGAACTCCTTGACCGGCTGCGACCAGAGCAGGTCGGCGGCGGCGGAGACGATGTTCATCGGCTGGAGCGTGATCATCACGTCGGGCGGGGAGTCGGCGGCCGGTACGGCGAGCCTGCCGGAGGAGCCGATGTGCACCGACATGACGGTGTCCGTGTCGGACAGCGCGCGCCAGAGCGGGTTCCAGTACGGGTCGTGGAAGCTCGGGTAGCCGAGGACGGCGGGGTTCTCGGTGAAGGTGAGGGAGTGGACGCCCTTCTCGGCGACCCGGCGGACTTCCGCCGCGCACAGCTCGGCGTCCCAGATGGCGGGGAGCGCCATCGGGATGAAGCGGCCGGGGTAGGCGGCGCACCACTCGTCGATGTGCCAGTCGTTGTAGGCCCGGACGAGCGCGAGGGAGAAGTCGGCGTCCTCGGTGGCGAAGAGCCGGGCCGAGAAGCCGGGGAAGGAGGGGAAGTTCATCTGGGCGAGGATGCCGCCCGCGTTCATGTCCTTGATGCGTTCGTGCACGTCGTAACAGCCGGGGCGGATCTCGTCGAGGCCCTGGGGTTCGACGCCGTACTCCTCCTTGGGCCGGCCGGCCACGGCGTTGAGCGCGGAGTTGGTGATGGTGACGCCGCGGAACTGCCATACGTCGGTTCCGTCGTCCCGGTGGACCAGTTGGGGCGCGTCTTTCTTGTAGCGCTCGGGGAGGTGGTTCACGAACATGTCGGGAGGTTCGATGATGTGGTCGTCGACGCTGATGAGGATGAGGTCGTCGCGGTCCATGACGGCTCCTTACGGGGGTGGGTCGGTCAGTCGGAGGCGGGGAGCGGCTTGGCCGCCTTCAGGGTCATGGGGGCGCCGTCACAGGTCAGTTCGCCCGCGCCGGAGGCGGTGCAGAGCAGTTCGAGCGTCCCGGTGGCGTCGACGTACCGCTTGCCGATGAGCGTGGTGGTGCCGGCCGGTCCGGGCTTCGCCGGGGGCGCGTCGGCCGCGGGCACCAACGGGCTGCCGCCGCAGGCCAGTTGGGGCCGCACGTCGGCGGGGGCGCGGATGACGACCACGCGGGTGCCGCAGACGGTGCTGGCGAGTTGGTCACCTGGGCGCGGCGTCGGTGCCGGTGGGGTCATGGCGGAGTTCCCTTTCGAGCAGGCGGTCGGCGAGGAGTTCCACGTCGTAGGACTGACGGGCCATCCAGTACCGCAGGAAGCCGGTGAGCGAGTACCGCAGGAAGAGCGCGGACCCGACGACGCTCCCGGCGACCGCGGCGAGGCCGAGGGTGAGAGCGTCGTTCTGCACCAGCGGGTCGCTGGTGTTGTGCGAGATGAAGTAGGCGCTCACACCGAGGACGACGCCGATCGTCATCAGGGCGGCGCCCGCGCGCAGCCAGAGAGCGGACCTTCCGGCGGCGGGGTCCGGGATTTTCAGGACGGTGAGTTCGCGGACGAAGCGGTCCGCTCGCGTCTCGGTGGACGTCATGTGGAACTCCCCAGGTAGAGAGCGGACAGTTCGGCGCGCAGGCCGCCGTCGGGGTGGCCCTGCCGTTCGACCCGGCCGCGGACGAGGACGGCGGCATGGTCGCAGATGTCGAGAACCGCTGCGGCGAACTGCTCAACCACCAGGACTGCCACGCCCTGGCGGGCGATTTCGCCGACCTGTTCGTAGAGCCGGCCGACGACCAACGGGGCGAGTCCCATGGAGAGTTCGTCGAGCAGCAGGACGGCGGGGTCGGTGGCGAGGCCGCGGGCGAGGGCGAGCATCTGCTGTTCGCCGCCGGAGAGGGTGCCCGCGGCCTGTCCGGCGCGCTGGGCCAGGACGGGGAAGCGGGCGAACGCGATCTCCTCGATCTCCTCGCGGCTACGGCCGGTGAAGGTCATCATGAGGAGGTTGTCGCGGACGGACAGGTTCGGGAACACGCCTCGCCCCTCGGGGATGAGGCAGACTCCGGCGCGGGCCAGGTCGCGGGGGTCGGCGCCGGTCATGTCCCGTCCGCCGAGCACGAGTTGACCCGACTCGACGGGGTGGACTCCGGCGGCGACGCGCAGGGTGGTGGTCTTCCCGGCGCCGTTCGGGCCGAGCAGCGCGACCACCTGTCCTGCGGCGACGTCGAGGTCGACGCCGTGCAGGACGGTGATGCGTTCATGGGCTGCGCGGATGCCGCGCAGTTCGAGAAGTGCGCTCACGCGTCCCCCAGATAGGCGGCGAGTACCGTTTCGTCGCTGCGGATCACCGCGGGCGGGCCGACGGCGATGATCTTGCCGAGGTCGAGGACGTACACCTCGTCGCAGACGGCCATCACGAGGCTCATGTCGTGCTCGACGAGGACGACGGCGGTGCCGTCCTCGGTGAGGGCGCGCAGGAGTTCCGCGAAGCGTTCGGTCTCCTCCGCGTCCTGTCCGGCGGCGGGTTCGTCGAGGAGAAGCACCTTCGGGCGGATCGCGAGTGCTCTGCCGACCTCGACCAAGCGGCCGACTCCGGTGGGGAGGGCGTCGGGTGAGGTGTCGGCGATGTCGGTGAGATCGAGGCGGTGCAGAATCTCGGTGACGACCTGCTCCGCCCGGCGGCGTTCGGGTCCGAGTTCGGCGGCGACGAGGAGGTTGTCGCGCACGCTCAACCGGCCGAAGAGTTCCAGGCGTTGGAAGGTGCGGGCGAGTCCGTGCCGGGCGCGGGCCGAGGGCCGGGCGCGGGTGACGTCACGGCCGTCCAGCCGGACCTGCCCCGAGGAAGGTCTGCGCAGTCCGGAGGCGACGTCGAACAGGGTACTTTTTCCTGCCCCGTTGGGCCCGATGAGCCCGGTGACCCGGCCCGCCTCGGCGGTCAGCGCGACGCCGTCAAGCGCCCGGTTCCCGCCGAAGGAGACGGTCACTCCACTAACCTGTAGCGATGCCACGGGCCAGCACCTCCTCGTCCTCGGGGCGCCATTCACGCCGTAGGCCCCACCACTCGACGGGGATCTCCGGCTCTGTCGGAACGGCCTGGCGGGCGTCGGCCCAGATGCGCAGCGCGACGGCGAGCAGCAGTGAACCGCCGTAGTACGTCCAGTCGTTGATGACGTCGCCGAAGCGCAGCGCCCAGGCCAGGGCGAGGACGCAGAGCAGGGCGGGCAGGGCGATGCGGTCCCGGGCGAGGGGCTCCCACTGGCGGCGGAAGCGGGAGACGATGCCGTCGGGGTTGTGACCGAGTCCGACGCCTGCCAGGCCCGGGAGCAGGGCGACCAGGTTCGCGGTGCCGGGGGCGATCGCGATCAGGGCGTTCGTCGGGCCGACGAAGGCGGTGCCGGCGAAGAGCCCGTTGCCGACCGCGCCGAGTCCGCCGACCACGGCGACGAGGAAGATCGGCAGTCCCGCGATGAGGCTGAACTGGTCGGCGGTGACGGTGCGTTGCTGCATTCCGTAGAGCGCTCCGCCGAGCCCGGCGATACCGGAGGCGAGGGCGAACACCGCGACCTTGGCGACCAACAGGTTGCCGCCCAGGGTGGCGTACGCGGCCTCGCTGTCGCGCAGGGCGATCAGCCGTCGTCCGAAGCGGCTGCGGCGCAGAGCCGCCACACCGATGGAGGCGAGGGCGAGACAGACGGCGGCGAACACCATCAACTCCCGCCCGCTGTCCAGCCGTAGACCGAAGAGGTGGGGCCCTGAGATGTCCACCGAGCCCTGGTCGAACAGGGCGATCCGCAGGCCGAAGACGTGGAAGGCCGGGATGGTGAAGATCCAGCGATCGAGGATCACGGCGAACGCGGCTGTGCCCAGGGCGAGATACACCCCGGAGAGCCGTAGCGCGGGGAGCGCGACCAGCGCTCCGGCCGCCGCCGAGACGAGGATCGCGGCGCCGAGCGCCCAGAGTTCGCCGTGGGCGCCGAGGTGTCCCCAGACGACCGCTCCGATGCCGGCCATGCTCAGTTGGCACAGGGAGACCTGTCCGGCGTACCCGGCGAGCGGGACGTACGAGAGTGCCACCACGCCCAGCGAGAAGATCGCTCCGTAGGTGATGAGGTCGGCTTCTCCGAGCAGGGAGGCCAGTACCGCGCCGAAGGCGATGACCACCGCCGCGAACACGAGTGTTCCGCGCGCGCTCGGCACCGGTACGCGGGCCAGCCGTCGTTCACGGCCGCGCAGGCGGCGGTGCGGGAACACCAGCAGGGCGAGGAAGAGCAGCAGAGCGGGGGCGGCGAGCCGTAGTCCGGGGAGGTACTCGTTCTGCGGGAGGTAGCCGGTCAGATAGCTCTCCATGCAGCCGACGACGACCGCGCCGAGGAAGGTGAGCGGCAGGCTGCGCAGTCGGCCGAAGACGGCCGCGGTGTAGGCGCTGACGATCAGCAGGGAGAGCTGGGCTGCGTCGAGCGTGACGGTGGGGGCGATCAAGATGCCGCCGATCGCGGCCAGTTGAGTGCCCAGGATCCAGGAGACCCGGCCCGCCCGGACCGGGTCCGCGCCGGTGAGGCCGACGAGTGCCCGGTCGTCGACGGCCGCGCGCATCTCGGCCCCGGCGCGGGTGCGGTAGAGCAGGATGCGCAGGCCGATCGCGACGGCGACGGCCACCGCCATGGTGATCGCCTGGTGCCAGGTGATGACGGCCGGGCCGACGTGGAACGGCTTGCGGTCGGCGAAGAACATCGGTAGCGGACGGGCCACGTTCGGGTCCCAGATCCAGCGCGCCGCCGCGATGAGTCCGCTGAGCAACGCGACCGTCATGACCAGGCGTTCGGCTTCGCCGAGGGCCTGGACCGGGCGCAGCACGAACCGCTCCACGAGCAGCCCGAAGCCCGGGGCGAGCACGAGCAGCACCACGACCAGGGCGACCGGTACGGGCCAGCCCCAGCCGACGGTCAGCTGCCAGTACATGAAGGCGGACAGCATGCCGGCCGCGCCGTGCGCGAAGTTGAACACACCGGTGGTGGTGTAGGTGAGCACGAGCCCACTGCCGATGACGGCATAGATCGCGGCCGTGCTCAGGCCGACGATTCCGAAGGTGAGGAACTGGTCCATCGCGTCGGATCTCCCCTCTCCATCGCTGGAAACTAGCTTCTCATCTACGGAGAATCAACCATTCAGACAGAGACTGTTGACGTCGCCTCGCTCACCGTGGAAATCTGCCACTCATCTGAGAGAATGGCATTCTCACTCATGGTGAAGGGCGGAAAGTCCTTGTCCTCCTTGCCTGTTCCGGCTCCTCCCCCAGGTCCGACCGACGACCTGATGGAGATCCAGCAGCTCCTCGCCCGCTACGCGGTGTGCATCACCCGCGGCGACCTGGACGGGGTGCTGGGTGTCTTCACGCCCGACGGCACGTACAGCGCCTTCGGGGACTCCTACGGCCTCGACGAATTCCCGGCGCTCGTGGCCGCCGCCCCCAAGGGGCTGTTCCTCACGGGTACGCCGGCCGTCGACCTGTCCGGAGACACCGCCACCGGCACCCAGCCGCTGTGCTTCGTCGACCACGCCACGCACGACCTGCGGATCGGCTACTACAACGACACCTACGTCCGCACGGACGGGGGATGGCGGTTGCGCACTCGCGCGATGACGTTCATCCGCCGCAGCGGAGCGCACGACTCGGGCCGCCCGCACGCCTATCAGCGTCCGGGAACATGAACGCCTCCTCCGCGCCCCGGTACTTGAACGTCGCCGACTTCCGCTCGGACCTGCGCGGCTGGCTGGACGAGCACGACCTGTCCCCCGGCCCCGACCACTCCCTGGACGCCCAGGTCGCTCAACTGGCCCGGGTCCGCCGGGCGTTGTACGACGCGGACTGGATGCGGTACGGCTGGCCCGCCGAGGTGAGGGGGCTCGGCGGGCCCGCGGTGCTGAGGGCGGCGCTCGGCGAGGAGGTCGCCACAAGGGAGTTGGCCGAGCCGGGGATCTACTCGATGATCGAGGTCCTCGCCCCGACGATGATCTCGTACGCCCCTCCCGCGCTCGCCGCCGAGATGGTCCCGCGACTGCTGAGCGGCCGGGAGCAGTGGTGCCAGGGCTTCTCCGAACCCGGCTCCGGCAGCGACCTCGCCTCCCTCACGACGCGGGCCGTTCCGCGCGGCGACCACTGGGTGATCAGCGGCCAGAAGGTGTGGACGAGCCTCGCCCAATTCGCCGCCCGCTGCGTCCTGTTGACCCGCACGGCTCCCGGCCACAACGGCATCACCGCGTTCTTCGTCGACATGGACACCCCCGGCATCACCGTCCGGCCGCTGCGCACGATGCACGGCGTGGACGAGTTCGCCGAGGTCTTCTTCGACGACGTGATCGTGCCCGCCGACCGGATGCTAGGCCGCCCCGGCGACGGCTGGCGCCTGGCGATGGACCTGCTCCCGCACGAGCGCTCCACCTGCTTCTGGCACCGGATCGCCCATCTCTACACGCGACTTGACCGCCTGCTGGCCGAGACGAACATCCCGGACGACGCCGAACTCGGCGCCGCCTACCTGGCGTTGCACACCGTCCGCTGCCGCTCGCACGCCACGCAGCGACGGCTGGCCGAGGGTGAGCGGCTGGGCGCGGAGACGTCGGTCGACAAGGTGCTGCTGGCCACCGCCGAGCAACGGCTCTTCGAGACCGTGCGCGATCTCCTGCCCGGCGTACTGGAGTTGACGGACACCCCGTGGCGCTCGGAGTACCTGTACGCGAAGGCGGCCACCATCTACGGCGGTACGGCCGAGATCCAGCGGAACATCATCGCGCGCCGACTGCTCGACCTGGGGAAGGAGTAGCCGTGGACGCGGCCGAACGGGACCTCCTGACCGAGACGCTCCGCAAGACGATGACGGCCGTATCGGGGCAGGCGCTGGACACCGCCCTGGCCGACCTCGGCTGGGCCGAACTCCTCGCCGAACAGCCGGACATCGCCTTACCGCTCGCCTTCCGCCTGCTCGGCGAGACGGGCGCCCAGGCACCGCTCCTCAACGACGTCCTGCTGAGGGCTGCGGGCCGTCCGCTCGGCGGCACGCTGCCGCTGCCCTACACCGGCGGTACGTGGGTCGTCTGGGAGCGCGACGACAGTGCGGCCGGGGCGGTCCTGGACGCCGAACTGCCCCTGCGTTCCGTGCCCGCCGGAGCCCCCGTCCCGCTCGCCGCCGGCCGGGTGGCACTCGGCTGGTGGCTGCTCGGGACCGGCCGCGCCATGCTCGCGCTGGCCCGCCAACACGCCGTGGACCGCGTCCAGTTCGGCCGCCCGCTCGCCTCCTTCCAGGCCGTACGGCACCGGCTCGCCGAGACCCTCGTGGCGCTGGACGGCGCCGAGGCCACCCTCGTCGCCGCCACCGACGATCCGGGCGCGCTGCTGGCCAAGGCGGCGGCCGGGCAGGCGGCGCTGACGGCGGCCCGGCACTGCCAGCAGGTCCTGGGCGGGATCGGTTTCACCGCCGAGCACGATCTGCACCGGCATGTCCGCCGGGCCATGGTCCTGGACGGACTCCTGGGCAGCGCACGGGAGTTGACGCGCGAGGCGGGGGCGCTGCTGCGGACCGGCGGGTCCGCGCCACGACTCGTCCACCTGTGATCGACAAGCTCGTCCGCATGTGATCGACCGAGGAGTGACATCAGTGACCGATCTGTGGAGCGACCTGCTCTCCTGCCTGGACCTCGACGTCCGCCCCCGTGACGTGTTCGAGGGCCGCAACCAACAACTCGGCTATCACCGCGTCTTCGGCGGGCAGTTGCTCGCGCAGAGTGTCCGGGCCGCCCAACTGGCCTGTCCCGAGAAGGCGGTCAAGAGCCTTCATGTGCAGTTCGCGCGGGCCGGACGGCCGCAGGAGCCGGTGCGGTACGAGGTGACGCGTCATCATGAGGGAGGTTCCTTCGCCACGTTGACGGTTGTGGCGCGTCAGACGCAGGGCGTCGCGGCCGTGGCGGCCGTGTCGCTGCACTCCCACGAGGAGGGCCCGGACCAGCAGATCGCGTTCCCGATGCCCTCGGTGCCGGGAGCCGAGCACGATGTGGACCTCTCGCTGCTGCCCTGGGACACCCGGGCGACCGTCGACGTGGACTCGCCGAAGTCGGAGCCGCCCGAGTACGACCTGTGGATGCGCACACCGGCGGTGGCGCCGGAACTCGCGCCCGCGTTGACGGCGTACGCGAGCGATCTGAGCTTGATCGGCACGGCACTTCGCCCGCTGGAGGGGGTCACCCAGCACGATTCGGGAACGGCGTTCACATCCGCCGTCACCGCGCACACGGTGTGGTTCCACCGCCCTTTCACTACGGACGACTGGCTGCTCCTGCGCCACCAGGGCCCGCTCATCGCCCACGGCCGCTGCTACGGCCGGGGCGATGTGCTCACCGCCCAGGGGTCCTTGGTCGCGTCCTTCGCGCAGGAGGCTCTGCTGCGCTTCCGTACGGTCGAGTAGGGCCCCTGCTCAGCGCATCACGGTGCCGCCGTCGACATTGATGACCTGACCGTTGATCCAGGCTCCCGCGTCGGACATGAGGTGGGCGACCATCGCGGAGATGTCGTCGGCGCGGCCGTGCCGGGTGCTGCGGGTGCGGGCGAGCAGCGCCTCCAGCAGGTCCGGGGCGGCGCCCTCCTGGATGGCCGGGGTCAGGATCAGACCGGGGGCGACCGCGTTGGCCCGGATGCCCTCCCTGCCCCAGCGGGAGGCGACATGGCGGGCGAGGGCGTTGATGCCCGCCTTGGTCGCCGAGTACGCGGGGCGCGCGGCCTCGCCGGTGAAGGCCGCGATGGACGAGGTGTAGACGAGCGCGCCGCCGCCCCGGGCGAGGAGTTCGGGAACGGCGTATCGCGTGACGAGCATGTGGCCCCGCAGATTGACGGCGAAGGTCCGGTCCCACACCGCGAGGTCCATGTCCACGACGTCGGTGTCCTTGGAGACCGCGCCCATGTCCCCCGCGTTGATGTGCGCGGCGTCGAGGCCGCCGTACGTCCGCACAGTGGTCGTCACCAGGTCGCCGACCGAGTCCTCGTCGGCGATGTCGAAGCCCACCGCGACCGCCTCGCCACCGGCGTCACCGATGACCGAGGCGGTCCGCCGGGCGCCCTCGACATCGAGGTCGGCGACGACGACCCTGGCGCCCTCGTCCGCGAGCCGCCGGGCCGACGCGGCGCCGAGCCCGGTGGCCGCGCCCGCGACGAGAACGACCTTCTCCTTCAAGCCCTCCACGACGTTCCCCTTTTCTCATCGCCCCCACACTCGGGCATTACGGCGCCGTTACCTCGATGACCGTGGCCGAGCCCATTCCGCCGCCCGCGCACATCGCGGCGACGCCGATGCCACCGCCTCGGCGGCGCAGTTCGTGCACCAGCGTGACCAGCATCCGGGCGCCGGTCGCGGCGACCGGGTGGCCGAGGGAGCAGCCGCTGCCGTTGACGTTCACGCGGTCGGGGTCGAGACCGAGCAGTTTCACCGCGGCGACCGGTACGGCGGCGAAGGCCTCGTTGATCTCGAAGAGGTCGACGTCGGATGTCGAAAGTCCCGCGCGGGCAAGGGCTTTGGGGATGGCCTTCACGGGGGTGAGGCCGGTCTCGGCCGGGTCGGCGCCGACCGAGGCCCAGGAACGGACGACGGCGAGTGCGGGCAGACCGAGCCGGTCGCTGGCCACCACCAGCGCGGCGGCACCGTCGTTGGCGCCGCCGGCGTTGCCCGCAGTGATCGAGAAGCCGTCTATCTCCGGGTGGAGCGGCTTGAGCGAGGCCAGTTTCTCCAGGCTTGTGGTGCGGCGCGGGTGTTCGTCGACGGAGAACAGGCCGTGCGGTGTGTCGATGGGCACCAGCTCCGCGTCGAAACGGCCTTCGTCGATGGCGCGAATCGCGTTCTGGTGGGAGCGCAGCGCCCAGGCGTCCATGTCGGCGCGGCTGAGACCGGCCCGTACGGCGGTGTTCCAGCCGACCGTGATCGACATGTCCAGGTTGGGAGCGTCGGGGCGGTCGGGATGCGTGGGCGGACTCCACGGCTCGACCCACTCCCCGTCCACCCGGAAACGCTGTTTCGGGGACGTGGAAGCCGAGTTGACGCCGCCGGCGATGACGAGTTCGTCCATGCCCGCGCGGATGCTGCCCGCCGCGCTCTGCACGGCCGCGAGACCGGCGGCGCAGTGGCGGTTGTGGGCGAGGCCGGGTACCGAGGTCAGGCCCACGGTGAGTGCCGCGTGCCTGGCCACGACCCCGCCGCCGTACAGGCCCTCGCCGAGGATGACGTCGTCGACCGCGTCCGGGTCGAGGCCCTCCGTGGCGGCAGCGGCGGCGACGATGTGGTGGGCCAGGTCGTACGCGGTGGTGTCGCGGAGGGTGCCCTTCACGGCGGTGCCGACGGGGGTACGCAGGGCGGACACGAGGACTGCTTCAGGCATGGGTGGTCTCCAACTCGGCCAGCAGGGTGCGGCGCAGCAGCTTTCCGGTCTCGGTCTTGGGCAGTTCGGCGCGGAAGACGATCGTGTCGGGGGTCTTGGAGGAGCGCAGCCGGTCCCGGACCCACTGGCGGACCTCCACCGGATCGCCCTCACCGACCACGACGGCCACGATCCGCTGCCCCCACTCGGGGTCGGGCACGCCGATCACCGCGGCCTCCACGATTCCGGGATGGGCGACGAGAACGTCCTCTATCTCGGCGGGAGCGATGTTCTCGCCGCCGCGAATGATGGTGTCGTCGGCGCGACCCTCGATGAACAGGTACCCGTCGGCGTCCAGACGTCCCCGGTCCCGCGTGGGGAACCAGCCTTCCTCGTCGAGTGCGCTGCGTCCGCCGTATTCGCCGGAGATCTGATCACCCCGCAGGAAGACCAGCCCGGTCGCCCCGGTCCCGGCCGGTTTCCCGTCCTCCCCACGGATCTCGATCTCGACTCCGGGCAACGGCCGCCCCACGGAACCGAGTCGGCCCCGTACGGCCGGGTCGGCCGACGCCAACGCCTCGCGGTGGTCGTCGGGCCCCAGGACCGCGACCGAAGAGGCCGTCTCGGTCAGGCCGTACGCGTTGACGAACCCCGTCCCGGGGAAGATCCGCAACGCCCGCTCCACGACGGGCAGTGGGGTCCTGGCGCCGCCGTAGGCGAGGCTGCGGAGTGTGGGCGTGCCGGCGTCGTCCGCCGGGACCTCGGCGACGATGCGGGCCAGCATGGTGGGCACGACGAGTGCGTGCGTGACCCGCTCGCGGCGCGCGGTCTCCAGCCACTCCCCCGCGTCGAAGGCGGAGAGGTACACCAGGCGGCGGCCCGAGTAGAGGTTCGTCAGCAGGTTCATCAACCCGGCCACGTGGTACGGCGGGACGGCCACGAGCGACGCGTCGCCCTCCTCGGCGGAGGCGAACTCCTGGGTGTTCAGGACGTAGGCCAGCAGGTGTCGGTGGCGCAGCAAGGCCGCCTTGGGCTCGGCGGTGGTGCCACTCGTGTAGAGGACCACGGCGACGGAGTCCTGATCCTGGTCCTGGGCCAACTCCGTTACGTCGGTGTCCTCTTCGGCGCTCAGCAGGGCGTCGAGGTCGGCGGGGCGCAGCACGAGGGCGCCGGGGTGGCGGGCCAGGAGGCGGGTCAACTGGTCTTCGCCGAGGCGGTAGTTGAGGGGGATGAACGGGATGCCCGCCAGGGCGGCGCCGAACAGGGCCACCGGATAGGCGAGGTGACTGGGGCTCAGATAGAGCACGGCCGGGTGACCTTGGAAGCGGTGCGCGGCGGCACGGGCGCGGGCGAGCAGTTCCGAGGCGGTAAGGGAGCGGCCGTTCGCCGTGACCACCGGTCGGTCGCCGCCCGAGGCCACCATCTCCAGAATCATGGTTATGTTCATGAGAATGCTATTCTCTTCTCACTAGAGCGCTGTTCGCAAGAGAGGAAATCCTTGATGCAGATCAGTGGGAGCTCCGCGGTCGTCGTCGGCGGGGCGGGCGGCCTGGGCGAGGCCACCGTCCGTCGGCTGCACGCGGCGGGAGCGAAGGTCGTCGTGGCCGATCTGGCCGACGAGAAGGGCAAGGCCCTGGAGCAGGAGTTGGGCGTGCGCTATGTGCGCACCGATGCCACCTCCGAGGACGACGTCCAGGCGGCGCTGGCCGAGGCGGAGTCGGCGGGACCGCTCAGGATCTCGGTGGACGCGCACGGCGGTCCGGCGAGCGGTGGCCGGCTGGTCGGCAAGGACGGCTCTCCCCTGGACCTCGCGGGTTTCCGCACGACGATCGACGTGTATCTCACCGGCGTGTTCAACGTGATGCGCCTGGCCGCCGCCGCGATCGCCCGTCAGGAGCCGCTGGACGGCGGCCGGGGCGTCATCGTCAGCACGGCGTCGATCGCCGCGTACGAGGGCCAGATAGGCCAACTCCCTTACGCGGCAGCCAAGGGCGGAGTCGTCAGCATGACCCTGGTCGCCGCGCGCGACCTCTCGCCGCTCGGCATCCGGGTCGTCACGATCGCGCCGGGCACCTTCAACACACCGGCCTACGGCAAAGCAGGTCCCCAACTGGAGGCCTACTGGGGGCCGCAGGTGCCGTACCCGAAGCGCATGGGCCAGTCACCGGAGTACGCGTCGCTGGTGCAGCACATCGTCGAGAACGACTACCTCAACGGCGAGGTCGTCCGTCTCGACGGCGCCCTCCGGTTCCCGCCGAAGTAGGGGAAGTGACCGACGTGAGCGGCTCGTTGAAGGGCAAGGTCGCCTTCGTCGCGGGCGCCAGCCGTGGCATCGGCCGTACGGTCGCACTGGCGCTCGCCGAGGCGGGCGCGTCGGTCGCGGTCGCCGCGCGCTCCGAACGGGAGGGCCGGTTGCCCGGCACGATCCACTCGGTCGCGGACCGGATCACGGCGGCGGGCGGGCGTGCGCTGCCGGTGCCCTGCGATGTGAGCGACGAGGCGTCGGTCGAGGCGGCCGTCGCCGCAGCGGTCGCGGAGTTCGGCGGAATCGACATTCTCGTCGCCAATGCCGGCGTGCTGTGGCTCGGCCCGGTCGAGTCGACGCCGCTCAAGCGCTGGCAGCTGTGTCTGGACGTCAATCTGACCGGGGTGTTCCTGGTGACGAAGGCGGTGATTCCGCACGTACGGGCGCGTGGCGGTGGGTCGTTGGTGGCCGTGACGACCGGCGGGGTGGGCATGACGGACCGGGGCGCCAACGCGTACTGGGTGTCCAAGGCGGCCGTCGAGCGCCTCTATCTGGGGCTCGCCGCCGACCTGCGGAAGGACAACATCGCGGTCAACTGCCTTGCTCCGTCAAGGGTGGTGCTGACGGAGGGATGGCAGGCCGGGGGCGGGGGCCGGGAGATCCCGCCGGAGATGGTGGAGCCGCCGGAGGCGATGGCGCAGGCCGCGGTTCTCCTCGCGGGCCAGGACGCGACCGGCCTCACGGGTACCGTCCAGCGCTCGGAATCCCTTGCCTGAAAGGCAGTTGGGCCCCAGCGCGCGATGCACGCGGGACGCGGGACGCGACTGATCGGCGTCATCGGGGGCACACGGAACGACGAGCCGCCGGGGTCACCGGTGGCTCGTCGTCCATTCGTAGGGGTTCTCAGATGCTTGCCTTTGTGGCTGCCGCGCTTTTCGTCGTCGCCTTCCTCATCCGTGTCACCGAGACATCGACCCAGCTGGTCTTCACCCCGATGAGCCTCATGCTCCTCGGACTGGCCTTCCTCGCCGCGCACTCGGCAGGCCTGGGGACGGGCTGGTCCGCGCGGCGCAGTGGACGTCGGCGCTGACGCGGTAGGGCGTCACCGGACCGCCGCGCACACCCCGCCGTCGACGAGAACGTCGATCCCGGAGACGAAAGCGGCCTCGTCCGACAGCAGGAACGCCACCGCCGCCGCGACATCCTCGGCCCGCCCCGTCCGGCCGAGCGGTGTCCGTTCCACCAGCGCGGCCATCGCGGGCTGGGCCGCTGCCTCCTGCCGCCCCTGAGGGGTGTCGATGACACCCGGCGAGACGGAACACGCGCGGGCACCGTACGGCCCCAGCCGCACCGCCTCCCGTCGCACGAACCGGTGCACTCCGTGCTTGGCCCACGCGTAGGCGAGCCCGGAGTCCTCGACGGCGGGCCCGAGGGCGTCCCGGAGCCGGTCGAGGAAGTCGTCCCGGAGCGGGTCGTCGAGGATCGCCGCTACGGCGGGATCGGCCTCCAGGTTGCCGAGCAGCGGGGCCATCGAGGCGAAGCACACCAGTGCCGTCCCCTCGGTGGCGAGCGGGCGGAGGACCTCGGCGAGGCGGGCGGTGCCGACGAGGTCGACCTCGAAGACGCGTCGCCAGTCGGCCATGGTGGGCGAGATCCCGGCGGCGTGGGAGACCGCTCTGAGGGTGCCCGATTCCGCTGTGCGGGAGGCGAGTCGGGCCAGTCCGGCCGGGTCGGTGATGTCGAGGACGAAGGGTTCGATCCGCACGTCCCCGTCCTCGGCCGACAGTTCCTTCGCGGCGGCGGTGACGGCCGGTTCGTCGCGGTCCACCAGCAGCAGTGTGTCCACCAGGTCGGTGAGGCGCCGTGCGCAGGCCAGTCCCATGCCGCGTCCGGCCCCGGTCGCGATGCCCACGGTCGTCATTCGGTTCCTCCTCCGTGGCTCCAGTACTTCTCCAGGCCCGGCCGCGCCACCCGGTCCACGAGTTCCACGAGCAGACCGCTGGGCCCGCGCAGGAAGGCGAAGGGCGCGCCCCCGGAGCCGACCCGGCGCGCCTCGGTCACGAAGCCCTGCCCGGTGAGTTCGGCGGCGTCCGCGGCGACGTCGTCGGACCAGTAGCCGACGTGGTGAACTCCCCCACCGGCGACCGGTTCCCACAGGGTGCCTGGTACCCGGCGGATGATCTCCAGTCGAGGGAGTGTCCGGGAATAGGCGCAGCTGATGTCGAGGACGGCGTTTCCGGTCGGCAGCGCCAGCGGAACCGCTGCGCCGATCTCGGCGCACCACTCGTACCCGAACGCGTCCGAGAGTTCGGTCAGGGTCGCCTCGAAGTCCTCGACGACGAGCCCGAGATGGAACTGGTCCTCGGCCCTCATGACTCCGCCACCGCCCCGGAGATGTCATGTTCGCCGAGGCGGGGCGGCGGCCCGTAGTCGGGTTCGTATCCGGCGACCCGGACGGGGCTGCGGACCAGCCGGAAGTCCCCGGCCGTCACCACGGCCTCCGGTGTGGCCGCCAGCGCCTGCGGCAGCGTCCGTACGGCGGCGGCCGGTACCCCGAGGGGACGCAGCCGTGCCTCCCAGGACGCGGCCGTGTCGCCGGCCAGGGCGGCCGTGACGGCGGCGAGTACTTCCTCCCGGCGCTCAGCCCGTTCGGCCATGGTGGGGAATCCTTGGAGGCCGGCCTCGGCGGCGAAGGACTTCCAGAAGCCGTCGTGGGTGATGAAGAGCGCCAAGTAGCCCTCGGCGGTGGGGAAGAGCTGGGCCGGTACGTAGAAGGAGTGGGCGCCGAGCGGCAGTCGGCGCGGTTCGACGCCCTCGTTGAGGTAGGCGGAGGCACGGTAGTTGAGCTGAGACAGCATCACATCCCGCAGGGACACCTCCACTTGGCCGCCGCGCCCGGAGACGATGTGGGCGAGGAGTCCCAACGCGGCTGTCAGACCTGAGGAGTTGTCGGCGGAGGAGTAGCCGGGCAGGGTCGGCGGACCGTCCGGGTCGCCGGTGAGGGCGGCGACGCCGGTGGCCGCCTGGACCACGTAGTCGAAGGCGGGTTCGTCGCCCGCCGCGAGCCCGTATCCGGTGAGGGCGACGCACACGATCCGCTCGTTCCACTTCCGCAGCACGTCGTAGGTCAGCCCGAGCCGGTGGATCGCCGACGGTTTGAGGTTGACGAGCAACGCGTGGGCGTCGGCGGCGAGTTCACCGAGTCCGGCCTGTCCCTCGGCGGTCGTGAGGTCGAGGCGGACGCTGCGCTTGCCGCGGTTGAGGCTGGCGAAGTAGGCGTCGCTCACCTGGCGCGAGATGTCCCCGCCGGGTGGCTCGATCTTGGTGACCTCGGCGCCGAGGTCGGCGAGCATCATCGTGGCGTAGGGGCCGGCCAGCATGTGGCCGACCTCCAGGACGCGGATGCCGTCCAGCGGTCCGGCGGTCATCGCAGGTCCGCGGCGAGGGCGGCGAGCATGTCGCGGGTGCGGTACTTGGAGGCGACCAGCTCGTCGCGGTTGTCGCCGATGGGCAGCAGCCGTACGGAGAGGTCGGTCACCCCGGCGTCCGCGAACCGCTTGAAGCGGGCGGCGATGGCGTTCTCGTCCCCCGCCGCGCACAGGTCACCGATGTCGCGCGCGTCGCCGTACTCAAGCACCCGTTGGTAGTTGGGCGAGATCTCGGCCTCGCCGAGGATGCGGTTGGCGCGCTCGCGGGCCTCGTCGACGCGGTCGGGTGGGCACAGGCAGACCGGGATGCCCGCGACGATCCGGGGTGCCGGGCGTCCGGCGCTCTCGGCGGCCTTGGTGATGCGGGGCACGACGTGTTCGGCGACCGCGCGTTCGTCGGCCATCCACAGCACGGTTCCGTCGGCCCGCTCCCCGGCGACGCGCAGCATGACCGGGCCGAGGGCCGCGAGCAGGACCGGCAGCCGGGAGACGGGAGCGAGGGTGAGCGGGTTGTGCACGGTGAAAGTGTCGTTCTCGACGTCGACCATGTCCGTTCCGGCGAACGCGGCGTCCAGGACGTCCAGGTAGTCACGCGTGAGCGCGGCGGGTTTCTCGTACGGCAGTCCGAGCATGTCCCGGATGATCCAGTGGTGGGACGGGCCGAGGCCCAGCGCGAGGCGTCCGCCGGTCGCGGCCTGGGCCGAAATGGCCTGCCTGGCAAGGGCGATGGGGTGCTGGGCCTGCAACGGCACGACGGCGGTACCCAGTTCGATCCGTTCGGTGCGCGCGCCCATGAGCGCGATCGCGGTGAGGGCGTCGAAGTCGGTCGGGATCTGCGGCACCCACACGGTGTCGAAGCCCGCCTTCTCGGCCCATGTCACGTCGTCGATCATGCGCGTGACCTTGCGGACCGAGTCCCCGCGCTCGGGCCCGATCATCACTCCGATGCGCACGCTGCCTCCAGGTTTTCGGGTTCCCGCCGGGTCATGGCGAGGTGACGGATGTCAGGGCGCGCATCTCGGTGACGAGGGCGTCGAGCGGTGTGCCCGTGGGGAAGACCGCGGCGGCTCCGGCCGAGAGCAGTTTCGGTACGTCGACGGGCGGGATGGTGCCGCCGACCACGACGGCGATGTCCTCGGCGCCCGTGGCGCGCAGGGCCTCGATCACGCGGGTGGTGAGCGCGAGATGTGCGCCGGAGAGGATGCTGAGGCCGACGACGGCCACGTCCTCCTGGACGGCGACGGCCACGATGTCGTCGACGCGCTGCCGGATCCCGGTGAAGATGACCTCGAAGCCCGCGTCGCGCAGGGCGCGCGAGACGATCTTGGCGCCGCGGTCGTGTCCGTCGAGCCCCGGTTTGGCCACCAGTACACGGGAGTTCATCAGAACACCACCGGCTGCTGGAACTCGCCCCAGACCGCCTTGAGCGCGGCCACCATCTCGCCGACCGTGCAGTAGGCGTTGGCGCAGTCGATCAGGATGGGCATGAGGTTGTCGGTGCCTTCCGCGGCGCGGGCCAGTTCGGCGAGGCGTTGCCGTACGAGGGCCGCGTCGCGGGTGGCCTTGACGTCGGCGAGCCGTTTCAGCTGCCGGTCGCGGCCCTCCGCGTCGAGTTCGTACGTCGCGAGGTCGGGCGGTGGTTCGTCGGAGACGAAGCGGTTGACGCCGACCACCGGACGGGTGCCCGCCTCCACCTCGCGGTGCAACTGGTAGGCCTCGTCGGCGATGAGGGTCTGGAGATAGCCGTCCTCGATGGCCCGGACCATGCCGCCGTAGCGCTCCAGGTCCTCCATGATCTCGACGATGCGCTCCTCGGTGGCGTCGGTGAGCGCCTCGACGAAGTACGAGCCGCCGAGCGGGTCCGCGACCCTGGCGACGCCCGTCTCATGGGCGAGGATCTGCTGGGTGCGCAGCGCGAGCGTCGCCGACTCCTCGCTGGGCAGCGCGAACGGTTCGTCCCAGGCGGCCGTGAACATCGACTGGACCCCGCCGAGGACCGAGGCGAGTGCCTCGTAGGCGACCCGGACGGTGTTGTTCTGCGCCTGGGGTGCGTACAGCGAGGCCCCTCCGGCGACGCAGCCGAAGCGGAACATGGCCGCCTTGTCGCTGTCCGCGCCGTACCGCTCGCGCACGATCGTCGCCCAACGCCTGCGCCCGGCGCGGTACTTGGCGATCTCCTCGAAGAAGTCGCCGTGCGTGTAGAAGAAGAAGGAGACCTGCGGGGCGAACTGATCGATCGTCATACGGCCCCGGGCGAGCACCGTGTCGCAGTACGTGACCCCGTCGGCGAGCGTGAACGCCATCTCCTGCACGGCGTTGGCGCCGGCGTCCCGGAAGTGCGAGCCGGCGACCGAGATGGCGTTGAAGCGAGGCACCTCGGCCGCGCAGAACTCGATGGTGTCGGCGATGAGTCGCAGCGACGGTTCCGCGGGCCAGATCCAAGTACCCCTGGACGCGTACTCTTTGAGGATGTCGTTCTGGATCGTCCCGGTGAGTTTCGCCCGGGGCACGCCCGCCCGTTCGGCGGCGGCGACGTAGAAGGCGAGCAGGATCGCGGCGGTGCCGTTGATGGTGAAGCTGGTGCTGATCTTGTCCAACGGGATGCCCTCGAAGAGGACTTCGGCGTCGGCGAGCGTGTCGACGGCGACGCCGACCCGGCCCACCTCCTCACCGACTTCGGGGTCGTCGGAGTCGTAGCCGCACTGGGTGGGCAGGTCGAGCGCCACCGAGAGTCCGGTGCCGCCCTGTTGGAGGAGGTAGTGGTAGCGGAGGTTGGACGATTCGGCGGTGCCGAAGCCGGAGTACTGGCGCAGTGTCCACAGCCGTCCCCGGTATCCGGTGGCGTAATTGCCGCGTGTGAAGGGGAAGTTGCCCGGCGCGGGCGGCTCTGCCCTGACGTCGTCGGGGCCGTAGACCGGTTTGAGGGGCAGGCCGGACGCGGTCCGGACGGGTTCTTCGCCCTGGGGCGGTGTGGGAGGCGTCATCGCAGGAGGTCCTTCATCACCTTTCCGGTGGCGTTCAGCGGCAGTTCCGTCAGGAACTCCACGGACCGGGGCACCTTGAACCCGGCCATCCGGAGCCGGCTCCACTCGATCAACTCGTCGGCGGTCAGCGGCTGTCGGAGGACGACGAAGGCCTTGCCGACCTGTCCCATCCGTTCGTCGGGGACGCCGATCACGGCGGCCTGGGCGACCGCCGGGTGTTCCATCAGGAAGCCCTCGATCTCGGCCGGGTAGGCGTTGAAGCCGCCGACGATGAACATGTCCTTCTTGCGGCCGACGATCCTCAAGTAGCCGCGTTCGTCGAGCGTGCCGAGGTCACCGGTGTGCAACCAGCCGTCCTGGTCGATGGCTTCGGCGGTGGCGTCGGGGTCGTTGAAGTAGCCGCGCATCACGCTGTAGCCGCGGACCAACACCTCGCCGTCGTCGGCGATGTGGACTTCGACGCCGTCGCAGGGGGTGCCGACGGTGGTGGCGATGTCCTCGAAGGAGTCGCCGGGGCGGGTGGCGGTGGCGGTGCCCGCCTCGGTCAGGCCGTAGCCCGTCATGATCGAGGTGAAGGGCAGTTCTGTCATCACCCTGCGGATCAGCTCGACGGGGATGTCGGCGGCTCCGGTGACCGCAACTCGCAGTGAGGACAGGTCTCTTGAGCCGCGGTCGGTGAGCAGGGAGTGGTAGAGCGTGGGCGGGCCGGGCAGGACCGTCACCCGCTCGCGCTCGACCAGGTCGAGGACGTGGTCCACGTCGAAGACGGGCACGGGGAGGATGGTCATGCCCCGGATGAGCGAGGCGACCATGCCCGCCTTGAAGCCGAAGATGTGGAAGAACGGGTTGACGATCAGATAGCGGTCGCCCTCCCTGACCCCGGCGAGGTCGCACCACTCCGCGTACAGGCGGAGCGTCTGGGCGTGGGTCATCAGGACGCCCTTGGGCCGGCCGGTGGTGCCGGAGGTGAAGACGATGTCGCTGACCTGGTCGCTGGTCACCTTGCGCTCGAAGGGTGAACCGCTCGCCAGGAAGCCGGACTTGAGGTCGATGACCGGGACACCGGGCGGTGCCTTGAAGTCCAGGCCGAGGAAGCCCTCCTGGACGAGAACGGCCTTCGCACCGCTGCGCACGATGATGTCGTGCGCCTCGTCCGCCTTGAAGCGGGTGTTGACGGGCACGACCACACCGCCCGCGGTCATCAGACCGAAGGCGGCGACGATCCACTCGGCGGAGTTGGGCGCCCAGATCGCGACCCGGTCGCCCTGCTCCACTCCGGCCGACGCGAACGCTCCCGCAGCCACACGCACCCGTTCGACCAGCTCGGTGAACGTGAGGCGGAGCGGGCCGTCCACCACGGCTTCGGCGTCTCCGAAGCGGTCGGCCGCGCTCAGCACCATCTGCGGGATGCTCTCCCAGGTCATACGCCGATCAGGCGGGCGAGGTTGCCGCCCATGATCTTGGCCTGGTCGGCCTGCTTCATGCCCTGGATGGCGTCGATGTAGGAGACCGGGTCGGCGAGCCCCTCGGGGTGGGGGTAGTCGGACCCGAACAGGACGCGCTCGACGCCGACGACCTCGGAGAGGGCGGCCATGTCCTCCTCCCAGAACGGGCTGATGTGGATGCGGTTCCTGACCTCTTCGACCGGGTCGCCCAGGAAGCCCTTCGGCTGCTTCTTGTAGGTGCTGGCGAGCTGGTCGAGCAGCGGGAGCAGCCAGGAGGAGCCGTTCTCGATGACCGAGACCTTCAGTTCCGGGAAGCGGAACAGGGCTCCGTGGCAGACCCAGGACGCGACCGCGTCGGTGACCGGGCGCCACTCGGACATCATCCGGAAGACCTGCGCCTGGAAGGGCGTCATCTCCTGGCTCTTGCCCTCCCAGTCGCTGGAGTAGCGGGAGTAGCCGCTGTCGGAGGAGTGCATGGCGACCAGCACACCCGCCTCCTCGACGCGCTTCCAGAACGGGTCGAACTCCGGCAGCGCGAAGGACCGCGAGCCGCCGTAGCCGGGGACCGGGGCGGGCCGGACAAGGATCGCCCGCGCTCCACGCTCCAGGCACCACTCCAGCTCGGCGATCGCCTTGTCCAGGATCGGCAGGCTGATCACCGGGGTGGTGAAGATGCGGTTCTTGTAGTTGAACTGCCAGGTCTCGTGCAGCCATTGGTTCAGGGCGTGCACGACGACATGGATCAACTCCGGGTCGTCCCGCATCCGTTCCTCGACCAGGCTGGCCAGGGTCGGGAACATCAGGGTCTGCTGGATGCCCAGCTCGTCCATGAGGGCCAGCCGCGGCGCGGGTTCACGGAACGCGGGGATCGACCGCATCGGCTCGCCGAACAGCTCCCGGTGGGACTTGCCCTCCGGGTTGCCCTCGCGGAAGTAGTCCTCCCAGGCGCCGGGGCGGGCGACGACCTCAAACGTGGGATTGGGGATGTAGTCGCTGATCTGACCGCGGATGGCGATCTTCGTACGCCCCTTCACCTGCACGTACTGAATGGCGCTCGCGTACTGCTTGGGCAGGTACCGGGTGAGCGCGTCCTCGGTCTCGTACAGGTGGTTGTCCGCGTCGAACAGCGGATACGGCGGCACACGCGATGGCATGAGATCCTCCTTCGCAGATTGCGAGAATCCTATTCTCACTCTTGACGGGCGGCAATATCCTTGCGGAGAACGAACTTCTGGACCTTGCCGCTGGCGGTGCGCGGGAAGTCCTCGACGACGTGCAGTTCCTCCGGCCACTTCTGGCGGGCCAGACCCGCCGCGTCGAAGTGGGCACGGAGATCGTCGAGGGTGGGTTCGGGGTGGCCGCTCCGCAGTCGTACGACGGCTGCCGCGTGCTCGCCGAGGCGGGCGTCCGGGGCGGCCACGACCGCGGCCTCGGCGACGGCAGGCAGGGCGAGGAGGACCTCCTCCACCTCCAGCGCGCCGATGTTCTCGCCGCCCCGGATGATGACGTCCGCCTTGCGGTCGGTGATGGTGAGGTAGCCGTCCTCGTCGAGGCGGCCGATGTCGCCGGTGCGGTACCAGCCGTCGGCGTCGAAGGCGCGCCCGGTGAGGGCGTCGTCGGTGTAGCCGAGGCACAGGTCGGGGCCGCGGCTGAGGATCTCGCCGTCCTCCGCGAGCCGGATCTCCACTCCGGCCAGCGCGTCTCCGTCGGTGTAGAGCCGCTTGTCCTCGGGCGCGGTGTGGCTGGAGGCGGTGATCGAGGGGTGCTCGGTGCTGCCGTAGGCCCGGAAGACCGTGATGCCGAGATCCGCGAGCCGTCTGGTGACCGCGTTGGGGACGGCCGCGCCGCCGAGGCCCGCGTACTTCATGCCCGCCAGGTGGGCGGGGGTGAAGTCGGGGTGGTCGAGCAGGCTCGTCATGTAGTAGGCGGCGCCGCCTCCGACGGTGAGTCCGTCGCGGGCCATCAACTCCAGTGTCTGGCCCGGGTCCCAGGTGTCGGCGAGGTTGACCGGGGAGCCGTCGAGGACGGGGATCAGGAAGGCGTTGACCATGCCGATGAAGTGGCCGACGGGCGCGGAGGTGAGCTGGTCGCCCCGGTCGGGCGGGTAGCGGCCGGCCAGTTGGCGGGTCTCGAAGCCGAGGGTGTGGTGGCTGTGCACAACTCCCTTGGGGTCGCGGGTCGTTCCGGAGGTGAAGGCGATGAGCGCGGGGCCGGACGGGTCGGTGGGCAGGACTCCGGTCAGCGGTTCGTCGGCGAGCAGGTCGTCGAAGTTCCGCCCGACGACGCCGACCACCGGGATCTTCGCGCTCAGGTCGGGATCGTAGGAGAGATGCCCGAACCGTTCGGCGGTGACGAAGACCTTGGGCTCGACCGTGTCCAGGATGTAGCCGACTTCCTTCCGGCCGTAGAAGTGGACGATCGGCACCACGACCGCGCCGAGGAACGCCGAGGCCCAGAAGACGGCGGCGGCCTCCATCCAGTTGGGCAGTTGGAGTGCCACCACGTCGCCGGGGGCGACGCCCCGTTCGCGCAGTCCTGCGGCCAGTCGGCGGGCGGTCAGTTCGACCTCGGCGAAGGTGCCTTCCCAGGGCCGTACCGCCGAGTGCACGCGGAACGCGGCGCCCGGGGCGGCCTCCAGTCCCCGCGCGAGCAGGTCACCGATGGTCTCCCCGGTCCACCACCCCTCCGCCTCGTAGCGCCTGACCAGTTCAGCGGGGACAGTTCGCACGACAGGAACTTCCTCTCGTCATTGAGAATTGCACTCTCTCAGAGCGAGAAGGTAAATTCCATACATGGGACGAGACCACGGGTTCCACCCGGTCCGGATCACCCGGATCATCCAGGAGACGCCCGACACCCGGACGTACGTACTCGACGCGCCCTTCCCGTACCGGGCGGGCCAGTTCGTGACGATCAAGGCCTGCGGCACGCTGCGCAGTTACTCCATGTCCAGTTCGCCGGAGACGGACGCCGAGTTGATGACGACGGTGAAGCGAGTTCCGGGCGGTCTGGTGTCCAACTGGATGCACGACCATCTGGCCCCCGGCGACGTCCTCGAAACCACCCTGCCCGCAGGGGTGTTCTGTCTGCGGGAGGACGAACAGGCGGGCTCCGCCCACGGGTTCGCCGCTCCGGTGGTGGCGTTCTGCGGAGGCAGCGGAATCACCCCGGTCCTCTCGCTCGCCAAGTCCGCGCTGGCCGGCACCGGGCGCCCGGTGCGGGTGTTGTCCGCCAACCGGGACGCGGGTGCCGTCATCTTCGCCTCCGCACTGGGCGAGTTGGAGCGGCGCTACCCCGAGCGGTTCGAGATCCGGCACCACCTCGACGACTGGGAGGGCTTCGTCACGGCGGACCAGGTGCGGGAGTTCGCGGGCGGCGACACGGACGCGGACTTCTACCTCTGCGGGCCCGCGCCCTTCATGGAGCTGGTGGAGAACGCGCTCCTCGCCCATGGAGTCGCCCCGGAGCGGATCTTCGTCGAGCGGTTCGCGCAGACCGCCGATCCAGCGCCCGAGGACGCCCCTGAGCAGGAGGGGACGCTGACGCTCGTGCTCTCCGGCAAGCGGCACACGCTCGCGCAGCGTTCCGGCGAGACGTTTCTGGAGAGCGCGCGCCGGGCAGGTCTGGCCCCGCCGTTCTCCTGCGAGGCCGGCAACTGCGCCACCTGTATCGCCCAAGTCACCGAAGGCGAGGCCAAGATGCGTGTCAACAACGCGCTCGACGAGGACGAGATCGCCGAGGGCTGGGTCCTGACCTGCCAGGGCGAGCCGAGCACGCCGCACGTCACTGTCGTATACGAGGACTGAGGCCCATGGACGTAGATCTCGAACTCGACGAGGGCCTGGCGGTCATCACCATCGACCGTCCGCAGGCCCGCAACGCCATTGCCCAGGCCACCATGGACGAACTCGACAAGGCCCTCGACGCGGCCTCCGGCGCCAAGGCGCTGGTCGTCACCGGCGCCGGCGACCGGGCGTTCGTCTCCGGCGGGGATCTCAAGCAGCTCAGTACGGTCCGGACGGAGGAGGACGCGATGGCCATGGCCCTGCGGATGCGGGGGATCTGCGACCGCATCGCGAACTTCCCGGGACCGGTGATCGCCGCGTTGAACGGGCACGCGTTCGGCGGCGGCGCCGAGGTCGCGGTGGCCGCCGACATCCGGGTCGCCGCCGACGACATCAGGATCGGCTTCAACCAGGTGGCGCTGGCCATCATGCCGGCGTGGGGCGGCGCCGAGCGACTTGCCCAACTCATCGGCAAGGGGCGGGCGTTGATGCTCGCCGGGGCCGGGACCGTACTCGGCGCGGCCGAGGCGCAGCGGGTCGGGATGCTCGATCTGGTGTTGCCCCGGGCCGAGTTCGCCGAGGGCTGGCGGACCCTCGCCAGGTCGCTGGCGACCAACCCGGCGCGGGAGATCAAGCGCGTGATGAGCGGAGCCGTCCCGGAGGAGGAGGCGGCCCGCGCCTTCGCCCGCCTCTGGGTGTCCGACGAGCACTGGCAGGCAGCGGAGAGGGTGATGTCCCGTGGGTGACACACGAGTTGGGGCGACCGGAGCGAGCGCGGACCTGGCCGACGTACGAGCGCGTTCGGCTCGGGCGGGGGCCGGCGACGGGCGGGTGCGGGTCGAGTCGAGCCCGGTCGGGCCGATCGTACGGCCGCCGGACGCGAGCGATCTGGTCATCCTGTATCTGCACGGGGACCGGCAGTTGTCGGGTTCGCCGGAGTCGGCGGTGGACCTGGCCGAGCGGCTCGCCCTGCGCACGGGGGCGGTTGTGGTGTGCCCGCGCTACCGTTCGTCGTTCCCGGGGGCGCTCGACGACGTGCACGCCGTGTACAGCTCGTGCCAGGCCCGTGGTCCGGTGGCGCTGGCCGGTGAGCGGCTCGGGGCCGGGCTAGCGGCCTCGCTGCTGGTGCGGCTGCGGGACATGGGGGCGCCCGAGCCGGACTGCGCGGTGCTGAGTTCCGCGTTGCTCGATCTGACGCTGGACGCGCCGAGTCTGCTGTTCAACGCGGCGGCCGATCCGGGCTTCGACATCGACGAAGTCCGGCTGCACGCGGCCCGGTTCGCGGCCGGCGCCGACCGGACCAACCCGCTGCTCAGTCCGCTGCACGCCAATCTGCACGGGCTGCCGCCGATCCAACTCCTGGTGGCGGGCACCGATCCGCTGCTGGACGACTCGCTGTCGTTCGCCGCCCGCGCGGCCCGCTCCGGTGTCACGGTCGACCTTCGGGTACGGCCGGACGCGGTGAGCCTGCATCCCGAGAGCGTGACGGCCATGGCCGATTTCATACAGGCGTGGGCCCGAGCAGCACGCCCATCACCTCGCGGATGATCTCCGGGTAGTCGGTGTGCTCCTCGTCGAGCATCCACTGCTGCTGGACCCCGTCGAGCATCGCCACCACGGCGGTGGCGGCCGCTCGCGGGGTCAGACCGCTGGGTACGCGGTCGCCGTAGAGCGCGGTGAGGTGCTTGGCGGTGTGCTCCTGGATCGACCGGTAGTAGTCGTGGCAGAACCGCAGTGCCTCGTCGCTGCCGGTGACGCCCTCGGCCACGAGAACGCTGTGGATCTGGGCGAGACCGGGGTTCTTGTGGTCGTAGATGATGACCTCGGCGAGCAGTCCCGGGAGGTCCTCGCCGGGGTCCGCGTGGAGGGCGGCCAGGTTTTCGCGGGCGAGGTCCTCGCGGAGCTGGACGAGGGCGAGGAGCAGCCGTTTCTTGCTGGGGAAGTAGTGCAGGACGCCCTGTCTGGTCAGACCGGCGCGCTCCGCCACGGCGTCGATGGACGCCTTCTTGTAGCCGCGCTCGGCGAACACCGCCAGCGCGGCGACAAGGATCTCCTCGTATCGGGCCGACGTCATTGGGGACCCCTTTCACCGCGGCAACACCGATGTGACACTACGGTTGCCATGGCGATAGGGCGACCCTTCCGGCCATTGCCGAACCGATGCCTGTCACCGGCCCCGGGGCGGCATCTCGAAGCCGGAGACGATCACGGCGTTGGTGTCGGCCGCGGCGTGCCGCAGCGGCTTCGCGCGCCCGTACGTCTCCGACTCGTACCAGGCTCTCGCGGATTCCACCGAGTCGAATTCGAGGACGACGGTACGGTCGCCGTGCCACTCGCCCTCCAGGAGCTGTGGCCGGCCGTCGGCCGCGAGGACGGAAGCGCCGCTCTCGGCCATCGACGGTCCGGCCGCCCGGCTGTAGGCGTTCATCCCGGCCGGGTCCTTGATGGACTCGGTCAGGATGACGTACCCCTTGGGCATGCGTTCTCCTCAACTCACCGAGCGGGCAGGCTAGTTCACCGTGATGGCGCGCTCGGGGCAGCTGTTGGCCGCCTCGCGGACCTGGGCCTCGTACGCGGTGGGGACTTCCGGGGTCAAGACCTCGGCGTAGCCGTCGTCGGTGAGGTCGAAGACCTCCGGGCAGATCGACCAGCAGATGCCGTGGCCGCGACAGCGGTCCGTGTCGATGACGGCTTTCATCGGGCGGGCTCCTCGGCGAGCGTGAACTCCAGGTTCAGATGGGTGAGTCCGCGCAGGATGTACGTCGGCAGGTAACGGTAGTTCCGTGCGTCGGCGGGGCCGTGCACGCTCTCCGAGATCCTGATGTCGGTCGTACGGTCGAGGATGCGCTCGATGCCCACCCGGGCCTCGGCGCGGGCCAGCGGGGCGCCGGGGCAGGTGTGGGGGCCGCGGCCGAAGGCGAGGTGGTGGCGGGCGTTGGCGCGGGCCGGGTCGAAGGTCTCGGGGTCCTCGAAGTGGCGCGGGTCGCGGTTGGCGGCGCCGTTGAGGACCATGAGGGTGGTGCCGGCCGGGATGTCGACGCCCCCCACCGTGGACGCCACGCGCGACAGCCGGAAGTCGCCCTTGATCGGGCTCTCCGTGCGCAGCGTCTCCTCGATGAAGTTCGGGATGCGCTCGCGCTCGGTGCGCAACAAGTGCTGTAGTTCGGGGTCTTCGGCGATCAGCTTGAGGGCGTTGCTCAGCAGCCGGACGGTGGTTTCCTGGCCGGCCGCGAACAGGTTGGTCGCGACGCGGGCCACGTCGGCGACGTCGGGGGTCGACCCGTCGGAGAACTTCGCGAGGGCGAGGCCCGTGATCACGTCCTCGCGCGGCTCGCGGCGGCGCTCCTCGACATAGGCCGAGAACTGCCCGTACAGGTACTCCAGCGGCGAGTACGCCATCTCGCCGTCCGTGCTTCCGACGCCGCCCCGCGGCTGGTGTTCGAGGCCCTCCACGAACGAGTTGCGGTCCTCGTCGGGCACTCCGAGCAGGTCGGCGATGACCCTCAGGGTGAAGGGGCCGGCGAACCCGCTGATGAAGTCGCCCTCACCGGCGGCGAGATACGCGTCCAGCTGGGCGTCGGCGAGGTGCCACATCGACGCCTCGTTCTCCTTGAGGCGGCGCGGGGTGATCATCCGCATCAGCAGACCGCGGTGGTCCGTGTGCATGGGCGGGTCGAGCGTCGGCAACTGGTCGCTCATCGGGAGCTGGTCGCGGTACTGCTCGATCAGCGCGCTGACGTCGACATCGCCGTCCAGCGGGACCGGGAACCCGGGGAAGGGGCCGGTCACCGAGAGGCAGGACGAGTACGTGTCGGAGTCGTTGAGGACCTGGATCGCCTCGTCGTACCCCGTCACCATCGTCACGTCGTGGTGGCTCTCGCGCTGCACCGGGCACTTCCCGCGCAGGGCCGCCAAGTAGGGGTACGGATCCGCGACGACCTCGTCGTCCTGGAAGAAGTCGATCGCCTCGAAGTCCTTCACGGTGTGCACGGTTCCCTTCCGTCACCAGTCTGACGACGAGCGACGATATCAATGTTCTCCACTGGCGAGAAGCTCGTTTTCACTTTAGTGGAGCGGGAGTTGGGGCCGCCGTCAGGCGCCCTTGGCCCATGCGGTCGAGGGCCGCGTCGGCCGCCGCGAGTGCGGTGCCCGCCGTGGCGCCCGCCGTCTCGGCGAGGCCGACCAGGAGTCTCACGTCCTTGCGGAGCAGCGGTCCCGCGCGCTCCGCGAGGGGGTCGAGTGTGCCGCCCGCGAACTTCACGCGGTCGAGGGCGAAGCTCGCTCCGCTGCCGTGGAGCACGGCGGCGGCGAGAGCGCCGCGGTCGATGCCGAACTCCGGTGCCAGCGCCAGCGTATCGGCCGCGGTTGCCAAGTTGGCAGTGAACAATAGGTTGTTGAGAAGTTTGGCGATCTGTCCTGATCCGAGCGGGCCCATGTGCAGCACGGGATCGCCGAAGGTCTCGAACACCTTGCGGCAGTAGGCGACGGTGCCGGACTCGCCGCCCGTCATCACGAGCAACCGGCCCTCGGCGGCGGCTCGTCCGCCGCCGCTGACCGGTGCGTCGACCACGGACACGCCGTGCGCCTGGGCACGTTCGGCCAGTCGTCGGCAGGTGTCGGGGTGGATCGTGCTGTGTATGGCGATGACTCCGCCCTTGCGCAGGCCGGTCAGTACGCCCTGTTCGCCCGTGACGACCTGCTCGACGTCGGCGTCGTCGACGACACAGACGCACACCAGGTCGCTGGCCGCGGCCAGTTCGACGGGGGACGCGGCCCGTGCGGCGGCCGTGTCCGCGAAGGCGGCGAGGGTGGCCGGGCGGCGCGCCCAGAGCGTCGTGTCGAAGCCCGCCTCGACGATCCGGCGCGCCATGGGAGCGCCCTGACTGCCCAGTCCGATGAATCCGACGCGCATCAGCGGGCCTCCTGGTCGACTTGCTCGGGGGTGTTCTCGGCCACCGCTTCCGCCTTGGGCTCCGGCTTGGGCTCCGCCTTGGGCTCCGGTCGCCAGAAGGTGCCCAGCAGTCCCCCGGTCGCGAGCACGGCCGCGCCGAGCGCGATCGCGCCGCCGGTCCAGCCGGTCAGGTCGACGCCGGCCGCGTGGTCGAGGGACCAGCGGCCGGGGCCCAGCACCGCGAGGGCCAGGGCGACGACGGCGAGGGTGAGGACGTATTCGTAGCCGTCCTTGAAGACGAAGAACCCGTTGGGCCGGTGGGCGAGCAGCCCCGCGACCAGCATCACGGAGATCACGGCGGCGCAGGCCAGCGGGGTGAGCAGACCGAGGACGAGCAGGATGCCCGCGCCGACCTCGGTGAGCACACTCATCCAGGCTTGCAGCACGCCCTGTCTCAGGCCGAGTCCGGTGAACCAGCGGGCGGTGCCCTCGATCCTGCCGCCGCCGCGCCAGTGATTCAGCCCGTGCATGATCATGACGAGTCCGACGACCACTCGTACGAGCAGCAGTACGGCGTTGTCGGCGTCGCTCATCCGGCTCTCCTCGGCAGACGGTCGATCCCGTCGTTCTCCTGGCCGAGAACGCACTCCTCGACGAACGAGAGGATCTTCAGGTGGTATCCGGTCGCGGTGCGCCCGATGCTCAAGTTGTGGCCGCTGTCGGCCTGTTGGTCGGTGACGACCCGCGGGGAGGCGGTGAACAGGCCCGCGATGTCGGCCATGGCCGCGGGCCCGGAACTCCACACGCGCTCATGGTCGCCGAGCGTGTAGTGCACGGGAATCCTCACGTGGGCGGCGACTTCGGCGAACTCCAGCGGCCAGCGGCGGGCCACGGTGCCTTCGTACGGCGGACCCGACGACTGGATGCGGGCGGCACCGACGACCTCGGCCGGATACAGGCGCGAGGGCTCCCACAGCAGGTCGCGCAGTCCGGGGCCTGACCGCCTCGGCTCGGCCGGGTCGCGCCGCCTGAAGTCCAGGATCTCGACGGCGGCGGGCGCGTGATGGCGTCCGGTACCGGCGATCTCCAGACCGAGAAGGTCGCTCCGCCGTGCGTCGCCCGCCATGCGCACGCCCAGGGCGCAGCCGATCGAGTGCGCCCACAGGAACAGGCCCGCTCCGCGCGCACGCGAGGCGAGCAGCCGGTCCACCACTCCGTACGCGAGGTCGACGCGTCGCGCGGGAGAGGCCATGCTCTCGCCGTACGGAGCCGAACTCCCGTATCCGGGACGGTCGATGGCGATGGTGGTGAAGCCGAGTGCCGCCGCTGTGCGCAGGAGGGACAGGCGGGGCTGGTCGGGGTAGTCGAAGTAGCGGGAGGTCACCGCTCCCCCGTGCAGCGCGACGAGGACCGCGCGTGGTTCGCGGGCCTCGCACAGCAGCGCCGACATGGGGATGCCGTCGACGTCGACGACGCGCGAAACGACCTCTGTGGTACGTGAGTTCATCCGTCCGCCCGGAAGAGGATCACGCCGCTCGGGGTGAGTCCGCCGCTGCTCGCCACCGCCACCCGGGCACCGGACACCTGCCGCGGCCCGGCCGCGCCGCGGAGTTGGGTGATGGCCTCGTGGACCAGTCCCATGCCGTGGGTGCGGCCGTGGGAGAGCTGTCCGCCGTGGGTGTTCAGCGGCAGCACGCCGTCCCGTGCGATGTTCTTGCCTCCGTCCAGGAAGTCCTTGGACTCGCCGATGCCGCAGAACCCCAACCCCTCAAGCCAGGAAAGGCAGTTGAAGGTGAAGCCGTCGTAGAGTTCGGCGACGTCGACGTCCTCGGGGCGCAGCGAGGTGCGGGACCACAAGTGGGCGGACTGGCCAAGGACTTGGGGCTCGTGGGTGAGTGTGCTCTGGTCCCACTCCAGGCGTTCCAGGATCTGGGTGCCCACCGCCTCGACCAGGACGGGCGGTTGGGCGAGGTCCCGGGCCGCGTCCACGGCCGACACGATCACGGCGACCGCTCCGTCGCAGGGGACATCGCAGTCGTAGAGGCCGAACGGGGTGGTGATCGGGCGGGCGCCCAGGTAGTCGTCCATGGTCAGCGGGTCGCGGTAGACCGCCGTGGGGTTGAGCGCCGCGTTGGCCCGCTGGTTGAGGGCGATCCAGCCGAGGGTCTCGCGGGTGGTGCCGTAGCGGTGGAAGTGGCGTTGGGCGTTCTGGGCGAGGGTATGCGCGGCCGAGGTCGCGCCGAACGGCTTCATCCAGCCGTCCAGTTTCCGCGGTGGGTCCTGCGCGATCCGGCCGCGGCGTACGAGTTCGCCGTACGACGCCTCCCAGACCGTGCGGAAGCACAGGACGTGCCGGGCGAGTCCGCCCGCGATGGCGAGCATGGCGGAGATGAGGGAGCCGCAGGGGCCGAAGGTCTCGCTGCCGCCGTTGTACCAGGTCGGTTCGAGGCCGAGGGCCGATTCCAGTGCGGTGATCCCGCCTTCGCCGAAGCCGCCGTAGGCGGTGCCGGCGCCCGGGTAGGTGGCCAGTCCGTCGATGTCGTCGACGGTCAACCCGGCGTCGGCGATGGCCTGTTGGCAGGCCTGGACGGTCAGGGACACCGGTGGGACGAGGAGGCGGCGGCCGATCTGCGACATGCCGATGCCGGTGATGGCGACCTTGTCCTCGAACTTGTCGGTCGACGCCATCGGCCGTACGCGGCGGGCGAGTTGGCGGGTGTCCACCTCGGCGAGCGGCAGCGGGTCCGGGGCCGGGCCGTCGGGTGCCGGGCGGAACAGGGGCAGCCAGGCGTCCTCGACCTGTTCGAAGACGACCTCCATACGCATGCCCAACTCCAGCTCGTCCGGGGTGCATTGGACGGCGTTGGTGGTGAGGCGGATGCGGGGGTCCTCCTCCAGGGCGACCTGGGCCACGACGTAGGGCGCGGGCAGGCCGGGCAGGGCGAAGCGGTGGTTGACGGTGAAGCCGATCAGCGTCGCACGGCCGGAGACGGCGCGGACGCCCATGTCGTGGCCGTGGCAGTACCGGCAGACCGGCTGCGGCGGGTGGATGAGGGCCTGGCAGGACCCGCACTCCGTCAGCCGCAGCCGGCCGTCGGCGCCGGAGGTCCAGAAGAAGGCGTTCTCCTCCGTGACCACCGGACCGGGGCGTCGACTGTCCGTCATGTGTCGATCCGTGCCGTGGACTTGCGGACGGTGACGGGTTCGGCGAGCCCTTGTTCGTCACAGACCTTCTGGAGTTCGGCGAGGGTCTCGTCGAGTCCGGCGCCGAGCCGCTTGCCCGGGGTGAAGGTCGCGGGGAGGTGGCGCATGCCCTGGATGACGCCGATGGTCTCGTAGTGCACGGCGCCTTCGGGGTCGCACTCGTAGTCGGGCATCCGGTCGAGTACGGCCGTCACCATCCGCTTGAACACGGTGCGGGCCACGTTGGAGCCGATGCAGCGGTGGATGCCGAGGCCGAAGCTGCTGTGGCGGTTGCCCTTGCGCTCCATGTCGATGCGGTCCGGGTCGGGGAAGACCGACGGATCGCGGTTGGCCATCGCCCAGGAGAGCCAGAGGCGTTCGCCCTCCTTGAACTCGGTGCCGGCGATCTCGCAGTCGGCGGTGATGGTGCGGCCGTCTCCGGGGGCCGGGGTGTAGAAGCGCAGGAACTCCTCGGTCGCGGAGTCCAGCAGGGTCTTGCGGTCGCGGCTCAGCCGGGCCCGTTCCTCCGGGTGTTGGGAGAGCCATTCGAGGGAGTGGGCGGTGAGTGCGGTCGTGGTGTCGAAGCCGCCGCCGATCAACAGGGCGCACACGCCGAGGAGTTCGCCGTCGTCCGGGTTGCGGCCGTTGATGTCGGCGCGGACCAGCGCGTCGACCAGGCCCGGGCGGGGGTTCTTGCGGATCTCCGCGAGCTGGGCCATGAGGTCCATGCCCATCTTGCGGCTCAGGTCCAACACTCGTGGCATGTCGGGCGAGTTGGGGGGTGTGTAGACGGAGGCGTGGGCCGGTTCGTTGTAGATCGTCCAGTGCTCCAGCGGGATGCCCATCATCGCCAGGGTGAGCACGGCGGGGACGATGTTGGCCAGCTCGTCGACGAAGTCGATGCGCCCGGACTCGATCTTCTCGTCGATGCTGGCGCGGACGACCTCGTCGACGAACGGGATCCAGCGCTGGATCGCGGCCGGCGACAGATACGGGTTGAGGGTCTGCCGGTAGTGCCGTTGGTCCGGCGGGTCCATCTCCAGGAAGCCGCCCCGGCCCTTCCGCTCAGGGGGTGGCGCGGGGATGGAGATCCCGTTGTATCCGCGCCGCTCCCCCTTCACGTCATGGTCGTTGGAGAGGAACTCGGCGGACCTGGCGAGTTCGAACACCTCGCGGTTGCCACTGGCGACCCAGTGGCCGCCGTGGGCCTCCGTCCAGGCGATCGGGCACTGTCCGTGCAGTTCGTGGGTGATGTCCTCGAACCGGTCGCGGTAGTCGGGGGTGTGTCGGTCGAAGTGCACCAGGTGGTGCTTGCGGCCACCGTCGTCGTCGACGGCCGCTTCTTCCGTGGTCATGCGGAGTCCTCTCCCGCTCGGTGGCTGAGGTGGGGGTCAGGAGATGAGGGAGATCGCCCGTTCCGGGCAGGACAGGACCGCCTCGCGGACGGCCTCCTCCTGGTCGGCGGGGACTTCTTCCTCGACGACCGAGGAGTGCCCGTCGATCTCGCTGAGTTCGAAGGTGTCCGGAGCGCGCATCGCGCAGAGCGTGTGGCCCTGACAGCGCTCCGGGTCGACTCGTACCTTCACGGTCCTTCCTTCCTGCCGTGGTGAACGGGGGCCGTGGCGTGGTTACTTGAGGTCGGACAGCGACTTGCCGACGTCCGCCAGGGTCGGCGGCTTGCCGTAGTTCCCCTTGAACTTGTAGGCGGGCGCGTCACAGCGGTAGACGCCGTCGGTGGGCTTGAAGTCGGCCGGCACCCAACCGCTGGTGGTGGCCTTCTCGACGTTGAAGCACTTCAGGGGCTCGTCCGGCGAGGACAGGTTGATCGAGGCCTGGAGCCCTCCCCCGGTCCAGTCGGTCTGCTTCTTGGCGTTCTCCAGGACACAACTGCGGGTCAGCTCGGCGCAGTCGCGGGCCGAGGTGGCGAAGAGCAGCCAGGTGGAGAAGGCCTGCATCGCGGGCAGGGTGATCTGCGCGTCGGGCGCGTACTTCTTGAACAGGTCGACCATTTCCTTCGTCGCCGGGTTGGCGTCGGCCTTCTCCAACGGGTAAGCGCCGTTGATGGAGGCGAAGTTGGTCTGGGTACCGAGCGCGGGACCGGCCAGCTTGAGGAAGGCGGGGCCGTAGGCGTTGCTGTTGGCGTCGATCCAGTCGAGCTTGTAGTCGATGTTGGTGAGCGCCTGCTCCAGCTTCGCCAGCTGGGTGAAGTCGCCCAGGAAGACGAGTCCCTTGACCTTCTTCGTCTTGATGGACTGGGCGTACGGCGTCCAGTCGGAGACGCCCTGCGCGGGATAGAGGTCGGAGTAGGTGACCTTGCCGCCCATCGCGGTGAGGACTTCCTTGTCCTGGGCCGAGAGAACCTTGGTGATAGGCACGTCTCCGGAGATGATGCCGACGCCGCTCGCGGACGACGGGTACGCCTCCTTGAGCAGCCAGGAGAAGTAACCGGCGTAGGGCGAATAGCCACTTGAGGCGCCCTGGGCCATCACCTGGAGGTCCGCGCCGATCTCGGAGGTGACCTGGGCCGGGAACTCGGGGAGCAGGCACTTCAGGCGGGTCTTGACGCCCAGGCCGTCGAGGGCGGCGCCGCCGCCCACCTCGAAGAAGTCGGTGCGGCAGGCCTCGATCATCTGCTGGTTGACCTGCATGAGCGCGGAGTCGTGCGTCACGGGTGTGATCTTGCGGCCGTTGATACCGCCGGCCGCGTTGCACCAGGAGGTGAAGACCTTGGCCGCGTTCACGAACTCCGGGTTCTTGGTGAAGCCGATGTCGCTGAAGACGCCGACCTTGATCTCGGAGCTGGTGACGCCCTGGCTGGTCACGGTCTTGGCCGTGCCCTTGCCGCAGACGGACTTCAGCGTGCCGAAGTCCGCGGCCGCCGTGTCGGCGGCTCCGGTGGTCGAAGGGCTGGTGGTGTCCGCGGACTTGGTGCGGCCGGAACATCCGGCCGCGGCCGCGAGGGCCAGGACCAGTGCGGGGATGAGCAAGCGTCTCATCGGTTCTCCTCGTTGAGAATGTGAGTCCCGCTGTCGGGTGATCAGGTGACCGCGCCCGCTGCCTTGAGCGCGATGATGCGGTCCCAGTCCAGGCCCAGTTCGAGGAGGATCTCCTCGGTCTGGGCTGCGAACTCGGGTGCGGGCCCGAGTTGTGGGGCTTGCACGTCGAACTGCACGGGGCTGCTGACCAGTTCGAGTTCTCCTGCCTGTAGCAGGTACTCGTTGGCTCTGATCTGCGGGTCGTCGCCCACTTGCAGGGAGTCCTGCACCGGGGCCCACGGCCCGGCCAGGGTGGCGAAGCGCCGGCTCCACTCCGCGAGGGTGCGGGTGGCGAGGACCTCGCGCAGGATCTTGACGGCCTCCGCCGTGTTGGCGATGAGGTTCTCGGCCGTGTCGAAGCGCGGGTCGTCGGCGAGTTCGGGGCGGTCGATGTGCCGGCACACGTCGGCCCAGAACTTGCCGGGCTGCATCATGACGAACGCCAGGTGGTGGCCGTCGGACGTCTCGTACAGCCCGGACAGGGGGTTGGTGACGGAGCCGTGGGTGCCGACGGGCGGCGGGATCCAGGGCTTGCCGAGGTGCAGGGAGAGCGCGGTGGCGTGACCCATCGCCCACAGTCCGCTGCCGAGCAGGGAGACGTCCACGACCGACGGTTCGCCGGTGCGCTCGCGCTTCAGGAGCGCCGCCGCGATGCCGCCGGCGAGATTGGTGCCGGAGATCGTGTCGCCGTAGGCGGGCGAGGGCGGGTTGATGATGCCGTCCGTGCCCTCCGGAGTGATGCTCGCGGCGGTGCCGGCGCGGGCCCAGAACGCCGTCATGTCGTAGCCACCCTTCCCCGCTTCCGGTCCGCGCGGCCCGAAGGCGCTGCCCCGGGCGTAGACGATGCGGGGGTTGACGGTACGGATGTCGTCGACGTCGATGCCGAACCTGTCCCGGTGGCCGGGAAGGAAGCTGGTCAGGAACACGTCGGCGTGCCGGGCGAGTTCGTACAGCACCTCCTTGCCCTCGGGGCGGGAGATGTCGAGTCCGAGGCTGCGCTTGCCGCGGTTGGCGTGCTCGACGTTGGGGTTGGGGTCGCCCTCGACGCGCATGGTGCCGGTCTGCCGGAGACCGCGTTGCGGGTCGCCGGTGACGGCGTGCTCGACCTTGATGACGTCCGCTCCCCAGTCGGAGAGGACGGCTCCCGCCGAGGGCACGAAGCCGTACATGGCGACTTCGAGGACGCGGATTCCGTCGAGCGGCATCATGACCGGACCACGACCGCGAAGGACTTGTACTCCAGGAACTCCTCCAGGCCGGGTACTCCGCTCTCCCGGCCGATGCCCGACTGCTTGTAGCCGCCGAACGGCACGTCGGCGGCGAAGTAGTTGCCGCCGTTGATGCTGAAGGTGCCGGTGCGGATCCGGCGGGCGAGCGCGATGGCCCGCTCGTCGTCGGCGCTCTGGATGCCGCCGGAGAGGCCGAAGATGGAGTTGTTGGCGATGCGGACGGCGTCGTCATCGTCGTCGTACGGAATCACCACGAGCACGGGTCCGAAGACCTCGTCCTGGGCGATCTCGCTGTCCGGGTCGACGTTGCTGAGGAGGGTCGGCCGGTAGAAGAAGCCGGGATCGACCTTCTCACCACCGGTGACCAGGTTCGCACCGGCGGCCACGGCCCGCTGCACCATGCCGTCGACCTTCTCGCGCTGGCGCTCGCTGATGAGCGGGCCCGCGAAGGTCTTCGGGTCGGCCGGGTCGCCGAGCGGGATGCGGGCGAGACCCGCCGCCACCTTCTCGACAAGTTCGTCGTGGTGCTCCCGGGGCACGAGCAGCCGGGAGGTCAGCGCGCAACCCTGCCCGGAATGCGAGCAGATGGTGCCGGCCGCGAACATCGCGGCGGTGGCGAAGTCGGCGTCGTCGAGGACGATCATGGCGGACTTGCCGCCGAGTTCCAGGAAGACCTTCTTCACCGTACGGCTGGCCGCCTCCATGATGCGGCGGCCGGTCGCGGTGGAGCCGGTGAAGGTGATCATGTCGACGTCGGGGTGCGTGGTGAGCGTCTCGCCGACGTCGGCGCTGGAGGACGTGAGGACGTTGACCACGCCGGGCGGGAAGTCCGTGTGCTCGGCGATGAGTTGACCGAGGAAGAGGGTGGTCAGCGGGGTGTCCGGGGCGCCCTTGAGGACGACCGTGCAGCCGGCCGCGAGCGCGGGGGCGAGCTTGGCGAGGGCCAGTTGGTTGGGGTAGTTGTACGCGATGATCGCGGTGACGACCCCGGCGGCCTCCTTCTCCACCCAACGGCGGTGGCGCTGGCCGCGGATCTCGGCCTCGCCCAGTTCTTCGGTGAGCGGGTACTTGCGGAGCAGGTCGGCGTAGAACCGCACCAGCTTGACGGGGTCGTCGAGTTGGGGGCCGTAGGTGAGCATGCGGGGCGCGCCGACCTCGGCGATCGTCAGCTCGCGCAGTTCCTCGACATGGTCGAGGAGCGCCTGGTGCAGCTGGTCGAGACAGCGGATGCGCAGTTGTACGTCGGTGGACCACGTGGTGGTGTCGAAGGCGGTGCGAGCCGCCGCTACGGCGGCTTCGGCCTGGGCGGTGGTGGCCTCGGGGGCGTGGCCGTAGACCTCGCCGGTGGCGGGGTTGAGGGAGGGGAACGTCCGCTCCCCGTCGACCAGTTGGCCGTTGATGAGCAGGCGGGTCACAGCCGCACCACCTGTCCGCCGTCCACGCTGATGGTCTGTCCGGTCAGCCAGCCGGCGTCGTCGGAGAGCAGGAACAGCACGGTGGGCGTCAGGTCGCCGGGGGTGCCCATCCGTTTGATGGCCAGGGCCTGGGTCATCCGCTGCTGGAACTCGACCGGTACGACGGTTGACGTGGCCTCGGTGTCGGTGGGGCCGGGGGCGATGGCGTTGACGCGGATGCCCCGGCCGCCGAGTTCGGCGGCGAGGGACGCGGTGAGGTGGTTGAGGCCGATCTTGGCCAGGCCGTAGTAGCCGCTGGCCATGTAGGCGGCGGCGGAGGACTGGTTGACGATCGCGGCGCCCTCGGTCAGGTGCGGGACGACGGCCCTGGTGACGTACAGGGCGCCCATCAGGTTCACCTGGATGAAGCGGTTGAGGTAGTCGAGGTCGACGGTGGTCAGGCCCTCGCGCCGCATGCTGTGGTAGATCGCCGCGTTGTTGATCAGGTAGTCGATGCGGCCGAACTCGGCGACGGTGGCGGCGGCCAGCGCGTCGGCCGAGGCGGGGTCTCCGACGTCGACCTTGACGAAGAGCGCGGAGTCCAGCTCCTTGGCGACCCGCTGCCCCTGCTCCTCGTTGATGTCCGCGACCACGACCCGTGCGCCCTCGGCGGCCAGCGCCCGGGCGTAGTCCTCGCCGATTCCCTGTCCCGCTCCGGTGACGATCGCCACCTTGTCCTGGAACCGCATCCTGTTCTCCTCGCATGGATGGGCGGCTTGCTCCAATGAAGCGGAAACTACATTCTCCTTAAACGCGAATCAACCATCCGGAAGCGAGAATGTCATCCTGACCGATGGCTGACAGGTGCACGCAGTGCGGCGAACAGCCCCGGCCTGCGCGGGACTTCCGGAAGCACCGGAGACGAGAATACGCTTCTCATATCTGGAAGGGAGATTTTCATGATCGAGACGAAGGGGGTTCCGGCATGAGGACAGCCCTCGTCACAGGCGGCGGCTCCGGCATCGGACTGGCCATCGCGCAACGCCTGGAGGCCGACGGTCTCCAGGTCGCCACCCTCGACCTCAACCCGTCCGACAGCGGCTTCTCCCGGAAGGCCGACGTCTCCGACCGGGCCCAGGTGGACGAGGCACTCACCGAGATCCGCGAGCAGCTCGGCCCGGTCACCGTCCTGGTCAACGCGGCGGGGATGGAGGGCTACAAGCGCTTCGCCAACCTGACCTTCGAGGCCTGGCAGCGGGTCATCGACGTCAACCTCAACGGCGTCTTCCACTGCGTCCAGGCGGTTCTGCCGGACATGGTGGAGGCCGGCTGGGGCCGGATCGTCAACATCTCCTCGTCGAGCGCGCACTCCGGCCAGCCGTTCATGACGCACTACGTGGCCGCCAAGTCGGCCGTCAACGGGCTGACCAAGGCGCTCGCCCTGGAGCTGGGCCCACAGGGCATCACCGTGAACGCGGTGCCGCCCGGCTTCATCGACACGCCCATGCTGCGCCGCTCCGAGGAGCGCCAACTCCTGGGCGGGACGGTCGAGGACCACATCCAGCGCACTCCCGTACGGCGGGTCGGGCGCCCCGAGGACATCGCCGCGGCCTGCGCCTTCCTCGCCTCCGAGGAGGCCGGCTACATCACGGGCCAGATCCTTGGCGTGAACGGCGGGCGGAACACGTGAGCGAGAACGGCGAGACAGCCCCCGAGAACGGCGTCCGCATCTCCCCGGTGCCGTACGACGAGTGGGACCACGACCTGTTCTCGGTCATCAACCCCGACAAGAAGCTGCCGGAGGCCAACGTCCTCGGGATCTTCCAGCGGCACCCGGCCCTGGCACGGGCGTTCCTGACGTTCAACATGCACCTCAACACCACGACCCTGCCGGTGCGCGTCCGCGAACTGGCCGTGATGCGGGTGGCCTGGCGGCGGGGCAGCAGATACGAGTGGGCGAGTCACGTCCTGATCGGCCGGAAGTACGGGGTGACCGAGGCGGAGATCGAGGACGTCCGCACCGGCGCCGACACCTTGCTCAACCGGGCCGTGGACGAACTGGACACCGACTCGGGCCTGTCGGACGCGACCTACGCGGCGCTGGCCGTCGACCTGGACGAACACCAGCTCATGGACCTGGTCTTCACCATCGGCGCCTACACGATGCTCACGATGGCCCTCAACACCTTCGGCGTGGAACTCGATCCTGTGATCTCGGAAGAGAACTTCAGTTTCCCAAAACGAGAATGGTATTCTCACAAGCGAGAGGGGTGATCCCATGCCACACTTCGCCAAGCCGGCGGCCGGGAGCTGGACCGAGAACTACCCCGAGCTGGGCACGAGCCCGGTGAACTACGAGGACTCCATCGACCCCGCGTACTACGAGGCCGAGAAGGAGGCGATCTTCAAGAAGACCTGGCTGAACGTCGGCCGGGTCGAGCAACTGCCCAAGGTCGGCAGCTACTTCACGAAGGAGCTGGCCGTCGCCGACACCTCACTGGTGATCGTGCGGGGCAAGGACAAGGAGATCCGCGCCTTCCACAACGTGTGCCGCCACCGCGGCAACAAGCTCGTGTGGAACGACTACCCGGGCGAGGAGGTCAAGGGCACCTGCCGCCAGTTCACCTGCAAGTACCACGCCTGGCGCTACAGCCTCGACGGCGATCTGACCTTCGTCCAGCAGGAGAAGGAGTTCTTCGACCTCGACAAGGCGGACTACGGCCTCAAGCTGGTCCGCTGCGAGGTCTGGGAGGGGTTCGTCTTCGTCAACCTCGACCCGGACGCGCAGCCGCTCAAGGAGTATCTGGGCGAGTTCGCCAAGGGACTTGAGGGCTACCCCTTCCACGAGATGACCGAGGTCTTCACCTACAAGGCGGAGATCGGCAGCAACTGGAAGCTGTTCATCGACGCGTTCGCGGAGTTCTACCACGCGCCCGTCCTGCACATGAAGCAGGCCGTCAAGGACGAGGCCGACAAGCTCTTCAACGTCGGGTACGAGGCGCTGCACTACGAGATCCACCCCCCGCACTCGATGATCTCCTCCTGGGGAGGCATGTCCCCGCCCAAGGACCTGACCATCGTCAAGCCCATCGAACGCGTCCTGCGCAGCGGCCTGTTCGGGCCCTGGGAGGCACCCGACATCGAGGGCCTCGACCCCCTTCCCCCCGGCCTCAATCCGGGCGGACACCGCGCCTGGGGCAACGACTCCTTCGAGTTCTTCCCCAACATGACCCTGCTGATCTGGAAGCCCGGCTGGTACCTGACGTACCACTACTGGCCGACGGCGGTGGACAAGCACCTCTTCGAGGCCAACCTGTACTTCGTGCCCGCCAAGACGGCGCGCGAGCGGCTCAAGCAGGAGCTGGCGGCGGTGACGTTCAAGGAGTACGCGCTCCAGGACGGCAACACGCTGGAGGCCACCCAGACGATGCTCAAGAGCCGGGTCGTCACCGAATTCCCGCTCTGCGACCAGGAGTTGCTGCTCCGCCATCTGCACAAGACGGTCGCCGACTACGTCAAGGAGCACACCGATGCTGCCCAGTGAGTTCGCGGTGCTCGAACCGTTCAGCGAGTGGGTCCTGGAGTCCGAGCGCGACCGTTACAGCAAGCGCCTGGCCAGCTCCATGGAGGAGATGCAGACCTTCTACGACGCGGCGTTCCCGCTGCTGGAACAGGCCTCCGACCATCTCGACAAGTTCCCGCTCTCCGAACTCCCGGAGCAGGAGCGGAACTTGCTGCTCCTGCTGTTCTCCCTGGTGAACATCTCGTTCCCGGTCGAGGTCTGGAAGCAGGCCCGGGTGCCGGACAGCGGGGCCGCCTACATGGACCTCGTCGTCGAACCGAAGGTGTGACAGGTCGTGCTCACGCTCAAAGCGGCGCGTGTACTGCACGTGGAGACGGGCGAGTTCGAGTCGCCGGGCCTGGTCACGGTCGACGGCGACCGCATCGTGGGCGGCACCGGCGACGCCGAGGTTCTCGATCTCGGTGACGTGACCCTCCTGCCCGGTCTCATGGACATGGAGGTCAACCTTCTGATGGGCGGCCGGGGAGAGACGCTCGCGTTCTCCCCCGTCCAGGACGATCCCCCGCTGCGCATGCTCCGCGCGGTGGGCAACGCCCGGCGGACCCTGCGCGCGGGCTTCACCACGGTCCGCAACCTCGGCCTGTTCGTGAAGACGGGCGGTTATCTGCTGGACGTCGCGCTGGCGAAGGCCATCGACGCCGGCTGGATCGACGGCCCGCGCATCGTGCCCGCCGGGCACGCCATCACCCCCACCGGCGGCCATCTGGACCCCACGATGTTCGCCGCGTACGCCCCCGGAATCATGCCCCTCTCCCTGGAGGAGGGCATCGCCAACGGCGTCGACGAGGTGCGCAAGGCCGTCCGCTACCAGATCAAGCACGGGGCCCGGCTCATCAAGGTCTGCGCGTCCGGGGGCGTGATGTCGCACACCGGCACCCCCGGTGCGCAGCACTACTCCGACGAGGAACTGCGCGCCATCGTCGACGAGGCCCACCGGCGCGGACTGAAGGTGGCGGCCCACACCCATGGGGCCGACGCCGTCCGCTCGGCGGTGGAGGCGGGCATCGACTGCATCGAGCACGGCTTCCTGCTCGACGACGACACCATCGCGCTGATGGCGGAGAGGGGCACCTTCCTGGTCCCGACCACCGCTCTCATCGATGGGATGGACATGTCCCACTCCGCGCCCGAACTGGTGGCGAAGGCCGCCGAGATCTTCCCCCGGGCGAAGACGGTGGTGTCCAGGGCGGGGAAGGCGGGTGTCCGGATGGCGCTGGGCACCGACGCGCCGGCGATTCCGCACGGCCGGGGCGCCCAGGAGCTGATCGCCCTGGTCGACCGCGGGATGACTCCCCTGGAGGCGCTCCAGGCGGCGACCGTCAACGCGGCGGAGCTGATCGACGCCGACGACCGGGGCCGTATCGCGGAGGGCCTGCTCGCCGATCTGATCGCGGTGCCGGGCAATCCGCTGGAGGACGTCTCCGTGATGGCGGACGTCCGGTTCGTGATGAAGGGCGGGAAGGTGTTCCGCGACGAACGCCGCTGACACCAACGCCCTTTCGCACCGGACGAGTTGATCAGATCGGCGGCCCGTCGAGCGGCCGTAGCATCCGGAGGACCATCTCCACCGTGCGCTCGACCGGGCGCTCACGGGCCGTGACCGTGGACAGGAGGGTGCGGGTCAGTACGGCGCCGAGGAGCATGTCGAAGACGTCGTCCGGGTCCACGGCGGGGTCGACGGTCCCGGTCGGCGCGGCGCGCAGAATGTCCTGGAACTGCGGTCGCGCCGACACCCGCAGCAGCATCTCCGGCGGCCGGGGCCGGTTCGACGTCTGGGAGTGCGCGAAGAGTCCGGCCGCCGCGGCACGGGCGGCGGGTGCGCCGAAAGCCGCCAGGTACGCGCGGATGAACCGGCGCAGGTCACGGCGGAGGTCCCCCGTCGGCCGGACGCTCAGCGGGCTCAGCCCGGGGAACGTGGCCTCCTCGATCAGCTCGATCCGGGACGGCCAGCGACGGTAGATGGCGGAGGCGTGCACGCCCGAGTGCTCGGCCACCGCCTGGATCGTCGTCGCCTCGAAGCCGCGCTGGACGAGGAGTTCGCGCGTTGCCGCGAGGGCCCGTTCGTTGATGCTCGTGTCCCGTGGACGGCCCGGGGCGCGGCGCGGTTCTGCCATGCCGGTGATTGTAGTGACCGGGCCATGTCCCGCCAATTATAGGAGACGGTCTTCTGTAATTCCCGCAGTGTGGCTACAGTCCGAAGGAGACGGGCGTCGGAGAACTTCGAAGATCGGAGGAGAGTCTGATGCGTGCTGCTGTGCTGCGTGGCGGGACGGTCGAGGCGCGGGTCGTCGGCGATCCGGTCCCCGGGCCGGGTCAACTCCTCGTCCGCTCGCTGGCGTGCGGGATCTGCGCGTCGGATCTGCACTTCATGGACCATCCGGAGGCGGGCGCCGACGACGACAGCGGGATGTCGACGTACGACCAGGACGTCGACATCGTGATGGGGCACGAGTACTGCGCCGAGGTCGTGGGCTACGGCCCCGGCACCGAGCGGCGGATCCCGGTCGGGACGCGGGTGAGTTCGCTGCCCGTGCTGAACACGCCCGCCGGACGGCGGATCATCGGCCAGAACCCCGAATCACCCGGTGGGTTCGGCGAGTTGTTCCTGCTGACCGAGGCCATCACCCGGGTCGTGGTGTCGGATCTGCCGAGCGAGATCGTGTGTGTCGCCGACGCGATCTCGGTGGGCTGGTCGACCGCGTCCCGAGCCCAACTGACCGCGCGGGAAGCGCCGTTGGTCATCGGGTGTGGTGCGATCGCACTGTCGGCCATCGGTCGGCTCAAGAGCCTCGGCGTCGGGCCGATCGTGGCGGCCGACCTGGTCGCGTCGCGTCGTGCGACCGCGCTGGCGATGGGCGCCGATGTGGTCGTCGACCCGGCCGCGGTCTCGCCGTACGAGGCATGGCGCAACGCGGCCGGTCCGCGGGCGAGTTGTGTCGTGTTCGAGTGCGTCGGCGTGCCGGGCGTTCTCGACTCGATCATCAAGGGGTGTGAGCGCGGCACCCGGATCTTCTCCGTCGGCGGTCCGCCCGAGGGCGACCATCTGCACACCCTGACCGCGAAGCGGAAGGGGCTCAACATCCAGTTCGGGGGCGGTCCTTCGATGGACCACTGGGACGAGGCGTTCCGGGCCGTCTGCTCCGGCAGCCTCGATGTCGGTCCGATGCTCGGCCACTCCGTCGGGCTGGACGGGGTTCCGGCGGCGCTCGACGCGGCGCGGGACGCCGACGGTCCGGCCCGCATCATCGTCGTACCAGGGAGTTGAACCCATTCATGAGCGAGAGCGATGAACTTTCCCAACTGCGCGCCGCCGTCGAGTCGTTGGCGGCGAAAGTGCGCACTTTGGAGGACCAGGTCGAGATCACCCAGCTCGTCGCGCAGTACGGGCCGGCGGTCGACAGCGGTTCGGGAGAGGCCGCCGCGGCGCTCTGGACCGAGGACGGTGTCTTCGACGCGATCCCCCATCTGCGGATGGAGGGCCGGCAGGGCATCGTCGGCATGGTGCACGGCCCGGGCCATCAGAGTGTGATCCACAACGGCTGCGGCCATGTGCTGACCGCGCCGCACGTCGTCGTGGACGGCGACCACGCGACCGGGCGGAGCCATGCGCTGCATCTGCGGTGGGACGCCGACGCCGGACGGTTCTGGGTGTTCCAGGTCTCCGCCAACTCCTGGCGCTGGGTGCGCACTTCGGAGGGGTGGCGGATCACGGAGCGGGTCAACGCCAACCTGGACGGTACCGAGGGGCCGCGTGCGATGTTGGCGCCGCCCGCCAATTCCATTGCCTTGGAGCAGAGTTGAGGATCGGGTTCATCGGATGGGGGCGGATGGGGCGGCCGATCGTCGACCGGCTGACGGCCGCCGGGCATGACGTCACGGTCCTCGTACGCCACCCGGAGGCGCGGGCGGCCGCCCGGGAGAGCGGGCTCGCGTCGGCCGACACGGTCCGGGCAACGGTCCGTGACGCCGACGCGGTGTTGGTCACCGTACTGAAGGACGAGCAGGTACGGGCGGTCTGCCTCGGTGCGGACGGCGCCCTCGCGGCCATAAAGCCGGGGGCGACGCTCGTGCAGCACACCACCTCCGACCCGGCCACCGCGCAGCTGCTCGCCGAGGCGGGCGCGGAGCGCGGTGTCGGGGTGCTGGACGCCGCGCTCTCGGGCGGTCCGCACGACATCGCGGCGGGCCGCCTCACCCTGTGGGTCGGCGGTGACGAGGCCCAACTGGCTAAGATGCGGCCGCTGTTGGAGACGTACGCCTCGCCGGTCATGTTCGTCGGACCGGTCGGCAACGGTCAGCGGGTCAAGCTCGTCAACAACGCCCTCTTCGTGGCCCAGGTCGGACTCGCGGTCGACGCGGTCCGCGTGGCGGGTTCACTGGGCATCGACGAGAAGGCGATTCTCGCCGCGCTCCAGCATGGCAGCGGCGCCAGTCGCGCGCTCGGTGTCGTCGCCGGCGGGGGCTCGGTCGACTCGGTCGCGGAGCGGTTGGCGGACCTGATGAGCAAGGACGTCCGCGTGGTGCGCGAGGTGGCGCACAGCGCGGGAGCGGACCTGGGGATCATCGGGACAGTGCTGTCGTCCGACGCGGTCGAGAAGAAGGTTCTCCGGTCGTCCTAGATGAACTTGCCGAGGAGTAACGAAGTGACTGAATCGCTCGCCGCCACATACGGGCCCTGGGGTGTCGTCGCCGGTGGGTCGGACGGGGTAGGTGCCGCGTTCGCCCATCGGATGGCCGCCCAGGGGATGAACGTCGTGCTGGTGGCCCGGCGGCTGCCCGTGCTGGAGGAGTCCGCCGACGAGATCCGCGCCCGGTACGGCGTCGAGGTCCGCGCCGTCGCGCTCGACCTCAGCTCCCCCAGCGCCCTTGAGGAGTTGGAGCAGGCGACCGCAGGACTGGAGGTCGGTCTGTTCGTGTACAACGCGGGCAGCGACGACCGCAGCGTCCCGTTCCTCGACAAGGATCTCGACGTCCACCTGGGGCTGGTTCGACGCAACTGCGCGGCCGTACTCGAAGCGGCCTACCGTTTCGGCGGCCCCATGGTGGCGCGCAAACGGGGAGCCGTGGTCCTGGTGACCTCGGGCGCCGCGTGGGCGGGTGGCGCCACGCTCGCCGCCTATGGCGCGTCGAAGGCGTTCGACCTCATCCTCGCGGAGAGCCTGTGGGCGGAGTGGCGGGACAGCGGGGTGGACGTCCTGGGGCTGGTCCTCGGCAGGACCGACACCCCGTCCCTGCGACGGACCGAAGGTGCCCAAGGGGGGTCGTACGGCGGTGACTTGGCCGATCCGGACGACGTGGCCGCCGAGGCGCTCGCCCATCTCTCCGACGGCCCGACCTGGATCTGCGGCAGCCCGGCCCCGACCGGCGGTTCACCGTTCGGGGCGCTGAGCCGCCGTGACGCGGTCCTCGCGATGAGCCGGGGCGCGACCGCGCATCGCGAGTGATGCGCGGTCGGGCCACCGCCTACTGCTCCTTGAGGCGTTCCTTCATGCCGTCGAGCTTCGTGAGGATGGGATATCCGGAGACGCTCAGCGCGTTTCCGTGTCCCGTCTCGTGGATGTCGAACACGGACTGGATGGCCGCGTAGAAGCCCTGGACGTCGAGGCTCTGGTTGACGGCGCGCTTGGCCTGGCGGAGTCCGAAGGACGGCATGCGGGCGATCTGCCGGGCCAACTCCATGGCCTCGGTGTCCAGTTGGTCGAGGGGGACGACCTTGTTCACCATGCCGACCTTCTCCGCCTCCTCGGCGGTGACGGCCCGTCCGGTGAAGAGGATCTCCTTCGCCTTGCGCGGGCCCAACTCCCAGGTGTGGCCGTGGTATTCGACTCCGCCGATGCCCATGTGGACGACGGGGTCGGAGAATTCGGCGTTCTCGGCGGCCACGATCAGGTCGCAGGGCCAGCAGAGCATCAGTCCGCCGGCGATGCACTTGCCCTGGACCGCGGCGATCGACGGCTTGGGGACGTTGCGCCAGCGCAGCGTGTACTCCAGGTACCGGCGGGACTCGGCGGCGTAGATCCACTCCAGGGTGATCTCGTTCGGGGCCGGCCAGCGGTCCTTGAGGTCGTGGCCGGAGGAGAAGTGCTTCCCGTTGCCCCGCAGAAGGATCACCTTCACCTCCTCGTCGGCGGCGGCCCGGCGCCAGGCGGCGTCCAGCGCGTCGAGGAGCACCGCGTTCTGGGCGTTGGCGACCTCGGGCCGGTTGATGGTGATGATCCCCACCCGGTCGTCCACCTCGTACAGGATCTCGTCCATGCGTCTTGTCCTCTGTCGGCTCTCTGAACGGCTCTATCGGGGCAGGCCGAGGATGCGCTCGGCGATGATGTTGCGCTGGATCTCGGAGGTGCCGCCGGCGATGGTCCCGCCGAAGCTGCGCGCGTACCGCTCGAACCAACTGGCGGTGAACGACCCCAAGTTCATATGGGTGTACGGCCCGGTCTGCACCGGATGCAGCAGCGCCTCGGTCCCGTGGTGTTCGAGTGCGTGCAGTTCGGCGCTCTGCGCGGCCTCGGAGCCGAGCAGCTTGAGCACCGAGATCTCCACCGGGTTCCGGTCGGCGCCGAGCAGCCGGTAGCCGAGCAACCGCAGTGCCTGGACGTCCATTTGGAGCGTCGCGTACCACTCCTCGTCGCAGGGCGAGTCCTGGATCAGGCCGTCCATCCGCTCGGCGTAGTGCACCCAGAGCAGGGTCCGTTCGTGCCCGAGCGAGCCGTTGGCCACCCGCCAGCCCTCGTTGAGGGGGCCGACGAGGTTCTCCTTGGGGACGCGGACGTCGGTGAAGAACACCTCGTTGAAGTCGAGGTCGTCGGGTGCGGCGATCGAGCCGAACGGCCGTCGGACCACGCCTTCGGAGTCGGTGGGGATGAGCAGGACGCTGATGCCCTTGTGCTTGGGGGCGTCGGGGTCGGTGCGGACGAAGGTGAGCAGGACATCTGCGTCGTGCGCGCCGGAGGTCCACACCTTCTGTCCGTTGACGACGAAGTGGTCGCCGTCGAGGACGGCGCGGGTCCGTAGTCCGGCGAGGTCCGACCCCGCTCCGGGTTCGCTCATGCCGAGCGACGCGGTGATCTCGGCCCGTAGGAGCGGTATGGCCCAGTCGCGTTTCTGTTTCTCCGTACCGAAGGTGAGCAGGGAGGCCGCGATGATGTTGAGGCCCTGCGGGTTGAAGCTGTGGTAGATCCGCCGCCGGGACAACTCCTCCAGGTGGGCGACGACTTGGGGCAGGGTGGCGTTGCGTCCGCCGTACTCGGGCGGCTGGGCGGGGAGCAGCCAGCCCTCGTCGAAGAGGGTGCGCTGCCAGCGGCGGGCCCAATCGGGTATGTCCGCGCTGGACTTGGAGCGGGCGGTGGCCTCTTCGGGGGTGGGCAGGTGGGTGTCGAGGAAGGCGCTGAAGTCGGCGCGGAACTTCTCGATCTCGGGGTCGGGGGCCAGCCTCATACCAGCAGCGCCTTCCTGTGCTCGGACGCCGTGCCGAGGAGCAGGTCCCCGGCCTTGGCCCGTTTGAGATGGATCTGTAGTTCGTTCTCCCACGTGTAGCCCATGGCGCCGAAGAGCTGGAACCCGTTGCGGAAACACACCCGTTGGCAGTCTCCGGCGGCGGCCTTGGCCATCGCGGCGGCCCGGCCGCGGCGCGGGTCGTCCTCGGCGATGGTGAGCGCGGAGAAGTAGGCGAGCACTTTGGCGCGTTCGATGGCGACGTACATGTCGGCGGCCTTGTGCTTGACGGCCTGGAACGAGCCGATGGGCACGCCGAATTGGTGCCGTTCCTTCACATGGGCGACGACCAGGTCGAGGATGCGCCGGCAACTGCCGACGGTGCTGACCGCCAGCCCCATCAGGGCCAGGTCCGGTACACCGGCGACCAGGTCCGGGGCGTCCACCCGGGCGACATGCAGGGTCGGGTCGAACACGGAGAGCCGCTCGGCCGCCAGGTCCTTCCCGTCCCGTACGACCACGCCTTCGGAGGTGAGAAGGGCGATCTCGTCCGCGCGGTCGGCGTCGAGGACGAACCGGCCCTCCCCGTCGAAGACCCCCGTGCCCGAGCCGCGCGGCAGCCGTCCGGCCAGCGGCGCGAACCAGGTGGCGGTGGCGAGAAAGGGAGTCGGGTCGGCGGCATAGCCCAACTCCTCCAGCACGATGGCGAGTTCCACCGGAGGGGCTTCGAGCCAGCCCAACTCCAGGTAGGTGTCCCAGAGTTGGTCCTCGGGCAGCGATCGTGACCTGGTGACCGTTTCGCGGACCACTCGCTGGAGCAGCCGCTGCTCGTCGTCGAACTCAAACTCCATGCGCGACCTCCAGAAGGACCTTGCCGATGGCGCGGCGCCCCAGGCCGAGTGCGGCGGCGACTTCGGTGAGTGGATACACGGCGTGGACACGGGGCCGGATCCTTCCGGCGGCGAACAGTCCGTGGAGTTCGGTGCGGGCGGCCACCAGGTCGTCCCGCTGATGCCGCGCCCAGCCGCCGAGGTCGAAGCCGTGGACGCTGACGCCTTTGAGCATCGGGAGGTTGAGCGGGATGCGCGGGATCTCCCCGCTCGCGAACCCCACGCTCACGAACCGTCCGCCCCAGCGCATCGCCCGCAAGGCCTCCTCCGCGTACGGCCCGCCGACCGGGTCGATCACGACATCGGCGCCGCCCGCGTCCCGCAGACTCCGCTTCAGATCGTCGTACGGCAGGGTGACGTGCGCGCCCTGCTCGGCGCACACCGCCCGCTTCTCCTCCGTCGAGGCGACGGCGACGACCTCCGCGCCGAGCAGTGCGGCGAGTTCGACGGTGGCGAGGCCCACCCCGCCCGCCGCGCCGAGGACGGCGACCCGCTCGCCGTGCTGTACGTCGGCGACCAGGCGGAGGGCGTCGAAGGCGGTGGCGTGGCTGACCCCGAAGGCCGCCGCGCGCTCGGTGGGGATGCCCTCCGGGATGCGGCTCAGGCCTGCCGGGCGGGCGGTGACGCGTTCGGCGAAGGCGCCGACGAACATCGAGCCGAAGACCCGCTCGCCCTTCTCGAATCCGTGCGCGGAGGCGGCGACCACACCGGCGAACTCGCTGCCCGGGGTGAAGGGCGGCTCGGCCTTCACCTGGTAGGCGCCGTCGATCACGAGGACGTCGGCGAAGTTGACGGCGGCGTAGTGCACGTCGACCGGGATGCCGCCGTCTTCTTCGGTGAACTCCGGGTCCGGGAAAGGCGGTTCGGGGATGTCCTCGACGACCACCGGGCCGCCGACGGCGTTGCAGCGGGCGGCTCTCATAGCCGGGTCGTGGCGGCGAGTTCGGCCGCCTGGGCGGCCATCTGTAGGACGACGTCGCCGTAGTGGGCCATCTTGGGGTTGCCGCCCTCGCCCTTCACATGCCGGGCGTAGCCGCCCTCCAGGACTACGGCCATCTTGAAGCGGGCGAGGATGACGTAGTAGTCGATCTCGCCGACGTCGCGTCCGCTGACCTTGGCGTAGTGCTCCAGCAGGTCGGCGCGGTCGGGCATGCCGGTGTAGTCGACGTAGCCCTTCTGGGTGCGGTCCTCGTCGGCGTCCGGCCAGCCCATGATGACCCAGCCGAGGTCGAGCAACGGGTCGCCCACGGTGGCCATTTCGAAGTCGACCAGGGCCGCGAGTTCGGCGGGCGCGCCGTGCCGGAACATGACGTTGGCGAACTGGTAGTCGCCGTGGATGATGCCCGGTGTCCAGTGGGCGGGACGGTGTTCCCGCAGCCAGGCGGCGGCCTTCTCCAGGCCGGGTATCTCACGGAACTTGAACTTGGCGAGGTGGGCCAGCCAGCGGTCGACCTGCCGGTCGTGGAAGCCGTCGGGCCGACCGAAGCCCTCAAGCCCCTGCGCCCGCCAGTCGACGTTGCCCAACTTGGCGATGCCCTCGACGAGTTGGTACGCGAGGCCGGGCCGCAGGGACAGGTCGCTGAGGAACGGTTCGGGCCAGCCGCCGGAGTTCATCGGGGACCAGCCGTCGACGTGCGCCATGAGGTAGAAGCAGGAGCCGAGCACGCTCGTGTCGTCGCACACGGCGATCGCCTCGGGATGCGGAACGTCCGTGCCGTTGAGGGCTTTGAGAACACGGTATTCGCGGAGCATGGTCTCGTTGCGCCCCGGCGGAACCTTCTCCGGCGGTTTGCGCAGCACCATGGTCACCTCGCCGCGCCGGATGCCGTAGATGTCGTTGGAGGTGCCTCCGGAGATGTACGACGTCTCGACGGGTTCGCCGGGGGCGATGCCCTGGTCGTCCAGCCAGCGGGCGAGGGATTCCGTGTTGGCGAGCGTCACAGCAAGTCCTCCAACTGCTTCCGGGCCCATTCGCGGCGGGTGGGCAGGTGCTGGGTGGGCCACAGGCCGGGGGCTGCTTCGTAGCCGCGCAGGACGTCACGGGCGACGGTGATCTTGTGGACCTCGGTGGGGCCGTCGACGACGGCCATGACGGCGGCGCCGTTCCACATCTCCGAGAACGGCATCTCGTTCGAGACACCGAGGGCGCCGTGCAGATGCATCGAGCGGTACACGATGTCGTGCAGCACCTTCGGGGTGAGGAACTTGATGGCGGCGATGTCCTTCCGGACCCGCTTGTAGTCCTGGTACCGGTCGATCTGCCAGGCGGTGTGGAGCACGAACAGCCGGAACTGGGCGAGTTGGGCGTAGGAGTCGGCGATGTCGGCGCGGACGAGTTGCTTGTCCGCGAGCCGTTCGCCCTGGGTCTCGCGGGACAGGGCCCGCTCGGCCATCATGTCCAGCGCCTTCTGGCTCTGGCCGACGACCCGCATCGCGTGGTGGACGCGGCCACCGCCGAGCCGGGTCTGGGCGATCGCGAAGGCCTGGCCCTCGCCGCCGAGCAGTGCGTCGGCGGGGACGCGGACGCCGTCGTAGGCGATGAGGGCGTGCATGCCCTCGTCGGTGGCCTCGCCCATGATGCCGAGGTGTCGCTCGATGCGGACGCCGGGGGTGTCGCTGGGCACGAGGAACATCGACATGCCCTTGTAGGGGCTGACGTCGGGGTTCGTCACGGCCATCACGATGACGAACTTCGAGGTGCGGGCGTTGGAGGAGAAGAACTTGCGGCCGGTGATGACCCAGTCGTCGCCGTCCCGTTCGGCGCGGGTGGTGAACATGGTGGGGTCGGCGCCGGCCTGGGGTTCGGTCATGGAGAAGCAGGAGAAGCACTCGCCCTCCAGCAGTGGCTGGAGGTAGCGCTCCTTCTGTTCGTCGGTACCGTAGCGGGCGATGATCTCGGCGTTCCCGGTGTCGGGGGCGGCCGTGCCGAAGATGACGGGGGCCCAACTGGACTGGCCCAGAATCTCGTTGATGAGCGCCAGCTTGACCTGGCCGAAGCCACGGCCGCCGAGCTCGGGGCCCAAGTGCGGTGCCCACAGGCCCTCGTCGCGGACCTGTTGCTTCAACGTCCTGACGACGGGGCCGAGTTCGTCGTCGAGCGGGTGGTAGGCCCGGTCCGGATACAGCAGGTCCAGGGGTTCCACGCGCTCGGTGCGGAACCGCCTGATCCACTCCAGCTTCTCCTCGAACTCCGGCTCGGTGGAAAAGTCCCATGCCATGTCAGACGAACCTCCTGCCAACCCGGACTGATGGCGGTGAGAATATCATTCTCATCTCACGCAAGTAAGGGTCTCGAAACTTGCAGTGCGGTCTTCGGTAGGGGAAGCCGGAGTGTTACCGCTGAAGTGGAGTATCGTTCTTCATGTGACAGCTGTCCCCGAAGAACAACCAGCCTGGCGCCAGCGCGCCGTTGAGCGTTCCACCCGTGCCGCCAAGCTCCGCGCCGAACAACGTGTGCAGCGCTTCCTGGACGCGGCGCAGGAACTGATCGCGGAGAAGCGGACGACGGACTTCACCGTCCAGGAGGTCGTGGACCGCTCCAAACAGTCACTGCGCAGCTTCTACCAGCACTTCGACGGCAAACACGAGTTGCTGCTCGCGCTGTTCGAGGACGCGTTGTCCAAGTCGGCCGCCGAGATCCGTGAGACCGCCGGTGCCCAGCCGGATCCGCTCCAGGCGCTGCGGCTCGCGGTGGAGATGCTGTTCGAGCAGTCGCTCTCCAACCCCGGTGTGGAGCGCCCGCTGTTCAGCGACTTCGCGCTGCAACTCCTCGTGAAGCACCCCTCGCAGGTGGCGACCGCTCATCTCCCCCTGCTCACGGTGTTCACGGAGTTGGTCGAACAGGCCGAGGACGCCGGTGCCATCCCCGCCGGGAAACCTCGCCGTCAGGCCTCGATCCTGATGCAGACGGTCATGTTCGTCGCGCAGGGCAACGGCGTTCCGGCCGGGAGCCATGCCGCGGCGGTCAGCGCCGAGGAGGTCTGGCAGTTCTGCCTCGGCGGCCTCTCGGGCGTCCCGGTGCGCAACTGACGGTTCTCCGCGCACAGTTGATGCGTAATTGACGCTCTCCGTCGCGGAGAGTACGGTTCTCGCCCACCGAACGGGAGGTGGGCGATGACCGAGCCGCTACGGCATGAAGTGCAGCGCTACCGGGTCGTGCAGTGGGCCACGGGGAACATCGGTGCCCGCACGATGCGTGCCGTACTGGAGCATCCGAAGCTGACCCTGGCCGGCGTGTATGTCCACACGCCGGCCAAGTCAGGCCTGGACGCGGGCGAGTTGAGCGGTGGGGAGTTCGGCACGACCGGGATCCTCGCCACGCACGACATCGACGAGATCCTGGCGCTCGACGCCGACTGCGTCCTCTACACCCCGCGCACCTGTGACTTCGACGAGGTGTGCGCGCTGCTCTCGTCGGGTGTGAACGTCGTGTCGACGCGCGGCGAGTTCCATCACGCGCCCAGCCTCGACCCGGTCACGCGGAAGCGGATCGAGGACGCGTGCGCGGAGGGCGGGACCTCCGTCCACAGCACGGGCAGCAGCCCGGGATTCATCACGGAGGCCCTGCCGATCGTCCTCACCTCGATCCAGCGGCGGCTCGACGCGCTGACGATCGACGAGTTCGCGGATCTCTCCCCACGGGACTCCCCCGGGCTGCTGTTCGAGGTGATGGGCTTCGGGCAGCCCCCCGCCGAATTCGGCGAACAGCGACTGACCGGACTGCGCGACAGCTTCGGCCCGTCGTTGCGACTGCTGGCCGAGTCGCTCGGGACACCGCTCGATTCGGTGGAGGCGACCGGAGAGGTCGCGCTCGCCCGGCGCTCGACCACGATCGCGGCGGGCACACTGGCGGAAGGAACGGTGGCCGCGCAGCGGATCACGGTTTCCGGTCTGCGCGAAGGCCGTCCCCTGCTGCGGTTCCGCGCCAACTGGTACTGCACCACCGACCTCGACCCCGCCTGGGATCTCCGCTCCACGGGCTGGCACGTCTCGGTCGAGGGGGACGCGCCGCTCGACATCGACCTGCGCTTCCCCATGCCCCTTGACCGGATGGCCGCGATGTCCCCCTCCTACACCGCGAACCGGGCGGTCAACGCCGTGCCCTTCGTCTGCGCGGCGGCCCCCGGAATCCGCACCACGGCCGACCTGCCGCAGATCGTCGCCGACCTCGGTTGAGGGCCGACCTCGGTTGAGGCCGGCGCGATCCCCACCCAGTGCTCAAGACGGTCAGGCGGTGGTCGCCCGTGCGGCGGCCTCCGGCTCGACCTCCTCGTCGATCGCGTAGGTCAGGAAGTCGTCGACCATGCGGTGGAACAGCGTTGCCAGTTGCTGGAGTTCGTCCGTCGACCACTCCGAGAGGGCCATCTGCATCCCGCGCGCACCCGCGTCCCGGACGCTGGCGACGGCCTTTTCGCCGGCCTCGGTCAGCTCGATCCGCTGGGCGCGGCGGTCGTCGGGGTCGGGCACGCGGGTGACGTAGCCCGACTTCTGCAACTGCTGCACCGTGCGGGTCACATGCGAGGCCTCCACCCCGAGGCGGTTCGCCAGCTCTCCGGGGCGCAGCGGCTCGGAGTCGGCGACCTGCCGCAGCAACGCCACCGCCGCACGGTCCAGCGGCACACCGGCGAGGGCCATGAGCCGGTCGTGCTGGCGGGCGCGCGTACTCAGGTAGGTGATCCGAGTGAGGGCTCGCTCGATCTCGGTCACCTCCGGAGAGGCGGGGGCGGTGGGGACCGGAGGTGTGGACATGAGACCCACTTTACCATATTGTTGCGTAACTCAAGTAAGTTACGGCGTGCGTTTACCCCGTCTACGGCGGAGAGAGTACGTCACCCGCAGGTCACCATCGGCATCGACGTCACCAGGGCTTCTGACTCGCGAAGAATCGCCCGAAGAAGTCCACCTTGGCCGTGTCCGCCAGCGTGAGCGGGCCGAAGCGGTCGCCGAGTTCCATCGTGGTCGCGAAGCGGTGGTTCGCCGCGGGCCAGCGGGTGAGGCCACGGCCGTTGGGGTCGCCATGGGTCGCCGTGGGTCGCGAAGTTCACCACGTAGTCGGACAGGGTGTCGGCGACCGCGCGGTCCGCGTCGGTCCAGGGCAGGTTCGTGGCGTAGAGGTTGTCGAAGACGTCGTTGATCTCCGAACCGTGGTAGGCGCCACGGGAGTTGGCACCCCCAGTAGTACGTGAACACCGGGCTCTTGGCCATCCTCGCCCGCTCGGCCGCCCACGGGCGGCGGGGTAGAGGGTCAGGAACTCGTCGGCGAGAGTGCCGTATTCCTTCTGGGCGGCGGCGAGGTAGTCGGCGAGCTTCACGGTCGGGCTCGGGGAGGCGCCGTTCTCGTCCTTGTTGCCACCCGCCAGTACCGGTACGTCGTTCAAGTGGCCGCCCGCCAGGGCCTGTTCGTACGTCCACGGCTTCACCCAGCCGTCGAGGACCGGGCGGAGCTCCGGCGGGTTGCCGTTCACCGGACCGCTGACCGTGGTGTCGTTCGCGTTCTGACCCACCATCAACTTGTCGCTCGCCACGGCCCGGAGAGCGTCGAGCGAGGTGGCACCGAGCCCGGTCGCGCGGGCACCGCCACTCTCCGAGATCGCGCCCTGGAACAGGCCCTTGGCGAGCGGGGAGTAGATGAGGTGCATCACGGAGGCGCCGCCCGCCGACTGCCCCGCGATCGTCACCCGGTTGGGGTCGCCGCCGAACGCGGCGATGTTGCGCCGTACCCAGCGCAGGGCCGAAATCTGGTCCAGGAGACCGTAGTTGCGGGACGCCTGATGGCCGGACTCGGCGCTGAGTTCGGGGCTGGCGAGGAAACCGAACGCCCCGGTGCGGTAGTTGAGGGTCACCACGACCAGGCCCTTCCCGTCGAGTCCGGCGCTGTCGAAGCCGGGGTCGGAGGCGTAGCCGCCGGTGAACCGGCCGCCGTAGATCCAGACCAGGACCGGACGCTTCTCCCGTGAACTCGCGGCTCCGGTCCAGACGTTGAGGTTGAGGCAGTCCTCGCTCATCGTGACCGCCGCCGAACTCATCGTCTGCTGCGGGCAGATGTCCCCGAAGGTGTCCGCGATGCGCACGCCCGTCCAGGAGTCGGCCCGTTGCGGCGGGCGCCAGCGGTTGGCGCCCGCCGTGGTCGGCGCGTAGGCAGGCCCTTGAACACGGTGACGCCGGAGACCAGGGAGGCCACGCCGGACACCTGGCCGGTGTCGATCCGGAGCGGACCCGTCAACGGGGTCGCGGAGTTGGCGCGGTCCGCCGCGTCGGCGCCGGTCGCGGTGCCGACGAGTGCGGCCGTCGCGGCGGCGGCCAGCGTCCCGTTGAGGAAGGTCCGGCGGTTCAAGGCGTTCGAAAGCATGGGGGGGGCTCCCTGGTCCAGGTATTTGTGAACGTAAATTCCCTCGACCGGGAGCGCCAACAATATTGTCAACTTCAGAGCGGATCCACAGCATGCTCCCGCAGCGGGCCCACGGACAGCCCGCGCATCGCGCAGGTGTCGAGGATGCGGGGCACGGCGCCGAGGGTGGCGCGCCAGGAGCCGGGGGCCGAGGTGCAGTCGGAGTCGTGCAGCAGGATCGTGCCGCCGCCGCGCAGGTCCTCGGTGACCGTGCGGTGGACCGAATCCGGTGTGGCGCGGGCCCGCCAGTCCTCGCCCCAGGCCGTCCACAGCACCGGCGTGAGGTCCAGGCGGCGGGCCGCGAGGTGGGCGGGGGTCGACATCACGCCGTAGGGCGGGCGGAAGAGCCGTGGTGTGCGGCCGGTGAGGTCGCCGACCGTGTCGCGGGCCCGGGCCAGGTCGTCGTGGGTGGCGCGGGGGCCGCGCAGCAGGAGGGGGCGGTGGAGCCAGCCGTGGACGGCGATCTCGTGTCCGGCGGCGGCGATCTCGCGGACCAGGCCAGGGGCGCGTACGGCCTGGTTGCCGAGGAGGAAGAAGGTGGCGTGGACCCGGCGCTCGTCGAGCAGGCGCAGGAACAGAGGGGTGGAGAGCGGGTCCGGTCCGTCGTCGAAGGTGAGCGCCACGTGGTCGGGTCGGCCGCGGCCGGAGAGGCGGGGCATGACGCGGTTGCGGAGGGGGCCGTAGGTGGAGAGGACGGGGGCTGCGTACGCGGCGGCGAGGAGGGGGAGCGTGGGGAGCGCGGCGCGGGTGGCGGTACGGAGGAGGCGGGTGGCGGTCATGAGTGGCGCCCCTTGGCGTGACCATCGTGACCTTCATGGTCTTCGTGGCCTGCGTGCCCCTCGTCGTGTGCGTGGTGTGCGGGGCCCACGTCGTCGAGGTCGAGGTCCTGCCCTATGGCGTGGATGAGGCGCGGGCCGCCGTCGGTCGTGGCGACGGCCGTGCCGACCGCGCCCGCCCAGACCGTGCAGGCCAGGGCGGTGGTGATCGCGAGCCGCAGGGCGGCCGGACGGACCGCACGGGTCCGGCGGACGGCGATCGGGGCGACGGGCCCGACACCGGCCCGGCAGACCCGTACCGTCTCGGCGGCGGGGCCCCGGTCCGCGTCCTGGTGTGTTTCCGCGCTGGTTCCGCTGTCCGGGACTCCGCCCGCGAACAGCGCGAGCCCCGCTTCCCGTTGCAGCAACCCGCGCGGGCCGTCTATCAACTCGCCCAGCACGTGCTTGAGTTGGGCCGGGTCCCGGATCCACGCGGCGACGCCCGCCTGGTCGAGGGCGGACGCGTTGGTCAGTCCGTGGCCGGGTATGCAGCCGTAGCTGGCAACGGGCAGGCCCGCGGCGAAGGCCTCCAGCGAGGTCAGTCCGCCGGCGTTCTGGACCAGGACGTCGGCCGCGTGCATCAGGCCGGGCATGTCGTCGACCCAGCCGTGGACGTGCTCGATGCCGTCCGCGCGGAGCTGTTCGGCCAGTTCCTCGTTGCGGCCGCAGACCACGACCGGTACGGCCGCGCCGCAGTCGCGCAGTTCCCGGGCGACCTGCCGGACCGGGCCCACGCCCCAGGAGCCTGCGACCAGCAGGGCGAGCGGGGCGTTCGGGGGCAGGCCGAAACGGGTGCGGGCGGCGGTGCGCTCCGTCGCGTTCACGGGGTGGAAGCGCGGGTCGGCGACCGGGCCGCACACCCGGACGTCGCGCGCGCCGGCGGCCCTGGCCTGGGCGGCGGGCACGGCGTGCAGCGCGAGGTGCACGTCGACGCCGTCGGCCACCCACAGCGGGTGGACGGAGAAGTCGGTGAGGTAGGTGAGGACGGGCACGGTGAGGCGACCGGCCAGGCGGAGGCTGCCCAGGACCCGGCTCGCGCCCGGGTACGTCGAGACGACGGCGCCCGTGTCGGCGGGCAGGGCGCGCAGCAACCGTGCCTCGGCGGAGCGCAGCAGGGCGCGTGCGACGGGGCCGCCGCCTCCGGCGCGTTCGGTGCTGCTGTAGATCCGCTGGTAGAGCCAGGGTGTCCGGACGAGCATGCGGTGGTAGCCGTCCCGGACGAGTCGGCCGAGCCGGGCGGGCAGCACGTCCAGCAGGTCGAGCCGGTCGACCGTGAATCCGGCCGCGATCAGGCGCCGTTCCAGCTCGGCGGCGGCGCCGTCGTGACCGGCTCCGACGCTCGCCGAGACGATCACGACCCGGTCGGCCGCCGACGGGCGGTGGGGCGGGGTCGTCTGCCGGGGGCGCAGGGTGGCGACCGCGAGGGCACGCAGATGCACCGTACTTCCGAGGTGGGGCATGGGCTTTTTCCTCCGCAGGTGGAGTGGAGCGGCGAAACTCTACAACATGTAGTAGGTGACGTCGTACAACATGTAGTAGGTCGGCGGGTAGGCTGGGGCGCCGAGCGGTGGAAGGCGGTGGGGTGAACAGTGCGCGACCCGAAGAGCGACGAACCCGGCGCGACGTCCGGCAGGCGGGCGCGCGGTGAACTGGAGAGCGGTGTTCTCGCCGCGCTCTACGGGGCCGACCAGCCGCAGACCGCACGCCAGGTGCGGGACGGGCTGCCGGGCGATCTGGCCTACACCACCGTGCTGACGATCCTGTCGCGCCTCTACGACAAGGGGATGCTCGTCCGGCATCGCGCGGGCCGCGGGTACGCGTACGCGCCCGCCCGCGACGAGGCCACGCACACGGCGGAGCGGATGCGTTCCCTGCTGGAGCACGGCGCCGACCGCGAGGCGGTGCTCACCCGTTTCGTCTCCGAACTCTCCGAGGAGGACGAGCAGTTGCTGCAACGCCTGCTCTCCGGGCACGACGGGCCGCAGCACACCGGCCGCGCCGACGAAGGACCGTGAGCCGGTGCTGATCAGCGTCTACGTCCCCCTTCTGATCACCATGGTGATCGCGGTGTTCGCACCCCGCGCCGCCCCTCTGCTGGCCCCGCGCCCGGCGGCCTGGTCGCTGGCCTCCGCCGCGCTGGTGGCGTCGCTGGGCTGGCTCGGTTCCCTGGGTCTGCTGGCGTTCGCGGGCCTTGTGCAGATCCCCGAGGTCGCCGAGGAGGGACAGTGGTCGGTCGCCGCCGTACGGGCCTCCGACCCCGTCTACCTCACGGTCGCCGGGACCGCCGCACTCGCCCTCCTCGCGTCCGTGGCAGGCCTCGCCGTCGCCACCGCACGTCAGCTACGGCACCTGCGCTGGGCCCGCCGCGAGTGCCAACAGCTGCCCGGTGACACGGAGTTGGCCGTTCTCGACATGGCGACACCGGAGGCCTTCGCGCTGCCGGGGAAGCCGGGGCGGATCGTGGTGTCGCGCGGGATGCTGCGCTGTCTGGGCGATCGCGAGCGCGAGGCGCTGCTCGCGCACGAGCGGGCCCATCTGCGCGGCCGCCACCATCTCTTCCAGACCCTCTGGCGCCTGTCCGCCGCCGTGAATCCGCTGCTACGACCGCTGTCCGCCGCCGGCGGTTTCGTTCTGGAGCGCTGGGCCGACGAGGAGGCCGCAGTGCGTGTCGGCGATCGTACGGTCGTCGCCCGTGCCGTGGGCCGGGCGGCGCTGGCCACCTCGGCGAACCGGTCCCGCCCGGTGCTGGCCGCGACCGGCGGGGCGGTGCCGCAGCGGGTGCGGGCGCTGCTGGCGCCGCCTCCCCCGCGCCGGGCGCTGCCGTTCGTCGCGAGCGCGGCGCTGCTCGTCGTGTGCTGCGCGAGCCTGGCCGATGCGGCGACCGACAGCGAGCAGATGATCGAGACCGCACAGCACGCGGCGTGCGTGACGGCCCAGGCGGCGGCCCCGTCGGCTGCTCCGGCGGCTGCTCCGGCGGTCCCGCAGCACGGGCCCTGCTGTGAACACGGACACCTGGACGAACCTGTCCGACACCACTGACCGGTGCGCGACCCCCGTCCCCGCCGGGGGTGTCCTGCGAAAGTGTGACACTGGCACGAGTAAGCGACACACTTTTTCAAAGCCCCACCCACCCCCCTCAACGGCGCCGATCACCGCATCCGCCCGGAATGCACCCGTGTTATCGTCGCCCTAGCCATCATCAGGAATCCTGTCGATCGATCCCGGGCGACCGGTCCGCACTCACCCGTCGCGCGCACTCCATGAATGGAGCGGAATGTCTGTTCTGGCCCGGCCGACGGTGGCCGCCTTCGCCGCCAAGTCCCTGCAACGCCTCTCCCTCATGGCCGACCGCCGCCCGAGCGGGCGCGGCTCCGCCGCCGCCTCGCATCAGCGGTTCCCGCAATTCCCGCGCGACACACGAGAGTTGACCATCCCGAACTCGGTCGCCCCGGCCCGCGCCACGGTGTATCTGCCGGCCGGTGAAGGTCCGCCTCCGCCGGTGCACGTGAACTTCCACGGCGGTGGATACGTCGTACCGCTGACCGAACTCGACGACCCGCTGTGCCGTTTCCTCGCGGCGGAGGCAGGTGTCGTAGTGGTCAACATCGACTACGTCGTCGCACCGCAGCACCCGTTCCCCGCGCCTCCCCGGCAGGCCTTCGAGGTGGTCCAGTGGATCGCGGAGCACGGGGCCGAGCAGGGCTGGGACAGCGACCGGCTCACCGTCGGCGGACAGAGCGCCGGGGGCGCACTCGCGGCGGCGGTGGCCCGGCGGGCACTGGAGGAGGGCGGTCCCTCGATCGCGCTCCAGGTACTGCACTATCCGCCGCTGGACCTCGCGACCAGCGCGAAGGACAAGCGGGCCGCCATCGCCAAGCCGCTGTTGCGGCCCTGGATGGCCGAGGTCTTCGACTCCTCCTACGTCCCGGATCCGAAGATGCGCGCCGACCGGTTGGTGTCGCCCGCCCATCCCTCGGACACCACGGACCTCAAGGGCATCGCACCGGCGCTGGTCGTCACGGCGGAGAACGACCTGCTCAAGGCCGAAGGCGTGCGCTACGCCGACCGGTTGCGTACGGCGGGCGCCCTGGTGGAGTACGCCGATGTAGCCGGAGCCGACCACGGCTACGACGGCACGGACGACGAACGGGCGCTGGAGACCTACGCCCTGATCGCCCGTCAGGTACGGCACGCCGTGAAGACCGGCTGAACTCCCCTCGAAAACAACGCACTTCGCCGACCGTCTCCCTTCCCCCTCTAGGACGGTCGGCGAAGTGCCGCTTGGTCACGCGGAGGGCACCGGCTCCGGCGGAGTGAGGCCGAACTTCCCTGCCGCCTCGGTCAGTTCACGCCACACCTTGGGCGCGACAGGAATGCCCTTGGCTCCGCGTCCCTCGGCGACCGCCGCGCTGCGCTCGCCGGGGTAGAAGACACCCTCGACGCCGTCCGCCGGGGGCAGTTGCTTGAGGGCGGCCAGCGTCGCGTCGACCGCCTCGGTGAAGGCGGCCGGGTCACCGAAGGCCGCCGGGTCCAGGGCGATGAGCAGCGCGTTCTGGCGATGCTTGCGGCCCTGCGGGTCGTCCGAGTGGAACGCGGCGAAGATCGGCGCGCCGACCAGCACACTGGTGAGCAGTTCGAAGGCGAGGGACATCCCGGAGCCCTTGGCGCCACCCAACGGCAGTGGCATGACGGCCAGTTCGGGATCGGTGGTCGGGGTGCCGTCGGCGGTGGCCGCCGCACCCTCGGGCAGCGGGGTGCCGCTCGCCTTCGCCTGGCGGATCTTCCCCAGGGCGATGGTGGCGGTCGCCATGTCGAGCAGCAGCGGGGCGTGCGCCTGGGCCGGTACGGCGATGGCGAGCGGGCTGGTCGCCACGGCCGCGCCCTTGACGCCGGTGTAGCCCATGTTGGGCATGCCGGCGACGTAGCCGATACCGACGAGACCCTGTTCGGCGATCTTCGACACGTAGTAGCCGATGGCGCCGGTGTGCACGGTCCTGCGGACCCCGACAGCGGCAACTCCACTGATCCTGGCCCGGGTTACCGCCTCGTCGGCGGCCACGCTGAGCGCGACCGGGCCGGGGGCACGGTCGGCGTCCAGGACGGCTGCGGCCGGGGAGGTGGACTCGATCTTGATGTCGGCGTCGGCGTTGGCCACACCCTTGGCCAGCAGCTCCAGGTAGGCGGGGACGCGGGCGATGCCGTGCGAGTCGACGCCCCGCAGCGCGGCCCACACGAAGACGTCGGCGGTGGTGCGCGCCTGCTCGGCGTTCAGGCCGCCCTTCTCCAGGAGGGCGGCGGAGAAGGTGCGCAGGTCGTCGGCGGCGACAAGTACCTTGCCCGGCTTGGGCGTTGCGGTGTCGGACATGGTGGCGGAAGCCTTCCTGGTTCAGCGAGTGACGAGTACGTCGACGACGGCGGTGGTGCCCTCCGCCACGGCCTTGAGCGCACGTTCCAGCGCGGGCGCGAGGGCCTCGGGTACGTCGACCGTCTCGGTGTGCATCCCGAACGGCTCGGCGAACGCGGCGAGCCGGGGCAGCCGGTGCAGATCGGTGCCGAGCCACTCACCGGTGTCGGCGGCGGCTCCCTCGGGGTAGAACCTGCGGTGGTTGAGGTTCATCGACTTGTAGACGCGGTTGTTGAACACCACGATGAGCAACGGAAGTTCGTAGGCGTTCGAGGCGTCGTACGACTGGATGACCGGGTTGTAGGTGAACGCGCCGTCCCCGATGGTGAGCACCACCGGGCGTTCCCGGGCGGCGAGTTTGACGCCGAGCGCGACCGCGATGCCCTGGCCGAGGCCGCCCTGGACGTAGAAGTACGAGTCGGGGTCGGCGGTTTGGACATGGCGCTTGACGACGCGGCTGTGGGTGATGGTCTCGTCGACGACGATCCCGTCCCGGCCCTCCAGCAGCTTGCGCAGCGTGGCGGCGACGAGCACCGGGTCGATGCCCTCGGCGCCCTCGGCCTTCGTCTCGGCCTGGGTGATCGCCGTCCGCTCGGCCGCGAAGCGTGCCTCCTGTGCGGCCCTGCGTTCGGCGACAGCCGCCGAGTCGAGATCCTTCGCCCGCTTGGTCAGCTGGCGCAGGGTGTTGGCGACGTTGCCTTCCAAGTACCTGTCGGCGAAGAGGACTTGGTAGACGACGTGCGGGCGCTGCGGTACTTCGTCGATGACGACGACGGTCGCCTTGGAGGGGCGGCGCGACGGCGGGTAGAAGGGGGCGCGGCAGTTGACGAGGAGGATCAGGTCCGCCTCGTCCATCCACGGGCCGATGTCGCTGCCGGCGTGCAGCGGGTGGGTGCGCGGGAAGTTGCCGCAGACCGCCGAGTCGGGCTCGACGACGGGGATGTTCCACGCCTCGGCGAAGGCGACGAGCGCCTCGAAGCCGCCCGCCTCGCGCCCCGCCGTCTCCGTGACGACGACGGGATTCGAAGCCTCACGGATCAACTGGGCGACCGGGTCGACCTCTTCGGGCGAGCTGTGCGTGGAACCCGGCGCCACGATCGGCTTGGCCTCGCGGCCGTCCCACTCCTCCAGGAGGATCTCCAGCGGGACGTTGAGGTACGCCGGTCCCGCCGGGGCACGCCAGGCGAGTTCCGCCGCGCGCGTCACCATCGTAGGAAGGGTGTGGACGCTGGCGGCCTCGTTGGACCACTTGGTGAAGGGCTGGGCGATCTGGTGGGGGCCGCCCACGATGGACAGGTTGCGGTACCACTGGCCGCCCGGGTCCTGGCCGGGGCCGTCGCCGTACGTGGTGGACTCCGAGGAGCTGACCACCATCGGGACGCCCGCGAGCAGCGCCCCGTGGACGGCCATCGAGCCCTGGAGGAGGCCGGGGGCCGCGTGCAGGAGTACGCCCTGCGGGCGGCGCTTGATGAGTCCGTAGCCGGTGGCCATGCCGACGGCGACGGTCTCGTGGGTCAGGTCCAGGTACTGCGGGCAGGGCAGTCCGTCGCGGTGGCGGCGGGCCAGGGACTCCCAGACGGGAGCCCATTCGGAGCCCGACGAGCAGAAGATGTAGTCGGCGCCGACGGCGTTGAAGGCGGTAACGAGAGCATCGCCGCCGTCGGCGCCCGGAGTGTTGGTGGTGTCGGTCATCTCTCGTGCTTCCTCAGCCCTCGATCGGCCAGTTCAGGACCTCGGAGATACCGCGGCCCATGATCCATTCAAGCTCCTCGGGTGTGAAGTCCCAGTGCTTGGTGAACTGCTCGATCGTGTCGGTGTAGGTGATGCCGTGCCCGAGCAGCCGCGTGATGTCGGTGCCGTAGAAGCAGCGCTGCGGGCCCATCTTGTCGACCATCTCGCGCACGTACTTCTGGATGTTGTTGTTCGGGAAGGGCTGGGTGGAGTAGCCGGGGAGCGCCGAGACCTTCACATAGATGTTCGGGTGGGCGGCCAGGTCGGCGGTCTCCGAGACCCAGTAGCCGATCGCGTCGTCGACGCAGCGGGCCATGATGCCCATGTGGTCGATGATGATCTTCAGCTCGGGGTGCTTGGCGGCGATCTCGCCCAACTCCCGCTTCCAGATGGGCGCGTGGACCATCGTCGGGATGCGCAGCTCCTCGGCGATCGGCCAGTACCAGTCGTTGGTGCCGTCGATCATCCAGTTGCGGTCCTGCGGCCGGTGGAAGGTGAGTCGCGTGCCCTTCACATGCGGGTTCTGCGCGAAGTCCTTCAGCAGGGCCTTGCCCTCTTCGGGCTTGTTCTGCGGAATGCGCGCCATGATCCCGAAGCGGTCCGGGTGGGCCTCGCAGGCCTCCAGGGCGTAGTCGATACGGTCGCCCTCCCAGGACGGCGGCAGGATCAGGGCCCGGTTCACGCCGGCCTCGTCCATCAGCTCCAGGGCCTCCTCGTACGAGAAGGGTTCCTCGCGGTGTCCGTTGAGGCGGATGCGCTCCCGCGCCCCCGGGACCCAGGGGCGGTCCGGGCTCTCTTCCTTCCAGATGTGGATCTGCGTGTCGACAACGAACATGTCCGGAACTCTTTCTCTCGAAGGTCTTTACGAAGGTCTTTACGGAAGGAACGCTAGGCGGGAGACGGGGCCTTGCCGAGCGCTGGGAGTGCAAGCAGTAGTTGCGCGAAACACCGCTGTACGCAGGGCATTCTCAGTTTGCGGACGAGGCGTCGAACACGGCCTCGACGATGTGCTCGGCGATCGCCATGGAGGCGGTGGCGGCCGGTGATGGCGCGTTGCGGACGGCGGTGATCCGGCCGACCCGATGGATGCGGAAGTCGTCCACGAGCGTGCCGTCGGGATCGAGTGCCTGGGCCCGGACGCCCGCTCCGCCGCGTACGACGTCGGAGACGCCGACACCGGGGACGTAGAGCTTCGCGTCCTTCATGAAGGCCTTCGCGGACAGCGAGCCGCGGTACTCCTTGATGCCGGTCCGCCAGTGCTGGGCGGCCATCCGCCAGGTGCCGGGGTAGGCGGCGAGTCCGGCGAGGTCCTTCGGCGAGATGCGGCCGAGCTTGTAGCCCTCCCTGGCCAGGGCGAGGACGGCGTTCGGGCCGACCTCGACGCTGCCGTCGACACGCGGGGTGAAGTGCACGCCGAGGAAGGGGTAACGGGGGTCCGGCACCGGGTAGACGAGCCCGCGCACCAGGTGGGTACGGTCCGGTTTGAGGAGCATGTACTCGCCCCGGAACGGGATGATCTTCGGCGCCTTCTTGTCCTGCGCGAGCTTCGCCACGGCGTCGGAGTGCAGCCCCGCGCAGAGGACCAGCCGGTCGACCCGCACGCGCTCCTCCCCCGACGCGACCTCGATACCGCCCGGCACAGTGGTGATGGACGTGACCGGGAAGCCGAGCCGTACCTCGCCGCCGGAGGCCTCGATGTCCTTGGCGAACTCCCGGGCGATCGCCGGGTAGTCGGTGATCGCGGTGCGCGGGGAGTGCAGGGCGGCGATCCCGCCGACGTGCGGCTCCAGCTCCTTGATCTCCTCCCGGGAGATCTTGCGGAGTTCGGGCACGTGGTTGTTCCTGGCCCGCTCGTACAGGTTCGCCATCCGGCCCAGTTCGTCCGGCCGTACGGCCACGACGAGCTTGCCGATCTCGTCGTACGGCAGCCCGCGGTCCTGGCAGTACTCGCGCAGGATCGACACGCCCCGGACGCACAGGTCGGCCTTGAGGCTGCCCGGCGCGTAGTAGATGCCGGCGTGTACGACACCGGAGTTGTGGCCGGTCTGGTGGGCGGCGACCTCGTGTTCCTTCTCCAGGACCACGACCCGGGTGCCGGGGCGGCGCAGGGCGATCTCGCGGGCGGTGGCGAGGCCCACGATGCCCGCGCCGACGATGCCGATCGTCTCGTCAGCCATCGGCATCCTCCTCTCTCCGTGCTGCTCGCCCGCTCATGCGCCGATGTGGACGGCGACGGTCTTGACCCGGGTGGAGAAGCGCAGGACCTCGTCGCCCTGCTCCTTGTAGCCCGTGCCGGAGTCGTGGAAGCCGCCGAAGGGCAGGTGCACGTCCCAGCCGGGGGTGGTCGCGTTGACCGCGATCTGCCCGCACTCGGCGTCGTCCGCGAAGCGGTACGCGGAGGCGAGGTCGCGGGTGAACACCGCTGCGGCCAGGCCGAATTGCGAGTCGTTGACCGCGTCGAGGGCCTGCGCGAAGTCGTCCACGGCGCGGACCGCGAGGACCGGTCCGAAAACCTCCTCGCGCCAGATCGCCGTCTCGGCGGTGACATCGGCGAGCACGGTCGGCTGGACGAAGCAGCCGTGCGCGTGGTCGCCCTCGGTGTCCGCCGCGCCGCCGGTGAGGACGGTCGCGCCCTGGTCGACCGCGCCCCTGAGATGGGCGAGGACGCTGTCGCGCTGCTTGGGGCTGGACAGCGGGCACAGGGTGGACGCCGGGTCACTGCCCGGGCCGACCCTCAACGCCTCGACCTCGGCGACCAGGAGCCGGGTGAACTCGTCGTACACCGGCCGCTCGACGATGACACGACTGGTGGCGGTGCAGCGCTGTCCGGCCTGGCCGAAGGACGCTGCTACGACGGTCTTCGCGGCGAACGGGAGGTCGGCGTCCTTGAGCACGACGGAAGCGTTCTTGCCGCCGAGTTCGCCCTGGAAGCGGACGTTGCGGTCGGCGAGGCGGCGGCGGATGCGGTTGCCGACCTCGTTCGAGCCGGTGAAGGTGATGCCGACGATGCGCGGGTCGTCGAGGAGGGCCTCCTCGATCTCGGCCGTACGGCCCGTGACCACGTTGAGGACACCGGCGGGCAGGCCGGCGTCGTGCAGGGCGCGGGCGAAGTGCAGGCCCGACAACGGTGTCTCGGTGGCCGGCTTGAACACGGCCGCGTTGCCGGTGGCGAGCAGCGGGGCGAGCTTGCGGGCCGGGGTGATCAGCGGGTCGTTCCAGGGGCTGATCACGAGGATCACGCCGATCGGCTCGCGCTGGGTGTGCACGCGCGTGTCGGGGCGGGCGTCGTGCAGGAGGGTGCCGTAGCCCTGGCGGGCCAGCCCCGCGTAGTAGTCGAGGAAGTCGGCGGCCTTGAGGGTCTCACCGCGGGCCTCGGCGCCGGTCTTGCCGTTCTCGGCGGTGACGTCGGCGGCGATCTCGTCGACCCGCTCGCGGATCAGCCTGGCCGCCTCGGTGAAGATACGGGCCCGCTCGAAGGGACTGGTGCGCTTCCATACGGCGAAACCGCGCTCGGCGTGGTCGTAGGCGCGGGTGACGTCCTTGGCGGCGAGGGCGGGGATGCGCGCGAGGGGGGTGCGGACATCGGCGGGGTCGTGCACCTCGATCCACTCGCCGGTCGCCACCCACTCTCCACCGGAGAGGGTTTCCAGGCTTCGCATGAAGATCACTTCCTTCGTCCGCCGCGGTGCGGGTCCGCGGTCTGCACAGTCAGCGGCCACAACGGGCCGAATGCGACAACACACCATGTGAGGGCCATGCCACCAGCCCCGCACAGGCAGGCATTGCTTGCGCCGTGCGCAGGTCGGCGGAGGGTTGATCCGTGCTGGAATCGGCAGGCCGGACGGCATGTGCCACGCCGCCGGGAGCCGAGGATCCGCCGCGGATCGACCGAGGATTCGATGAGGAGAGACACGACATGGCCTACGCAGTCATCGCCCGCTACTTCTGCGCGCCCACCGACGAGGACGCTGTGCGGGCCGCGTTGCTGAAGGTGCGCGAGCAGACCCGTGCCGAGCCGGGGAACCTGGCGTACGAGGTGCACGCGGAGGCGGAGGTGCCGGGGAGTTTCGTGCTGTACGAGCAGTACGCCGACCGGGCCGGTTTCGACGCGCACAAGGCGGCCGACCACTTCGACGAGCTGATCGTGCGGACGATCTGGCCGCTGCTGACCGATCGCAAGGTGACGTTCGCCGAGGTTCTCTGACCGGACCCTGGCCGGGAAGCGCGGTGTCGCGCTTCCCGGCTCACGCATCAGAACTCGTTGCCCCAGACGTACCGGGCGATCGTCTCCACCAGCTCGATCTTCCGGCGCTGTTCCTCGCTGGTCAGCAGCGGCCTGCTCGCCACGTCGGCGAAGCCCCGGGACGGCGCTACGGCCCCGTCCTCCAGGTCCTTGAACTCGCCGACCGCGTCGAGCCTCGCCATCACCGTGTCGATGTCCTCCAGCGCGGGCACGGTCGCGTCGACGACACCCAGGCAGAAGTCACGGTCCTCGGGCAGGGCCTTGACCAGGGCGAGTTCGGCCGGGGTGCCCTGGTCGAAGGGCAGGATCCAACGGTCGGCGCCGATCCCGCCGTAGAGCTGCTCGGCACGGGACAGGTCGACCGAGGCGGGGGCGACCGGGCCGGGGGCCAGCGCGATCCGTACGCCCTCGGGGCGCTCGTCCAGCCGTACCGCCAAGGCGTCCACGGCGAGGGCGTCCTCGAAGGAGAGCGCGCCGGGCGCGGCCGGGTCGGTGGCCAACTGGCCGAGCAGCAGCGGGTTGTTGAGCTGGATCAGGCGTACGCCCTTGGCGACCAGCGACTCGATCTCCGCTACGACGATCTCTGCCAGCGCCTCCCCCAACTCCCGTGCGGAGGACGGGCCGTGACCGGGCTCGAAGGTGGTGGCGGCGAGATACGCGGGCGAGGGCAGCGAGGCCTTCGGGGCGATCACCGTCAGTTCGGCGAGGTGGGCCGCCCAGTCCGCGAGGAGCGGGCCGTTGGCCTTCGGCAGGGACTCCGCGACCCAGCGCACCAGGCCGTCGGCGTCGGTCTCGTCCGTGCGCCGGAAACCTGATACTCCGTCAAGGACCGCGCTGCGGAAGTCCTCTCGCGGGTAGTCGCCGTCCGTGACGACGGTGGAGCGCAGCTTGCGTTGGAGGACGACGGCTTCCTTGACCGCCTGGAGCTCCGCCTCCTTCAGCGCCTCGGGGTCGCCTGCCGCGCGGGCCGCGGTCAGTTCGACCGGGCGGACCAGGCTGCCGTGGTGGTCGATGCGGTAGTTGAACGTATCCGCCATGGGTTATGCGTCCTTTCCGGACGAGGGCGCGGAGGGGGCGGGCTTGCCCGCGACTCCCCAGGCGGCGAACTCCAGTTCGTAGCCGAGCGAGGCGAGGACCTCCTCGGCGATCTGCTGGTCCTCGTCCGCGGTGCCGCCCGCGATGCCGAGGCCGCCGATGATCTCGCCGTCCTTCTTGATGGTGAGGCTGCCTTCGGTGGCCATGATCGGCATTGCGGCGCCCGGGAGTTGGGAGAGCTGGGAGAAGAAGACCGGCTGGCTCTCCTGCCACTTCTTCAGCATCTTGCCGGGCCGCTGCATGATGGCCGCCGTGTACGCCTTGGCGCGGGCGATGTCCGGGGTGAGCGGGCGGGCGCCGTCCGGGCGGCGGATGGCGATGGGGAAGCCGCCGGCGTCCACGACGGCCACGCTCACCGCCTTCCCTAGCGACTGGGCGCGCTTGTGGGCGGCGTCGATGATCTCCTCGGCGGCGTCCAGGGTGAGGCTGCTCATGCTGCTTCCTTCGGTGCGGTGAGGGTGCGGCGCAGGTGGGCGACGGCGGCGTTGTACTCGGCGGGCGTCTCCCAGTACATGGAGTGCGGGGCGTCCGGGACGATCTCCAGGTGTGAGCCGGGCAGCAGTTCGTGGGCGCGGGTCACGGTCTTCACGCTGAGCACCGCGTCCTTCTCGCCCGCGAGGAAGGCGACCTTGACGCCGGAGGCCTGAATGTCGTCCAGGGACGGGCCGTTGGTGTCGAGGTTGCGCAGGTCCTGCATCCTGGCGACGTTGAACGTGCCCATCTGCTGGAAGAGGAAGGTGAGGTCGGCCCGCTGCTCCTGGAAACGCTTCGTCAACAGGCGGTCGATGACCGGGAGTTTGACGGCCTCGGCGCGGTCGGCTGCGGCGAGTTCCTTCAACTCGGGGTGGCTGATGCCGCCCAGCGAGTGGCCGAGCACGACGGAGCCGACCCGTTCGGGCCGCAGCAGTCCGGCGCGCAGAGCGGCCACGGAGCCGATGGACTGGCCGACGAGCATCGCGTCGGTCAGGTCCTCTTGGTCGAGTACGGCTACGACATCACCCGGGAAGTCCTGGCCGTCGAACTCCGGCATCGATGAATCGGACTTGCCGAAGCCGCGCAGGTCCACGGTGACGACCGTGAACTCCTCGCGCAGTGCGGCCACTTGCTGCCACCAGGCGGCGTGGTGGCCGCCGCTGCCGTGCACGAACAGGATCGCCGGACCGCTGCCGTGGCGCTCGTAGTAGATGGAGGTGCCGTCGGAGTCGGCGATGGGCATGGGGGTTAACTCCTGTACGCGCGTGGTTAGTTGGGGCGGCGGCCGTGGAAGACGAGCTCGATCATGGTGTGGTCGGGGTCGTGGATGTAGCAGAACTTCGACTGGTTCTCGGGGCGTTCGATGGGCCGGGTGTGCCGGATGCCCAGGTCCTTGAGGTGGGCGAGGAAGTCGTCCCAGTCGTCCACCTCGACGGCGAAGTGATAGGGCGCCATGCGCTCCATCTCCTCAACCGGGGTGAAGTGCAGGTCGAAGTTGCCACGAGTCATCAGCACCACACGGGTGTTGGACTTGGGCATGATCCGCTTCATCCCGAAGACCTTCGTGTACCACTCGGCGGTCCGGTCGGGGTCGGTGGTGGGGAAGTTGACGTGGTGGATGTAGCGGGGTGCGCTGCTCATGACGGATTCCCTTCACTGTGTACGGGGTTGGACAGGACGCCGATACCGCTGATCTCGATGTCCACGGTGTCCCCGGGTTCGAGTTGGCAGGTGGCTTCGGCGCCCATCCACAGCACGTCCCCCGGGTGCATGGTGATGTGCTTGGTGAGCTCGACGATGTGGTCGAACGGGTCGAAGACCATGTCGCCGGTGGCGAACGAGGCGCGAACCTCCCCGTTCACACGGAGAGTTGTGGTCTGAGCGAGCGCGTCGACGTCGGTGTCGATCCAGGGCCCCATCGGCTTGAACGTGTCGCTGTTCTTGCTGCGCCAGAAGGAGCGGTCCTGGTGCTGCCAGGTGCGGGCGCTGACGTCGTTGCCGATGGTCCAGCCGAAGACCGACTTGCGGGCCTCTTCGTACGTGGCGTGCCGCAGGGTGCGGCCGATGACGGCGACGAGTTCGGGCTCGGCCTCGAAGCGGCCCTCGACCCCGTCCGGCTTGACGATGGGTGAACGGTGGCCGGTGAGCGCGTTGTTGGCGCGATAGCCGACCTCGGGTCGGTCCGGGGTCTCGGCGCCGGCGTGCGCGATGTGCCGCGGGTAGTTCATGCCGACCGCGTAGAACACGGGCGGGACGACGACGGGCAGCCACTGGGCGTCGGCGACCGACACCGAGCCGATGACGGACGGATCGCCGTCCAGAGGGGACTCGGACAGCAGCTCGATGTCCTCCTCCCCCACGCGGCCCCAGACCGCCCGGCCGCCGACCGCAACGCGCGTGTACCTCATGGCGGTTCAGCCCGCCAGCAGGTGGGAGACGCGCTTGGTGATCAGGTAGGCGTCGAGGGCCTCGGGGCCGCCTTCCCTGCCGTAGCCGCTCTCCTTGACGCCGCCGGAGGGGGCCTCGGCGACGGAGCCGCCGCAGTGGTTGATGGAGAGGATGCCGGCCTCCAGCGCGTCCGAGAGCTTCTCGGCGGTGGCGGCGGACTCGGTGAAGCCGTAGGCGGCGAGGCCGTACGGCAGGGCGTTGGCGAGGGCGAGGGTCTCGTCGAGGTCGGTGAACGGGACGATCGGCGCGAGCGGGCCGAAGGGCTCCTCGTGCAGCAGCTTCGCGTCGGCCGGTACGTCGGTGAGGACGGTCGGGGCGTAGAAGTAGCCGTCGCGCGCGAGGCGTTGGCCGCCGGTGAGTATCTTGGCGCCGCGCGAGACGGCGTCGGCCACCAGTTCCTCCATGGCCTGCAACCGGCGCTCGTTGGCGAGCGGGCCCATGGTGGTGTCGGCGTCGAGGCCGTCTCCCACGGTGACTTGCTCGGCGGCCCGCACGAACTCGGCGGTGAAGTCCGCCACGATGCTCTCGTGGACGAAGAAGCGGCTGGGTGAGGTGCACACCTGGCCCGCGTTGAAGAACTTCGCCTGGGCCGCCTTGCGGGCGGACTTCACCGGGTCGGCGTCGGCGCAGACGATGACCGGGGCGTGGCCGCCCAGTTCCATCAGGGTGGGCTTCATGACCTCGCCCGCCTGGGCCGCGAGGAGTTTGCCGACCGGGACGGAGCCGGTGAAGGCGACCAGGCGGATCCGCGGCGAGGGGATCAAGTGGGCGGAGACTTCGGCCGGTTCACCGAAGACGAGGTTGAGAACACCGGCCGGGAGTCCGGCGTCGGCGTAGCAGGCGACGAGGGCGGCGGCCGTGCCCGGGGTCTCCTCGGAGGCCTTGATGACGATCGAGCAGCCCGCGGAGAGGGCCGAGGACAGCTTGCGATTGGGGCCGCCCACGGGGAAGTTCCACGGCACGAACGCGGCGACGGGGCCCACGGGTTCGCGGCGGACGGTGAGGACGGTGCCGAGGGCGGACGGGATGATCCGGCCGTAGGCGCGGCGGGCGTCCTCGATGTGCCAGCGCAGGGTGTCGGCGGTGCGCAGGGCCTCGGTGGTGCCCTCGCGGAGCGGCTTGCCCTGCTCCTGGGCCATGATCCGGCCGATCTCGGGGGCGCGTTCGGTGATGAGGTCGGCGGCGGCGTGCAGGATCGCGGAGCGCTTGGCTATCGGGGTGGCGCGCCAGGTGCGGAAGCCCTCGGTGGCCGCGTCGAGGGCGCGGTCGAGGTCGGCGGTGGTGGCGAGGGGGACTTCGCCGATCACCTTCTCGGTGGCCGGGTTCACGATCGGGGCGGTCCGTCCGGTGCCGCCCTGGCACCACTCGCCCGCGATGTACATGCGGACGGCGGGGTAGCCGTGGTCGGAGGTCATGAGTGGGTGCCCTCTCAGGCTGGAAAGGCGGGAGGAGAGTCAGTTGGCGGGGGCGTCCTGGTCGCGGTTGGAGCGCAGTGCCCAGATGTGGTGCGGTGGGGTGGTCTCGTGGACGCGGGTCTCGTAGGTGTCGTCGACGCGGTCCATGTCGGCCGCGTACTCGACGCGGCCTCCGCAGGGGGCGTGGACGAACCGGAAGACGTTCGAGCCGACCGTGTGGCGGCCGAGTTTGCGGGCCTCCCGCCAGCCGCGCTCGATCATGTGGTTGCCGCCCTCGATGACGTCGTCGAAGCCGGGGACCTCGTAGGCGATGTGGTTGACGCCTGCGCGGTCGGGGCGGTGGCACAGCAGCATGGTGTGCTGGTCGTCGTCGCCCGGTGCCTGCATGAACACGCCCATCGGTTCGACGATGTCGGTGGGCCGGAAGCCGAGCCGCTCGGTGTAGAACGCGACGGCCTCCTCGCGGCCCTCCTTGACGATGTTCAGCGCGACATGGCACATGCGCAGCGGAAAGGCCCGGGTGAGCGGTTCCAGCGCGGTGTTCCAGCGGTCGACGCTGCCCGTCGCGTTGGCGGGGCGCGGGGTGACATCCGTGATCTTCGGGCGGGCCAGGGTGAGTCCGACGCCGAAGCCGCTCTCGTCCACGGTGTGGAAGACCCCGTCGGCGCTCTCGTGGACCTTGCGGTCCCGGCCGGCGGCGGCGACCAGCCGAGCCAGTTCCTCGGGGGCGTCGACGCCCCAGACGACCTCACGGATCGTCGGCCCGGCCTCCACCGGCGGCGGCAGCAGGGGGCCGGGCACGGTGTCCAGGTGCAGGGTCTGCCCGGCGAGCGTCTCGAACACCGCGTGCTCCTCGGTGCGCTCCAGCAGGAACAGCCCGAAGTCGCCGAAGAAACGGACACATTCGTCTACGTCGTCGATGCCGTAGGTGACCGATTCGATTCTCTGGATTCCCATGGATGCCTCGTTTCGCGGGTCGCCCGGCGAGCCTAGATTTCAGGGCGGGAAGGCCTCAATGGTCCGAGCTCGCCCGAATTCGCAATCGTTTCTTGCAGCTACGCGCGGATGGCCGGAATGGGGTTCTGGGAGAACCATTCGGCGAGGAAGTCCAGGAAGACGCTGACCTTGCGCGGGGTGGCCTGGCCGGGGCCGTAGATCGCGAACAGCGGGCGGTCGGGTACGGCGAGTTCGGGCAGCAGGACCTTGAGGGCGCCGGAGAGGAGGTCGTCGTAGGCCGGGCGCTGCGGTAGCAGGGCGATGCCGCGGCCGTGGACGGCGGCCTTCTGGAGCGCGAGGTAGGAGTTCGAGGAGAACGCCACGTTTCGGATCTTGTGCAGGGTGCTCGTGTGTCCGTGGCCGATGCGCCAGACGGGGTCGTTGACGTGGACGAGGCACTCGTGGTGGGCGAGGCCGTTGGGCTCGGTGAGCGGGCCGCAGCGCTCCAGGTACTTCTCGGAGGCGCAGAGCACGAAGGGCAGGGAGGCGATCTTCTTCAGCCGGACGCTCGAATCCCGCAGGTCGCGGGTGTGGAAGGCCACGTCGAAGCCGCTGTCCAGGAAGTCGTACGTACGGTCCGACATGCCGCCCAGTTCGAAGCGGACGTGGATCTTGGGGTGGGCGGCGGAGAACGCGGCGATCGCGTCTCCGAGGTCCAGGCTGCCTATCCACTTGGGGCAGATGATGCTGAGGGTGCCCTCGGCGCGGTCGTGGAGGTGCGAGATGACGGCGTCCTCGGCCTCGATCTCGTCGAGGATGCGGGCCGCGAACTCGGCGTACCGGAGCCCGGGTTCGGTGAGGCTCACCGAGCGGGCGGTGCGGTTGACGAGGCGGACGCCCACCTGTCGCTCCAGTTCGGCGACGTGGCGCGAGACGAGTGAGCCCGACGAGCCGAGTTTCTTGGCGGCACCGCTGAAGCTGCCCGTCTGGGCGACGGTGACGAAGCTGTGCATGAGGAGCAGTCGGTCCATGATTCCTCCGGAGGCCCACGTGTGCCAGGGGTGGGCCCCGGCGGCGGTGCCGGTCGTGCGTAGGGGTCCGGCGGGATCCGGAATGTCCTTGCAGCGGCTCTGTCAGGACATTCCGGCGACGTGCCGGACGGGCGGCTCGGGACAGTGCGGGGACAGGCATCGCTGCCCACGCGGCTGTGCTACTTGGGGCAGTACTGGGGTGCCTTGTTCAGGTTGTCCTTGGTGACCAACAAAAGAGGAATGTTGGCAATCTTGTCAACCTTCTTCTTGGCCAGGAGGCCGACGGCGTTCTTGACCGCGGTCTGCCCGATCGACATGGCCGAGTTGGCGACGGTGGCGGAGAGCCGTCCGTCCTTGACGGCGGCCAGGCCCTCGTCGGTGCCGTTGGCGGTCACGATCTTCACGTCCTTCTTGCCGGCCGCGTCGAACGCCTTGCGGGCGGCCAGCGCCATGTCCTCCGAGGCGACGAACGCGTACTGGAGGTCGGGGTGCGCCTGGATCATGTTCTCGGCCACGTCCTGCGCCTTGACCGGATTGAACATACCTGGCTGGTTCGCGACCACCTTCGCGGTGCTCGGCAGCGCCTTCGTGAAGCCGCCCACCATCAGGTCGGAGGCCGCGCCGGGTGCCCCCGCGATCACGCCGACCTGGACGCTCTCGCCGCCCGCGTCCTGCGCGATCCAGCCAGCGTCCAGGGCGCCGAGCTTGCCCAGGTCGACGACGGCCGCGCCGAGGATGTCGTTCACGTCGCCGGTGGCCACGGAGGTCAGATAGATCGGTATGTTCGCGGCCTTCGCCTTGGCGATGTCGCCCTTGAGCGCGTCGACATTCACCGTCTGCACGATCAGCGCGCTCACACTGCGCGAGGTCATGTCCTCGATGTTGGACAGCTCGGTGGTGGAATTCTGGTGCGAGTTGGCGGTGAAGACCTTGGCGTTCTCCGTCTTCGCCGTCTGCTCGACCGCTTTCTGGAGACAGCTGTGGAACTCGGTGTCACCGCCGTTGACGAACCCGAGGGTGACATCGCCGGAACTCCCGCTGTCGTCACCGCTGCCGCAGCCGCTCAGTACGAGGGTGCCGCCGGCGAACGCGGCGAGCACGGCTCTGTGGGAACGGACCGAAATTCTCATGGTGAACCGCCTTGTGTATGGGGATGCGGTGAGTGGGGCCGGACAATTCCGGTCAATGACGTGCGGAACGTGCCTTGTGCATCTCGTTGGCGACGGCCGCGATGAGCAGCACTCCGCCGACGGAGACCGACTGGTAGTTGCTGGAGACCTGGAGCAGGTTCAGCGCGTTGGCGACGACACCGAGGAGCACCACCCCGAGCGCGGTGCCTACGACGGTGCCGTAGCCGCCTGCCAGGGCGGTGCCGCCGATGACGACCGCGGCGACGGCCTGGAGCTGGAGGGAGAGTCCGCCCGTGCCGGGGCTGCTGCCGCTGAGCCGGGACAGCAGCATCAGGCCGGCCAGTCCGGACAGGGCGCCGGTGAGGGCGTAGAGGGAGAGCTTGCGGGCGGTGACGTTGATCCCGCTCAGGCGGGCGACGTGCTCGTTGCCGCCGATCGCGAAGGCGTCGCGGCCGAACACGGTGAACCGCATGACCAGGGCGGTGGCCACCAGCACGAGGATCGCGACGACCAGCAGGTACGGCACCCCGAGGATCTTGTTGTTGCCGAGGGCGAACATCTTGGTGCCGATGGAGACGCTGACGCTGTCGAGGACGAGCAGGGCGACGCCGTCCAGGAGGGTCGCCGTCGCCAGGGTCGCGACGAACGGGGCGACATTGGTGAACGTCACGACCACCCCGTTGACCAGTCCGATCAGCGTGGCCAGCACCAGACAGGCGACGACGGCGAACGCCGTGGAGTGGCCGTGCGCCAGCAGCTGCGCCCCGACCGCGGTCGTCACGGCGACGTTGCTGCCCATGGAGAAGTCCATGCCGCCCGCGGTCATCAGCAGGGTGAGTCCGGCCGCGATCACGGCGACGACGCTGACCTGGCGCAGGATGTTGATGACGTTCGTGTCGGTGGCGAACGAGTCGGTCCGCAGCGAGGTGGCCACGATCACGACGACCAGCACGGCGATCAGACCGGTGTGCGGGGCGCCGCGCAGCGCGGCGAGCGAGAGCCTGGGGCGTGCCTTCTCGGGCGGTTCGGAGACGCCGGGGGCGTCGGCAAGTGTCTTGACGCTCACTGCGGTTGACCTCCGAGGGCGGTGGCGACGAGTTCGTCGTGGGTGATGGCGTCGATGTCGTGCTCGGCGACGGTCCGGCCGGCGCTGACGACGACGACCCGGTCGGCGAGGCGCATGACCTCCTCGGCGGAGGAGGAGGCGAGCAGCACGGCGACTCCGCGCGAGGCGAGGTCGTCGAGGAGGGCGTGGATGTCGGCCATGGCCGCGATGTCGACCCCGTTGGTGGGGTCCTCCAGGAAGCAGGCGACCGGCTCCGTCTGGAGCCACTTGGCGAGCAGCACCTTCTGCTGGTTGCCGCCGGACAGCGCGCCCACGGGTGGGTTGCCTGCGAGGGCGACCACGCCGTAGCCGCGGCGCAACGGGGCCGCTCGGCGGGCGAGTTGGGCACGTCGGTGGGTGCGGCGGCGGGCGAAGCGGTCGCCGGCCAGCATCAGGTTCTCGTCCAGGGAGAGTTCGGGGACGAGGCCCAGGGCGCGGCGGTCGCCGGTGACACAGCGCAGGCCGCTGGCGAGCGAGGCGTGAACTCGGCCGAACGGCACGGGAGTTCTGTCCACGGCGAGGTCGCCGGTGTCGGGGCGGCGGCGCCCGGAGAGCAGGTCGAAGAGACGTGACTGCGCGTCCCCGGCCGGGCCGAGCACGGCGACGATCTCGCCCTTGTGCACCTCGACGGTGAAGTCCCGTACGGCCCGGCCGTCGGTGAGACCGCGCACGGCCAGCCCGATCTCGTCCTTGGGAGCGGGCCGTTGGGACCGCTGGGACACAACGTCCCTTCCCACCATGCTCCGTACGAGTGCGGCGGCGTCGAACTCGGCGGCGGGCGCGCCGCGTACGACGGCTCCGTCCCGCAGCACCGTCACGCGGTCGGCGACGGCCAGCACCTCGTCGATGTAGTGCGAGATGTAGACGACGGCCACACCCTCGTCGCGCAGGGTGCGCACCAACTCCCTTATCTGGTGCGCCGCTTCGGCGCTCAGACAGGCGGTCGGTTCGTCGAGGATGAGGATGCGTCCGCCGCGGCGGACCTCGCGGGCCACCTCGACCATGGTCTGTTCGGCGACGGTGAGCGAGCCCGCGGTGCGGGTCACGTCGATGTCGATGCCGAGAGCCTCAAGTGCCGTGCGGGCCTGCGAGTTGACGACCTTCCAGCGCACGGCACCGGCCCGGGTGGGCAGGTCGCCCAGCATGACGTTCTCGGCGACGGTGAGCCCCATCGCCAGTTCGCGGCGCTGCGGCACCGAGGCGATGCCGAGCCGCCGCGCCTTGCGGACCGTAAGTCCGTGCTGCGCCTGGCCGTTGACCTCGACGGTGCCGCCGTCGGGCTGGTGGATCCCCGAAAGGACTTGCACCAGCGTCGACTTGCCTGCGCCGTTCATGCCCATCAGCGCGTGGACCTCGCCGGGGTACAGATCGAGGTCCACCCCCTTCAGCGCGGCTGCTCCGCCGAAGCTCTTCGTGACCCCCCGGACGCGAAGTACCGCGTCTCCCCCCGGGGTTGTCACGCGCGTGGCTCGGTGCCGTCGGGGCCGTCCGGGGCGATGCGGCCGTAGCCGCGGATGTCCGGGAACGGGGGTTCCTTGTCGGCCTGGAGGTCCACCTGGAAGGTGTTGAGGCACATGCCGAGCATGGTGAAGTTGCCGAGCGCGCCGATGGTGTCGACCAGGCCCTTGGAGCCGAAGTGCTCCAGCGCGGCGGCGAAGGTCGTGTCGGTGACGAAGTGGTCGTCGAGGATCTCGCGGCAGAACTGGTAGAAGGCCTGGTCCGCTTCGTTGTCGAAGACCGCCTCGCGCCTCTCGGCGATCGCCTTGACGGCGGCCTCCGGAATTCCGGCCTCGATCGCCTGGTGCACATGGGCGTTCCAGGAGTACTGCGCGTCCCAGTTGCGGGCGGCCATCAGCAGCGTGAGTTCGCTGAGGTGCTTGGGGAGGCTGCTGTCGAAGCGGGCGAACGCGCCGAGGGATTCCGCCCGTTCGCACATCTCCGGGCTGTGCAGCCAGACCCGGAAGGGGCCGCGCACGGCACCGCGCCGGCCGGCGATGCGGGCGGCCAGTTCCCGCTGGCGCGGGTCCATTTCCTCTTCGGTGAGAACGGGGAGCCTCATGGGCCGATACCTGCCTTTTCTTTCCGGCGCGTTACGTGCACGGTTCGTGCGGCCGTGCGATGCGAGCCGACGCTACAGCCGGGTCCGGAAAGCTCACCCCTCTGGAAATGCAAGGTAAAGCTGCACGCCAGAGGGCACCCATTCCCCCGCGCGAGGCCTAACGTCGTTCGACGCAGACGTGTGTAAGTGGAAAGGAACTCCGGATGACCACGATCATCAAGGTCGCGTCCGTGCCCGTACTCGACCGGGGCGGTGCCGTCGTCACGACACCCCTCGTCACGACGCCGTCGGCGGGCGGGGAGAACCTGATCACCAGTGGCATGAGCGTGTATCCGGTCGGCTCCGGAGCGCCGTTGCACTCGCACAACTGCGACGAGCACGTGACGATCCTGGAGGGCGAGGCGGAGGTCGTGGTCGACGGCGAGGTGACGAAGCTGGAGCAGTACGACACCACGTACGTGCCCTCACCGATCCCGCACCTGTTCCGGAACGTGGGCGACACCCCGCTGCGCATCCTCTGGGTGTACTCGTCGGGCTATGTGACGCGGACGTTCACCGAGACGGGCAAGACGGTGGAACACCTGTCGGCGGAGGACCAGATGGGCAAGGACTGACCCGCCGCACACGAAAGCGCCCGCGTCTCGCGACGCGGGCGCTTTCGTGTGTCACGTCAGTGGGCGGAGACCAACTCCTGGTCCGCGCCGGTCCGTTCGGTCTGCTTCGCGCTGCGCAGGGCGGCGATGCCGATGAACACCATGGACGACAGACCGGCGATGGCGAAGGAGGTGAAGCCCCAGTCGCCGTTGCCGGAGGCGAGCAGCTGGCCGCCGAGCCACGGGCCGAAGACGGCGCCGAAGCGGCCCATGCCGGAGGTCCAACCGACCGCCGTGGCGCGGTTGTCGGGGGTGGAGCGGATGGAGACCGTCGCGTAGATCATCGTCTGGGCGCTGTTGAGGAAGACGCCGGTGAGGAAGACGACCAGCATCGTGACGGCCTGGTTCATGTGGACGCCGAGCAGGAAGACGCCGACCGCGGTGAGCGCGAACCAGATGGACGAGATGCGCGGGGCACCGAAGCGGTCGGCGGCGCGGCCCGCGGCGAGCATGCCCACGATGCCGCCGAGGTTGAAGACGACCACGAAGGTGAGGGCGTCGGCGAGCGCGTAGCCCTCGGCGCGCATCAGGGTGGGCAGCCAGGTGGCGACGCCGTAGACGAGGAGCAGGCCGCCGAAGGAGGCGCACCAGTACAGCAGGGTCTGGATCCACTGGCCGCCGCTGAAGAGGTCGCGCAGGGCGTCCCAGCGGTCGGCCGCGGTCTTCTTGCCGGTGGCCGCGGGGAGTTCGACCTCGAAGCGCTCGGCGAGGGCGGTGGCCTCGTCGGTGCGGCCCTTGGCGACCAGGAAGCTCAGCGACTCGGGGAGGAGCTTCAGGAGCACCGGGACGAAGAGCAGCGGGAGGACGCAGACCCAGAAGGCGGCGCGCCAACCCACCGGGTCCACCAGCCACTTGGCCACGTAGGCGGAGAGGATGCCGCCCGCGTGGTGGGCGGTCATCAGCATGCCGATGGTGAGGGCGGTCCGGCCGCGCGGGGCGTAGTCGGAGACCATGCTGATCGCGGTGGGCAGCAGCCCGCCGAGGCCGACGCCGGCGAGGGTGCGGCCGAGGCCGAAGACCTCGACGCTGCCGGAGACCGCGCAGATGCCGGAGGCCAGCGAGAAGAGCGTCACGCAGGCGATCATCAGCTGCTTGCGGCCGATCCGGTCCGCGACCGTGCCCGCGGTCAGGGCGCCCACCAGCATGCCGAAGGTGGCGTAGCTGCCGAGGTCGCCGGCCTGGTCCGCGGTGAGACCGAAGGTCTTCGTCTCCAGCAGGTGCGGGAGCACCGAGCCGTAGATGAACATGTCGAGGCCGTCGAAGAGGACGGCCAGCCAGCACAGGCCGATGACCAGGAGGGCCAGTCGGCTGCCGCGGGCGGACAGAGCGGGGGACGGGGAGGGGGAGGAAGACATCGTTGGTTACCTCTCGTGCTTGGTGCGCCAGACGCTAAGGAGTCACCCCTCGGATAGTCAACGTTTTTGTCAACAATCTCATCGACAATCGCGTGGGGGTGACTCCGACGGCTCCCGCGCGCTGCTCAGCCGACCGGCGGAGTCCCGTGGGTGTGGAAGGACTCGATGGTCTTCAGGCCCCAGGCCTGCCCCTTCTTCCGCTCCTCCTCGGTCCAGGTGATCAGCGGCCAGTCGGGCGCCAGGACGAGTCGGGTGAGCGGGTTGCACAACTCGATGCGGTTGCCGCCGGGTTCGTAGACGTAGAGGAAGAACGTCTGCTGGATGGCGTGCTTGTGCGGCCCGGTCTCGATGAACACTCCTGTGTCGATGGCGAGATCGGCTGCGCGCAGGATGTCCTCACGGGTGTCGGTCGCGAAGGCGATGTGGTGAAGCCGCCCGGTCGAACCGGTCCAGTCCTCCGTGTAGACCACGTCGTACGACTTGTTCGTGTAGGTCAGCCAACGCGCCGCGATCCGCCCGCTGTTGAGCTGGATCTGCTCCGTCGGCCTCGCGCCCAGCACGTGTTGCTGGAACTCGGCGCTCGAAAGCACGTCAGCGGCAAGGAAGTTGATGTGGTCGAGGCGCCGAACTCCCACGCCCCGGTTGGGTTTGGCCTGCGGCTGGTTCTTCAGCGCGGGCTTCAGCTCGTCGGGGGCCCGGTAGTGCTCGCTCTCCCAGTAGAGGGCGTGCTCGTGGCCGTCCGGGTCGGTGGTGACGTAGAGCTTGCCGAGGCCCGGTTCGTCCTCGACCCACCTGCCGGTGCCGCCCGCGTCCTCGATCGCCTTGATACGGCGCTGGAGGGCCTCCTCGCTGGAGGTGCGCAGGGCGAGGCGGCCGAGGCCTGGCTGTTCGCGGGCGGTGAGGACCAGGCTGTGGTGCTCGTAGTCGTCGTAAGTCCGGAGGTGGACGGTGTCGCCGTCCCGGCCGTTGACGGTGAGGCCCAGGTAGTCGGTGAAGAAGGCGACACTGGCGTCCAGGTCCGGGGTGAAGAGCTGGGCATGGCCGATATGGGCGATGTCACCGAGCGGCGGAGCCATCGTTGCCTCCAAGGGGTCGTACGAGTGCGGGTGTGGGGGTGGGGGTGGGGGTGGGGGTGGTGTCGGCGGGCCTGGGGAAGACGGTGCCGTCGAAGATCTTGCGGGCGGTGCGCACCACGGCGGTTCTGCGGACCACGGGAGCGGTCTCGCCGGATGCGGGGGCCACGCTAGTTTCGATGTCTAGGAATCCGCTGGGATGCTCGATGCGAATTCGGTCACTTTGTCGCGTGACGTCCGCGATGCCCTCCCCGACCGCGCCGGGCAGGAGCAGTCCGGCCGCCACGCTCGCGGCGCCCAGGACGCCGATCGAGGTGTGGCAGCGCACGGGGATGAAGGTGCGGGTCATGACGGCGCCGCCGTCCCGGGGCGGTGCCAGCAGGCTGAGCTTGGGCACAGTGGTGTTCTCGACGTCACCGAGACCCATCAGCTTGCCCGCCTCCAGACGGATCTCCCGGAGGCGGTCGGCGAGCGTGAGGTTCTCCTCCAGGTCCTTGGGGCTCTCGTAGCCGGTGACGCCCAGTGCGGCGGCCGGGATCAGGACGACCGGCATGCCGTTGTCGACGCAGGTCACCTCGGTGCCCGCGACGACGTCCCGGATCCGGCCGGTCGGCAGCAACGGGCTTGTGCCCTGCGGGAATTCGATGACCACGGGGGCCGCGGCGCCTGGGACTCCGGAGATCTCCGCCGTGCCGGTGTAGTCGACCCGGCCGCCCGGTGTGGGGAAGCTCGCGATCGCGAGTTCCCCGGTGTTGAGCATGCGGATGCGGACGGACGTCTCGCTGTCACCGGGGGCCACGAGCCCCCGCTCCACGGCGAACGGGCCTATTCCGGCGAGGATGTTGCCGCAGTTCTGCCGGTCGGTGACCTCGGGGCGGTCGACGGCGACCTGGAGGAACAGGTAGTCGACGTCGGCCTCGGGATCGGCCGAGACGGAGACCACGCCGACCTTGCTCGTGAGCGGGTGGGCGCCGCCCAGGCCGTCGATCTGGCGCGGGTCGGGGCTGCCCATGACGCGCAGCAGCAGGTCGTCGCGTTCGGCGGGGTCGGCGGGGAGGTCCTCGGCCAGGAAGTAGGCGCCCTTGGAGGTGCCGCCGCGCATCAGCATGCAGCGCACCTCCGCGGGCCCGGTCACGACCCGGCTCCGGTGTGCTCCTCGTACGACCGGTACTCGACGCCGAGTTGCTTGAGAGTGTCGCGCAACCCGTAGCGGTCCAGGCCGAGTTGGCCTTCGAGGAAGGCGGCGCGGGTGGCCGCTTCCTTCGCCTCGCGCGCCTCCGACTTCTCGGCGGTCTCGCGGGCCTTCTCTCGCGGTACGACCACCACGCCGTCGTCGTCGGCGACGATCACGTCACCGGGGCGGACGACCTGGCCGTCGACGGCGATCGGCACGTTGACCGAGCCGCCGGTGGCCTTGACGGTGCCCTGGGAGGAAACGGCCCGGGACCAGGCGGCGAAGCCCATGTCGCGCAGTTCCTGGGTGTCGCGGATGCCGGTGTTGAGGACGACTCCGCGTACCCCGCGCTGCTGGAGCGCGGTGGCGAACAGCTCGCCGAACAGGCCGTCCGTGCAAGGGGACGTGGTGGTGACGACGAGGATGTCGCCCTCGCCGCACTGCTCCACGGCCGCGTGGATCATGAGGTTGTCGCCGGGCCAGCTGAGCACGGTGACGGCGGTACCGGCGACCCGAACTCCCTGCTGGACAGGGCGAATCGACGGGCCGAGCAGACCCGTGCGGCCCATGGCCTCGCTGACAGTGGCCACGCCGAAGGCGGCCAGCGCCTCGACGTCCTTCGCGTCCGCCTTCGGCGGGTTGGTGACAATGACGCCGCCCATGGTTATGCCAGCTCCTTCGCGATCTGCGGGTACGGGCGCATGTACGCCTCGGCCATCGTCTTGTGGGCCAGGCCCAGGTTCGGGCCGGCGTTGCGCTTCAGCTGGACACCGCGGCGGACGGCCAGGTCCGTGTAGTAGTCCCACAGGTGCTGCTGGGCGCCGAGGCACTCCATCGCCTTGCGCTTGGTGTCCCAGACCTCGGTGATGTCGAGGAGGACCTCGGGCTTGAAGCCGCTCATCTCGGGCTGGTGCGGCTCGAAGTAGAAGACCGGCGGGGCGCCGATGATCTCGCCCTCGCCGGGGTAGCCGATGGCCTGCGCCAGGACGCGGGCCTCCAGCGCCATCCGGTTGGCGGCCGGGTGGTCGCCGTTGTACGGGTCCTCGGTGGGGTGGGTGAGGACGACGTCCGGCTGTGTCTCGCGGTAGACGGCGACGAGTCGGTCGGTCAGCTCGGCGGTGGCGACCAGGGGGTAGTCGCCGGCGTCGTAGAAGCGGACCTCGGCGCCGAGGGTGGCCGCGGCGCGCTCGGCTTCGTCCTTCCGTATCGCCTTGATCTCGTCGAGCCGCTTGCCCTCGCGCCAGGCCTTCGCGGACTCGCCGCGCTCGCCGAAGGTCAGACAGGCGATGGTGACCTTCTCGCCACGGGCGGCTGCCAGGGCGATGGCTCCGCCCGCCCGCCACACGAAGTCCCCGGCGTGCGCCGTGACGACGAGTGTCGATCGTGTTGGGGGTCCCCCCGCGCGAGTGTCGTCGGGCGCGGGGGAGGCGAGCGCGTTGCCGTGCGTCATTGCGTCAATCTCCTTGGTGGACAGGTGTGCGCCCGCCCCAGGCGTGCCGAGCCGCCGCGCCTCAGTCGCGCAACGCCTCGATCACACTGGTGAGATGGGCGCGGACGGCCGCCTCGGCCGCCTGCGGGTCCCTGGCCGTGATCGCCTCGATCATGGCCAGATGCTCGTTCAGGGACTGCTGCGGACGCCCCGGCCGTAGCGCCAACTGGAAGCGGTGACGCACCAGTTGGGCGTTGAGCCGCTCCAGCAGGGCCAAGGCCGTCTGCTGGCCGGAGAACTCCCGGACCTTGTCGTGCAGTTCGTGGTTGAGCTCGGAGTACGTCACCGGCTCGCCGTCGGCCACGGCCTTGGTCATGGCCCGGCCCAGGTCTGTCAGTTCGGTCAGCTGGTCGTCGCTGGCCGCGACGGCCGCCTTGGCCGCGCACAGTCCTTCCAGGACCATGCGGCACTCCGTGATGGCGACCGCTTCCTCCACGGTCACCACCCGCACCCGGGAGCCCCGGTTGCGGATCCGCTCGACCAGTCCTTCGGCCGCCAGATCGATCAACGCCGCGCGGATGCTGGCCCGCGTCACATCGAGTTGCTCGGCGAGTTCGTTCTCCACCAGCCGCTGTGCCGGTGCCATGTCGCCGTGCAGGATCGCCTGCCGCAGCTGCGTGAGCGCATGCTGCTTGGCCTGCTCCCCGGTGCTCGGACGGGCTTCTTTCGGCATCGTTGCCCTCCCTGAGTGAGTGCCTGTCGAACCTAAATCTAGCCAAACAAGATTGTCAACAATTTTGTCCGCCGTATTGCAGGCATGGCTCGGCCCATACTTACCTCAGACATGCCGCCGCCCGCCCATGGACCTGCCATGGACGGGCGGTGAACCCGCTTCTTCTACGGCTTGTGACGGATGCAGCTCATCGACTTGCCGTCCTTCGTCCCGCACCACTCCTGGTAGCCGGAGGTGAAGGATCCGGCCCACTTGTAGTGGTCGTCGGGCAGCTTGTCGGGCGTGTAGGCGCGGTAGTTGGCCGCGTCCTTCTTGTCGCCGGAGCCGTCGTAGGCGACCAGTCGCGGGTACGGGTAGACGGGCCGCGTGTACTCGACGGTGGGCGCGCCGCTGCTCGCGGAGGCCTTCGTGTCGCCGGCGCCGAGCTGACCGCCCGCCGGTCCCCCGGGCCCGGTGCCGCCGCTGGTCTTCGACGCGATGACGGCGCCCGGCACCTTGCCGGTCTCCCGCCAGTCGGTCAGCTTGCTCAACAGGTCGAAGCTGTCGGGTCCGTCACCGCCGCCGCAGTGGTTGACTCCGGGAAACAGGTACAGCCGGTAGAAGTCGTCGATCTCGCTCTGCCCCATGGCGTCGATCATGGCCTGGCGGTAGGCCCGGGTGCCGGTGGGCGGGATGTTCGGGTCGGTCAGCCCGTGCCACTGGATCAGCTTGCCGCCGGCCTCGTGGAACTTGGTGAGGTCCGGGTCGGTGGCGTCGTAGATCCCGGAGACCTCGCGCTGATACGCCTTGAAGGTGTCGACAGTGAACAACGACCCGTCGAGCTTCAGCGTCGGGTCGGCCACCCACTTTCCGACCCAGCGCAGGAACCCGAGCCCGATCCCGTACAGCTGCACCGAACTCTGCCCCTGCCCGGCCTTCGGAATGAACAGCCCCTCCCAGGCCGTCTCGGAGCCGTAGGGCTGGCCGCCGGTGTAGAGATGGGTGCCGTCCGGAGCGGTCACGCCCGCGTACGCCTTCCGTACGACGTCGACCTGCTCGGCGGTGAGACAGCTCGAACTGGCCTTGTTGTCCGAGCACTTGAGGCTCGCGGGATCGAACGTGCAGGTCGCCGGGTCCTGGATGAGGTCGTTGTTCAGCTTGGGGTCGGCGCACTTCGCGATGACCGCCTTGTGCAGCATGGCGAGCTTCGAGGCGGGCAGGATCGTCGAGCCGTCCGCGCGGAAGTCGATGGTGGAGAGATACGCCTCCTGCATCGCGTTGAGCGCGGTCTGGTTGAAGGCCGGGGCGCCGACCAGCGCGGCACTGAAGTCGCCGGGGTAGCGCTGCACCTCCATCAGCGTCTCGCGCCCGCCGTCCGAGCAGCCGTCGTAGTAGGAGTACGTCGGCTCGGCGCCGTAGAAGGCCTTCGTGATCGCCTTGGCTGCGGTGGCGAAGGCGTGCTCGGAGCGGTAGCCGAAGTCCACCTTGAGCTGCGGGTTCGTCGCCCAGACCTCGGCGGAGCCGCCGCCCGTGCCGGAGGTGGAGACATGGCCCTGGTTGTCCTGGCCGAGGGCGAAGGAGCCGTCGGTGACCGGGACGCAGCCGGTCGAGGCGGCGGGCTGGGCGCTGACGCCGACCATGCCGCAGTAGCCGCCGCAGCCTTCCTGGAGGTAGCGCTGCCGGTACGTCTTGGTCGGCAACCGCAGTTCGAACTGGATCTGCGGGGCTACGGTGCCCTTGACGTCGCAGTACTCGTACGCGTTCGTGCCGCCCTTCGCCACGACGGTCGCGGAGGCCACGGAGGTCGCCGCGTCGTCGAGGGCGCCGAAGTCCTTCTGGAGCAGGTCGGCGCAGGCGATCGTCGGCTTGGTGACCGGCAGGTTCTTGCCCACGTCGTCGCCGACGGTGACCTTTGCGACGCTCGCGTCCGCGTCCGCCGAGAACGTGTCGGGCAGCAGCGCGAGGCCCGTGACGAGGGCCGCGACGACGACGGCCACCAGGAGGACGATCCTCGTCCGTTTCGACGGATGGGCATGACCAGGGCTCATGGGCTCAGCGTCGAGCGGGCGCCAGGTGGAAGCCACCGCCGTGGGCCATCAGGGTGAGCGGCTCAGGTCTCGCGGTAGAGCGCGGTGAGCAGTTCCAGCACGGCCTGGGTGGCGGGGTGCGGGTCGTCCTTCCACCAGGAGAGCCGTACGGCGATGGGCTCGCCGTCGCGCACCGGGCGGTAGACGACTCCGGGCCGCGGGTACTGGTTGGCGGTCGACTCGGCGGTCATGCCGACGCTGCGGCCGGTGGCGATCACGGTGAGCCAGTCGTCGACGTCGTGGGTGTCCTCGGTGGCCGGGCGGGAGTCGGGCGGCCACAGGTCGGCGGTCGTGGTGCCGGTGCGGCGGTCGACGAGGAGGGTGCGTCCGGCGAGGTCGGCCAGCCGGACCGAGCGGCGCCGCGCGAGGGGGTCGTCGGAGGCCATGGCGCACAGCCGTCGCTCCAGCCCGACGATGGCCGACTCGAACCGCCGGTCGTCGAGCGCTCTGCGGACGACGGCCAGGTCGCAGGCGCCTTCGCCGAGTCCTGCGGTGGCCGAGTTGACGCGGATCAGGTGCAGGTCGGTCTCCGGGTGGGCCCGGCCCCAGCGGCGCTGGAAGGGGAGCGTGTGCCGTCCCAGCGCCGACCAGGCGTAGCCGATGCGCAGATGGGCGTGGCCCGAGGTGGCGTCCAGGACCAGGTCGTCGACCTCGGCGAGGACCCGCCGGGCGTGCGCGACCACCCGCAGCCCGGTGCTCGTCGGGGTCACCGATCGGGAGGTACGCCTCAACAGCCGTACTCCCAGGGCCTGTTCGAGGGAGGCGAGGGTGCGGGAGACGGCGGCCTGGGAGACGCCGAGTACGTGGGCGGCGTCCGTGAAGGTGCCTTCGTCGACGATCGCGACGAGACACCGCAACTGCCTCAGCTCCAGATCCATGACTCCAGCGTATAGATCGCCGGGCTCTTGCATTTTGCGCATGCTCGGGTGAGGCGCACGATCGGAGCATGCCTGGAGCCTCCGCAGCGACAACTCCCTTGACCAGCAGGACACATGGCACTCCGCGGCCGTCTTCCCGGGTGGGCCTCGCCGGGGTGGCGACCATGGCCGGCAGCGGGCTGTCCAACCAGACCGGTGCCGCGCTCGGTTCGCTCGCCTTCCCCGTGATCGGGCCGGTGGGGGTCGTCGCGGTGCGCCAGTACGTCGCTGCGGCCGTGCTGTTCGCCGTGGGCAGGCCCCGGTTGCGGGAGTTCACCTGGCGGCAGTGGTGGCCGGTCCTGCTGCTGGCGGTGGTGTTCGGGACGATGAACCTGTCCCTGTACACCGCGATCGACCGGGTCGGCCTCGGTCTCGCTGTGACGCTGGAATTCCTGGGACCGCTGTCCATAGCGCTGGCCGCGACCAGGCGCCGCGTGGACGTCTGCTACGCGCTGATCGCCGCGGCGGGCGTGGTGACGCTGATGCGGCCGCGTCCCTCGGCCGACTACCTGGGCATGGGGCTCGGGCTGCTCGCCGCCGCGTGCTGGGCGTCGTACATCCTGCTCAACCGGACCGTCGGCAACCGTATCCCCGGGGCGCGGGGTTCGGCGGCCGCGGCCGGGGTGTCCGCGCTGATGTTCCTGCCGGTCGGGATCGTCGTCGCGGTCCGGCATCCGCCGACGCTCGCGGCGGCCGGGTGTGCGGTGGCGGCCGGGGTGCTGTCATCGGCGGTGCCGTATCTGGCCGACATGTTCACGCTGCGCCGGGTGCCGGCTCCGGCCTTCGGGCTGTTCATGAGCGTCAACCCGGTGCTCGCCGCCGTGGTCGGGTGGATCGGCCTCGGGCAGCGGCTGGGCTGGGCGGAGTGGGCGGGCATCGGGGCCATCGTGGCGGCGAACGCGCTGAGCATTCTGACATCACGGGACTGAACCGACCGAGGCCCGCCCTTCCGTCCCGGGGCGGGCCGTCAGTGCCGCATGTGCCGGCGCACCCACGCGGCCTGCCCGCCGTCGACGAGCAGATCGGTGCCGGTGATGAACTGCGCCTGCGGGCCGGTGAGGAAGGCGACCGCGTCGGCGATCTCGCCGGGGGTGCCGGTGCGTCCGGCTCCGCAGTCGCCCAGCATCTTCAACATGTGCCCGCCGTGCGGCGATTCGGCCTCCGCCTTCGACATCGCGGTGGAGATCACGCCGGGGCTGACGGTGTTGATACGGGCACCGCGCAGGTTCCAGGCGAGCGCCGCGGCCTCCACACGCACGTGGTTGGCGCGTTTGGCGACCATGTAGGCGCGCGGCGAGTCGTCGCCGACGGCCGTGACGACGGGCAGGGAGAGCAGTTCCTCCGCCGGGGCGGTGGCCAGGGCGGCCTCTTCCTCGGGACCGAGCGAGGCGTAGTGCCCGGCCATGCTGGACACGGCGACCAGCGCGGTACCGCGTCCCGCAACCGCCTCGAAGGCGTCGATCACATGGACCGTGCCCAGCAGGTCGACCTCCAGGATCGTGCGCGCCGACGCGATCGAGGCGGAGACCCCGGCCGTGTGCGCCACGGCTACGACCCGGCCCTCCCCGGCCGCGGTCCCCGCGAGCTTCTCGACGGCCGTACGGTCGGAGATGTCGGTCAGGACTCCGTGCGCCGCGTAGCCCTCGGCGCGCAACGCGGCTACGGTGCGGTCGAGTTGGCCGCGTGAGGCGTCGGCGAGGAACAGGGTGCGGCCGCTGCCGAGGCGGCGGGCGATCGCCGTCCCCATGCCTCCGGCACCGGTGACCACGACGACGTCGCGGGGTTCCTCAGCCGGTCGTCGCGCCATGGACGGCCTCCTGCCAGTTCACTCCGGCGGCGATGGCCGACCGCCAGCCGCGGATCGCCTTCGGGGGCATCCCGACCGCGAGGGCGCCGGTGAGCCGGTCGCCGGTGCGGTAGGCGGCCACGAACCGCCGCTCGCCCAAGTCCCCCTCCACCACGGCGACTTCTTCGTGACCGCGCAGATAGCCGTGGGCCTGGATCTTCATGTCGTACTGGTCGGACCAGAAGTACGGCACGGGCGCGAACGCCTTGCGCGCCTGGGAGTTGAGCAGGTTGCGGGCGGCTGCCATGCCCTGCTCGGCCGCGTTGGTGCGGTGCTCGATCCGCATCGGCGTGCCGAACAGCGGGTTGTACCAGCGGGCGACATCACCGGCCGCGTAGACGTTCCGGGCGGCCTCGCAGTACTCGTCGCACACCACTCCGTCGCCCACCGAGAGGCCGCTGTCGGCGAGCCACGCGGTGTTCGGCAACGAGCCGATCGCGACGAGCACTTCGTCGGCCTCGATCTCCTCGCCGTCCGCGAGTCGTACGCCCTCGTCGGTCACCTCGGTGACGGAGACCCCGGTGCGCAGGTTCACGCCGTGGTCCACGTGGGCCTGGGCCAGCACCTGGCCGACCTGCTCGCCGACCGCGTGCGCCAGCGGCACGGATGCCGGTTCCAGCAAGGTCACTTGAGCGCCGAGACGCCAGGCCACGGCGGCGGCCTCGGCACCGAGGAACCCGGCGCCGACCACCACCAACCGCCGCCCGGGATCGAGCCGTTCGCGCAGTGTGAGCGCGTCGTCGAGCGTGCGCAGGACATGCGCGCCCTCGCCTGGCAGCCGCCGGGGGCGCACCCCGGTGGCGATGATCAGCCCGTCGTACGGCACCCGCGCGCCGTCCGAGAGCGTCAACTCCTGCGCGGTGAGGTCGAGTCCGGTCGCGGCGACACCGAGGCGCAGGTCGAGGTCGTGCCCGGCGAGGTCGGCCGGGGTGCGCAGGGCGATCCGGTCCGGTTCCCACTCGGCGGCGAGGATCTGCTTGGACAACGGCGGTCTGTCGTACGGCAGATGGGGCTCGTCGCCGACGAGGGTGAGGGTGCCGTCGTAGCCTTCGCGGCGGAGCGTCTCGGCCGCGGCGAGTCCGGCGGCCGAGGCTCCGACGACGACGATCCGCTTCACCGCTCCACCAGCCGGATGGCCGCGGCCGGGCAGACCGCCACGGCTTCCCGTACGTCGTCGAGGAGTTCGGCGCCCGGGTGCTCCTCCAGGAGGACGGCCACGCCGTCGTCGTCCCGTTGGTCGAAGACGTCGGGGGCGGCCGCTACGCACTGCCCGGAGGCGACGCATTTCGGTTCGTCGAGTTCGACCTTCATGGCTGTGTCCTTTGCTGTGTTGTTCGTTGATGCGGGGGTGGTCACCGGGCGACGTCCTCGACATCGCTCACCTGCGCAACCTCGACTCCCCCTACCCCGCCGCCCTCCCGAGCCAGTAGCCGAAGCCCCGGCGCGTGTGGATCAGCGCGGCTCCCTCCTGGTCGACCTTGCGCCGGAGGCGGGAGATCAGCTGCTCCATCGCGTTGTCGCCGCGGAAGTCGCCCCAGACGTACCGGCTGATCTGTTCCTTGGACAGCACCTTGTGCGCGTTGACGAGGAGGTGGCGCAGCAGCCGGTACTCCGCCGGCGTGAGATCGAGCGTGCGCCGGCCGCGCCGCGCCTGGCAGGTGGTGTCGTCCAGGACCAGGTCGGCGTAGTGCAGCGCACCGTCCCGGCCGCCGCCCCTGGTACGCAGTAACACCTGGATACGGGCGAGCACTTCGGCGATGCGGAACGGTTTGGTGACATAGTCCCGCTCCCCCGCGCCCAGTTCGGGCAGCAGCTCGTCCAAGGCGTCCCAGGCGGTGAGCAGCAGGACGGGCGGGCGGTGCGCGACGAGTCGGCCGCCCTGCTCAAGGGCGTCCATCTCCGGCAACTCCGCGTCGATGACGACGAGTTCGAACCGTTGCTCCGCCAGCCGCGACACCACTTCGGTGCCGCTGCCGGCCGTCCCGATCCGATAGCCGGCCAACTCCAGCGTGGTGGAGAGGAGTTCGGCGTTGTCCGGCTCGTCCACGGCGACGAGCAGGTGTTGCCCGCCACCGCGGGCGAGTGATCGTGTCTCACTGGTGCTGCCGTACGTGGACATGCGCTCAGCCTACCGCACTACTTGCCTGACTCAAGCAATATCCATTCACTTGCTTGACTCAAGTAAGTCACCTGTGCTTGCCTGACCCAAGGAAGCCCGACCGTGCGGACGGGCAGCGGAAAGCAGGAGCACGCAGCTGAGCGCTCGCTCACCAGAGCCGGGGCCGCCTTGAGCGGAAGGCGGTCCCCGCGCCGAACCCGTGGGGACGGGGGTCGGCGCTGTCCCGGACCCGGTCGTCGGCCACTCCCCCAGATCGGCGCCGGGTCCGTGGACACATTGCCTCGCGCGGGGGCGTCAGACCGTCTTCCGGCGGGTCCGGAACAGGCTGATGCCCGCCCCGAGCGAGACCGCGCCCATGCCGACACCGGTCAGGACGGCCTGTGGCCCGTCGGCCACGAAGGGCGCGGCGACGGCGACGATCAGATTGAACAGGAACAGGAACCACAGCACGGGTCTCGACGCGAGCAGCGGCTTCATGAATGGTTTCCTCCGGATCGAGCAGACTTGGATCTTGGCTGACGTGGTGCTTCAACGATTCCGTCGTCCGCCCGACGACACGAGGGAGCGCTCTCCCGGACCCCCGGTGGAACGATCTCCCGGACCCGTGGTGGAGTGGGCTGCACCACTGCCGAGCGATCCACGCCCGCCCCGGCCGCCCGCTGGGCCTAATCTGATCTCCATGCGGGCAACCCTGCGGCAGGCGGGCCGGGCGACACTCCAACTGGTCATCTCCGCCGCGATGGCCTTCGGGTCGTACATCTTCGTCACCGTGCTCCTGATCACCGCGATCCTGACGGTCACAGTGGTCGGCGCGTTCATGCTGCCCGAGACCGTGCTGCTGATACGGCGGATCGCCGGGGCCAAGCGGCAGCAGGCGGGCGCCTGGACGGGGCGGAAGATCCCCGAGGCGTACCAGCCGCTCAACGGCACGATCCGGGAGCGGTTGCGCACGGCGGTCCGTGATCCGAGCACGCTGACCGACTTCCGCTGGATGGTCGCCTACTACGGCTACGGCGCACTGCCCGTGCTGATGCTGCCGTTGTGGCCGCTGGGTCTGGTCGTCGACGGGGTGTGGTGCGGGCTGCTGCGCCGCGAGGCCGTCGTGCTGCCGTTGATCAGCCGGCTCGCGGACCTGGACGCCGAGTGGTCGACCGCGCTGCTGAAGCCCTCGCCGAAGGCCCAACTGGCCGTACGGGTCGAGGAGTTGGTGCAGACCCGGGCGGGCGCGATCGCCGCGCACGGGGCCGAGCTGCGCCGGATCGAGCGAGATCTGCACGACGGGACGCAGGCCCGGCTGGTGTCGCTGTCGATGCGTATCGGTCTCGCCAAGCGGGCCTACGACCAGGACCCGGCGGCGGCCCGGCGGATGCTCGACGAGGCGCAGACGCTGGCCGAGGAGGCGCTGACGGATCTGCGGCACGTCGTCCGCGCGATCCATCCGCCGATCCTCACCGACCGCGGCCTGGTCGGCGCGGTGCGCGCGCTGGCCGCCAGCAGCGCGCTCGGTGTGAGTGTGACCGTGGACGGGCTGACCGACGGACACGACGGGCCGCGCGCCCCGGCGGCGGTGGAGGCGGCGGCGTACTTCGTGATCGCCGAGTCGCTGACCAACGCGGCCAAGTACAGCGGCGCCGACCGCGCCGAGGTCCATCTCGCCCGCGCCCGCACCGGACTGCGCGTCCAGGTGCGCGACGAGGGCCGGGGTGGCGCCGACGAGGCGGGCGGATCGGGGCTGTTGGGTATGCAGCGCCGGGTCGCCGCGCTCGACGGCAGTGTGACTGTGACCAGCCCCGTGGGGGGACCTACCGTGATCGAAGTGGAGCTGCCGTGCGTCTGGTGAGCGTAGTTGAGGCGGGACTGTCATGAGGGTCGTGATCGCCGAGGACAACGCCCTGCTGAGGGAGGGCCTGGTCCTCCTGCTGACGTCGGCGGGGCACGAGGTGGTGGCCGTCGCGGGCAGCGGGCCCGAGGTCCTGCCCGCGCTGCTCCAACACCGGCCGGACGTGGCCGTGTTGGACGTGCGGATGCCGCCCGGCTTCCGCGACGAGGGGCTGCGGGCCGCGCTGGAGGCACGGGAGAAGATCCCGGGCCTTCCGGTGCTGGTGCTGTCGCAGTACGTCGAGGAGTCGTACGCCGCCGAGTTGTTGGGCGTCGGGGCGAGCGGGGTCGGCTATCTCCTCAAGGACCGGATCGGCCGCGTGGACGAGTTCCTCGACGCGCTGGACCGGGTCGCGGCCGGCGGTACGGCGCTCGACCCCGAGGTGGTGACGGAGTTGCTGACCCGGCGCCGTAATTCACCGCTGGACTCGCTGACCCCGCGCGAGCGCGAGGTGCTGAAGCTGATGGCGGAGGGCCACGACAACACGACGATCGCCAAGTCCCTGGTCGTCACGGAACGCGCGGTCAGCAAGCACATCGGCAATGTGTTCCTGAAGCTGAGCCTGCCGCCGAGCGACAGCGGGCACCGCCGGGTGCTGGCCGTGCTGGCCTATCTGCAGAACGTGTGACACGCGCGCCGCCGGTCGTGCCAGGGGATGACACGGCCGGTGGCGCGTACTGCGTTCTCAGTAGCCGCGAGTGTCGGCAGCCGCACGACGACGGGACGTGGGTCCGGCCGCGAGTCTGGACCGGTCCCCGAGAGTAGATGTGGAGCACTCCGTCCCGTGACTACTTTTCGCCATCGACTGGGCCAACTCGCCTTCTGGCGGCGGTGGTTGGTCACCCTGTTCGGGGATCGGCCTCGGGCTCGCGGCGGCCGTACAGCTCGATGCCTTCGTCGTGCGAACGGCGATCGTGCCCGCCGTACCGGCGCTGCCGGGCCGGGGCGCCTGGTGGCTGCCGCGCCCGCTGGACCGGCTGCTGCCGGACATCGACGTCGAGGGCGAGGCGCTCACCCCCGGGGCACCCGCGGTACCCATCACCGTGCCTGACTCCGCCCCTCCCCCGACGGGCCGCCCGCAGAGCGTGACGCGGGCGGCCCCGGTGGCCGTCCCCGGACCCCACCGGCGATGCCCGGCCCCAGGTCAGGACCGGGCATCGCCGACCATGGAACCAGGAGACCGACCGGAGACACCGATGCAGCACAGCTGGCAGCGCTACGCGGACGAGCACATCCGCACCGTCGACACCATGTCGGCGGTGCTGCTGTTCGCCATGTTCCTCTTCGGCAGCGAGCTGAACACGCCGCGCGGTCCCGGGCCCGACGCGGTGGCCCCCACGATCGCGCTCGCCACCGTCTCCTGCGCGGCCCTGTTCTGGCAGCGCAGCCACCCCCGCGCGGTCGTCGCCGTCACCGCGGTCACCGCCGCCGGGGCCGCCGCGCTGGGCTGCCTCCTCACCCCGCTGATGCTGGGGCCGCTGATGCTGGCCCTGTACCGGCTGGCCGTCCTCACCCGCCGCAGGACGACCCGCCGCTACTTCCTCGCGTCGGTCGTGCTGGTGGTGACCACGGCGACGCTGATGGACCCGATGCATCACCCCTGGCCGTTCAAGACGGTCGGCCCGGCCGCCTGGCTGCTGCTGCCGGTGGTCGCCGGGAACGCGCTCCGGCTGCGGGACGCCTACCTGGAGGCGGTGCAGGCGCGCGCCGACTACGCCGAGCACAGCCGGGAGGAGGAGGCGCGGCACCGGGTGGCCGAGGAACGGATGCGCATCGCGAGGGAGTTGCACGACGTCGTCGCCCACCATCTGGCCCTGGCACACGCCCAGGCCGGCACCGCCGCCCACCTGGCGCGCACCCACCCCGACCACGCACAGCGGATCCTGACGGAACTCGCCGGTACGACGTCCTCCGCGCTGCGTGAGATGAAGGGCACGGTGGGTCTGCTGCGCCGGGCCGACGATCCCGGCGCACCGCTCGCCCCGAGTCCGGGGCTGGCCCAACTCGCCGAGCTGACCGGCTCGTTCGCCACCGCCGGACTCACGGTCACCGTCACCACGGAGGGCGAGCGGCGCCCGCTGTCGGCCGGGGTGGACCTGACGGCGTACCGGATCGTGCAGGAGGCGCTCACCAATGTCAGCAAGCACGCCACGGCCGAGTCGGCGCGGGTGCGCCTGCGCTACTCCCGCGACCGGCTGACCGTCACCGTGTCCGACGACGGCCCGGGGGCGACGACCGTCCCGGCGCCGCCCCCGGGCCAGGGTTTCGGGCTGATCGGGATGCGGGAGCGCGCCCGGTCGGTCGGCGGTGCCCTGCGGGCCGGGCACCGGGTCGAGGGCGGCTTCGAGGTCACGACCGAACTGCCGCTGTACCCCAGCGTCCTGGAACCGGAAGAAAGAACCCCATGACCATCCGCGTGCTGCTCGCCGACGACCAGGCCCTCCTACGGGCCACCTTCCGGATCCTGATCGACACCTGTGAGGACATGGAGGTGGTCGGCGAGGCGGCCGACGGCGCCGAGGCGATCGCGCTGGCCGGTGCGCACCGCCCCGACCTCGTCCTCATGGACATCCGCATGCCCGGCACCGACGGCCTGACCGCCACCACCGCCATCTGCGCCGACCCGGCACTGTCCGACACCCGTGTCCTCATCCTCACCACCTTCGAGGTCGACGAGTACGTGGCCCAGGCGCTACGGGCGGGCGCGAGCGGTTTCCTGGGCAAGGACGTCACCGCCGAGGCACTGCTCGCGGGCATCCGCACGGTCGCGTCCGGCGAGTCCCTGCTCTCCCCGCTCGCCACCCGCACCCTGATCACCCGTTTCCTGGCCACCCCCACGCCGAGCGCCCGGCTGGCGACGCCCGACCGGCTCGGCGTCCTCACCGCCCGGGAACGCGAGATCATGGCCATGGCGGCCGAGGGCCACTCGAACGACGAGATCGCCGAGCGGCTCTACGTCAGCCCGCTGACCGTCCGCACCCATGTGCACCGCGCGATGACGAAGCTGGACGCCCGCGACCGGGCCCAACTCGTCGTGATGGCCTACCAGTCGGGGCTGGTGCAGGCTCCGCCGCCATCCGGCTCCGACCTCTGACGCGGCGCCCGTTCAGGCGAAACCCCCGCCGAAGAGGCGTGCCGCCCCCGCCCGCCGTCGACACCTGTGGCGTGCCCCTCCCCCGCATCGCACCCATGCTCGCCACGCCCGGCACCCTCCCGCCCGCCGGGCAGGACGCTCGCTGGGCCTACGAGACCAAGCAGGACGGCCAGCGCGTCCTGGTGTACCTCCCCGGCGACGGCAGCGTCCTGCTGCGCGCCCGCTCCGGTGCGGACATCACCGGCGCCTATCCCGAACTCCTGCCCCTGGGCCGCGAGTTGGGCGGCACGCGGGTGATCCTGGACGGTGAGGTGCTGGCCCTGGACGAACAGGGGCGCGCCGACTTCCAGTTGCTGCAGAACCGGATGGGCCTGGCCCAATCGCCCGCACTCGCGGCACATCGAGCCGCGAACACCCCTGTCCATCTGGTGCTGTTCGACGTCCCGCACCTCAACAGGCCGCTCCTCACCCTCCCTTACGCCGATCGCCGTGCCGAGCTGGAGCGCCTCGACCCGCACGGCCCGAACTGGTCAACTCCCGCCGCGCTCACGGGACATGGCGCCGAGGCGCTGCGGGCCACGCGTGAGCACGGGCTGGAGGGGCTGGTCTGCAAGCGGCTGGACTCGGCGTACGAGCCGGGGGTGCGTTCCCGGGCCTGGATCAAGATCCGCAATCTGCGCAGCGAGGACGTGCTGGTCGGCGGGTGGGTGCCGGGCAAGGGGCGGTTGTCGGGGCTGCCGGGCGCGGTGCTGGTGGGGCAGCGCGCGGCGGGACGGCTGCGGTACGTCGGCAACGTGGGCACGGGCTGGAGCGAGGCCGAACGTGCCGAACTCGCCGCGCTGTTGGGGGCCGCCGGTACCGACCGCTGCCCCTTCGATCCGGTACCGGCGGTGGCCGGGGCGCGCTGGGTGGTGCCCCGGCTGGTCGGCGAGGTCCGCTACAGCACCCGTACCCGGGCCGGGATGCTGCGTCAGCCGTCCTGGCTGCGGCTGCGCCCCGACCTGGCACCGGAGGAGTCGGCCGCCGACCTGCCCGACGGCCGATGAACTTGCGAAGATCAAGTATTGGGCGCCGTGTCACCATCGTGACACCTCACCCCCTTGGCGCGTACATGAAAACTAGGGACTCTGAAAGCCCTTTCCACCCCCAGCCCCCGTCATCCACAGCCGTCGGGCTGCGCCCAAGAGGAGGACGCAGTGTCGTCCCAGAAGTCCCGAACCCGCCGCAGGAGGTGGCTCGCCGGTCTCGGCGGTGCCGCCGTGCTCGTCGTCGCCTTCCCCTCCGCCGCCTTCGCCGCCCCGCCCACGGCACTGCCCGCGAACGCCGAGACGGCGGAGAAGACGTATCTGCCCGCCTTCGACTACGACACGGACGGCTGCTACCCGACGCCCGCGATCGGCCCCGACGGGACCATCAACGGCGGTCTCAACCCCACGGGTTCGCTCAGCGGCGAGTGCCACGACGCCTCGGACCTCGACAACACCAACAGCTACTCGCGCTACAAGTGCAACAACGGCTGGTGCGCGTACATGTACGGCCTGTACTTCGAGAAGGACCAGGCCATCGCCAACTCCAGCATCGGCGGGCACCGCAACGACTGGGAACACGTCGTGGTGTGGGTGCAGAACGGCACGATCCAGTACGTGTCCACGTCCAACCACGGCTCCTTCACCGTGCACGCGGCCTCCGACGTCCGCTTCGACGGCACGCACGCCAAGATCGTCTACCACAAGGACGGCATCGGCACGCACGACTTCCGCCTCGCGAACGCCAACGACGAGCCGCCGGAGAACGACAAGCACACCTGGCAGTACCCGCCGCTCGTCGGCTGGAACGGCTACCCGGCGGGCCTGCGCGACAAGTTGAGCGCCTACGACTTCGGCAGCGCGAACTTCGGGCTCAAGGACGCCAACTTCGTGGCCCACCTCACCTCGGCGAAGCCGTCCGGAATCACGTTCGACCCCGCCGCCTGACGGTACCGTCCACAGGGCACCATCGTTCTCAGGGCTCCCGGGACCATCTCGACCCCGGGAGCCCGAGAGGACGGAACGTGGCAGCTGAACGCAGGGTCTCGCGGCGGGCTCTCCTGATCGCGCTGGGCATCGCCGGAGCTACGGCCATCCCCGCGGGTGCGCAGGGCCCGGACCCCGGGAACGGATACACCATGCCCACCCTCGCCTTCGACGACCCGGCCACCCAGCACCGGCTCGGCGCCCTGTACTCGTCCGCGCTCAGGTCCGTGTCCGGCGCCAACACCATCGGCGCGGACCGCTCGGTGTACGACCACGCCGGACTGCTCAGCTACCCGCCCGGCACGATCGTCCGGGCGGGCGGCGGCTATCCCGCGCCCCAGCGCTGGACGCGGGACGCGGCCGTCAACGCGTGGAGCGGGGTCAGCCTGCTCGCGCCGGAGGTCGCCCGCAACACCCTGTGGTCCGTGGTCGACCGTGCGCGGGACGGCCTCGTCGTCCAGCAGGACAACCAGTGGTGGGACCAGATCGTGTGGGTCCTGGCCGCCCACCACCACTACCTGGTCACCGGCGACCGCGCCTTCCTCACCCAGGCCCACGACACCTCCGCGCGCACCCTCGCCGCCCGCCGCGCCCAGCACCTCAACCCGTCGCTCGGCCTCTTCGAGGGCCCCGGCTTCATGAACGACGGCATCTCCGGCTACCCGAGCCCGCCCGCCTCGACCTCGGTCCACTCCTCCTTCGTCCTGGACCACCCGCACACCGACAAACTGATGTGCCTGTCGACCAACTGCCTCTACTACGGCGCCCATCTCGCCCTCGCCGCCATGTCCGAGGCCCTCGGCCGCCCCGTACAGGCCGCCTCCCTGCGCTCGGACGCGGAGAATCTGCGCACGGCGATCGACCGGCACCTGTGGCGCGCGGACGCCGGCACCTACGGCTACCTCGTCCACGGCGAGGGCCCCCTCGCCGGACACCTCGACACCTCGCAGGAGGGCGCGGGACTGGCCCTCGCCGTCCTCCTCGGCGTCGCCGACACCGAACGCGCCGGCCGGATCCTCGACGCCACGCACTGGCAGCCGTACGGCATCGTCAACGTCTGGCCGCACTTCCCGCGCTTCGACGACCGGCGTCCTGGACGGCACAACGTGATGGTGTGGCCGATGGTCCACGGGCTGTACGGCCAGGCCGCGGCCGACGCGGGCCGCACCGGACCGTTCGCCCTCGCCGTCGACACCCTCGCCGGTCTGATCGCCACGAGCGGCGGCTTCTACGAGCTGTACAACTCGGTGACCGGTGCCGTGGACGGCGGCTGGCAGGGCGGTGCCAGTGGCCACGCGAACCACTTCGTGTCCCAACCCGACCAGACCTGGTCGGCGACGGCGTATCTGCGGCTGATCCACGACGGCCTGTTCGGTCTGACGTTCACGGACGAGTCCCTACGGCTGCGCCCGTGTCTGCCCCCGGCCTGGGGCACGGTGAGTCTGCGCGGGCTGCGGTACCGGGGCACGACGCTGGATGTCACGCTGAGCGGCGGTGGCAGCCGGGTGGGGTCGTGCACGGTGGACGGGCGGCCGGGGGAACCCGTCGTGGCCGCCGACGGACGGGGGCACCGCGTGATCTCGATCGTGCTGACCGAGTGAGCGTGGGCGCTGTCCGATCCGCTTGGGTCCTCGGGTGTAGGACCACAGGTGGGTGCTTCTTCCGTCTCCGGTCCGATCTGCCGTCGTGCCGTGGCGCCTAGCGTGCCGGGCATGGACACGAGCGGAACGCTGGAAGAGGCATTAGAACGACTGCATTCCACCGGGCCCGAGCGCAACGGCTGGCTCAGCAACCACGCCCCGATGGTCGCCGAGGCGCTCGCCGCGCACGGGCGGGCCGGGGCCGTGCACCACTGGCTGGATCTCTACCGGGACAAGCTGGAGGACTTCCCCGATCCGGTGGCCCCCGTCACGGACGACAACTGGCCCTCGGCGCTGGGTGATCCGCGCCGAGCGGCCGACTGGATCGACCACTTCTCCCGCTCCCTCGCCGAACACCCCTGGCGGGGCGTCCTCGCCGTGTGGTGGCCGCGGCTGCTGCCCGGGATCACCGCGGGCGCCACCCATCCCGTCATCCGGGTCGGCCATGCCGTACGGGCCCTCGGCGCTGACGAGAACGAGCCCAGGCTCACGGAGTTGGCGCACGGTCTGGGCTACTGGGCCGCGCGGTACCAACCCGTGTCGGGCATCGCGTCGTTGCCCGGTGGCCGCGGCGCCGCGGACTCCCTCGACGCCGTGCCGCCCATCGTCCAGGGGCCGGCCGGCTTCCGGGCCAGGCTCGACGCCGTACGCCAACTGCCCGTCTGGGCGGGCGAGGTGAGCGATCCGGACGCGGCGCGGGAGCGGCTCACGGAGTTGGTGCGCGCGGCCACGCATCGCTACGCCACGCACGGACACGGCGAGCCGACCATGCTGGTGCACGCGGCGACGGCGCCCAACGCGGTGCTGCGCACCCTCGACGCGCTGCCCCGGGAGCTGTGGGCCCCGAGCCTGCGGGCGGCGTGGACGGCGGCGGCGGCGGTCACCGCGATGTACACCCCGAGTGAGCCGATCGGGTACAAGACGTCACGGCGCCTCACCGCCGAGGAGGTGCTGGAACGTGCTGTCGCCCATGGCGACGAACACGTCATCAAGTTCACGGACACCGCCCTGGACGTGGGGGACGAAACGGCGCTGGTCGCCGCGGTGCGGGCCGTGGAGATCAGCGAGCCGCTCGGCTGATTCGGGGGGTACGAGGGGTTTGAGTTGACCGGTGCTGCGTCGGGGGACGTGTCGGAAGGTCTATCGTGTTCGCATGTCCGTGCCCGAACTGATCCGAATCGTCTCCCGCGACTCGCCCATGGCGCTGGCCCAAGTGGAGCGTGTCCGCGCCGAGTTGGCCGTCCTTCACCCACAGGTGCGTACCGAGGTCGTGCCGGTGAAGACGACCGGCGACAAGTGGATGGGCGATCTGTCCGCCGTCGAGGGCAAGGGGGCGTTCACCAAGGAGGTGGACGCCGCGCTGCTCGCGGGGGAGGCGGATCTCGCGGTGCACTGCATGAAGGACGTGCCCGCCGACCGGCCGCTGCCCGCCGGTACGACGTTCGCCGCGTTCCTGAAGCGGGACGACATCCGTGACGCACTGGTCCACCCCGGTGGGCTGGCCCTCGACGAGCTGCCGGCCGGTACCCGGGTCGGCACCTCGTCGGTCCGCCGGGTGGCGCAATTGGCCGCCACCCACCCGGAGTTGGAGTGCGTGCCGTTCCGCGGCAACGTCAACCGGCGGCTGGAGAAGCTCGCGGCGGGCGAGGCGGACGCGCTGCTGGTCGCGATGTCGGGCCTGGAGCGCATCGACCGGCTGGACGTGGCCACCGAGGTGCTGTCCGCCGAGGCGATGATGCCTCCGATCGGCGCGGGCATCCTCGCCCTCCAGTGCCGTGAGGGCGACACCGACGTCATCGACACGATCAGCGCGCTCGGTCACCCCGAGACGCATCGTGAGGCGACGGCGGAGCGCATGTTCCTGCATGTCCTCCAGGGGCACTGCAACAGCCCGATCGCCGGGTACGCCCAGGTCGACCGGAGTGGCGAACTGTCGCTGCGCGCCTGTGTGTTCACCCCGGACGGCAAGACCCGGCTCAACGCCCACGAGTGGGCGGGACGGCTGGACCCGGCGACGCTCGGCACCTCGGTGGCGGTGGCGCTGCTGCGGCAGGGCGCCCGCGAGATCATCGACGGCATCCCGCACTGACGCCTGGACGGTTCAGGGGGTACCGGGCTCCGCCTGGTCGCGAAGGAACTTGCTCACCTGGTGCGCCAGGCCGTCCCGCCCGGCACCGGCCGCGACGGCCTCCTCGCACAGACCGATACCGCCCGCCCACAGGCGCCGCTCGGTCCACTCCTCCTCGACCCGCAGCTGCACCTGTACGTCCACCTGCTTCAGGGAGGCCTCCGCGCCGGCCGCGTACACGACGGCGGTGGCGCGGCGCAGCGGATAGACGTCGAAGCCCTCGATGAACTGCGAGCTGCGCCAGTCGATGAAGGCGCTCTCACCGTCCGGGCCGACCCTGACGTCGATCTGCCCGTCCTCCAGGTGGATGCCTAGGTGCCGGGAGCCACGGTTCTCGACGGTGACACGGAGAGTGAAATACGTCAGCCCCTCGGCGGCGTCGTCGCGTCCACGCGGCGGCTCGGCAGCCGCCAGGCTGTGGACGCGGACACGCAGACCGGCATGTTCGTCGTACTCGTGCCAGTCCCCGACCACGTTCGGCTCGTACACAATGCACCCTCTCGACCTCAGAGAGCTGCTTCCTATCTGTGTGCTCAGCGCACTGTCAAATGAGCGGAATGCGCTGTGGCCAGCGTTTTCGCCCGCTTGATCACTGATCAAGCCGTGCGCAGGAAGAATCCGCTTTTCGGCCACCGAACCGCGGTCGGGGGCGTGCCGCACATCACGTCCCCGGCAAGATCAGCGGGCCAGCCGTCCGAGGAGCGAGGAGGCGGCGGCGATGCCGAGTGCGGCGGCCACCAGCAGGACCGCGAAGTCGGTGCCCACGTGCGACGGGGTGCCGAGCAGCAGCCCGCGCAGGGCGTCCACTTCGTAGCTGAGCGGGTTCGCCTTGCTCACCGCCTGAAGCCAGCCGGGCATGATCGCCACCGGGTAGAGGGCGTTGGAGCCGAAGAACAGCGGCATGGTGATCGCCTGTCCGAAACCCATCAGCCGGTCCCTGCTGAGGACGATGCCGGCGATGGTCATCGACAGACAGGAGAAGAAGGCCGAGCCGAGGATCACGATCGCGCCGACACCGATCAGCTTCAGCGGGTTCCAGGTCAGCGCGACTCCGAGGATCGCGGCGATGACGACCACGACGACGGCCTGGATCAGTGACTTCACCCCGGCCGCGAAGGCCTTGCCGGTGATCAGCGCCGAGCGGGGGGTGGGGGTGACGAGGAGCTTGTTGAGGATGCCCGCGTCGCGTTCCCAGATGATCTGGATGCCGTAGAAGATGGCGATGAACATCGCGGACTGGGCGATGATGCCCGGGGCGAGGTAGTCGATGTAGGGGATGCCGCCGGTGGGGATCGCCTTGATGCGGGTGAAGGTCTGGCCGAAGATCAGCAGCCACAGGGCCGGTTGGACGGCTCGGGTGTACAACTCGGTACGGTCGTGGCGGAGTTTCTGGAGCTCGACCGCGCACATCGCGATCACGCGGGCGGGCAACAGGCGCCAGCCGGACCGGGGTTGGGGCGGGATGAGCAGCAGGTTCAGGTCGTACTCGGGGGCGGGGTCAGCCGACGCGGTTCGCGGTGCGGCGGGTGCTTCGGACATCGCGGAAACCTCCTGACTGGTCTTCGAGACCGCTGCCGGCGATGTCCCGGAAGACGTCCTCAAGGGTGGGCAACGGATCGGTGGCGGGGGCACCTTCGGCGCGGCGGCGTTCGCCGAGGCCCTCGCGGAGCTGGTCCGGGGTGCCCAGGGCGCGGATGCGGCCGCGGTGCATCAGGCCGACGCGGTCGCAGTACTGGTCGGCCTCGTCCATGTAGTGGGTGGTGACCAGGACGGTCATGCCAGTGGCCTCGCGCACGGCGTTGATGTGCTCCCACACGCTGGTGCGGGCGATCGGGTCGAGGCCGATGGTGGGCTCGTCGAGGATGAGCAGGCGGGGCGCGCTGACCAGGGCCTGCGCGAGTTCGAGGCGGCGGACCATGCCGCCGGAGTAGGTGTTGGCGAGCCGGTCGGCGGCGTCGGTGAGGTCGACGGCCCGCAGCGCCTGGGCGACGCGGGCGGCGCGTTCCCTGCGCGGGACGTCGAAGACGCGGGCGAAGAGAGCGACGTTCTCGCGGCCGGTGAGCCCGCTGTCGGCGGACAGCTGCTGCGGGACGTAGCCGAGCATGCGGCGCACCGACATCTGTTCCTTGGCCGTGTCGTGGCCGAAGACGTGGACCATGCCCGCCGGGACCGGGAGCAGGGTGGTGATACAGCGGATGGCCGTGGTCTTCCCGGCGCCGTTGGGACCGAGCAGTCCGAAGACCTCGCCCTCCCCCACGGACAGGTCGAGCCCGTCCACCGCGGTGGTCTCGCCGAAGGAGTAGGCGAGCCGGGTGCAGCTGACGGCTGCGGACCGCTCGGTGTCGGTGTCGGTGTCCGGCGTCATGACTCCTCGGCCTCCTCGTGCAGATTGACGGCCAGTTGGTGCAGGGCCGGGATCGCCGCGCGCAGCGCGTCCCGGTCCGCCTGGTCGAGACGGTCGACCTGGCTGCGGACGAGAGCGGCGCGCCGTGCGTGCCAGTCGCCGAGGCGGGTCTTGGCCGTCTCTGTGAGCTGGAGGCGGGCGGCGCGCCGGTCGGCGGGGTCCGTCTCGCGGATCAGGAAGCCGTCCCGGGCGAGCTGGTTGACGAGGGTCGACACCGAGTTGCTCGCGAGGAACAGCTCCTTGGCCGCCTCCGAGATGCCGATGCCGGGCCTGATCTCAACCAGGCGCAGCAGCTCCACCTCGGCACCGCGCAGTCGCGGCAGGGTCATCTCGCCGCGCAGTCGCCTGCGGATCAGCCGCTGGACACCGACGAGCGCGTCGGCCAGCTCTTCCGGGAAGTTCTCCGTCTCCACACTCGGAGATTACCTCTTTAGCAGAGGTAACTAACCCAAAAGGATGGTCAAGACCCCCGCTCGGGAGGCAGCGGGACCGATTCCGGTTGGACACTGAGGAGGAGACCGGTGGCCGCCGGTCCGGGAGATCGGAACGCGACTGCCATGAACCACGACAGGAATCCGTCCCTCGGTGAGCCGGACGCCGTCTCCACCCGTTCGATGTTCGGCGCCCCCTGCTGGGTGAGTCTCACGAGCCGCGACGTGGACACCACCGAGGCGTTCTACGAGGCCGTGTTCGGCTGGAAGTGGCGCTCGGCCCGGCTCGGCGACCAGTTCCGGATCGCCACGGCGAACGACATTCCGGTGGCCGGCCTGGGCGCGGTGGCCTCCATGTGGCAGATCGCGGTGGCCTGGACGCCGTACTTCGCCGTGCCCGACGCGGATGTGGCCGCGGCCCGGGTCCGCGAGCGCGGCGCCACGGTCGCCGTGGGCCCACTGTCCTTCCCGCCCGGCCGCGCGGCCCTCCTCGCCGACCGGGACGGCGCGACCTTCGGCATCTGGGAGGGCGACCTCATGGGCGGCTGGGAGACCTGGCGCCGCTCGGCCCCGGCCTTCGTCCGCCTGCACACCCGGGACGCCTTCGACGCGGCGATCTTCTACGGCGAGATCCTCGACTGGGCGTCGGCGGACCCGGCGAGCTGCGAGGTCCGGTACGAGGGCGGCGAGGTCGTCCTGCGCAGCGGCGGCAATGTCGTGGCACGGATCGAGTCCGGTGCGCTGGAGGCGGCGCCCGACCCGACCGTCCGCCCGCACTGGCAGGTCCACTTCGCGGTCTCGGACATCCGCTCGTGCGCCCGGGTCGTGGCCACGCACGGCGGGAGCATCCTGCGCGAGACCGACCACGAGGCCGTACTGCGCGACCCGGACGGCGCCCAGTTCACGGTGACCTCGCGCGACGCCCCCTGACGCTCAGCGCCGGGCAGGCATCGCGGGCGTCCGGTGCGTGCTCCGGGAGGCTCCCGGAGCAAGGCCGGCGGCACCGCCCACGGGGCAGCGTGCCGGGCCGTGCCGGGCGTCCCGGGGCTGGGGGCACCCCCTCTGGCGGAGAGACTTCGCGGACACAGCCTGGGCCACCCTGACGCTCAGCGCCGGGCGGGCCGCGACAGCAGTACGAGGCTCCGGGCCTCGACCGCCATCTCCGTGTCGGCCTTGTGTTCCGTCTCGTCCGGGGTGCCCTGGGGCTCGGCGGTGTCGATCAGGGTCGTCCAGCGTTCGCCGTAGGTGAGGTCCGGGAGCCGGAAGCCGACGGGCTCCCAGTAGCTGTTGAGCAGGAGCAGGAAGGAGTCGTCGACGACGGGCCCGCCGTGCGGATCGCGTTCGGCGATGGCGTCGCCGTTGAGGAAGACGCCCACCGAGTGCGCGTCGGAGCGCTGCCAGTCCCGGTCGCTCATCTCGCGGGCGTCGGGCAGCAGCCACACCAGGTCGGGCAGCGGTTGTCCGGGGTGCACGGCGGTCTCGCCGCGGAAGAACCGGCGCCTGCGCAGCACGGGATGGGCGGCGCGCAGCCCGATGACATACCGCGTGAACGCGGCGAGTTCACGCTGCTCGTCGGTCAACTCCCAGTCGATCCAGGAGACTTCGTTGTCCTGGCAGTAGGCGTTGTTGTTGCCGCGCTGGGTGCGGCCCAGTTCGTCGCCGTGGCCGAGCATCGGGATGCCCTGCGAAAGGAGCAGCGTGGCAAGGAAGTTGCGCTGCTGCCGGGCGCGCAGTTCCAGCACGGCGGGGTTGTCGGTGTCGCCCTCGGCTCCGCAGTTCCAGGACCGGTTGCCGCTCTCGCCGTCCCGATTCCCTTCCCCGTTGGCCTCGTTGTGCTTGTCGTTGTACGACACCAGGTCGCGCAGGGTGAACCCGTCGTGCGCGGTGACGAAGTTGACGCTGGCGCGCGGCCGTCGCCGGCTGTGCTGGTACAGGTCGGAGGAGCCGGTGAGCCGGGACGCGAACTCGCCGAGCGTGTGCTCGCCGCCCCGCCAGAAGTCCCGTACGGCGTCCCGGTACTTGCCGTTCCACTCCGACCACAGCGGCGGGAAGTTGCCCACCTGGTAGCCGCCCTCCCCCACGTCCCACGGCTCGGCGATGAGCTTGACGCGACTGATCACCGGGTCCTGCTGGATCAGGTCGAAGAACGCCGACAGCCGGTCCACCTCGTGGAACTGCCGGGCCAGCGTGGCCGCGAGGTCGAAACGGAAACCGTCGACGTGCATCTCGGTGACCCAGTGGCGCAGCGAGTCCATGATCAGCTGAAGGACGTAAGGGTGCCGCATCAGCAGGCTGTTCCCGGTGCCCGTCGTGTCGTAGTAGTGGCCCCAATCGCCGTCCACCAGACGGTAGTAGGAGGCGTTGTCGATGCCCCGGAACGAGAGGGTGGGGCCTTCCTCATTGCCCTCGGCGGTGTGGTTGTAGACGACGTCGAGGATGACTTCGAGTCCGGCGGCGTGCAGCGCCTTCACCATCGCCTTGAACTCGGTTACCTGTCCGCCTCGTTCGCGGTGTGCGGCATACGCGTTGTGGGGCGCGAAGAAGCCGATCGTGTTGTAGCCCCAGTAGTTGGACAGTCCGCGGTCCTGGAGCACCCCGTCCTGCACGAACTGGTGCACCGGCATCAGCTCGACGGCGGTCACCCCGAGCGACACGAGATGGTCGACGACGGCCGGGTGCGCGAGTCCCGCGTAGGTGCCCCGGAGTTCTTCCGGGACCTCCGGGTGGGTGCGGGTCAGCCCCTTCACATGGGCCTCGTAGATCACGGTGTCGGCGTACGAGCGCCGGGGCGGGCGGTCGTCGCCCCAGTCGAAGGCGGGGTCGGTGACCACGCCGAGCATGCCGTGCCCGGCGCTGTCGCCGGGGGCGGGTCCCGCCGAACGCTCGTACAGCGAGGGGTCGTTGTCGATCTGTCCGTCCACCGCCCGGGCGTACGGATCGAGGAGCAGCTTCTCCGGGTTGCAGCGGTGTCCGACGGCCGGAGCCCACGGGCCGTGCACCCGGTAGCCGTAGCGCTGCCCCGGGCCGATGCCCGGCAGGTAGCAGTGCCACACGAAGCCGTCCGCCTCGGCCAGCCGGACGTTCCGGTGGCTGCCGTCGTCCTCGACGAGGACGAGGTCGACGCGTTCGGCGACCTCGCTGAACAGTGCGAAGTTGGTGCCCTTCCCGTCGTAGGAGGCACCCAATGGATAGGGGTGCCCGCTCCACACGGACACCCCTTTCCGGCGCGGGCTCGCGGTCACCGGGCGTCCTCCAGGACGCCACGCGTCGGACGGGCCGGCGGAGCGGCCGGTAGCGCGCGGGGCAGCCGGAGCATCTCCCGCAGGCGCGGTGCCGGTGTCCTCGGGACGCGCGGGACGCGTTCGCCGCTGGGGGCGCGCTGCGAGAACCAGATGACCTTGCTTCCGGTGTCGGTGGCGCAGCAGCCCCAGCCGTCGCTCATCGCGGCGATCCGGGCGAGACAGGCGCGCAGGTCCTGGTCCGGGCGCAGATCGCGGTCGTTGTCGCCGATGGCGGTGATCAGGTGCTGGCCGTTCCACCAGAGCTCGATCGACGTGTCCTTGTCCGTGGCGTGCTCGTCGATGGCCCGCAGCAGCAGCTCGGCGCCGCGGCAGACGGGGTCCACGAGAACGTCCAGGTCCCAGAGGCGGAGATGGGCGGCCAGGATGCGCCTGACCTGCCCGACCCGTTCCGGACTGACTTCCACGTCGAGGTGGTAGTAGCAGGGCACTGCGGTCTTCATCTTCGTTGGCTCCCTACCGGCGAAGCTCGCGCTTCCCCTCGCCCTGCGGGGCCGGGGCCCCGAACACGAAGCGTGAGCACTGATCGCTTCTGAGTCAGCTCCAGGGTGCGAGCGCTAGGCCATTCGTGCAACACGAGCGACGGGCGGGGCGGTTGAGGATCGATAGTTGAAGATCCAACAAGACGCTTGGTCATCACCTGTGCACCATGAGTGAAAGCCTCGACTGCCGTGCCGGAGCCATGCCGCTCCGCGCACGGCCGCCACCCGACGGTCGGGAACGCGGTCCGCCGAGGCGAAAGGTGAACAGCGCCATGCTGCTACCCGCCAAAGCCGAAGTGGCCCGCCAACTGCGGCGCTACCGGGTGTGGGAACGCGTGATGCTCGCGTCGCCGGGCGACCGGACAGCGCGGGCCACCTTCGAGGACTCGGGCTACACCCTGTGCGTGCTGATGGGGAAGCGCTGCGCGCGCGAGGCCTCGGAAGCCGCCGAACGCTATCTGAGCAGCAGCAGTGTGGGCTCGTACCTCCAGGAGCAGAACGGACGCCCCCGTACGACGGCCGTCGTACACCGCGGGCCACCCGTCACCGCCGCCGTCACCGTCGACCGGCGTTCCCCGGCCGGAAGGTAGTCCCCCTTCCGGCGCAGCTTGGCCCCCCACCGGGTGAACAGCCCGGCCACGAGCACGGCGGAGGTGAGACCCATGAACGCGACCCCGGCACCGATCGGACGCATTCCGGTACGTGACGTACGCCCGGCCGTGGACAGCGGCGCGCGCCCGGCGAAGGCGGTCGTCGGCGAGTGGTTCCAGGTCACCGCCACCGTGTTCCGCGAGGGCCACGACACGATCGGCGCGAACGTCGTTCTCTACGACCCCGACGGCCGCCCCGGCCCGTGGACCCCGATGCGTGAACTCGCCCCCGGCAGCGACCGCTGGGGTGCCGAGGTCACCCCGGCCACGACGGGCCGTTGGTCCTACGTCGTGGAGGCCTGGGGCGACCCCATCACCACCTGGCGCAAGGCCGCCCGCATCAAGATCCCGGCCGGCATCGACGTCGGCCTGATGCTGGAGGAGGGCGCGGAACTGCACGCGCGCGCCGCCACCGGGGTGCCCGAGGGACCAGCACGGGCCGCGGTGCTGGCCGCCGCGGAGACGCTCCGCGACGACTCACTGCCGGTGGGAACACGGTTCGTGGCCGCGTTCACGCCGGAGGTGGAGGGGGCGCTGGAGGCTTGCCCACTACGGGAGTTGATCACGGCTTCCGAGCCGCGCGCGTTGCTGGTGGAGCGGGAGCGTGCGCTCTACGGCTCCTGGTACGAGTTCTTCCCCCGCTCCGAGGGCACGGCTGCCGAACCCCACGGCACCTTCCGCACGGCCGCGCGGCGACTCGACGCGATCGCGGCGATGGGCTTCGACGTGGTGTACCTCCCGCCGATCCATCCGATCGGAACGGCCTTTCGCAAGGGTCCGAACAACACGCTGTCCGCTGGGCCCGAGGACGTCGGTGTGCCCTGGGCGATCGGCTCCCCGGAGGGCGGCCACGACGCGATCCACCCCCAACTGGGCACCCTGGCGGACTTCGACGCGTTCGTCGCGCGGGCCGGTGAGCTGGGCCTGGAGATCGCGCTCGACTTCGCGCTCCAGTGCTCCCCCGACCACCCGTGGGTGGACAAGCACCCCGAGTGGTTCCACCACCGCCCCGACGGGACGATCGCGTACGCGGAGAACCCGCCGAAGAAGTACCAGGACATCTACCCCATCGCCTTCGACCGGGACCTGGACGGCCTGGTCGCCGAGACCGTACGGGTGCTGCGGCACTGGATGGACCACGGGGTACGGATCTTCCGCGTGGACAACCCGCACACCAAGCCGGTCGTGTTCTGGGAGCGGGTCATCGGCGACATCAACGCCACCGACCCCGACGTGATCTTCCTGGCCGAGGCGTTCACCCGCCCCGCGATGATGGCCACCCTCGCCCAGGTCGGCTTCCAGCAGTCGTACACCTACTTCACCTGGCGCAACACGAAAGCGGAACTCACCGAATATCTGAGTGAGTTGGCGGACGAAGCCGCCGCCTACATGCGGCCCAACTTCTTCGTGAACACCCCCGACATCCTCCACGAGTTCCTCCAGCACGGCGGCCGACCCGCCTTCGAACTGCGGGCCGTACTGGCCGCCACCCTTTCCCCGACATGGGGGGTCTACAGCGGCTACGAACTCTGCGAGAACTCCGCTCTCCGGCCGGGCAGCGAGGAGTATCTCGATTCCGAGAAGTACCAACTCCGGCCCCGCGACTGGGAGTCCGCCGAGCGTGAGGGCCGTAGCATCGCTCCCCTCATCGCGTCGCTCAACGCGATCCGGCGTCGCCACCCGTCGCTGCGCCGGCTCAGGAATCTCCGCTTCCACCGGACGGACAACGACGCGGTGATCGCGTACAGCAAGACCACTGGTGTGGACACGGTTCTGGTGGTCGTCAACCTCGATCCGCACCACACCCAGGAAGCCACGGTCTCGTTGGACATGCCGCAACTCGGCCTGGAATCACACGAATCCATGTCGGTGCACGACGAACTGACGGGTGAGTCCTATCAGTGGGGCAGGACCAACTATGTGCGTCTGGAACCCGGCCGGGCCCCGGCGCACGTGTTCCACGTCCGGCGGTCCACACAGAGCGGAGGGTCAAGAGCTTCATGACTGTCAACGAACCGGTCCACGACACCTTCGAGGACACTCCCGCCAAGGACCGGGACCCCGAGTGGTTCAAACGCGCCGTCTTCTACGAGGTCCTGGTCCGCTCCTTCCAGGACAGCAACGGCGACGGCATCGGTGACCTCAAGGGCATCACCGCCAAACTCGACTACCTCCAGTGGCTCGGCATCGACTGCCTCTGGCTGCCCCCCTTCTTCAAGTCCCCGCTGAGGGACGGCGGTTACGACGTCTCCGACTACACCGCAGTACTCCCCGAGTTCGGGGACCTCGCCGACTTCGTCGAGTTCGTGGACTCCGCGCACCAGCGGGGCATGCGGGTCATCATCGACTTCGTCATGAACCACACCAGCGACCAGCACCCGTGGTTCCAGGAGTCCAGAAAAGACCCCGAAGGCCCCTACGGCGACTACTACATGTGGGCCGACGACGACAAGCAGTACCCCGACGCCCGCATCATCTTCGTCGACACCGAAGCCTCCAACTGGACCTTCGACCCCGTCCGCAAGCAGTACTTCTGGCACCGCTTCTTCTCCCACCAGCCGGACCTCAACTACGAGAACCCGGCCGTGCAGGAAGAGATCCTGGCCGCCCTCCGCTTCTGGCTGGACCTCGGCATCGACGGATTCCGCCTCGACGCCGTGCCCTATCTCTACGCGGCCGAAGGCACCAACTGCGAGAACCTGCCCGCCAGTCACGACTTCCTGAAGCGCGTCCGCCGCGAGATCGACGCGATGTATCCCGACACCGTGCTGCTGGCGGAGGCGAACCAGTGGCCCGAGGACGTCGTCGACTACTTCGGCGACTTCCAGAGCGGCGGCGACGAATGCCACATGGCGTTCCACTTTCCCGTGATGCCCCGCATCTTCATGGCCGTTCGCCGCGAGTCCCGCTACCCGGTCTCCGAAATCCTCGCCAAGACCCCGGCCATCCCGTCGAGTTGCCAGTGGGGCATCTTCCTGCGCAACCACGACGAGCTGACCCTGGAAATGGTCACCGACGAGGAACGCGACTACATGTGGGCCGAGTACGCCAAGGACCCCCGCATGCGCGCCAACATCGGAATCCGCAGGCGCCTGGCGACTCTGCTGGACAACGACCGCAACCAGATCGAACTGTTCACCGCCCTGCTGCTCTCCCTCCCCGGCTCGCCGATCCTCTACTACGGCGACGAGATCGGCATGGGCGACAACATCTGGCTCGGCGACCGCGACGCCGTCCGCACCCCCATGCAGTGGACGCCCGACCGCAACGCGGGCTTCTCCTCCTGCGATCCGGGGCGCCTCTTCCTGCCGACCATCATGGATCCCGTCTACGGCTATCAAGTCACCAACGTCGAGGCGTCGATGTCGTCGCCCTCCTCGCTGCTGCACTGGACGCGCCGCATGATCGAGATCCGCAAGCAGAACCCGGCGTTCGGCCTCGGCACGTACACGGAACTCCAGTCGACGAACCCGGCGGTGATCGCGTTCCTGCGCGAGTACGAGGACGATCTCGTGCTCTGTGTGCACAACTTCTCGCGGTTCGCGCAGCCCACCATGCTGGATCTGCGGGAGTTCGACGGACTGCATCCCGTGGAGCTGATCGGCGGGGTGCGTTTCCCCGCGATCGGTGAACTGCCGTATCTGCTCACGCTCGCGGGGCACGGCTTCTACTGGTTCCGGCTCTCCCGGGCCGCTCCCCGCAACGGCCGACGACTTTGAGGATGTGCCCGCGAAAGGACGCGTCACCATGCCGAAGACCGCACCCCTCCGACCGAGCAGCCCAGGCGTCGACCGGCCTCCGGCCACGCTCGTCGGGCTGCTGCGCGAATGGCTGCCCGGGCAGCGCTGGTTCGCGGGCAAGGACCGGCCGGTGGCCGACCTCCACGTGCTGTCCACGACCGAGCTGTTCCCGGGCTGCCTCCATCTGCTGGTGCACGCCTCCCACACGGGCGTTCCCGTGCCGGGCGGCACTCCCCCACCCGGCGACTGCTACCAACTCCTGCTCGGCATAAGGGAACACGTCTCGCCGCGACTGGCCCGGGCCTTCATCGGCCGTGTGCACGAAGGCCCGTTGGCCGGGCTCGCGGTGTACGACGCCCTGCGGGATCCGCGCTCGGCGGAACTGCTGCTGGAGCGGCTGCGGCACCCCGGTTCGGCCGGTCCCCTGCGCTTCGAGGCGGACCCGTCGATGTCCGTGCCCGCCGGACTCGCGCCCCGGCCGCTGGACGCCGAGCAGTCCAACTCCTCGCTGGTGTACGGCGATCGGTTCATCCTGAAGGTGTTCCGGCGCATCCAGCCCGGTGTCAACCCGGACCTGGAACTGCCGGGGGCGCTGGCGGCGCAGGGCTGCACCCGGGTGCCCGCGCCGGTGGCGTGGTTCCGGACGGCGGAGCCATGGGCCGCGACGCTCGGTGTGCTCCAGCCGTTCCTGCCGGACGCCTCCGACGGCTGGGCGCTGGCGCTGCGCGCACTCGCCGCCGGTGACGAATTCACCACCGAGGCCCATGAGTTGGGGCAGGCCACGGCCGATGTCCATCTGGCGCTGGCCGCGGCCTTTCCGTCCGGCGCCCGTGGGGACAACGACCGTACGGCCGCCGCCATGACCGAGCGCCTGGAAGCCGCCGCGCACTCCGTTGCCGCGCTGCGGCCGTTCGTGCCGGGGCTGCGGACCGCGTTCGGCGCGCTGGTGGGCCGTGACGCCGGGCCGCCCGCCCAGCGCATCCACGGCGATCTGCATCTCGGGCAGGTGCTGCGGGCGGGCCACGACTGGTTCGTCATCGACTTCGAGGGCGAGCCGTCCAGGCCGCTGGCCGAGCGGCGCAGCGCGCAGTCCCCGGTGCGGGACATCGCCGGGATGCTGCGCTCCTTCGACTACGCGGCCAGGCAGCGCCGTCCCTGGCGCCCCGAGTGGGCGCGCCGCTGCCGGGAGGCCTATTGTGCGGGCTACGCGGCCCGGGCCGGCTGGGACCCCCGCACCAAGCATGCTCTGCTGCGCGCCTACGAGACGGATCGCGCGGTCTATGAAGTGCTGTACGAGGCCAGGCACCGCCCGGACTGGCTTCCCGTACCCATGGCGGCGATCGAGCGACTCGCCGTCCGAGGAGGCTGAACTCCGTGGCCCTGCGCGACACTTCACCTTCGGAGGCGGGCGGCCCCGCCGTGTCCCTTCCCCTGGACCCGGCCGGCCGCGAGCGCCTGCTGTCGGGCGCCCACCACGATCCGCACGCGCTGCTCGGCGCGCGTCCGGTCGCGGGCGGGATCGCCTTCCGGGCGCTACGGCCGTACGCCCGGGCCGTGAGTGTCGTGATCGACGGCATGCGCAACCCGCTCGCCTCGGAAGGGGGCGGCCTCTTCTCCGGCGTGCTGCCGCTCGACGCGATCCCGGCGTACACGCTGCTGGTGTCGTACGCGGAGGGCGACGAGCACGAGGTGGACGACCCGTACCGCTTCCTTCCCGCGCTCGGGGATCTCGATCTGCATCTGATCCGGGAGGGGCGCCACGAGGAGTTGTGGAAGGCGCTCGGCGCGGAGCCGATGACGCATGAGGGAGTCACCGGCACGCGCTTCTCCGTGTGGGCGCCAAATGCCCAAGGGGTGCGTGTCGCCGGGGACTTCAGCTCCTGGGACGGGACGGCCTTCCCGATGCGGTCGCTCGGTTCGTCGGGTGTGTGGGAGCTGTTCCTGCCGGGGGTGGGCGAGGGCGCGCGCTACAAGTTTGAGATCACCTCGCGGCACGGCGACCGCTTCCTCAAGGCGGACCCGATGGCTCGACGTACGGAGGTTCCGCCCGCCACGGCGTCCATCGTGACGGCCTCGCACCACGAGTGGGACGACGCGGAGTGGCTCGCCCGGCGGACGGAAACTCCGGTCCACGAGGCGCCGTTGTCGGTGTACGAGGTGCATCTCGCGTCCTGGCGGCCCGGCCTGACGTACCGTCAGCTGGCCGTCGAACTCCCCGCGTACGTCAACGATCTGGGCTTCACCCACGTCGAGTTCATGCCGGTGACCGAGCATCCCTTCGGTGGTTCATGGGGCTACCAGGTCACCGGTTTCTACGCCCCGACGGCTCGCCTCGGCACTCCCGACGACTTCAAGTTCCTTGTCGACGCGCTGCACCAGGCCGGTATCGGCGTGATCATGGACTGGGTGCCGGCGCACTTCCCCAAGGACGACTGGGCGTTGGCCCGGTTCGACGGGGAGCCGCTGTACGAGCCCGGGGACGCGCGGCGGGCGGAGCATCCGGACTGGGGGACGTACGAGTTCGACCTCGGTCGGACCGAGGTGCGCAACTTCCTGGTGGCGAACGCCGTGTACTGGTGTCAGGAGTTCCACATCGACGGCCTGCGCGTGGACGCGGTCGCCTCGATGCTCTACCTCGACTACTCGCGCGACTCCGGCCAGTGGACCCCCAACGTCCATGGCGGGCGCGACGACCTGGACGCGGTCGCCTTCCTCCAGGAGATGAACGCGACCGTGTACCGCAGGGTGCCCGGTGTCGTGACGATCGCCGAGGAGTCCACCTCCTGGGACGGTGTCACCCGCCCCACCGACACCGGCGGCCTCGGCTTCGGGCTGAAGTGGAACATGGGCTGGATGCACGACTCGCTCGGCTATATGGCGCACGAGCCGGTCCACCGCAGGTTCCATCACCACGAGATGACCTTCTCGATGGTGTACGCGTACAGCGAGAACTACGTGCTGCCCATCTCGCACGACGAAGTCGTCCACGGCAAGCGGTCGTTGGTGTCGAAGATGCCGGGCGACTGGTGGCAGCAGCGCGCCGACCACCGGGCGTATCTGGGGTTCATGTGGGCCCATCCCGGCAAGCAACTCCTCTTCATGGGCCAGGAGTTCGCCCAGGGCTCCGAGTGGTCCGAAGCGCACGGCCCCGACTGGTGGCTCCTCGACCCGGCCTACGACGCGGCGCCCGACCACCGGGGCGTCCAGAACCTCGTACGCGACCTCAACGCCGTCTACCGCCATACGCCCGCTCTCTGGCAGCTCGACACCCAACCCCCCGGATTTCGCTGGGTGTTGGGCGACGCGGCCGAGGACAACGTCTTCGCGTTCCTGAGGTTCGACGCCGAGGGCGCGCCGCTGCTCGCCGTCAGCAACTTCTCGCCCGTCGTGCGCCACGACTACCGGCTCGGCGTCCCGGACGACATCCCGGCCTGGCGCGAGACGCTCAACACCGACTCCGCCGCTTACGGCGGCAGCGATGTCACCAACCCCGATCCGGTCAAGCCGGAGGACGGCCACATCCTGCTCACCCTCCCGCCCCTGGCGACGGTGTGGCTGACACCGGGGTGACATGCTGCTCCCATGCCGACGCCCTTACATCCTGACGTCACCCAACCAGCAGGCCTGCACCTGGAGTTGCGGGACGTCACGCAGGAACTGCGGGGCGCCGGGCGGGTGTTGGACGAGGTGTCGTTCGAGGTCGCGGCGGGGCAGCTCACGGTGATCGCGGGCAGCAGCGGTGCGGGCAAGACGGTGCTGCTGGGGACCCTCGCGGGACTCCAGAGCCCGACCACGGGGGCGGTACTGCACGACGGTGCCCAACCGGGGCCGCCCGGGCCGGAGTTCGGGTATGTGCCGCAGGAGGACGTGATCCACCGTGAGCTGCCGTTGCGGCGCACGCTGGAATACGCGGGACGCTTGCGGATGCCGGGCGGGACGGTTCCGGCACGGGTGACGGAGGTCCTCGACGCACTCGGGCTGTCCGAGCGTGCCGACACCCCGGTGCGGGCGCTGAGCGGTGGTGAGCGCAAACGGGCCTGTATCGCGGCCGAGTTGCTGACCCGGCCGCGCGTCCTCTTCCTAGACGAACCCACCTCCGGGCTCGATCCGGTCACCGGGGCCGCCCTGTTGGCCACCCTGCGGAGCCTGGCCGAGACCGGCACCACCGTGGTACTCACGACTCACGTCCTCGCCGATCTGCCGCGCTGCGACCAGGTCGTGTTCCTGTCGCCGGGCGGGGCGGTCGCGTTCGTGGGACCGCCGGACGCGCTGCTGGGAGCGTTCGGCGCGGAGACGGCGGAGGACGTGTACGCGGCGGTCGCGGAGGGGAAGCGCGCCGAACGGACGGCCCCGGCAGCGCTGCCCGACCGGACACCGGCGCCCACCGCGCACCGCCCGCCGCGCGTCGGTGCCGTACGCCAGTGGGCGCTGCTGACCCGTCGTACGGCGGCCCTGTTGGCGCACAACCGGCTGTCGGTGGCCGTGTTCGTGGGGTCGCCGGTGATGATCGTGGCGATGTTCGCGGTGCTGTTCCGGGCGGGTGCGTTCGATCCGGCGGCGCCCGATCCGGGGTCCACGGCGATGATCATGTTCTGGATCGCGTTCGGGGCGTTCTTCTTCGGGCTGACGTACGGACTGCTTCAGATCTGCCCGGAGTTGGCCGTGCTGCGCCGGGAGTGGCTGGCGGGGGTGCGGATCGGGCCGTACGTGGCCTCGAAGTTGACCACCGTCCTGCCGGTACTGGCGGCGGCGGACGCCCTGTTGCTGGCGGTGCTGCGCGCGCTGGACCGACTGCCGGCGGCGGGCTGGGACACGTACGGTTCGCTGTTCCTGACCAGTGTGCTGGCCTCGGCCGCCGCGCTGGCCCTCGGGCTGCTCACCTCGGCCGCGGTCACGGAACCGGGCCAGGCGACCCTGATGCTGCCGCTGCTCTGCTTCCCCCAGGTGCTGTTCTCGGGCGCCTTCGTGCCGGTGCCCCGGATGGCACCGGTCGGCCAGGGGATCAGCTGGGCGATGACCAACCGCTGGGCGTTCGAGGCACTCGGTGGCGCGATCGGTCTCAACGGCCTGTGGCGCGACGGCAGTTCACCTGCGGGGCCGCCGCTGCTGCGGTCGTACGGGGACTCGTTCGCGCATCCGGCGGGGCGCGGCCGGCTGATCCTGGCGGGGTTCGCGGTGCTGTTCCTGGTGGCGACCTGGGCGGTGCTGGTGCGCAGGTGCCGTCAGGGGGTGTCGGCGGCCCGTGCGGGGCGGTGAACCGCCTCGCCGTTCAGCAGCCTGCCCGGTCGGCGAGGCCGGCCGCCGTCGGTACGCGGTCGCGGTAGGTGTCCGCGACGAACTCCAGAAACGTGTCGACGTCCCTGGGCTGCGAGGAGACACCCACCGAGACCCGTACGGCGCCCGCGGAGGGCAGGCCCAGCAGGTCGAGATAGTCCTCCAGTGAGCGCATCGGTGTGCGGGCCGCCGAGCGGAGGCGGCGCAGGGGCAGGGCGAACGCGGCCTCTCCGGCGCCCGGGTTGCAGAAGCAGCCGAAGCGCAGCGAGATGCGGCGCTCGGCGCTGTCCTGGGCGACGACCCGTTCGTCGATCACCCGGCCGTCCGCGCCGAGGAGGTTGAGGGCGACGGTGCCGCCGCGCGCGGGGCCGGTGTCGGTGGGGCCGTAGACCCGGGCCATCGGGGAGCCGTCGCTGTGCCGTAACTTCGCGACTCCCGTGAGGAGTTGGCCGGTGAGCCGGGCGACGTGGTCGTGCACGCGGTCCATGCCGATGGCGTCGATCCACTCCAGGCCGGCCGTGATGTCCGGTATGGAGAGGAAGTTGACGGTGCCGTCCTCGAAGGCGGCCTCGCCGTCCGCGAGGACGTGCCACTGCGCCTGGGCGCTCGCGGCGTAGATGGTGCCGCCGGAGAACCAGGGCCTGCGCAGCCGGGCGAGGGCCTCGCGGCGGACGATCAGGCTGCCTATGCCGGTGGGATAGCCGAACACCTTGTACCAGCTGACCACGGTGAAGTCCGGGTGGAAGCGGGAGAGGTCGAGGGGGTTGGCGGGGACGAACGCGGCGGCGTCGAGCAGGACGTCGTAGCCGTGTTCCCGCGCGGTGGCGATCCAGTCCAGGGAGTGCCGTACGCCGGTGAAGTTGCTCTGTGCGGGATAGGCGAGGAGTCCGCGTCGGCGGTTGCGGGCCGTGAGCGCGGTGTGCAGCCGGTCCTCGTCGACGGCCAAGTCCTGGCCGTGGACCGGGACGTACTCGATCTTGGCGCCGGCGGTGCGGGCATACTCCCGTAGGCCGTTCACCGAGTTGTGGTTGTCGAGCAGCATCACGAGCCGGCTGCCCCGTGCGAACGGGTAGGACTCGCCGACCAGGCGCAGCGCGGCCGTCGCGTTGGCGGTGAACACCACGGTGTACTCGGCCGGGTCGGCCGAGAAGTGCCGCAGGACCGCCGCGCGGGCCTCGGCCAGCAGGTCGCCGGAGGCGCGTGCGGCGGGGCTCTCGGAGTGCGGGTTGCCGTAGACGCCCCCGGTGATCCGCGCGGCGGCGGCCCGGACCAGTGAGCTGGGGGCGAGTCCCGCGCCCGTGTAGTCGAGATAGGTGTGCCCCTCGGCGTCCAGATAGCCGAAGTCATGAGCTCTCAACTCGTCGAGATCCACCGTGGTCACGTCCTCGTACACCCCGCTTTGTCAGGTCGGCTCCACTCAACCACCAAACTCCGCAAGGCCACTTCCCTGTTCCCCTCACCAATCGCTCACACCTGGGCTACATTCGAGCACCGTCGATAACAGCAATGATCGGCAGAGTCACGCCCCGTACAACCCAGGAGCAGCGCATGCGCGACTTCGCCGTCGCTCCACCCCCCACCTCCGCCCTGACCACTCTGACCGGCGGCCTCGCCGACAGCGTCTTCGAGACTGCGGCCGTCAATCCCACCCTTCCGCTGATCGCGCGCAGGACCGACCCCTCCTCTCCCGTGTGGGAGGAAGTGACGGCGGTCGAACTGCGGGACGAAGTCGTCGACGTGGCAAAGGGGTTGATCGCTTCCGGGATCTCGCCGGGCAGCCGGGTCGCGATCATGGCCCGTACCCGTTACGAGTGGACGGTGCTCAGCCACGCCCTGTGGGCCGTCGGCGCCGAGGTGGTGCCGGTCCATCCGACGTCCTCGCGCGAGCAGGTCGAGTGGATCCTGCGGGACGCCAACTGTGTGGCCGTGGTGGTGGAGGACGAGCAGGGCATCATGACGGTCGGCACGGTGTGTGCCGCGCTGCCGCTGCTGCGGCACGTCTGGCAGCTGGACTCCGGGGCGCTGCCCCAACTCGTGGAGCGGGGCACGTACATCCCGCAGACCACGGTGGACTCGCTGCGCCGGATCGTGATGCCGGACTCGACGGCGGTCGTCGCCTACACCTCGGGCACCTCGGGCCGCCCGATGGGCTGCGCGCTGACCCATCGCAGCCTGGCCAGCCCGTGCGACACCCTGCTCTCGGGCTGGCCGAACACGGCGGCTCCCGCCGGGGAACAGCCGACCGTGCTGGCCTTCCTGCCCTTCTCCCATGTGTACGGCCTGATGATCCAGGGCCTGTGCACGCGCGGCGGCTGGCTGATGGCGCACGAGCCGGAGATGACCGAGGCCGCGCTGGTGTCGGGGCTGCGCTCCTTCCGGCCCACCTATCTCTACGCCGTGCCGTCGGTCTTCGAGAAGATCTACAAGAACATGCTGCGGACGGCCCAACAGCTGGGCCGCGGCGCGCTGTTCGAGCGGGCCGCGGCGACCGCGCGGGAGTTCGCGGCGGCCGAGGAGCGGCTGAGACTCGGCCGGGGCTCGGGCCCCGGACTCGATCTGCGGCTGCAACACGCCGTGTACGAACGGACGGTGTACCGCAAGCTGCGCGCGGGCCTGGGCGGCCGGGTGGTCGGCGGCACGTCGGGCGGCTCTCCGCTGAACCGTGAACTGTCCTTGTTCTACGCGGGCATCGGCATCATGGTGCACGACGGCTACGGGCTCACGGAGACCGCGGGCGGGATCACCATGCAGCCGGCGGGCCGGGAGAAGATCGGCACCGTCGGGCAGGCGCTTCCCGGCACCGAGATCCGGGTCGCGGAGGACGGCGAGATCCTGGTGCACGGTCCTTCGGTGTTCCAGGGCTACATCAACGACGAGCGGGCGACCCGGGGGACCATGCACGCGGGCTGGCTGGCGACCGGTGACATCGGGCGGCTGGACACCGAGGGGTATCTGACGATCACCGGCCGCAAGAAGGACATCATCATCACCAGCAGCGGCAAGAGCGTCGCGCCGGCCGCACTGGAGAACCGGCTGCGCATGCATCCCCTGATCCATCAGGCGGTGGTCGTCGGCGACGACCGTCCCTGTGTGGGTGCGCTGCTGACCCTGGACCCGGAGTTCGTGGCGCACTGGCAGGCCGGTCTCGCGATGCAGAGCGACGCACGGGGCCGGGAGGCGCGTGAGGAGAACGCGCTGCGGGAGGAGATCACGCGGGCCGTGGCGGCCGCCAACAGCCCGGTGGGGCGCGCCGAGTCGATCCGGGTGTTCCGGGTGCTCCCGCAGCCGTTCGATGTCGCGGGCGGGCTGCTGACGCCGTCGATGAAGCTGCGCAGGGACGCGATCGTGCGGAAGTACGCGTTCGAGATCGACGCGATGTACCAGGCACGCGCGCGTGCCCCACGACTGCCGACGGTGGACGAGCAGGTCACGGGGTGGGAGGACGCGGACAACGTGTTCCGGTGAGGTCACCGGAACACGGGGTCATTCGGGGCGGTGGGCCCGAGCCGGGCCCCGCCGGACGGGGCCCAGGCCACCGACCGCAGGTCACTCCGGGCGGTGGGCGACGACCGCGAACATCGTCACGGACATGTGCAGCGCGCCCTGTTCGGCGGCCTCGGTGAGGTCGGCGTAGGCGCGGTCGCGCTGGGCCTCGGTGAGGGCGCCGCGGCGGACCGCGGACTCGCCGAGCATGCGGATCAGCGGCCAGACGACCGAGCGGTGGTCCTGGAGCAGCGCCTGCGAGCCGCGGTCGTCGACGACGAACCCGGCCGCGCTGAGCTGGCCGACGAGCCGCCGTCCCGCGTAGGGGTTGGCCGCGCCGGTGAGGGCGCCCGAGGTGAGCGCGGCCATGATCTCCGGGTCGCCGGGGTGCAGGATCGTGGTCGCCCAGTCGGTGTCGAGGAGGGCCACGCGCCCGCCGGGGCGCAGCACGCGGGCCATCTCGGCGACGGCCTTGTCCGGTTCGGCGAGGTGCTGGAGCACCCGTTCGCACCAGACGAGGTCCACGGAGGCGTCCGGTACGGGCAGGGACAGCGCGTCGCCGTCCGTGAAGCGGGCCGGGTTGTCGGCCTCGGCGGCGCGTTCCTGGGCGATCGTCCGCAGTCCGGGGTTGGGCTCGACACCGAGCGCGGAGCCGCCGTCCCCGACCGCGGCGGCCAGTTCGCGGGTGGTCGAGCCGGTACCGGACCCGATGTCGAGGGCGCGTTCACCGGCACGCGGGTCGAGTGCGTCGTGCGCCCAGGCCCGCAGGCGTCGTACGCCGGGATTGGTCTCCTGTATGTCGAGCGCGGCCACCAGCCGCGTCACGTTGCCGGGGTCGATGTTCTGGGTGCGGAAGCCGGACCCCGGCTCGGGCTGAGTGTGCGACATGGCGTGCACTCTACGGTCCGAAGCGATCGCCCAAGAGCGGGTCGAGACCGGTTCACGTACGCCATTTGTTCACGCGCCCGGGGCGTACGCCGGGCGTCGGCGGGGCATGCTGGTGCCCACGCGTTCGTCTGCCTGCCGCGCTCAGCTGGCGGAACGGCTCCCGGCACGGTGGGATCGATGTTGGTGTGCGAAGCAGCGATCCAGGGGCAGGCGGACGACGTCGAGGCAGACCGCCTGGAGCCGCAGAAGGGATGAACACCGTGACACGACCGAGGATCCTGGTGGTTGGCGCAGGCTTCGCAGGAGTGGAGTGCGTTCGCCGTCTGGAACGGAAACTGAACACCGACGAGGCCGACGTCACGCTGGTGACGCCGTTCTCCTACCAGCTCTATCTTCCCCTGCTGCCCCAGGTCGCCTCCGGCGTCCTGACCCCGCAGTCGATCGCCGTCTCGCTGCGCCGCAGCAGCAAGTACCGCACCCGGATCATCCCGGGCGGTGCCATCGGCGTGGACATCAAGTCCAAGGTCTGTGTGATCCGCACGATCAACGACGAGATCGTCAACGAGCCCTACGACTACATCGTGCTGTCCCCCGGCAGCATCACCCGCACCTTCGACATCCCCGGGCTGACGGATCACGCCTTCGGGATGAAGACCCTCGCCGAGGCCGCGTACATCCGCGACCACGTGATCACGCAGCTGGACCTCGCGGACGCGAGCGACGACCCGGCGGAGAAGGCCTCGCGGCTCCAGTTCGTGGTGGTGGGCGGCGGATACGCGGGCACCGAGACGGCCGCCTGTCTACAGAAGCTGACCCATGCGGCCGTCAAGCGGTATCCCCGCATCGACCCGGGGCTGATCAAGTGGCACCTCATCGACATCGCGCCGAAGCTGATGCCCGAGCTGGGCGACAAGCTCGGCAAGAGCGCGCAGCAGATCCTGACCCGGCGCGGTATCGACATCTCGCTGGGTGTCTCGATCGCCAAGGCGGGGCCGGAGGAGGTCACCTTCACCGACGGGCGCGTGGTGCCGACCCGGACGCTGATCTGGACGGCCGGTGTGGTCGCCAGTCCCCTGATCGCCACGCTCGGTGCGGAAACGATTCGGGGGCGGCTCGCGGTCACCGCCGACATGAACCTCCCCGGGCACGACGGGGTGTTCGCGCTCGGCGACTCCGGGGCGGTCCCGGACGAGGCCAAGGGCGGGGACGGCGCGATCTGCCCGCCGACCGCGCAGCACGCGATGCGGCAGGGCAAGGTGGTCGCCGACAACGTCATCGCGACCCTGCGCAACCAGCCGCTGAAGCCGTACGTCCACAAGGACCTCGGGCTCGTCGTGGACCTCGGCGGCAAGGACGCGGTGTCCAAGCCGCTCGGCATCGAACTGCGCGGTCTGCCCGCCCAGTTCGTGGCGCGCGGCTACCACTGGTCGGCGCTGCGCACCAACGTCGCCAAGGTCCGCGTGGCGACGAACTGGACGCTGAACGCGCTGGCCGGCGACGACTTCGTGCGCACCGGCTTCCAGGCCCGCAAACCGGCCACCCTGAAGGACTTCGAGTACACCGACTCGTATCTCTCGCCCGAGCAGGTGCGCGACCAGGTCGAGGGGGCCGGGACCCAGGAGCCGTAGCATCGGTGGTACGGATCTTGAGATGAACCCCGGGGAGAGTACGGCGGCGTGAGGGCAGCGGGACGGGCGGCGTGGGCACGGGTGCGGTATCGGGTCGCGGCGTCCGATCCCGGACTGCTGCGGCTGACGGCCGGGCTGCGGACGGTGGCCTCGATCGCGCTCACGCTGGCCGTGCTCTCCCTGCTGCACGCCTCGGTGCCGCATCTGGTGGCCGGGGCGATGTCGGCGATGGTGTCGACGTTCGCGATCCGCGAGAAGCGGCGCGCGGGGCAGGCGGTGACGCTCGCGCTCGGTCTGCCGGTGGCGCTGGCCTCGGTGTCGCTGAGTGCGCTGCTGAACTCGCGGGTGGTCGCCGGTGACGTCTTCTTCGTCCTGCTGATCTTCGGCGCGGTCTACAGCCGCCGCTTCGGCGACCGCGGCACCGCGCTCGGCCTGATCGGCTTCCAGATCTACTTCCTGTCCCTGTTCGTCGGGGTGACGCTCTCCGCACTGCCCCGGCTGTACGGCGTGATCGGCGTGGCCTTCGTGTGCAGCGCGCTGGTGCGGTTCGCGCTGGTACCGGAGACGCCCACGGGGACGCTGGACCGGCTGCGGCGGGCTTTCCGGGCGCGGTTCGCCCAACTGGTCACCGCGCAGCTCGCGTTGCTCGACGCCGGTCCCGACGACATGGAGAAGGCCCTCGACGACGTACGGGAGGGGACCGCGCGGCTGCACGAGACGGCGCTGCTGATCCAGGGGCGGCTGGAGGACGGGACCTCCGACGAGGCGGTGGCGCGGCTGGTGCAGCGCCGTATCGCCGACGCCGAGATCGCCGCCGAGCGGCTCGGGCTTCTGCTGCTCACCGCGCGCAGCGCCGAGCGGGGCCACACCCTGACCCTGCATCTGCCGGGCGCGCCCGTCCCGCTGACCGACCGGCTGGAGGTACGGGACCGGACGACGGACACGCTGCGCCACGAGCTGGAGGCGCTGCGCCTGCTGGTCCTGCGGCCCGTGGGCGCGGACTCGGGCACCGGCCTGGCCCAGGTGCGCAACCGGCTGCTGGGCTATCGCGAGGAGGAGAACCTGCCGCCCGCCTCGGACGCCGTGCAGGACGTGTTCCGGGGCATCGGCGAGGCCGCGCGTGCGGTGCTGGGGCTGCGGATCGCCGTGGACGGGCCGCAGGACGAGTCCGAGGACACTCCGGCGACGACCCGCTCGCGCGAGGAGCTGGACGCGGAGGACGTCGCCATCGCGAGCAACGAGGAGGCGGAGGACGCGGAGCGCACGGGGTTGCGGCGACCGACGACGCGCGCCGCCGTGCAGGTGGCGGTGGGGTCGTCGCTGGCGATCATCGGCGGCGAGTTCCTGTCCAGTCAGCGCTGGTACTGGGCGGTGCTGACCTGCTGGATCGTGTTCCTCAACACCTCGTCCACGGGCGAGATCCTCGTCAAGGGCTACCGTCGGCTGCTCGGTACGGTCCTGGGTGTGGTCGCCGGAATCGGACTGGCGGGTCTGGTCGGGCATCACACGTGGACGGCGTTCGCGCTGGTGCTTCTGTTCATTTTCGCCATGTTTTACACGGCTCCACTGTCGTACACCCTGATGTCGTTCTTCGTCACCGCGATGCTGGGCCTGCTCTACACGCTGCTGCACACCTACAGCGCGTCGGTGCTGGTGCTGCGCATCGAGGAGACGGCGCTCGGCGCGGCCTGCGGGGTGGTCGCGGCGGCGCTGGTGCTGCCGGTGCACACGGACCGCCGTACGAACGAACTGCTCGGGACCGTGCTGGCTCGGCTCACGGAGGTCACCGAGGCCTCCGTCGACCAGCTCAGCGGTGGAGTCCCGGCCGAACTCCTCGACAAGGCAAGGGACTTGGACCAGGCGTTGGCCGACCTGAGCGCCTCGACGCAGCCACTCACGCATCCGATCACGCCGTTGCGGGCGCGCCGGGACACCGCACGGTTCGTGGTCGCACTGCTTGAGACCTGTGCCTATCACGCGCGCTATCTGGCGGCGACCGCCGAGCTGCTGCCGACGCATCCGTCGATCGCGGCCGATCCCCGGCTGCGGGAGGCGGGGCACCGGATCGTGCACAACATCGGGGTCATCGGCGCGCATGTCGCCGACGGGGACGCCGTCGGCGTGATCGAGACCGGGCCGAGCATCGCGTCCCTGCTGCGGCCCGGTACGCCCGGGACCCCGCGCTACGGCCGGGTCACCGACCGCGTGCTGCGGCATCTACAGCGCCTGGACGAGGCCGTGGTCGGTCTGGCGCGCCCGCTCGGTGTGCCGATTCCGGCGCCCGCGAAGTGAACTCCGCCCGTCGGGGGTAGACGTTCGGCATGACTGATGTCGTGGACTCGGGTGAATTGTTGCGGCGCATCCAACGGGCCCGGGCCTTCGCCGCCCAGGAGGCGCACGCGTGGTCGGAACAGGGGGACCCCGTACGGGAGGTGGCCTACGAGGCCGTCCTGCGGGTGCTGGACGAGATCGTGGCGCCCGGCCGGCATGCCGCGAAGTGAAACCGGTCACGCGACCGGTTCAGCTGGGTACGAAATACCCGCCGATGGTTTACGGTTCATTCATACGTGGTCACGGAGTCGACCGTACCGTCCTCCGCCGCCACCGCTTAACGGCCCTGGCTGGTCTCCCCCGTCCAGCCAGGGCTTTTTCATGCCCCGATTCCGTCCCCCGAGGTGCCCGGGACGTCGACAGCGGCTGAAATGGGCGTAGGGAGAATTCCGGAACCGCTGCCGGCGAGGAGCCCCGAGCCATGACCAAAGCGATAAAACTGCTGACCGCCCTGCCCCAGACCCAGCGCGAACGGCTGATGGAACTCGCGCGGGAGGTGTCGTTCGCCGAGGACTCCAGGATCTTCGAGGCGGGCGGTACGGCCGACCGTTTCTGGGTGATCCGCTCCGGCGCGGTCTCGCTCGACCAGCGGGTGACACCCCAGCAGCGGGTGACCGTGGGCAGTCTCGGGGCGGGCGACCTGCTCGGCTGGTCCTGGCTGTTCCCGCCCTACCAGTGGGATTTCGGCGCGGAGGCGTTCAGTGCCGTGCGGGCCTACGAGTTCGACGCGGCGGCCGTGCTCGCCCTGTGCGTGGAGGATCCGCTGCTCGGGCTCTCCCTGGTCCGGATCGTCGCGGAGATCCTGGCGCACCGGCTGGAGCTGACCCGGGGCAAGCTGATGGAGCACTACACGCTCCACGGGCATGCCTGAGCGCGGCCTCAGATGCGGTAGCGGCGCAGCGCCGGGACCGTGAAGGCGAGGGTCAGCATGATGACCACGACCAGGATGCCGCCGCCCGCGACCGCCGTACGGGTGCCGAAGGCCGAGCCCGCCGTGCCGTGCAGGACGTCGGCGAGGCGGGGGCCGCCCGCGACGACGACGGTGAAGACGCCCTGCATACGGCCGCGCATCTCGTCGGTGGCGGCGGACAGCAGGATCGCCCCGCGGAACACCATGGAGACCATGTCGGCGACCCCGGCGGCGGCCAGGAACACCACGCCGATCCACAGATTGCTGCTCAGCCCGAACCCGGTGATGGCGACGCCCCAGGCGACGACCGCGCCGATCACCATCCAGCCGTGCCGTCGCGCCCGCGAGAACGTGCCCGAGAACAGCCCGCCGACCACCGCCCCGATCGGGATCGCCGCGAACAGCATGCCGAGCGCGAGGCCCTCGCCGTAGGGCGCGTAGGTCTGGGCCGCGAGCTGCGGAAACAGCGCGCGGGGCATCCCGAAGACCATCGCGATGATGTCGGCGAGGAAGGACAGCAGCAGCACCTTGTGCAGCGAGATGTAGCGGAACCCGGCGGCCACCTCGCGCCAGCCCGCGCGGCGCGGGGTCGCGGACTCCAGGGGCGGCAGCGAGGGCAGCTGGACGACCGCCCAGAGCGTGACGCACAGGGCCAGCGCGTCGATGAGGTACAGCTCGGGCAGGCCGATGACCGGGATGAGGGCGCCCGCGAGGAGCGGTCCGACGACCTGGCCGGTCTGCATCACGGTCGAACCGAGGGCGTTGGCGGCGGCCAGCTGCTCGGCGGGGACCAGGCGGGCGATGGAGGCGTTGCGGGCGGGCGCGTTGAGGCCCCAGAAGGCCTGCTGCATCGCGAGCAGCAGCATCAGCACGGCCACCGATTCGAGGCCGGTGACGGCTTGCAGCCAGAACAGCACCGAGGTGACGGCGATACCGCCGTTGGTGATCAGGAGCAGCTTGCGGCGGTCCATGCTGTCGGCGATCGCCCCGCCCCACAGCGCGAACACGATGAGCGGCAGCAGACCCGCCATGCTGGCGGCGCCGACCCAGGCGGAGGAGCCGGTGATGTCGTAGATCTGCTTGGGTACGGCGACGGCGGTGAGCTGGCTGCCGACGGCCGTGACGATGGTCGAGGACCACAGGCGGCGGTAGGCGGGGATGCGCAGCGGGCGGGTGTCCATCGCCCAGCGGCGCCAGCCGCGCCGGGGGCCGGTGGCCGGTACTGCGTCCTGCTCCGTCCCCGCCTCGGGTTCGGTGCCGCTGTCGGTGCTCTCGCTGGTGTCCACTGGCTTCCTGGTTGCTCGCTACATCTAATCGACCGGGGTTCACTATCGCAGCACCGGCTGTGCCCGCGCATTCCGCGATCTCACGTTCCGGCGACGAGAGTTGCGCCGAGGCCGATCATCGTGGCCGCGACCAGACTGTCGAGCACCCGCCAGGCCGAGGGCTTGGCGAGGAACCGGCTGAGCAGCCGGGCCCCGAAGCCGAGCGCGGTGAACCAGCACACGCTGGCGCACACCGCGCCGAGTCCGAAGGTCCAGCGCAGCGGGCCGCGGTCGGCGGCGATAGAGCCGAGCAGGAACACGGTGTCGAGGTAGACGTGCGGGTTGAGCCAGGTCATCGCCAGACAGGTGAGGACGGCCCGGCGGCGCGAGCCGGTCGCCTCGCCCTCGGCGTGCAGAGCGGCGGGCCGGAAGACGCGGCGGGCGGCGAGGACGCCGTAGACGAGCAGGAAGGCGCCGCCGATCAGGCCGACCGCCCTGAGCGCGCCCGGCCAGGCGACCACGACCGCGCCGACACCGCCGACGCCGAGCGCGATGAGGAGTGCGTCGGACAGGGCGCAGATGCCGACCACGGCGAGGACCGCCTCGCGGCGGATGCCCTGGCGCAGGACGAAGGCGTTCTGGGCGCCGATGGCGACGATGAGCGAGAGGCCGGTGCCGAAGCCGGCGGCCGCCGCGGAGAGGGCGTGGGTCACGCCTCGACGCTAGAGAGACCGGCATCAGGAGTACAGCTAAAGATTCTTACGTAACATTAGCGCTCGTGATGGTTTCGGAGTTGCCCCTCGATCAGGTGCGGACGCTGCTCGCGGTGGTCGACGAGGGCACGTTCGACGCGGCGGCCACCGCCCTGCGTGTGACGCCCTCGGCGGTGAGCCAGCGGGTGAAGGCCCTGGAGCAGCGCACGGGCCGGGTCCTGCTGCTGCGCACCAAGCCGGTCCGGACCACCGAATCCGGTGAGGTGGTCGTACGGTTCGCCCGCCAACTGGCCCGCCTGGAACGGGACGCGCGCGCCGAACTCGGAATGAGCGGGGCCGGCGAACCGACCCGGGTGTCGATCGCGGTCAACGCGGACTCGCTGGCGACCTGGTTCCTGGGCGCGCTCACCCGCGTCCCACGCGATGTGCCGGTCTCCTTCGAACTCCGCCGCGAGGACGAGGACCACACGGCGGCCCTGCTGCGCGAGGGGCTGGTCATGGCGGCGGTGACCTCGTCGCCGGACGCGGTGCCCGGCTGTTCGGTGCGGGCGCTGGGGCGGATGCGCTATCTCCCGGTCGCGAGCCCGGAGTTCAGGGACACATGGCTCGCCGGTCCCTTGCGGGACGCGCTTCCCGAGGCACCGGTGGTGACCTTCGACCGGCTGGACGACTTCCAGGACACCTTCGTACGGCGGCTGCGGCGCGGGCAGGGAGCGGCGAGTGCGGTACGGCATCTCGTGCCGACGTCGGAGGGTTTCGTCGAGTCCGTCGCCGCGGGGCTGGGGTGGGGCATGGTCCCGGAGATGCAGGCCCAATCGCTGCTGCGGGCGGGCGAGTTGGTGAACCTCGCGCCCTCGCGGGCGGTCGACGTACCGCTGTACTGGCAGCAGTGGAAGCTTGATTCACCGGCGTTGGCGGCCGTGGCGGCGGCGGTCACGGAGACAGCGGCTGCGATGCTGCGGTCCTAGCCAGGTGGAGGGCGGCGCTGTCCAACAGCATCTCCAACGCCGTCGGATACGCGCTCTCGACCATGCGGGTCGCCAGCAGCGGGGCCGCCTCGGCGATGCGCGGGTGTGTGCTGCGGGGCAGGCGGGCGTAGGTCGAGCGCCACATGTCCTCGTCCGCGCGGAGCGCCGCGCTCGGCAGGGCCAGGGACGCCGCGTCGAGGGCGGCGAAGGCCAGGGTCTGGTCGATGAACGCGTGGTAGATCCGCACGGTGTCCGGCAGCGGGAGGCCGGTCGTGCGCAGGACGTCCAACACGGCCTCGTCGGCGGCGAGTTCGTTGGCCCGGCCGGTGACGCGGCTCGCCGTGAGCTGGGCGGCCTGCGGGTGGGCGACGTACGCGGCGTGGATGCGCAGGCCGATCGCGCGCAGGTCCGACCGCCACTCCCCCGTCGGCTCCCAGCCCCGCAGCGCCTGTCCGACGAGGGCGTCGCCGATGGCCAGGGTCAGTTCGTCCATGCCCCGGAAGTAGCGGTAGAGGGTGCTGGGGTCGGCGTCCAGGGCGAGGCCGAGGCGGCGGGCGGTCAGGCCCGCGCTGCCGTGTTCGCGGAGCATGCGCAGGGCCGTGTCGACGATCAGCCGCTCGGACAGGACGGTGCCGCTCTTGGTGGGACGGCGCCGTCGCCGTTTCTCCTCGGACACCACCGGTTTCGGCATCGCGGCCTCCTCGTCCGTCCTTATGCCAACGCCATTGACCTTATCCGGACGACCGGCGTTGGATCGATGGTGAGATATCGGCAGCTAAGGAGTCCTTGCCATGCGTGTACTGCTCGTGGGAGCCGGTGGTGTGGGTGGTGCGATCACCCGGATCGCGGCCCGGCGTCCGTTCTTCGACGCGATGGTGGTCGCCGACTACGACCTGTCCCGGGCGGAGGCCGCGGTCGCCGCGCTCGGGGAGGCGGGTGCCCGGTTCCGCGCCGAGCGGCTGGACGCGAACGACGAGGAGGCCGTCGTGGCGGCGCTGCGCGCGCACGAGTGCGATGTGCTGGTCAACGCGACCGATCCGCGCTTCGTCCTCCCCCTGTTCCGGGCGGCGCGGGCCGCCGGGGCGAACTACCTCGACATGGCGATGTCGTTGTCGCGGCCGCATCCGGACCGGCCGTACGAGGAGTGCGGGGTCAAGCTCGGGGACGCGCAGTTCGAGGACGCGGCCGAGTGGGAGAAGGCGGGCGCGCTCGCGCTCGTCGGGATGGGTGTGGAGCCCGGTCTCTCGGACGTGTTCGCGCGGTACGCCGCCGATGAACTCTTCGACGAGATCGAGGAGATCGGCATCCGCGACGGCGCGAACCTCACCGTCGACGGCTACGACTTCGCGCCCTCCTTCTCCATCTGGACGACGATCGAGGAGTGCCTGAACCCGCCGGTCGTCTACGAGGCCGACCGCGGCTGGTTCACCACGGAACCGTTCAGCGAGCCCGAGGTGTTCGACTTCCCCGAGGGCATCGGCCCGGTCGAGTGCGTGAACGTGGAGCACGAGGAGGTGCTGCTGGTCCCGCGCTGGGTCGACGCGAAGCGGGTCACCTTCAAGTACGGGCTGGGCAACGAGTTCATCGAGACCCTGAAGACCCTCCATCTGCTGGGTCTCGACCGCACCGAGCCGGTCACCGTGCCGAGCGCGTCGGGGTCAACTACCGTATCACCGAGGGATGTTGTCGCCGCCTGTCTGCCCGATCCGGCGACGCTGGGCGACCGGATGCACGGCAAGACCTGTGCGGGCACGTGGGTGCGCGGCACGAAGGACGGGGCGCCGCGCGAGGTGTACCTCTACCACGTGGTCGACAACCAGTGGTCGATGGCGGAGTACGGCTCCCAGGCCGTGGTGTGGCAGACCGCGATCAACCCGGTGATCGCGCTGGAGTTGCTGGCAACGGGCGCGTGGACCGGCTCGGGTGTGCTGGGCCCGGAGGCGTTCCCGGCCGGCCCGTTCCTGGACCTGCTGACGGCGTACGGCTCGCCGTGGGGTCTACGGGAGCAGTGATCCGGCTCAACTTCCCTCCGGCGAGGGCGAGTCGGGAAGCCTCAGGGTGAAGACGGAGCCCGTGCCGGGTTCGCTCGTCGCCTCGACCGTGCCGTCGTGGGCGGCGGCCAGGTCGCGGACGATGGACAGGCCGAGGCCGCTGCCCCCGGTGCGGCGGCTGCGGGACTGGTCGGCGCGCCAGAACCGTTCGAAGACGTGCGGGAGGTCCTCGGGCGCGATGCCGGTACCGGTGTCGGTGACGGTCAGGACGGCCCGGTCGCCCTCGCGCCGCGCGGTGAGGGTGACCGTGCCGTCGACCGGTGTGTGGCGCAGGGCGTTGGACACGAGGTTGCCGAGCACCTGGCGCATGCGGACCGGGTCCGCGTCCAGCCAGAGGGCGCGGTCCGCCTTGGTGAGCAGGCCGACCCCGGCCGTGTCGGCGGTGACCCGGTACGCGGCGGCGACCTGGTCGAAGAGGTCCTCGACGCGCACGGGTTCGCGGTGCAGCCGCAGGGTCCCGGCGTCGGCCGCCGCGAGGTCCTGGAGGTCGTCGATGACGCGCTGGAGGACCATCGCCTCCTCGTGCAGCGAGCCGAGGAGCGCCGGGTCGGGTTCGACGAAGCCGTCCCGGGTGACCTCCAGCCAGCCCCGGATGTTGGTGAGCGGGCTGCGCAGTTCATGGGCGATGTCGCTGACCATGGCCTTGCGCTGGGCCTCCATGCGTTCACGGCGATCGGCGAGGTCGTTGAAGGCCTCGGCCAGGATGCCGGTCTCGTCCCGGGTCCTCACCGGCACCCGGACGTGCAGTTCCGGCGGCTGCTGGGCCGCCTCGGTCAGCACGCGCAGGGGTCGTACCAGGCGGGTGGCGACCACGGCCGTCACCAGGACGGTGAGTGCCAGCACGGCCGCCGCCGCGCCGACGACCTTGGCCTTGTTCGCCGGGGAGACGTCGAAGCGGGGCGCGGTGGTGTCGCCGCGGCCGAGGAACAGTTCGGCCACCGGGGCGACGTAGGGGTCGAGTTGGGCGCGGCGGACGCTGTCGGTGCAGGCCTGCGCTTTTCGCGTGTCGGCCGCGTCGCCCACCTTGGTGTAGGCGCGCGCGGTGTAGCGGGAGCCGAGGCTCTTGTCGGTGACGTCGACGCCGAAGTACGGGACCGCGATGCTCAGGCCCGCCTGCTGGAGGCAGGGCCGGGCGCGGATGACCAGGTTCTTGAGCGCCTTGTTCTCGGTGGCGGTCGGGGTGTTGAGTTTCCCGTCGGCGCACGGCGTGGGCACATTGTCGTTGGCGTCCTTGCCGTCCGCGTCGGTGAGGACGGGACGGCCGCTCGGCGTCATCGTGATGGTCGTCTCGATCCCGGCCTGAGCGAAACACTCCTGCCGCTCCTTGGCCAGCCCCTCCAGCCGGGCCTGCTCCTTCTCGGTCAACCGGTACGGTCCGACGACCCGGGGGTCGAGACCGCTGAGCTGTGCGCCCGGTTGCGTGTACGTGTCGGTGTGCAGGGGGTCGATGTTCGCGGCGGGACGGGGTGGCAGTGAGGTGCCGTGCGGCGCGGAGTCGGCGATGAGGGTGCGGTCGGCGGTGGTGAGGGCGATGCGGCGGCCCATCTTCCTCGACAGGGCAACGAGCGTGGGCCGTACGCCCTTCCACTCGGGGTGGGTCGCCGCGTATCCGCTGAGCTGCGCGAGGATGCGCATGTCGTCGGCGAGGTCCTGGCCCTGTTCCTCCTGGATGGCCCGGGTGGTGGTCTCCACCGCGATCCAGGCGGTCGCCCCGACCGAGCAGAGCGCGATCAGCACGGTGGCGACGAGCAGCCGGACCAACAGCCGCTTGCGCAGCGGTATCCGGGGCCTCACGCGCGACCGCCGCGCAGCTTGTAGCCGACACCGAACACGGTCAGCAGCCGGGCCGGTTTGCGTGGGTCGGCCTCTATCTTCCGGCGCAGGTTCATGATGTGGACATCGACGGCCCGTTCCGTGGACGCCCGGTCCAGGCCCCTGGTGTACTGGAGCAACTGCCGTCGGGAGAAGACCCGTTCGGGCTCGGCGGTCATCGCGAGCAGGATCTCGAACTCGGCCGGTGTGCAGTCCACCGGTGTCCCGTCGCAGCGCACCTCGTGCCGCGCGGGATCGACGGAGAGACCCGCCGCCCGTACGACGGTGTCCTCCTGTCTGCCCTCGACGGTACGGCCGCTGCGCCGCAGGACGGTGCGGATGCGGGCCATCAGTTCGCGCGGGCTGTAGGGCTTGGTCATGTAGTCGTCGGCGCCGAGTTCCAGGCCGAGCAGGACGTCGTCCTCGGTGGAGCGGGCGGTCAGCATCAGGACGGGGATGTCGTCCTCGCCGCGCAGGACCCGGCACACCCCGAAGCCGTCGATCACGGGCAGCATGAGGTCGAGCACCACGAGGTCGGGTCGCAGTTCCCGGGCCGCGGTGATGGCGGCGGCCCCGTCGTGGACCACGGTCGCGGTGTGGCCTTCGGTCAGCAGGGAGCGTCGTATCAGCTCGGCCTGCATCTCGTCGTCCTCGGCGACCAGCACATGTGCGCACATTGGGCGGATCCTAGGCGGTCAGTGCGAGAGGGACGCGGCGTCGCCCATGACGACGACGGGGTGCCGGGCCGGGTCCAGGGTACGCAGCAGTTCCTTCATGTGGTCCTCGGCGATGCTGACGCAGCCGTGGGTGGGGCCGCCGTGGTCGACGTGGATCCAGATGCCGCCGCCGCGCGAGGCGCCGAGGGGGCGGGTCCAGTCGAGGGGTGAAGTGCCGGGCTGCCGGTTGTAGTTGATGGCGATCACGTAGTCGAAGGACCCGGCGAGCGGCTCGCCCTCGAAGCCGGTGCCGGGCGAGACGAAGCCCGATCCCTGGTCGTACGACAGCTTGGTGCCGGGGTCCTTGAGCAGTCCGCCCGCGTCCGTGAGCGAGTAGACACCGATCGGTGAGCGCAGGTCACCGGCCATGTGGTGGTTCGACCAGCCCCTGAGCGCGTTGTGCGCGGCCCAGCTCACGGTCCGCTGCCAGCCGTCGTCGGTGCGCTCGTAGAGGGCGAGGGCGGAGACGGAGGAGTTCGCGCCGCGGCCGGTCACCAGCACTAGCTGCTCGGTGCCGACGGGTATCCGGGCGAGCATCTTGGGCCCCACGCCCGGGAGTTGGCGGGGTGCGGCCTCGGCGGATATCGCCGAGGAGGGCGAGGCCGGGGGTGTGGAGGCGGGCGCGGGGATGGCGGACGGGCGGTCCGTCGCCGCCACCGCACCGCCGCCGCATCCCGTGAGAAGCAGGGACACGGCGACGAGTGCGACCGGGGACATACGAGTGATCATGAGTCGACGATGACCGACACATGTGAGGAACTCGTCAGCTCCTACGGCTGGGCCGGCTTGCCTTTCGTGTAGAGCCAGGTGTGGAACAGAACGTCCAGCTTCTTCCCCGACTTCTGTTCCGCAAGGCTGATGAACTGTGCGGTCGTGCCGTGCCCGTAGCGGTGTCCGCTCGCCCACGCGCGCAGGATCGCGAGGAAGGTCTTGTCGCCGACGGCCAGGCGCAGTTCGTGCAGTGTCATGGCCCCGCGGGCGTACACGGGGGTGTCGAAGATGTTGGCGCCGCTACCCGGGTCGCCGGGCGGGAACGCCCACAGGCCGTCGGTCGCCTTGCGGGCGTACAGCGCGTCGAAGGTCTGCTGGGCGGTCTTGCCGCCGTGCTGCTCGCTGTAGAGCCACTCCGCGTAGGTGGCGAAGCCCTCGTTGAGCCAGATGTCCTTCCAGGAGGTCAGCGAGACGGAGTCCCCGAACCACTGGTGGGCGTTCTCGTGCACGAGGGTGCTGAGGTCCGGCGCCGAGTCGTAGACGGGCCGCCCCTGCGTCTCCAGGGCGTAGCCGACGTCCGGGGCGTGGTCGACGATCGACCCGGCCGAGCGGAACGGGTAGGGGCCGAACAGCTTGCTCTCCCACTCCAGGACGGAGGGCAGCTTCTTCAGCACGGGCGCGGCGGCGGTGGCCTCGCGGGGGTCGACGGCGTTGTACACCTTGACCCCGTCCCGGGTGGTGTACTGCTCGACCTTGAACTTCCCGACCGTCGCGGTGGCGAGGTAGGCGGCCATCGGCTCGGGCGCGTGCCAGCGGAACGTGGTCTTCCCGTGAGCCGTCTTCCGGCTCTGGAGAACGCCGTTGGCGACCGCGGTGCGCCCCTGCGGGACGGTGATGGTGAAGTCGTACGACGACTTGTCCTTGGGGTGGCTGTTCGCCGGGAACCAGGTCATCGCGCCCTGCGGTTCGCCCGCCACGAAGGCGCCGTCGTCGGTGGCGATCCAGCCGTCCGCCGAGCCGTCCGGGTCGGTGACCTGCTTGGGGACGCCGTTGTAGGTGACGGCGATCTGGAACTCCTGCCCCTTGCGCAGTGCCTTGCGCGGGGTGACGACGAGTTCCTGTCCGTCGCGGCGGAAGCGGGCCTTGACGTGGTCGACCGTCAGACCCGTGATCGTCAGGCCCTTGAAGTCGAGGTCGAAGCGGGTGAGCTTCTCGGTGGCGCGGGCGGTGAGGACCGCCTTGCCGTCGAGATGGCGGCTCGCCGGGTCGTAGCTGAGTGTCAGGCCGTAGTGGGCGACGTGGTAGCCGCCGTTGCCGGAGAGCGGGAAGTACGGGTCGCCCACGCCGGACGAGCCGATCGTGGTGGCTCCGGCCGGTGCCGCGGCGGCGAGCAGGGCCGCGACGGGGACGGTGGCCACGACGGCGCTGCGGCGAAGGACGGCGGTGCGTCTTGTGGACGGCTGCCGGAGGTGCGTCACATGCGCTCCTACAGAGTGAGGGGGGTGATCATTCGTCTCAGGGACTAGGCCGACAGCTCCCTCGGAATCCCTCATGTGCGGGTCAAGTTACGCCGCGTCGCCCCCGCCCCGGGTATGTCCCCGGACGTAGGCTCGCGGGCACCACCGCCACCCGAGGGAGCCCGCCCGTGACCGTCCGCGTGCGCCGTGTCTACGATCCGCCCGAGCCGGAGGACGGTGTCCGCGTCCTGGTCGACCGGCTGTGGCCGCGCGGCCTGTCCAAGGACGCGGCCCGCGTCGACGAGTGGCCCAAGGCCCTCACCCCGTCGAACGAACTGCGCCGCTGGTACCACGCGGCCGAGGGGTCCTACGAGAAGTTCACCGGTCGCTACGAGGCGGAGCTCGCCGAGCCGGAGGCGGCTCAACTCCTGCACACCTTGCGGAACTTGGTCCGTATGGGCCCGGTGACCCTGTTGACGGCGGTGAAGTCGCCGCAGGAGAGTCACGCGGCGGTGCTGGCCCGTCTCCTCGACAGTTGATCGGCTGAGGAGACGGGCCGTGGCGTCCGGTCAGGCCGTCTGCTTGGCCGCCGCGCGGCCCGCCGCGCGCCCGGAGAAGAGGCAGCCGCCGAGGAAGGTGCCTTCGAGGGCGTTGTAGCCGTGCACGCCACCGCCGCCGAAGCCGGCCACCTCGCCCGCCGCGTACAGTCCGCCGATCGGCTTTCCGTCGGCGGCCAGCGCGCGTGAGTCCAGGTCCGTCTGGATGCCGCCGAGGGTCTTGCGGGTCAGGACATGCAGCTTGACGCCGATGAGAGGGCCGGCGGCCGGGTCGAGGATACGGTGCGGGGTGGCGACGCGGCCGAGGCGGTCGCCGATGTAGCGGCGGGCGTTGCGGATGCCCTGGATCTGGGAGTCCTTGCTGTACGGGTTGGCCATCTGGAGGTCGCGGGCTTCGATCTGGCGGCGCACCACGGCCGCGTCGAGGAGCGGTTTGTCGGTCAACTGGTTCATTTTCTCGACCAGTTGCTCAAGGTTTCCGGCGGTCACGAAGTCCGCGCCCTTGCGCAGGAAGGCGTCCACCGGGCCGGGCGCGCCCTTGCCCAGCAGCCGGTCACGCAGGACCGCCTTCTTGTCCTTGGCGGTGATGTCGGGGTTCTGCTCGGAGCCCGAGAGCGCGAACTCCTTCTCGATGATCTTCTGGGTGAGGATGAACCAGGAGTGGTCGTGGTCCGCCAAGTCCGCTGTCGTACGCAGGTACTTGAGGGTGTTGAGGGTGTCGTAGCCCGGCAGGCACGGGTCGGGCAGGCGGCGGCCGAGGGCGTCGAACCACAGGGAGGACGGGCCGGGCAGGATGCGGATGCCGTGGCCGGGCCAGACCGGGTTCCAGTTCTGCAAGCCCTCGGTGTAGTGCCACATGCGGTCGCGGTTGACGAGCCGTACGCCCGCCTCGGCGCTGATGTCGAGCATCCGGCCGTCGACGTAGGCGGGGACGCCGGTGATCATCTCGGCGGGCGGGGTGCCGAGGCGCTCGGGCCAGTAGCGGCGGACGATGTCGTGGTTGGCGCCGATGCCGCCGCTGGTGACGACGATGGCCTGGGCGGTGAGTTCGAACTCGCCGATGGCCTCGCGGCTGGAGGAGACTCCGCGCGGCGAGTCGTCCTCGGCGAGCACGGTGCCGCGTACCCCACGCGCCTCGCCCTCCGCGACGACCAACTCGTCCACCTGGTGGCGGTAGTAGAAGGTGAGGAGCCCGTCGCGGGCGGCCTGCTTCGCGTAGTTCACGAAGGGTTCGACCACTCCGGTGCCGGTGCCCCAGGTGACGTGGAAGCGCGGGACGGAGTTGCCGTGTCCGTGGGCGCGCAGGTCGCCGCGTTCCGCCCAGCCGACGGTGGGCAGCAGCTTGATGCCGTGGCCGTCGAGCCAGGTCCGCTTCTCGCCGGCCGCGAACTCGACGTAGGCGCGCGCCCAGCGCACCGCCCAGGAGTCCTCGTCGTCGACGCGGTCGAAGCCGGCGCTGCCCTGCCAGTCGCTCCAGGCGAGGTCGAAGGAGTCCTTGATGCCGAGGCGGCGCTGTTCCGGGGAGTCCACGAGGAACAGCCCGCCGAAGGACCAGAACGCCTGCCCGCCGAGGTTGGCGGCGTTCTCCTGGTCGACGAGCGCGACCCGGCGTCCCTGGCTGGTGAGTTCATGGGCCGCGACCAGACCGGCCAGACCGGCTCCGACGACGATGACGTCCGCATCCATGGCGACCGTTGCCTTTCTCATTCGGGGGCGCGGCTGCCGTCGGTCAGCAGCGCGGTGAGCAGTTGCTTGAGCCAGACGCGGGCGTGCTCCACGTCCTTGTCCAGCAGGAGTTGGGTGGTGACGCCGTCGTACGCGGCGACCACGGCGTACGCGGCCGCGTCCAAGTCGCCGAGCACGGCGGGGAGTTCGGCGAGGCCCCGGGCGCGGGCGAGCCGGTGCGCGATCGCGCCGCGCAGTCGGGCCCGGTGTCCCAGCAGGGTCCCCGCCACGGCGGGGTCCCGGGCCGCGTGCACCAGGAAGTCGGTCTTGACCAGGAGCCAGTCCAGGTCGAGGAGCAGCACGTCGGTGACGCGGTCGACGGCGGCGGGCACGTCGAGGTCGGGGCCGTCGAGGGCGAGCGCACCGGCCACCTGCTCGGCGATCAGGTCGGCGCGTTCCTGGTAGAGCGCGAAGAACAGGCCGTCCAGGCTGTCGAAGTTCGAGTAGAAGGCGCCCCTGCTGTAGCCGGCGGCCTCGCAGACCTCCTCGATGGAGACCCGCCCAAAGCCCTTCGCGGCGAACACGGCGAACGCGGCGTCCAGCAGATTGGCCCGCGTGCGCACCCGGCGCCTGGTCACCCGCTTGGCCGTCGCCTCCGCCACCATGCCCGGACCTCCGCGTCCCGATGTTCGATACGCGAATGTATCCGATACACCGATGTATCGAAAGAGTCGAACACGAAGCCGAACGCGAATGGGAACAGATATTCGAATAAGGAGTACGCTGGCCCCATGACCGCGCACCACCACCTCCAGGGCTCGCTCTTCGACCAGGCCGACCGACTCCGCCTCGGCCCCCTCCACGGGATCCGTCGCACCACGCTGGGTCTCGGCGCCTGGATCGACGTGCTGCCCGGGTGGCTGACCGGCGCCGACGCCCTGTTCGAGGAACTGGCCGCCGGGGTGCCGTGGCGCGCCGAGCGCCGTCAGATGTACGACCAGGTCGTGGCCGTACCCCGGCTGCTGGCCTACTACGGCGCGGACGACGCGCTGCCGCATCCGGTGCTGGCGGAGGCGCGGGACGCGCTCTCGGCGTACTACGCGCGGGAGTTGGGAGAGCCCTTCACCACGTCCGGGCTGTGCTACTACCGGGACGGCCGGGACAGTGTCGCCTGGCACGGTGACCGGATCGGGCGGGGCGCCCGCGTCGACACGATGGTGGCGATCCTCTCCGTCGGCACGCCCCGCGATCTGCTGCTGCGTCCGCTGCGCGGCGGCGCGGCCGTGCGGCACGCTTTGGGGCACGGCGATCTGATCGTGATGGGCGGCTCCTGTCAGCGGACCTGGGAGCACTGCGTCCCCAAGACCACCCGAGCCGCGGGACCGCGCATCAGCGTGCAGTTCCGCCCGCACGGCGTGCACTGAGGCGGAGAGGCGGCCGCTTCGGAACGCACGCGGGGACCGCCCCCGGCGGACGGCGCCGGGGGCGGCTTCCCCCGCCCGTGCCAGGACCGTACGCGTCTGGTTGGCTGGACCCCGAACTGCACCACCAGGCAAGGAACGATCATGCGGGCAGAAGTACGCCAAGTCGCCGACCACACCTATCTGGTGCACGGCAACAACACCAACTGGGTGATCCTCACCGACGGCGACAGCGCCACCCTGGTGGACACCGGATACCCAGGGGACCGCCAGCTCCTGCTCGACTCCCTTGAGCAGGTGGGGAGTTCTCCCAAAGCGGTCACGGCGGTGCTGATCACCCACGCCCACAACGACCACCTCGGCTCGGCCGCGTACCTGCGCGACGCCCACGGCACGCCCGTGTACACGCACGAGGCCGAAGTGCCGCACGCCCGCCGGCAGTTCCTCCAGCAGGTGACCGTCGGGAACGTCCTCGGGAACATCTGGCGTCCGGGTGTCCTGCCGTGGCTGGTGCACACGATCCGCGTCGGCGGCACCGAGCAGCATCCCGTCGCCGCGGCCGAGGCGTTCCCGGGCGCGGGCGGCCCGCTCGACCTGCCCGGCCGGCCCGTCCCCGTGCACACCCCCGGCCACACCAGCGGGCACTGCGTCTTCCACCTCCCCGACAGCGGGATCGTGATCTCCGGGGACGCCCTGGTGAGCGGCCACCCCACCTCACGGATCAAGGGGCCGCAGCTGCTGCCCGACATGTTCCACCACGAGCGCGACCGTGCCGTGGCCTCCCTCGACATCCTCGAAGGACTGGACGCCGACACCCTGCTCCCGGGCCACGGCCCGCTGCACACCGGTCCGGTCCGTGAGGCGGCACAGCGCGCCCGCGAACACGCGATCTAAGGTCACCCCATGGCACTGCAGATCAACGCGACCAACCCCGAGCATCCGGTGCTCCTGCTGGAGCTGCCCTGGGACGTTCCGCTGGAGGAGTGGCCCGACGAGTACCTGGTGCCGCTGCCGCGCGGCATCTCCCGGCACGTCGTGCGCTACGCCCGCGCCGGCAGCGAGGTCATAGCCGTCAAGGAGTTGGCCGAGCGGCCCGCGCTGCGCGAGTACGAGCTGCTGCGCGACCTGGACCGGCTCGGGATCCCCGCCGTCGACCCCCTCGCCGTGGTCACCGGACGCGCCGACACCGCGGGCGAGCCGCTCGAACCGGTGCTGATCACCCGGCACTTGGGCGGCTCGATGCCGTACCGCTCGATGTTCGAGACGACGCTGCGGCCGGCCACCATGCACCGGCTGATGGACGCGCTCGCGGTGCTGCTGGTGCGGCTGCACCTGGCCGGGTTCGCGTGGGGCGACTGCTCGCTGTCCAACACCCTGTTCCGGCGGGACGCGGGCGCCTACGCCGCGTATCTCGTGGACGCGGAGACCGGCGACCTGCACGCCCGGCTCAGCGACGGGCAGCGGGAGTACGACCTCGATCTCGCCCGCGTCAACATCAGCGGGGAGCTGCTCGACCTGGAGGCGTCCGGGGCGCTGCACCCGTCCGTCGACCCGATCGAGTTCGGCATGGAGATCTGCGCCCGCTACCAGGGTCTGTGGGAGGAGCTGACCCGGGTCTCGGTGTACCCGGCGGGCAAGTACCACTTCATCGAACGCCGGATCCGGCGCCTCAACGAACTCGGCTTCGACGTGGCCGAGATGCAGATCGAGCACTCCTCGAACGGCGACACCGTCACCTTCGTGCCGAAGGTCGTCGACGCGGGCCACCACCAGCGCCAACTGCTGCGCCTGACCGGCCTGGACGCCGAGGAGAACCAGGCGCGGCGGCTGCTCAACGACCTGGAGAGCTGGATGGCCACCCAGGACGACTACGCCCCGGGCGACCCCCTCGCCGCCCGGCCCGAGGTGCTCGCGCACCGGTGGGTGCGGGACGTGTTCCGGCCCACCGTGCGGGCCGTACCGCTGGAGCTGCGCGGGTCGATGGACTCGGCCGAGATCTACCACGAGCTGCTCGAACACCGCTGGTACCTGGCCGAGCGGGCGCAGCACGACATCGATCTGGACACGGTGGTCGAGGACTACGTCACGAACATCCTGCCGAAGGTGCGCGAAAGCCTGGAGCCGGCCGCGCCGGAGTGACTCGGCTCAGTCCGTGGCGGGCGCGGCCGTGGTGCCGCGAACCACGAGACGCGGTGCGACGACCTGCTCGCCGTCCGGTACGGCCTCGCCGTCGAGGCGGGCGATGGCGCGGCCGACGGCGAGTTCCGCGAGGCGGGGGACGTCCTGGGCGACGGTGGTGAGGTCGATGTGGGCGAGCCGCGACAGGCTGGTGTCGTCGAAGCCGACCACGGAGATCTCGCCGGGGACGGCGACACCGGCCCGCAGGAAGGTGTCGAGGACACCGGTGGCACAGCGGTCGTTGAAGGCGAGGACCGCGCTGGGCCGGGGGTGCTCCGCGAGCAGGGTGCGGGCGGCCCGGGCGCCGTCGTCCTCGGTGAGCCCCCCGGGCAGGACCCGGATGCGCTCGTCGAGGCCGTGGCGGTGCATCGCGGTGCGGTAGCCGCGGCGGCGGTCGGCGGCACCCGGCGCCCGGCCGCCGTCGATGTGGGCGACGGCACGGTGTCCGAGTGCGACGAGGTGGTCGACGGCCTGGCGGGCGCCCTCGTCGTCGGCGGTGCGGACGACGTCCACGGCGGGTGGGGCGGGCCGCAGCCGCCGGGCCACCGAGACGACCGGGACCTGCGTGGCGAGGTGCGCGAGGCGGGTGGCCGGAACCTCGGGGCCGAGCAGCACCAGCGCCTCGCAGCGGTCGGCGAGCAGCGCCTCCACGGCCTGCCGCTCACCGCGCGTGGGCGCCACCGCGCTGAGCGCCACCTGATAGCCGGCGGGCTCGGCGGCGGCGTAGATGCCCTCGACCAGGTCGGTGTGGAAGGGATGGCGCAGCCCGAACTGCACGCCGAGCAGGCGTGAGCGGTTGCTGCGCAGCACTCTGGCCCGGGTGTCGGGCCGGTAGCCGATCTCCTCGGCGGCCTTGAGGACCCGCTCGCGGGAGGCGGCGCTCGCGCCGTAGGCCCCGCGCATCACGATCGAGACCAGCGCGACGGAGACGCCCGCCCGGGCCGCGACATGGGCCAGGGTGGGCCGCTTGCCGTCGGGGACCGCGGGGGTGGCCGGCACGGATGTCCTTTCCGGAGGAGCGCGACGGGCTGTTCGTTCCGTGCATCGTAGCTGTTCCGGAGGTTCCTGCAACGTTCTAGAAACATGCCACGCGAACTCTTGACACACGGATCCGGCGGTGGCGTACTACTGAAATCTAGAACGTTCTAGATGCGCGGCTGGAAGGGCGAGCGATCATGTACACGTTGGCGGTCTGTGCCGAGATGGTCTTCCGGGACCTGCCGATCCACGAGCGGGCGCGGCGCATCCACGAAGCCGGTTTCCAGGTCGAGATCTGGGACTGGACCCGGCACGACCTGGACGCGCTCACGCGCACCCCGGCCGAGTTCTCGTCGATGACGGGCTACATCCGGGGCAGCCTCACCGACGAGGCGGGCGCCGCCGAACTCCTGCGCACCGCCGAGGAGTCGGTCAAGGCCGCCGATCAACTGGGCTGCCCGCGCCTCAACTTGCACGGCACGGGCCTGAACTCCGAGGGCCTGCCGGTGGTTCCGGTGCGCGGCGAGCCCACGGGCCCGATGTGGATCGCCGCCCACCGCACCCTGACCCGCCTCGCCGAACTGGGCGAGAGCGCCGGGGTCACCTTCACGCTGGAGAACCTCAACTCCGCGGTGGACCACCCGGGCGTCCCGTTCGCGACGGCCGCCGACACCCTGGCCCTGGTCAAGGCGGTGGACCACCCCGGCCTGCGGATGAACCTGGACCTATACCACGCGCAGATCGGCGAGGGGAACCTCATCGAACTCGTCCGCAAGGCACACCTGTTGGGCCTGATCGGCGAGATCCAGGTGGCGGACGTACCCGGCCGCCAGGAGCCCGGCACCGGCGAGATCAACTACCCGGCGATCGCCCGCGCCCTCGCCGACATCGGCTACGACGGCACGGTCGCGATGGAGGCCTGGGCCTCGGAGGACTACGGCGAACGCGCCCTGGACCGCTTCCGCACCGCGTTCACGATCTGACCGGAGAACCCCTATGAGCACCCAACTCCCCCTCTCCATCGGCCTGGTGGGCGCGGGCCGCATGGGTTCCTTCCATGCCGAGACCCTCGCCCGCCGCCTCCCCGGCGTCCGCCTCGCCGCCGTCGCGGACCCGGCCCCCGGCGCGGCACGCGGCCTCGCCGACCGGCTCGACTGCGTGACGGCGTACACCGAGATCGCCGACCTCTTCGCGGATCCGGCGGTCGACGCGGTGGTGATCGCGACACCGGCCCGCACCCACGCCGACCTGGTCGTGGCGGCGGCGCGTGCGGGCAAGGCCGTCTACTGCGAGAAGCCGATGGCGACCACCCTCGCGGACGCCGACCGCGCCATCGCTGCCGCCGCCGAGGCGGGCGTACCGCTCCAGGTCGGCTTCAACCGCCGCTACGACGCCGGGTTCCGGGCCGCGCACGACAAGGTGGCCGCGGGCGCCATCGGCACCCCGCAACTGCTGCGCTCCCTCACCCGCGACCCGAAACTGGCCGACCCCTCGCCCATCCCGCCGTGGACGATCTTCCTGGAAACCCTCATCCACGACTTCGACACCCTGCGCTACCTCAACCCCGGCTCCGAACCGGTCGAGGTCTTCGCCATGGCCGACGCCCTGGTCCGCCCCGACTTCAAGGACCGCGGCCTCCTCGACACGGCCGTCGTCACGATCCGCTTCGACAACGGCGCCCTCGCCACCGCCGAGGCCAACTTCCAGGCGGTGTACGGCTATGACGTACGCGGCGAGGTCTTCGGCTCGGCGGGCATGCTCACGATGGGCGACATCCGGCGCACCCATCTGACGTCCTACGGCGCCGACGGCATCGCGGCCGAGACGATCGCGTACGACCAGGACCTGTTCCACGAGGCGTACGTCGCCGAACTGGCCGACTTCGCCGACAGCGTCCGAACCGCCCGCACCCCGTCGGCCACCGGCGCGGACGCCCGCGCCGCGCTGACGATCGCGCTGGCGGCCATCAGGTCGGTGGAGAAGGGCGTCCCGGTGCGCGTCGAGGACGTCTGAGGTCAGAGAGCGGGTACGACCGCCACCGGGCACTCCGCGTGATGCAGCACCCCGTGCGCGACCGATCCGATCCGCGCGCCCACCGCCGTACGGTGGGCGCGCCGCCCCACGACCATCAACTGCGCCCGCCCCGCCACCGACAGCAGCACCTGCCCGGCGCTCCCCATCTCGATGTGCTCGACGACGGGCACATCGGGGAACCGCTCCCGCCACGGCTCCAGCGCCTCGGCGAGGGCCTTCTTCTCGTACGGTTCCAGGCCGCCGGCCTCGTCGAGGAGTTTCATGGACCCCGGGCTGTAGGCGAACACGGGCGGCAGGGTCCACGCCCGCACGGCCCGTACGCTGGCGCCACGCGCCGCCGCCGTCCCGAAGGCGAAGCCGAGTGCGGCGGCACTGTCCTCCGGGTCACCGTGCTGCCCCACGACGATCTCCCGCCCGGCGGCCTCCCCGGACGCCTCGTCCCCGGCGCGCACGAGCACGACGGGCCGTACGGCGTCGGCGATCACCTGCTGCCCGACGGACCCGAGCAGAAAGCCGACGACAGGCCCGTGCCCGCGCGACCCGAGGACCAGCAGCTCGGACTCGGCAGCCGCGGCCGTCAGGATGTCGACGGGATCGCCCTCCAGGACGTCCGTGGTCACATCCAGGCCGGGGTGGCGTTCGGCGAGCGCCCGGGCGGCCTCGGCAGCCGCGTCCCGCACCCAGCGGTCCTGGGTGTCCCGGTCCCCGCTGTCGAGGGCGTGGTGCTCCTCGTACCGCCACACATGCGTCACGCGCAGCGCCAGCCCCCGCCGTACGGCCTCCCGGCCCGCCCAGGCGAGTGCGGCGAGACTCTCCGCCGATCCGTCGACCCCTGCCGTGATCGGGCGTGTCATTCCGTGGCCTCCCTGTGGTGCGGTCACCTGTGTCGGGCCCAGTCTTCACTACCCTGCGCGCATGACCTTGGAGTGGGAGCAAGTGGTCGTGGACGCGGCCGAGCCCGTCGCGCTGGGACGCTGGTGGGCGGAGGCGCTCGGCTGGGTGGTGGTGGGCGAGGCACCGGACGAGTTCGAGATCCGCCCGGCGCCGGATCGCCTGCCCGGGCTGCTGTTCGTGCCGGTGCCCGAGCGCAAGACCATCAAGAACCGGCTGCACCTGGACTTCCGGCCCGACGACCAGGAGGCCGAGGTGATCCGGCTGCTGGCCCTGGGGGCGCGGACCGCGGATGTCGGGCAGGGCGAGCAGTCGTGGGTGGTGCTGGCGGATCCGGAGGGGAACGAGTTCTGCGTGTTGCGCTCCCGGAGCCGCTGAGCCCCTCGTCTCGGGCGTAGCGGAGCGCACCGGGGCGATCGACCATACGATGGTGGGGAGCCGGCGCGGTGACAACGGCGCCGCCGTGCCGTGAAGCCGACCACTCGGGGTGGGAGACGTATGGCACAGGCCGCCGAATCCGCGCGGACCGTCATCATGACCGTGGACGACGATCCGGGAGTTTCCCGTGCCGTCGCCCGTGACCTGCGGCGGCGCTACGGCGAGTCGTACCGGATCGTGCGGGCGGAGTCCGGCGAGTCCGCGCTGGACGCGCTGCGTGAGCTGAAGCTGCGCGGGGATCTCGTCGCCGTGATCCTGGCGGACTACCGCATGCCGCAGATGAACGGCATCGAGTTCCTGGAGCAGGCCCTCGACGTCTATCCGGGCGCTCGCCGGGTGCTGCTGACCGCGTACGCGGACACGGACGCGGCGATCGACGCGATCAACGTCGTGGACCTCGACCACTATCTGCTGAAGCCCTGGGACCCGCCCGAGGAGAAGCTGTACCCGGTCCTCGACGACCTCCTGGATGCGTGGCGGAACAGCGACTACCGGCCCGTGCCCGCCACGAAGGTGGTCGGGCACCGCTGGTCGGCGCGCTCCTCGGACGTGCGGGAGTTCCTGGCCCGCAACCAGGTGCCGTACCGCTGGTACTCGGCGGACAGCCCGGAGGGGCTGCGGCTGCTGTCGGCCGCCGGGGAGGACGGGCAGCGGCTGCCGCTCGTCATCACCGCGGACGGGTCGGTGCTGGTCGAGCCGGAGGCGCCCGAGCTGGCCGCGGAGGTGGGACTCGCGACCACGCCGACGGCCGACTTCTACGACCTCGTCGTCATCGGCGGCGGTCCGGCCGGGCTGGGCGCGGCCGTGTACGGGGCCTCCGAAGGGCTGCGGACCGTCCTTGTGGAGCGGTCGGCGACCGGTGGGCAGGCCGGGCAGAGTTCGCGGATCGAGAACTACCTCGGCTTCCCGGACGGGGTGTCCGGGGCTCAACTCACCGACCGGGCAAGGCGGCAGGCCACCAAGTTCGGCGCCGAGATCCTCACCGCGCGCGAGGTCACGGGGCTGGAGGCCAACGGGTCGGCCCGGGTGGTGCACTTCGCGGACGGTTCGGCCGTCGCCGCGCACGCCGTGATCCTCGCGACCGGGGTGTCGTACCGGCAGCTGGAGGCGCCCGGCACGCCCGATCTGACGGGCTGCGGGGTCTACTACGGCTCGGCGCTGACCGAGGCCGCCGCCTGCCAGGGGCACGACGTGTACATCGTCGGCGGCGCCAACTCGGCGGGCCAGGCGGCGATGTACCTCGCCAAGGGCGCCAAGTCGGTGACGCTGCTGGTGCGCGGGCCCTCGCTCGCCGCGTCGATGTCGTACTACCTGATCCAGCAGATCAACGACACGGAGAACATCTCCGTGCGCAGCGGCACCGTCGTCGACGCCGCGCACGGCTCCGACCATCTGGAGCAGCTGACCCTGCGCGACACGGAGAGCGGGGCGACCGAACTCGTCGACGCGCAGTGGATGTTCGTGTTCATCGGCGCGGCTCCGCTGACCGACTGGCTGGACGGCGCGGTGCTGCGGGACGAGCGCGGGTTCATCCTGGCCGGGCCCGACCTCAGCGCGGACGGGAAGCCGCCCGCGGGCTGGGAGTTGGACCGGTCGCCGTACCACCTGGAGACCAACATTCCCGGCGTGTTCGTGGCGGGCGACGCGCGCGCCGAGTCCGCGAAACGCGTCGCGTCCGCCGTCGGAGAGGGAGCCATGGCCGTGATGCTCGTCCACCGCTACCTGGAGCAGTCATGAGCGGGCAGGTGCTGCCGTGCAGCCCGCAGGAGATCGGCACGCTGTTCCTGTTCGAGAAGCTGACGCCGGAGCAGCTCGGCAGGCTGTGCTGCGACGGGCAGGTGGAGCAGTTCGAGGCCGGTCCCGTCTACACCGAGGGTGACCCCGCGACCTGCTTCTACGTGATGATCGAGGGCACTGTCGTGCTCTCGCGCCGGGTCGGCGAGGACGACGTGGAGGTCGCGCGCACTTCCCAACGCGGCGTCTACACGGGCGCGATGCAGGCCTACATCGGGGACCGGGTGCAGCAGGTGTACCTCAACTCGATGCGGGTGACGGAGACCACGCGGTTCTTCGTGCTGCCCGCCGAGACGTTCGCGGCCATCATGAGCGAGTGGTTCCCGATGGCGGTCCATCTGCTGGAGGGGCTCTTCTTCGGCCAGAAGAGCAGCCAGTTGGCGATCAGTCAGCGTGAACGGCTGCTGGCGCTGGGCTCGTTGTCGGCCGGGCTGACGCACGAACTCAACAACCCCGCCGCCGCTGCCGTCCGGGCGACGTCGACGCTGCGGGAGCGGGTGGCGAAGATGCGGCACAAGCTGCGCGTCATCTCCTCCGGCCCGTACTCGCGGGAGGACCTCGCCAACCTCATCGACATTCAGGAGCGCACGGCCGAACGGGTCGCCAAGGCACAGACGTTGAGCCCGCTGGAGGCCTCGGACCGCGAGGACCAGCTCACGGACTGGCTCGACGACCACGGTGTCACGGAGTCCTGGCAGATCGCGCCGACGTTCGTGCAGGCCGGTCTCGACGTCGAGTGGCTGGACCAGGTCGCGGCGGCCGTGGACGAGGAGATCCTGCCGGGAGCGATCGGCTGGCTCAACTACACCGTCGAGACAGAGCTGTTGATGACGGAGATCGAGGATTCCACGACCCGCATCTCCAACCTCGTGGGCGCCGCCAAGCAGTACTCGCAGCTGGACCGCGCGCCCTACCAGGTCGCCGATGTGCACGAACTCCTCGACAGCACACTGCTGATGCTCGGCGGCAAGGTCGGCGACCGCATCAAGGTCGTCAAGGAGTACGACCGTTCGCTCCCGAAGATCCCGGCCTATCCGGCGGAGCTCAACCAGGTGTGGACGAACCTGATCGACAACGCGGTCTCCGCCATGAACAGCGCGGGCGGGGAAGGCACGTTGACCGTACGGACGGCGTTGGTGCGCGATCAGCTGATGGTGGAGTTCCGTGACACGGGGCCCGGTGTGCCGCAGGAGATCAGGAGCCGTATCTTCGATCCGTTCTTCACCACCAAGCCGGTGGGCGAGGGCACGGGTCTCGGTCTGGACATCTCCTGGCGGATCGTCGTCAACAAGCACCACGGCACGCTCCAGGTGGAGTCGGTACCGGGCGACACCCGCTTCCAGGTCCTGCTCCCCCTCACCGCCACGGACAACGAGACGCCCGAGGAGTCCGCATGAACGACATCACCGGAATCGACCCCAGCGTCCCGCCGAGCGGCGCGGGCTGCGTGGAGTGCGACGCGGCCCAGGGCTGGTGGTTCCACCTCCGGCGGTGCGCGCAGTGCGGTCACGTCGGCTGTTGCGACGACTCCCCCGCCAAGCACGCCACGGCCCACTACCAGTCCACGGGACACCCGTTCATCCAGAGCTACGAGCCGCGCGAGGACTGGTTCTGGAACTTCACCACCTCCGAGCTGTACGACTCCGGCCCCGAACTCGCCGCCCCGGTGAGCCACCCCGCGGACCAGCCCGTGCCGGGTCCCGCGGGACGCGTTCCGGCGAACTGGGCCGAGACCCTGCGCTGAACCGGATCGCCGGGCGGGAGCGGCGTCCCGCCCGGCGGCCAGGGCCTGTCGTCTGGATCAGGCCGGCCTGGCTCACGGTGCCTTGTCGGCCAACCCGAGCGGGGCGTGGTGCGTGCAGCTGCAAGGCGGAGGAGGGAGGCGACGCGGAGCGTCGGCGACCGACGACAACGCCGCAGATGCGCGTGCCACGCCCCGCGACGCCGGCATGATCCAGACGACAGGCCCTAGGTGCGTTGTCGGTGGCGCGTGCCAGGATGGGGGCGTGTCGCAATCCGTAGCAGCAGCGCCGCTCATCGGCCGGGACGAGGAGGTCGCCCGCCTCGCCGGTGTGCTGGAGCGTGCCCGCGCGGGCACGGCCGGTGCGGTGCTGATCGCCGGGGACGCGGGGGTCGGCAAGACCCGGGTCCTGGACGAGATCGCCGGGCGGGCCGCCGACGCCGGGATGACCGTCCTCACCGGGCACTGCGTCGACCTCGGTGACGTGGGGCTGCCCTATCTGCCGTTCACCGAGATCCTCGGAGCGCTCGCCGGCGACGACCGTTTCGCCACGGCCTTGGCCGCGCATCCGGCGGTCGACCGGCTGCTCGGCGCGGGCACGGACGCGGCCCGGGACGCGGGCGGGAGGCTGCGCCTCTTCGAGGGCATCGCCGGTCTCCTCGCCGACCTCTCCGACATCGCTCCCCTGCTGCTGGTCCTGGAGGACCTGCACTGGGCCGACCAGTCCTCGCGCGACCTGCTCCGCTTCCTGCTCAGCCGGGGCATCCTCCAGCGCCCGGCGGGCGGGGCGCCCACCCACCGCCTCGCGGTGTTCGCGTCGTACCGCGCGGACGACCTCCACCGCCGCCATCCCCTACGGCCCCTGCTCGCCGAGCTGGTCCGGCTGCCCGCCGTGGAGCGGCTGGAGCTGAGGCCCATGGGGGACGCGGAGGTCGCCCGGTTGGTGCGCGCGCTGCGCACGGGCCCGGTACCGGACGGCACGGTCCGCCGGATCGTCGAGCGCGCCGAGGGAAACGCCTTCTACGCCGAGGAGTTGCTCGCGGCCACCGACATGGAGGCGGGCGGGGTGCCGAGCGGTCTCGCCGACGTCCTGCTGATCCGCTTCGAGCAACTCTCCGACACCGCCCAGCAGGTGCTGCGCACCGCCGCCGTAGCAGGCCGCCGCGTCGAGTACGACCTGCTGCGGGACGCGGTCCAACTCCCGGAGGACGAGCTGGAATTGGCGCTGCGCGAGGCCGTCGAGCGACAGCTCCTGGTCCCGGGGCACGCCGACACGTACTCCTTCCGGCATGCCCTCGCCCGCGAGGCGGTGTACGCGGATCTGCTGCCCGGCGAGCGCTCCCGGCTGCACGGCTCGTTCGCCCGCCTCCTCGCCGGGCGCGGCCACCCCGCCGAGAGCGCGGCCGAGCGCGCCCACCACTACCGCGAGAGCCACGACCTGGCCGAAGCGCTGGCCGCCTCCCTGGAGGCCGCCGACCACGCCCAGCGGGTGGGCGCGCCCGCCGAGGAGCTACGACATCTCGAAACCGCCCTCGATCTGTGGCGGTCGGTCGATCCGGCGGCCCGGCCCGCCGGCGAGGGCATCGACAGCGTGACCCTCACCCTGCGCGCCTCCGCCGCGGCGGCGCACGCCGGGGACGCGCACCGCGCGGTCTCCCTCACCCGGTCCGCGCTCGCCGGGATCGGCCAGGACACGGACGCCGAGCTGGCCGCCCGGGTCCGCTACACGCTGGCCGGCAACCTCATGGGCGTCGACAGTCTCACCGCCGCGTTCGCCTACAGCAGCGAGGCCCTCGCGATGATCCCCGCCGAACCGCCCTCGCGGACCTGGGTGTGGGCGGCGGCCACCCATGTGCTGACGGCACGTCAGGTCGGTGAGGACGAGATCGCGCTCCGGGTCGCCCGGCAGGCCCTGCGCATCGCCGAGGAACTCCAACTGGTCGACGCCCGGGCCGATCTGCTGATCTCGCTGGCCACCCTCGAAAAGGGCGGCCGACGCACGAAGGAGGGCCGCGAGCGGCTCGCCCAGGCCCGTGAACTGGCCCGACAGGCCGGGCACGCGCCCGTGGAGATGCGCGCGCTGTTCCATCTGGCCATCGGCAACTTCGAGTCCGGGCACCTGGAGGAATCCCTGCCCTGGCTCACCGAGGGACTGGACCGGGCCCGTCGCGCCGGACTGCTGTCCTCGCCGTACCCGCTGGAGATGCGCTACCTCCAACTCCTGGTGCTGTACACGCTCGGTCGCTGGGACGAGTGCGAGAAGGCCGCCCTGAGCGACGCGAAGGTGTTGCCGCGCATGGGCGGCTTCACCATGGGACCCGCGCTGTATGTGGCCCTGGCGCGCGGCGACTTGAGGGCCGCCGACCGGGCACGCGCCCTGCTGGACGGGCCGTTCGACTGGATGGCCGCAATGGTGGCGGGCATCGCGCTGACCGACGCCGGTGGCCTGCGGGACGATCCCGAGGCGGCCCTGGAGGCGATGCGCTCGGCGGTCGCGGCGCTCACCGACGACTCCGGCCGACGTCCCGACCTCACGGTCCGGCTCGCCGCCCTCGCCCTCGCTCCGGTCGCCGACCGGGCCGCCGCACTGCGGCTGACGGGCGACGAGGCGGGGGTACGCCGCTGGACGGAGACCGCGACGGAACTCGTCGAGCTGGCGCGGGCCGTGGCCAAGGAGGGCGACGGCCGCAAGCCGCAGGGACCCGAGGGCCTGGCGTGGCTGGCCCGCGCCGAGGCGGAGTGGACGCGGGCGACCACGGGACCGGACGCGGCGGCCTGGGAGAAGGCCGTGACCGCGTTCGACTACGGCGATGTCTATGAGCGGGCGCGCTGCCGATTCCGGTTCGCCGAAGCCCTGTTGGCGGCCGACCGGCGTGAGGAGGCCGCCGCCCAGGCACGTACGGCCCGGGAGACGGCCGCCCTGCTCGGTGCCGCGCCCCTGCTCACGCGGCTGGACGCGCTCGTCCGCCGTGGCCGCCTCGGCGACGCGGCGGCGGACGGCGGGGACGCCGGGGAGCGCCCCTCGCCGCTGACGGCCCGCGAGCAGGACGTGCTGCGACTGCTCGCGCTCGGCCGCAGCAACCGCCAGATCGGCGAGGAGCTGTTCATCACCGGCAAGACGGCGAGCGTCCATGTCTCCAACATCCTCGCGAAGCTGGGCGCCGCGAGCCGTACGGAGGCGGTGGCGATCGCCTACCGGCAGGGACTGATCACCCCGGAGGCGACGGCGTCCGGCTGAGGTTCACCGGTCGCAGTCCAGACCGGCGAGGTCAACCGCGTCGGCCATGGCCTGCATCCCCTTGTCGTTGGGGTGCAGATGGTCGCCGCTGTCGAGGAAGGGCAGCATCCTTTCCTGGTCGTAGGGGCTACGGAGGATGTGGTCGAAGTCGTCGACGGCGTCGAACTCCCCGCTGTCCCTGATGAATTGGTTCACCTCCTGGCGTACCGCCTCGCCCGCCTGGTCCCATTCGGACCAGCCCTCGTACGGTCCGACGGTGGCGCCGACGACGCACTTCCCGGCGGCGTGTGCCCGGCCGATGATCTCGCGGTAGCCGGTGATCATGTCCTGGGCGGTGACGCCGCTGTGGGCCTTGATGTCGTTGACCCCTTCGAACAGGAACACCGTGCGGACACCGGGCTGCGACAGGACGTCCCGTTGCAGCCGTGCGAGGGCGCTCTGCCCTGCGCCGTCCGCGAGCACCTTGTTGCCGGAGATCCCTTCGTTCGCCACTCCCTTGACCGTCGTGTCGGCGCGCTGGAGCCGTCGGGCCAGGTAGTCGGGCCAGCGCCGGTTCTGGTCCGTCGTGGTCACCCAGCCGTCCGTGATGGAGTCGCCGAGGGCGACCACGGCGCTGGTGTCCGCGGCCGTCCGTACGGTGACGGCGTCGAGGTAGTACCAGGCGCCGATGGTGTCGGTCCAGGCGGTGCCGCTCTCCTCGGAGGTGTGGTCGCCCTGGGTCGCGTACGACGTCTGCATGGCGAGTCCGTGACCGGTCGCCGGGCCCGCCGCGTCCGGGCTGTGGATGCTGACCACCAGGTTGGTGGCGGTCGGCAGCGTGCCGGTCAGCGGGTCGCTGTAGGCGGTCGCCCCGGCGGGGACGGTGATCGACCGTCCGCCGCCGAAGGTGAGCCGCCGGTTGGAACGGCGCACCAGCGTGGCGCCGTCCTTCTGCACGCCCGCGTAGACGCTGTCGAAGGTCACCGGCCGGTCGCCGAACGCGTTGGAGAGCCGGATCCGCGGCTCACCGCCCGCGACACTGGTGTGCACGATCAGGCGGTAGCTGCGGCCGGCCGCTCCGTCGCCCATGCGGTCGGCGCTCGCTCCCCAGGTGACGACGGTGTGCGAGTCGCCCGAGGCCGACGCCGAGGTTGGGACGGTGGGCTCCGGCCGTGCCTGTGCGGGCACGGCCTGGAGAGCCACGGCCGTCATCAGGAGAGCCAGCCCACGGCTTAACCGTGCCCGTCCGCCCGTCACCGGGCGAAGTCCCGCAGCGTGACGGACTCGCCCGGTGCGAGCCGCACCGTCCGGGTGGTGGTGCCGAAGGCCACTGTCGTGGTCCGGCCGTTGACGCTGCGGATCTTCACCTCGGTCGGCTTCCCGTTCTTCCAGTGGAGGTCCACGACGAAGCCGCCGCGTGCGCCGACACCGGTGACCGACCCGGACGCGGCCCATGCGTCGGGGAGCGCCGGGAGGAGTTCCAGATGCCCGGGGCGGGAGTAGAGGAGCATCTCGATCATCGCGGCGGGGGTACCGAAGTTGGCCTCGATCTGGAAGATCCCGTTGCCCACGTCGACCTGGTAGATGTCGAAGAGGTTGGAGGCGGTGCCGTTGCTGCCGTTGGTCGACGGGCGGAGGTTGTTCACGACCAACTGGTAGGCCTTGTCGGCGTTCTTGAGCCGCGACCAGCACAGGCTGCGCCAGGCGTTGGCCCAGCCGAAGCTCTCCATGCCGCGGGCGGTGAGCAGGGCGGTGGCGCCCTCGACGATGTCCTTCGGAGTGGAACCGTCCGGGCGGATGCGGTCGCCCGGGAAGAGTCCGATGAGCGGGGACAGGTGCCGGTGGGTGGTTTCGCCGAGGTTGTCCGGGGACATCCACTCCTCCAGCCAGCCCGTCTTGGGGCTGACCACCGGGAGGTACAGCTTCTTGCGGAGCCCGGCGATCGTGCCCGCGTAGCCGGTGTCCTTCTTCAACTCGGCTGCCGCGACGCAGTAGTTGCCGAAGAGCGCCCACACGAGTTCCTGGGCGTAGGTGATGCCCTTCGCGTCGAGCGGTCCCTGCTCGGGCGACCAGTCGCTGTCGGCGATCAGCACCTCCTTCGAGCTGCCGGGCAGGGTCGTGGTGAGCAGCCGTGCCTCCCAGAACTCGACGGCGCCCTTGAGGAGCGGGTAGATCTTCGCGAGGTGGGCGCGTGAGCCCGTGAACTCGTAGTGCTCCCAGAGGGTGTTGCTCAGCCAGGCGTTACCGGCCGGGTGCCACCACCAACCTCCGCCGCCGTAGGGGTTGGTGGAGATGGCGACGGTCCAACCGGCGTTCTTCCCGCTGGAGTTGCGGTAGCGGTTGCGGGGGTCGTTGAAGAGCCTGCGGGTGACGTCGGTCCAGTCCGGGAGCTGGGCGACGCAGTAGTCGGTGAACGCGTCGAAGCACTGGGAGAGTCCGGCGCGGTCGGCCATCCAGTAGTTCATCTGGATGTTGATGTCGGTGTGGTAATCGCCCATCCAGTCCGGGTCGTTGCCGTCGAGCCAGTTCCCCTGGAGGCCCATCGGCAGGCTCCCCCGCGAACCGGCGATCATCAGATAGCGGCCGAACTGGAGGTAGGCGGCTTCGAGTTCGGGGTCGGGCACGCCGTCGCGGGCGCGGGCCTGGAGGCGCTCCCAGGTGTCCAGGGCGCGCTGGTCGGCGGACGAGGTGCCGAGCGAGATGCCCAGCTGCCCGAACAGCACGCCGTGGTCGGCGACATGGGTGTGCAGCAGGGTGGCCGCCGTGTGCTTGGCGGCTGCGGCGACCTTGGTGCGGGCCAGCTGCCGCGGGTCGAGGGACGGATCGCGGTAGCGGGCCTTCGAGTTGGGCGCGTAGTTGGTGCCGCCGCTCAGTACGACGGTGACGTCCTTGCAGCCGGAGAAGGCGACGCGCGAGCCGTTCACCGTGACGCTGCCGCCGCTGCCGTACGCGGTGACGGCGGCGCCGTAGCGCAGGCCGTTGGCCAGGGTGCCGCCGAACGAGCGGGCGTCCGCGGCCGGTTCGCCGTGGGTGCCCGCGAGGTCGACGGTGCCGGTGTAGCGTCCGCCGCCGTCCTGGGTGAAGTGCAGCACGATCACGTCGTCGGGTCGGCTGGCGAACAGCTGCCGCTGGTACGTCACTCCGGAGCGGACGTACGAGGTGGTCGCCACGCCCTGCTCCAGGTCGAGGGTGCGGCGGTAGCCGTTGACCGCGCCCAGGTCGTGGTCGGGGATGTCGACGGTGAGCCGGGCCAGCAGGGTGAGGGAGCCGAAGTCGGCGCGGCCGTAGGGGAATTGGCCGTCCGAGTCGAGGGTGTCATTGAGGCCGCCGGTCCACATGGTGGCGTCGGTGACGAGGAGGACCTCGTGGCCGGGGTCGTTGCCAGCGAGGGCACCGAGGCGGCCGTTGCCGACGGGGAGGCCCTGTTCGATCATCGAGTTGTCGTCGGCGGGGGCCTGCCACCACAGGGTGTTGCGTGAAGTGCCGCCGCTGTACGAGGAGTTGGCGGGTCGCTCCGGTGTGGCGGAGGCGGTGAAGGCGGGCAGGCCGGCGAGGGCGCCGGTGGCCGCGGCGAGGGCGAGGACGTTGCGTCTGGGCAGGTCGAACGGTGCACTGGACATGGGGGGTCTCCGCAAAGGTCGGCTCAGGAGGAGGACTTGGGCACGTCGATCCGGTCGATGTCCGGTGCGTAGCTCGAACCGCTGTCGAAGGTGATGGTGTTGGCGCCCGCCTTCAACGTGACCGGCACGCTGACCGATCCGACGGTCCCCCAGTCGCCGGTGGACGGGAACTTGTGGCTGGTGGCGCCGTTGCCGTTCGCCGAGATGCTCGCCGAGCGGGAGTCGCCGCTGACGTAGGCGATCTTCACCTGGTAGGTGCCGGCCTTGGCGACGACGACGTTGTTGATGGTGAGCTTGCCGCCGAGGTAGAGGTTGCCGACCTTGTGGGCGCCCGAACAGGCCGAGCAGTCCGCGATGTTGGCATTGCCGCTCAGGGTGTTGGTGGTGGCCTCGGCCTCGTAGGCGGTCGAGGTGACGGCGCTGCCGTGCGGGGTGACGGTGAAGAGACGGGAGCCGTGGGCGGGCAGGGCCTGGGTCACCTTGTCGGTGTAGGAGCCGAGGTCCTCGTGGTTCCAGAGGTCACGGACGTCGGCCTTGCCGGTGAAGCCGAGGGTCGTCCAGTTGGCGGAGACGGCGGCGGGGGCACTGGCGAGGTTGAACAGGGCGACCGTATAAGTGCCGTTGGGGTTCTTGGCGGCCCACACCTGTTGGGCGTCGGACGGGGTGACGGGGCGGGCGGGCGGCGCGTCGCTCTGGTCCACGGCGATGACCTCACGGTTGGTGAGGAGGGAGAGGCCGTAGTCGTCGAGTCGGGTGAGGTCGTCGCCGGTGAACAGCGGGGACTTGGCGACGGCCCAGAGGGTGGCGTAGCTCTGGCGTTCCGCCTTGGTCAGGCCGTCCATCGCGCCGTTGCCGACGTCGAGGGAGTCGAGGTCGTTCCAGCCACCCGGGCCTGCCTGGCCGGTCCAGGCCGGGGCGTCGTCCCAGCGGTCGTCGACCGAATTCTCCCAGCTGACAAGGGTGTTGCAGTAGCACTCGACGTCGGTGTCGATGCGCCAGCCGTTGGAGTACTTCTTCCAGTCGGCGGCGTGCCCGTAGTCGAGGGACCAGGAGAGTTCCAGGTGGATCGGGCGTCCGGTGGCGGTGATGGCCTTGTTCCAGGCGGCCACGTCGGCAACGTTGTCGTATTGATCACCGCTCTTGCCCGAACCGGGGCCGACACCGTCGAGCTTGAGGAAGTCGTAGCCCCAGCCTGCGATCAACTGGGCCTGGGAATCGATGTACTTCTGGGCGCAGGGCCGCGAGAAGTCGATCTTGTACGCGCTGTCCCAGCCGTTGGTGGTGCGCAGGTCGCTGTAGACGATGTCGGCGGTGGTGCAGCCGTCGGCGTTCCAGATGGGCGTCTTTCCGTCGCCGTAGGCGCCCTTCTCCAGGCCTGCGGGGAGGTAGATGCCGGCCTTGAGGCCCTTGGAGTGGATGCGGTCGGCGACGGCCTTCATGCCGCTGGGGAAGCGGACCGGGTCGGCCTTCTGGCGGCCGTACTCGTCGAATCCGGACTTCCAGGTCTTGTCCATCCACCAGCCCGCGTCGATGTTGACGTGGTCGTAGCCGTACTTCTTCAACTTGCTGGCCAGCGCGTCCGTCTGCTTGTCGACGTTCGCCTCGGTGAGGTAGCTGTAGTCGCCGTCCGGGTTCAGGCCGGGGTACTTGGACGACTGCATGCTCCAACTCGACCAGCCCATATAGGGCTTGGCCGCGACGGTGGGCGCGGTGTCCGCGTGCGCGGTGGGGAGGTGGGTGGCGAAGCCTGCGGTGAGGGCCAGGACCACCATGGCTCTCAGGGCGCGAACGGGCGTGAGGGAGTACATCGTTGGGCTCCTCGTGCGGGTCTGAGGGTGATCGTGCGGGCTAGTCGGCGGCTCGGATGAAGGACTGGATCGCGGTGGCGGCGGCTCCGCGCGCCCACTCGTCGAAGGGCAGCGGGCGGGTGCGCACGTCGCAGCGGGCGGCGGAGCCGAAGGCGGCCTCGGCGAAGGAGTCGCGGATCTGCTCGGCGAACAGGTCGTAGGCGGCGAGGCCTTCGCCGGAGATGATCACGCGTTCGGGGCCGAGCAGGTTGGCCACGGTCGCGATGCCCCGGCCGATCGCCTCCCCGGCCCGCGCGTAGACCTCGCGCGCTCCGGCGTCGCCCCGGTGGGCGAGGGCCACGGCTTCTAACGTGTCGGCGACCTGAACACCCGTCACCTCGCGGACCCGGGCGACGATCGCCGCGTCCCCGGCGATCGCCTCGACGCAGCCCCGGTTGCCGCAGTGGCAGCGGGGCCCGGCGGGATCGACGACGACATGGCCGATCTCGCCCGCGACCCCGTGGGCGCCCGCGACGACCCGGCCGTGCACGACCAGTCCGCAGCCGATGCCCGCGCCGACGGTCACCACCGCGAAGTCCGTGAGTCCGGCTCCGGCGCCGAACCACTGCTCGGCGACGGTCAGCGCGCGCACGTCGTTGTCGACGGTGACCGGCAACCCCGTTGTCATGGCGGCCAGTTCGGCGAGCGGTACGTCCCGCCACTCCAGGAACGGCGAGTAGCGGACGACCCCTTCGCCGCGGTCCACGTCGCCGGAGACCGCGAGGCCGAGGCCGACCACCTGGATGCCCAACTCGTCGGCCTCGGTGCGGAGTTCCTGGGCCAGGTCCGCGATCGAGGCCAGCACCGCCCTGGGGTCGCGGTCGGTCAGCGGCACATGGCGGGCGACCCGGATACGACAGCACAGATCGGTGAGGACGCCGATGATCTCGTCGCCGGTCACCTTGACCCCGATGAACAGCGCGCGCCCGCCGTCGACCCGGACGAGGTTCGCGGGCCGTCCCAGCGCCGGAGGCGCGTCCTCGTCCGCGCCCTCCGTCAGATACCCCGCCTCGATCAGCGGCCGCACCGCCTTGGTCACGGCCGCCGCCGACAGCCCCGCCCGGCGGGCCACCTCAAGCCGGGTGAGGGGGCCGTGGGACAGCACGGTCGTGAAGACCTGTGAGGCGGCCGGCGTGTGGACCGGGAACGACTCGGTGTGGGGGATCGAGCGCATGGCCGGAACCTAGATGCCTTCTTTTCCGTCGTCAATGAAAGAAGCAGGATTCGTCCGGTCCAAGTCGACGACCGGTCCGACGGAGCCGCCCGTGGCCGGAGTCGCGTTGTCAGTGCCGGGCGGCACAATCGCCGTATGACGACGATCGACTGGTCCGAGCTGACCCACGCCTACGGCAGCGCCGAGGACATCCCCGGCCTGTTCGCGCGACTCGGCGGCTCCGAGGACGACGCGGTGTGGCAGGAGTTGTGGGGTTCCCTGTGTCACCAGGGGTCGGTGTACGAGGCGAGTTGGGCGGCGATGCCCGTGCTCGTCGACATCGCGCTGGAGCGGGCACCGGGCGGGCCGATACAGGCGGTCACCATGGCCGGTCTGATCACCACGGACCCGGACGAGGACTGCCAGCAGCGCTATGGGCGCGAGATAGGCCAACTGCTCGACGTCGCGCGCCGGTTGCGCGCCGACCCGACGCAGGACGCGCACACCTTCGTCTACTTGCAGATGGCCGTGCTCGCCTTCGAGGGCGGCGGGGTGTGGGCCGAGGCTCTGGAGGGTGTGAACAGCGAGGAGTACGACCTCGAATGCCCCGAGTGCGAGGAGGGCCTGTACGTCGCGTTCGGTTCCTACGGCGTCTTCACGTCGGCCGGCGACTACGTGACCGGCACGGGCGAGGAGGAGAACACGGAGGGGCGGACGGAGTTGATACCGGCCGTGCCCGAGGCGCTCGACGGCATCGGTGCGCGACTGCACGGCGAGGCGGTCGAGTTCGGGCAGCCGGAGGTCGCGACCGCGCTGACCTATGTGTTCGGGAAGGCGAGCTGCCCTTCCTGCGAGGCCGTGTTCACGGTGTCCGAGGAGATCGAGAAGCAGTGGATCTGAGGCGGCCGGACCTCCGGGTGCCCCGCTCGTGGCGGGACACCCGGACGGTCGTCAGTGCCTGGCCGCGGGGGTGTTGGCGACCGTGACGTTCACGGCGGCCCAGGCCTCGTCGACGGTCTGGTACGCCGTGCTGTTCGCGCCGTAGAGGTCCGTTGCCGCCTTCAGCGTGGCGAGGCGCGCGTCGTGGAAGTCGGTGGTGGACACCATGTAGCGGGTGAGCGCGCGGTAGAAGATCGCGGTGGCCTTGGCGCGTCCGATGCCGGTGACCGTGGACCCGTCGTAGGTGGGCGAGTCGTAGGTGAAGCCGCCGATCGTCTTGCGTCCGCTGCCCTCGGCGAGCAGGTAGTACGCGTGCGAGGAGACACCGGAACCGGCGTGCACCTCGGCGTCGTACGTCTGGGGCGACCAGTAGTCGATGGTGCCTTCGAGCTTGTCGAGGGAGGGGTGGTCGAGGCGGCGCAGGAACTTCTGGGCGAGGCCGAGTTTCTCGCCGATGAGGTAGTTCGGCGGGTTCTTCGCGTTGTTGGCGCTGAACTCGACGTTGGAGCCGAAGATGTCCGCGAGGGACTCGTTCAGGGAGCCCGCCTCGCCGTACTGGTTGCCGTCCGCGTCGACGCGGGTCGGCTCCAGCTCGGCGGTGGCGTCCACGACGCCGTGGGTCAGCTCGTGGCCCGTGACGTCGAGGACGACGAGCGGCTTCTTGAACATGTCGCCGTCACCGTCGCCGTAGAGCATGCAGTCGCAGGTCGAGTCCCAGAAGGCGTTGGCGACCTTCTTGCCGAAGTGGACCATGCCGCGGGCGGCCTTGCCGTCGTTGGCTATGCCCTTGCGGCCGAAGGTCTTCTTGTAGAAGTCCAGGGTCTTGGTGATGCCGTACTGGGCGTCGACGGCGGCGCTGTCGCGGTGCGAGACGGTGCCGTTGCCCCACTTGTCGGTGGTGCTGGTGAACGCCTTGCCGCGCGCGAAGCTCTCCAGTTCCTGCCCCTTGGCGTCGCGCGTCTCGGTGCCCCAGCGGGTGGGGTCCTTGAGGAGGTAACTGGTGCGTGCCGTACGGGTGGTGGTCAGCGGCACCTTGCCGACGAAGAGGGAGGTGCCGGTGCCCGTGGCGGTGACGGGGTAGTGGACCGCGCGCGCCGCGGTGGCCGCGGTGAGCGCGGTCGGCTGTGCGGCGGTGCCGGTGGTCGGGTTCAGGGTCTCGCCGCGCTCGCGCAGGGTGTCGAGCAGTTCGGGTGAGAGGAACTCGTCGCTGTCGGGGGTGTTGCTGCGGACCTTGCCGGTGACGGCGTCGATGACGACGGTGCGGGTGCCGGTGGCCTCGGCGGTGTCGCTGTCGCTGACGGGGACCTGGTAGGCGAGGGCGGCCCGGCCGTCGCGGGCGTCGACCACGAGGCTGGCGGTGCCCGCGTCGCCCTTGGCGACGGCGGCGGCCTTGGTCTCGGCCTCCGCCGCCGTCAACTCGGGCCGCGTGGTGGCGGGTTCGACGCTGTGGTCGGCCGCCCTGGTGACCCCGGTGTAGGCCAGTTGGCGGGAGAGGTGGACGACGAGGTCGCCGCCGAGGACCGGCATGCCCCGGTGCGTACGGATGAACCGGACATGGCGTGCGCCCTCGGGGTCGATCATCACGTCCTTGGCCCGGAGTCCGTCGCCCTGGACGACGCCGGTCGCCGCCGCGTGCGCGAAGGCGGCGGCACGCGCGGCCGTGACGACGGACGCGGCGGTGGTGCCGTCGGCCGCCACCGCGTGGTCATTCCCCGTGGCCGGTCCCGCGAAGGCCGTTCCGGCCAGTCCCGTGGCGGCCGTCGTCACGGCGACGGCGACCGCCAGGCCGCGTATGTGGGATCCACGCATGGGTGAGGGCTCCTCGCTTCGAGACGGCCGGGATCGCCGACCGCCTTGAGACCGGGCGCGGTTGACAGCGCCCGGGGGGCTGGTCGGGCCCCGAGGCGAAACCCTTACGGATCAGTCATGTGCATGTAAAGCCGAAATGAACGGTATTCGTGGCTTTCATGGCAATACTTTACAAATCCGCGTCGCCCAGTGATCAGTGAGTGACCAACTGTGCGACACCTGTGGAGATGTGACGGGCTGCGAGAAGGTTCCCTCGCGCGACTGTGACAGATCTCGCATACAGAGAACGGGAGAGAACCGGATGGTCTCAAGAACGCTGCGCGGAGCCACGGTGTCCGCAGCCGCGCTGGTGACGCTCACGGCGGTACCCGCGCATGCCGCGACCCACGAGCCGGACACGGCGGACACCACGGCCGGCCGAGCGGTCGCGCTTCCGGCGCCCGACATGGCGGGTCTCCGCGCCGTGCTGCGCACCCTCACGGCACAGGGCGCACCCGGAGCGATCGCCCGCGTCGACGACCGCGGAACCGTCCGCACGGCCGCCGCCGGCATCGCGGACCGTACGACACACCGAGCCATCGACAACGGCGACCGCTTCCGGATCGGCAGCGTCACCAAGTCGTTCTCCGCCGTCGTCCTGCTCCAACTCGTCGACGCGCACAAGCTCGACCTGGACGCCTCGGTCAACCGCTACCTGCCCGGCCTGCTGCCGGACAAGCGGATCACCGTACGGCACCTGCTCAGCCACCGCAGCGGCCTGTACGACTACACGAACTCGATGTTCGCCAACTCGGTCTCCGGTTTCGAGGCCGTACGCGACAAGGTCTTCACCTACCGGCAGCTGGTACGGCTGTCCCTGAAGCACCCGCGCACCAACGCGCCGGGCGCCGTCTACTCGTACTCGAACACCAACTTCGTGGTCGCCGGGATGCTCATCGAGAAACTGACCGGCCACTCCGTGGGAACTGCGTACCGCGACCGCATCATCAAGCCGCTCAAGCTCCGCGACACCTTCTACGTCCACCCGGACACGAAGATCCCGGGCCGCCACGCCCACGGCTACCTCACCCAGGACCGCGCGGGCGCGAGACCGGTCGACGCGACCGACCAGACGGCGTCCTGGGCCCAGAGCGCGGGCGCGCTCATCTCCACCACCCACGACCTGAACACCTTCTTCTCCGCCCTGCTCTCCGGCAGGCTCACCTCCGCCTCCGCCCTCGCACAGATGGAGCGGTGGACTCCGGTCAACAGCACGACGCGCTACGGCCTCGGACTGCGCCGACGCGACCTGTCCTGCGGCGTCTCCGTGTACGGCCACACGGGCGCGGTCCAGGGTTTCTACACCTACTCCTTCACCTCGAAGGACGGCCGCCGCAGCCTGACCGCGCTGGCCAACACCTCCAACAACGGCACGGTGCTGAACACGATGGCGGGCGCCCTGGAGTCGGCGTTCTGCGGCAAGCGCACCAGGGCGGTCCAGGGTTCACCGCTCACCGGCCGAGGCTCCTACGTCACCGAACGGCACGTGGCCTACGAGGACATCGCGCCGGCGATCGCCCGGGACTGAGGGCGCTTCACGGCACGAGGGTTCCCGCGCCACGGCACCCACCGCGTCGCGCGGGAACCCTCGTGCCATGACGGAGCGTTGAACGGAGGACGAACTCCCCCACCGGGCACTCCCCCGGGCACGAACAGCGAGGGCGGTGCCATGAACGAGCTGGTGCCGGGCGGCAATCTGCCTCTCCCGGGCGGTGCCATGACCCTGCGGGTGCCCGGCCCGTTCGACGTGTCGGCGTTGATCACGGACGAGAGCGGCAAGGTCGGCGGTGACGCGGACTTCGTGTTCTACAACCAGCCGACCGTGACCGGAGCCCGCCTCCAGGGCGACACCCTGACCGTCGACCCAGCCCGTCTCCGCGCCGGTGCCGCCAGGGTCACCGTCGTCGTCAGCCCCGCCGACCCCGGCACACCGCTGGGGCGGCTGCCCGCACCCACCCTGCATGTCGCCGACGCGGGCAGCCGTCCGCTCGCCCGTTTCACCCCGGCCCGCCCCCAGCGGGAGACCGTACTGCTCCTCGCCGAGCTCTACCGGCGCGGCACGGGCTGGAAGCTGCGCGCGCTGGGGCAGGGGTACGCCGACGGACTCGCGGGCATCGCGCGGGACTTCGGCGTGGACGTCGTCGAGGACACGGCTCCCGGTCCCACCCCTGTCGGTGTGGCACGAGGCGGGGGCTCCCCCAACTCCCCGGCGCCCGACCCGACCGGCTTCCTCGCCCTGGTCAACTCGGCCCGCGCCAAAGCCGGTTCACCACCCGTCGCGCTCGATTCCCGGCTCGCGTCGGCCGCGCAGGCCCACGTCTCCGACATGGCCGCCGCAGGGCACCTCAGCACCGAGGGCCGCGACGGCACCTCCGTGTACCAGCGGGTGATCCACGCCGGATACGCCTATCTCACCGTCGGCGAACACCTGGTCTCCGGTCCGCGCACCCCCGCGGAGTTCGTCGACTACTGTCTCCGCACCGAGCAGGCCCGCCGCACACTGCTCGAACGGGACGTCACGCACGCGGGTCTCGCCCAGGCGGTCGCCCGCTCCGGCGACGTCTACTGGACGGCGTTGTGGGCGAAGCCGCTCAGCGCCGCCGACCTGGACCAAACGGCGCGTGGCGTCGTCGAGTTGACCAACAGGGAGCGGACGAGGGCCGGACTGTCCCCCCTCTCCGTGGACCCGCTGCTCGCCGCCGCCGCGCAGGCGCACAGCACGGACATGGTGACCCGGGCCTTCTACTCGCACACCTCCCCCGACGGCTCCCAGCCCTGGGACCGGGCCGCCGCCGCGGGCTCACGCAGGCGCACGATCGGCGAGAACATCGCCTGCGGTCAGCGCTCCCCCGCCGAGGTCGTGGAGGGCTGGATGAACAGCCCAGGCCATCGCGCCAACATCCTGAAGCCGGACTTCACCCACATAGGCATCGGCTTCGCGGGCGGCGGACAGATGGGGACGTACTGGACGCAACTTTTCGGCGCCTGACCATCCGGCGAGGTCGAGCCGTCCACGATCTTGGCGGAATGAGATCTTCCGGGTCAGGATGCCCGCATGAAGGGTGATCTGTTTTCCAGTGAGCACATGGTGCAGCCGGCCACCGCGCCGGGCATGACCGTAGAGAACGCGAAGTGCATCAGGTACGCGGTGAACGGCGAGATGCTCGCCCGCCAGGGGGCGATGATCGCCTACCGCGGCAACCTCCAGTTCGAGCGCAAGGGCCAGGGCGTGGGCGGCATGCTCAAGCGCGCGGTCACCGGTGAGGGCCTGCCGTTGATGGCGGTGCGCGGCCAGGGCGAGGCGTGGTTCGCGCACGAGGCGCAGAACTGCTTCGTGGTCGAGATCGATCCCGGTGACGAGTTCACCGTCAACGGCCGCAACGTCCTGTGTTTCGACGCCTCGTTGTCGTACGCGATCAAGACGGTGAAGGGGTCCGGGATCGCGGGTGGCGGCCTGTTCAACAGTGTCTTCACCGGGCAGGGCAAGCTGGGTCTGGTCTGCGAGGGCAATCCGCTGGTCATACCCGTCTCGCCGCAGTACCCGGTGTTCGTCGACACGGACGCAGTGGTCGGCTGGTCGGCCAACCTCCAGACCTCGCTGCACCGTTCGCAGTCCATCGGGTCGATGCTGCGCGGCGGTTCCGGCGAGGCCGTCCAACTCATGCTCCAGGGACAGGGGTTCGTCGTCGTACGGCCCAGCGAGGTGACTCCGCAGAAGGCGCAGCAGCACTGAGGTTCCGATCCGGCACCGACCCTGAAACGTGTTGACCTGCGGGTCCCTTCCGAGTCAGGGTCGGAGGCGGCACGGACCACCTTGCCCCGTGCCGGGAGGATGACTGCCTTGATCGGCATCTCGGACATCGAAGCCGCCGCCGAGCGGATCGCCGGACACGTCGTACGCACCCCGACCGTGGAGAGCCCCGGGCTCTCGGAGCTGCTCGGTGTCCCGGTCACGACGAAGCTGGAGCTGTTGCAGCGCACGGGTTCCTTCAAGGCGCGCGGTGCCACGGCGAAGCTGCTGTCGCTCGGCGAGGCCGAGTTGGCGGCCGGGGTGGTGGCCGTCAGCGGCGGCAATCACGGGATCGCGCTCGCGGTCATGGCGGCTGCGCTGGATGTGAAGGCCACGGTGGTGATGCCGCGTTCGGCACCGGCGCGGTCCGTCGCGCTGGTGGAGGCGGCGGGCGCGTCGCTGCGGCTGACCGAGGACATGCCGAGCGCGTTCGCGCTGGTGAACCGGTTGCGGGACGAGGGGCTGACCCTGGTCCATCCGTTCGACGACCCGGTGGTGATCGCCGGACAGGGCACCGTGGGGCTGGAGTTCGCGGACGACGCCGGTGAACTCACCGACGTCCTGGTCAGCATCGGCGGCGGTGGGCTGATCGCCGGGGTCGCCGCCGCGCTGCACGCCCGGCGGCCCGGGATCCGTGTCTGGGGTGTGGAGACCGAGGGTGCCGAGGCGATGTCCGCGGCGCTCGCGGCCGGTGGCCCGGTGCCGGTCACCCCGTCCTCGATCGTGACCACGCTCAGCGCGCCGGCCGTGTCGCAGCTGACGTACGACCATGTGTCGGCCCTGGTCACCGGGGTGTTGACCGTCCCGGACCGGGACGCCGTGCGGGGCTGTCTCGACCTCGCCGAGCACGGCAAGGTGTGGACGGAGCCCGCCGCGGGCTGTCTGCTGCCCGCCGCCCGGCAGGTCCTTGAGCGGGTCGGCGACGGCGCGCGGCTCGGCCTCGTGGTGTGCGGGGGCAACGCGACGGCCGGGGAGATCGCGGACTGGTCGGAGCGCTTCGGGCTGCGCTGACCTGCCGTTGACGGCATGGGTGAGGCAGTCTTCCCGCATGACGGGTCCCGTTCTCGACCCCGTGCGCGAAGGCTTGTCGCACATCTAGCCATACCGACTAGTCGGTACTACGCTCCGCCGAACGGAAGGACCCCCACCCTCCCGCCGCTCACCCTGTCCCCGGCAGCTTCAAAGGGAGTCGTATGTCTTCCGCTTCCGCACCGCTTGACACGAGTAACCCGGGTACCGACGCACCCGGCGCCGACTCCCGCGGCTCGCTCACCGGGCTGTACCGCCGCGACCTGGCGGCATATCCGGCCACCGGGCGGCGCATGTCGTATCTGGCGATCGTGGTGGTCACGACCGTCGTGCTCTACTACATGCTCTACATCCAGTACGCGGTGGCGACGTCGATCATCACGCACTTCGACATGACCTACCGCTACTTCGTGTGGGTCTCGGTCATCGGCAACGCCTTCGGGGCCTTCGCCTCCCTCGTGGCCGGCCTCGCGGACCGCTGGGGACGGGCGAACCTCGTGGTCTACGGACTGCTGGTCGCCGCGCTCCTGGTCTTCTTCGGACTCCCCAACGCGGGCGACAAGACGACGTACTTGGTGCTGTTCGCCGTCGTGAGCGTCATCGAGGGCATCGTGCTGGTCGCGACCCCGGCGCTGATACGGGACTTCTCACCGCAGCTCGGCCGCGCCACCGCGATGGGCTACTGGACGATGGGCCCGGTCATCGGCAGCCTGGTCGTCACCTCGGTGACCAGCAGCACCCTCGACTCCGCCAGCTGGCAGGACGAGCTGCGCTACTCCGGGGCGGCCGGGCTGATCGTGTTCGTCGTCGCCCTGTTCGCCCTGCGCGAGCTGTCGCCGGGGCTGCGCGACCAGATCATGGTGAGCCTGCGGGACCGCGCCCTGGTCGAAGCGCGCGCCAAGGGACTGGACACCGAGGCGGTACGACGCGGCGAGTGGCGGCAGATGCTGCGTCTGGACATCCTCGGCTCGGCCTTCGCGATCGCGGTCTTCCTGCTCCTCTACTACGCGGCCGTCGGCAACTTCGTCGTCTACTTCTCGACCACCTTCGGCTACAGCGAGCAGCGCACCAACGGGCTGGCCAACTGGTACTGGGCCGCGAACGCCCTCGCGCTGATCGTGGCCGGTCTGCTCTCGGACCGGCTGCTGGTGCGCAAGCCGTTCATGATCGTCGGCGGGATCGGCGCCGTAGTGGCGACCGCGGTGTTCGCCTCCCGGGCCACCCACCCGACGACCGACTACTACACGTTCGCCTGGCTGTTCGTCGCGATCGGCGTGTTCAGCGGCATCGCCTACGCCCCCTGGATGGCGAGCTTCACCGAGACCGTGGAGAAGCGCAATCCGGCCGCGACCGCGGCGGGCCTCGCGGTCTGGGGCTGGACGGTACGGATCGTGGTCGCCGTGTCGGCGGCGTTCATCCCCGTGCTGGTCACCTCGGTCACCCCGCTCGTCGAACACGGCGCCGAGGTCGCGGCGGCGCAGAAACAGGCCGCCCCGGCGCTGGCCGTCGTCAACGCGCACCCCCAACTGTTCGCCGAACTGGGCAAGTACACGCCGACCACCACACCCGCCGACCTCGCCGCCCGCGCGGTGAAGGAGGTCGGCCCCGCCGACCTGGCCGTCGTACAGAAGGCTCAGCCGCAGTTGAAGGTGCTCAAGGAGTACGGGCCGAAGGTACAGAAGGCCGCGAAGGACGGCCCCGGCGAGTGGCGCACCTGGTGGTGGATCTGTGTCGGCGGCCAAGTCCTTTTCCTGCCCTTCGTGTTCGTGATGGCAGGCCGCTGGAGCCCGAAGAAGGCCCGCGAGGACGCGCAGGCCCACCGGGATGCCGTCGACCGCGAACTGGCGGCGCTCGAAGCCTGACCGGAACACCGACCGGCGCTGCGGCGTGAGCGTGACAGCTCCGCCGCGGCGACGGTCGGTGACCGCGCGGCCCCTGTCTACTTCAGTGCCGCCGCGAACAGCGGGACGACGTGGTCCACCGCGTACCCCACCGACAGGACCGAGTTCATGGCGAAGGCCTGGCCGAGGTTCGGGTCGTCGAAGACGACCGAGTGGCCCGCCTTCACCGCGGGCAGCGACTTGTCCAGCGGATCGGAGGTGATCTTGGTGGCCTTGACGCCGATCGGTGCCAGCACGATCAGGTCGGCGTCGAGCAGCTCCAGGTTCTCCTCGGAGACCGGGACGGAGAACGCGGACCCGGCCTTGGCGTCGGCCTTCGGGTTGTCGCGGAAGCCGAGTGCCTGCACGAAGTCGATGCGGGCCGTGCCCTTGACGCAGGCGCCCCAGCCGCTGGAGGTGCGGGAACCGACCGTGATGGTCCTGTCCTTGAACTCGGGATGCGCCTTCGCGGCCACCGCGGACTTCGCCTCCGTGTCGGCGATCAGCTTCTTGCCCTGGTCCGCGAGGCCGAGCGCCTGCGCGACCATCGTGGTCTGCCGCTGCCACGAGATCTTGTACTGGTCACCGCCCTTCGGCACCCCGACGGTCGGCGCGATCTTGCTCAGGGTGTCGTAACGGGTCTGGTCGCCACTGGACTTGACGTCCAGGATGAGGTCGGGCCTGAGCGCCGCGATCTTCTCGTACTCGGGCTCCAGCGTGCCGATCTTCTCGGGGCTCCTGTCGTACCGTCCCTTCGCCCAGGGGCCCACGCCGTCCCGTTGGCCCAGTCCCCGGGCGACGTCGTCACCGAGGGCGAGGCCGTTGAGCCGGGGTCCCATGACAGAACCGCAACTGGTCGAAGGTCTGGCCGTCGGTGAGCAGCATGGCGCTGGTGACGGAGGAGAGCGCGGCCGTCGTGGCGGCCCCGGCAAGCGCCAGGTTCACCTGCGTCGCGCCCTCGCGGCCGAGGCTGCCGATGCCGTGGACGAGCACGGCGGCGAGGGTGGCGCCGAGGAAGCCGAACCAGATGTACTGGCCGGGCTCGGTCAGCGACAGGACGCTGATGGCGAAGACCACGAACGCGGCGGCGCCCGCGTTGACGCCGAGCAGGCCCGGATCGGCCAGTGGATTGCGGGTCAGCCCCTGGATCACCGCGCCCGCGAGTCCCAGGGCCACGCCGGCGAGGAGCCCGGCCAGGGTGCGCGGGAGCCGCACTTCCCGGATCACGAGTTGCCCTCGCACGGACCGGTCCGGGGTGAACACTCCGTCGATGACGTCGTGCGGGGGCACATGACCGGAGCCCACCAGCAGGCTGAGCGCCGTCGCGGCGAGCAGCAACAGGGCGAGGAGGGCGAGTCCCCCACCGAGTACGCCCGTGCCTCGACGCCGCCCGGCCCGCTTCCCGGATGTCAGCTCTCGCGGTGCAGGTCCCGTCGTGACGCTCACGGGTGACCCGACGGGCAGGACGCGGGGAGGGCGAGATCAGCCGCCGACCTCCCGCGCCACCCGCTCCAGTCGGCTCCGGTACTCCTCCCACCACGCCTGATCCTCCGGTGGCAGGTTGTCCTTGCCCCGCAGATGTCCGACCGATCCGTCGATGAACTCCCGCAGGATGTCGGCGTGACCGGCGTGCCGTTGAGTATCGGAGATCACGCGCACGACGATGTGATGCAGCGTCACCTCCCGGCGCTCCTCCGGCCACCACGGAACATGGCCGACCGCGTCGAGCGGCAGCGTCGCGATCGTGCTGTCGGAGTGCTCCCACGCCCGGCGGTACAGCCCGACGATCAGTTCCCGTGACTCGTCCGCCGTGGCCCACATGTCCGAGTTGGCCTCCGACTCCTCGGTGTACCACCAGGACGGCGACTCCTCCCCGTCGAAGAACGGCCGCCCGAACGTGTCGCCGAGGTAGCCCAGTTCCACACCGGCGACATGCTTGACCAGCCCCAACAGATTGGTGCCCGTGGGAGTCAGGGGACGGCGGATGTCGTACTCCGAGAGGCCGTCGAGCTTCCAGACCAGGGCGTCACGCGCCTCTTGCAAGTACCGAAGAAGGTCCGCTTTCGGGTTCGGTTCCATCATGCCGGGCAGTTTCGCACCCGGCACTGACATCGCTTGTCGCCGTAGTCCGGCGAGGTGACGCCGACCGTCTTGAGCTGGGTGTACTCGTAGAGGGCCCAAGTGGTCGCGGAGCAGACCTGCCCGGACGGTGGCGCGCATGATGGACGGGAACAACTAGCGCGCGATGGAAAGGGAGTCGTGTGCCCGCCCGCGCACGATCTCGGCCAGCCGGGCAGCCTGTTCGTCCACGGCCTGGGGTCCGTTGCCGGTCAGCAAGGAGTGCTCGGCGTCCCACATCACCTTGGCGGCCGAGGGGTTGAGGGTGAGGCTGACGTCGTAACCGGCCTCCTTGAGGGCCACGTCGACGTAGTAGGTCAGGCGCGTGCGCTCGCCGGGCACCTTCGGATATCCGGACGCGAGCATCACCTTCTCGCCGTACTTGGGGACGGTGGTGATCCGTGCGCCCTTGAAGGCGTGCTCGGGATCGGTCGTGACCTTCCCGTCGGCGTCGACCCGGTAGCGCGCCGAGGTCAGGGCCACCGGGGCGTGGCAGATGAGGGAGATCGGGACGTCGACCTCGCGGAGTGTGTTGAGCAACTCGCCCATCCACGGGTTGTCGTTGAAGTCGACCATCGGGGCGTGTCCGCCGGGCATGTGCACGAAGCCCAGGTCCGCGAGCGAGAAGCCGGAGGCGGGGTCGCGGTGCCGTTCGACGAGTTGCTGGACGGACAGGTACTCGCGCCGCGGCGATGCCTCGAAGCCGGCGACGACATCGCTCCGGACGGAGACAGCTTCCACGTCCGTCCTCGGGAGCGGCTCGGAGACCGGGATGCGGCCCAGGAGCCGGTGGGCGAGGGCGAGTTCGCTCTCGCGGCGCTTGAGGAGGTCCGGGTTCTTCTCGCGCAGCTTCTCGGGGCCGAACCGCTCGACTCCGGTCTGGATGGCGGTGCGGGCGGTGGCGGGGCCGAGGCCTGCGGCGGCGTGGAAGTTGAGGGCCAGTCCGTTGGCGTCAAGCTGCGGCGGCTCGCCGTCCGGCGTGGCCAGGACGAAGTCGTAGTCCTTCTCGAACTCCGCCATCACGGCGGCAAGTTCGACGAGGAAGAACCCGGTCGGTATCCCGGGGTGACCGGCGGGCTCGCGCAGCGGGAGCCGACGTGCCGACGACAGGACGATCAGGGCCTTGGGGCGGGGGGTGGTGGATTCGGGCATGGTCTTTCCTTGTCTTCGGAGTTGGTTTCAGGTCTGGGGTCTTCAGGCCGGCACCCCGGACGAGCGTTTGATGAGCGCGTCGAAGGTGCGGTCCGGCAGCAGCCTGTTGAGGAGGATGAGGGGGCGCGCTCCGAATCCGACGCGGTAGCGGGTGCGCGGACGCCGGGCGGTGGCCGCCGCGGTCACGGCCTTGCCGATGACGTCGGCGGGTGAGGTCATGCGGGCGCCGGGTCGTGAGCTGCGCTCCAGGGACTCGGCCATCGCGTCGGCCTGCTCGGCGTACGGCCCGTGGCCGGAGGTGGCACGCAGCCTGTCGGCCGCGATCGCGCCCCACTCGGTCCGGATGGAGCCCGGCTCGATGAGCACGACGTCGATGCCGAACCGTTTGACCTCCAGGCGCAGCGCGTCGCTGAGGCCTTCGACCGCGTACTTGCTGGCGTGGTACCAGGCCCCCATGGGCGTGGCGAACCGGCCGCCCATGGAGCTGATGTTGACGATGGTGCCGCCGCGCTGGGCACGCATGTACGGAAGGACCAGTTGGGTCAGCCGCGCCAGGCCGAACACGTTCACCTCGATCTGTGCGCGGGCCTCCTCCATGGGTACGTCCTCCAGGGCGCCGTACGAGCCGTAGCCGGCGTTGTTGACGAGAACGTCGATGCGGCCCTCGGCCGCGATGATCTCGGCGACCGCCTTGTCGGCCGAGGCCTCGCTGGTGACGTCGAGCGCGAGGATGCGCACGCCCGACGCCGCGAGGCCGCTCATCCGGTCGGTGCGCCGGGCCGCGCCGTAGACGACGAAGCCCGCCTTCTTCAGTTGTCGGGCGGCGGCCTCGCCAATGCCGGAGGAGGCACCGGTGACCAGGGCTACTTTCTTCGTCATGACTGCTTCCCGCTCTCAGAACTCGTGGGGCCTGACGTCGGACCGGCGCGCGGCCAGGACCGGAGAGGCCGGGTCGCCGACACCGCCCGACCTAACAGACCGGTGGGCTCTTCGAGCATAAGAGACCTCCGGTCTCTACACAAGGGACCGGAGGTCTGTAATCTGTGTCCATGAATACGTTCCAGCGCGCCAGAACCGAGGAGCAGCGCGAAGTCCGCCGCCGAACCATCCTGGAGACAGCGGCCACCATGCTCAGCGAGATGCCGGTGTCGGCCCTGAGCCTCAATGAGCTCAGCCGTCGCGTGGGACTGGCGAAGTCCAACGTCATGCGCTACTTCGAGTCGCGGGAGGCCGTCCTCCTGGAACTCCTGGAGAGCCTGACCCGGGACTTCCTCACCGAGGTGGTCGACCAGCTGCCGTCCTGCATCGACCGCACGGCTTCCGCGACCTCGCGGGCCGAGTCGGTGGCACAGGGCCTGGGCTCGTCGTTCGCGTCCCGGCGGATGCTCTGCGAACTGCTCAGCGCCCAGGCCGGCATCCTTGAGCACAACGTCTCCGCCGAGGTGGCCGCGAGGTACAAGCGAGGGGCCCACGAAGGACTCACCGGTCTGGCGGCCATGCTGCGCGAGACCCTGCCCGAGCTCGGCGACCGCGAGGCCGCCGAAGCGGCCAGCATGACGATCGTCCTCGTCGGAGCACTGTGGACGCACACCCATCCGGCGACGGCCGTGCGCGACGCCTACGCCAACGACCCGAGTCTCGTATTCCTCCGCACACCCTTCGCCGCGGGCCTTGAGCGTTCGATCGCGGTCTACCTGATCGGCCTGCTGACCGCTTCCGGCCGGTGATCTGAACTTCCGGGAACAGTCAGGTAGCCGCGGGAAGTCCCCGGACGCGTGGATCCGCCCCAGCGGGCCAGGACGACCAGGTCAGGGCACCAACGGCAGGGAAAGCAGCTCGTTACCGATGGTTACCGCCAGGTCGGGGCAGGCGTATTCCCGTCGGCATTTCCCCGCCCGCCCGCCGCTGCGATTGAATAAAAGGCAAGAACCACCGGGGAATTGGGATTCCTTTGAACCAGCCCATCACAACCGCCGTACTTCTGGGAAAGGTGAGAGCCCGGGGTTTCAGCGAGGGATGGCCATGGTCGAGACACACGTCTCCGTACACGAGTCAGTCGCCGGCAGATACCGACCCATGGAGGTCGCGCATCGCGAGACGAACCGACTCACCTGGTACGGCGAGGACATGGCCGTCGAACGCCCGTGCCTGCTCACGCAGGTGACCCTGCCCGCCGCGCTGGACGAGGAGAGCGCCCGCCGGACCACCGCGGCCATCATGCGCACCTCCGAGATCATGGTGCTGCTCGCTCCCACCCGGGTCGCCCAGGTCATGGACGCCGTCGAGGAAGCCGGCACCCTGTGGACCGTCACCGACTGGATCGACGGCACACCACTCGGCCAACTCCTCGCCCAGCAGGGCACGTTCCACTATGTACGGGCCGCCCGCATCGGCCTCGAACTGCTCGACATCCTGGAGGCCGCGCACAACGAGGGCATCACCCACGGCGAACTCAGCCCCGGCCAGGTGTTCGTGCGGGACCGGGGCACCGTCGTCCTGACCGGCTTCGGACTCGCCGGCGCCACCCTCGTCCCCCGGCTCACCGCCCCCTCGTACGCCTCCCCCGAGCAGGCCCGCGACGAGCGCATCGGACCGGCCGCCGACCTGTGGGCGCTGGGCGCGATCCTCTACACGCTGGTCGAGGGACACCCGCCGTTCCGGGACCGGGGCCGCCCCGAGGCGACCCTGAAGGGCGTGGACCGGCTCCCGATGCGCGGCCCGTCCCGCGCCGGACCGCTGGCACAGGTCATCCAGGGGCTGCTGCGCAAGAACTCCCGCGAGCGGATGACCCGCCCGGTGGTCCGCGAGGCCCTCACCCGCATCCTGCACGACGACCCGTACGCGGACCGCGAGCCCGTCCCGCTGCCCCGGCTGCGCCGGGCCTACGACACGTTCCGCGGCGCGGGCACCACCTGGAGCGGACGCGGAATGGCCGTCGGGACCGCCCTGGCCGTCGGCACCGTCACGGTCGCCGTCCTCGCCGCCACCCACCAACTCCCCGGCACCCAGACCTCGTCGGCCACCTCGCCCTCCTCGCCCCTCCCGTCCGCCTCCGCCGCGGCCACCACCCCCGGCGAGAACGTCGACGGCCACGCCTACAGCCCCTCCGCCACACCTTCACCGACGCCACCCACCTCCCCCGCCGCCTCCGCCTCGCCCTCTGCCAGCGCGTCCCCGTCCCCCACCGCCTCCGTGCTGCCCGCCGGTTTCCGGGTGTTCAAGGCGCCGGAGGGCTTCTCCGTCGCGCTCCCCAAGGGCTGGAAGGTGCTGGACACCCAGAAGGACGGCGATGTCGCCTATCGCGTCACCTTCGGCGCCTCGGGCGACCCGCGCACGCTGGCCGTGACCTACAGCACACAGGCGGGCCCGGACCCGGTCGCCGTCTGGCGTGACGACGTCCTGCCGGGGCTGAAGCAGACCGCGGGATTCCAGCAGATCGGCGACATCAGGGCCACGACGTACCAGGGCGACAAGGCGGCCGACCTGGAGTGGTTCTCCGGCACCGGCGACGACAGGGTGCGTACGCTCGGGCGCGGTTTCCTGATCGGCGGCGGGCGCAGTTTCTCGCTACGGTGGACGACGCCCGCCGACGAGTGGAACGACGCGGCCAACCGTCAGGCACTGGCGACCTTCTTCAAGACCTTCAAGCGGTCGGCGAACTGACGGCGACGCGAGGGCCGGGCGCTCAAACCAGCGGCAATGGGTGGATATAGGCTGCCTGTTCGCACCATGCCTCATCTCAAGCCCAGGAGAGTCCGCCTTGACCGTAGTGATCGACCAGGCCGAGACGTCCTTCACCGCCCTCGACGACGCCGGCCTCGTCGCCCGGGACGCGCACGAGTTCGGAGCCTACGCCCGCACCGGCGGCTGGGCCTTCGGCCTGAAGGTGGCGCGCAGCGTACGGCCCGGCGGGCAGAGCGCGGACGAGACGCCGAAGGTGTCCGCGAAGGAGTTCGCCGAACTCGCCGACTGCTCCCCCGAGCGCGTCATGCGCTACTACAAGGCCTGGGACCGGGCCGCGGACGACGGTCTCGTCCCGCACTTCGAGGAGCTGGCCCCCGGCCAGGAGGTCGAACTCCCGGACGCCGACGTGTGGTTGAACTACTACGTCTCCCGCTCCAGCGCCACCTCCGAGCGCGGCACCGCCATCTCCGAGGCCGCCGAGGCGGAGGGCATCCGCCCCACCAAGGCGCTTGAGGTCGCGGAGAACCCGACCGCGCTGCGCGCCGCGATCCTCGCCGACCCGTCCACCGCGCGGGCGGCCCGGCAGGCGCTGCTCGACCGGGTGCGCGAAGACCCCGAACTCCAGGCCGAGTTGGCCCGTGACGTGGTCCGCACCGACGACCTGAAGAAGGCCGTCGCGACGGAGAGCCGCTCGGCGGACCGGATCGGCTACGTCCGCCAGATCGCCGAGTCGGGCCAGATCAAGACCCCCGCAGGACAGACCGTGGACGCGCCCCTCGACGTGCGCCAGGAGGCGGAGCGGCACCTGTCGCTGCTCGACGAGCTGGAGGAGGGCGAGGACACCGGCGAGTGGGCCACCGAGGCCTACGACACCATGAAGAACCTGGTCGTCGAGACGGTGGAGGCCGACCCCGAACTCCGCGTCCAGGAGCGGCGGACGAAGTTCTACAGCAGCCTCCAGAAGGCCACGAAGGCGTTCGAGGAGCTGACCTTCGACGACGCCCAGGACTTCTACGAGGACGACATGGTCCAGCGTCTTGAGGAACTCCAGCAGGCCATCGACAGCTGTCTGAACGCGCTGCGCAAGACCACCGCACCGGCTGAGTAGCCGTACTCATGTAGCGGCTTCGCCCTTCGGACACGATGGGGCTCCCCACGACAAGGGAGTCCCCTCGTGTCCGTTCTCGCTTCCGCGCCGCGGCGCCGGCTGCCCGCCGCCATGGTCGCGCTGGTGATCGTCGGCATGGCCCTCTCCGCCTGGCATCCGCACGACCGCACGACCTGGTTCCTGGAGACGGTGTGGGTCTTCGTGGGACTGCCGGTGATCGTCCTGACCTGGCGGCGCTTCCCCCTCACCGGCCTGCTGTGCTGCCTGCTCGCCGCGCACGCGCTGGTCCTCGCCGTGGGCGGCCACTACACCTACGCGCAGGTGCCGGTCGGCGACTGGGTCCGTGACACGTTCGGACTGAGCCGGAATCCCTACGACCGTTTCGGGCACCTCATGCAGGGCTTCGTACCGGCGCTCCTGGTACGGGAGTTGCTCGTCCGCACCTCGCCCCTGCGCGGCAGCCGCTGGCTGGCGCCGCTCACCGTGTGCGCGTGCCTCGCCTTCAGCGCCCTCTTCGAGCTGTTCGAGTGGGCGGCGGCCGTGATCGGCGGGCACAGCGCGGACGCGTTCCTGGCCACGCAGGGGGATGTGTGGGACACGCAGTGGGACATGTTCTGCGCGCTGATCGGCGCCACGCTCTCAGTACTGCTGCTCAGCCGGGTCCACGACCGGCAGCTGGCGCGGCTCGAACAAGCGCGGGCACCCTTTGAAGAGGATCCTTCGAACGGGCCCCTGGCCTACCAGCGGCCCTCCACCTGGTCCTTGATCCGGTGGTCGTAGAGGTCGCGGATCGCGGCCAGCGTGTCCTCGGACAGGGCGGGCAGTCCGGCCGCCGCCGCGTTGGCGCGGGCCTGTTCGGGTGAGCGGGCGCCGGGGATCACCGACGTGACACCGGGCTGGTCGATGATCCAGCGCAGGGCGAGCTGGGCCGGGGTGTATCCCTCCGGGGCGAGGGCGGAGAACTCGGCGGCGGCCTCCACGCCCGTCGCGTAGTCGACGCCGGAGAAGGTCTCGCCCTGGTCGAAGGCCTCGCCGTGGCGGTTGTAGGTGCGGTGGTCGTTCTCCGGGAAGACCGTGTCCTTGGTGTACTTGCCGGACAGCAGGCCGGAGGCGAGGGGCACGCGCGCGATGATGCCGACGCCCGCCTCCCGCGCGGCCGGGAGCACCTGGAGCAGGGGCTTCATGCGGAACGCGTTGAGGATGATCTGCACGCTGGTCACGTTCGGCCGGGCGATCGCGGTGAGGGCTTCCGCGCAGGTCTCGACGCTGACGCCGTACCGCGCGATGCGCTCCTCCGCGACCAGGGTGTCGAGGGCGTCGAACACCTCGTCCGTCGAGTAGACGGCGGTCGGCGGGCAGTGCAGCTGCACCAGGTCGATGCGGTCGACGCCGAGGTTGCGGCGCGAACGGTCGTTCCACGCGCGGAAGTTGTCGAGGACGTAGTTCTCGGGGATCTGGTCGACGCGGCGGCCCATCTTCGTCGCGACCAGCACATGCGGATCGGGCCGGCCGGCGAGGAAGGTGGCGATGGTCTGCTCACTGCGGCCGTCGCCGTACACGTCGGCCGTGTCGAAGAAGGTCACCCCCGACTCGGCCGCCGCCTCCAGCACGGCGAGGGCCTCCTTGTCGTCGACGTCTCCCCAGTCGGCGCCCAGCTGCCAGGTGCCGAGCCCGACGACGGATGCCTGCTGCCGCGACCTGCCGATTACACGTTCGTCCATGTCATCAGTCTGTCATCCGGCACCGACATCCGCGGAACGGGCTCCTCCGGGCCGCCGACCGTGAATCCTTCACTCACACGGGTGAACCGGTTCGACAGGCTGCCTACTCGTGTCAACTCCCGCCTAGCGTGTGCGCGTGACCGATCATGTGGCGAACAACCTCCAATCAGGGAACGGCAGTTCCGCTCCCTGGACCCGTCGTGGCTTCCTCCTCTCGGCGGCCGCGCTGGCCGCCGTACCCGTCCTCCTGACGGCCGATCCGGCTCTCGCCGCGGCCGAACTGCCCGACTTCCCGGCCGAGGTCGACCTCTACCGCTCGGCGTACCGCAACTGGGTCGGCGAGATCACCGCCGACGGGCTGTGGGCCTGCGCGCCGACCGACGCCGACCAGGTGGTGTCCGTCGTCAACTGGGCCTGGCAGCACGGATGGAGGGTCCGCGCCCGCGGCTCCTCGCACGGCTGGTCACCGCTCACGATCGAGTCCGGTACGGCGTCCGACGCGCCGGTGCTGCTGGTCGACACCGCCCCGCACCTCACCGGCCTGACCCTGGACTCCGCCTCGGCCGTCCGGGCGGGCACCGGTGTCACCCTGGAGGCGCTGCTCACGTTCCTGGAAGGGCACGGCCTGGGTCTCACCGCCTCGCCCGCGCCCGGCGATCTGACGCTCGGCGGCGCCCTGGCCATCGACGCGCACGGCACGGCCGTACCGGCCGACGGCGAGCAGCGGACGGCCGGGCACACGTTCGGATCGCTCAGCAATCTGGTGCTGTCGCTGACGGCGGTGGTGTGGGACTCGGACACCGGCGCGTACGTCCTGCGGACCTACACGCGCGACGAGGCGGACTGCGCGGCGCTGCTCACCCATCTGGGGCGTTCGCTGGTCACCGAGGTCGTGCTGCGGGTGGGGGCGAACGCGAATCTGCGCTGCCTGAGCCGTACGGACATTCCGGCCACCGAGCTCTTCGCGGCGCCCGGGTCCGACGGCCGTACCTTCGCGAGTTTCCTGGACGAGGCGGGGCGGGCCGAGGCGATCTGGTTCGCGTTCACCGAGTTCCCCTGGCTGAAGGTGTGGAGCGTCGCGCCGGCCAAGCCGTTGACCTCGCGGCGCGTCTCGTCGCCGTACAACTATCCGTTCTCCGACAATGTGCCGACGCTGGTCGCGGATCTGGTCGGGCGGATCCTGTCCGACGGCGCGTGGTATCTGGCACCCGTCCTTGGCAACGCCCAACTCGACGTTGCCGCACTGGGGTTGACGGCGACGCTGTCGGCGGACATCTGGGGGCCGTCGAAGAACACGCTGCTCTACGTCAGGCCGACGACACTGCGGGAGACCGCCAACGGTTACGCGGTGCTCACCGCGCGGTCCCAAGTGCAGCACGTGGTGCACGAGTTCACGGAGTTCTACCGGGAGCGGCTCGCCGCGTACGCCGCGCTCGGCCGGTTCCCCGTCAACGGCACCGTCGAGATCCGGGTGACCGGCCTCGACCACCCCGCCGACGCCGAACTCACGGGCGCCCGCACCCCGTTGCTGTCCGCGCTGCGGCCGAGCGCCGAGCACCCGGAGTGGGACACGGCCGTCTGGCTGGACGTCCTGACGCTGCCCGGGACGCCGTACGCGGAGGAGTTCCTGCGGGAGTTGGAGCAGTTCCTGTTCCGTTCGTTCGACGGCACCCGGGTCGAGTGGTCGAAGGGCTGGGCCTACACCGACCGGGCCGCGTGGAGCGACGAGGAGGTGCTGGCGACGGCCGTCCCAGGTTCGTTCGGGGAGTCGGTGTGGGGGCAGGCGGCCGGGACCTTCGACCGCCTCGACCCGCACGGGGTGTTCGGGAACGCCTTCCTGGACCGGCTGTTCGGTTAGCACTCAGTAGGCTGTGTCCGTGATCTTGACACAGGGAGAGCCGTGACCGGCTGGCCGACCGCACTGACGAAGGCGGGCATCACCGACCCGCGACTGCGGCGCGCCTACGACGCCCAGCGCGGGATCGTCCGCAGATACGCGCCGCACGAGTACGTGGCGGTACGGCTGTTGCTGCCGGCGGAGCTGCATCCGTCGGTCGTCGCCGCGGTGTCCTTCATGCACGCGACCGACGAACTGATCGACACGGGTGGAGTGGACGCGCGTGCGGCGGCCCTCGTCGCCTGGGACGCCGAGACCACGGCGGCCATGGAGAGCGGCGAACCACCCGCGCAGGACGGCCTGTTGGCGCTCTGGGACACCGTTCGGCGGCACCCGGACATGACGGCCCGGGTGCGGGCCTTCCTCGACGGCGCTCCCGTCGAGGCGAGTTGGACCGGCTTCGAGACGGAGGCCGACTTCCAGGCGTACGTGGACAGTTACTCGCTGCCCGCCCTGATGCTGACCGCGTCGCTGCTCGCGCCGGCCGACCCCGAAACGTACGCGTCGTACGTCAAGGGGTGCCGGGATCTGATCGAGGGCTGGCAGCGCAGCGACTTCCTCGCCGACCTCCGCGAGGACGCCGAGAACGACCGCATCGGCATCCCGCGGGACGAACTCGCCCGGCACGGGCTGACGTTCGAGGATCTGCGGAGCAGGTCGGAGGCGTGCGTGCCCGCGCTGGACCAGGTGGTCCGGGCGCAGGCCGACCTCGCCGAGACCACGCTCGCGGACTGCCGTGCGCTTCCCGGGCTGGTCGCGGCGGAACACCGGCCGTTCCTCGACGCCTTGCTCGCCGTCCAGGAACTACGGCTCGGCGCGGTGCGACGCGCGGGGGGCGGGGTCCTGCTGCGTGACACGGGACCGTCGGCGTTCGCCACGCTGCGGGTCCTGGCCCGGCAGTACCGCAGGGCTCGCCGGTACGCCTAGGACTCCAAGTGGGCCTGCACAGTGGGCCCGTAGCGGTCCACGATGACGTCCGTCGCGGTCTCGCGCAGCCGGGTGCCGCGTGCGATGCCGTACATCACACCGAGGCCGAGGACGGTGGAGACGGCCAGTTCGGCGCGCAGGGCGGCGTCGGTGCCGGGGAGCCGTCCGGCGAGGCGGTCGACCACCTGGGCGCGGAAGTTGACGCGCAGGATGTCGCCGTGGTCGCCCTGGAGGGGCGCGAACGCGATGCGCAGCAGCGGGTCGGCGCCCCGCTCGCGCTGGCTGACCAGGACGTGCCGAACCATGTGGCGGCCGAGTTCGTCGAGCGGGGCGTCGAGCAGGGCGTCCGCGTCCGTCTCGAAGGACATCACGCGGGCGAAGAGGGCCTCCTTGTTGCCGAAGTACTTGAGGATCAACGGGGCGCTGACACCCGCGCGTTCGGCCACGGCCTTGAGGGTGATGTCGGCGTGCGCGTTCCGGGCGAGGAGGTAGCGGGCCGCCCTGAGGATGGCGGCCTTGGTCGCCTCGGCGTCCCGGCGTGCGGGCGGGGACGCGGTGGGTGGGGTGGTCACGGCCCTCATGCTCCCTCCAGCGCCTCGTCCCGCGCGCCCCGGGTACGGCCTTCCGTGCCCCGCGCCTTGTCGGGCGTGGCGTCGCCGGGGATGGTGAGCGCCGTCGCGCAGGCGATCAGGGCGACCACGGCGGCGATCCCGAACGCCATCAGGTATCCGTGCAGGGTGGGCAGCGGGTGTCCGCCGATCAGGCTGGTGTGGTGCACCAGTACGGCGGCCACCACGGCGCTGGAGCCGGCCTGGCCGATGGTGCGCATCAGGACGTTGACGCCGTTGGCGGACGCGGTCTGGCCGGCCGGGACGGCGCGCAGGATGAGCGTGGGCAGCGCCGAGTAGGCGAAGGTGGTGCCGGTGGCCACGACCGCCGCGCCCAGGATGATCGTCCACAGGTCGTGGCTGTCGACGATGCGCAGCACATAGCCGAGCGCGATGATCGCGGCTCCGATGGCGAGCGTGATGCGCGGGCCGCGGGCTGCGGATATCCGGGCCGAGAGGGGCGAGAGCAACAGCATGATGACTCCGCCGGGCAGCAGGCACAGGCCGGTATCGACGATCGACAGTCCGAGCCCGTACCCGGTGGCCTCGGGCGCCTGCACCAGCTGGGCGGTGACCAGGGAGTTGGCGTAGAACGCGAAGCCGGTCAGCAGGGCCGCCACATGGGACAGCCCCACCCGGGGCCGCGACACCAACCGCAGGTCCACCAGCGGGAGTTCGGTGCGCAGCTGCTGCCACCACCACAGGGCGAGCACGACGACCGCGCCGAGGAACAGCGCCAGGATCCGCGCGCTGCCCCATCCCCACTGGCCGCCCTGGGACACGCCGAGGAGCAGGCACACCAGGCCGACGGCGAGGCCGAGCGCGCCGAGCACGTCGAAGCGGCCGGGTTCCCGGACGGGCGACTCGCGGACCGCCCACCAGACCCCCGAGACGCCGATCGCGCCGAGGGCGCCGGTCGCCCAGAACATGATGTGCCAGTTGGCGTACTGGACGATCAGCGCGGCGAGGGGCAGCCCGAGCGCGGCGCCGATGCCGAGCGTGGAACTCATCAGCGCGACCGCGCTGCCCCTGCGTTCGGGGGGCAGTTCGTCGCGCAGGATGCTGATCGACAGGGGTACGACGGCGGAGGCGGCGCCCTGGAGGGCGCGGGCCGTGATGAGCACGCGGATGTCGGAGGACAGGGCGCACATGACCGAGCCGACGGTCATCAGGCTCAGGGCGCCGGTCAGGACCCGCCGTTTGCCGTACATGTCGCCGGCCCGGCCGAGCACGGGGGTGAGGACGGCGCCGGAGAGGAGGGTCGCCGTGACCATCCAGGAGACGGCGCCCGCGGAGGAGTGGGTCAGCCTGGGCAGGGACGGCAACAGGGGGATGACCACGGTCTGCATGACCGCCATCAGGATCCCGCCGAAGGCCAGCACCGGAACGGTGAGCCGGTCCCGCAAGGGGGTCCGCCCGGTGGTGCCGGGCGGGTCGGGTATCGGTACGGGCTGGCCCATGGGCACTCCAGCGGACACGTAAAGAAGGTGAATGGCTATTCACCCTATCCGGTGAATAGCCATTCACCCAATGCCCTCGGAGGATCCGTGCCCCTACTTGCGGGAGGCGAGCGCCCGCGCGTGCACGGTCCGCGCCACCCTGGGGCCGAGCCAGCGCTTGAACCGGCGCAGCGCCTCCAGCCGCCCGGCCGCCTTGTCCATGCCGTAGTAGACCTGCGGCGGGACGTACGGCAGCAGCGGTGAGTGGCGCTGGCCGAGCAGGGCGAACATGCGGTGCGGGGGCAGGTGGATGTAGCGCTGGAGGTTCTCGTACCACTGGGCGCTGTAGCGGGCCGCGCTCTGAATGGACAACAGGGCGGATTTACGGCGCTGTTCGTAGGCGGCGAGGGCCTGCGGCAGTTCGGTGTGGTCGCGCAGGGCGTCGGCGAGCGCGATGGCGTCCTCCAGGGCGAGGGTGGTGCCGGCGCCGATCGAGTAGTGGGTGGTGTGGGCGGCGTCGCCGAGCAGGACGAGGTTGCCGCGGTGCCAGGTGCGGTTGGTGAGGGTGCGGAAGTTGAGCCACTGGGCGCTGCCGTCGGCGGAGGCGCGGCCGATGAGTGAGTGGCCGTCGAGGAGGTCGGCGAAGAGCTTCTCCAGGAGGGCGAGTCCGTCGGCCTCGGCGGCGGTGTCGAGGCCGAGGCCGGTCCAGGTCTCGGGGGCGCACTCGATGACGCAGGTGCTGCCCTCGGGGCCGAACGCGTAGCCGTAGCACCAGATCCAGCCGTGGTCGGTCTCCACGAAGGCGAAGGTGAAGGAGCCGAAGACCTTGCTGGTGCCGAGCCAGATGTACTGGTTGCGGCCGGGCTTGAGTTCGGCGCCGAAGTGGTCGGCGTGGCGGGTGCGCAGCGCGCTGTTGACGCCGTCGGCGGCCACGATCAGATCCGCGTCGGGCAGGTCGTCGGCGGTGATGTCGTGATCGAACTCCAGCCGTACGCCCAGGGATCTGGCCCGTTCGGCGAGGATCTTGAGGAGGCGGTGGCGGCCGATGCCGTGGCCCTCGTCGCCGGGCTGGGTGGTCGTGAGGTCCCGGATGCGGGCGACGCCGTCGCTCCAGCGCACCGAGTGCTCGTCGACGGCCTGCGCGGACTCGGGGTCGTACTCCCGGAGTTGGTCGAGCAGTCCGCGCCAGTACGTGACGCCCCAGCCGTAGGTCGAGCCCTCGGGGTTGCGCTCGTAGACGGTGATGTCGTGGGACGGGTCCTGCCGCTTCAGCAGGATCGAGAGATACAGACCGGCGGGCCCGCCTCCGACACAGGCGACCTTCACGCGCACACCCCTGGGTTTTACTCAAAGTGGTCAAGTGGATCCGCAGAGTAGCAGGATGGGGCGGCACGGAATTCGCGTCACCCCGCACAGGACCGATGAGAGAACCGGGACGGCTCAGGCGTTCCTGTCGATCAGACGTCCTTGTCGAGGTGACGGCGGAGTTCCGCGGTGAGTGCCGGGATCTCGCGGCGGAAGGCCGCTTCGTCGAGGCCGTCGTCGGCCACCACGGCGAGCAGCGCGCGGTCCCCTACGGCGGTCACGATGACGTGGCCCGTGCTGCCCCTCGCGCTGATCTCGCGGAGGTGGCCCGCGCCGCCGTGATCGGCCAGGCGGTTGCCGAGCGCGAGGCCCGCCGCCGCGAGCGCGGCCATGGACTCGGGGTGGGTCTTGTTCGCGTCGCTGGCCACGACGAGTCCGTCGCTGGTGGCCAGGGTGGATTCGGTGACTCCCATTACGTTGTCCCGCAGGGCGATGAGGAGGTCGGTCACGGGGTCGCTCATGGCGTCTTCTTCCTGTTGCGTGCAGGCGGGTGGGACAACGAGGCAGGAGGGGCCCGGTCGCGGTTTCAGCCGGAATCGGCACGAACGGGCGGGGCGGGACGGGTCGTTCAGTCGTGGGGCCGAAGCTCCGGTGCGGAGTTCCGACCGGGTTCGCGGCGCGGGAGCGGCACGGAGCGGGACGCGGCGGACGACCCGGCGAGGGGCGCGGAGGGCGCGCCGCGGGCCGCCGTGCTGGGCCTGATGTCCGCCGAGGACGTGTGCGGTTGGACAAGACCGCGGTCGAGCAGATGCCGTAGGTCCATCATCACGGCGAAGAGACCCCGGCCGAGGGCGAAGGCGATGTCCCTCGCCGTGCCGCGGCCGTCCGCGTGGGCCAGGACCTCCTGGTGCCGGGCGGGCAGTCTGGTGGCGGTCCCGGGGAGACCCGCGGCGGGCACCGAGCGGACGCGGGTGCGGGCGAGGGCGGCGACCGAACCGGGTTCCCCGGCAAGGAGGTTGATCCGCCGGGACACCTCGTCGAGGAGTCGCTCGGGGGTGACGCCGGTGTTGCGGTGGAGCGCCGGAACGGGATCGGCCACCTCCCAGGTGTCGGGTACGGCGAGGGACAGCGCGAAGGCGGCGTCGAACAGCGCGCCCAGGCTGATGACTTCGAGCTCGCCCGCGCCGACGAGTCCGCGCGCCACGAGTTCGGCGGCGAGGTGTTCGTGGGTGGTGTCGGAGGCCCTGACCTCCGACCACGTCTCCTCGTCGATCCGGCCCGATCTGAGCAACAGGCCCTCGATGCCCGGGGCGCCGGGCGTCTCCATGGCCACCACGAGTCCGTCGCGCACATGGATGGAGCCGCCCGGGGTGCCGGTGACGAGCACGGTGCAGGAACGCGCCCGGTCCCGGAGGGCCGACAACAGAGCCGGAACATTGCGGGAGTCGGCGAGCGGTTCCTCGGTGCCGGGCTGGGTCATGCCAGCAACTCGTCGGCGTGCCGGTGCAGTTCGCGCAGCGCCCAGGTGAGGTTGGTGCGTTCGCGGTCGACGGTGGCGCACAGCAGCAAGGGATCGCCTCGCCGCGAGAGTTGGAGCGTCACGAGATGCCGGGTGGAGGTGGTCACGACGACGCTCTCCAACTCCCCCGACGCACCGGCCCGGATGAGGCGGGTACGAGCGATCTCCGCTATTTCACAGGAATCCTGACTGCCACTCACATCACCCGACTCCGCATAGGAGAGGCCGGTGACGGCATCGAGCAGCATGGCTCCGCTGATACCGGGCGCGGTCAGAGCACGGCCCAGTGCGGTGTCGAGCGATGACAAAGGCCCCCCCTTCAGTCACTCTGGCGAGCAGACTACTTTATTTGCCAACTATCGCAACACTGACCAAAGATGGTGTTGTCTGTTACCCGAACGGTTCGCATTGAGACCGTTTTCATGGCGAGATCAGTTGTCTTGCCGGGTCGTGAGGGGAAACGAGGCACCACGTGAACATTGAGGCGACACTCAAGGAAGCGATGACCATCGACGGGGCCCTGGGGGTGTCCCTGGTCGACTACGAGAGCGGCATGACGCTGGGGGCGTTGGGCGGCGGTCCGCATCTGGACCTGGAGGTCGCGGGGGCGGGCAACACCGAGGTCGTACGGGCGAAGCAGCGCACGCTGAAGTCCATCAACCTGGATGACCGCATCGAGGACATCCTGATCACCCTCGGTCGGCAGTACCACCTGATCCGACCGCTGGCGAGCGTGCACGGCTCGCTCTTCCTGTATCTGGCGCTGGACCGGGAGCGCAGCAATCTGGCGCTGGCGAGGCACAACCTCAAGCGCCTTGAGGCGAGTTTGGAGATATGAACACGTCGCGGCATATGACAGTTGAGTAGTCGTGACCCCGGGCGGTCTCGGCGCGGCCATATCAGCCGAGACCGGTCCGGCTATTAAGTCCGACCTTTGCGAGGCCGAATTCCCGGACCGCGTACGGCCGTTAAAGCGGAGGGACGGTAATTGTCTAGTCCACTTTCTCGGTACGGCACTCCGGGTGACCCCACCCCTGGCCGTTCTTGCTGATCGGTTCACCGGCCGCATAGGCGCGCCCGCACAGACAGCGGCCGGGGAACTTCGCCTTGATGGTGCGGGAGGACGAACTCGCCCCCTTCCGGGCCGACTTGGCACCGGCCGGACGGGCGGACTTCTTCGGGGTGTCGGGCGAAGCGGGCGGTTCCGGGGAACCCAGCTCGCTGCCCGCGGGCTCCTGGACGATGGCGGCCTGGCTCGCGGCGCGGTCGGCGAAGTCGTTCAGCGGGTCGCCGTCGACCTGGTGCGCGGGGACGTAGCGGAACTCGACCGAGCGGCCGTCGAGCAGTTCGTCGATGCGGACGACCAGTTCCTGGTTGGCGACCGGCTTGCCGCCGGACGTCTTCCAGCCGTTGCGCTTCCAGCCCGGCAGCCAGGTGGTGACCGCCTTCATGGCGTACTGCGAGTCCATCCGGATCTCCAGCGGTACGTCCGGTGCGGTCGCCGTCAACAGCCGCTCCAGCGCGGTCAGTTCGGCGACGTTGTTGGTGGCCCTGCCGAGCGGTCCCGCCTCCCAGCGGGCCGGGCTCTCCTCGTCGTCCGACACGACCCACGCCCAGGCCGCGGGCCCGGGATTTCCTTTCGAAGCCCCGTCGCAGGCGGCCACCACACGTTCACGCATGCGCCCGATCATGCCATGACCGTGACCCCGGGTCCGCGCCGCCCCGTACCGCCGAAGGACCCGCCGGCCGCCCCGAGAACACGCGCGGCCCCTGTCCGAGGATCTCGCCCGTCCCCCCTCTACGCTGCGCGCATGACCTCGCGACAAGAGCAATGGGCCCGGGTGCGCCGCCAGTTGTGGCGACCCCCGCGAGCGCACGGTGAGCAGCCGCGCGAGCGGGTGGTCGGTCCGCTGGAGCTCTTCTACGACCTGGTCGTGGTCGTGCTGGTCGCACAGGCCGCCCACCATCTGTCCGGGGAGCTGGACCGGCACGGCCTCGGCCTGTTCGCCGCGGTGTTCGCCCTGGTCTGGATCGCCTGGCTCAACGGCAGCCTGCACCACGAACTGCACGGGCACGAGGACGCACGCGGCCGCAGCATGTTCCTGTTGCAGATCCTGGTGCTCGTGCCGCTGGGCGCGTTCATCCCGGAGGCGGGCGACGCGCGCGGTGCCGCGTTCGCCGTGGACGCGGGGGTGCTGTTCGCGGTCCTGGCGCTGCTGTGGCTGCTCGCGTCCCGCAGCGACACGGCCGAATTCCGGCGCCCCAGCATGCTGTACGTGACGGGGACGGCGGCCTGCGCCGTCGTGCTGGCGGCGAGCGCGGCCCTGTCCGCGGACGCCCGCGTGCTCACGTGGGGTGTGCTGGCCGTCGGCTATCTGCTCGGCTTCGTGCTGATCATCGGGAGGGCGATCCCGGAACGGGTGGTCGCGCTCAGCGTGACCGACGCGCTCACCGAGCGGTTCGGGCTGTTCATCATCATCGTGCTCGGCGAGAACGTGACCGGGGTGGTCGACGGACTGGCCCACGAGCCGACCAACGCGCTCACCCTGGCGGTCGGACTGGTCGCCGTGGTCGTCGGATTCGGCGCGTGGTGGACGTACTTCGACTTCGCGGGGCACCGGCTGCCGAGGGACACGCGGACGAGCGCCCTGCTGTGGATGGTGGTCCATCTGCCGATCACGGCCGCGGTGGCCGCCATGGGCGCCGCGATGGTCGGCCTCGTCGAGCACGCCCACGACGGCCGGACGCCCGCCGCCACCGCCTGGGTGCTCTGCGGGGGCGCGGCCGTCGTGCTCTGCGCGACGATGGCGCTCGCGGCGACCCTGCGCGCCTGGAGCGAGAACCCCGGGCTCTACCGGCCCCTGGCCCGCACCTGTGTCGCCATGGCCGTCCTAGCGGTGGGGGTCGGCGCCCTGCGCCCGGCTCCGCTCGTCCTCGGCCTGGCGCTCGTCGTGCTGCTCGGCACCCCCTGGGTACTCGCCGTGGCCAACCGCGTGTCCCACTACGAGGAACCCGCCACGTGACCCGCGCCGAGGTCAGGGCGTCGAGGGCCGCGTCTCGGTCCAGTCGACCATCAGCCGGCGCTCGGCGAAGTACCAGTCGCCGTCCTGCCTGGTGAACTCGTCGAGGTAGCGGATGGACGCGATCATGAGCGTGCGCTGCCCGGACTCGTCGACCGAGACGTGGTGCGCCAGGCAGTAGCTCTCGCCGCTCGCCCGGTCGCCGTCCAGGGTGATGGTGCTCTGGCCGTTGAAGTGCGTGGTGGCCCGGTAGACGTTGAGGTTGTCGAAGACCGGGGCCAGCGACTCGCGGCCGTGCAGTTCCTGCGTCGGCTCCGCCGCGGTGGCGTCCATGAAGACCAGGAAACGGGTGTCCTCGGTAAAGAGGGCCATCTGTCCCTTGGCGTCCCGCCGGTCCGCGCAGTGCGCGTAGGCGTCGATCAGCTCGCGAACGGCCAGCCGGTCGGCGGCCTCCTGGGGTGAGATCGCGGTGTGCGAGGCCATGACCGTTCCTTTCGCCGCACTATTTGACATGTGTATAAAATCACTCGTCATGGCAGAGTGCAACGTGAACCCGAGGAGGGCGGAGCGCTGAACCAGCGGATCGATCCACGCGTCACCCGCACGACGCGGGCCTTCGAGGAGGCCGTCGTGGAACTCGCCGCGCAGCGGCCCGTCTCCCGGATCTCCGTCGCGGAACTGGCCGACCGCGCCGGGGTCACCCGCGCCACGTTCTACAACCGCTACAGCTCCCCGCTCGACCTGCTCATCCAGGTGCTCCAGGCCGATCTGGACCGCGGCCACCGCCGCGAGGCCGAGGCCCGCGCACAGGGCGGGCACTCGGCCGCCGAACTGCTCCGGCTGGCCACGGCGGAGGTCGCCGACCACGTCGAACGGCATCTGCCGATCTACCGGCGCGCCCTCAGGGATCCGGCGGACAGCGGTGTGTACGACGCGCTCGTGCGCCACTTCGGCGACTACACGCTGTCCTTCATGGCCGACGGCGACCGCCCGGGGCTTCCCGAGGCCAATCGCCGGGTCGTCGCGCAGTTCCTGGCCCACGGCTTCGCGGGCGCCATCAGGGCATGGCTGGAGGACCCGGCGGTCACCAAGGACGGCATGGTCGACGCGGCCGTGGCCTGCGCCCCCGCCTGGTGGACGGCCGAGGGCCGCTGACCGACGGCCCGCCCGGTCAGGCGTCCGTCATCTGCGGCATCTCTCCCTCGGTCGTGCTCATGTCGATCACCGAGAACGACGCGCCCTGCGGGTCGCTGAGCGCCGCGAACCGCCCGAAGGGGCTGTCCATCGGGCCGAAGCGGAGGACCCCGCCGAGCTTGGTGGCCTTGGCCACGGCGTCGTCGCAGTTGTCCACGCCGAAGTACACGTTGACGTACGACGGGATCTCGGGCGGGAACTCGTCGCCCATCTTCATCCGGCCGAGCACCGGGTTCCCGGCGAGGTTGTAGACGCGGAAGTCGACATTGGTGTCGTCCACCTGCTGTGCCGTGTACGGGAAGACCGCCGGGAAGAATCCGTCCGCCTTCGCGGGCTCGCGGGTGAAGACCTCGGCCCAGGCGTACGCGCCGGCCACGCCCGATGCCTCGAAGCCCTCGTGGATGCCGCCCTGCCAGACGCCGAACACGGCGCCGCTGGGCTCACGGGCCAGGCACATCGTGCCGAACTCGCCGACCTGCATCGGCTCCATCAGCACCTCGCCGCCGTTCTCCCGGATCTTCGCCGCGGTGGCTGCCGCGTCCGGCGAGGCGAGATAGAGGCACCACTGCGACTGCCCCTCCTGGCCGGGCATCGGCGGTACGACGGCGGCCACGGCCTTGCCGTCGACGTAGGCCTGCGTGTAGTTGCCGTACTCCGACGACGACTCGCCGAAGGTCCAGCCGAGGACGTCGCCGTAGAAACTCTTGGCTCCCTCGACGTCGCCGAACATCGCGTCGGCCCAACAGGGGGTTCCTTCAGGTTGTACGGCCATGGCTGCGGCCCTCTCCGGTAGCTCGGGTTGGCTGGATCTCGTTGTCCGAATTCTCACGCTAGTCACCAGGCGTGCGGGGCGCGCGCCGAACGCCCGAATCGCCCGCCACCGCGCCCGCGCGCCCCGCGCGCCGGGGTGCGGGCACGAGTCCTCGCCGTCCCCGACCCGACCGGCGCGTTTACGACCTTCGGGTCGTGAAGCCGCCCCCTTCGCGCGGTTACCGGTGCTGGGCAGGACTGTTTGGCTTGTAAACCGACGACGCGCTCACCCCTGTTCACCTCCCGGGAGGGAATGTGTCCACTCCGGAAAGCGTCAACGGACCGGCCACCGACGACTCCGCCCCCGAGCCGGCCGACAACGGACCACTCACCAGCCTCAGTACCGTCGCGGCGCGGCAACTCGCCACGACCACCAAGTCCGAACCGCAGATGCAGGCCATCACCTCCCGCTGGCTGCTGAAGATGCTGCCCTGGGTGGACGTCAAGGGCGGCGCCTACCGGGTCAACCGGCGGCTCCAGCTCAGCGTCGGCCGCGGCCGGGTGCGGTTCGAGCAGAACGGCGCCGACGACATCAAGGTCATCCCCCAGACACTCACCGAACTGCCCGTGCTGCGCGGGTACTCCGACCTGGAGGTCCTCAAGGAGATCGCCGGCCGGTTCCGGGTCCGCGAAGTGCGGGCGGGCGAGGTCCTGTTCGAGGCCGGGCAGCCCGTCACGGAGAACTACCTGGTCGCCCACGGCCGCTTCACCCGCTACGTCGCGGGACCCTACGACGAGGAGGAGATCCTCGGAGTCGTCACCGACGGCGATCAGATGGGGGACGAGGCGCTCGGGCAGTCCGATCCGCTGTGGCTGAGTTCCGTGCGCGCCGAGACCGCGGGCGTACTGCTCGTCCTGCCCTGGGACGTCGTGTCCGAACTCATCGACCGCGTACCGTCGTTGGCCGCGCATCTGGCGGCGTACGCCGAACGGCAGCGGCTGCCGATGAACCGCAAGGGCGAGGCCGATGTGCCGGTGCAGGCCGGCCATGTGGGCGAGCCCACACTGGCCGGCGGCTTCGTCGACTACGAACTCGCCCCGCGCGAGTACGAGTTGTCCCTGACCCAGACCGTGCTGCGGGTGCACACCAGGGTCGCCGACCTCTACAACGATCCGATGGACCAGACCGAGCAGCAACTGCGGCTCACCATCGAGGAGATCCGCGAGCGGCAGGAGTGGGAGCTGGTCAACAACCGGGACTTCGGGCTGCTGCACAGCGTCGACTACACCCAGCGCATCAGCACGTTCACCGGTCCGCCGACCCCGGACGACCTCGACGAACTGCTCTCCATGCGGCGCAAGACCAAGCTGTTCCTCGCCCATCCGAAGGCGATCGCGGCCTTCTTCCGGCAGTGCAACCGGCGCGGTCTGGTGCCGGGCACGGCGAACGTCGACGGGCACGAGATCCCCGCCTGGCGCGGGGTGCCGTTCTTCCCGTGCGGCAAGATCCCGGTCTCCCCGCAGCACACCAGCAGCATCATCGCGCTGCGCACCGGCGAGGCCGACCAGGGTGTCGTCGGGCTCTTCCAGACCGGTATCCCCGAGGAGTACCAGCCCGGTCTGAACGTCCGCTTCATGGGCATCGACTCGGCCGCGATCATCCGCTACCTCGTCACCGCGTACTACTCGATGGCCATCCTGGTCCCCGACGCGGCGGGAATCCTGGAGAACGTGCAGATCGGCAGGACCGCCGAGTGACGGCCTGGAGATGCCCATGAGCACATCCCTTTCGCTGCCCGGTCCGCCGGACCTGGCGGGCACGCTGCGGGCCCGGCGCACCGGCGCGATCCCCGGTCTCACCTACCGTCCGGCGGCGCCCGCCGACCCGGAGAAGGCCGCTGAGCTGGACCGCAGGCTGGAGGCCTGGGCGCGCGGCCTCGACCTCTTCCCGGCCGCGTGGGACGGGGACTTCGCCGGGTTCCAGCTCGGCCGGGCCGTGGTGCTCCAGCACCCGGGGGCGGCCGACCTGGAACGCCTGACCGCCGCCGGCAAGCTGCTGCTCGCCGAGAACATCGTCGACAGCTGCTACTGCGAGGAGGACGAGGGCAAGGGCGGCGCGCACCGCGGCCTCGGCGGCCGGCTGATCCTGGCCCAGTCGGCGCTGGACCCTTACCACGGCACCCCCGAGCTGGAGGCGGAGTGGCGGCAGGGCATGCGGGCCGACGGCCCGTTGCGCTCGTACCACTTCGCGATCCAGGACTACGCCCTCCTCGCCACCCCCAGCCAGACCGACCGGATCGTGCACGACCTCGCGCGGCTGCACCTCGGCTATCTCGCCGAGGCCGCGTGGGCCGAGATCCGGTACAGGCCGCGGGTGTGGGAGTACCTGGTGATGCGGCAGTTCAACAACTTCCGGCCCTGTCTGTCGATCGTGGACGCGGTCGACGGCTACGAACTGCCCGAACAGGTCTACGCCCGGCCCGAGGTCCAGCGGGTCACGGCCCTGGCCTGCAACGCCACCACCATCGTCAACGACCTCTACTCCTTCACCAAGGAACTGGCCAGCGACCCGGAGCACCTCAACCTCCCGCAGGTCGTCGCCGCCAACGAGCGGTGCGGGCTGAAGGCCTCCTATCTGAAGTCGGTCGAGATCCACAACCGGATCATGGACGCCTTCGACGAGGAGTCCGCCGCGCTGTCCGCCGCCTCGCCCCTCGTCGCGCGCTACACCGAGGGCCTGGCCGCCTGGGTGTCCGGCAACCACGAGTGGCACGCGACCAACACCCATCGCTACCACCTGCCCAACTACTGGTAAGAGTCCGGTCCCTGACGTCCCGTCAGTCGCACCACGCAAGGAGTCACCGTTGACCACCACCGACGCCGGCACCACAGCAGCACCGGTGCCGACCCAGTCCACGTACCAGAACCGTGTCGCGGACTACTGGAACGCCGAACAGAACCCGGTCAACCTCGCCCTCGGACAGATCGACGACCTGTACCACCACCACTACGGAATCGGCGGGGCCGACGAATCCGTGCTGGAGGACCCCGACCCCGTCCGGCGCCGGGAACGGCTCACCGCCGAACTGCACCGCCTGGAACACGCCCAGGCCGAACTGCTCGCCTCCCACCTCGGCCAACTCACCCCGGACGACCGGGTGTTCGACGCCGGCTGCGGGCGTGGCGGAGGCAGCGTGGTGGCCCATCTGCGCTACGGCTGCCGGGCCGACGGAGTCACGATCTCCACCAAGCAGGCCGAGTTCGCCAACGCGCAGGCCCGCGCCCGGGGCATCGACGGCAAGGTGCGCTACCACCACCGCAACATGCTCGACACCGGCTTCCCCACAGGGGAGTTCGCCGCGTCCTGGAACAACGAGTCCACGATGTACGTCGAGTTGGACCTGCTGTTCGCCGAGCATGCCCGGCTGCTGCGGCGCGGCGGACGCTATGTGGTGATCACCGGCTGCTACAACGACACCTACGGCCGGGCCTCACGCGAGGTGTCCCTCATCAACGCCCACTACATCTGCGACATCCACCCCAGGTCGGAGTACTTCCGGGCGATGGCCCGCAACCGGCTGGTGCCCGTCCACGTCCAGGACCTCACCCAGGACACGATCCCCTACTGGGCGCTGCGCGGTCAGGCCGACCATCTGGTCACGGGCATCGAGGACACCTTCCTGACCGCCTACCGCAACGGCAGTTTCCAGTATCTGCTGATCGCGGCCGACCGGGTCTGAGTCTCAGCGGCCGGCGATCCTGGAGGCCGCCTCCGGGAGACCGGGCGCCGGATCGAGGACGTCCAGCGTGCCGTGCGCCCGCAACAGGCGCACGGTGCGCGGGGCGCACACCACCGCGAAACCCGCCTCGTGCTCCCGCACCCGGCGGCGGAAACGCAGCACCAGGTTGAGTCCGGTGGAGTCGATGAACGTCGTACGGCGCGGATCGACGACACAGGCTTCGAACCTGCCCAGGCCAAGCACCTGTTCGGGGTCTTCGTGCGGGCGGCCCCGACGGGCCGAGCACACCCGAGGGGCTCGGTCCGGGACTCGCGGTCGCACGCACGGTGGTCGAACTGCACGGCGTCCGGATCGGCGCCCACAGCGAAGGGCCAGGCAGGGGTGCGACGTTCACGGTGCGGCTGCCACGCGCCGACGAGAAGACTCCGGAGCCGGTACGGCCGTCCGCGCCCCCTCGCTCGCGACGCCGACTGGCCATCCTGATCGTGGAGGACGACACCGACCTCGCCGCGACCTACCGCACCCTCCTGGAACGCCAGGGCCACCACGTCACCGCCGTGCACACCGGCGCCGACGCGCTCACCGCGACCGAGTCCGACGTCTTCGACGTGGTGCTGTGCGACCTGGACCTGCCCGACACCGACGGCTACACGGTGGCCCGTACGGTACGCGCCCGGCCGCACGGGGACCGGCTTCGACGCCCGTCTCGCCGAGCCGCTCCCGCTGACGGATCTCCTCGACCTGCTGGAGCGCCTGGAGTAGCGGGGCGTCTTCCCCCTTCACCCCGCCTGTGCTTGCCTGGGGAGCCGGGCGTCCGGGCCCGAGGTCCCTCCGCCGACGCCATCCGTACCGGCCACCGCCCATCGACAAGTCCCCGTCGCCCCGGTGAAGTCGACGCCCGGTGTGCTGTATCTCGGGGACTCCCTCGCGATGGAGAGCCAGCGGGTGCTCGGGCAGGAACTCCGCGGCACGCTCGACGCGACGTACACGAGCGCCCCGTACTCGGGGACCACACTGTGCGACTACCTGGAGGGCACCGGGGCCCGTTCCCTGGTGCCGGACGGCGACAAGGCGGCGGCGCTGGTGCGCGCCCTGCACCCGGACTTCGTGGTCCTCCAGTTCTGGGGCAACGCGTGAGGCTGCACGCCCTGCATGGACGGGATCACCTACGACGCCGACCGGCAGACGTATCTACGGCGGTACGCCTCCGACATCAGGAAGCTCACCGCGCAGATCGCGACCGCCGGAGGTTCCCAACGGCCCACCGTCGTATGGGTGTTGCAGGGGCCGGACCCGAGCGCGTCCGGCGCCCGCTACACCTGGCCCCAGTACCTCCCGTGCACCGCCTACGAGCGCGCCCACCCCGACCACTGCACCCAGCCGGGCAACGGCCGTACGGCCCTCCACCGGGACGACGACTACCTGCACTTCTGCCTGGCCCCGACGACCTCGACGCCGAGGCCGTGTCCGGTCCGCTCCCCCGGCATCCTGCGCATGGCCCGGGAGATCACCCGCGTGACCGGCTCCCAAGCTCCGTCTCGATCAGCCGGTTGAGGTGACGGCGGGCGTCCTCGGTGCTCAACGGGGGTGTCTGGCGCAGCCGTTGCAGGGCGAGGCCGTCGGCGAGGGCGGCGAAGCGGACCGTGAAGCCGTCGAGGTCGTCGGAGCCGAACTCGCCGTCGGCGACGCCCCGTTCGGCCAGCGCGCGGATCTGCTGGTGCCAACTCTCGTACCGCCGGGCCTGCCCGCTGCTGAAGGCCTCGTCGGTGCCCTGTTCGCCCGCGTTCCAGTAGTCGAACCACATCCGCCAGTGCCGGTCGGTGTCCTCGGTGAACAACGCGTCCACGAGCAGCCGCAGCGCCTCGGCCCCGCTGGTCGCCTGCTCGGCGGCCTCGTGCAACTCGGCGTAGTAGCGCTCGATATGCAGGACCATCGCCTCGGACAGGATCTCCTGCACACTGCCGAAGTGGTACGTGACGGTACCGACGGAGACCCCGGCGGCGGCGGCCACGTCCCGCACACCGACCGAGGCGTAGCCGCGTTCCGCTATCAGCGGGACGGCCGCCTCGACGATGAGCCGCCGGCGCACCTCGGTGGGCTGCCGGGTGCGATCGGCGGCGGCGACGGCACGGCGCGGTGCCTTGGCGGCCTGCGAGGGCTTGGCGGCCGTCATCCCGACGTCCTCGGGGTGGTGCGGTGCCATGCGCGCTTGGCCACTGTCTCTCCGTTCGCCCGTGCTTCGACGCGACTGTCCATGACGAAGTCCGCGGCCGTGGCGCGCAGCTCCGTCCGCGCCATGATCTCAGCGTCGTAGTCGTCCCCGCGCCGCAACCGGATCCGCCACTCCGAGACGGCGTGCGCGGACAGCGGGTCGTCGCTCCGGATCCGGTACGTCTCCCGCGCGCTCTCCTCGTAGCGCAGCCCGTCCGGATACGTCCGTGATCCCCCGTAGTTGGGGTCGACCTCCAGCGTCCACTCCCCCTTGGCGACATCGTGCGTGACGAGCCGCTCGGGCGTCGGCTCGGCGGGCCGGTCGTAGGTCACGTCGAGCGGGACCGCCTGCTCGGGCTCCTCGAAACGGATCGACGGCTCCGATCCCCTTTCGCGCACGGGCAGTTGTACGACGCTCTCGGCCGGTACGACCCGCAGCTCGCCGCGCTCGCCGTGCGGCCACACCCACGGCCAGTAGGTGTCGGAGACGGCGACCCGGATCCGGTGGCCGGGCGGGATCGCGTACCCGATGCCGGTCAGCTCGAACTCGACGTCCTCGTACGTCCCCGGTGTCCACTCGACGGCCCGGTCCCGGCCGTGCCGGCTCAGCAGGTTGAGCACTCCTCGCGTGACGAGCGTGGACGAGCCGTCCGGGGCCACGTCGCACAGCCGGGCGACGACATGGGCGCGCGGGGTGGCGCTGTCGAGGCGGAGCCGGACGCGCGGACGGCCGAGGATCTCGACGCGTTCGGTGAGCGGTTCGGAGTCGAAGCACACCGAACGGCCGTCCTCCTCGCGCTGGTCCGGCGGCAGGTCGCTCGCGTTCCCGAAAGGGAAGAAGCGCCCGGCGTCGAGCCCGGTGTGCTGCGGGGACCGCACGAGGACGGGCTCAATGCCTGCGCCGAGCGGCCTTGAGTCCCAACCGACCTTCGGGCTGGGCCAGTTGACGTCACCCACCCAACGGCCGGGCAGCACGTCGTACGACGTCGCCGGCGGCACCGGGTCGGTGATCCAGGCCCGCAGCAGGGGCTCGCCCATCACTCCCGTGTCGATGCCCTTGAGGTGCTGGTCCCACCAGCGCAGGGTCTCTTGGAGGAAGCCGATCGGGGGCCCCGGCGGCAGTCCTCGGTCGGGGTACTGGTGCGACCAGGGACCGATGATCCCCCGGACGCGGTCGCCGGGCAGGTGCTCGACGAGCCGCAACACGGCGTCCCGGTACGGGTCGTTCCAGCCGCCGACCGCGAGGACGGCCGCGTCGATCGCGGTGTAGTCCTCGCAGACGCTGCCGTGCTTCCAGTAGTCGTCGCGCTGTTGGTGGTCGAGCCAGGTGTGCAGGAAGGGTTCGAGGGCGTCGAGGCGTTCGCGCCACATCGGCACCCAGCGGTCCGCGCCGACGCTCGCCGGGTCCGGCGGGCGGGCGGCGAAGGCGAGCATGGTGCCGGCCCAGGCGAGCATGTCGATGCCGAGGACGGCTCCGCCCGTGTAGTGGACGTCGTTGTCGTAGCGGTCGTCGGTCGAGCAGACGGTGACGATCGCCTTCAGGGGTTCCGGCGCGAGGGCCGCGATCTGGAGGGAGTTGAAGCCGCCCCAGGAGATGCCGAACATGCCCACCTTGCCGGTGCACCAGGGCTGCGCGGCAAGCCAGTTGACCACGTCGACACCGTCGGCGAGTTCCTGGGCGTCGTACTCGTCGCCGGGCAGACCCTCGCTGTCGCCGTGGCCCCGGATGTCGACGCGGACGGAGGCGTAACCGTGTCCGGCGTACCAGGGGTGGCGTTGGGCGTCGCGGGGCGCGGTCCAGTCGCTCTTGCGGTACGGGAGGTATTCGAGCAGCGCGGGTACCGGGTCCGACTCGGCGTCATCGGGCCGCCAGACGCGGGCGTGCAGCCGGGTCCTTCCGTCCCGGGTGGGGATCCAGACGTCCTCGCGGACGACCCGACGCTCGAACTGTTCGCGGTACTTCACAGAATTCCTTCTGCCACAGGGGCGTTGAGAGGTCGCCAGCGCCGGACGCGGTGGCCGGTGTCGCCGTGGTCGGTCCAGATGTCGTCGCCGTCCGCCGCGTCGGCCCAGTCGGCGGTGTCGTCGACGTAGGGCTGGGCGTCGGGGTCGGGTTCGAGGGCGGCGGCCATGAGTTGGCGGGTGTAGGGGTGTCGGGGGTCGGCGAAGACGGCTTCGGTCGGGCCCTCCTCCACGACGACTCCGTGGCGCAGGACGACGACCCGGTCCGCGATGCCTCGTACGACCGCCAGGTCGTGGCTGATGAACAGACAGGCGAGGTCGCGCTCGCGACGGAGGTCGTCCAGGAGGCGGAGTACGTCGGCCTGGACCGACACATCCAGGGCGGTGGTGATCTCGTCGGCGATGAGGACGTCCGGCTCGCCCGCCAACGCCCTTGCGATGCCGATGCGTTGACGCTGGCCGCCGGAGAGCTGTGCGGGGAGGCGGTCGGCGAGGGCCGGGTCGAGCCGTACGTCGGAGATGAGTCGGCGGGCCCGCTCGGCCGCCTCCGTGCGGTGGGTCACCGTGCCGAAGAAGCGCAGGGGGTGGCGGACCGCGTCGCCCACGGAACGGCGGGGGTTGAGCGAGGTGTCCGCGTTCTGGAAGACGAGTTGCACGCGTCGCCGCAGCGACAGCGGCCGTTGCTGTGCCGGTCGGGCCAGGTCACCGTCCTCGTGGCGCATGGTGCCGCCGGACGGGGTGCGCAGTCCGGCCAGGGTCCAGGCGAGGGTGGACTTGCCGCTGCCCGACTCGCCTACGAGGGCGAGGACTTCGCCGCGCCGGACGTCGAAGGAGACGCCGTGCACGGCACGCGTACTGCCGTAGTCGATGGTGACGTCCTGCGCGGAGACGGCTACGGGAGCGTCGGCGGGTACCTCGGCCCTGGGCCTGACCTCCCGTTCCCCCGCCTCGCCGACGACCGCGAGACCGGCGTCGTCCAGGCGCGGCACGCTCGCCAACAGGCGGCGCGTGTACGGGTCTTGGGGCTGGGCGAAGAGCTGCCTGGTGGGCGCCGATTCGACCACCCGCCCCGAGCGCAGGACGGTCACCTCGTCGGCCATGTGGGCGACGACTCCGAGGTCGTGGCTCACCAGCACGGCGGCCAGGCCGAGTTCGTCGCGCAGGGCGGCGATCAGGTCGAGGACGCTGCGCTGGGTGACGACGTCCAGGCCGGTCGTCGGTTCGTCGAGGACCAGGACCTTGGGGCGGGCCGCGATGGCCATGGCGATGGCGACGCGCTGCTGCTGGCCGCCGGAGAGTTCGTGCGGGTAGCGCCGGGCCAGGTCGGCGGGGTTCGGCAGCCGGACCTGTTCGAGGAGTTCCACGACGGGGACCTCGCCGCCCGCCTCCGCGATCTGGCGTCCGATGCGCATGGAGGGGGTGAGGGCGTGGCCGGCGTTCTGGCCGACCATCGCGACCGTACCGCCGCGGAGTCGTCGCAACTCCCTGGCGGGCAGGGCGAATACGTCGGCGCCTGACACCTCCACCGATCCCCCGGTGATCCGCGAGCCGTGGCGCAGATGCCCGAGCAGGGTCGCGGCGACGGTCGACTTGCCGCTGCCGGACTCGCCGACGAGCGCGTGTGTCCGCCCCTCGGCGACATCGAGCGACACCTCGTGCACGACGGGCACGTCCCGGCCGCCCGAACGGTAGGCCACGGACAGGGAGTTGACGGAAACGATCGTGGTCATCAGGAGCCCTCCCTGATCCGGTCGACGCCCCACGCCTTGGACAGGCCGTCGGCCGCGAGGTTGAGTCCGACCACGAGGGTGGCCAGGGCGATGATGGGCGCGATGCTCGCCATCGGGACGACGGTGATGGCGGTGCGGTTCTCGGCGACCATCAGGCCCCAGTCGGGAGTTGGCGGGTCGGCGCCGAAGCCGAGGAAGGACAGCGAGGAGATCAGCAGCACGACCCAGGAGGCCCGCATCGCGAACTCCACGCACACCACGTCCGTGATGTTCGGCAGGATCTCCCGGCGCAGGATGGACCAGGTGCTTTCACCTCGGGCGCGGGCCGCCGTCACGTAGTCGGCGGGGACGACCGCGAGCGCGGCGCCGCGTACGACGCGGACGACCTGCGGGACGTAGGTGATCGCGACGGCGAGGACGATGACCGCGGGGCCGGTGCCGAGGGCGGTGACCACGACGAGCAGGGCGAGGATCGACGGGACGGAGAGGACCGCGTCCAGGATCCGGCCCAGTACGTCGTCGAACCAGCCGCCGCGCAGGGCCGCCGCGCAGCCGATGACCGTACCGAGGGCGACGGTCAGGAGGGTGGCGGCGACGGAGACGCCGAGGGCGTACCGGCCGCCGTAGAGGACGCGGGCGAGGACGTCGCGGCCGTACTGGTCGGTGCCGGCCCAGTGGCTCCAACTGGAGCCGAGGAGCGCGTGGTTGGCGTCGTTGGCGATCGGGTCGTAGGAGGTGAGGAGCGGGGCCAGCAGGGCGATCAGGACGTGTACGGCGACGATCGCGAGGCCGACGAGTGCCGTGCGGGAGGTGCTCAGGGTGCGCCAGGCGCGGGTACCGCGCGCTGCCAGGGTCGGGGCGGTGGCGAGCGTGGTCATCGGGTCCTCCCTCGGGTGCGGAGCCTGGGGTTGAGGGCCATGGTGGCCAGGTCGGCGGCGAGGTTGCAGACGACGTAGACGACCGCGCTGATCAGGGCGATGGCCTGGATGGTGGGCAGGTCGCGGTTCTGCACGGAGGAGAGCATCAGCTTGCCGATGCCCGGGTAGTTGAAGACGTTCTCGACCACCGCGACCCCGCCGACCAGCCAGGCCACGTTGAGCGCGATGACGTGCAGGGTGGGCAGCAGGGCGCTCGGCAGGGCGTGTCGGGTGACGACCCGCCAGGTGGAGAGGCCCTTGAGGCGGGCGGTGGTGACGTACTCGGTGGCCATCACGTCGATGACCGAGGTGCGGGCCATGCGGACGATGTACGCGGCCATCACCACGGCGAGCGCGAGGGCGGGAAGCCATACGGCGGGCAGGAGTTGGCCGACGCTCGCGTCGGGGCCGTAGAGGACGACGGCCGGGAACCACGGGAGGGCGACCGAGAAGCACAGGACGAGGACGGTGGCGACGACGAACTCGGGGACGCTCATGCCGACGAGGCTGACGGTGGAAATGAGGTGGTCGGGCCAGCGGTCGCGGTACAGGCCCGCGAGGATGCCGAGGACGATCGAGCCGGTGACCGCGAAGAGGACGGTGACGAGGGCGATCAGCGCGGAGTTGCCCAGGTACATGGACACTTCGCCGCCGACCGCCTTGCCGGAGACGAGGGAAGTGCCGAAGTCGCCGTGGAGCGCGCCTCCCACCCAGTCGACGTACCGCTCCCAGGCGGGCTTGTCGAGTTTCAGCTTCTCCCGCAGGGCGGCCACGGCGTCCGGGGTCGCGTCCTTGCCAAGGATCTGGGTGGCGACGTCGCCGGGCAGGGCCTGGACGGCGAGGAAGACGAGGACGGAGGAGAGGAAGAGGGTGCCAACTGCCGCCGCGATACGGCGGGTTATGAAGGAGAGCATGGTCAGGCTCCCTTCAGGCCGATGTTGAGGTAGTCGAACTCGAAGCCGTGCTCGGCGTATCCGCGTACCTTGCGGGAGATGCCGACGAGCCGGTCGGCGAACATCGGGGTCATCGCCCCGCCCTTCTCGATCACCAACGTCTGTGCCTCGCCGTAGAGTTCGCGCCGCTTGGTGTCGTCGAGTTCGGCGCGGGCCCGGTCGAGGACCGCGTCGAAGCCCTTGTCGGACCAGGCGGTTTCGTTGTACGAGGAACCGCTGCGGAAGATCTGGGTGAAGAGCTGGTCGACGGGTCGGCCCGTGAACCAGTAGGTCGCCATCAGCGGCTTCTTCATCCAGATCTGTGTGTAGTAGGAGTCCGCCGAGGCCGTCTTGACCTTGATGCGGATACCGGCCCGCTTCGCCGAGTCCTGGTAGGCGAGCGCCATCGGCGTGAACAGCGGGTCGTAGGCGGAGGTGTAGAGGTCCATCGCCAGGCCTTCGTGGCCCGCCTGCTTGAGCAGGTACTTCGCCTGCTCGGGGTCGTGCTTGGGGTGCGCGGAGATGTGGGCCGGGTCGCTGGGCGGCACCGGGTTGTCCCAGCCCGCCGTGCCCGCACCCTGGAGGGCGACCTGTACGACGTGCTCGGGGTCGTAGGCGAGCTTCATGGCCTGGCGGACGCGGACGTCGGTGAAGGGCTTCTCGGTGGTGAGCATCGGGAGGACGTACCACTGGGCGTTCTTCACGCGGGCGATGGTGGCGCGGTCGGAGGCGGCGACCACGCGGGCGGTCGCGAAGTCGAGGTTGGTCTGGGAGAGCAGGTCAACCTGCCCTGCCAGCAAGGCGTTTGAGCGGGCCGACATGTCGGCGACCGAGTAGAAGGCGATCGCGTCGAGGACCGGGCGGCCCGCCCAGTGGTCGGCGTAGGCGGTGACGCGGCCGGGGCCTGCCGGTGCGAACGACTCCAGCTTGAAGGGGCCGGTGCCGATGCCGGTGCGGCCGATGGACTTCGCGCTGCCGTCGGGGATGACGTAGCAGTTGTAGTGCGTCAGCAGGCTGGGGAACTCGGCGTTCGGGGTCTTGAGGGGGACGACGAGGGTGTGGGCGTCGGGTGTGCCCAGCTTCGCCGGGTCGATGAGCGGGGCGAGGACCGCGGCCTGCGGGGACGCCGTCGCCTTGTCGAGGATGTGGCGGAGTGTGTAGGCGGCGTCGGCGGAGGTGAAGGCGCGGCCGTTGTGGAAGGCGACGTCCTTGCGGAGGCGGAAGGTCCAGGTGCGGGCCTTGGCGTCGGGTTCCCAGGACTCGGCGAGGTCGGGGGCGAGATCCCCGTCCGGGCCGATGCGGACGAGCCGGTTGTAGAGGGCGCCCAGGTATTCGTACGCGGACAGGGAGCTGGCCGGGTCGAGGGTCTCGGCGTCGGAGGCGGGCGGCCGGGCGATGCGCAGGGTGCCGCCCCGGTCGGGGGCGCCTTTCGCGGCGGCGGCCGGCAGGACGGGGGCGGCCTCCGCCCCGGCACAGCCGGTCAGCAGCCAGGACCCGCCGAGTGCCGCCGCCGAGGCGAGGCCCGCGGTGAGCACCGACCGGCGGCCCGGGTGGTGGATGTCGGACATGTACCGACCGTCCTTGTCGCTATTCGTTCAGCTATTCGTTCAGCGGAACGATTGAGTGAAGTGCGTGAACGATAACGAGGGGATGGATTCCCGCCAACCCTTTGGGCGCGGAAATTAACGTCCGAAACGCACTGGTTACGAGGAGAAGGCGCGCAGGGGGCGCCGGGACGGGCCGAGGGCGGTCGCTCAGCCGGTGGTCTCGCGGGCCCAGGGCAGCAGTGCCCGCTCCGCGAGGACGACGGCGTGGAAGAGGAGCACGCTCATGGCGCTGAGCAGGGCCGTCGCGGCGAACGCGAGGGGAATGTCGGCGTTGCCGCCGGAGGCCACGGTGACGTGGCCGAGGCCCTGGTCGCCGTCCGCGAACTCGTCGGCGCCGAGTCGCGGCGCACGCGCCGCGAGCATCCGTCCACCGTCGTCCTCGTCACCCACTCCGTGGACGAGGCGGTCCTGCCGACCGACCGGGTGGTGGTGCCGACACCCCGCCCCGGCCGGATCCGTACGGTCCTCGACATCACGCTCCCCGGCCGCGCACCCGCGCCAGGGCCGAGCAGGCGGAGCAACTGGCCCAGCGGGCCGCCGAGTTGCACGCGCCGCCGCTGGACAACGACACCTGATCGCCGGCCCCCCTCCCGCCCCCATCGTCAACTGCCGTCCCTCCAGGCCCTGTTGACATCACACAGCGGGCGCCTAGCGTGTCCAGCGCACAGCATGTCGCACGACATTCGGGATCTCGAACCGGAGTGGAGCGGTGGAGGGACACCGCCGCCCCGACTCCAACTCCTCGACATGCGAAGGACATCGGTGATGACCCCACCCCTGGGCAGACGTCAGTTGCTCGCGGCCGCAGGTGCCACCTCGGCCGCCCTCACCCTCACCGGCACGGACGGCACGGCGTACGCCGCCACGGACCGCGCCGCCGACGGACCCACCGCGGTCCGCGCCTTCCCGCTCACCGCCGTGACCCTGCTGGACAGCCCGTTCCGGGACAACCAGCGCCGCAACTCGGCCTATCTGCGCTTCGTCGACCTCGACCGGCTGCTGCACACCTTCCGTACCAACGTCCGCCTGCCCAGCACCGCGCGGCCCTGCGGCGGCTGGGAGGGGCCCGACGTGGAACTGCGCGGCCACTCCACCGGCCATCTGCTCTCCGGGCTCGCGCTCGCGTACGCCAACACCGGCGACACGGTCCTGCGCGACAAGGGCCGCACCCTGGTCGCCGAACTCGCCAAGTGCCAGGCGGCCTCGCCCGCGGCCGGTTTCCGCACCGGCTATCTGTCCGCGTTCCCGGAGAGCTTCTTCGACCGGCTGGAGGCCGGGACCGGGGTGTGGGCGCCGTACTACACGATCCACAAGATCATGGCGGGGCTGGTCGAGCAGTACCGGCTGACCGGGAACGAGCAGGCCCTCGACGTGGTGCTCCGGCAGGCGCGCTGGGTCGACGCGCGGACGGCGGGACTGTCGTACGAGCGGATGCAGCGGGTGCTGGAGACCGAGTTCGGCGGGATGAACGACGTGCTCGCCGATCTGCACGCCCTCACCGGCAACACCACCTGGCTCGATGTCGCCGAACGCTTCACCCACGCCCGGGTGTTCGACCCGCTGACACAGGGCGAGGACCGGCTCGCCGGACTGCACGCCAACACACAGATCCCGAAGATGGTCGGCGCGCTACGGCTGTGGGAGGAGGGGCTGCCCGAGCGGTACCGCACGATCGCCGCCAACTTCTGGGAGATCGTCACCGGCCACCACTCGTACGTCATCGGCGGCAACAGCAACGGCGAGGCGTTCCACGAACCGGACGTGGTGGCAGGGCAGTTGTCGGACAGCACCTGCGAGAACTGCAACAGCTACAACATGCTCAAGCTGACCCGGCTGCTGCACCTCCACACCCCGGACCGCGTCGAGCTGCTCGACTTCTACGAACGGGCCCTGTTCAACCAGCTGTTGGGGGAGCAGGACCCGGACTCCGAGCACGGCTTCAACATCTACTACACCGGCCTGGCGCCGGGTTCGGTAAAGCGCCAGCCGTCGTTCATGGGCGCGGATCCGGACGTGTACTCCACGGACTACGACAACTTCTCCTGCGACCACGGCACCGGCATGGAGACCCAGGCCAAGTTCGCCGACACGATCTACGCGCACGACGAACAGGCCCTGCTGGTCAACCTGTTCATCCCCTCGCAAGTGGTCTGGCGCGAGCGGGGCATCACCTGGCGGCAGACCACCGGCTTCCCCGACCGCTCCACCACCACCCTGACGGTCATCGCGGGCCGGGCCGCACACCGGCTGCGCGTCCGCGTCCCGTCCTGGGCGTCCGGCGCCCGCGCCGCCCTCAACGGCCGTGCGCTGCCCGACCGTCCGAAGCCGGGCACCTGGCTCACGCTGGAGCGGACCTGGCGCGCCGGCGACCGGATCGAGGTGTCACTGCCGATGCGCACGGTCGTGGAACCGACCCCCGACGACCCCGATGTGCAGGCCGTGCTGCACGGTCCGGTGGTGCTGGCCGGGGCGTTCGGCGACCGGGCCGATCCCTGGCTGTCCCGCCTGGACGTCGACTCCGTACGGCAGTTGTCGTCGGACCCACTGCGCTTCACCGCCCGCGCGGACGACACGGACGTCACCCTGCTGCCGATCGCCCGCGTCCACCACCAGCACTACTCGGTGTACTGGCTGACCGGCGAACCCCCGCCCCCTCCACCGGAGTTCACCGCCTGGCACCGCTTCGACGAGACCTCGGGCACGACGGCGTCGGACGCGACGGGCAACGGCCGTACGGCCCAACTGGTCGGCGGAGCCGCATGGTCGGCGGACGGCCGCCTGGGTGGCGCGGTCGCCCTGGACGGTGTGGACGGTCATGTCGCCCTCGCCGACGACCTGTTGGCGGGTGCGTCGGCGTACTCGTTCGCCACGTGGGTCCGGCTGGACGGTCGGCCCGGGACCTGGAGCCGGATCTTCGACCTGGGGACCGGCGTCACCGCCAACATGTTCCTGACCCCGCTGAGCGGCGACGGCACCCTGCGGTACGCGATCACCGCGGGCGGGGCGGGCGCCGAGCAGCGCATCGACGCCGAGCCGCTGCCCGCCGACCGCTGGGTGCACGTGGCGGTGGCCTACGGCGACGGGACCGCCGTCCTGTACGTCGACGGCGCGGAGGCCGGCCGGAATGCCGCCGTCACCGTGGAGCCGCGCCGCTTCGGCAACCACGTCCGGGCCGGGTACATCGGCCGGTCGCAGTACGCGGACCCGTATCTGAAAGGCGCGGTCGACGACTTCCGGGTCTACGGCAGGGCGCTGAGCGCCGCCGAGGTGGCGACGCTGGCGCGACCCACGTAGCCGTAGCCGTAGCCGGGTCACTCCCCCGCGAAGGCCTTCTCCAGTGCGGCGAGGTCGAACTTGCCCATCGCCATGAAGGACTCCGTCGCACGGGCGACCTTCGCGGGGTCCGGGTCGGTGATCATCTCGATCAGCCGGTTGGGGACGACCTGCCAGGACAGGCCGAACTTGTCCTTGAGCCAGCCGCAGGGGCCGGGCTCGCCGCCGCCTTCGAGCAGCTTGGCCCAGTAGTAGTCGATGTCCTCCTGGTTCTCGCACGGGATCTGGAAGGAGACCGCCTCGGTGAACTTGAACATCGGGCCGCCGTTCAGCGCGACGAACTTCTGTCCGAAGGCCGTGAACTCGACGGTGAGCACCGAGCCGGCCGGTTGCTGGGCGCCCTCGCCGTAGTGGCTGACGCGGCCGGTGCTGGAGTTCTTGAAGATCGACACGTAGAGGTCGGCGGCTTCCTCGGCCTGGCCGTCGAACCAGAGACACGTGGTGAATCCGTCGGTGGTCATGCGTTCCTCCATGGGTTTCTGGGGGGGTTCCTGCGGGGCCTGGGGGGGGTTCCTGGGGCATCGAACACGGTCATCTGTATCGACCGATCGTCACCCTGAAACTCATCGGTCGGGCGCCCGGATAATCCAGGTGGCCGATGCGGGGTGCGGAACTAGGCTTGCGCTCCATGACGTATCCGCAGGCAGACAGCGTTCATCCGTTCCGCCTCGACATCCCGCAGGCCGATCTCGACGATCTGTACGCCCGTCTCGACCGTGTCCGTTGGCCAGACGAGCTGCCCGGCACGGGCTGGGCGTACGGCGTACCGGCGGACTATCTGCGGGAGCTGGTGCGGTACTGGCGGCACGAGTACGACTGGCGGGCGGCCGAGGCCGAGCTGAACGCGTGGCCGCAGTTCACGACCACCATCGACGGGTCGAACGTCCACTTCGCACACATCCGCTCCCCGGAACCGGACGCCACCCCGCTGATCATCACGCACGGCTGGCCGGGCTCGATCGTCGAATTCGTGGACATCGTGGGCCTGTTGACCGATCCGGTGGCCCACGGCGGCGACCCGGCGGACGCCTTCCACGTGGTCGTGCCGAGCATTCCGGGCTTCGGCCTGTCCGGGCCCCCCGCGGACACCGGCTGGGAGGCGGGCCGTATCGCCGACGCCTGGGCCGAACTCATGCATCGCCTCGGCTACGAGCGGTTCGGCGCGCAGGGCGGCGACTGGGGCGCGGCGATCTCCCGCGAACTGGGCCGCGCCCACCCCGACCGGGTCATCGGCGTCCATCTCAACCTGCTGCCGGGTGCGCAAGCCCTCACCGAACCCACCCCCGAGGAACTGGAACCGCTGAGCCCCCAGGAGCGGGCGGACACCCTTGAGTCCTGGCGCCGCTGGACCGAGTGGTCGCGCGAGGGCACCGGATACGCCGTCCTGCACTCCACCCGCCCGCAGACCCTGGCGTACGCCCTCACGGACTCGCCGGTCGGTCAACTCGCCTGGATCGTCGAGAAGTTCAGGGAGTGGACCGACTCGGAGGAACTGCCCGAGGAGGCCGTGGACCGGGACCGGCTACTCACCGACGTGATGCTGTACTGGCTGACGGGAACCGCGGGTTCGGCCGCCCGGATCTACTACGAGCGGGCCCACGCCACCGGCGCCCGGGCCGCCGCGCCCACCCTCCCGTCCACCACCCCCACCGCGCTCGCCCTCTTCCCCGCCGAGCTCCAGATCCCGCTGCGCCACAAGGCCGAACGGACCGAGAACATCGTCCGCTGGACCGAGCTCGACCGGGGCGGCCACTTCGCCGCCATGGAGGAACCGGACCTGCTGGCCGAGGACGCACGGGCCTTCTTCCGGCAGCTGCGCGAGAAGGCCGGGGAGTGAGCGCTCTGCCCAGGGCGAATCTGCTACCAGCCTAGAAACCCGCAGCTGGGGCGGTCCCCGGTCGACAGTGGAGACACCACACAGCCTCGACAAGGAGTGCCGATGTCTTCACTCATGGCCAGCTTCGCGCCGGCCATCATGCCTCGCGCCGAGGAGGGCGACACCCCGCCCTCCCGCTTCGACGACCACCTCGCCGCGCAGCTCCTCGCCCAGCGGATCGTCCTCCTCGGCACCCAGGTCGACGAGGTCTCCGCGAACCGGGTCTGCGCCCAGCTCCTGCTCCTGTCCGCGGAGGACCCGCGCACGGACATCAGCCTGTACGTCAACAGCCCCGGCGGCTCGGTGACGGCGGGCCTCGCGATCTACGACACGATGCAGCTGATCCCGAACGACGTCTCGACGCTGGCGATGGGTTTCGCGGCGAGCATGGGCCAGTTCCTGCTGACCGTCGGCGCGCCCGGGAAGCGGTACGCGCTCCCTCACGCGCGGGTCATGATGCACCAGCCGTCGGCGGGTATCGGCGGCACCACGGCCGACATCGAGATCCAGGCGGAGAACCTGGAGCACACGAAAAGGACCATCGAACGCCTCACCGCCCAGCACACCGGCCAGAGCGAGGAGACCATCTCCCGCGACGGCGACCGCGACCGCTGGTTCACGGCCGAACAGGCCAAGGAGTACGGCATGGTGGACCAGGTCGTCGCCTCACTGGCCGACGTGCGCCCGGCCGCCTCGAAGCGACGGATGGGGCTCTGACATGGGTACGTACACGATTCCGAACGTCGTCGAGCGCACCCCGCAGGGCGAACGCTCCTACGACGTGTTCAGCCGGCTGCTGTCCGAGCGGATCATCTTCCTCGGCACCGACATCGACGACGGGGTCGCCAACGTCGTCATCGCGCAACTCCTCCATCTGGAGTCGGCGTCCCCGGAGAGCGAGATCGCGATCTACATCAACTCCCCCGGCGGCTCGTTCACTTCACTCATGGCGATCTACGACACCATGACGTACGTACAGGCCCCGATCTCGACGTTCTGCGTCGGTCAGGCGGCTTCGACGGCCGCCGTGCTGCTCGCGGGCGGGGACCCGGGACGGCGGTTCGTGCTGGAGCACGCGCGCGTGCTGCTCGGCCAGCCTGCGAGCGGCGGGCAGCGCGGCATGGTCTCCGATCTCGCGCTCCAGGCAAAGGAGATGGTGCGGATCCGCTCCCAGGTGGAGGAGGTGCTGTCGCGGCACACGCACCACGACATCGCGACGCTGCGCGCCGACATGGACCGCGACAAGGTGTTCACCGCGCCGGAGGCCGTGGCGTACGGCCTAGCCGACGAGGTGGTCAGCCGACGTCTCGTCGCGGTCTGAGCGACACCGTCAGGCGGCGACCAGGCACAGCCCGTTGTACGGCGAACTCACCCTGCCCTGACGCCTGTTGCGGTGCTGGGTGAACTCGTTCCGGGTCAGCGACAGCAGGTCGCCGAGGTCGAGACCGAGGGCGTGGGCGGCGGCCGCGAGGACCTCCGAGGATGCCTCCTTGCGGCCCCGCTCCACCTCCGAGAGATACGGCATGGAGATCCGGGCGGCGTCGGCCACATCCTTCAAGGTGCGTTCCTGGGCGAGGCGTTCACGTCGTAGGACGTCACCGACCAGGTCGCGCCACAGAGGTTCCTTGGGCGCGGGAACCGCCGGCTCCGGTAGGTGAGGGGCCGGCTCGTGCGGGCGCAGGGGGATCACGCGGGCTTGGTTCGGCGCTTCGTTGCTCACCCCCTCAGACTAAAAGGGTTGGACGCGAGGGCAAGGGATCAGCATTCTGCCCTGGGTGGAATCGCCGATCCGAAGGGTACGGGAACAGTGCTGCGCGACACGTTCGACGGGGTTGCCGAGCGGTACGACCGGGCCCGCCCCCGGTATCCGCGCCCTCTCGTGGCGGAACTGGCCCGGCTGGCGGACCTCGGCCCGGACAGCCGGGTACTGGAGATCGCCCCCGGTACCGGTCAACTCACCGTCCCGCTGGCCGAGTTCGGCTGTCGGCTGACTGCCGTGGAGCTGGGGCCGTCCCTGGCGGCGGTCGCCCGGCGGAACCTGGCAGCCTTCCCCCAAGTCGACGTACAGGTGGCGGACTTCGAGCGGTGGGAACTGCCGGACGAGTCCTTCGACCTGGTGGTGATCGCGACGGCGTTCCACTGGTTCCATGCCCGGGACTTCATGGCGAAGGCGGCATCCGCCCTGCGTCCCGGCGGGCGGCTCGCCGTCGTCACCACCCATCATGTGGCGGGCGGCACCCAGGAGTTCTTCGACCGGATGCAGCGCTGCTACGAACGCTGGGACCCGACCACTCCGCCCGGTTTCCGGAGTCCCACCGAGGACGAATCGGCCACGGACACCGCGGAGTTCGAGCGCTCCGAGCACTTCGACGACGTCACTGTGTGGCGCGATGCGCAGGAGATCACGTACACGACCGACGAGTACCTCGACGTCGTGCTCACGTACTCGGGCCATCTCGCGATGGACGAGCCCTCGCGTCAGGGCCTCCTGGCCTGCCTCCGGGAGCTGCTGGACACACGGCACGGCGGCCGGGCCACCAAGCGGTACCTGCACGAGCTGATCACAGCCACTCGGACCGGAACCTAACCGCTCAGCTCCACCACGGCCCGCACCTGCTTGCCGACCGGTACGCGTTCGACGGTCACCCGGGCGGCCAGGGCGTGCACGATCTCCAGGCCGTGTCTGCCGATCCGCTCGGGGTCGCGGGCGAAGAGCCGGGGCAGGGCGACACTGCTGTCACACACCGACACCGTCACCGCGGCGTCCGTACCCTCCAGCTCCAGGATGTACGGGCCGTTGCTGTGCCGGTCCGCGTTGGTGACCAACTCGCTCACGACCAGCAGCAGTTCGCCCTCGGACCGGTCGTCGATCGTGGCGCACCACTCGGTTCTGAGCTGTTCGAGGAACTGGTGGGTGAAGTGCCGGGCATCGGAGATGCAGCCCGGTTCCCCGGTGTAGTGCGCCGCCCGCCGCAGCGGTTCCACGGGCACGTCGAAACGAGTCGGTATCACTACCCCGTCCCGGTGGTCGATCATGCGTGTCTCTCTCGAAGGCGGGCGCCGGCCTTGTTGCTGTCGCACCAGTGCTCGTACCCAGCCCCACGCCGGGCAGTCCACCTACGAGAGTGACGGTGAACTCGTCCCCGGGGAAACCGGCGCGCTGAAGCTCGACAGCGAAGCCGACGCGGAGTTCGACGCGGACGTCGTCGTAGCGCTGGAGGCGATCGATTCGGGCGCGGAGGACGAGGCCGACGAAGCCGACGACGACTCGGTCGAGGGCGGCTCCGAGGACGGCGATTCCGAACTCGGGGACGACGAGGACGGAGCGGACGGCGACGAGGAGGACGAGGACGGGGAGCTCGACGTCGGCGGGCAGGGGCTCGTGGACGCGCCGGGCGTACCCGGCGTGCCGGGGGCCGTGGAGGCGCACGCCGACGGGGAGTTGGAGGACGGTGAGGTCGGCGGGGACACGGTCACCGAGGGGCTGGCCGGGTTCAGCGGCGGCGGGGTCCGGTGGTCGTGGCGGCCCGTGTCGCCGTGGTGGCGGCCGAACCAGTGCCCGTTGTGGGGGTCGTAGATCACGAAGATGTTGACGACCTGCGGTGCGGGCGTGACCACGACGACGTTCTGCGGCCGGTACGACGACCAGGTGTCGCCGGTCGGCTTCGGGGTGGACTGCTGGGCGACGGGCGGGGAGAGCGGGTTGCCGCAGGCGCAGCGGACGCGGGGCACGCCGTGGCTGTCGACGAGGACGGCGGTGCCCGCCTGGAGGACGGCCTGGTAGCTGGTGGCGACGCCGTCGCGGTAGCCGTGGTTGGTGACGCGGGTGTCCATGCGCAGCTGTACGGGGGTGAGGGAGCGCAGATAGGCGGGGACTCCGGCGGGCTGGACGCCGACGACGGACGCGAACGCCTTGTTCTTCGCCGGGTTCGCCTGGAGCGCCTTGATCTGCTTCTCCACGTCACAGGTGGCGACGTTCTGGGTGCCGCCGTAGAGGCCGGGGGCGCCGCCGTCGACACCGCGCACGGCGTTCGCCGGTTCCGACGCGGTGGGTGAGGCGGAGACGGGCGGGGCGGAGCTCTCGCTCGCGGTGGACTCCGTGAACGGGTCGGGACCGGTCTTCGCCGCGGCCTGGAGAAAGACCTCGCCCTTGCTCGCGGTCTTGGTCGAGCCGCCGTCGGAGCGGGTGAAGACGAGGCCCAGCACCACGGCGGCCACCACGACCGCGGTCAGGATCGCGACGCGCGGCACCGACTTCCACCAGGGGCGGTGGGGTTCCGGCGCCCCGGCGCCACCGCTGCCCGAGGGCTGCGAGGGCGGGCCCGAAGGCGGCTGGGAGGGTCCCGACAGCGGGCCGGAGGGCGGTCCGGTGGGGCGGCCTGAAGACGGAGGTTCGACGCTCACGAGTTCTTCTTCCCGACGCGGTTCTCAGCGGCATTGATGACGTTTGATACCGCTTTGTCCACAACGAACCCATTGTGTGCTCCGGCCCCCGTCCGCCCGCAAGCCGACGCGGACGGCCCTCCCGGCGGGCGCGCTCCCCCGGCGCTGCTTAGCGTGGCAGGCGTGACCCCCCGAACCCCCTCCGACCAGGCAGTCGCCCGCCACGGCTGGATCCAGGCCCTGAGCGCGGTACTGGCCGGGCTGCTCACCATGGGCGTGGTCGCCGCGCTGGGCCTGTGGGCGGCGGGCGCGACGGACCTCCCGGACGGCGCGTTCCCCCGGGTCGTCACGGCGACGGTGGTGACGGCCGTCGGCGGCACCGTGAAGCTCTCCGGCAACGCGGGCGCACTGGCCGACACAAAGGCGGGCCTGACGGTCATCCCCCTCTCGGTGACCCTGGCCGGCGCCCTCGCGACCGCTGCCGCGTTCCTACGGCCCCTGCGGCACCGCGCGGTCGCCTCGGCCGCGGAACTGGCGGGCTGGGCCGCCCGTATCGCCGTGCTGTGGCTGCTCGGCCTGATCGGACTGGCCCTGGGCGCACGCCAGAAGTTCTCGATCTCGCTCGGCAGCGGGACGCTCGGCGACATCGGCGACCTGATCGGCGCCTCGCCCGAGGTCGGTTTCGAGGCGGACGTACCGCAGACGGTCCTGTTCGGCCTGCTGTGGCTCGCCGGGGTACTGGTGCTGGCCCTCCTGGTGTCGCCGGGCGCACCGCTCCCGGCCGCGCTGCTCCGCTTCCACGCGTCCGTCCGCCCGGCCGCGTACGCCGTGGTCACCCTGCTCCTGGCCTACGTCGCACTCGGCGTCGTCATCGCCCTGCTCACCGCGGTGACCCGCGGGAACGTCACCCAGACCTTCGCCCTGATCCTGCTCGGCATGCCGAACCTCGTCTGGCTCACCCTCACGATCGGCCTGGGCGCCACCTGGAACGGCCGGGTCGACGGCCCCTTCGGCCTGCCCATGCCCCACCTGCTGGACGAGGTCCTGCGCACCCCGGACATCTCCACCCTCAACCTCAACTCCATCGCCGCGTACGACGGCAGGGTGTGGTGGCTCCTGGTGGCGAACGCGGTCCTGCTCCTGTCCGCCGCGTTCCTGATGGCCGCCCGCTCCCCGGCCCACACCCGCGCCTGGCAGCACGCCGTCCACCTGGCGGTCGCCTTCGCCCTGGCGGTCCTGATGATCTGCCTCGTCGGCACCGTCTCCGCCCACTACGGCCTCTCCCTCCTCGGCATCGGTGACGTGGGCGGCGGACTGTCCGGAGACCTGTTCCTGAAGCCCGAGTTGTGGTCGGCGGTGGGGCTGGCGGCTCTCTGGGGACTGATCGCGGGCTTCCTGGGCGCACTGCTGGCAAAGCCGGTACGCCGCCACGGCGAGATCGAAATCCCCGAGCAGTCGCAACGCCCGGCATGAGAGTGTGCGCCCAGCCGAGGAAAGGGCAGACATGGCGCTGACGCTCGAAGACCGCCTGGCCATAACGGAGTTGATCGCACTGCACGGCCACTTGGCCGACGAGGGCGAACTCGACCGCCTGGACGAGGTGTTCACCCCGGACGTCGAATACGACCTCACCGACTTCGGCCAGGGCACGGTCATCGGCCTCCCCGAACTCGTGGGCGCGTCCTTGGCGTTGGGGGCCGGGAATCCGGTCGCCCATCACGTCACGAACGTGGTGATCGAGGAATCGGCGGAGGGCCGGGTCCGGGCCCGCTCGAAGGGTCTGGGGATCCGGACGGACGGTTCGTGCGGTTCGGTGACGTACGAGGACATGGTGGTGCGCACGGGGGCGGGTTGGCGGATCTCGCGTCGCAGGGTGGTGGCACGGCGAGTGCCACTGAATGGAGCGCGGGGCTGATCTATATGCGGCTCCGCCGCGGGGCGCGACCAGCTGACAACGAGACCTCACCGCCCCTTGAACACCGGCTCAGCCCACGGAGGTACCGCACCCACCCCCACATCAACCTCCGTCGCCGCATGCCCGGCAGCCCCACCCCGCAACTCCGTCACAAACGCCAGACACGACTCGTACCGATCGTCCGGACTCTTCGCCAACGCCTTCGCGAAGACGGCGTCGACATGCCCCGGCAGATCGGGCCGGGACTCGGTGACCGCCGGAGGCAGGTCGTACTGGTGCGCCCACAGCAGCGCCATGTCGTCGTCCCGCCGGAACGGCGGACGCCCCGCGAGGCTCTCGTACGCGACGCAGGCGAGCCCGTACACGTCACAACGCCCGTCGACCGGCCGCCCGGAGATCTGCTCGGGAGCCACATAGTCGAGCGTCCCGACGAACTGCCCGACCGTCGTGAACCCGGTCAGCGAAAGGGACTTCTTCGTCAGGCCGAAGTCGGTGAGATACACGTGCTCGGGATGGTCGTCGTCCGTACCGCGCGCGACGAGGATGTTGCCGGGCTTCACGTCCCGGTGGACGAGCCCGTGTTCGTGGGCGGCGTCCAGCGCGGAAGCGACCTGGCCGACGATCCGCGTGGCCGCGGAGAGCCCCAACGGGCCCGCCCGGTCCAGGAGATGACGTAGGTCGCTGCCGGAGACGTAGCGCATGGCGATGTACAGGACGCCGTCCGTCTCGCCAGCTTCGAAGACCGGCACGATGTGCGGGTGGTCGATCGCGGCGGCGACCCGGGACTCGTGGGTGAAGCGTTTGCGGAAGGTGTCGTTGCGGGCGAGTTCGGGGGCGAGGAGTTTGAGGGCGACCGTGCGGTCGAGGCGGAGGTCGTGGGCGCGGTAGACGACCGCCATGCCGCCGCGGCCGATCTCGTCCTCGATGCGGTAACCGGCGATCTGCTTGCCGATCAGTTCGGAGGGGCGCCCGGAGAAGAGGCTCGCGTCACGGGCCATCGGGGCTCACGACCTGGGTGGGGGCGTGGCCGGGGTCGGTCGGTTCGGCGCGGGGTCCGTCGTCGGTGGCGTAGGTGCTGAGCCGGGTGCCGTCGCCGTAGACCCAGCGTTCGTGGTCGGGGTCGTAGAGCCAGACGGAGGCACCGTCGACGACCACCCCGATGCGCAGGCCCTTGGTGCGGGCCTCGAAGGAGGCGCCGTCGAGGGCGCCGCCCGCGAGTTCCTCCACGGCGGCGCGGTAGCGGGCGAGGGCCTGTTCGGCGCGGGCGAGGAGCGGGCGTGGGTCGGCGGTGCGGGCCTGCGGGGCGCCGGCGGCGGGCGGGTCCTGGGAGACGGAGATGAGGTGGCGGCCGTCGACCCAGGCGGACCAGCCGTTGGAGCACAGGGTGTGGGCCCAGTCGCCGCGCCGTTCGAGGAGTTGCACGGGGAGCAGCGCGTCGAGGGGCACGGTGGGGCGGGCGGGGTCCGGGGCCTCCCAGGCGGGCATCCCGTGTTCGGGGACGACGTGCGTGGGCCGGAAGCCGGGGGTGGTCGTCATCGGGGCGCCCTATTTCCGCATCACGGCGGGTTCGTGTCGGCGCAGCAGCCAGGACACCAGGAAGCCGAAGAGCAGCGACAGTACGACGAGCATGCCCATGTTGAGCAGCCAGGCCCCTGCGGAGTGCCGGAACAGCGGATCGCCGGTCAGTTCGCCCGGCACGATGCGGGACAGTCCGATGGTGCCGGCCATGCCGCCGAGCGCCCAGCGCGAGGGCACGAGCCAGGAGAGCTGTTCGAGGCCGGGTACGCCGTGCAGTTTCAACAGGGCGCCGCAGAACACCACTTGGACGATGGCGAGCAGCACGAGCAGCGGCATCGTCACCTCCTCCTTGCGGACCAGCGCGGAGACCAGCAGGCCGAGCATCATCGCGGTGAACGCCAACAGGGCGACGGCCACGGTGATTTCGATCAGGGGTGGCATCAACACCCCTTTTCCACGGGGTGCGTTGAGGTCGACGCCGAACAGTCCGACCAGGGTGAGTACCACGGCCTGTGCCACGGTGATGGCGCCCAGCACGACGACCTTGGAGAGCAGGTACGCCGATCTGGACAGGCCGACGGCTCTCTCGCGCCGGTAGATCGCGCGTTCCTTGACGAGTTCGCGGACGGCGTTGGCCGCGCCGGTCAGTACCCCGCCGACGCAGAGGATGAGCAGCGCGTTCATCGCCGTCTCCCGCGTGAGTGTGCTTCCGGCGAGCGCGCGGGCCATCGCGCCCATCACGAAAGGCAGCGCGATCATGATGGCGAGGAAGGTCCGGTCGGCGGCGAGGGCGGCCGCGTAACGACGTACCAGCGTGCCGAGTTGGGCGCTGCGGCTGCGGGGCCGGGGCGGCGGGGCCACGGTGACCGGGCCGGAGCCGAGCAGGTGGGGCTGCGCGGTGGAGTTGCGGATGTACTGGCGTTGGAAGGGGGACTCCTTGAACTCCCCTGCCCAGTCCCGGTCTTGATCGCGTTCGAAGGACTCGAAGGCCTCCGGCCAGTGCTCGAAGCCGAAGAACGCGAGGGCGTCGCCGGGCGGCCCGTAGTAGGCGACCCTGCCGCCGGGCGCGAGCACCAGGAGGCGGTCGCAGACGTCGAGGCTGAGGACGCTGTGGGTGACGACGATGACGGTGCGGCCGTCGTCGGCCAGGCCCCGCAGCATGTGCATCACCGAGCGGTCCATGCCGGGGTCGAGTCCTGAGGTGGGTTCGTCGAGGAAGAGCAGCGACGGCTTGGTCAGCAGTTCCAGGGCCACGCTGACCCGCTTGCGCTGGCCGCCGGAGAGGCTGTGCACGGGCTGCTCGGCCCGTTGCTGGAGGCCCAGTTCGCGGACGACCTCCTCGACCCGGGCCTGCCGCTCGGCCTTCGCCGTGTCCTGCGGGAAGCGCAGTTCGGCCGCGTAGGACAGGGCGCTGTGCACGGTCAGCTGGGCGTGCAGGATGTCGTCCTGCGGGACGAGGCCGATGCGCTGGCGGAGTTCGGCGTAGTCGCGGTAGAGGTCGCGGCCGTCGTAGAGGACGGTGCCGCGGTCGGCGGGGCGCTGGCCGGTGAGCGCGTTGAGGAGGGTGGACTTGCCGGCGCCGCTGGGGCCGACGACGGCGAGCAGGCATTTCTCGCCGACCGGGAACGACACCTGGTCGAGCAGGACCTTGCGGCCGTGGTCGACGGCGACCGTGAGGTCCTGTACGTCGAGGGAGACCTCGCCGGTGTCGACGTACTCCTGCAACTGGTCGCCGACGAGACAGAACGCGGAGTGTCCGATGCCGACGATGTCGCCCGGGCCCATGGGCGCGCGGACGACGGGCTGGCCGTTGAGGTAGGTGCCGTTGTGGCTGCCGAGGTCGACGATCTCGTACGTCCCGTCGGCGAGGGCGCGGAGTTCGGCGTGGCGGCGGGAGACGATCAAGTCGTCGACGACGAGGTCGTTGTCGGCGGCCCGGCCGATGTGGATGGTGCGGGCGGGCAGCGGCCGTACGGTGGTCGGCTGCCGGAAGGTGCCGGTGAAGGCGGGCATGGACACGGACGAGGGGCGTTCCGGGGCCGGGGCCGGGCGGTCGGCGAGGGTGACGCGGGGGCCGTCGGCGGCGCTGCCGAAGCGGATCACGCTGCCGGGGCCGACGCCCCACTCGTGGACGCGGCGGCCGTCGGCGTAGGTGCCGTTCGTGCTGTGTTCGTCCTCCAGCGTCCAGTGGTCGGCGTCGGGCCGCAGTACCGCGTGGTGCCAGGAGACCCGGGCGTCGTCGATGACGATGTCGCTCAGCGGGTCGCGGCCCACGTGGTAGTCGCGGCTGGGGGTCATGACCGTGGAGCCCGACTCCGTCTCCAGGAGGAGTTCGGGCGCGGTCGGCGCCATCGGCCGCTCTGGCATGCCCCGAATTCTACCGATTGGTTCACCTATGCGCCCGGCCAGCGGTCAGGGGTGCGCGACGGGCGACACGTGTCAGGCGACAGGGACGACGAGTGCGGGAACGGTCCGCTGCATCCGGAGGGCGTCCACCGATTCGGCGAGCAGCTCGTACTCGGTGGTCTCGTCACTGATGGCGATCTGCACCAGCCGCCCGGCCGCCAACTCGTAGGCGACCTGCTCCTGATGGCCGACGTCGCGGGCCCAGGTGCGTAACGCCTTCGGCACGTCGGGCGCCGTGTCGGCGACCGGTACCAGTGCCCCACGGGGGAAGCGCGGGTTCTCCGGCTGCGGGTCGAGCCGGTCGGCCATCCACACCGCGCGGTCCCGTAACCACCACAGGGCAAGCGCCAGCGTGGGAGCGCGGTAGGTGCCCAGGGGCACACCGACGCGCTGTCCGTCGCAGGTACCGTACGCGGTGACATGGCACAGGAATTCGTCGTGCACGTTCACTCCCCCGTCGCGTGTCTCGATTGCCGGTCGGGCCTCGCTTTCGATGCGGCTCTGGCTGGCGGCTCGGGTGGCTCAGGTGGTGCGCACGATGGCGGATTCGCATCGTGAAGTTGTGCTCTAGCAGACGAGTATGTTCACTCCCGAAACACTGTCACCACGACTTTTTAGCCAGTCTCTTGGCATATTCACAGCCTCTTTTGGCCGAAAAGCTTCGGGATCCCTTTTGTGGCGTTCTCCGGCGGCCATTACCCGAGAGGTAATCGACCCTCCGCGCGGCCCCCGGCATGGTGGAACCACCGGGTCGACACGCATCGGGATCCGGTCCCTGACCAGTACGAACGACCTCGACGGAGGCTGATTCACCATGTCCGAGAACACAGACCGATACGAGAATGCCGTCGCCCGCTACTTCGAGGCCTGGAACGCGGGCGACCCGGAGGCACTGGCGAAGGCGGTTGCCGCCGCCTGGTCCGTCGAGGGTACTTATACCGACCCATTGGCGACAGTCACCGGCCACACGGAGATCGCGGGACTCATCGCCGGGGCGCACGCACAGTTCCCGGGGTTCGCCTTCCGCCCCCTCGGGACGGTCGACGGGCACCACGACACCGCGCGTTTCGCGTGGGAGTTGGTGAGTGATGCCGACGGTTCGGCGCCGGTCGCCGGCTTCGACGTGATCACGCTGGACGCGGACGGCCGTATCCGCTCCGTGCTCGGCTTCCTCGACCGGGTACCGGCCGGGGCGGCCGGGTGACCGTACGGCTCAGCTCCCTGCCAGGGCCTCCTGGCGGTACTGCCTCGGCGCCACCCCGACCGCGCGCTTGAAGGCGTTGCTGAAGGCGCTCTCGGAGGTGTAGCCGACGGACCGGGCGAGGGCGCCGACCGGGGCGGCGTCCTGGCGGAGGGCCCGGGCGGCGAGGTTCATGCGCCAGTTCAGCAGGTACGTCAGGGGCGGCACTCCGGCCGCCTCCTTGAACCGTACGGCGAACGTGGTGCGGGACATCGCCGCCGCCCGGGCCAGCTCCTCCAGCTGCCAGGGGTGGGCCGGGTCGCCGTGCATCAACCGCAGGGCGGGGGCGAGCCGTTCGTCGGCGAGGGCGCGCAGCCAGCCGGGCGGCAGCCCGTCCGACTCGGCCAGGCAGACCCGCAGCACCTGCACGAACATCAGCTGGGCGAGCTGCGCCGACACGAACTCGACACCGGCCCTGCGGGTCCGCATCTCGGCCGCCAACTGCCCGATGAGCCACCGCAGTACACCCGCCTCGGGCGAGTCGGCCCGCACGTGGACCAACTCCGGCAGCGCCCGGCGCAGCAGGTCGCCGCGGTCACGGCTGAGGTCGATGTGCCCGGACACACAGGCGACATCCACCGCCTCGCCCTGCCCGAGGCGGCCCATCCGCGTCTCCGGGTCCATGACCACGTCGTCGGAGTCGGTCGGCTCCACACCGGGCCGACTGCACAGCGTGTACGGCTGTCCGCCGTCGGAGATCACGACGTCCCCCTCGGCGAGCCGCAGCGGTTCGCCGCCGTCGTCCCGGACCAGCAGGCAGCCGCCCTGGAGCACGGCGTTCACCTTCAGCCGGTCGCGCCCGCGCAGCTGGATCGCCCAGTCGCCACCGGCCGTGAACCCGCCGGAGAACACACTGCGGGCATCGGCGACGGCGAGGGCGTCGGACAGGGGATCCACGGTCATGCTCGAACTATCACGCAAGTAATGCGGATTCTCAAGTATTCATCGTACGGAACCGTCGACCTACGGTGGTCTCACCAGCTCAAGCTGACAAGGAGAGCGCAGACATGACCACCACCGCACAGCAGCCCCTGAACTCCGGCTTCGGCGCCGCGTCGACCGCCGAGGAGGTGGTCAAGGGCATCGACCTCACCGGCAAGGTCGCGATCGTCACGGGCGGCTACTCCGGCATCGGCCTGGAGACGGCTCGGGTGCTGCGGGCCGCGGGCGCCGAGATCGTCGTACCCGCGAGGGACGTGGAGCGGGCCCGGACGGCGCTGGAGGCCGTGCCCGGAGCCGAGGTCGAGTACCTGGACCTGCTGGACCCGGCGTCCATCGACACCTTCGCGGAGAAGTTCCTCGCCTCCGGGCGCCCGCTGCATCTCCTGGTCAACAACGCCGGGATCATGGCGACCCCGCTCGCACGGGACGCGCGCGGCTACGAGGCGCAGTTCGCCATCAACCACCTGGGGCACTTCCAGCTGACCACCCGGCTGTGGCCCGCGCTGGTCGCCGCGAAGGGCGCGCGGGTCGTCGTCCTCTCCTCGCGGGGTATCCGCTTCGCCGGTGTCGACTTCGACGACCTGAACTTCGAGCACCGGACCTACGAGCCGTTCCTCGCCTACGGCCAGTCGAAGACGGCCAACGCCCTCTTCGCCGTCGAGGCGGACCGGCGCGGCAAGGAGCACGGCATCCGCGCCTTCGCCGTGCACCCGGGCCTGATCATCGACACCGGCCTGGTCAAGCACATCGACCCGGCGATGCTCCAGGCCGCGGGCGCGCTCGACAGCGCGGGAGCGCCGATCCGCGACCCGGAGCGGCAGATGAAGACCGTGCGGCAGGGCGCGGCCACCACCGTCTGGGCCGCGACCAGCCCGCGGCTCGACGGTCTCGGCGGGGTCTACTGCGAGAACGTCGACATCACCCCGCTGGTGACCCCCGAGAACGAGGCCGCCTGGGCCACCGGGGACACGATCCCGGGGGTGCTCCCCCGCGCCGTGGACCCGGAGGCGGCGACCCGTCTCTGGGAGGTCAGCGAGCGGCTTATCGCTTGATAATCGCGTCGATTCGGGCCAGCTCGTCGGCGTCGAAGTCCAGGTTGCGGGTGGCCGCGACGCTGTCCTCGATCTGCTGCGGGCTGCTCGCGCCGACCAGGGCCGAGGTCACCCGCCCACCGCGCAGCACCCAGGCCAGGGCCAGCTGGGCGAGGGTCTGACCGCGTCCCTTGGCGATGCCGTCGAGGGCGCGCAACTGACCGACCAGGTCCTCGGTGACCGCGTCCGAGTTCAGGAACGGGCTGTCGCTCGCCGCCCGGGAACCCTCCGGGATGCCGTCCAGGTAGCGGGAGCTGAGCAGCCCCTGCTCCAGCGGGGAGAACACGATCGAGCCGACCTGGAGTTCGTCGAGGGCGTCGAGCAGGCCCTCGTCCTCGGGGCGGCGGTCGAGCATCGAGTAGCGCGGCTGGTGGATGAGGAGCGGGGTGCCCAGCTCACCGAGGATGCGGGCGGCCTCCCGGGTCTGCTCCGCCGAGTAGTTGGAGATGCCGACGTAGAGCGCCTTGCCCTGCTGGACCGCCGAGTGCAGGGCGCCCATCGTCTCCTCAAGGGGAGTCTCCGGGTCGGGGCGGTGCGAGTAGAAGACGTCGACGTAGTCCAGGCCCATGCGCGTGAGGCTCTGGTCGAGCGAGGACAGCAGATACTTGCGCGAACCCCACTCGCCGTAGGGGCCGGGCCACATCAGATAGCCGGCCTTGGTGGAGATCACCAGCTCGTCGCGGTACGACCCGAAGTCCGCCTTCAGCGCCTCGCCGAGGGCGGACTCCGCGGCGCCGGGCGGCGGGCCGTAGTTGTTCGCGAGGTCGAAGTGCGTGACGCCGAGGTCGAAGGCGCGGCGCAGGATCGCGCGCTGGGTGTCGACCGGGCGGTCGGGCCCGAAGTTGTGCCACAGGCCGAGCGAGATCGCGGGCAGCTTGAGACCGCTGCGGCCGGTGCGCCGGTAGGGCAGGTCCGCGTAGCGGTCGGGGTGTGCGGTGTACAACGCGACTCCAGAGGGGTTGGCACACGGGATACCGGTTCCAGGGAACCGTTGCCCACTCTGTCCGACCTGCGGGCAGTGGTCCAACAGGAGAATCCGATGGAATTCAGCGGTTACGCTTCTCAATCATGGAGCTGCGTCATCTTCAGCATTTCATCGCCGTCGCCGAGGACCACCACTTCACCCGGGCGGCCGAGCGGCTGATGGTGTCCCAGTCGGGTCTGTCGGCGTCGATCCGGGCCCTGGAGCGGGAGTTGCAGACCCCGCTGTTCGTGCGCACCACCCGCCGGGTCACGCTCACGGAGGCAGGCCGGGCCCTGCTCGGCGAGGCGGAACGGATCCTCGCGCAGGTGCGGTCGGCGCACGAGGCGGTGGCCGCGGTGCAGGGCGTGCTGCGCGGCACCCTCTCCCTGGGCACCGAGCAGTGCATCGCCGGGGTGCATGTGGCGGGACTGCTCGCCACGTTCCGGCGCCGGCACCCGGATGTGGAGATCCGGCTGCGGCAGGCGGGTTCCGGTGCGCTGGCGGAGGAGGTCGCGGCCGGGCGCCTCGACCTGGCCTTCGCCTACCGCACCCAGGCGGACACCGACCAGCTGCGCTCGGTGTCGCTCACCAGCGAGCCGATGACCGTGCTGTGCCATCCCAGCCACCGGCTCGCCCGGATCGGCGCGGCGGTGACTCCGGACGACCTCGGCGGCGAGGTCTTCGTCGACTTCCACCCCGACTGGGCCTCGCGCCGCACCACGGACGCGGTCTTCGCCGCGGCGGGCGTACGGCGGACCGTCGCGCTGGAGGTCAACGACGTGCACAGCCTCCTCGATCTGATCGACGAGAACCTCGGGATCGCCGTGGTCCCCCAGCACTTCCGCCACAAGCGCGAGCCCCTCACCGCCCTCCCCCTGAAGGGAACAGGCGAGGAGGTGTACGAGACGGTGGCCCTGCTCCCGCCCCCGCAGGCGACCAGTCCGGCGGCCCGCGCCCTGATGACCCTGCTGGAAACCGGGACTCCGGCCGCATGAGCGACGGCGATGCGCGATGGTGGTCGTATGCATGCCAACGACATCCTCATTGACGCGTTCGGCCGCGTCCAGGAAGAAGTCCATGCCGCCCTCGACGGCCTGACACCGGACCAACTGCACGCGCGCGTGGCCGCCGACGCCAACTCCATCGCCTGGCTCATCTGGCACCTCACCCGCATCCAGGACGACCATGTCGCCGACGCCTCCGGCCTCGACCAGGTGTGGCTGACCCAGGGCTGGGAGAAGCGCTTCGGACTCGATCTGCCGCCCCGGGACCACGGATACGGTCACACCTCCGAGCAGGTCGCCAAGGTGCGCGTCGAGTCGGCCGGGCAGCTGACCGGGTACTACGACGCGGTGCACGAGCAGACCCTGGAGTATCTGCGCGGGCTCGTCCCCGAGGACTACGAGCGGATCGTGGACGAACGCTGGGACCCGCCGGTCAGCCTGGGCGTACGGCTGGTCAGCGTCCTGTCCGACGACCTGGAGCACGTCGGACAGGCCCAGTACGTGCGGGGGCTGCTTCAGAGCGCGGCGGCGTAACCCGGCAGGACGACGTCCTCGATGAGGGCCTTGCGCTCGTCGTACGGGATGAACGCGCTCTTCAGGGCGTTCACCGTGACCGTGCGCAGGTCCTCGGCCGTCCAGCCCGCCTCCTCGACCAGGAGGGACATCTCACGCGTCATCGTCGTACCGGACACCAGTCGGTTGTCGGTGTTCAGGGTGACGCGGAAACCGAGGTCCTTCAGGGCGGTGATCGGGTGTTCGGCGATCGAAGTGGCCGCGCCCGTCTGGAGGTTGGAGGTCGGGCACATCTCCAGGGCGATCCGGCGGTCCCGCACCCAGCCCGCGAGGCGGCCGAGCTTGCCGTCGACGATGTCCTCGGTGATGCGGACCCCGTGGCCGATGCGCTGGGCGCCGCACACCTGGAGCGCCTGGTGGATGCTGGGCAGGCCGTGTGCCTCGCCGGCGTGGATGGTGAACGGGACGCTCTCGCGGCGCAGGTGCTCGAAGGCGGCGAGGTGGTCGGCGGGCGGGAAGCCGTCCTCGGCACCGGCGATGTCGAAGCCGACGACACCGGCGTCCCGGAAGGCCACCGCGAGATCGGCGGCCTCGGCGACCCGGTCGAACATCCGCATCCCGCACAGCAACGTCCGCACCTGGACCGGCGTCCCCGCAGCCGCGGCCTTCGCCATACCGGCCGCGAGCCCCTCCTGCACGGTCTCCACGACCTCGCTCATCGTGAGGTCGCCGTTGGTGTTCAGCTCGGGGGCGTAGCGCACCTCGCCGTAGACGACGCCGTCGGCGGCGAGGTCTAGGACGTACTCCTCGGCGGCACGCAGCAGGCCCTCGCGGTTCTGGAGCACGGCGAGGGTGTGCTCGAAGGTGGCGATGTAGCGCACCAGGTCACCGGAGTTGGCGGCGTCGAAGTACCAGGCAGCGAGCTCGTCCGGGTCGGTGGTGGGCAGGGTGTGCCCGACCGTCTCCGCGAGTTCCACCACGGTGGCGGGGCGCAGGCCGCCGTCGAGGTGGTCGTGCAGCACGGCCTTGGGGAGCCGGCGGAGGGCGTCGGCGTCTATGCGCGTAGATGACATGTGCGGTCGTTCCTCGGTCGTCGTTCGGTGAGCGGGGCGGGGCGGGCGCTACGGGAGGTCAGCCGGCGGGTTGGAGCAGGTCCCAGCGATTGCCGTACAGGTCCTGGAAGACGGCGACGGAACCGTACGGCTCGTGGCGCGGCTCCTCCAGGAAGGTCACGCCCGCGGCGAGCATGCGGGCGTGGTCGCGGGCGAAGTCGTCGGTGTGCAGGAAGAAGCCGACACGCCCGCCGGTCTGGTCACCGACCCGGCCGCGCTGGTCCTCACCCTTGGCGCGGGCGAGCAGCAGGCCGGTGCCGGAGCCGTCCGTGCCGGGCGGCGTCACGACGACCCAGCGGGAGCCGTCGGGGCGGGGCGTGTCCTCGACGAGGCGGAAGCCCAGGGCTTCGGTGTAGAAGCGGATCGCCTCGTCGTAGTCGTCGACGACGAGGGTGACCAGGGCGATACGGCTCATCGGGGGCTCTCCGTGCGGTTCCGTTCGGTGGGATGTTGACAGGCGAGGTTATACGTAAAACGTTGATCGCGCCAGTCGCCCGGGCCCGCCCCTCACCGGGCCGCCTCCCCCTGCGCCACCTCCACCCGGTGGTGGACGTCGATCATCGAGGTGGCCGAGGCGGCGAAGGAGAGCACCGCGCAGGCGATCAGCAGGGCTGCGAGTCCGCAGGCGGCGGTGCGGTGGGGGCCGCGCGGGGCCGCGAGGAGGGCCTTGACGCGCTGCGGGACCGGGCCGGTGGTGGCGCCGGGGACGAAGTCCGGGCGCCGGGAGCGGGCCGACTGTCCGGCGAGGGCCGCGCGGGCGATGGCACGGGCGATCAGGCGCCGGTCGCCGACGACGGTGGCGGCGGCCTCGTCGGCCGCGCGTTCGGCCGCGAGCCGGATCGCGTCGCGGACCGGGCCGAGCGCGGGGTGGCAGCGGGCGGCGAGTTCGGCGGCGACGAGGAAGTAGTGGTGGCCGCCCGCGTTGTGCGCCCGCTCGTGCGCGAACAGCGCCTCGCGCTCGGCGGCGCCGAGGCTGCGCAGCATCCCCGTCGTTACGACGATGCGGTGCGGTCGCCCGGGCAGGGCGTAGGCGTCCGGGTGCGGGGAGTCGAACACGCAGAGGTCACCGGCGACGGGCCCGCTCCCGGCCTGTGTACGGGCGGCGCGGAAGGCGCGGGACTGGTGCAGCGCCCACCGGGTCAGCGACCAGGCGCACACGGCGAGGGCCCCGGCGGACAGCACCGCCGCCGGCGGGACGAGACCGCCGTAGGAGGTGCGCAGTGGGTGGATCAGTTCGCCGAGGGACGCGAACAGTGGGAGCCGGAGCAGGCCGGTCAGGACGAACGCGCCGAGGGCGGCGAGCGTGCAGCCGGCCGCGATCACCGCGGAGCCGGTGAGCAGCCACAAGGCGGTGGTCGGCGTGAGCCGCTCCAGGGCACGCCGGGCCGGTGGCCGTAGCGCGAACGGCAGCACGAGCGGGAGGAGCAGCAGGGCGATCATCGGTCACCGGATTTCATCGCATCCAGGATCCCACGCCCCACCGCGCCTCACTCCTGCTCACCGGATTCGAGGAGGTCGCGCAGGACGCGTTCGTCGTCGGGGCTGAGCTGGGCGACGAAGCGGGCGAGGACGGTCTCCCGGTCGCCGTCCCGGTCGAGTTCGGTGTGCATACGGCGGGCGGTGAGGCCCTGTGCGTCCTGGACCGGGAAGTAGGCGTAGCCGCGGCCCTGGCGCAGGCGGTCGACGACGCCCTTGTCGTGCAGCCGGGTCAGGATCGTCGTCACCGTGGTGCGGGCCAGGCCCGTGCCGAGGCTCAGCTGCACCTCTCCAGGGGTCTGCGGGTCACCGGCGGCCCAGAGGGCGGCCATGACGGTGGCCTCCAGCTCACCCGCCGGTCGGCGTTCGTCCTTCGCGTCGGCCATGGGAACGATCCTCACCCCGTCCTCGTCGTACAGTCCAGCAGACCGTCTACAGAATTGTAGTCGCCAAGGTGCCGTGTCGTCACGGCACCCGAGCGCCCGTTCCCGCGTGCCCCTTGCGGAAGGGGTCGGAGCGACCTCCGGGTCCGGGCGTGACAGGGTGGTGATCGTGTCGAGGCCGCCCCGGCACTCCCCCATCGAGCACCGCCGTACAGGAGTTGAGCGTCATGTCCTCCGAGCTGCCGAAGTCGACCGGAGCCCCGGCCCGTCAGAACGTCACCTTTCCCAGCGCCGGGGGCACCGCCCACGGCTATCTCGCGCTGCCGCCGTCCGGGAGCGGGCCGGGTGTGATCGTCATCCAGGAGTGGTGGGGCCTGACCGACCACATCGCCGATGTGGCCGACCGGCTCGCGCGGGAGGGCTTCGTCGCGTTCGCCCCCGACCTGTACGGCGGGAACGTGGCGCACGAGAGCGACGAGGCCCTGCGGATGATGCTGGCCCTCCCGGTCGCCCGCGGTGTCGAACTGCTCTCCGGCGCGGTCGACCACCTCCTGTCCCTGCCCGAGGTCACCTCGGACACGGTCGGCGCGGTCGGCTTCTGCATGGGCGGCGGCTTCGTCCTGTACCTGGCCGCGGCCGACCCCAGGGTGAGCGCGGCGGTGCCGTTCTACGGCGTGATCCAGGGCGAGCTGCCCGACTTCTCCGGCCTGAAGGCGCAAATCCAGGGCCACTACGGCGAGTTGGACGAGAGCATCCCGGTCGCGGGCCTCGACGCACTGCGCGAGCACATCCAGGCGCAGTCCGGCATCACCGCGGACCTGCGCCTCTACCCGGCGAACCACGCCTTCTTCAACGACGGCCGCCCGGTCTACGACGCCGACTCCGCGACCCGCGCCTGGGCGAGCACGGTGCCCTTCCTGCACGCCCAACTGGGCTGACTCCAGGCCCCTTTCAGGTTCCCGCAGCCGAACTGCCGCCACCGCGCCCTCGGTCCGAGGTCCTACGCCCCCGGCCCGAGGCGCCGCGCGGGCGCCGCCGGTAGCGTCCCCGGCATGAAGATCACCGAGCCGCCCCGCGGCCCCGAGGAGCGCAAGCGTGACGTACTGGCGCGGCTGGAGCGGGAGTTGGACATCTGGGTGGCCTCGGCTGACGCCGACGGGCTGCCCTGTCTGGTCCCGCTGTGGTTCGTCTGGGACGGGCAGGCCGTCTGGCTGTGCACCCGGCCCACGAACCCCACGGGCCGCAATCTGAGCGACGGTCGGCGGACCCGGCTGGCCTTCGCGGACACCCGGGACGTCGTACTCGTCGACGGCGAGGCCACTGCCTTCACCGCTGAGGACGTCCCGGCCGCCGCTGCCGACGCCTTCGACGCGAAGTACGGCTGGGATCCCCGGAAGGACCGCGCGCCCTACGCCTTCTTCCGGGTACGGCCACTGGCCGTCCAGGCGTGGCACGAGGTGCGCGAGCTGCCGCAACGCCATCTGATGCGGGACGGAGTCTGGCTGGTGTGAGCGGCCCGGCCCCGGCTCAACCGGCCTTGCTGTGCAGCTCGTTGAGCCCAGCCAGTTCGTCGTCGGTCAGGCGGATCGCGCCGGCCGCCACGTTCTCGGCGAGGTGCTCGGGGTTGCCCGTGCCGGGGATGGCGAGGACGTGCGGGCCCTGGGCCAGGGTCCAGGCCAGGCGGATCTGGGCGGGGCTGGTGTCATGGGCGTCCGCGACGGCCAGGACCTCGTCGTCGTGGGCGGTGGTCGCGCTTCGCGCCCCGCCGGCGCCCGCGATGGCGAAGAACGGCACGAACGCGATGCCCTGTTCCCCGCAGATCCGCAGCATGTCGTCGGTCTCGGCCTGGTAGGAGTCGAGCGCGAACCGGTTCTGGACGCTCACCACCGGGGCGATCTCCTGCGCCTCGGCGAGGTGCGCGGGTTCGACGTCGGAGAGCGCGAGGTGCCGGACCAGGCCCTCCTCCTGGAGTTCGGCGAGCGCGCCGAAGTGTTCGGCGATCGAGTCCTGGCCCATCCGGCGCAGATGGACCACGTCCAGCTGGTCGCGCCCGAGCTGGCGCAGGTTCTCCTCGACGTGCCCGCGCAGGTCGTCGGGGCGTGCCGAACTGCTCCATTCCCCCGAGTAGTTGCGGAAGGGGCCGACCTTCGTGGCGATCACGAGGTCGTCCGGGTAGGGGGCGAGCGCGGTGTTGATGAGTTCGTTGGCCGACCGCAGCGACGAGAAGTAGAAGGCGGCCGTGTCGATGTGGTTCACGCCCAGCTCAACCGCCTTGCGCAGCACGGCGATCGAGCGGTCGCGGTCGCTCGGCGTGCCGAGGTTGAAAGCGGCGCTGCCCGTCAGCCGCATCGCGCCGAAGCCGAGGCGGTTGACGGTCAGGTCGCCGAGTTTCCAGGTGCCCGCGGCTGCGGCGGTGATCTTCGCTGAGGTCATCAGCGGAGTTTCGCACACACGCGCGCCACGGCCACCCGCACTTTACGGATACGTGTAGGTGTTCAGGCTGTCGACGGCCGAGGCGGGGTTGCCGAGGTCGTAGCGGTCCACAGCGAGGAAGTTGGGCTTCTTTCGGGCGGCCGGCTGGCAGAACCGCTGGGCCCGGTCGAGGACCTTGGTGTTGTCGGTCTGCGCCGTTCCGGCGATGGTGGCGTCACGGAAGTGGTTCATGACGAACAGCGGCCGGAACCCCGAATAGGTCTGGGTGAGCGGGACGTTGAGGTCGCTGCCGTACCAGCGGCTGTAGCAGGACCAGTCGGAGGAGCCGGCGCCGGAGCCCATAGACCAGTAGTTCTCGACGGTCCACTCGCGCTGGTACATCACTCCGAAGCTGTCCCGGGTCAGTCCGGCGGACTGGTCGGAGGCGCGGCTGTGGTCGGTGAAGATCAGCAGGCGGTGGTTGGCGGCGATCAGGTCGGCCATCTTCGGCCAGCCGTTCTGCTGCACGCCGGTCTGGTCGGGGCGGTACAGCACGTCGTACAGGCCGTTGACGCGGGCGAGTTCGCCGCGCAGGACCGTCGGGTCGACGTAGTCCTCCAGGAAGACGGTGACGAACTGGTCGGTGTGCGACTTGAGGAAGTCCACGATGCGCTGGAGGTCGACGTTGAGGGCGACCGGGCTGCTGACCAGGGTGCAGCTGTCGTGGCAGAGGATCGCGCCGTCGGGGGTCTGGTGGATGTCCAGCATGAACCCGCGTACGCCGTCGGAGAGTTGCTGGTTGATGCCGCGGGCCTGGTTGGGGAAGAAGTTCACGAAGGGCGGGGCGAAGCCGCCGTCGACCCCGTTGGCGTAGGCGTTGTGCGCGGTGAGGAACGTGACCTGGTCCAGGGTGCGTTGGTCCTGGGCGGGGATCGGTTTGGTGGGTGAGCTGATCGGGGTCAGGTACCAGGAGGCGAGGCCGCCGGAGGAGCCGATGGCGAGCTGGGCCGGGTAGTTGGCGCCTGAGGGCTTGGCGCCCACGGTCAAGTAGCTTGCCGTGCCCGGGACTTGGAGCGTGTACTGGTCACCGCCGGTCGCGGTGATCTGCCAGGCGGCGTCGGCGCTCGTGCAGGCGACGGTCTTCGCCTGGGTGCCCGAGCGGCCGAGGCAGCTGCCGGCCGTGTCGGCGCTCTCCAGGACGTACGAGGATCCGCTCGCCTTGAGGTTCCACTGCTGGTGGTCCTCGTTGCCCTTGGGGTTGTGCTGCTCCACCGCTCCCCCCTTGTCGGCCGCGTTGAGGCCGGTGGTGGCGCTCTGGACGTAGTAGGTGCCGGGGGCCGGGACCGCGTCGGCGGCGCCGGCCGGTGGCGAGACGAGCGTCGCGGCGAGCGCCGCGGTGATGGCGAACAGGGCGTGGGGGGTTCGCATGGGTGCCCTTCGGTTTGAGTGTGGTCAGGCTCATGACACCGGAAAGGTGATCGCGCCACACCCAAGCGTCTTTGGTCTCGACCAGTCAAGAGGCAGGAACGGTCCGCGGAATGAACGGCGAAGGGCGGTCACCGGTCAGCGCGATTTCCTCAACTCCCGCCAGGCCACGTAGTGATCGACGAGGGTCTCCTCCAACGGCCGGTACTGGATGCCCAGTTCCTCCACTCCGCGCCGGTTGTCGACCGCGAACCTGATCCCGAGGTGCTTGCGGATGTAGTCCTGGGTGAGCCCGAACGCGGGCCCCAGGATGCGCACCGGCCAGTGCGGGAGGCCGTGCCGGGGCAGCCTGTAGTGGCGCGGGAAGCGCTGCCGCAGGGCGCGTGACATGTCGAGGAAGGACGCCATCCGGCTCGCGGCGACGATGTAGCGGCCGTGCGCGTCGGGGCGTTCGGCCGCCGCGATGTGCGCGCTCGCGACGTCCCGTACGTCGGCGACGGTGAAGCTGAAGTCGGGTGCCCCGTAGAAGAAGTAGCCCTTGAAGAGTTCGTCGAGGAGGAACAGGCTGCCGGAGTCCGAGGCCGGGGTGAGTGAAGGCCCCAGGATCAGGCCGGGGTTGACGGAGACCATGCGCCAGCGGTCCTGTGCGTGTGCCGCGTCCCAGGCGGCGCGTTCGGCGACGGTCTTGGCGTAGTGGTACGGGTTGTTCTCGACCGTGCTGGTGGTGTTGACGTAGTCCTCGGAGAGGATCTCGTCCTTCATCTCCCGTACGTCGGCGTAGTCCCCGAAGATCGCGCCGACCGTAGAGGTGAACACCAACTTCTCGACGGTGGGCGTGCGTTCGATGCTTGCGAGGACGTTCCGGGTGCCGGTGAGCGCGGGCTCGACGACGTCCCGCCGACCGTCCTTGATCTTCTCCGGCATGAGGAACGGCGAGGCCACATGGAACACGACCCGGCAGCCGTCCATCGCCGCGCCGAAGGAGCCCACGGCCAGCAGGTCGGCCTCGAACAGCTCAAGAGCGCCGGGGAATTGGTCCCGCATCACCCGCAGCGGCGCGACCTTCGCCTCGTTGCCGAGGGACCGCACGGTGGTGTGCACCCGGTAGCCGCGCTCCAGCAGTTGCCGGACCAGATGGCTGCCGACGAATCCGCTGCCGCCGGTCACCAACACCGTCCCGCCGCCGACACTCATCCCTGGCTCCGATCACCCGTGGCATCCAGCGCGCACGCTACAACGGTGATCGGTCCCGGGTCAGCGGTTCGGCCGCTACGACTCTCAACTCCCGCTTCCCGTGTAGGCGGCCGTGGTCCGGTCGGCGGACGCGCGGGCCACCGCCTCGTCCTCGCCGCTCGCGACGTTGGCCGTGTACCAGGCCTCGCTGCTCAGGGTGACGAAGCGGCGGCCCTCCTCGGACGCGAGCCAGGCCATGGCGTCCTCGGGCTTCACGGGACTGCTGCCCGACAGGTTGCCGTCGAGCCCCAGGAGGATCGAGTCCCAGCCGACGCCGACCGCGCCGGGCCCGAACTCGGCCCACTTCGTGTCGTCGACATGCGCGATGTGCTCCAACTCGAAGCGCGTGCCGTCGCCCTCGGGCGTCAACCGCAGCTCGATCCAGCTGACTTCACCGCCGTACTCCCAGGTGGTGAAGAAGCTGTTGGGCGGGTCGCAGCGCTCGACGGTGCCGCCCGCGTTGCCCTGCAACTGGTACTTGCCGCCCACCCGCAGTTCGCCGGTGACCGGCAGGAACCAGCGCGGGATGCGCTCGGGGTTGGTGCAGGCGTCCCAGACGTCGGCGACCGGTGAGTCGTAGGACTGGGCGATGGTGATCACGCGGGCCTCGCCCGCCTGGAAGTCGCGGCGGCCGACCTCGCGGCTCACGGAGTTGATCTGGTGGGTCACGTCGATCATGGGGTGCTCCTCGACTCTTCGGGGCTGTCGTCACCGGCCTCGCGGAGCCGGCGCTCACGCTTGCCTCGGGCCAACTCGGTTGCCAGGGCGTCCAGATGGGGGGTCCAGTAGCGGCGGAACCGGTCGAGCCAGGCGTCGATGTCCCGCAGCGGCTCGGAGTTCACCGCGTACAGGCGGCGGGTGCCGTCCGGCCGTACCGTCGCGAATCCGTTCTCCCGCAGCACCTTCAGATGCTGGGAGACCGCGGGCTGCGATATCCCGAACTCCCGCCGGACGGCATCACTGACCGTCCCGGCGGGCTGCTCGCCCTCGGCGAGCAGCTCCAGGATGCGGCGGCGCACGGGGTCTCCGAGCACATCGAAAGCGTGCATGAGCACCAAAATATCACCGGTCGCTTATATAAGCGACCGGTGATACATGGGGAGGCGGGTCAGGCCAGCGGCTTCTCCAGCAGGGCCTTGCGGTGGCTGAACGTCTCGATGGAGTAGCGGCCGTGGTAGTTGCCCATGCCGCTCTCCCCCACACCGCCGAACGGCAGGTCGGAGACGGTGAGATGGGCGAGCGGGAGGCCGTAGCCGACGGCGCCGGAGGAGGTCTCGGCGGCGATCCGGGCGCGGGTGTCGTCGGAGTCGGTGAAGACGTACAGGGCGAGGGGCTTGTCGCGGTCGTTGATGAAGTCGATCGCCGCGTCGATCCCGGGGACGGTGACGATCGGCAGGATCGGGCCGAAGATCTCCTCCGCCATGACGGGCGCCTTCGGGTCCACGTCGGCGAGCACGGTCGGGGCGATGTACTTGTCGCCGCGGTCGCTGCGTCCGCCGACCACCACCCGGCCGGAGTCGAGCAGTCCGGCGAGCCGGTCGAAGTGCCGCTCGTTGACGATCCGGCCGTACTCCCCGGAGGTCTGCGGGTCGGCGCCGTAGACCTTCTCGACCGCGGTCACCAGCAGGGGTTCGAGCGCGGCGGCGGTCTCCGGGTCGGTCAGCACGTAGTCGGGGGCGACGCAGGTCTGGCCGGCGTTGAGGAACTTGCCGCGCGCCAACCGGTCGGCGACGACGGCGAGATCGGCGTCGCGGTCGACGAACGCCGGTGATTTGCCGCCGAGTTCGAGGGCGACCGGGGTCAAGTGCTCGGCTGCGGCGCGCAGGACGATGCGGCCGACGACGCCGTTGCCGGTGTAGAAGATGTGGTCGAAGTGCTCGGCGAGCAGGGCCGTGGTCTCCGGGATGCCGCCCTCGACGACGGCGACCGCGTCGGTGTCGAGGTAAGCGGGCAGCAGCCGGGCGATGGCGGCGGAGGTGGCCGGGGCCAGCTCGCTGGGCTTGACGACCACCGCGTTGCCGGAGGCCAGTGCGCCGACGACCGGGGTCAGCAGGAGCTGCACCGGGTAGTTCCAGGGGGCGATCACGAGGACGACGCCGAGCGGGTCGTACTGCGTCCAGACGGTGGCGTCCGTGCCGAGGTGGGCCGGTACGGGGGCCGACTCGGGGCGCAGCCACTCTTCGAGGTGGTCGAGGGTGTGGTCGATCTCGCGGATCGTGAAGCCGATCTCGGTGCGCTGGGCCTCGGCGGCGCTCTTGCCGAGGTCGGCGTGGAGGGCGGCGGCGAGGTCGTCGCCGTGCTCCGTGAGCAGGTCGCGCAGGCGGTGGAGCTGCGCGGTGCGCCACTCGACGGGCTTGGTGCGGCCGGTGCGGAAGGTGGCGCGCAGTCGGGCCACGATGTCGGCGGGCTGCTCGGGACTGGGCTGGTTCACGGTGCCTCGCTGCTGGTGCGTGGGAGTGGAGTTCTCTACGGTCAGGTGTATATAGCAACCATTCATACACCGGGGAAAATTCCGGTGGAACCATGGTCACTCCCCACGTGAGGGCTGTCACATCCGCACGAGTTCCCGGCAGCGGCGTTGCAGGTACCCGCGCTCCGCCGCGCTGTCGGTGCGGGCGAGGGCCGCCTCGTACGCCGCCACCGCCTCCGTGTGGCGGCCCAGGCGGCGCAGCAGATCGGCGCGCACCGCGTGCAGCACGTGGTAGTCGTCGAGGTCCAGCGCGTCCACGAGGTCGAGGGCCTTGCGCGCGCCGTCCACCTCGGCGACGGCGACGGCCCGGTTCAGGGCGACGACCGGGCTCGGCGCTACGGCCATGAGCTGGTCGTAGAGCTGGAGGATCTGTCCCCAGTCCGTCGTGTCCGCCGTCTGCGCGTCGCTGTGCACGGCGTTGATCGCGGCCTGGATCTGGTACGGCCCGGGGTTGTTCAGCCGCAGGCACCGCCGGACGAGTGACTGGCCGTCGGCGATCAGCTCGCGGTCCCACCGGTCGCGGTCCTGCTCGGGCAGCGGCACCAGCTCGCCGTTCGCGCCCTCCCGGGCCGACCGGCGCGACTCGATGAGCAGCATCAGCGCCAGCAGGCCGGTGACCTCGGGCTCGTCCGGCATCAGCTCGGACAGCAGGCAGCCGAGGCGCAGGGCTTCGGCGCACAGCTCGGGCGAGTCGGTGTAGCCCTCGTTGAAGATCAGGTAGACGACGGCCAGCACGCCCCCCAGCCGGTCGGGGAGGTCGGCGTCGCGGGGCACCCGGTACGGGATTCTCGCGTCGCGGATCTTGGCCTTGGCGCGGACCAGGCGCTGGGCCATCGTCGGTTCCGGCACCAGGAAGGCGCGGGCGATCCGGGCGGTGGTGAGCCCGCCGAGCAGCCGCAGGGTGAGCGCGACCTGTGCCTGGGTGGCGAGCGCGGGGTGGCAGCAGGTGAAGATCAGACGGAGCCGGTCGTCGCGCACGGGTCCCTCCTCGGCGGGCGCGTCGGACGCGTACAGCAGGGCGGCCTCGCTGTGCCGGGCCTCCCTGGAGGACTCGCGGCGCAGCCGGTCGATCGCGCGGTTGCGGGCGGTCGTGATGATCCACCCGGCCGGACTCGGCGGCACACCGGTCTCCGGCCACTTCTGTACGGCCGTGGTGAAGGCGTCCTGGACCGCTTCCTCGGCGAGGTCGATGTCGCCGAGGAAGCGGACCAGGACGGAGACCGCGCGCCCGTACTCGGTACGGAAGACGGCCTCGATGTCGGTGTCGAACGCCATTAGTCCTCGGAGGTATTCATGAAGGGGCGCACCTCCACAGGCAGGGTGGTGGCCCAGGTCGCCCGCTTCCCCCACTCCAGGGCCGCGTCCAGGTCGGCCGCCTTGATCAGGCAGAGCCCGCCCAGATACTCCTTGCCCTCGGCGTACGGGCCGTCCGTGATCAGCACGTCACCGTCCTTGGGGCGCAACACGGTGGCGGTCTCCGGTCCGTGCAGTCCGCCGGCGAAGACCCAGGCACCGGCGGCCTGGAGCTCGTCGTGGAAGATCTCCAGCTTGCGCCTGATCTCCGCCATCTCCTCGGGCGAGGGCATCTGTCCGTCGGTCGGCGTGATCACACTGAGCAGGTAGTGCTGCATGGCGTCCTCCATGGCGCAGGGGGTTCTCGGAGTCCCTCGGGGGATCTCTCACCTCCTACACGAACGCCGTGTTCCCGGATCGACAGCGCGCCTCAGGAGACCGGCAGGATTTTCTCCGCGGGCTCGTCCCTGGTCTCTTCCGTGGGCTCCTGGTCCAGGGCCGCGGTGAGCCGCGCCAGCAGTCGTACGAGGTCGCCGTGGTCGTCGATCGCGTCGAGCAGCCGGGTCTGGTCGGTGAGGAGGCGGTGCGCGGCGCGCTGATGGAGGGTGCGGCCCCGGGCGGTGAGGTGGAGGAGGACGCGGCGGCGGTCGGCGCTGTCGGGACGGCGGTATACGAGGTTGTCGGCCACCATGCGGTCCACCAGCTTGGTCAGGCTCGGCGCGGGCATCAGGGCCTGGTCGGCGATCTCGGTCATCGGATGTCCCTTGCCGTCCGCGATGATCGACAGGACGCGCCACTGCTCGACCGAGCAGTCCTCCTCGGCCAGTACGGCGGCCATGCGCAGGCCCAGTCGCCGCTCGGCGTGACTCAGCAGGTGGGCGAGGCCCGGCGACGGTACGGACGACATTGCCGCTGTCCTTCCGGTAGGTCTACTGTGCGGTTCAGATTACGAGCCTCTGCGAGGGCGCCGGGGCCGGGCCCGGTTTCCGTGCCCTCAGGCCCTCACGGAGGTGGTCTGGTGCGTTCCCTGCCGCCCGGGCGGATCAGCGGCCCGGTCAGGACTCTGGTCGTGGCGCTGGTCGTCCCGCTGCGAGGTCCGGCGGGCGTCTTCGGCCCGTCCTGCGAACTGGCCGCGCAGCTCGCCGTGGAGGAACTCAACGCTACGGGCGGGGTGTTGGGCCGCGAGGTCCGGCTGATCGTGGTGGACGGCGGTGCTCCGGCGGAGCAAGTGGCCGCCGAGGTCGAGGTGTTGGTGTCGATGCGCGCGGTCGACGCGGTGGTCGGCTGGCACACCTCGGCGGTCCGCAAGGCACTGGTGCCGCGCATCGCGGGCCGGGTGCCGTACGTCTACACCGCGCAGTACGAGGGCGGCGAGCGCACCCCCGGCGTGTTCCTGACCGGTGAGACCGACGCGGCCCAACTCCTGCCCGCCATGCGCCTGTTGGCGGAGGAGACGGGTGCGCGCCGCTGGTGCACGGTGGGCAACGACTACGTGTGGCCGCGCGTGACCGCACGGGCCGCGCGCCGCTACGCCCGGGAGTGCGGCGGCCGGGTGCGCGACGAGGTCTTCGTCCCGCTGGGCACGTACGAGTTCGGTCCGGTCCTGCGCCGCGTCGAGCGGTGCGAGGCGGACGCCGTGCTGATGCTGCTGGTCGGGGACGACGCGGCGCGCTTCAACAGGGCGTTCGCCGCCCACGGGTTGCATCAACGCTGCCTGCGGCTGAGCACGCACATGGACGAGAACATCCTGCTGGCCACCGGCGCGGAGGCCACCGAGGGACTGTGGGCGGCGGCCGGCTACTTCGAGACCCTCGCCACCGCCGAAAGCCTTGATTTCAGCGGGCGTTACGCGGCCCGCTTCGGCGTGGAGGCACCCGTCGTGGGCAGTCTCGGCGAGTCGTGCTTCGAAGGCGTACGGCTGCTGGCGGCACTGGCCGAGCAGGCGCGGTCGCTCGACGTGGGGACCATGTGCGCAGTCGGCGGCAGCGTCTCGTACGAGGGCCCGAGGGGCGTACTGCGTCTGCACGGCAATCACCTCCGCCAACGGCTGTATCTGGCGCGGGCGGACGCCTTCGACTTCGACATCGTCGCCCAACTCTGACCTCCCCCACCTGCCAGGACTGAGGCTACCTTCCCGCAGAAATAGTTTCCACAGGAAGTATCAATTAAATCTACGCGCGTCGCCAAAAGAATTTTGAAAGGTCTCTCATTTAAAGCGTCCGAAACGGTCGGGAAACAATTCGGCGTGACTCTTCCGTCCAACTCCCCCGGGCCGTCCGGGAGATGACCCACACCCGTGGAAGAGGGAAGTGTCGTGACGGAGATCGTCGACGAAGAGGCGCCGGCAACGGCTGCCGGACGGACCTACAACGACTGGGCGCAGAACGACACCCTGGAGGACTACTCGCTGCGCTACGCGCCGAAGTCCTTCCGGCGCTGGACGCCGTACGTGGTGGCCACCACCGCGCTCGGCGGCATCGCGTACCTCGCCGACTTCGCCATCGGCGGTTCGATCGCGATCTCGAACGGCTTCTCCAGCGCCATGGTGGCGATCCTGGCGGCGGCGGTGACGATCTTCCTCACCGGCATCCCGATCTCGTACTACTCGGCCAAGTACTCCATCGACATGGACCTGTTGACCCGGGGCGCGGGCTTCGGCTACCTCGGCTCGACCCTCACGTCGGTCATCTACGCCAGCTTCACCTTCATCTTCTTCGCCCTGGAGGGCTCGATCATGGCCCAGGCGCTCGACCTGGGCCTCCACATCCCCCTGGCCGTGGGCTACTTGATCTGCTCACTGATCATCCTGCCGCTGGTGATCTACGGCATGACCGCGCTCTCCAAGATGCAGGTGTGGACCCAGCCGGTGTGGCTGGTGCTGATGGTCGCGCCGTTCGTGTCCATCGCCATTCAAGAGCCGGGCAAGTTCTCGCAGTTCGCGCACTTCGCGGGCAACTCCCCCACCGGGTCCAGCATCAGCATGCTCGGGGTCGGCGCGGGCGCCGGTGTGGCGCTGTCGCTGATCGCGCAGATCGGTGAGCAGGTCGACTATCTGCGCTTCATGCCCGACAAGACCCCGCAGAACGCCAAGAAGTGGTGGGGCGCGGTGCTCTCCGCCGGCCCCGGCTGGGTGATCCTCGGTGCGGCGAAGCAGATGGGCGGCGCGTTCCTGGCCTTCTACATCGCCGGCAGCGTGGGCCTGGCCAAGGCCAACGAGCCCATCCAGCAGTACGTGCACGGCTTCAAGACCTTCGCCGCTCCGGTCGCCCTGGGCCTGGCCACGTTCTTCGTGATCCTCTCCCAGGTGAAGATCAACTCGACGAACGCGTACTCCGGTTCGCTGTCCTGGTCGAACTTCTTCTCCCGCCTGACACACCGTCACCCGGGCCGCGTGGTCTACATCTTCCTCAACGTCGGCATCGCCCTGGCCCTGATGGAGGGCGGCGTCTTCGGCTTCCTCAACACGGTCCTCGGCTTCTACTCCAACGTGGCGATCGCCTGGATCGGCGCGGTGGTCGCCGACCTGGTCATCAACAAGCCGCTCAAACTCAGCCCGTCCTACATCGAGTTCAAGCGCGCCCACCTCTACAACTTCAACCCGGTCGGCTTCGGCTCGATGCTCATCGCCTCGGCCGTGTCCATCGCCGCGTACTTCGAGGCGTTCGGCGACTACGGCAAGGCGTACTCCCCCTTCATCGCCCTGTTCCTGGCGATGGTCCTCTCGCCCCTGTTCGCGTACCTCACCAAGGGCAAGTACTACATCGCCCGCCTCGACGACCTGGAGGAGCCGCTGCTCGGCCCCGACGGGCTGCCCTCGGCCGTGGAGCTGACCTGCACGGTCTGCGCGACGGCCTTCGAGCGCCCCGACGTGGCGAACTGCCCCTTCCACTCCGGCCCGATCTGCTCCCTCTGCTGCTCCCTGGACAAGGACTGCCACGACTCCTGCAAGACCGGCCCCGGCGACACCGGCCCGGTCGACCTCGCGATGCCCGCCGTACGCTCGTCCGACTGACCGCCGCGTCGTCCCCACCGCTCCGGCCCGCGTCCTCCGACACGGGCCGGAGCGTCGCGCGTGACCGGCCCGGCCGATCGGGAGAATCACCCGCATGACCTCCCACGTTCTCGTCACCCGCGCCCGACGACTGGCGGACGACCTCCTCGCCCCGCACGCCGAACAGGTCGACCAGGAAGGCGTACCGGCGACCCACATCGAGGCGATCAAGAAGTCCGGCCTGCTGGGCGTGAGCGCCCCCGTGGCCTACGGCGGCTCGGCGGCACCCGGCGCGGTGGCGAGGGAGACGGCGGAGATCCTGGCCGGGGCGTGCTGCTCCACGTGGTTCGTGCAGACACAGCACCACACGCCCGTCATGACGCTGACGAAGAGCGAACTGCCGGTGCGGGAAAGCCTGTTGGGCCCGCTCTCGCGAGGCGAGTTGATGTCCGGGGTGGCGTACGCGCATCTGCGGGCGTATCCCCGGATCCCGGTGCGGGTGTCGCGGGAGCGGGGCGGCTGGCGCTTCGACGGGACGGTGCCCTGGTACACGGGCTGGGGTCTGAACGACGTCATGCTGCTCGCGGGGGTGACGGACGCGGACGAGGCGCTGTTCGCGTTCACGGAGGCGCGGGAGCAACCCGGCCTGCGCCCCTCAACTCCCATGCGGCTGGCGGCACTTACCGCGTCCCGGACCGTGTCGCTGGAGCTGGACGGCCTGTGGCTCCCCGAGGAGGCGGTGGCCCTGCGCACGCCGTACGCGGAGTGGGCGAAGGCGGACCGCCCGAAGCCGACGAACGCGTCACCGGCGGTGTTCGGAGTCGCGGCGGCGGCGCTCGGCCTGCTGGACGACGACACCGCCGACCCGCTCCGCACCCGCCTCGACGAGGTACGCGAGCAGGCCTACGCCCTGGCCGAACTCCCGCTGCCGCACGAGCACTTGGCCGAGCGGCTGGCGCTCAGGACACAGGCGTACGAGGTGTTGATGACGGCCACGACGGCGGCCGTGGTGGCCGGTGGCGGCAGATCCCTGTCCTTGACGAGCAGGGCCCAACGCCTCGCGCGCGAGGCCCTGTTCCTGCTGGTTCAGGGCCAGACGGCGGAATCGAGAGCGGCCCACTTGAAGGCGCTGGCCGACGCTTAATTCGCTTGACCCGGTCGCGGAGCGACGCTGCACTGTGGCGGGGCATCACGGGACGTGGTGCCGTTATCCCCGGGGAGGTAGCGACAGTGGTGGAGATCCGTCCCACGACCGACGAGGACCTGGACGTGTTCGTCGACACGCTCCATGCCGCCTTCGGGCTCTTCCCGGAGACCCCGACCGACGGGGGCGGTCTCTGGTGGTCGGCGCTCGAAATGGATCGCTGCCTGCTCGCCACGGCGGCGGACGGCCGCCCCATCGGAACCGCCGGTGCGCACTCCTTCGAGCTCACGCTGCCCGGCGAGATCGTCGTCCCGGTCGGCGGGGTGACCGCGGTCGGTGTCCTGGCCTCGCACCGGCGTCAGGGTGTGCTCAGCGCGATGATGCGCCACCAGCTCACCGAGCTGCGGTCCCGCGGGGAGGCCCTCTCCGTGCTGCTGGCCTCCGAGGCCCTGATCTACCGCAGGTTCGGCTACGGACCGGCGACGTACACGCAGCGCCTGACGGTGCCGCGCCACCGGGCCGCCCTCGCCCCGCCCCGGGCGCGCGACACCGCCGACGGCTCGGCGTCCGACTCGGCTTCCGGTTCGGTCGAGTTGCTGCCCCGCGCCAAGTGCGGCGACATCCTGGAAGAGGTCTACGACCGCTACCGCCGCGCACAGCCCGGCGCGCTGTCCCGGCCGCACCGCTGGTGGGCCCTGCGCGCGGGACAGCCCCCGATCTCTCCGAAGCCGCGCTATGTCGCCGTCCACCGAGACGCCGACGGGGTACCGGACGGCTACGCCAGCTATGCGCTCGGCGAAGCCAAAACCCTGACCGTGGACGAGACGATCGCCACCGATGACGCCGTCTTCACGGCGCTGGCCCGGTTCGTGCTCGGCCACGACCTGGTCGATCAGGTGGTGTTCAGGCACTTCCCGCCCGGCCATCCGCTGCGCTGGCAGCTCACGGACTTCCGCGCCGGAGAGGTGAGCGGCGACACCGACTGGCTCTGGGTGCGGCTGCTGGACGTCCCGCGTGCGCTGACCGCGCGCGGCTGGTCGACGGACGGCGAGCTGGTCCTCGCCGTCGACGACCCGTTCCTCGACGAGCACGGCCGTTACCTGCTGACCGTTCGGGACGGCAAGGCCGACTGTGTCCTCACGGGCCGGGAGCCCGATCTGTCCATGGACATCGGCGACTTGGGCTCGGTCTACCTCGGCGGCACCGCCCCGAGCACGCTCGTGCGCGCCGGACACATCCGGGCCCACCGCCCGGGCGCGGCCGCCCTCGCCGACGCCCTCTTCCGGGCGGATCGCTCCCCGCACTGCCTGCACTGGTTCTGACGAGGGTTCAGCCCGCGAACGGCACCTGCGCCTGGGCGGGTTGCCGCCCACCGACCGGGTGCCGCCAGACTCCCTCGGCGGCCAGCCTCGGCAGCACGCCCTCGCCGAACCAGTACGCCTCCTCCAGGTGCGGATACCCGGACAGCACGAACTCCTCGATGCCGAGGGCCGCGTACTCCTTGATCCGCTCGGCGACCTCTTCGTGGCTGCCGACCAGGGCCGTTCCCGCTCCACCCCGGACCAGCCCGATTCCGGCCCACAGGTTGGGGTGGATCTCCAGCCCGTCCCGGCTGCCCCCGTGCAGGGCCAGCATCCGCTGCTGCCCTTCGGACTCGCTCCGGGCGAGCCCCGCCTGCACGGACTTCACGGTCTCGGAGTCGAATCCTTCGAGCAGCCGGTTCGCCTCGGCCCAGGCCTCCGCGGACGTGTCACGCGTGATGACATGCAGCCGGATACCGAACCTCAGCGTCCGTCCCTCCTTCGCCGCCAGCCCCCTGATCCACGCGATCTTCTCGGCGACCTGGGCGGGCGGCTCGCCCCAAGTGAGGTACACGTCCACGTACTTGGCGGCAATCTCCCCGGCAATCGGTGAGGACCCCCCGAAGTACACCTCCGGCACCGGCTCCGGCAGCCGCGCCAGCTTCGCGTCCTCGACGCGTAGATGCTCCCCGGCCAGGTCGACGGTCTTGCCGTCCCACAAATCCCTTACGATCTCCAGGAATTCGCCGGTACGGCGGTAACGGTCGTCCTTGTCGAGGAAGTCCCCGTAGGCCCGCTGCTCGTGGCTCTCGCCGCCGGTGACGACGTTGAGCAACAGCCGTCCGCCGGACTGCCGTTGGAACGTGGACGCCATCTGCGCGGCGAGCGTCGGCGAGACGAAGCCGGGCCGGAACGCGACCAGGAACTTCAGGCGTTCGGTGTGCTGGCTGACCATCGCGGTGGTCAGCCACGCGTCCTCGCACCAGGCGCCGGTGGGTGTGAGGGCGCCCACGAATCCCAGGTCCTCCGCCGCGCGGGCGATCTGGCTCAGATAGGCGACCGTCGGCGGCCGGTCCCGTCCGGAGACGGTGGCGGGGGTGCCGTGACCGCCGCCGACGACATGGCGGCTGTCTCCGTTGGTGGGGAGGAACCAGTGGAAGGTGAGGGACACGTGGGGTCTCCGATCCGGACTGTCCTGAAGGTGGGTTAGAGAAGGCCGTGGCGTGGCGGCCTGGTGCCATTGAGCACGTACCTGCCGATGTGCTGGATCTTCCAGCGCGCCGGGTCGTGCAGCGTGTGGGTGCGGGCGTCCCGCCAATGGCGGTGCAGGTTCAGCGAGTTGAGGGCCGAGCGGGTGCCGGACACCTCGAAGAGGGCGCCCGCCACCTCCACGGCCGTCTGCGCCGCGTGCACCTTGGCCGCCGCCACCGCGATGGACGCTTCCGCCGCCGAGTCGTCGGTGAGGTTGGCGCGCGCCGCGTCCACGGCCCGGGCCGCCTGGATCAGCAGGGCCTCGGACGCCCGTACCTGGATGGCGAGTTCGCCGAACCGCTGGATCAGCAGCGGATCCTCGGCAGCCGTCTCCAGCCCGCTCTCGAACCATGGGCGGCTCTTCGTCCGTACGAACTCGGCCGCTTCGGCCAGGGCTCCGCCGGCGATTCCGGCGTCGATGGCCGCGTGCAGCAACTGGGCCACTGCGCCGTGGAGTTGGGGGCCCTCGAAGGTGAGATGGTGGGGCAGGACCCGGTCCGCCGGGACGGAGACCGCCTCCAGGCGGACCGTGCCGCTGGCCGTCGTGCGCTGGCCCATTCCGTCCCAGTCGTCGACGACCGTGACGCCCTCGGCGTCGCTCGGGACGTAGGCGACGTGCAGGTTGTCGTTCTCGGCGCGGGCGAGGACGGGGATCCAGTCGGCGAAGAGGGCGCCGGTGGAGTAGTGCTTGACGCCGGTCAGGAGGTACGAACCGTCCGGCTGGAGGGTCAAGCGGGTGCGGATGTCCTGGACGTGCTTGGTGCCGGCCTCCGACTGGGCGTTGCCGAAGCGGCGGCCCGCGAGGAGTTCGGTGAAGAAGAACTTCCGCTGGTCCGGGGTGCCCTGACGGCGGATCACATTGACGTAGGCGAAATGGCTCTGCGGGATCTGGGCGAGGCTGCCGTCTGCGGAGCCGAGCAGGCGGAAGATCTCGGCGAGGGTCTGAGAACTCACGTCGGCGCCGCCGTACTCGGCGGGTACGGTGACGGCGAGCAGCCCGGAGTCGGAGAGCCGGTCCAACTCGGCGCGCGGGAGCCTGCGTTCGGTGTCGCGGGCGGAGGCCCCGGCACGGAACTCGTCGGCGAGCGCAGCGGCGAGGACGAGGGCTTCGGCGTCGTCGGCGATCACATGAGCGTTCGCACGGGCGGTCATGGTGGTCAGCTCGCCGCCGCCAGGAGCGGGGTGCGGCCGAGGGCCGCCGAGAACTGGTCCACCACCTGGGTGAGCGCCTCGGTGGTGCCCGGGGCGACGGTGAGCGAGCCGTCCTCGTGCGTGGTGATGTCCTTGTCGAGGGTGAACCAGCCCTGGACTATGTGCGCGGCACCCATGGAGTTCAGCACCGGGCGGAGCGCGTAGTCGATGGCCAGCACATGTGCGGTGGACCCACCGGTGGCGAGCGGCAGCACGGTCTTGCCGGTGAGGGCGTACTGCGGGAGCAGGTCGAGCAGCGCCTTGAGGACTCCGGAGTAGGAGGCCTTGTAGACGGGGGTGCCTACGACGACGCCGTCGGCGAGGGCGAAGAGTTCGGTCGCCTCGACGATCGCCGGGTGGCGGAAGTCCGCGCCGAGCAGTGCCTCGGCGGGGATGGTGCGCACGTCGAGCGGGATCACCTCGTGCCCCTGGGCGATCAGCCGCTTGTCCAGGTGGCGCAGGAGCCGGTTGGTGCGGGAGGAGACGGAGGGGCTGCCGGAGACGGACAGGACGGTGGCCATGGGTCCTCTTTCTGGTCTGCTGCGGGGACGGTCAGGCGTGCACGGAGACGGACTCGGCCTCGGCGTCGGGGAGTTGGGCCTCCAGTTCACGGACCAGGGGCAGTACCCGCTTGCCGAAGTACTCGACCTCCTCGTGGTAGTGCAGGAAGCCCAGCAGGAGAAGGTCGACGCCCAACTTCCGGTAGGCGACGATCCGTTCGGCGATCTGCTCCGGCGTGCCGATGAGCCCCGTACGGAAGCCGTCGTTGTACTGCACCAAATCCTCGAACGTGGAGTCCTGCCACATGCCCTTGCCGTCGGCCGAGGACTGACCGGCCTGCTTCACCGCGGCCCCGAAGCCTTCCACTGCCTCGCGGTCGGCTTTGGCGACGATCTCGCGGAGCGTGTCGCGGGCCTCGGCCTCGGTGTCACGGGCGATGAGGAAGCCGTTGAGGCCGAACTTCGGTGCGGTACGGCCGACTTGGGCCGCCGAGTGGCGTACGTCGGCGATCTGTTCGGTGACGCCGTCGAAGTCCTTGCCGTTGGAGAAGTACCAGTCGGAGACCCGGCCGGCCATCGCGCGGGCGGCGGTGGAGTTGCCGCCCTGGAAGATCTCGGGGTGCGGTCGTTCGGGGGTGTTGAGGGGTTTGGGCTTGAGGGAGAAGTCGCGCAACCGGTAGAAGTCTCCGGCGAGTTCGGTGTGGTCCTCGGTCCAGATCTGGCGCAGGGCCTGGATGAACTCCTCGGAGCGGCGGTAGCGCTCGTCGTGCTCCAGCCAGGGTTCGCCGAGTGCGGTGAACTCGCCCTTGAACCAGCCGGAGACGACGTTGACGGCGAAGCGGCCGCCCGACAAGTGGTCGGCGGTGGCGCCGAGTTTGGCGAGGACGCCGGGGTGCCAGAGGCCGGGGTGGACGGCGGCGATGACCTTCAGGCGCTGGGTGGCGAGGAGCAGGGCGAGGCTGAAGCTGGTCGACTCGTGCTGGAACTCGGCGCCGTAGCTGGCCATGTAGCGGACCTGGCTGAGCGCGTACTCGAAGCCGTTGTTCTCGGCGAGGACGGCGAGTTCGCGGTTGTACTCGTAGCTCCAGTCGGTGCGTTGCTCGATCTTGCTGGTGACGAGTCCCCCGCTGACGTTGGGGACCCAGTAGGCGAATTTCACGGGCGCTGCGGACACAGGGAACTCCTGTTGCGGAATATGTTTCCGGGCACGCCGAATCCGGCCGGAGCGATATCCGGCGAATGTCGGGCGGAGGCGGAAAGAGGGCGGCGGATCGGGAGCGAGAAAGAGGGGGATCAGGCCGCGGTGCAACAGGAGGCACTGGAGACGCGCGCGAGGTCGACGTGGCGTCGCCGCGTGAGGTCCAGTCGCATCTTCATGTCCTCGATCGTGGCAGCCGTCCGCGAGGACCGTCAAGGAAAACCCGACCGGTCTCGTATCGCGGACCATTGAATTTCACGAAGGTGTGACAGGGAAACCCTTGAACAGCCCGGGAAATCGGCCGCATTCTGCGGGCATGCGGACCGAACAGCTGGAATACATCGCGGCCGTGACCCGGCTCGGCTCGCTGCGCCGGGCCGCCGAGGAACTGCGCCTGTCGCAGCCCGCGTTGAGCGAGACCGTGCGCAATCTCGAACGCGAACTCGGGGTCGACCTCCTGGAGCGCAAAAGGACCGGCGCGACGATGAGCACGGCGGGCCGGGAGCTGCTGCCGAAGATCGTCGACGTGCTGGACGCGGTGGACCGGCTGCGGGCGGCGGCGGGCGAGCGGCACCGGATCAGCCGCATGGTGCGGGTGGGCACGGTGAACGCGGCGACTGTGCCGCTGCTGCTGCCCGTCGTCCGGGAGTTCCGCGCCTCGCATCCGCTCACCCAGGTCGAGGTGGTCGGCGCGCAGCAGACCGACATCCATCGGGCGCTGGCGGAGGGCGGTTTCGATCTCGGGCTGGTCAACCATCTCGACGGTGACGACATGCCGGCCGACTTCGAGTCCACCGAGCTGCTGTCCGGGCTGCCGGTGGTGTGCGTGCGTCCCGACAGCCCACTGGCGGCCCGGCCGACCGTAAGTGTGGACGACCTACTCACCGAACCGCTGATCGGTATGCGCTCCGGCTATGTGATGCACCGCTATGTCCACCGGCTGCTCCATGGGCGGGGACCGGCTTTCGCCTACTCGACCGATGGCGCCGAGATGGGCAAGCTCATGGTCGCGGAGGGGCTGGGGGTGACCGTCCTGCCCGACTTCAGTGTGATCGGGGACCCGCTGGAGCGGCTCGGCGCGATCACCTACCGGCCGATCGCGGGCGACACCGCCCGGGTGCTGCTGATGCTGCGCCGCCGACGCGCGGAGTCCGTGCCGCAGGCGGCCGGGGATCTGTACGAGGCGTTCGTGCGCCGGGCGCGCGAGCTGGGCGGCACACAGCCCTGAGGCCGGTGTGCCGTCCGGTCAGTCCTCGTCGCCCACCGGGACCACCACGAGGAACGCGTCGGACTTCAGGTCCATGACGACCCTGGCGGGCTGACCCTCGGCGCGGCGCCGGGCCGCGAACTCCTCGGCGGGCCATGATCCGCGCGGGGCTCCCGCCGGAAACCGCTCCAACACCTTCGCGCCCATGTCCGCAGACACCTCCAGCTTCGGCCTTCGGCTCCCCACGGGGACCGCCGCAACCGTGCGTCTGCCCCCGATCCGCGTTGACATGCATGTCACCGCTCCGGGGAGAGGCGTACACCGGCCGGGTGACGGCCGCATCCGTCGGGCGTGCCCGCACGGAAACACCTCACGGCCGCCTTTTCCCGTCTCCCGGAGCGCGCACCATGAACGTCTCGGTCGTCCTGTTCACCTCGGACCTGCGTCTGCACGACCATCCCGCGCTGCGGGCCGCCGACGGGGCCCGCCAGGTGGTCCCCCTGTTCGTGCGCGACCGGGCTGTGGCGGACGCCGGGTTCACCGCGCCCAACCGGCTCGCGTTCCTGGCCGACTGTCTGCGCGATCTCGACGCGGGGCTGCGTGAGCGGGGCGGAAGGCTCGTGCTCCGCTCCGGTGACGTCGTCGACGAGGTGTGCAAGGTGGCCGCCGAGACCGACGCGGACGAGGTGCACATGGCGGCCGACGTGAGCGGTTACGCGCAGCGGCGCGAGCAGCGGTTGCGGCGGGCGCTGGAGGCGGAGGGACGGCGACTGCACGTCCACGACACGGTGACCACGGCCGTCGCCCCAGGTGCCGTGACCCCCGCCTCCTCGGACCACTTCGCGGTCTTCACGCCGTACTTCCGGCAGTGGTCGGGGGTCCATCTGCGCGCCCCGCTCGCCGCACCGCGCACCGTGCGGGTCCCGGAGGGCGTCGGTTCCGAGGAACTGCCGTCCCGCACCGACATCGCAGACCTCTCGCCGGGCCTCGCGACCGGCGGGGAGACGGCAGGCCGCAGGGAGTTGAGCCGATGGCTCCGCGGCGGAATCGCCGCGTACGAGGACATCCACGACGACCTCGCCGGGGACGCCACCTCCCGTCTCTCCCCGCACCTCCACTTCGGCACCCTCTCCCCCGTCGAACTCGTCCACCGGGCACGGCGGTTGACCGGACCGGGCGCCGAGGCGTTCGTACGGCAGCTCGCCTGGCGGGACTTCCACCGCCAGGTCCTGGCGGCCAGGCCGGTGGCCGCGAGCGCCGACTACCGTACGAAACACGACCGTTGGCGGTCGGAGACCACGGCGCGTGCGGACATCGCGGCTTGGAAGGAGGGCCGTACCGGCTATCCGCTGATCGACGCGGCGATGCGCCAACTGCGCCACGAGGGCTGGATGCACAACCGGGGACGGCTGCTGACGGCGAGCTTCCTCACCAAGACGCTCTACGTGGACTGGCGGATCGGTGCCCGGCACTTCCTCGACCTGCTGGTCGACGGCGATGTGGCGAACAACCAGCTCAACTGGCAGTGGATGGCGGGCACCGGCACCGACTCGCGCCCCAACCGCGTGCTCAATCCCGTGACGCAGGCGAAGCGGCACGACCCGGAAGGTGTCTACGTCCGCCGTTGGGTGCCCGAACTCGCTGAGCTGGAGGGGCCGTTGGTGCACGAACCGTGGAAACTCAAGGGACTTGAGCGGGTCGCGCTCGGCGACTATCCGGATCCGATCGTCGAACTCGCCGACGGACTGGCGCGGTTCAGGCAAGGACGGTCAGGTGACTGAGGTCCCGTACGCCCCCGACAGAAGGTCTACGGCGTCGGCGAGTGTCGTCGGCCGTACCGCGCCCCGCGCCGAGGTGCCGGACCAGCCGGGACCGGCCAGGACCACCGAGGGCTGCCGTCGCGCCCCCTTCACTCCCCAGCGGAGGTCGGCGAGGTGCCGGGCCAGCGGCGGGCTCGCGGCGGAGCGCGCCTGTGCCCACAGGACGACGGCCGCGGGTCCCAGTCTCCGCACCGCCGCGGCGAGCGCCTCGGCGGGTACGGCGGCGCCGAACATCCTTGTGGGCAGGGCGAGTTCACCGAGGGCGGCGTTGAGCGCCTCGATCGGCAGGGTGTGCTGTTCGCCGGGTACGCAGGCCAGGACGACGGGCGGGGCGTCCGGCTGCCGTCCTGAGGCCGGGGTGTACCGGCGCAGGGCGGTGGAGACCTGCCAGGACAGCAGATGCTCGACCTCGACGTAACGGTCCCCGGACGAGGCCCACTTGCGCCCCACCGCGTGCAGGGTCGGCGCCATCACCTCCTGCCAGGCCACGACGACGCCGTACCGGTCGACGGCGTCGGCGAGTTGGCGTTCGACGGCCGGTGCGTCGAGCCGCACGGCGGCGCGGGCGAGGCCTCGGCACTCCTGGCGCACATCGCCGAGGGGCAGGGTGCCGGCCGCCCGTGAGCGGCCGGGGGCCCGCGCCGGACGCTCCGTCCGCGCACCCGCGGCCTCTCTCGCCGCGTGGGCCGCCTCGGCCGGGGGTACGCCCGACGAGGTCAGCCGGCACATCTCCTCCAGCAGCGCCACGTCACGTGGGGTCCAGCGCCGGTGCCGTCCCTCGGCTCGGACGGCGGGCCCGATGCCGTAGCGCTGCTCCCAGGACCTCAGCGTGGTGGGTGCCACGCCCAGTCGGCGGGCCAACGCGCCGGTGGTCAGGGGGAGTTCGGCGGTGGACCGGTTCGGCGCGTCCCGGTCGGCGGGCAACTCGCTCATCCTTCGACTATACGACGCAGAATCGACGCGAGTTGATGGCCTTGATCCTTGGCTCCCAGGATGGACGAACCGGGGCATGTCCCGTCAGACATCCCCCACCGCCATCGCGCAAAGCACTCAGCGCGGGCGGTCGCCGTCCGACGTGAGGAGCCGTCGCCATGGGCCCGCAGCACAGTGCCGTCCGTCCGAGCCCGGCGGCGGAGGCGCGCACCGACGAGGAACTGGCCGGTGGGCTGGCGGCGGGCGACGAGGACTGTCTGGCAGCCGTGTACCACCGCTGGTCGCCCCTGGTGCACGCGCTGGCCCGGCGCTCACTGGGGGACGCCAAGGAGGCCGAGGACGTGACCCAGCAGGTGTTTCTCGGGGTGTGGCGCGGACGGCTGGGTTTTCGTCCCGAGCGCGGCACGATCGGCGCCTGGATCGTCGGCATCACCAGGCGCAGGATCGCGGACGCGCTGTCCGCCCGGACCCGCCGCCTGCACCTCGTGGCCGCCGCCGGAGCGGCCCTGCCCCTCGCCGACCCGGCCACCGACCGGCCGGACGCCGCTCTCGACCGGGTCCTCGTCCTGCGTGAATTGGCCCAACTGCCCGCGCCCCAGCAGCGGGTGCTGCGACTGACGTACTACGAGGACCTCACCCAGACCCAGATCGCGCGGCGCACCGGCTGGCCGCTGGGCACGGTCAAGAGCCACGCCCGACGCGGGCTCCACCAGCTGCGCCGCAGCCTCCGGCACGGCGAACAGGCTGACCACTACACATAAAGGGTGAATAAGGAGCAGAATGGAGTGAAGCGGCTCTTACCGCACACCGCACCAGACGCGGTCAGGCCAGCCAAGTCAAAGGAGACGAGTCATGGCCAACGTCTCGCACACCAGAGGTGACATAGCGAGCCACCCTGATGTCTCCGAAATGCAGGCGCGATACGCCCGCATGCTCGGTGGACGCGATGTGGCGCTCGTGGACGGACCGGTGTTCCTGCTCGGTCTGTACTGCGCCGTATCCCCGTGGATACTCCACTACACGACGAGCCAGCCGGCGCTCGTGCCGCACAATCTGATCGTCGGCATCGCGATCGGCCTGCTGGCCCTCGGGTTCACCAGGGCGCCGGAGCGCATGTACGGCCTCAGCTGGGCGATGAGCGCCCTGGGTGTCTGGATGATCGTCTCGCCGTGGATCGTCGGCGACAGCCCCGACAAGGGCGTCATCCTGAACAACGTCATCATCGGCGGGCTGGCCGTGCTCCTGGGCATCGTGTGTGCCGCGACGGCGGCGCGGAGCACTCCCAAACCGTAGAGCGCTCGGAGGAAGGAACCACGCCCCCTTCAGTGGTCGCCCGGCACCAGCCACGGCGACTGCGGGAGGGGGCTGCCGGTTTCGAGGACGGACTTCAGGTTGGACAGCACCGCGGGCCAGCCGCCGGACACGTCGGACAGCTCGCCCTCGTCGGCGAGGTCCTCGTGGGTGACGGTGAGACGCACGATGTCCTCGTGCCGCCGGATGTCGTAGGTAACGCGGGAGTACGCGTCCTCCTCGCCCTCGTTCTCCGGCGAGGTCCAGGTGGTCACCAGGCGGTTCGGGCGGTCGCTCTCGACGACGGTCCCGACGACGTCGGCGATACCGGAACCGTCGATGCGCACATGCTCCCAACGCGAACCCCGCCGCCAGTCGGACACATTGCTGTGCCCCCAGTAGGCGGCGGTCAGATCGGCGTCGGTGAGGGCGTCCCAGACCTTCTCGGGCGTACTCGCGATGTAGGTGACGTAGACGAATGTCGGTTTGTCGGCCATGGCTTCCTCGGCTCGTCGCTTCAGGTCTCCGAGCGCGCGAAGGCGCGGGCGCTCGAACTTGTCGATCCAGCGCTGCTGTATCTCGTGCAGCGGAACCGGATTCAGGTAGTGCAGCTTCTCCCGCCCGCGCCGCACCGTGCTGACCAGGTTGGCGGCCTCCAGGACGGCCAGATGCTGGGTCACCGACTGGCGGGTCATGTCGATGCGCCCGCACAGCTCGCCGAGCGTCTGCCCGTTGTGCTCGTGCAACCGGTCCAGCAGCCGCCTGCGGGTCTCGTCGGCCAGCGCCTTGAAGACCGCGTCCATCCCTGGGTCATGTTCGGATCGCACACTCAACGTTATGCAGGCAATTACCTGCACGTCAAGGCGAACAGCTCCAGCGCTCCTACGGCGCTCAGCCCAGGAACGCGCCCAGCTCGCGGCGGTGCGCGGCCACCCAGTCCCGCGCGTCCCGGATGTCGTCGACGACTCCGCTCGCCCGCAGGGCCGCCATGCCACGTTCACCGCGCTCGGCGCCGGACTCGATGCCTCGCGCGCACCGGTCCTGCCACCGCAGGACCCCGTCCAGGAGCCGGTCGGTGTCATCGAGGCCGTACGCCTCGCAGATCAGCGCGATCCGGCGGGCGGTCCCGCGTACGTCGGTGACGGCCGGGCCGAGGTCCAGGTACTGCCAGCAGACATGGGCGACGTCGTGGACACGCTCGCCCGGGCCGGCGAGGTCCCAGTCGACGAAGGCCACCGGCCGCCACGTGGTGTCGTAGACGGTGTTCTTGGGGGCGAGGTCGTTGTGGCAGACGACGTCCTGATCGCCGGCCGACGCTGTGCCGTGGGTCAAGTCGTGGAAGGCGCGGACGAGTTGTGCGACCCGGACCAGGGTGTCGTCGCCGCGGGCGGCCGACCGCTCCTCGGGACCGACGGCCGCCCGCCCCTCGATGTACTGGAACACCTCCCGCCCTCGCTCGTCCGTACCGAGGAAGCGCGGCGCCCCCGCCCACCCCCGCCGCTCGAACAGCGCGAGCAACTCGCTGACGTACCGCGACCGTTCGGAGGGCGTACGGCGTACGGTCGCCCCGACCCGTACGACCTCGTTCACCGCGCCTCCGCCGAGCACCGACTCCTCCACGTGACCTGCCTCCCCGAACTCGTTCGACCAAATGAGTATCGCTGGGCGTGAGATCGGGACGGGACGGGCCAACAGCCGCTAGGTACCGGCGGGTTCAGGCACCGTCTCCGTGAGGTACTCCTCCGTGATCTCATTCGGGCCGAACGGCCACACCTTCTCGAAGCGGGCCCAGACGACGAACGCGACACAGCCGAGGGCGAGCCAGGCGAGGGACCACTCGATGGGGTGGCGGCCCGGGGAGTTCTTGTCGGCGTAGCCGTAGATCACGCACCAGCCGACGAAGGCGATGATGCTCGGTACCGGGTAGAGCCACATGCGGTAGGGGCGGCGGAGGGTCGGCTGGCGTTTGCGCAGGACCGTCAGGGCGATGATCTGGGCCAGCGCCTGGACGATGACCATGACCGTGGTGAGGAGCTGGATCAGGGTCGCGAGGTCGGTGTGGCGGCCGATGAGGAAGCCGATCGCCGTGATCACGCCCATGGTGGCCAGGCCGAGCATCGGGAAGCGGTGCTTGGGGTGGAGTTTGGCGTAGGGGCGGAAGAAGACGCGTTCGCGGGCCGCGTCGTAGGGCACCCGGGAGCCGCCGAGAAGGCCGGTGAAGACCGAGGCGAAGGCCGTGATCAGGATCAGGACGGTGACCGTGTCGGCGGCGCCCTTGCCCCAGGTCTTCTCCAGGACCGCGGAGGCCACCGAAGTGGAGGCGATGTCGTTCGGGTTGATCATCCGGTGCCAGTCGATGACGCCGAGGGTGCCGATCTGGAGCAGCAGGTAGATCACCATGATGCCGACGATCGAGAAGAGGATGGAGCGCGGCAGGGTGCGGCCGGGGTCCTTGATCTCGGCGCCCATGTAGGCGGTGGTGTTGTAGCCGAGGTAGTCGTAGATGCCGATGGTGAGGCCGCCGGCGAAGCCGAGCCAGAAGTGGTCGCTGCCCAGGTCGAAGGCGTGCGCGGGGTAGGTGAAGGCGAGGTGGCCGCTGAAGTGGGTGGCGGCGGCCAGGATCACCAGGAACACCGAGGCGATCATCACGGTCCACATCACGGCGGTGATGCGGGCGATGTTCTCGATGCCGCGCCAGAGCAGGAGGATCACCAGGGCGATGACGCCGAGGCCGATGAGGTCGCCGGACGTCTGGCCCAAGTCCGGTGCCAGGTAGCCGAGATACTGCACGAAGCCGACCACTCCGGTCGACATGATCAGCGGGATGAAGAGCATCGCCGTCCACACGAACAGGAACGGCATCAGCCGGCCCGTGCGGTACTGGAAGGCCTGGCGGAGATAGACGTAACTGCCGCCGGAGCCGGGCATCGCGGCGCCCATCTCGGCCCAGACGAGCCCGTCGGCGAGGGCGAGGATCGCGCCCGCGACGAAGCCGATGACCGCCTGCGGGCCGCCGAACGCGGCGACCATCAGCGGGATCGTGACGAACGGCCCGATGCCGCACATCTGGCTCATGTTGATGGCGGTGGCCTGGAAGAGGCCGACGCGGCGGACGAAGCCGCCTTCTGGGGGCGGACTACCGGACATGGGGGCTCCTGGAGGGGTGCGTGACGCGAGGGAAGCGGGGTGCGGCGTGCGGGCCGGTATCCGGTGGCTGACTGGGCGATAAAGTTAAGGAGCCTTACTAGACTCGTCAAGAGGGTGTCCCCGATGAGTGAGAATGGTGCGATGCCCGCCAGCGACGCCGTAGAGCAGCACGAACAGCCCTGGAGCCGGCAGCGGTTGCGGAGCGTCAACGAGCGGCTGCTGCTCGACCGGCTGCGCACCGCCGGTGCCGCCTCGCGCGCCCAACTCGCCCGCGAGACCGGCCTGTCGAAGCCGACGGTCTCCAGCGCGCTCGCCGCGCTCGCGGAGGCGGGACTGGTCCACGAGGTCGGCACCCGGGCCCCCGAGCGCGGCCGGACCGCCGTGCTCTACGCCCCCGATCCGGCCGCCGGGTACGCACTCGGGATCGATGTGGGGCGCAGCTGGCTGCGGGTCGCGGTGGCCAATCTGGACGGCGAGGTGGTGGCCCGCGCGGACGTCCGCAACCGGGCCCGCAGCTCGGGCGCCATGGCCGAGCTGGTGGTCGCCACCGCGCACCAGGTCGTGGCGAACTCCGAGGTCGCACCGGCCGCGGTCGTGCACGCCGTGGTGGGAACTCCCGGCGTGTACGACGAGCAGCGGCGGCGGGTGCGGTACGCGATGCATCTGCCGGGCTGGGGCCGGGCCGGGCTGTTCGACCGGATGCGCGAGGAGCTGGGTGTCCCGCTGGAGGTGCACAACGACGCCAATCTCGCGGCGCTGGGCGAGTACACGTACGGCGTCGGCGCGGGCAGTCGGCTGTTCGCGTACATCATGATCGGCACCGGTCTCGGCATGGGTGTGGTCAGCGAGGGACGGCTGTTCACGGGGGCGCACGGCGGGGCCGGGGAGATCGGGTTCCTGCCGTGGCCCGGGCAGCAGAAGCCGGAGACGCTGGAGGACGCCGTGTCCGGGGTGGCCGTCGTCGAGGCGGCCCGGATGTTCGGCATGAGCGGGCAGCAGCTCACCGCGAAGTCCGTGTTCGACGCGGCCCGGCAGGGAAATCCCGCCGCAGTCAAGGCAGTTGAGCTGGAGGGCGAGCGGATCGCGCACACGGTGGCCGCCGCGGCGGCCGTGCTCGATCCGGACCTGGTCGTCCTGGGCGGCGGGGTCGGGCACAGCGTCGATCTGCTGCTCCGCCCGGTGCGCGAGAACCTGCGCGCGCTCACCCCGCTGCGGCCGAAGATCGTGCCGAGCGCGCTGGGCGAGGACGCGGTGTTGCTGGGCGCGGTGGCCACCGCCCTGGGCACGGCACGGGACCTCGTCTTCGAGCGCCGTTCGGCGTCCTGAACAACTCACCCACGGGCAACGGTGATTGACACGCCTCATCCTCCGGCCTACCTTCTCTCGCAGTTAGTAAAGTTTCCTAACTTGACGAGGCTGGAGTCCCCCGTGTTCCACCGCCCCGCCGTCCCCCCACTGCTCAGAAGCCGTCTCACCACGGCCGCCGTGGCCCTCGGCCTGCTCGGTACCCTCACCACCAGCGCGTGGGCGGGAGCCCGGGAGCCGTCGCCCACCCGGGCCCCGGTGACCGCCGTAGGGTCGACCGCCGTAGGCTCGACCGCCGGGGCCGCCACCCCGCTGTCCGGCTACGCGATCCAGTCGTCCGCCAAGGTCACCGACTCCCCCGCGGCCGTCTCCTCCCCCGGCTACCGGGCGACCGGCTGGTATCCGGCAGGCGCGCGCTCGACGGTCCTCGCGGCCCTGATCGCCGACGGCGTGTACGCCGACCCGTTCCACTCGACCAACCAGCAGAAGATCCCGAAGGCCGACTTCCAGGTCCCGTGGTGGTACCGCGGCGACTTCACGGTCGCCGACCGCACGAAGCGCACCTACCTCGACTTCAGCGGGGTGATCTCGGCGGCCGACGTGTACGTCAACGGCAAGCGGATCGCCGAGGCCGCCTACGTCAACGGCGCCTACACGCAGCACGAGTTGGACGTCACCTCGCTCGTCCGCTCCGGCACGAACACGGTCGCCTTCCGCATCCGGCCGAACGACCCGAACAAGAATCTCACCATGGGCTGGATCGACTGGCTCCAGCCGCCGCCCGACCAGAACATGGGCATCGTCCGTGACGTCCTCGTCCGCCGCGGCGGCCCGGTCGCGCTCCGCGACGCACATGTGGTCACGAAACTCGCCGTGCCGTCGCTCGCCTCCGCCGACCTGACGGTCAAGGCGCGGGCACGCAACGACACGAACACTCCCGTCACCGCCGAGGTCAAGGGCAGCATCGGCGCCAAGGCCTTCGCGACGACCGTCTCCCTCGCCGCACACCAGACGAAGACCGTCACCTTCAGCATCCATCTGAACTCCCCGAAGGTCTGGTGGCCCGCGGGCATGGGCGGCCAGCCGCTCTACGGCCTCTACCTCACCGCCTCCGTCAACGGCACCCCCTCCGACACCGCGCACCAGACCTTCGGCATCCGCGATGTCCAGGCCCCGCTGAACTCCTCCGGCGACCGCCAGTACCGCGTCAACGGCCGCAAGTTGCTGATCAAGGGCGGCGGTTGGTCGCCGGACGAGTTCCTGCGCTGGGACCGGACCTATGTCGAGGACCGGCTGAGGTACGCCCTCGACCTGGGCCTGAACACCATCCGCCTGGAAGGGCACATCGAGCCGGACGAGTTCTTCGATCTGGCCGACCGCTACGGCATCCTGACCCTCCCCGGCTGGGAGTGCTGCGACAAGTGGGAGGGCCAGGTCAACGGGGACGAGACCGGCGAGAAGTGGACCGCCGCCGACTATCCGGTGGCCAAGGCGTCGATGGCCGCCGAGGCCGCCCGGCTGCGCGACCACCCGAGCGTGATCTCGTTCCTCATCGGCAGCGACTTCGCCCCCGACGCGACGATCGAGAAGACCTACGTCGACGCGCTGAAGGCGGCCGACTGGAAGACCCCGGTAGTCGCCGCCGCATCCGACAACTCCTCACCGATCACCGGCAGTTCGGGCATGAAGATGACCGGCCCGTACGACTGGATCCCGCCGAACTACTGGTACGCCAAACGCGAGGGCGGCGCCACCGGCTTCAACTCCGAGACCAGCGCGGGCCCCGACATCCCCACCCTCGACACCCTGCGCCGCATGATGACCCCGGCCGAACTCGCCACCCTCTGGAAGGACCCGGGCGCCAAGCAGTACCACCGCTCCCCGTCCCCGGTCTTTAACACCCTCAAGCTCTACGACAACGCCCTCACCGGCCGCTACGGCCCACCGACGAGCCTCACCGACTACGTCCGCAAGGCCCAGCTCGCCCAGTACGAGAACGTGCGCGCCCAGTTCGAGGCCTACGAGCGCAACGCCACCGACACCTCGAAGCCCGCGACCGGAGTCGTCTACTGGATGTTCAACAGCGGATGGACCTCGCTGCACTGGCAGTTGATGGACCGTTACCTCGACCAGGGCGGTGCCTACTTCGGCGCGAAGAAGGCGAACGAGCCGCTGCACATCCAGTACTCCTACGACGACCGGTCGGTCGTCGTGGTGAACAACCGGAACGCGTCCGCCTCCCAACTCACGGCGCGGGCAACGCTGTTCAGCACCGACGGCACACAGAAGTACGACAGGCGGGTGGCCGGGGTGACGGTCTCCGGCGGCGGCGCGCACGGCACCGCGCTCACCCTGCCCGCGTCGGTGAGCGGGCTGTCGACGACGTACCTGGTGCGGCTGACGCTGACCGACGCGTCCGGCAAGGAGGTGAGCCGGAACGTGTACTGGCTCTCCGGCAAGCCCGACACGCTCGACTGGGCGCACACCGACTGGTACTACACGCCGACGACGAGCTACGCCGACCTCAAGGGGCTCAACTCGATGGCACGGGTGCCGGTTTCGGCGAGCGCGTCGACCTCGGCGGGCACGGACGGCACCTCGACCACGACCGTCACGGTGCGCAACTCCGGGAAGGGGAAGACTCCTTCGCTCCTCACCGATGTCCACCTCGTGGACTCGGCGGGCAAGCCGGTGCTGCCGGTGACGTGGTCCGACAACGAAGTGAGCCTGTGGCCCGGGGAGTCGAAGACGCTGACGGTGACCTACCGGACGTCCGAGCTGCACGGGTCGGCGCCCCGGGTGCGGATCTCCGGCTGGAACACGCCGGAGCGGACGGTCCCGGCGGGCTCGCCGGGACCGTCCGGACGGCTCAGCTCACGTTGAGAGCGGTGTCGTCGATGACGAACGACGTCTGGAGGGTGGACCCCTCGACGCCGCTGAACTTGATGGTGGCGGTGGTACCGGCCAGGGAGGAGACGTCGAAGGACTTCAGGACGTATCCGGAGGCCGCGTTCAGGTTCGAGTACGTGGCCAGGGTGGTGGATCCGGCGGTGACCGTCAGCTTGTCGTAGGCGGTGCTGGTGGTGGTCTCCGCGGTGTCGATGTGCAGATAGAAGCTGAGGGTGGCGGAGCAGCCGGAGGGGATGGTCACCGACTGGGAAAGTGTGTCGGTGTGGGCCGTTCCGTAACCGTCGAGCCATGCCTTGTAGGAGCCGGTGCGGGCGGCCTCGCTGGTGGAGCTGGTGATGACGCCGCTGCTGGCGGTCCAGGTGGTGTTGCCGGACTCGAAGCCCGGGTTGCCGAGCAGCTGGGCGGCGGTGCAGGTGCCGCCGCCACCGCCGCCTCCGCCACCGCCGGTGCTGCCGTCGCCGGCCAGCCACGCGGTGGCGTTGAGGGCGAGGGCGGCGTTGGTGGCGCCGGTGTCGTTCCAGCCGTCGTAGAGCGTGTTGCCGGACTGGCCGGTGCCGTCGTCGATGGGCGAGCTGTCGCCCCAGAAAGCGACGCGACCGCTGCCGAAGGTGCTGGTGGCGAAGAACGCGCCGGTGTTGCCGGAGTAACCGCTGCGGTACACGAGGCCCTTGACGTTCGCGTTGTCCGCGGGCTTCAGCGTGGCCGTCGTACCGTCGGCGATCAGGCTCTTGGTGACGGTGCCGAAGGCGCCGTTCAGGACGGCGTTGCTGCTGTCGCTGATCGCTGCGGGGTAGCCGGAGCTGATGTCGAGGGTGTCGATGGAGAAGCCGAACGGGTCGGTCGAGTCGACGCTGTTGTTGGTCATCAGGTCGTTGAGGATCTCGACCGCGTCCTCACCGTCGCTGTTGCGGTCGGCGCCCGTGTGGTCGGAGATCATGAAGAGACCGCCGCCGTTCTGGACGAACGTCATGATCGCGGTCTTCTCGGCCGTCGTGAACAGCGTGTTGGGCTCCGGCAGGACCAGCGTGTCGAAGTTCGACAGGTCGGTCGTCGACGAACCGCCGTACGTGAGCGCGCTGGTGGCGGTCTTCAGGCTGTAACTGCCGGTCTTCTGAAGGGCCACGCCCCACGACGACAGTGCCCCGGTCCAGTCCGTCTCCGAGGACGGGGAGGAGTCCTGGGCCAGCGGGTCGGGCTTGCTGGTGGAGATGATCCAGTCGGCGTTGCCCGCCTCCTCGGCGTGGCCGTCGTCGAACAGGATGCGGTGCGTGGTGGCCGCGTGCGCGGGCGTGGCCGTGGTGGTGACCTGGAGGGCCGCCCCCGTGACGAAAAGTCCCAGGCCGGCGAGGGCGGTGGTGAGTCTGCGGCGGGATCTTCTGGATCCAAGCATCCGGCGAACCTCCGTGAGGGGATGGGAAAGGTGCGGTGCGGGCGCCTGATCTGCGCGCGTAGAACGGTAGTTGGGGAGTTCTACACGCGTTGAACGATTGAAAGGTACATGGCATGAAGGGGTGGTGAACAGAAAGTCGCGGCAATAACAGCCGACAGAACTCGTCGGAGTGGCTCGGCCCGCAGCGGGCACAAGGTGAGAGCGAGGACAACGACAAAGAGGGGCGGAGATGGAGATCTCGGGCATCATCAGTGCCATCATCATCGGCATCATCATTGGCGTGTTGGGACGGCTCGTCGTTCCGGGCCGCCAGCACATAGGCATCGTGCTGACGATCGTGGTCGGCATCGTGGCGGCGCTGCTCGGCGCGGCGATCGCCTCGGGCCTGGGGGTCGCCGACACGAAGGGCATCGACTGGATCGAGTGGCTCATCCAGATCGGCCTGGCGGCCGTCGGCATCGCCGCGCTGGACCGGACACGGGTGCGCCGCTGAGCGGGGGACGGGAAATGCGTTGCGGGTGAGACCCGGCGGCGGCAGGCTACTGCGAGCCCGCCGCCCGGTCCCGTGCTTCGCGTATCCCTCCCGGAGATCCCTTGTCACCACGCGTCATCCCGCTCGTCGACCCGGAGTCCGGCCCGTCGAGCCGTCGTCTCGTCTGGCTCGCCCAGGACGCCGACGGCGTGCCCGTCGGGTCGGCTTCACTGCGCCTGTTCCTCAAGGAGGGGCAGGCGCATCTCGGTGAACTGGAGCTGTCGGTGCACGCCGCCGAACGCCGACAGGGCATCGGCACCCGGCTGTTGGAAGCCGCGGCAGCCGCAGCCCGCGCGGAGGGCCGACGTTCGATCGTCACCCAGGCCCAACAGGGTTCGCCCGCCGACGAGTTCCTGCCGGCCAGCGGCTTCCGTCCAGTACTGACCCTGACGTACGCCCGCCTGTCGCTGGCCGACGCGGATCTCACGGCGATCGGCAAGTACGCCCAACGCCCGCACCCCGGCTATGAGTTGACGGAATGGCACGGCACGGTTCCGGCCGAACTCGCCCGCTCCTACGCCGAGTCGCGCGGCGCGATGGACGACATGCCGATGCAGGACACCGACTACGGCACCGTCGTATGGGATGTGGAACGACTGGTCGCGGCGGCGGAGGCGGTCGCGCGCCGCGGGGAGCTGCTGCACACCGTCGCCGCCGTGGACACGAACGACGGGCGCGTCGTCGGTTTCTCCGAACTGGTCGTACCGGGCGACGGACGCGGCGACGCGCAGCACTACGGTACGGCCGTACTGCCCGCCCATCGTGGCCGCGGTCTCGCCCGCTGGATGAAGGCCGTCTCGATCCACCGGGCGCGTCAACTCCACCCGCTGCTCGCCGGGTTGCTCACGGACACGGCGGACGACAACGCGCCCATGCGGGCGGTGAACGACGCGCTCGGCTATGTGCCGACGCATCGGGCGGTGGAGTACCAGCTCGACCTGTAGACGCCTACGGCTGGTACACGTACGGCGTGGTCGTGGTGAGCGGTGTGAGGCCGAGGCGTTCGAGGATGGGGCGGCTCTGGTCGGAGGCGTCGACCTGGACGTAGCGGTAGCCGCGGTCGGCCGCGATGCGGGTGCGGTGCGCGACCAGGGCGCGGTAGATGCCGCGGCCCCGCCAGCTCTCGACCGTGCCGCCGCCCCACAGGCCGGCGAACGGGGTACCGGGGACCAGTTCCATCCGCGCCGCGCTCACCGGTTCGTCCCCGGCCAGGGCGACGACGGCGACGACCGTGTCCGGATCGGCGGCGAGCTGGGCGAGCAGGCTGGAGCGCAACCGGGAGCTGTCCGTGCCGAAGGCCTTCTCGTGGACGTCCGCCACGAGGTCGACGCTCGCGCGGTCGGTGGCGGGCAACAGGCGGATGCCGTCCGGCAGTTCGGCGTCGAGGGCGAGTGCCGCGATCTCGCCGATCATCAGGGTTTCCCGCGGTTCGGGGGTGAACCCGGCCGCCGTCAGCCGCTGTCCGAGATCCGTCGGCAGATCGTGGCCGTAGAGCTTCCACTCGAAGTCGCGGCCGAGTCCGGTGAAGTACGCGATCTGTTCGGCGATCGCCGCGTCGGCGTCGGTCTCGTCCAGGTCCGCCCACAGGACGCCGTTCCAGCCGTCCGCGCCGGCGACCTGGCGCACCACTCCCCCGGTCCGCTCCACCCGGGCACCGGGTCCGTTGGGCTGGGCGCGTTCGCGCAGGTCGCGGTCGTGGAGGGCGAGCACCTCGGCATGATCCATGCGGCCACTTCAACATCCGCGGGCGAGCCCGGCAACGGAATTATGCGCCCCGGGCGCGGCGCCATTGCCGGGAGCCCTGCTTCCTACTCCACTCACTCCATGTCGAAGTAGTGGCCCGCTTCGAGGTCGGCGATCAAGCCCACCTCCACGGGCTGCCACCCCGTCTGCTTCTGCGTCAGCGTGCTCGACGCCGGGCAGTCCAGCGAGGCGATGAGGCCCAGGAAACCGAAGTGCCCGACCGCTTCCTCGGGCGTCACGCTGCCCGTCGGGACGTCGACACGGGTGCCGATGACCTCCGCGATCTCCCGGAGCGGCAGCCCCTCGTCGCCGACCGCGTGGTACCGCGCGCCCGCCGGGGCCGACTCCAGGGCCCATCGGTACAGTCGGGCCGCGTCGAGGCGGTGCACGGCGGGCCACCGGTTGGTGCCGTCGCCGACGTATACCGACAGGCCCTTCTCGCGGGCGGCGGCGATCAGCGCCGCGACGAATCCCTTGTCGCCCCTGCCGTGCACGGACCGGGGCAGCCGGACGACCGAGGACCGTACCCCGCGCTCCGCGAGCGCGACCGCAGCGATCTCGGACGGCTGGCGGACGGCCGCGAACGACTCCGGGTCGACGCTGTCCTCCTCGGTCGCCACCCGCCCCTGGTCGAGCCCGGGGGTGCCCGAAGTCACCACGAAGGGCTTGTCGGTGCCCGCGAGCGCGTCGCCGATCGTCTCGATCGCGCGCAGGTCGGTGGCGCAGTTGGCGGCGAATTCGGTGAAGTCGTGGATGAACGCCAGATGGCAGACCCCGTCCGCCGCCTCGGCGCCGCGGCGCAGGCTGTCGAGGTCGTCGAGCGAACCCCGGTGCACGGCGGCGCCCGCGGCCGTCAGTGCGTCGGCGGACGCGTCGGAGCGGGCCAGACCGGTGACCGTGTGCCCCGCGTCGAGCAGTTCACGGACCACGGCGGAGCCGATGAATCCGGTCGCGCCGGTGACGAATACTCGCATGCTGCGTTCCTTCGATGGATGGGTGCCGAACCGGGTCGTGCTGTGCTTCCATCGTGGTCGGGGCACCGGTTCCGGGTCCAAAGCCTGTTTCGTATGAGGCAATGCGGATCAGGCATCACTGCTGTTCAGCAGCTATTTCTTCGAGATGTCTGGCGCGTCGCGCAGTACGGTGGGGGCATGACGGACCTCCCTCCCGCGCCCGATCTCGAACTGCGTCTCGTGCGGTACTTCGTCGCCGTCGCCGAGCAGCGTCACTTCGGTCGCGCCGCCGAGACCCTGCACATCACCCAACCGTCCCTGAGCCGTCAAGTCCGGCGGCTGGAGGGGCAGTTGGGTGCCCGGCTGCTGGACCGCACCCCGCAGGGGACTCGGCTCACGGAGGCCGGGGAGGTCTTTCTGCCGCGCGCCAAGGGGCTGTTGCGCGCCACCGCCCAGGCCGCCGCCGAGACCCGCGCCGCCGCGGAGCCCAGCCGTCTCACCGTCGGGTACATGGCGAACCTGTTCGTGACCCCGGCGGTACGCGAGGTACGGCGCCGGCATCCGGACGCCGATGTGCACGTCGTACATCTGGCCTACGACGACGTACGCGCGGCCCTGCTCGAACGGCGGGTGGACGTGGTGGTGGCCCGACTGCCGTTCTCCACCGACGAGTTGGACGTCACGGTCCTCTACGACGAGCCGCGCGTCCTGCTCGTGCCGCTCGACCACCGGCTGGCCGGGAAGGAGTCCGTGACCGTGGACGACATCGCCGACGAGCCCGTGCCGCAGGTCCCCGGGGCGGATCCGGCGTGGGCGGCCTTCTGGCGTATCGATCCCCGGCCCGACGGCCGGCCGGCGCCCGGTGGTCCGGTCGTCCGGGCCCTGGAGGACAAGTTCGAGTTCGTCGCCGACGGACGGGCCGTGGCCATCGCGGCCGGCGTCCGCCCCGGGCAGACGATCCGCCCCGACATCGTCGCGATCCCCCTGCACGGCGTCGAGCCGAGTCATGTCGCCCTCGCGACCCGGGCAGGCGAGCACAACCGACTGCTGTCCGCGTTCCGGAAGGCGGCCCACGCCCTCCTCAGGGCTCCGGCCGATTCCGCCGAACGCCCCGATGGCGCGCACTAGTTGAGGCCCTCTAGCTTGTCCCGTATGACCTTGGACAACATCGCACTGCGGCCGGTGGACGAAGCCGGCCTGGCCGTCATGGAGCGCTTCCTCGGCGACCCGGAGGCCGCGTCGGAGTTCCAGTGGCACGGCTGGAGCGATGTCCGGCGCTGGCGGCGGCAGTGGTCCGAGGATCGTCTGCTCGGCGGTGACCAGTCGTATCTGATGGTGCTCCGAGCCGAGGAGCCCGTGGGGTTCGTCGCCTGGAGGCCGGTCACCACGACGCCGAACTGCCACTACTGGAACATGGGCATCACCCTGCTGCCCGAGGCGCGCGGACAGGGCATCGGGACCGAGGCACAACGGCAGTTGGTGCGCTATCTGTTCGCGCACACCCTGGTGATGCGTGTCGAGGCGGACACGGAGACGGAGAACTTCGCCGAGCAACGCGCCCTGGAGAAGGCCGGGTTCACCCGGGAGGGCGTTCTGCGCAGCGTCGTGTACCGGAACGGGCAGTGGCGGGACGGGGTGCGGTACAGCATTCTGCGCGGCGAACTCCCCTGATCCATCAAGGCAGTTCGTACGGCGGAGGCCCCACCGGTCGTCTGCCCGGTGGGGCCTTCCGTCCTGGCGCGGGTGTCCGGGTCAGCGGCCCGCCCCGGGGCGGAAGCGCCGGTACAGGGCGGCGCCGCCCAGGAGGAGGGCCGCGCTCGTGGCGGCGGCCGGGACCAGGTCGTCCGTGCCCGTGTGGGCCAGCGAGGCCGCGGCGGCGGGCGGGGCCGGGCGCCCCCGCACGTGCGTGGCGGGCGCCGGGTGCGGTTTCGGCGGCGCGGGAGTCGGTGCCGGCGGCTCGGGCGTCGGCCGCGCCGGGTGGTGGGGGTGGCGACCGGGAGTGTTCTCCGACCGGTTGCCCACGACGGGATTGCCGACGCCCACGACATTCACGGAATTGCCGGTGACATTCACCGGGAGATGGACCGGGAGCCGCACTCCGTTTCCGGTCACCACACCGGGCGAATCCTTTCCGCCTCCCTGTGCCGAGGCTCCTCCGCGTGGCCCGGCGGGGCTCTTTCCGCCACCGCCCTCATTGGCACACCTGTTGCCCGCGGCGGGATTCAGCAGCCCCACCACGTTCACGGTGTTTCCGCACACGTTCACCGGTACGTGCACCGGGAGCTGGATCGTGTTGCCGGAGACCACCCCCGCCGAACCGGCCGCCGAACCGGCCGCTGCGGAGTCGGCGAACGCGGGCATCGCCGCGGCCATCGCACCGGACGCGGCGGCGACGGCGATCATTCCGTTTCGGGTAACCCGTTTCATAGGCTCCCTGCCTTCCAGACGTGTTCGCGGGCGGTCACCCGCACCGAATAAAACGTGGGCGCACCATCCGAGTTATGGCTTATCGGCCTTTCACTCCATCGAGCGTCACGGTTATCGAACTACTCGTAACAACTCCCCCGACACCCCCGGGCAATCGGAAAACCATTAGTCGGAAAACCCCTTATGCCTATTGAAGGGGCGCAGAATACGGCAGCGATCGCCGTTCCGCCCGCCGGGAGGCGGGCCCCGTGAGGCCCGCTTATCGTGATCGAGGGCGCTGGTCACAGCGCGTCCTTGGAGGCATTGATGCTGGCCAGGCTGTCATCGCGGCCCGCGTTCCGGCGCTGCGCGTTCACCGGGGTCCTCACGCTGGCACTGCTCGGCGCGGGGCTGCCCACGGTCGCCGCGGCCGACAACGGGTCGCGGCCCGACCTGTCCCGGTTCTACCGGCAGAAGGTGAAGTGGGCCGCGTGCAAGGACCAGGACGCGCCCAAGGATCTGCGGTGCGGGAAGGTCACCGTCCCGCTCGACTACGCGAAGCCCGCCGGAGCGACGCTCGATCTCGCGCTCGCCCGCTACCGGGCGACCGGGAAGTCGAGGGGTTCCGTGTTGCTGAACTTCGGTGGGCCCGGTGGCGCGGGCGTCAGTGAACTCGCCTCGGACGGCAAGGAGTTCATGGATCTGACGAACGGCTACGACGTCGTCACCTTCGATCCGCGCGGAGTCGGCCAGTCCTCGCCCGTCAGTTGTGGCGCGGGCACCGAACAGGGCTCGACCGCGACGGACGAGGAACCGGCGGACATCGACAGCAGCGATCCGAAGGTGGTCCTCAAGCAGTTGCGGAAGGCGGCGGCCGTCTGCGCCAAGTACTCCGGTGCGGTCCTGCCCCACATAGGAACGGTCAACGCCTCCAGGGACCTGGACGTGATGCGCCAGGCCCTCGGCGACAAGAAGCTCAACTACCTCGGCTTCTCCTACGGAACGCGGCTCGGCGCGGTGTACGCGGCCCAATTCCCCAAGAAGGTCGGCCGGTTGGTGCTCGACGGAGTCGACACCCTCACCGAGCCGCTGTCCGAGCAGGGCAGGGCCGGGGCCGAGGGACAGCAGACGGCGCTGGAGGACTTCCTCAACTGGTGTGTGCGGGACATCGCCTGTCCTTTCGGCACGGACGCGCGATCGGCGCCGGACCGGGTCGTGGGGCTCGTCGACTCGCTCGACCAGGATCCGGTGCAGACGGACTTCGGTGACACCTTCTCCGGTCAGGATCTGGTGGGCGCCATCAGTCAGGCGCTGTACAGCAGGCAGTTGTGGCCGACGCTGGAGCGTGCCATCGCCTCGCTGGTGGAGGACGGTGACACACGGGCCGTGATGGCGTTCTCGTCCGGCGGGTCCGGACTGCCGGGCCTGCGGAGCGGCGGCAAGGAGTCGGGCGGCGGGCTCGTCGACGCGCAGAACGTCCCGCTCGACAACCTCCCGGCCGCACTCATGGCCATCAACTGCGCCGACGACCCCGACCGCCCCACCGCCGAGCGGATCACCAAGGACCTGGCCGGGCTGCGCGCCGAGTACCAGGCCGCGTCACCGGTCTTCGGCCGCTACCGGCTCACCGAGGTGCTGATGTGCTACGGCCGCCCCAAGGGCACCGACTACATCCGCGACGACGTCAAGAACGTGGACACGTCGAAGATGCTGCTCGTCGGCACCCGGGGCGACCCGGCGACGCCGTACCGCTGGACCGTGGAGACGGCACACAGGCTCGGCTCCTCGGCCGTGGTGCTCGACAACAAGGGTGAGGGCCACACCGGTTACGCGTCGTCCAAGTGTGTGCACACCAAGGTCAACGACTTCCTGCTGTACGGCTCGCTGCCGCCGAGCGGGAGTTCCTGCCAGCCGGACACCTCGGGCTCAGGCGAGTGAGATCTCGGGCTTGTAGAGGTCGAGCCAGATCGCCAGGTCGAGGGCGCGTTCCAGTCCGCGCCGGCCCGCCTGGGTACTGATGGGGGCATCGCGGTGGGCGACCTCGCGGAGCTTGTCGCGGTCCACGAGGTCGAAGACCGGGTGGGAGGGGCGGGCGAGCAGGTCCTTGGCGTGGTCCTGGAGGGCGACCGCGTACTTGGGGTCCTGGGTGGACGGGTACGGGCTCTTGACCCGGTCGTACACGGACTTCGGGAGGACGTCCGCGGTGGCCTCCCGGAGCAGGGTCTTCTCCCGGCCGTCGTAGGACTTGAGGGACCAGGGCGTGTTGTAGACGTACTCGACGAGCCGGTGGTCGCAGAACGGGACGCGGACCTCCAGGCCGACGGCCATGCTCGCGCGGTCCTTGCGGTCGAGCAGGATGCGGACGAAGCGGGTGAGGTGGAGGTGGCAGACGCGCCGCATGCCGTACTCGAAGTCGCTCTCGCCGTCGAGACGTTGGACGCCTGAGACGGCGGTGCGGTAGCCGTCGGCGATGTACGACGGCGTGTCCAGCGCCTCGGTCAGGTCCGTGCGCAGTACGCCGACGTCGTCGCCGAAGTCCCGGCCGAAGCGCACCAGCCAGGGGAAGGTGGCGGCGCGCCGGGCCTCCTCGTCGAAGAACTGCTGGTAGCCGCCGAAGACCTCGTCGGCGGATTCGCCGGACAGCGCGACGGTGGACTGGTCGCGGATGGCGCGGAACAACAGGTACAGCGAGGAGTCCATGTCGCCGAAGCCCGTGGGGAGATCGCGGGCCCGGATCGTCTTCGCCCGTACGTCGAGATCGGCGAGGGCCTGTGCGTCGAGCACGATGTCCTGGTGGTCGGTGCCCGAGGCGTGGGCCACGTCGTGGACGTACGGCGTGTCGGGGGTGGCGCGGAGCGGGTCGGCGACGAAGTTCTCGCTCTGGCCGACGAAGTCGACGGCGAAACTGCGTACCTTCTCGCCATGTTCGCCGAGTTGGCGGGCGGCGATGGCGGTCATGGCGGAGGAGTCGAGGCCGCCGGAGAGCAGGGTGCAGCGGGGCACGTCGGCGACGAGTTGGCGGCGCACGATGTCGTCGAGGAGGGTGCGGACGGTGGCCACGGTCGTGTCGCGGTCGTCGGTGTGCGGGCGGGTCTCCAACTGCCAGTAGACGCGGCGGCGCAGGCCCCCGCGATCGACGGTGACGACTGTGCCGGGCTCGACCTCGAACATGCCGTCCCAGATGGCGTGTTGAGGTGTCTTGACCATGGTGAAGACTTCCCGCAGGCCGTCCAGGGTGACCTTGGCGCGGGCGAGCGGGTTGGCGAGGATCGCCTTGGGTTCGGAGCCGAAGAGGACGCCGTCGGGGGTCGGGTGGTAGTAGAAGGGCTTGATGCCCATGCGGTCGCGGATCATGACGAGCCGGTCGCGGCGGCCGTCCCAGATCGCGAAGGCGTACATGCCGTTGAGGCGTTCGGCGACGGTGTCGCCCCATTCGAGATAGCCGCGCAGGACGACCTCGGTGTCGGAGTCGGTGGTGAACCGGTGTCCCCGGTCGGCGAGTTGGCGGCGCAGTTCGGTGAAGTTGTAGGTCTCCCCCGAGTAGACGAGGGCGACCGTGCCGTCCGCCGTGTCGGCGGTCATCGGCTGGTGCCCGCCGGGCAGGTCGATGATCGCGAGCCGGCGGTGTCCGAGGGCGGCGGGGCCCTGCGCCCAGACGCCTCGGTCGTCCGGGCCGCGGCAGGCCATCGTCTCGGTCATTGCATCCAATGTCGCGGCCTCGGTGCGCAGTTCACGGTCGAAGGAGACCCATCCGGTGATGCCGCACATGCGTTACCTCCTGCGTCCGGTCGGTCGGGCAACCCCGTTCCACCTGGTATTTCTCTCAGATAGAGGTTGCCTGAACGAACCAGTTGTATCTAGCACCTACACATCGAGGGTGCGCCACCGCATCGAGGTCGGTCAACATGCCCGTAACGTGAACGGCCGAGCCACCCCACCGCTTTCGGCCGTGCTTTGCGTCCCCGGGATCCACCGACCGGCGTCCCACCGGGCAGCGCTCGTCAGGAACCGGCCACAGGCAAAGAGTTCACCAACATCCCTGGTTCGCCCGGCAGTTCAGAACTCCACCGGGTCCCGCACGATCGGGCAGGTCATGCAGTGGCCGCCGCCCCGGCCGCGCCCCAGTTCGGCGCCGACGATCGTGATGACCTCGACGCCGGCCTTGCGCAGCAGGGTGTTGGTCTGGGTGTTGCGGTCGTAGGTGAAGACCACGCCCGGTTCCAGCGCGACCGCGTTGTTGCCGCTGTCCCACTGCTGGCGCTCGGAGGCGTAGATGTCGCCGCCCGTCTCCACGACCCGCAACTCGGGCAGGCCGAGCGCCTTGGCGACGACGTCGGTGAACGGCGTCGAGCCCTCGTCGACGATGTCGATGCCGGGCCCCTTGGTGCCGGGGCGCAGGGAGAAGGCGTGGACGGCGTCCATGATCGCCGGGTACAGGGTCACCAAGTCGCGGTCGGCGAAGGTGAAGACGGTGTCGAGGTGCATCGCGGAGCGCAGCTTCGGCATACCGGCCACGACGATGTGCTCGGCGGCGCCCAGGTCGAAGAGCGCCTTGGCGACCTGGGTGATGGCCTGGCGCGAGGTGCGCTCGCTCATCCCCATGAGGACCACGCCGTTGCCGACGGGCATGATGTCGCCGCCCTCGAACGTGGCCTGCCCCCAGTCGAGTTCGGGGTCGCCCCACCAGACGAGGGAGCCCGCGAAGTCCGGGTGGAAGGTGTAGATCGCCTTCATCAGCAGGGTCTCGTCGTGCCGGGCGGGCCAGTAGAGCGGGTTGAGGGTGAGGCCGCCGTAGAGCCAGCAGGTCGTGTCGCGGGTGTAGAGGGTGTTGGGCAGCGGTGGCATCAGGTATTCGCGGACGCCGGTGGACTCGCGGGCGAGGGCGACGTAGTCGGTGCGGTAGTCGTCGGGGAGGTCGGTGGTGGCGAGGCCGCCGATCAAGTACTTGGCGAGTTCGGCCGGTTCGAGGCTCTCCAGATAGGCGCGGGTCGCGTCGATGAGGCCGAGGCCGACCTCGTTGGCGACGATCTTCCGGTCGAGGAGCCAGTCCTTGGCGGCGGGGATCGTCATGGTCTGGGCGAGCAGTTCGTGCAACTCGACGACGTCGACGCCGCGTTCGCGGAGTTTGTTGACGAAGTCGGCGTGGTCGCGCTGGGCGTTCTCGACCCACATCACGTCGTCGAAGAGCAGGTCGTCGGAGTTGGTCGGGGTGAGCCTGCGATGGGCCAGGCCCGGGGCGCAGACCAGCACCTTGCGCAGTCGGCCGACCTCGGAGTGGACGCCGTACTCATGTCGGCCCACGGTGTCTGGGTTGGTCACGATGCACACACCTTTCCGGAGGTCACAGGCGGGTCAGAGGCGGGTCAGAGGCTGATCCAGCCCGCTGCGAGCGCGACGATCCCGACCACGGCGCCCGCGATCGAGACGGCGAGGATCACCAGTTCGCGGGCCGAGAAGGGCGAACGCCCCTGTTCCCTGCGGGCCTTGACGAACAGGAAGGTGGCGGGCGCGTAGATGATGAACGAGACGAGGAGGTACTTGAAGCCGGCCGCGTAGATGAGGAACGCGGTGTAGACGGTGGCGAGCACAGCCACCACCAACTCGCCCCGCCCGGAGCGGGTTTGTGCGAGGGCGATCCGCACGGCGAAGCCCGCCGCCAGCAGGAACGGGATCAGCGTCAGCGAACTGGTCAGGTCCAGCGCGAAGTTGAAGGCGTCGTCGGAGAAGTAGGTGACGACCAGGACGACTTGGCTGAGCAGGGTGGTCATCACCAGTGCGGGGACGGGCACGTCGGCGGCCGTGGACTTCTTCAGGAAGCGCGGCATGTCGTCGTCCTTGGCGGCGACGAACAGCACCTCGGCGGCCATCAACGTCCAGGCGAGATAGGCGCCGAGCACCGAGATGATCAGCCCGACGCTGACGAAGACCTTGCCCCAGGTGCCCACCGCGTGTTCCAGCACGCCCGCCATGGACGGCTGCCGCAGCTCGGCGATCTCACCCATCGGCATCAGGCCGTACGACACGATCGTGACCGACGCGAAGACGGCGAAGACGCTGAGGAAGCCGAGGACGGTGGCGCGGCCGACGTCCTCGCGGCGCTTGGCGTGCCGGGAGTAGACGCTCGCGCCCTCAACTCCCAGGAAGACGAAGACCGTTGCCAGCATCGTGCCCTTGACCTGTTGGAACAGGGAGCCCGCGTAGTCGGCGCCGCCGAAGTTCTCGGCGAAGACATGCGGCTTGAGATAGAAGAGCGCCAGGATGACGAAGACGAGGATCGGGACGACCTTGGCGACGGTGACGATCCGGTTGATCGCCGCCGCCTCCTTCACCCCGCGGCTGATCAGCAGGAAGAAGAGCCACAGTCCGGCCGAGGAGAGGACCACCGCGAGGACGGTGTCGCCCTCGCCGAGCGAGGGTGCGATCGTGCCGATCGTCGACATGATCAGCACCCAGTACGTCACGTTGCCGACGCAGGCGCTGGCCCAGTAGCCGAACGCGGCGAAGAAACCGAGGTATTGGCCGAAGCCTGCCTTCGCGTAGGCGTAGACACCCGCGTCGAGATCGGGTCTGCGGACGGCGAGGGTCTGGAAGACGAAGGCCAGCATCAGCATCCCGGTACCGGCGACGGCCCAGGCGATCAGGGCGCCGGCCACGCCCGTCTCCTGCGCGAACCGGCGCGGGAGCGAGAACACCCCGGCCCCGACCATGGAGCCGACCACCATGGTGGTCAGCGTCGGCAGGGTCAGCTTGGCGGCCGTGGTCCGGGAGTCGGTGGTGGTGGCGGCTTGCGTCACCCGAGGGACGTTAGCAACCAATTGCCCCATTTGCCTGGCGGGCTTCCCCCATATGCCCCATCGGTGAATCGGCCCTATCGTGCTGTTATGGAGCACGCACTGAGTCCCGCCACCCTGACCGAACTGCGGCGCCCGCGCCCCTACCCCGCGGTCTCCGTGCTCACCCCGACACATCGCCGTGAGCCCGACAACGCCCAGGATCCGGTCCGGCTGCGCAATGTGCTGGCCGAGGCCAAGAAGCAGCTGGAGGCCGATCCCGCGGTCCCCCGGGACCGGCGCATCGACGTCTCCCGCCAGCTCGACCAGGCCCTCGCCGAGATCGATCTCGCGCACGCCGAGGACGGTCTGGTGATCTTCGCCGCGCCGGGTGAGCACCAGGTGTGGTCCCTCGCCAGGTCGGTGCCTGAACGTGTGGTGCTCTCCGACACCTTCCTCACCCGCAATCTCGTCTCCGCGCAGGCCTCCGAGCGGCCGTTCTGGGTCCTGTCGGTCTCCGCGGACCGCGTCACGCTGTGGAACGGCGGTGTCGACCGCGTCACCGAGGACCACACCGGCGGCTTCCCGCTGACCCGCGACCACCGGGACAACTTCGACGCCGAGCGCCAGGAGCGCATCGGCGACATCCCGAGCACCTTCCGCGACGAGGACACCCGGCACTTCCTGCGCGAGGCCGACACCGCGATGGGCCGGATCCTGCGCGAGCACCGGCGCCCGCTCTACATCACCGGCGAGCAGGCGGCCCTGTCGGCGCTGGACGAGGTCGGCAGCGCCACCAAGGGCGCGGTGCACATCCCCCATGGCGGTCTCGCGCACGGCACACCCGACGCGGTGTGGCAGGCCGTACGGCCACTGGTCGACGCCGAGGCCCGGAACAACACCGTCACCGTGACCCAGGAGCTCGAATCGGCGCGCGGGCGCAAGGAGTTCGCGGCCGGCGTCGACGAGGTCTGGCAGAACGCCCGCGAGGGCCGGGTCCGGCTGCTGGCCGTCGAGGAGAACTACCGCGTCACGGTCCGCGACGACCACGGCGACCACCTGGTGCCCGCCGAGAGCGGCGACCTCGACGCCCGCGAGGACATCGTGGACGAGATCGTCGAACAGTGCCTGGAGACCGGCGCCGAGGTCCGCTTCGTCCCCGACGGCACCCTCACCGACGCGGCCGGCATCGCGGGCGTGCTGCGCTACTGAGGCCGTCTGTTCATCCCCGAGGTCGCCCCTCCCCTGCGGCGTACGCTACGGCGTGATCGTCGACGTAGAGGGAGAGCACACGTGGGTGACCTGCTGGGCGTGGCCGTACTGGGTGCGGGACACATGGGAGCCGACCACATACGACGCCTCGACCAGGTGGTGAGCGGAGCGAGGGTGGCCGCGGTGGCCGACCCGGACACCGAACGTGCCAAGGAGGCGGCGGCCGGTCTGGACGCGGTCACGGTGCACGAGGACGCCGTGGCCGCGCTCGACGCCCCCGGGGTCGAGGCCGTGCTCATCGCCTCGCCGGGTCCCGCACACGAGGAGGCGCTGCTCGCGGCCTTCGCGCGCGGGCTGCCGGTGCTGTGCGAGAAGCCCATGGTTCCCGACTCCACCGGAGCGCTCCGGGTGGTGGAGGCGGAGGCGCGACTCGGGCGGCGGCTGGCGCAGATCGGGTTCATGCGGCGCTACGACGCGGAGTATCAGCGTCTCAAGTCCCTGCTGGACACTGGCCAGTTGGGGCGCCCGCTGATGCTGCACTGCACCCACCGCAATGTGTCCTCGCCGCCCTACTTCACCTCGGCGATGCTCATCGACAGCTCCGTCTCGCACGAGATCGACGCGGCCCGCTGGCTGCTCGGTCAGGAACTCACGGCGGTGACGGTGCTCAGCCCGCGCTCGTCGGCGAACGCCCCGGAGGGGCTGATCGACCCGCAGCTCGTGCTCTTCGAGACCGACGGGGGCGCCCTGGTCGACGTCGAGGTCTTCGTCAACTCCGGCTTCGGCTACCAGGTGCGCTGCGAGGCCGTGTGCGAGGCGGGCAGCGCCCGGATCGGCGAGGACCACACGATGGTCGTCACCACGCACAGCAGCGCGCACGAAGACGTACCGCTGGACTATCTCGTGCGGTTCGCGGACGCCTACGACCGTGAGGTGCAGTCCTGGGTGGACGCCACCCGGCAGGGCCGGGTCACCGGCCCGAGCGTCTGGGACGGCTACGCGTCCTCCGTGGTCGCCGAGGCCGGGGTCCGGGCGCTGGAGAGCGGCGGCCGGGTGGCCGTGGAGCTCGCCCCGCGCCCGGAGTTGTACGCCGACGTCAGCCGCTGACGCTGGCCGCGCCAGACTCCAGGTGTCCGGTGAACCGGCGCGACCAGGTCGCGTCGGAGTCGACGGTGACCGTGAAGTCGTACCAACCGCCTTGGTTCGCAACGGCGTTGAAGAAGTCCTCCGTGGACGCACCTGCGGCGACCGTGTACGTCCACGGCCCGTCGGTGCGGTAGTGGTTGGAGGTGATGGTGAACTTCACCGGCGCGGAGCCCGAGTTGGTCATCTTGAAGTAGATCGCGAGCTTGCCGGTGCCCGACTCGACCGCGTAACGGGTGCTCACCTCAACGGACTTGCCCGCCTTCGTGGCGTCGCCCTGGAAGCGGCGCAGGAAGCGGTTGGGGCCGACCATGGAGAGGTCGTACTTGCCGCTGCCGTAGCCCGTACCGATGTTGAAGTAGTCGGAGGCGGTGCCGCCCGGGTCGATCGTGTACTGCCACGGCGTGGTGTCGCGGTAGGCGTTGGGGTGGATGGAGAGATGGGCGGCGCTCTTGGCGGCGCCGCCCTGGTTGGCCATGGCGAACCAGGCGAGGATCTTGCCGCTCGACCCGAACTCCAGGTGGTCGAGGTACCCGTTGGGCTGGTAGGGCAGCGCGCGGGCGGGCCGGGTGCCGGTCTCCTGCGTGGGCAGGGCGTTGTTCGTCGGCACCGGGTTGGGCAGCGGACCGCAGGTGGAGAGCCCGATGACGCTGGTCGCGGGCAGGGACACCACGCCGTGGACCGGGTTGGCGAAGTCGAAGACGCCGGTCAGGTCGCCGCTGACCTTGCGGCGCCAGGTGCTGATGTTGGGGCAGGCGGCAGGCTTGCCGAGGGACGTGGTCCAGGTCTCCAGGAAGCGCAGGACCGAGGTGTGCTCGAAGACCTCCGAGGAGACCCAACCGCCGCGTGTCCAGGGCGAGATGACGATCATCGGGACACGGAAGCCGAAGCCGTACGGGACGCCGTTGAGGAACTCGCCGTCCGTGCCGGCGGGCGGGGCCGGTGGCGGGACGTGGTCGAAGTAGCCGTCGTTCTCGTCGTAGTTGAGGAACAGGACGGTCGAGTCGAGGACGTCCGGGTCGGCGGCGAGGGCCTGGTAGACGAGGCCGATGAAGTGCGCGCCGTCGCCGGGCGGGGCGTAGGGGTGCTCGGAGAAGGCCTGGTTGGGGACGACCCAGGAGACCTGCGGGAGGGTGCCCGCGAGGACGTCGGCCTTGATGGCGGCGGCGATGTCGTCGGGGGTCGAGCCGGTGGCGGCCGGGACGGAGGACATGCCTCGGTCGTAAAGGGGGCTGCCTGCCTTGGAGTTGGCGAAGTTCTTGAAGTAGGCGCAGGCGTTGTCGCCGTAGTTGTCGGCCGCGTTCTGGTAGACCTTCCAGGTCACTCCGGCGTTCTGGAGTGCCTCGGCGTAGTTCTGCCAGGTCAGGCCGGACTCGTCACCGCCGTCGTAGCTGGAGGAGTCGACCTTGCCGCTCCACAGGTAGGTGCGGTTGGGGCCGGTCGCGCTGAGGGTGGAGCAGAAGTAGGCGTCGCAGATCGTGTAGTTGTCGGCGAGCGCGTAGTGGAAGGGGATGTCGGCGCGGTCGAGGTAGCCGAGCGAGCGGACGTTGCCGACGCCGGAGACCCAGTTGTCGAGGCGGCCCTTGTTCCACGCGGAGTGCTGTGAGGACCAGGAGTGCGGGAGGTCGCCGTTGCACTGGGCGAGGGTCTCGCCGTCCTTGCCGCCCGCGGCCGGGGTGGCACTGAGCTTCCACGGGTACTGACGGCCGCTGCCATTGGGCTGGTTGAAGACCGGGTAGCCGCCGCTCAGGGTGATGCCGCTGCGGTCGTCGAAGCCGCGAACTCCCTTGAGGCGCCCGAAGTAGTGGTCGAAGCTGCGGTTCTCCTGCATGAGGATCACCACGTGTTTCACGTCCGAGATCGTTCCGGTCGCCGCCTGCGTCTGCTGCGCGGCGATCGCGGGTCGTACGCCGGTGCCCGTCGCCATGCCCGCCGCCACGGTCGCACCGAGCCCCACGAAGCCTCTTCGGCTGATCGGTGTCATGCGCTCCGCCCTCGTCACAGGCGTGCCCGAGCGGCACACCGCGCGCAAGGGTGCACGGGGTGATCGCCAAGGTCCATACCCGGACGGTGAGATGGAGGTGAACAAAAGTCAAAGCCGCTGCCCTGGCGTCGAATTGCCCTCAGACACTTCCGAACAGGGCGCTCAGCCCCCGGTCGACGACCGCGTCCATGTCCTCCTGCCCGGTGGCCACCACGTCGTACGTCCGCAGCAGGAAGCGGCGCAGCGCCGGGGTGTGGAAGTGGAGCAGGGCGAGTCCGAACGGCGAGTGGAACTCCAGGACCGTACGGGCCAGGCCGCACGGCCACAGGTGCACGTCCCCGCTGCCGGCCGGCCGCCGCAGCCCCTCCTCCAGCAGCGCCCGGGCGAAGGTCCAGGTGACCGTGTCACCGTCGAGGGACACCTCGGGTGGGAAGTCGAGGTGCACGGCCAGTGGGTCCGAGGCGAGATAGCGGAGCGTGGCCGACACGGGGATCTCGGTGTCGTCGGCGGTGATCAGCCGGGCTCGGGTGGGCTGTTCGAGGGTGATGTCCATGGTCGGTCTCCGCTACGGGTGAGAGGTCGGCCGGATTGCCGTGTGCCTGTACGACCTCGTAGGTGCCGTTCGCATTACGCGGAACCCCGAATGAATTCATGTGACCTGCGTCACACAGTCGAGGAATCGCTCCCTCCGTCGAGCGCGGCGGCACGCAAGGCAGCCGCCACCCGGGTGACCGCCTCGGTGGGCGTCCCCGGTAGCCGGGCCAGCAGGAGACGGCGCTGCTCCTGGGGTCCGCCGCGCACCGGCAGGACGCGTACGCCCGGCGGAACGGCAGGAGCCAGGGACGCGGACACGGTCGTCAACCCGCAGCCCGCCGCGACGAGTTGGAGCTTGGCCAGCCAGTCTCGGGCGGTGTGGGCGATCTCGGGCCGTTCGTCGAGGCCGGGCCATACGCCCATGAGGCGGTCCTCGCCGGAGGAGGACCCGGCGATCCAGCGCTGCCCGCGCAGATCGGCCACGTCGACGAACTCGGCGCGGGCCAGCGGATGGGTGGCGGGCACCGCGAGGTACAGCGGGCGCTCGGCGAGGGTGCGCAGGACCAGCGGGGGCGATTCGGTGTCCGGCGGCCGGAACGGGGGCGCCGACGCGAGCAGCGCCAGATCGAGGCTGCCGGCCCGCAGGGCACGCACCAGGGCCGGGGTGCCGCCCTCCCGGCTGACCACGTTCAGGTCCGGGTCGCTGCGACGCAGGGCGAGCAGGACGCGGGGCAGCAGGGCCGCTCCGGCGCTGGGCAGCCAGCCCAGCCGGACGGTCGCGCCCTCGGTGGGCAGCCCGGACAGTTCGCGGGCGGCGGTGTCGATCTCGTCGAGCACGACCGTCGCCCTGCGCATGACGATGCGACCGGCCGGGGTCAGCCGTACGCCGTCGCGTCGCCGTTCCAGGAGTTCCGCGCCCGCGACCCGTTCGAGCGCGGCGATCTGCCGGGACACCGCCGACTGGGTGTATCCCAGCGATACGGCGGCGGCTGTGAAGGTCCCCTGCTCGGCGACCGCGCGGAAGACGCGCAGGGCGGTGAGTGACACATCCGTGAAGTCCATGACGATTACGCATACTAGTGGTGCGCAACTTTCGTTGGACGCATGGAGGTGATCGTTCCTACCGTGGAGCCATGAACGCTCCACGCATCGCCCTCGTCACGGGCGCCAACCAGGGACTCGGCCGCGCCCTAGTCGAGGGACTGGCGGCCCGCATGGGCCCCGACGACACCGTCCTGCTCACCGGCCGCGACGAGCGCCGGGTCACCAACGCGGCCCGCGAGGTCGCGAGCCTGCCCGGCACGCGCGGCCGGGTGGAGGGCCGGGTCCTCGACGTCACCGACACCGACGCCATCGCCCACCTCGCCGACGACCTCCGGCAGCGCTACGGCGGCGTCGACATCGTGATCTCCAACGCCGTGGCCCGGATGCTCCCCGGGGAGTCGCAGTCCGAGCGCGCCGACGAGTTCATCGACGTCTCCAACACCGCCACCCACGCGATGCTGCGCTCCTTCGGCCCGATCCTGCGCCCCGGCGGCCGGTTCCTCGTCGTCGCCAGCAGCCTCGGCACCCTCGGCCATCTCGACCTCGCGCTGCACGACCTGTTCGACGGCGCGAGCCTGGACCAGGTCGAGTACGCCGTCGAGTCCTGGCGCAGCGCCGTCCACCACCGCACCACGGCCGAGGCGGGCTGGCCGCTCTGGCTGAACGTGCCCTCGAAGGTGGCCCAGGTCGCCGCCGTCCGCGCGGTCGCCGCGGAACGCCGCCAGGACGACCTCGCGAGCGACACCCTGGTCGCGTCCGTGTGCCCCGGCATGGTCGACACGGCCACCTCCCGCCCCTGGTTCGACGACTTCAGCCAGGCCAAGTCCCCCGCCGAGGCCGCGAACGCCGTGCTCGACCTCGTCTTCACGGAACACGTCGATCCCACGCACTACGGCGAGTTGGTGCGCTTCGGCGCCGCCCTGGACTGGCACTCCGGCAAACCGCTGGTCGAGCAGGACCTGAAGCTCACCCCCTGATCACGGCGCAGCACGGCACAACCAGCGCCGCACAGCAAGGAGTTCACGCATGGCTGCCCTCACCACCCCCTTGGGCTTCGCCGGCACCGCCGATGACGTCGTGGACGGGATCGATCTGACCGGCCGCCGTGCCGTGGTCACCGGCGGCTCCTCCGGCATCGGCGCGGAGACGGCCCGCGCGCTGGCCGCCACGGGAGCCGAAGTAACCCTCGCCGTAAGGGACTTGGCGACGGGCGAGCGGGTGGCCAAGGACATCACCGCGACGACCGGCAACGAGGGCGTTCACGTGGAGCGGCTCGACCTGACGGACCTCGCCTCCGTCACGGCCTTCGCCGCCGCCTGGCAGGGCCCGTTGCACGTCCGCGCTCCTCGCCACCTCACCCCTGCTGGAGGGCGTCGGCGGTCGCTACTTCGTCGACTGCAACGAGACCGACATCGTCAGTCCACGCAGGCCGGTGCCCGACGCTCACCCCAGTCCGGGCAGGCTCCGCAACTCCCCTATCCGCAGCAGCCGGGCCAGGAGCAGGAACAGCACGGCCATCGCCGTACCGCCCGCCGCCAGCGAGAGCGCCGGTGCCCAACTGCCCGCAACCAGGCCCTGGTTGCAGACCCGGGCGAGGAGCCACCCGGCACCTCCGGCGGCGGTGGCGGCCACGGTCAGTTTCGCGTAGGTGCGACAGATCCGCCGCCCGTCGAGCAGTCCCGCCGTACGGCGCCGCAGGCGCAGCGCGGTCAGCAGCAGACCGATCCCGTACGACACGGCGTAGGCGCCGGCCATTCCGGTGACCGCCCAGCGCGCGGGCAGCAGGAAGTGGCAGGCCACGGCCAGCGCGATGTTGACGCCCGAGATCAACACGGCCATCCGGAACGGCGTTCGGGTGTCCTCGAAGGCGTAGAAGCCGCGCAGCAGGAGGTATTGGGCGGAGAAGGGGATCAGTCCGAGGCCGAAGGCCTGAAGCATGTGGCCCAACGGGACGGTGGCCGTGGCGTCGGCGGAGCCGTGGGCGAAGAGGAGTTGGGCCGTCTGCGGGCCGAAGGCGAGGAAGAAGAAGGCGGCGGGGACGATGACGACACCGCTGACCCGCAGGGCACGGGACAGATCGGCGCGCAGGTCGTCGAGGCGGTGCTCGGTCGCCGCCCGGCTCATGCGCGGGAGCAGCGCGGTCACCAGGGAGACGGTGACGATCGACTGGGGCAGCATCCAGATCTGCTGGGCGTAGCTGTAGGCGGTGTAGCCGACGCCGTCGCGGGGCCGGGCCGCGTCGGCGGCGGAGGCCAGACGGGTCACCACCGTGCTCGCCGCCAGGTTGGTCAGCACGAACAGCAGTGTCCAGCGGGCCGCGTTGACGCTTTTGCGGAGCCCGGTGCCGCGCCAGTCGAAGCGCGGTCTGAACCGGAACCCGGCCGCCATCGCATAGGGAATCAGGGCGAGTGCCTGGACGGCGAGGGCGAGTGTGGTGCCGATGCCGAGCAGCCGGACCTGGGCGCCCGTGATGTCCGACACCTGTTCCGGCACGGTCAGCAGGCCCAGGTAGAGGCCGAACATGGCAATCAGGACGATGTTGTTGAGGACCGGGGTCCACATCATCGCGCCGAACCGGTTCCGGGCGTTGAGGACTTGGCCGAAGATGCTGAAGACGCCGTAGAGGAAGATCTGCGGAAGCAGGCACCGGGCGAAGACGACGGTCAGGCGGAACGCGTCGTGCGTGGCGGGGGTGTCGTGCTGGTAGACGCTGATGATCTCGGGGGCGGCCCAGGTGGCCAGCGCGGTGCCGACGCCCAGGACGCACAGCACGAGGGTGACCAGTCGCTGCTCGAACGCCGCCCCGCCGTCGGGGTGTTCGGTCCTGGCCCGGACCAACTGGGGTACCAGGACGGAGTTCAGGGCACCGCCGATCAACAGGAAGTACAGGCTCGTCGGCACCGTGTTGGCCTGGTTGTAGGTGGTGGCCAGCAGTCCGGTGCCCAAGGCCGCGGCCTGAAGTACCTGGCGTATCAGGCCTGTTGCGCGCGAGACCAGGGTTCCCGCCGCCATCAGCGCGGACGAACGCAGCAGTCCGCCCCCGCCCTCCGTCTGCTTCCGCGCGGCATGCCTGCGTCGGGTGCCCGAGCGCTGTAACCGCTCGGGCGCTGTCTCCTCGATCATGGACACAATCTACGACGCACGGGTGACGGCTCCGGCCGCGCCCACCTGGTGCGGGCGCGGCCGGGACCGTCATGGACGGTCAGTCACACGGGCGGTGCATCAGGGGGTCAGCTGCCACTGCTCGATGTAGCCGACGTCGATCGCCGCGTGGTCCTGGACCCGCAACTTCCAGGTGCCGTTGACCGGTTGGGCGGAGGCGTCGACGGTGAAGGTCTGGTCGACGTTGTCGGCGGAGCCGCCGGCCCGGTTCAGCAGGGAGTAGACCGTACCGTTCGGGCCGACGAGGTCGACGGTCAGGTCGCCCCGGTAGGTATGGACGATCTTGACGTAGACCTGGGTGGTGGCCGAGGCGTTGCCGTCGCGGCCGGTGACCGTGATCGGGGACTCCACGGCGGCGGCGTTGTCGGGGATGTCCACCCGGGTGCTGCTGGCGTAGATGTTCGCCACCCGCCAGGTGAAGGAGGTGGTGGCGGACGCGCCCGTGTCGTCGGTGACGGTCACCGTGACGTCACTGCTGCCGAGGGTAGTCGGGATACCGGAGATCAGACCGGTGCTGTCGATGGAGAGTCCGTCCGGCAGTCCCGTGGCCGAATAGGTCAGCCCCGCACCGGAGTTGGTGGTGTACGCGCTTGCCTGGAGGGACACGGACTGTCCGACTCCGCTGATCTGGGCGGAGATCGGGGCCAGGTTGACGCCGAGCGCGATCCGGCTGCCGACGTTGATCGCAGCCCACGCGTCGGCCACGGCGAGGTACGTCGGGCTGTACGCGCCGAAGAGGTCCGCCGCCGCCTGGAGCGTCGCGGTGCGGGCGCCGGCGTAGTTGGTGGACGAGGTCATGTACGTGGTGAGCGCCCGATACCAGACCTTCTGGGCGTTGTCGATGCCGATGCCGGCGACGGGCACGCCGTCGTAGGTCGGGCTGTCGTAGGAGACGCCGTTGACGGTCTTCGCGCCGCTGCCCTCGGACAGCAGGTAGAAGAGGTGGTTCGCCGGGCCCGAGGAGTAGTGGACGTCGACGCTGCCGAGCGTCGAGCTCCAGTAGTCGCGGGACGAACCGTCCTTGGAGGGCTTGTCCATGTACCGCAGCGGTGTGCCGTTGCCGTTGATGTCGATCTTCTCGCCGACGAGGTAGTCGGGGACGTCGGCGGGCAGGTTCTCGTGGAACTCGACGGCGGCGGCGAAGATGTCGGAAGTCGCCTCGTTGAGGCCGCCCGACTCACCGGAGTAGGTGAGGCCGGCAGTCGCCGCAGTCACGCCGTGGGTCATCTCGTGCGCGGCCACGTCCAGCGCGGTCAGCGGGTGGGTGTTGCCCGAGCCGTCGCCGTAGGTCATGCAGAAGCAGGTGTCGGACCAGAAGGCGTTGACGTAGCTGTTGCCGTAGTGGGCCCGGCTGTAGGCGGCCACGCCGTCGTTGCGTATGCCGTTGCGGCCGAAAACGTCCTTGTAGTAGTCCCAGGTGGCCGCGGCGCCGAACGCGACGTCCACGCCCGCGGTCTGACGGTTGGTCGCGGTGCCGTCACCCCAGACATCGTTGTCATCCGTAAACAGTGTGCCGGTGCCGGAGGTGCCCTGGTTCAGGTCGTAGGTCTTGTGTCCGGCGCGGTCGCCGTCGACGAGCTGGTAGGTCGAGGTCGCCGGGTCGAGCGTGGTGCTGAGCGGGACGGTTCCGTTGAACTGGCCGGTGCCAGTGCCCGTTTCGATGCCCTGGTACTGGAAGACGGCCTTGCCCGAGTCCGCGTCGGTGATCACGTGGAGTTCGCTGGGGGTCCCGTCGTCCTGGAAGCCGCCGACGACCGCTTCCCAGGCGAGGACGGGCTTGGCTCCGGCGGCCCAGACGACGAGTCGCGGGGCGCCGTCGAGCTTGGCCTCCTCGCCGCCCTTCTTGGCCGCGGCCACCAGCGCCTTGGCCTTCACCGTCGCCGACGTCACGTTCGGGGTGATGTCCGCCAGCTTCAGGTCGGCCTTCGCGGCCTTCGTCACCGTGAGGCGGCCACTCTTCGCGTGGACGACCAGGTCGCCGCCGAGGACGGGCAGTCCGTCGTACGTCCGCTCGTAGCGGGTGTGGGTGGTGCCGTCGGCGTCCTGGGTGACGTCCTTGACGACGAGCTTCTCCTTGGCCCCGAGGCCAAGGGTCTTCGCCGTGTTCCGCACCGCCGCGCCCGCGCTCTTGAGGAGGGCGGCGTGCTTCGCCGGGGACAGCGCGGCCGGGGCCGCTCCGGCCCTTGGGGCGGCCAGGATCTTCGCGGGGGTGGGGCGGCCGCCGGGAACGGCGGAGGCGGCGCCGGTCTGCATACCGGCGGCCAGCAGGGTGCCGACCGCGGTGAGCACGAGGGCGGCGGTGTATCTGGGGTGGTGCGAATAACGGTCATGCCGGGTCAAGGCGTTCTCCTTATGTGGGGTGGTCGGACTCGGTGGAGTCCTGGAGAGCGGGTCGGGCCGGGGTACGGCCGTCCGGCGGCGCGCGGGTGTGAGGAGGAAGAGTGAGGAGCAAGTGAACGCTCGGTGAGCGTGGTGCACAGCAGAGTGGCATCACACCCACAGAATTGTCATGGCTATAACAAAGCAACGGCCAAAAATGACTGTTCCGCACTGCGGATCACTCACCTGAGCAACACTTTTCGGCCTCACGCCGGGCGTCGGCGCCACATGCGAACACCAGGCCGTAGAACAGCTGGTTGAATGTCGACCCGAGGGGGTATCCAATCCCTCAACTCGCGTACGGCGTCTACGACTTGCCCCACCGGGACAGCTGCGCCACGAGCACGGCACATCACGCCCGTGAAGACGCTGGCATATGCCAGAAGCACCACCGGATCGGGTGTTGCCAAATCCCTTACAGGGCGTCGCGGGCTGTGCGACAGTCGTAACCGGTCCCTCCATCCGCCTTGGTCGAACCGTCCCCGCATCGGAGTGCGTCATGCCGTCCCATCTCTCTGCGGACCGCCCAGCCGCCCAGCCGCCCGCGCGCGGCTCGGTCGACGCGCTGATATCGCAGGCCCGGCGGCTCATGGGCGACGTGGACGCCGTACGGCGGGACGCCCAGCACGACGGTTCGGATCCCCGGGAGCGGTGGCAGCGGGCCCTGTGCGATCTGGCCCTGCATCAACTCAACGACGTCGACGAGCACTTGGCCCAGTTGCGGGACGGCCCGCCGCCCGTACCGACGGCCGTCGAGGCACCGCTCGCGCCAACCGCCGTACCGGAGGCGCCCCGATCCGACTCGCTGCTCAGCCGGGTCGGCAGTGCCGAGTGGAACCTGCTGACGGACGCGGTGAGTTGGTCCGGGGAGCTGTACCAGATCCTCGGCCGTGATCCGGCAGCTCCCCCGCTCACCCTCGACGAACTGCCGTCCCTGGTCCTGGACGAGGACCGGCCGAGTCTGACCGCGATGGTCACGGACTGCCTGGTCGACGCCAAACCCATCGACGGCGAGTTCCGCGTCGTACGGCCCGACGGCGGCGTACGGACCGTGCACATGATGGGCGAGCCCGTGCTCGACGCCGACGGTGGCACCGCCTCGATGTGGGCCGTACTGCGGGACGTCAGCGAACTGCGGCGCAGCCAGCGGACGGTGAGCGAGACCCGTGACTCGCTACAGCGCCACCGGCACCACGCGCAGACCGAGCGCCGGCTCGCGGTCGAGTTGCAGGAGGCCGTGCTGCCGCCGTGGCGCGGCACCCTGCGGCTCCCGCACCAGGGCCCGGAGACGCTGGACCTGGCCGCCCGTTATCTGCCCTCCTCGACGAACGCGCTGATCGGCGGCGACTGGTACGACGCGCTCCAACTCTCCGACGGTGCCACCCTGTTGAGCGTCGGCGACCTCACCGGACACGGTGTGGCCGTCACCTCGGGCATGGCGATGCTGCTCGGTGCCCTGCGCGGGATGGCGATGGCGGGCACCGAGCCCGGCCAACTGATGTCCTGGCTCAACCAGTTACTGGACGCCACCGTGCAACCGGCCCTGGGCAGCGCGGTGTGCTGCCGGTACCGGCCCGAGACCCGCACCCTGACCTGGGCGCAGGCAGGACACCCCGCCCCGCTGCTGTTCCGCGGCGGGACGGGGCGCGTGCTGAGCGCACCGGACGGCGTCCTGCTCGGCGCCACCTCGGGAGCTTCCTACGGACAGGCCGAGGAGATCCTAGAAGCGGGCGACGTGCTCGTGCTGCACACGGACGGACTGGTGCCCGGACACAGCGGAGCGGCAGCCGTCGACCAACTCCTCGACCTGGCCCCGCGGTTCGGCGGGGCGCGCACCGCACAGGACTGCGTACGGACGGTCGTGGAGGAGTTCGGCGACTCCGCGCGCGAGGACGACGCCTGCGTGCTGGTCGCCAGGATCGGCTAGGGCATCCAGATCACCTACGCCTGGGCGCTGTTGCCGTACCTGGTCCTCGCGCTCCTCGGCGGTGTCTTCGGCAGCGCGAGCTTGATCTCCTCCCGCAGTTGGTGGATCTTCGGGTAGTTGGAGTACTGGGCGGTGAGCCGGTACATCTCGCGCAGCCGGTCCCAGGTGCGGTGGGAGGAGTTCGATCCCATCGACGCCAGGGCCAACCGCGCGTACCTGTCGGCCTGTTCGGGGTCGTCCGCGATGAAGCAGGCGGAGGCCATCGACAGGAAGTCGAAGATCTTCGACCGCTGCCGTCCGTCGACCCGCAGCGCCAGCGCCTTCTCCGCGAAGTACTGGGCGTGCACGGCCGCTCCCGGCTCGTGCTCGGCCAGTGTGCGGTAGGCCAGGGCCTGCATGCCGTAGAGGTCCTCCTCCTTGAACGTCTGCATCCAGCTGGGGGGCGGTACGTCGCCGCGGTCGGAGACGAAGAGATCCTCCGCCTGGCCGAGGGTGCGGCGCATGGCCTGGCCCTTGCCCATCGATGCCTGTGCCCAGGCCTCGATGGTGTAGAGCATCGCCCGGGTACGGGGCAGTACTTGGTCGCCGGAACCGGTCTTGGCGAGTTTCATGAGATCGAGCGCGTCGTCGGGCCGGCCGAGGTGCACCATCTGGCGAGCCGCCCGGGAGAGCGCCTCCCCCGCACGGGGCCGGTCGCCGCCCTCACGGGCCGCGTGGGCGGCGATGACGAAGTACTTCTGGGCCGTGGGCTCCAGACCGACGTCGTGCGACATCCAGCCCGCGAGCACGGCGAGATTGGCGGCGACGCCCCACAGACGACGCTGTAGATCGGCGGGGTGCCGGTAGGCGAGCATGCCGCCCACCTCGTTGAGCTGTCCCACCACGGCCTTGCGCTGGAGCCCGCCGCCGCGGGCCGCGTCCCAGGCTCGGAACACCTGGACGGACTCCTCCAGTTCCTCGATCTCCTGCGACCCGATGGGGGCGGCCTCATAGCGGTCGAACCCAGCGGGGTCGGCGTGCAGGGGATCGTCGAACCGGGGAGCGTCGGCGGAAAGAGTCGGATCGGAGTGCAGCCATGTGTACATGGCGCTGCTGAGTGCGGAGCCTGCGGCGAGCGCGGCGCCCGCGCCCACCAAGCCGCGTCGGTTGAGCATGAGGTCCATTCCCGTGAATTCGGTGAGGACCGCAGCAGTCCGTTCGGGCGCCCACGGCACACCGTCGGGATGTTCCACACTCCCGTCGTCGGGCCGTTTCCCCGTACGCCCGTGCCGGACCAGACCGAGGTCCTCGATGGTCACGACACGGCCGAGACGCTCGGTGAACAGAGCCGCCAGCACCCGCGGCACCGGATCGCGCGGGATCTCTCCCATGTCGATCCAACGCCGTACCCGCGAGGTGTCGGTCGAGAGCTGGGGGTGGCCCATGGCCGCCGCCTGCCGGTTGACCAGCCGCGCGAGTTCGCCCTTGGACCAGCCGGCCAGGCCGAACAGGTCCGAGAGACGGGAGTTGGGTTGTCCGTTCACGTCAAGCCCCCAGGTTCTCGGCTGACTTGAACATAGCCCGGTGCGCTGTGCCGGGCGACTATTCGCCAGGGTTCGCCAGGGTTCGCCAGATGGTGTGCCAGTGCGCATCCGGTGTCAGGTAGGAACGCGCCACCCCGACCCGGTCACCGAGGAACACTCCCCAGGGTGCACCCACGGAACCGGGCCGGGAGCGCGCTTGCTTGGACAGGCACTGCAGGCACACGAAGGGATCTGTCTCTCCCATGTACACAGCATCGTCCTCCGTGTCCGCCCCGCCCCGGTCGCTGCACCCCCGCCCGGGCGCCGGCGGCCCCTACCTCGACCCGGCGCGCCCGGCGGCCGGCCCCGTGCTCGGTGCGGGCAGGCCGCGGCGCGTTCCGGGGCTCGGCACTCAACCGCTCAGCGGGAGACTCGACTTGTCCGGCCCTCAGGGCGCCCAGCTGCGTACGGCGATCGCGTCGGTGCACCGGATCTGCCCGGAGTTCGCTCCGGTGCAGGTGCTACGCCGCAACGGGCGCTCCGTGCTCCTGGTCGGAACGACCGGACGCAGCACGGCCGTAGCGAAGTGTTTACTGGACCACTCCCCCGCGTGGGCCGAGCGGATCCGGCACGAGATAGCGGCATACCGCTCGTTCGTCCGGCACCGCCCCCCGGTGCGGGTGCCGCGGCTGATCGCGGCGGACCCGGACAACTGCACGCTCGTCATCGAGCGGATGCCGGGCCGGGTGGCCGCGCTGCACCGGCACCCGGCGGAGGCCCCGCCGCGGGCGGACATCAGGGCGGCACTCGGCGCGATCTGCCGGCTCAACGCGTGGCGCCCCCCGGCGGGCACCTTCGACGCCCCGCTGGACTACGCGGCCCGGATCTCGCGCTTTCACGAGCTGGGGCTGCTCACCGACCGGGACATGGGAGACCTTCAGAAGCTGTTGCACGGCATCGCGCACTCGGCCGGTCGGCAAGGCATGGGCCAGTTCTGCCACGGTGACGCCCTGCTGTCCAACATCCTGCTCTCACCGGCCGGTCCAGTGCTGGTGGACTGGGAGCACGCGGGCTGGTACCTGCCGGGCTACGACCTCGCCACGCTGTGGGCGGTCCTCGGCGACGCGCCGGTGGCCCGGCGGCAGATCAGCCAGATCGCGCAGTCGGCGGGACCGGCGTCGCGGGACGCGTTCCTGGTGAACCTGATGCTGGTGCTGACCCGGGAGATCCGTACCTACGAGATGGCCGTGCAGCGTTCGATGCACGACACGACCCCGACGGCACCGGGAGCTGCCCACCCGGGTGCCGCACCGTCCGGCGAGGAACAACGGCTGCTGCTGCGGCGGCTGCACGACGACTGCCAGTTGGCCCGCCGGGCCGTGCGTGCGGCGGTCGGCACTCGCTGACGGGGGCGAAGGTCCGCGGTGCGCCCTGCATCGGCGCACCGCGGACCTTCGTGCTTCCCCTCCCCATGACTCCACCATTGGTGTAGTCCACTGACGCCTCGCAGGCCCGGGAGCCGCCGCCACGAAACTCCTCGTATCCCCTGGTGACAAGGGAAATCACCTCCCTCTGGGCATGATTGACGGATCGTCGGCCAGCCGGTACCACTGACGCACGCCCGGCCCCGAACGGATCGTCACACCCCCACCGTCCCAGGAGGCTGCATTGCGAGGATCCTCGACCGACCCCACCCGCACTCCCGGGCACAGACGCGCGCGGAGAACCGTCGGCGCGCTCGCCACCGCCGCCCTGCTGCTGCCCCTGCTGGGCGCGGCCCCCGCGGAGAACACCAGCGGGTCCGCCGCCTCCACCCTCCAGCGGGCGTTCGCGTCGGCGTCCGCCGAGTACCACGTGCCGCAGACGGTGCTGCTGGCCGTCTCCTACCTCCAGTCCCGCTGGGACACCCACGGCGGAGCGCCGAGCGTGACCGGCGGCTACGGCCCGATGCACCTCACGGACGCGCGCACCGCTCTCGCCGCCACGGAGCACCTGAGCGAAGGCACCGAGGACGCCCGCGGCGACAGCGCCCGCCCGGCCCTGCATCCCACCGCGCAGCTCCCGGCGAACTCCCAACTCCCGGCCCGGCTGAGGACGTTGACGAAGGCGGCCGAACTGACCGGGCTTCCGGCCGCCGACCTGCGCGGCGACGAGGCCGCGAATGTGGCGGGAGGCGCCGCGCTGCTGGCCGACGCGCAGAAGGGCCTGGGCGAGCCGCTGAGCGCGGACCCCGCCGAGTGGTACGGCGCGATCGCGCGCTTCTCGGGCGCGGACGACACGGCGACGGCCGCCGCCTATGCCAACGATGTCTACGACGTCATCCACACCGGCGAGCAGCGCACCACGGACGCCGGGCAGCAGGTAGTCCTGGCCGCGCAGCCCGAACTCGCCCCCGACACCGCGCAGTTGGCGGAGACCGGACTGCGCACCGTCTCGGCCGACGGCACGGAGTGCCCGAAGAAGGTGTCCTGCGAGTGGATCCCGGCGCCGTACTCCCAGTTCGGGGACAACGACTACGGCAACCACGACCTGGGCGACCGGCCCGCGTCGCAGGGCATCAAGTACATCGTCATCCATGACACCGAAGGCCAGTGGGAGGGTGTCCTGAACCTGGTCCAGGACCCCACCTATGTGTCGTGGAACTACACGATCCGCTCCAGTGACGGTCTGATCGCCCAGCATGTGAAGGCCAAGGACGTGGCCTGGCACGCGGGCAACTGGTACATCAACGCCAAGTCGATCGGCATCGAGCACGAGGGCTTCCTCGCCGCGCCGGACTCCTGGTACACGGAGGCGATGTACCGCTCGTCGGCCCGTCTGGTGAAGTACCTGACGAAGAAGTACGGCATCCCGCTGGACCGGCAGCACATCCTCGGTCACGACAACGTGCCCGGGCCGACCACCTCCACCGTCCCCGGGATGCACACGGACCCGGGCCCGTACTGGGACTGGGCGCACTACTTCGCCCTGCTGGGCCACCCCTTCCAGCAGACCGCCAAGAAGAACGGCGGCCTGGTGACGATCCGCCCCGACTACACCACCAACCAGCCGGTGTACACGGGCTGCGTCACCGCGGGCCAGCCGTGCGCGGTGCACGGTTCGAGCGAGGTCCGGCTGTACTCCGGACCCAGCGAGACCTACCCCCTGATCAAGGACATCGGCCTCGGGACGACCCCGACGACCGGAGTCAACGACCTCTCCTCGCGGGTGTCCACCGGTCAGCAGTACGCGGTGGCGGACCGTTCCGGCGACTGGACCGCGATCTGGTACCTGGGCCAGGAGGCCTGGTTCAAGAACCCGAAGAAGCACCCGACAGCGGTGGCTGCGGCGGGCTGGGTGATCACGCCGAAGGACGGTCTGGACAGCGTCCCCGTGTACGGCCGCGCCTACCCGGAGGCCTCGGCCTATCCGGCGGGAGTGCCCGTCCAGGCGGTGTCCCCGCTGCCGTACACCCTGCTCAAGGGCCAGAAGTACGTGGTCGGCGGCAAGGTGCCCGGTGAGTACTACTACGCGGTCACCTTCACCACCGACTCGCACAAGGTCGTCGTAGGAAAGGATCTCTACTACGAGATCCAGTACGGCCACCGGGTGGAGTTCGTCCGGGCCGCCGATGTGACGGTCGCGCGGTCGGGCCGGTAGCCGGGCCTCAGCCCTGCTGGAACAGTTCCGCCGGGAGCGGTTTCAGCAGGGCGTAGAGGTCGTCCGTGATGGGGCGGTCCCAGGCGGCGATGGTGACCAGGACGTTGTCGCTGCGGTCGAACTGGACGCAGGAGATCCGGCTCTCGGAGAGCTTGAGGCGGCGCACGATCAGCAGGTTGTCGCCCTGCATCACCGGCATGTCCTCGGTGCCTACGACGGTCACCTCCTCGTCGTTCTCCAGCGCGAGGAGCAGCTGCGCGACCTCGAAGGGGATCTCGTCCTCGGCGACGTCACGGGCCGGGGAGCCCTCCGGCAGATTTCCGATGACCATCGCGGGGCCACGGCCGCCGAACAGGTCGTACCGCAGGAACACGCCCTGGCAGGTGCCGTCGGGGGCGGGCAGCAGACCGGCGCCGAGGTTGCCGGGCCAGTCGCCCGGGTCCATGGCCAGCACATCGAATTCGGGGCCGGCGGGGGTGGCGCTGCGGCGGCGGAGGAACGACATGGGGCCATGGTACGGGGTGCCGTCCGGCGGTGGAGCCGTGGTTGGGTGCGGGTTCGTTGTCGGGTGCGGGTGCGTTGAGGCTGGGCGCGCCCACGCGGCGGAGCCGCATATCGACACAGCCCCGCGCCCCTAGGGGGTTCGGCCTTGCGTCGGTTTGATCAGTGCCGTTTCTAGGCCTGTCCTGTCTGTGCCCAGTTTTTGGTAGGCCGACGACAGGAGGCGTACTGCCGACTGTTCGTCCGTGTCCAGTTCTACGGCGATCTCGTGGTCGGTGCTGCCGTGTGCGGCCAGGGTTGCCGCTGTGCGTTCGTCGGTGGTGAGAGTGTCTGTTTCGGGGCTGTGGAGGCGGCGGGGGCGTAGGCCGGCGGCGGCGAGTTCGGAGCGGGTGGTGTCGGCTAGGCCGTCGGCGCCGCACTGGACGGCCGTGTCCAGGCCTCGGTAGAGGTAGTCGGCGGCTTCCCTGGAGCGGCCGGTGCGGCGGAGTTCGGTGCCGAGGGCGACCAGTGCGCACGCCAACTCGTAGGCGGCCGGGGAGCGTTCGAGGTGGGCGACGGACTCCTCAAGGAGCTTGGCGCGGGCCGAGCCGGAGGAGACCTCGGCGGCGACGCGCAGGGCCTGGCCGATGGCGGACGGGGTGCCGAACTGGCGGGCGCGGGCGACCGCTTCGTGGGCGGTGGCGACGGCGCGTTCGGGGGTCTCGTGGCGCTCGGCGCGGGCCAGGTGAAGCTGCCAGGGGCACCACGCGGGGTTACGGATCCCGCGCGGGTCGAGGCGGCGGCCCGCGGAGGCCAGTTCCTCGGCGGCTTCCTTGGTGAGGCCGCGGGCCAGCAGCAGTTCGCCGTACACGGTCTGGGCGTCCGGGAAGACCACGGCGGCCGGGAAGGGCTCCGCGAAGGCGTGGTCCTCGGCGAGCTGTGCGGCCTCGGCGACCCGGCCGCGGGCGAGCAGGACCTCGATGAGGATGCCGGTGCCGTACCAGTAGACGGGGGTGCCGGGGCCGACCCGCTCGGCGAGGCGCAGTCCCGCGCGGGCGAAGTCCTCGGCCTCGGCGAGTCGGCCGCGCCGGTAGCGGAGGTAGCCGAGGAGGGTGTAGCCGAAGGCCAAGTGGGCCCCGCGCCAGCCCTGTTGCTCGAAGTCGGCGATGCCGGTGGCGAACAGTTCCTCCGCGCGGCCGGGCCGGTCGCAGTACATGTGGGCGAGCGCGACCAGCACCGGTACTTCGAAGCCGCGGTCGGCCTCCGCCCAGCCGAGGCCACCATTGAGTGCGCGCTCGGCATGGTGGAGGGCTACATGTGCGGGTTCACCACGCAGGACGGCGTCCCAGGTGCGCAGGCCGATGATGTACCGCTCGGTGAGGTCGCGGCCCTTGAGGCGGTCGGCGAGTTTGGTGAGGCGGCGGGAGCGCGAGGGGTGGTCGGGTTCGTCGGCGCGGAAGGCGTCCCACATGAACTGCTCGGAGAGCATGCGGAGTTTGACCCGGGCGTCGTCGGTGACGTGGATCTCGCGGGCGAGGGTGTCGGAGGCCTCGGCGAGGCGGTCGCTGTGGGCGAGGACCTGGGAGAGCCGGTAGACGATGTTCTGCCGCAGGCCCGCGTCGCTGATCGGCTCTTCGAGGGCGGCCCGCAGATGGTTGACGGTGGTCGCCGGTTCGGTGAGCAGGGAGGCGCTGCCCAGTTCGTAGAGGACGGCGGCCCGGTCGTCGAAGGGCGGGGGTTCGCGCAGGGCGCGGGCGAGGTAGCTGCGGGCCGTGTCCGGGGCGCCCGCGCGCAGCGTTTCGCCTGCTGCCGCGCGGAGTTGCTGGACGACCCAGTTGTCGCCGTCGGGGTGGGTCTCCATGAGGTGGCGGGCGGCGGCGGAGGGGCCTTGGCCGTCGTTGATGACGCACCAGGCGGCCTGGCCGTGCAGGGCCACGCGGACGCCGGAGGGGATGGCCCGGTAGACGGCGGTGGCGATGAGCGGGTGGACGAATTCGAGGGTGCCCGCGACGGTCGGCGTGCCGGTGAGGATGCGTGCGCCGCGCAGCGCCTCGGCGGCGTCGGCGGCTTCCTCGTGGCCGAGTCCGGCGACGGCCGCGGCGAGCGCCGGACGGGTCTCGGTCCCGAGGACCGCACAGGCCCAGGCGAAGCGGACGGTCGAGGTGCCGAGGCGTTCGAGGCGGGTGAGGAGGCCGGTGCCCTTGACGGCGGCGGCGAGATCGCGCAGGAGGTAGGCCCCGGACTCGGTGGGGGTCAGGCCCCGGTCGTGGATCTTGGCGGTGAGTTCCACGGTCTCGAACGGGTTCCCGGCGGTGACCGCCCAGCACTCCCGGCAGAACGCGTCGTCGGCGTGCTCGCCGAGCGTCTCGCGCACGAGACCGGCGACGGCGTCGACGCTGAGCGGTTCAAGGTCGAGGGGACGACCGCCTGCCCGGCCGGGCAGTCCCCTGAACGACTCGGCGTGGTCCGGGAGTTCGTCGGGACGGTAGGCAACGACTACCAGCAGCGGGAGTTGTTCGGCGCGGGGTGCGAACGCGGCCAGCCAGCCCAGGGATTCGGGGTCGGCCCAGTGCGCGTCGTCGAGGACGAGGACCATCGGGGCACGCTTCACCGCGAGGTGGGTGAGCACCCAGTCGAGGCCGTCGCGCAGGCCCTGTTGGTCCGGCGGAGAGCCCTCGGTGGGGGCGCACAGACCGAGGGCGGGGCCGACGATGTCGTACCAACTCCCCAGCGCGGTACGGAGATCGGCGTCGGCGGAACCGGCGAACTGCGGTTGCAGCAGCTGGCGGGCGACGTGGAAGGCGACGCGCTGTTCCTGATCGCCGCCGCGCGCGGACAGCACGGTGCAACCCTGTGCGGTGGCGCGGCGGCGCACCTCGGTGAGGAGGGTGGTCTTGCCGATGCCGGCCCGTCCCGCGAAGGCGAGCAGGGCGCCACGGGGCCGATGTCCCGGCTCGGCGCCGTCCGTGCGCAGGCCGGTGAGTTCGCCTAACGCGTCGTCCACGGCGGAGAGTTCACCCTCCCGTTCGAAGAGTGTCCTGTTGCCGCGCGCGCTCCACTGTCCCATCCCCATACCCCCTGCCACGGCGGGCACGTCCGCGCGGGGAGCGAACGCATACCGTGAGCTACAGGGACCTCAGCGTACGCTTTCCGAGGGTGTGACGACCTGTTAGTCGACAAAGGCGTACTGGCCAGTTTTCCCCGGTGCGCGGTTCGGTCTTCTCGGGTGCGCGGTTCAGGTTTCCCGGGTGCACGATCCGTAGCGATCTCACTCCTCCAAGGCCTGTGGCGGCACCACCGCGACCGGGCTCGCCGCGTGCAGCAGGACCGCCTGGGTGACCGAGCCGATCAGCCGGGCCGGGGCCAGCAGGCGTCGGCGGTGGCGGCCCACGACGACGAGGTCCGCGTCCTTGGAGGCGGCGACGAGGTGGCCGGCCGCGTCGCCCGGTGCGACGTAAGGCTCGACGCGGACGTCCGGGTGGTCCTCGCGGTGCGGGGCCAGGAGGGCCTCGGTGAGGATGCGGGTCTCGTTCTCGACGGCGTCCTGGTCGATGACCGGCGGGACGAGTTCACCGGCGGACGCCCAGGCCTGCGGCGGCCACGGGTAGGCGGCGACGACCTGGAGGCGGGCTCCGCGCAGGGCGGCCTCGGTGAAGGCGAAGGCGAGGGTGGTGTCGTCGGGGCTGTCCACGTGCAGGCCGACGACCACCCGGGGTCCGGGCTCGGCGGAGGTCTCGCCGTGGACTTCACGTCCGGGGCGGGGCACCACGACGACGGGGCAGTCGGCGTCGCGGGCGGCGGCCATGCCGTTGGAGCCGAGCAGCAGGCTGGCGAAGCCGCCGCGGCCACGGGAACCGAGCACCAACAGCTGTGCGCCGGCGCCGAGTTCGGGCAGCACGGCACCCGGTGCGCCCTGTAGCCCGAGGTACTCCATGACCGGTCGGTCGGGGCGCCCGTCGAGGTAGGTGCGGACCTGGGCGAGCACGTGGTCCTCGTCCGGTTCGGGCGGTCCGGCGACCAGGCCGCCGGGCGGTGTCCAGGCGGCGGCGTACTGCCACACATGGACGACCCGCAGCGGCGCCCCGCGTCCACGCGCGGCGCCGAGGGCCCAGTCCAGGGCGCGCAGGCTGTCGTCCGAACCGTCGACCGCCGCGATGACCGGCAGAATGCTCATGGGTTCCTGACCTCCGGTGTGACGGGACCTTCCCCTCCGGGCCAGCCTGGCTCAGGCGTCGGCTCCGGAAGGGCACTCAAGGTCGCGTGTCCGGAAAAACAGGTGGAACGCCCTTCAGGTCAGGTCGAACTCCCCTTCCCGCGCCCCCGACACGAACGCGCCCCATTCCGCGGGCGTGAAGATCAAGGAAGGGCTTTCCGGGCTGCCGCTGTTGCGCATCGCGATGAATCCCTCGACAAAGGCGATCTGGACATCCCCCAGTCCACGGCTCCCTGAATGCCACTCGGCGTCACTGAGGTCCAGCTCCGGCTTGTCCCAGCCCGCAAGCGGGTGCTGCTGGATGGTGCTCTCGGCCACGTCCGTGCTCCTCCCGGTTCGTCGTCCGCGGCCAGCCTAGCGATCGGTTTCTGATGCCAACAGGCCACGTGAGGGGGACCTTTCAGGAGGCGGGGGGTTCACTGCCCACGAGCCACATCGAGAAGAACTGGGATCCGCCGCCGTAGGCGTGTCCGAGAACCCGTCGGGCCCCTTCCACCTGGTGTTCTCCGGCCTGGCCGCGCACCTGGAGGGCGGCCTCCGCGAAGCGGATCATGCCGGAGGCGCCGATCGGATTGGTCGAGAGCACCCCGCCTGACATGTTCACGGGAAGGTCGCCGTCCAGCTCTGTCACCCCCGACTCGGTGAGCTTCCAGCCCTCTCCCTCCTCGGCGAATCCGAGGTTCTCCAGCCACATGGGCTCGTACCACGAGAACGGCACATACATCTCCACTGCGTCGATGTCCCGGCGCGGGTCGGCGATCCCCGCCTGCCGGTACACGTCGCCCGCGCAGTCCTTCCCGGCCTGCGGCGACACACAGTCCTTTCCGGCGAACAGTGTGGGTTCGCTCCGCATGGCGCCCCCATGCATCCAGGCCGCCGGACGTGGTGCGCGGGCCGCGCCCGCCCGGTCGGTGAGGACCATCGCGCAGGCGCCGTCCGAGGAGGGGCAGGTCTCCGAGTAGCGGATCGGGTCCCACAGCATCGGCGAGGCCTGGACCTTCTCCAGGGTGATGTCGTGCTCGTGGAGATGGGCGTACGGGTTCTTCAGCGCGTTGCGCCGGTCCTTGTACGCCACCAGGGAACCGACCGTGTCGGGAGCCCCGGTGCGCCGCATGTAGGCCCGCACATGAGGAGCGAAGAACCCGCCCGCACCAGCCAGCAGCGGCTGCTGGAAGGGGATCGGCAGGGACAGTCCCCACATGGCGTTCGACTCGGACTGCTTCTCGAAGGCGAGGGTGAGGACGGTGCCGTGCACCCGGGCCGCGACGAGGTTCGCGGCGACCAACGCGGTCGACCCGCCCACCGAACCGGCGGTGTGCACCCGCAGCATCGGCTTCCCCACGGCGCCCAGCGCGTCGGCGAGATACAGCTCGGGCATCATGACGCCCTCGAAGAAGTCGGGCGCTTTCCCGATGACCACGGCGTCGATGTCGGCCCACGTCAACTCGGCGTCGTCCAGGGCCCGTTGAGCCGCCTCCCGGACAAGCCCCGCGATCGACACGTCCCGCCGCGCGGCGACATGCTTGGTCTGGCCGATCCCTACGACGGCCACGGGCTCCTTGCTCATCGCGGATCCCCTTCGAGTACGGCGACCAGGTTCTGTTGCAGACAGGGGCCGGAGGTGGCGTGGGCGAGGGCCCGGTCGGACTCGCCCCGGTGGATGCGGGCGGCGGCCTCGCCGATGCGGATGAGCCCGGCGGCCATGACGGGGTTGGCGGCGAGGGCCCCGCCGGACGGATTGACCCGCACCTCGTCGCCGAGCCGCAGCGCCTTCCGCAGGACGACCTCCTGCGCGGTGAACGGCGCGTGCAACTCGGCGCTGTCGACAGGCCGTTCAAAAGCCCCGGCCTTCTCGGCGGCGAGCCGCGTGGACGGCGAGTCGGTCAACTCCCGTACGCCCAGGCCGTGTGCCTCGATGCGGTGGTCAATGCCCCTGATCCAGGCGGGCCGTTCGCACAGTTCGCGGGCCCGGTCCCCGGCGGCGAGGATGACGGCGGCGGCTCCATCCCCGATCGGCGGGCAGTCGCCGGTACGCAGCGGCCGTACGACGTAGTCCCCCTGCGGCACCGAACCCCGCACCTGCGCATGGGAGTTGGCGCTCGCGTCGGTCCGGCTGCGGGCGGCCACGGCGGCGAGCGCGGGCTCGTCCGTGTCACCGGCGTCGATGAGGGCCTGGGCCTGGAGGGCGGCGAGGGCGACGGAGTCCGGCCACAACGGGGCGACGTAGTACGGGTCGAGCTGTCGCGTCAGCACATCACGCACGGAGCCGGGCGACGACTTGCCGTAGGAGTAGACGAGCGCGGTGTCGGCGTCACCGGTCAGGAGCTTGGTCCAGGCCTCGTAGAGCGCCCAGGCGCCGTCCATCTCGACATGCGACTCGGAGATCGGCGGCCAGGCGCCGACGCCGTCGAGGGCGAGGGTGAAGGAGAAGGCGCGGCCCGCGAGATAGTCGCTGGAACCGGAGCAGGTGAAGTCGATGTCGGCGGTCTTGAGTCCGGTCTGTTCGAGTACGCCGTGCAGGACCGGCATGAGCATCTCCACCTCGGAGAGCTCGTCGGTGGTACGCCGGTGGTCGGTCTGCGCGAAGGCGACGACGGCGATCTCACGCATCGCGGCAGCTCCAGGCATCACAGCAGCTCCTTGTAGGCGTCGTAGTCGGCGTCGGGCTCGCCGGTCGGCCGGTAGTGGTCCGGATAGCGACCCCCCTCGCTCCACACCGCCTCGACCCGCAGCCCCATGCGCACCTGGTCGTACGGGATCCCGCCGATCCGTCCGTGCAGCGCGAGGTCGGCGCCGTCCAGGGCGATGTGCGCGTAGACGTACGGCACCTCGATGTCGAGGTTCTTCGCCTTGATGTTGACGATGCAGAACGTGGTGACTGTGCCGCGCGGCCCCACTTCGACATGTTCCGCTGTGGCGACACCACATGTGGGACACGCACCCCTCGGCGGGACGTACACCTTCCGGCAGGAGGGGCAGCGTTCGCCGACCGTGCGCTGTCCGGAGAGCGCGTGGATGTAGTCGGTCTGGGCACGGCCGGGCGAGTAGACGTAGTCGAGGCGGGCCGGGGCCACGATGCCGGTGACCATGTTCTCGAACTCGCCGCTGTGGTCGACGGATTGACCCCTCTCATCACCGTCGTACGGCTCGAAGCAGGCGATGTCCGTGATGGCGCCGGTACGTTCCTCGGCCCACCGGACACGGACGCGCATGCCGGTGCGGACGGCGTCGGGTCCAGGGGCGTCAAGGGCGTGCAGGAGAGCGGTGTCGGCGCCGTCGAGCCGGACCAGCACCCAGGCGAAGGGGGTGTCGAGGGGCTGCCCGCGACGGGGTTCGTGATTCCAGGCCCAGGTGGTGACCGTCCCGATGGAGGCGACCTCGACGAGATCGCGGATCTCCTCGGCGGTGACGGGGTCGTATTCGACGGGAGGGACGAGGGTCCGCCCGTCGCCGGTCTTCACACCGAGGAGGACACGTTCCCGCAGCCCGGTGAGAAAGGCGCTCTGGACGGGCCCGAGGGATCGGGTGAAGGGAAATTCGAGAGTCAGGGGGGCTTTGAGCACTTCAGGCACGAGATCTCCTCACTAGACAGCTGGGGCCGACTGTCCCCACTTAGGGGCGCGGGGAACTGCGCGATCAGCCACAACGCACCCGCGGACACAAACGGACCTACATCCGCTTGTAAACAGGCGCCCGTTTCTCCGCAAAGGCACGCGCCCCCTCCTTCGCATCGGCGGTGTCAAAGATCGGCCACCCCCGCTTGAGCTCGGCCGCGAGGCCGTCCGTCTCGGTCTGCTCCGCCGTCTCGTACACCGACGCCTTGACCGCCTCGACAGCCAACGGCCCACAGGAGTTGACGAGTTGAGCGATCTCCAGTGCCTTGGCGAGAGCCGTCCCGTCGGGGACGACATGCCCGACAAGGCCGATGTCCGCCGCTTCCCGCGCGCTGTACGGACGCCCCGTAAGCAGCATCTCCAACGCATGCGTCCGCGGAATCTGCCGCTGGAGCCGCACAGTTGAGCCCCCGATGGGGAACAGCCCGCGCTTGACCTCGAACAGCCCGAACGTCGCGGACTCCCCCGCGACCCGGATATCGGTGCCCTGAAGAATCTCCGTACCGCCGGCCACGCAGTACCCCTCGACCGCGGCGATCACCGGCTTGCGCGGCCGGTGATGCCGCAGCATCGCCTTCCAGTGCAGGTCGGGGTCGGCGGTAAGCCGGTCACGGTACTGCTGCCCCTCCATGCCCTTCCCGGCCAGCGCCTTGAGGTCCATGCCCGCGCAGAACGCGCCCCCCGCACCGGTCAGCACGATCGAGCGGATCTCGTCGTCCGCGTCGGCCTCGATCCACCCGTCGTAGAGGCCCACGAGCATCGGCAACGAGAGCGCGTTCTTGGCCTCGGGCCTGTTGAGCGTGAGCACCAACGTGGCGCCTTCGCGCCGCACGGTCAGGTGTTCCGTACCGCTCATGGTCGTCTCCCGTCGCCGTACCGCCTCCGGAACGAGAACAGGTTGCAGGAGGCGCCCTGCCAGTACAAGAGGTTTCTGACACTCAGTCAGATTTCTTCTGCGCGGACCCTTCACAGTTGCCGCGCCCTTTGCTCTGATGACCGGCGAACCGACGTCAGGAGGAGTGGTGGAGTACAACATTGCCGACCTGTTCGAGTCGGTCGTCGACGTGGTCCCGGACCGCGAGGCGCTCGTGTACATCGACCACCCGGGCACGGGCGCGGAACGCCGCCTGACCTACGCGGAGTTGGACGCGGCGGCGAACCGCATCGCCCATCATCTGATCGACACCGGGATACGCCCGGGTGAGCATCTGGGGCTCCATCTCTACAACGGCATCGAGTACTTGCAGACGGTGCTGGGCTGTCTGAAGGCGCGGGTCGTGCCGGTCAACGTCAACTACCGGTATGTCGAAGAGGAGTTGGTGTACCTCTACCGGGACGCCGATCTCGTCGCGCTGGTCTTCGACACGGAGTTCACCGAGCGGGTGGCCGCCGCGCTGCCTCGCGCGGAGAAGCTTCGCCACCTGGTACGGGTGGGGACACCGGCCCAGGACGCCCCGGACGTGCCGGACGTACCGGCCGTGGCCTTCACCGACGCGGAGGCCACCGGGTCCTCCGAGCGGGGGTTCCCGGCCCGTTCCGGCGACGACCAGTTCATCATCTACACCGGCGGCACGACCGGGATGCCCAAGGGTGTGATGTGGCGCCAGGAGGATCTGTTCTTCTCGGGGCTCGGCGGTGGCGCGCCGACCGGTGAAGCCGTCAAGAGGCCCGAGGAGTTGGCCGAGCGGGTCGCGGCCGGCGGGGCGGGGATCACGTTCTTCCCCACTCCCCCGCTGATGCACGGCACCTCCACGCTCACCGCGTTCATCGGCTTCAACTTCGGCCAACGCATCGTGATCCACCGCAAGTTCGTGCCGGAGGAGGTGCTGCGGACCATCGAGAAGGAGAAGGTCACCAGCATCTCGCTGGTGGGCGACGCGATGCTGCGGCCGCTGATCGACGCGCTCAATGGGCCGATGAAGGGCACGGACTGCTCGTCGGTGTTCAGTGTCTCGTCGTCGGGCGCGATCATGTCGGAGACGGTGCGCCGGCAGTTCCAGGAACTGCTCCCGAACACGATGCTGCTGAACAACTACGGCTCGTCCGAGTCCGGCTTCAACGGCACGGCGACGGCGGACTCCGGGGCCGGGCAGTCGTTCCGCATCCGGGTCAACTCCCGTACGCAGGTGGTCGATCCGACCACCAACGAGCCGGTCGCCGTCGGCGAGATCGGGCGGGTCGCGCAGTGCGGCCATGTACCGCTCGGCTACTACAACGACCCGGGGAAGACCGCCGAGACCTTCTTCGAGAAGGACGGCAGGCGGTGGGTGCTGCTCGGTGACATGGCGACCGTGGACGAGGAGGGCGTCGTCACGGTGCTCGGCCGTGGCTCGCAGTGCATCAACACCGGTGGGGAGAAGGTGTATCCGGAGGAGGTCGAGCAGGCGCTCAAGTCACATCCGGATGTCTACGACGCGTTGGTGGCCGGGGTGCCGGACGAGCGGTGGGGCAACCATGTGGCCGCCGTCGTGGAGTTGCGCGCGGGTGCGGTACGGCCCTCGCTGGACGACATCCAGACGCACTGCCGCTCCCATCTCGCCGGGTACAAGATCCCGCGGCAGTTGGTGATCGCGGAGTCGATCCAACGTTCGCCGAGCGGCAAGGCGGACTACCGGTGGGCGCGGGAGGTGGCGGTCTCCGCAGCTCAGTGAGTCAACAGTGGGTCAACACGCAGGCCAGGTTGAACTGACGGTAGCGTGCGACCGTACTGATGGTGACGAATCCGGTGGCCCGGGCCGGATACGTCATGCCGTCACCGGGCTCAGCACGGAAGGACGTTCGGGTGCCGCTCTTCACTCGCTCTCACCCATTGGCGCAGCAGAAAGCCACCGGGGAGACCGACTCGACAGCGGCGACGGAGGCCGCCGCACCGTCCGAACCGCAGGGCCCACCCGAGCCGGACGATACGGCGGACACGTCCGAGCAACTCGAACCGGCGGAACCGGCCGAGGCGGCCGAGTCCGCGGGTCCCGCGGAATCCGCCGCCGACTCCGCCGAGCGGTCGTCCCAACTCCCGCCCCGCGCCGGTTGGTTCGGCTGGCGGACTCGTTACCCCCGTACCGCACGGGCCGTAGGGCTGGGCACGACCGTGCTGGCCGGTGTGCTGCTGATCGTCGCGCTGCTCGTGCCCGACCGTCTCGACCGAATCACTCTCCAGTCGTTCTTCCGCTTCCCGGTCGAGGCGCTCGTCCTCGCGATCGTCCTGCTCGTACTGCCCGCGAAGGCACGGCGGATCGTGGCCGTCGCGCTGGGGGCGTTCGTCGGGCTGTCCACCGTCCTGAAGTGCCTCGACATGGGCTTCTACCAGACCCTGGCCCGGCCGTTCGACCTGGTCTTCGACTGGGTCCTGCTGAGCGACGCGGCGGACTTCCTGAAGGACTCGGTCGGCCGCTCGGGCGAGGTGCTCGCGATCGTCGGGGTGATCCTGGCGCTGATCGCCGTGCTGGCGGGGAGCGCACTCGCGATGGTGCGGCTGTCGGACGTGATGGCCAGGCACCGCCCCACGGCGGTCCGCACCACACTCGTCCTCGGTGTGGTGTGGATCATGTGCTTCACGCTGAGCTTCCAGGTGGGCGGCGTGACGCTCGCCACGAAGGGCTACAGCACGTTCCTCGCCAACCGGGTGCAGTACGTCCGCGAGGGGCTGGGTGACGCCGACGTCTTCAAGAAGCAGCTCAACGTCGACGCCTTCGCCAAGACCCCGCCGAACCAGCTGCTGACCGGACTCCGCGGCAAGGACGTCCTGTTCACGTTCATCGAGAGCTACGGCCGGGTCGCGCTCGACGACCCGCCGATGGCACCGGAGATGGACAAGACGCTCACGGCGGGCGACGCCCGGCTCAAGGCGGCCGGTTTCGCCTCGCGCAGCGGCTGGCTCAGGTCGCCCGTGACGGGCGCCGGCAGCTGGCTCGCCCACTCGACGTTCCTGTCCGGCCTGTGGGTCAAGAACCAGCAGCGGTACCGGACCGTGACCACCAGCACCCGCGCGACCCTGACCAGCTACTTCCAGAAGACCGGTGCCTGGCGCACGGTCGGCATCGTGCCCGGTGTGCGGAAGGCCTGGCCCGAGGGCAAGTACTTCGGCCTCGACAACATCTACGACTCCACGCACCTCGGCTACAACGGCCCGTACTTCAGCTGGACGCCCGTACCGGACCAGTTCAGCCTGGAGTCCTTCGAGAAGCTGGAGTACGGCAAGAAGAACCGCGACCCGATCATGGCGGAGATCATCCTCGCCTCCAGCCACAACCCCTGGTCGCCCATCGCCCACACGATCCCCTGGAACCAGCTCGGGGACGGCACGATCTTCAACCAGATCAAGAAGGAGGGCACCAACCCGACGGAGGTCTGGAAGAGCGCGAAGCGCGTGCGCACCGAGTACCGCAAGGCCATCCAGTACTCCGTGGACAGCCTGACCCAGTGGATGCAGCGCTACGGCAACAAGAACACCGTCCTCGTCTTCCTCGGCGACCACCAGCCCGTCCCGACGGTCACCGGAGGCACCGCCGACCGGGATGTGCCGATCACGATCGTCGCGCACGACCCGAAGGTGCTGGACAAGATCAACAGCTGGGGCTGGACGGACGGCCTCAAGCCCGCGGACAACGCACCGGTGCTGAGCATGGACAAGTTCCGGGACCGCTTCATGACGACGTTCGCGAAGTGACGGTCCCGGTGCGGACGTCGCTCCGCTCGGCGAGGAACGGCTCCACCGCCGCCAGGAACTCCTCCGGCCGGTTCTCGTGCACGAGATGTCCGGCGTCGACGGTCACCAGGCGGGCGCCGGGGATCCGTTCGGCGACCGCGACGACCCGGTCCTGAGGAATCCCGCTGCTGGGACCACCCGCGATCACCAGCGTGGGCATGGTGATCCGCCCCATGTGGTCCCACCACATGGGGTCGGGGCGGTTTGCCCGGACGTCGGTGGCCTCGATCATGGCCCAGTCGAACGGCAGCTCCCCCGCGGGGCGTTCGGTGGGCGGCCTCGGCGGATCGAAGGGAATCGGCGCCGGCACATCCTCCAGCACCAGCCGCCGTACGACGTCGGGTGCCCGCTGCGCGAGCAGGTACGCGACGATGCCGCCCAGTGAGTGGCCGATGACGTCGGTCCGTTCGATGCCGAGGACGGTGATGAGGGCGCGTATGTCGTCCCGCATCGCGTCGTACTCGTACACGTCGGCCGTGGCTCCCGGCTCGGTGCCTGGCCAGTCGCTGCGGCCGTGGCCGCGCAGGTCGGGGGCGTACACGCGGCGCGCGTCGGGTCCGCCCGCGAGCCGTTCGGCGATCGGCGTCCAGTCGGTGCCGTCGGCGGCCCGGGAGTGGAGCAGAAGGACGGGCGGCGCCTCCTCAGGGCCCCAGACGTGAACGGCGAGCGTGATGCCGTTCGCCTTGACGGTACGGGCCTCGGTGTCCATGGCGGGAACGTAGCCGCTGCGGCACCGGGCCGTACATCTAGTCTGCCGAGGGCAGAAACGCACCGTCCGCGTCGAGAAACGCGACGACACGGCGCACGAACCGGTCCGGGTCGTCCAGCCACGGGTAGTGACCGGCGCCCGGCTGCACCGCCGACTCGGCGTTGCGGAACACCTCTGCGGTGCGACGGGCCAGTTCCGGCCGGGGGCCGCCGTCGAGTTCACCCGCGAGAACCAGCACGGGTGCGGGCAGCCGGCCGAGGGCGGCCCGGAGGACCGGTGGATCGAAGGCGCCCTCGGCGAAGTAGCGGTCGGCGGCTTGCTCGTTGCTCTGTTCGTCGGCGAGTGCGGAGTGTTCCTCGGCGACGGCGTCCCAACGGCCGTGGAAGAAGGGCTCGAAGACCGGGTCGAAGTCGGCGGTGCCCGCGAGCCACGCCTCGAAGGCCGGGAACGCCTCCTCGAACCACGGTTCCCCCTTCCGCAGCCGGGCCGCGGCGAGCCGTCCCTCGGACGTGGCCGGCATGCCCAGGGCCCAAGGGGTGGCGGTGATCAGCGCCAGGCGTGCCACCCGCTCGGGACGGCGGGCCGCGTACAGCATGGCGAGACTGCCGCCCGCCGAGTGTCCGAGCAGATCCATGTGCTCCAGGCCCATGTGGGCGCGCAACACCTCGACGTCGTCGACCAGTCGGTCGCAGCGGTACGTCCCCTCGTCGGCCGGCACCGCGGAGTCACCGGTGCCCCGGAGATCCAGCAGGATCAGCCGTCGATGCGCGGTGAGTCCCCCCAGGTCGCCGAGGTAGGCGGAGGCCCGCATGGGCCCTCCGGGCAGGACGACCAGCGGCTCGCCCTCGCCCCTTACGTGGTAGGCGAGTTCGGTACCGTCGGTGGCGGTGAAGGTCGGCATGCCCCGATCCTCGCCGCCCACCGCACTCGGCCACAAACCGGTTCCTCGGTCATCCCAGGCCCAGCAGCTCCGCCAGGTTGCCGCCCAGCACCCGGTCGCGGACCTCGTCGGCCCGGGTGACCCTCTCCACCGTCGTGCGGGCGACCACCGGGTCGCCGTAGGGAGCGTCCGAGCCGAAGAAGGTGCGGGTGGGGAGTTCGTGGATGGCCAGGCGGACGGCGAAGACGATGTTCGCGGTGGACAGTTCGAGGTGGAGGTTGGGAGTGGCCCGGGCCAGTTCGATCGCGTCCATCCAGTGGGCGCCGCCCAGTTGGCTGAGCACCAGCGGCACCTTCGGGTAGCGGGCCGCCAGTTCGGCGAGTGTGCGCAGGTCCGCCGCCGTGGTGGGCGCGGAGCCGTGGATGACGACCGGGAGTCCGGCATGATCGCGGGCCGCGCGTACCACCGGCTCGATCAGGGCCAACTGGCCTGGTGGCGGGGTGAGTTCACCGATGCCGTACAGGCCGCGCCCGGTCACCTCGCGCTCCACCCGGGCCGCGGTCTCCGCGTCGGGGCGGCCGAACGGGACGGAACCGAAGCCGAGGAAGCGGTCGGGGTGGGCCGTGACGGCATCGTCCAACTCCCGCATCGCCAGGGCGAATCCGTCGTCCCCGGTGCCGCCGGCCAACGCCCTTTCCAGTACGCCCATTTCATGGCGGAGGGAGTCCAGATCGGTCGCCCGTTCCGGATGCGGGCGAGTGGGGAAGAGCACCGTACGGTCCACACCCGCGTCGTCGAGCGCCAACAGGTGGGCGTCGAGCGGGTCGTGGACGTGGCTGTGGGCGTCGAGAATCACGTGGGTCTCCCTGAGTGTGCCTGCCGCCCGGAGGAATGCGGGTGGCGGGAGCCAGTGTTGAGCCCTGACACCGTGGGAAGGTCAAGTCGGAGAAGGGTGCGTGTCCTTGCTGATCGGAGAGCTGGCCGAGCGGACCGGAACCGGCGAGCGGCTGCTGCGCCACTACGAACGCGCGGGGCTGCTCCGTCCCGGGCGGTTGCCCAACGGCTACCGGGAGTACGCCGATTCGGACATCGCGGCCGTCCTGCGCATCCGCGCGCTCCTCGCGGCCGGGCTGCCGACCCGGATCATCCGCCGGGTACTCCCCTGCACCACTGGCGAGGCCGCCGTACAGCCGTGTCCGGGTGTACTCGACACGCTGCGCGAGCAGTTGAGCGCCCTGGACCGGCGGGCCGCTCAACTCGACGCGGCTCGTGCGGTGTTGCGGGACACCATCGCCGGAGCGGAGGCCCGCGCCGATACCGCTCCTGCCCCGGCCTCCCGGTGAGAACGCTCAGCCGCCGAAGCGCTCCCGCAACTCCCGCTTCAGGATCTTCCCGCTGGCGTTCCGTGGGAGCTGCTCCACGAACACGACCCGCTTCGGTGCCTTGAAGTGGGCGAGCTTCTCGCGGGCGTGGTCGATGAGTTGGGCCTCGGTGACCTCGCCGCGCGGGACGACGACCGCGGTGACCGCCTCGATCCAGCGGTCGTCGGGGAGGCCGATCACGGCGACCTCGGCGACGCCCTCGTGGGTGTAGAGCGCGTCCTCGACCTGGCGTGAGGCGACCAGTACGCCACCGGAGTTGATGACGTCCTTCACCCGGTCGACGACGGTGAAGAAGCCGTGCGCGTCCCGTACCGCGAGGTCGCCGGAGTGGAACCAGCCGTCGCGGAAGGCCGCAGCCGTCTCCGCGGGCTTGTCCCAGTAGCCCTCGCACAACTGCGGTGAGCGGTAGACGACTTCGCCCTGTGTGCCGTCGGGTACGTCCTTGCCGTCCTCGTCGACCACGCGCGCGTCCACGAAGAGGACCGGACGTCCGCAGGAGTCCAGTCGGCCCTTGTGTTCGTCGGGGCCCAGGACGGTGGCCAGGGGGCCGATCTCGCTCTGGCCGAAGCAGTTGTAGAAGGCGAGTTCGGGGAGCCGTTCACGCAGCCGCTCCAGGACGGGCACCGGCATGATCGACGCCCCGTAGTACGCCTTGCGCAGGCCGCTCAGGTCGCGGGTCGCGAAGTCCGGGCGGTTCACCAGACCGATCCACACGGTGGGCGGGGCGAACAGGCTGTCCACCCGCCCGGCCTCGATCAGGTCCAACAGCCGTTCGCCGTCGGGCGCGTCGAGGATCAGGTTGGTCGCGCCGACCGCCAGATAGGGCAGCAGGAACACGTGCATCTGCGCCGAGTGGTAGAGCGGCAGCGCGTGCACGGGGCGGTCCCCGGCGCTCAGGTCCAGGGCGGTGATCGCGCTCAAGTACTCGTGCACCAGGGCCCGGTGGGTCATCATCGCGCCCTTGGGCAGCGCGGTCGTGCCCGAGGTGTAGAGCAGCTGCACCAGGTCCTCGGTGCGCGGCTCGGGACCGTCGTACGGCGGCGCGGAGGCCAGTCGCTCCAGCAGCGAGCCGTCCGTGTCGCGCAGCGGCAACGTCCTTACATCGTGGGGGAGTCGAGCGGTGAGATCCGGGTCGGTGAGCACCAGTGTGCTGCCGGACTGGCCGACGATGTACGCGAGGTCGTCGCCGGTGAGGTTCTGGTTGATCGGCACGTGCACGAGGCCCGCGCGGGCGCAGGCGAGGAAGCCGATCAGATAGGCGTCCGAGTTGTGGCCGTAGGAGCCGACCCGGTCGCCCGGTGCGAGGCCCTGGTCGAGGAGCACGCTCGCCGCGCCGGAGACGGCGTCGTCCAGCTCCTGGTAGGTCCAGGAGCGCTCGCCGTAGTCCACCGCCACGCGGGCGGGAGTGCGCCGGGCACTGCGTCGCAGTACCCCGTCAACCGTGCTGCCGTGTCCGGGCGTCATGACACATGATCCTCGGGCCGGGGCCCGGGCGGGTCAAGCCGAGGGGTCGAGGTGGGCCCGGCCCACATGTGTCGGGCCCACATAGGACGCCCTCACATAGGGCGGACCCGCCCCTCCCAGTACGGGTCCCGCAGCCGCCGCTTGTACAGCTTGCCGTTGGGGTCGCGGGGCATCTCGGTGATGAAGTCGATGCTCTTGGGCCGCTTGTAGCCCGCGAGTTGCTCGGCGCAGTGGGCGAGAAGCGCGGCGGCGAGATCCGGACCGGGTTCGTGGCCGGGGGACGGTTCGACGACGGCCTTGACCTCCTCGCCCCAGTCGTCGTGCGGGATCCCGAAGGCGGCGGCGTCGGCGACGGCGGGGTGGGCGAGGAGCGCGGACTCGATCTCGGCCGGGTAGATGTTGACGCCACCCGAGATGATCATGTCGATCTTGCGGTCGCGGAGGAAGAGATAGCCGTCCTCGTCGAGGAATCCGAGGTCGCCGACGGTGAAGAAGTCGCCGATGCGGTTCTTCCGCGTCTTGGCCTCGTCCTTGTGGTAGGCGAAGCCGCCGGTGCTCATCTTCATGTAGACGGTGCCGAGTTCACCGGGCGGGAGCCGCTTGCCGTCGTCGTCGAAGACCGCGAGTTCGCTGATGGGCCAGGCCTTGCCGACCGTGCCGGGCTTCTTCAGCCAGTCCTCGGCGGTCGCGAAGGCACCACCGCCCTCGCTGGCCGCGTAGTACTCCTCCACGCAGTCGCCCCACCACTCGATCATGGCCCGCTTCACATGGTCGGGGCACGGGGCGGCGCCGTGGATGGCGTGCCGCATGGACGAGACGTCGTAGCGCGCCCGTGTGTCCTCGGGGAGGGCGAGGAGGCGGTGGAACTGGGTCGGGACCATATGGGTGTGGGTGCACTTCTCGCGGTCGATGAGGCGGAGCATCTCCTCCGGGCTCCACTTGTCCATCAGGACCAGGCGGTGGCCGATGTGCAGGCTGGCGCTCGCGAACTGGAGGACGGCCGTGTGGTAGAGCGGCGAGCAGACCAGGTGGACGTTGTCGTCGAACGGCTTGATGCCGAAGATGCCGAGGAAGCCGCCGAGGTAGGCCGACTCGGGCGGCTTGCCCGGCAGGGGGCGGCGGATGCCGCGGGGGCGGCCGGTGGTGCCGGACGTGTAGTTCATGACCCAGCCGAGGGTGCGGTCCGCGGGCGCCGACTCCGGTTGTCCGTCGAGGAGTTCGGCGTACGGCCGGAAGCCCTCGACCGTGCCGACCGCGTACCGGTGGGTGGCGGGGAGGCCGGCCTCGTCGGCTGCCTGGCGGACGGGCTCGGCGAACCGCTCGTGCGCGATGAGCACCTTGGCGCCGGAGTCGGCGACGATCCAGGCGATCTCGGGGGCGACGAAGTGGTGGTTGACGGGGACGAGGTAGAACCCGGCCTGGGTGGCGGCCAGATGGGCCGTGAAGAACTCGACGCCGTTGGGCAGGACGACGGCGAAGGCGTCGCCGCGTTCGAGTCCGGCCGCGCGCAGGCCGTGGACGAGTCGGTTCGCGGCGGCGTGCAGGCGACCGGCCGTCCACTCCTCGCCGTCGGGTGCGACGAGGACCACACGGTCGGGGTTCTGGGCGGCCTGGGCCCAGAACCCGGCGGGCGGTGTGCTCACGCCCTGTGTGGCGGCTCCACCTGCCGTGGCCCCGCCCTGTGTGTTCTCCCCCTGTGTGCTCACTGGCCGCTCCTTCCGGCGATGCGGTTGACGCGGTCGACGGCCTGTTCGAAGCCGCGGGTGAGGTCGTCGAAGACGGCCTGGACACTGCGTTCGCTGTTCATGCGGCCGACGATCTGGCCGACGGGCGTGCCGAGCAGTGGTTCGACCTCGTACTTCTGGATGCGCGAGACGGCCTCGGCGACGAGCAGTCCCTGGAGTGGCATGGGGAGGGTGCCGGGGCCGTCGGTGTCGTCCCAGGCGTCGGTCCACTCGGTGCGCAGTTGGCGGGCCGGTTTCCCGGTCAGGGCGCGGGAGCGGACGGTGTCGCCGGATCCGGCGGCGAGCAGCTTGCGGGTCAGTGCCTCGGAGTGCATATCGGCCTCTGTGGTGGTCAGCCATATGGAGCCCAGCCACACACCTTGAGCGCCGAGACTGAGCGCGGCAGCCACCTGCGGTCCGCTACCGATACCTCCGGCGGCCAGCACGGGCAGTGGACCGACGGCCTCGACCACTTCGGGCGTGAGCACCATGGAGGCGATCTCGCCGGTGTGCCCGCCCGCCTCGTAGCCCTGGGCCACGACGATGTCGATGCCGCCCTCGGCGTGCTTGCGGGCGTGCCGGGCGCTGCCCGCGAGCGCGGCGACCAGTACGTCCTGGTCGTGGGCGCGGGCGACGACGTCGGCCGGTGGGGAGCCCAGCGCGTTGGCGAGCAGCTTGATCGGGTAGTCGAAGGCGACGTCGAGCTGGTTGCGGGCGACCTGTTCCATCCACCCGGTGATGCGCCAGCCGGAGGCCTCGCCCTCGGCGAGTTCGGGCACGCCGTACTTGGCCAGGGTCTCGGTGACGAACTGCCGGTGCCCTTCCGGGATCATCGCCTCGACCTGGGCCTCGGTGACGCCCTCGACCTTCTTCGCGGGCATGACGACGTCGAGGCCGTACGGCATCCCCTCGACGTGCGCCTCCAGCCAGTCGAGGTCGCGTTTGAGGTCGTCGGGGGCGGTGTAGCGGACCGCGCCGAGCACTCCGAAACCGCCGGCCCGACTGATGGCCGCGGCGACGGCGGGGAACGGCGTGAAGCCGAAAATGGCGTGCTCGACTCCCAGTTTCTTGCTCAACTCCGTCTGCATGGGCGCAGAATGCCGCAGTCCTCCGGACGACGGAAGAGCTTTTCTGATGCTCCGTCAGATTTCTTGCGGTGGTGTTGTCCGTGGCGTCAGCCGGACACGCCCATGCGCTGGGTGCCGATGACCGCGAGCAGGCGCAGTGCCTCGTCGGACCGCGAGCCCGGCGCGGCGGTGTAGACGATGACGCGCTGGTCCCGGTCGGTGATGTCCAGGGCGTCGCAGTTGACGGTGACCGGGCCGACGGCGGGGTGGTCGAAGGTCTTGCGCAGGGTGGGCTCCGGGGCCACCTCGTGGTCGGCCCACAGCCGGGTGAACTCGGCGCTGCCCGCCAGGAGTTCGTCGATCAACGCGGTCAGCTCCGGGTCGTCCGGATAGCGGGCCGCGGCGGCGCGCAGCTGGGAGACCGAGTGGCGGGCGAACGCGTGGGAGTCCGAGACGCCGTACAGACGACGGCCGTCGGGATGCGGTCCCAGGAACGCGCGCCGGACCAGATTGCGGTCGCGGCGCGGCACGGCGGAGAAATCCTCCATCAGGGCCGCCGCCAGGTCGTTCCAGGCGATGATCTCCAGCGTCGCCGAGGTCACGAACGCGGCGGCGAGGGGCAGCCGTTCCAGCAGGTCGCGGATGCTCTGCCGGACCTCGCGCGAGGGTCCCGGCGCGGGCGCGGGCGGTGCCCCGGCGAGGTGGTGGAGGTGGTCGCGCTCGGCGTCCGACAGACGGAGGGCGCGGGCGAGCTGGGCCAGTACCTCGCGGGACGGATGAGGGCCGCGGGCCTGTTCGAGGCGTGCGTAGTACTCCGTGGAGATGTACGCCAGCTGCGCCACCTCCTCGCGGCGCAGACCTGGCGTACGGCGGCGCCGGCCGCCGGGCAGGCCCACGTCGGCGGGGGTGATGCGCTCACGCCTGCTGCGCAGGAAGTCCGCCAGTTGTCGTCGGTTCACCTGTCCAGTGTGCGCGTGCGCCGGGGTGCCGAGCCAGGTACAGCCGGTGCCTGGATGGGCCCGGGGCCGGGGCGCAGGCTCGACACCATGAACAACACACCGCACACACCACTTGCCTCCGGCACCGGGCTGCTCGACGACAAGGTCGCCTTCATCACCGGCGGCGGTCGCGGCATCGGCGCCGCCGCCGCGCGTCTCTTCGTCCGCGAAGGTGCCCGGGTGGTCCTCGCGGCGCGTACGGAGGGGCAGCTCAAGGCGGTCACCGAGGAGATCAGGGCGGCCGGCGGCACCGCGGCCTACGTACTGTGCGACCTGGCCGACGGCGACAGTGTCCGGGCAGCCGTCGACCGGACCGTGGAGCTGTACGGCCGGCTCGACATCGCCTTCAACAACGGCGCCACGATCCAGCCGCCCGGCCCGATGGACGAGTTGTCGGAAGCCGACTTCGACCGGGTCAGCGCCGTCAATCTCAAGGGCCCGTGGCTGGCCATGAAGGCCGAGATCGCCGCCATCCGCGCCACCGTCGGACGCGGCGCCATCGTCAACAACTCCAGCGTCGGCAGCCTCGCCGCCAACCCCGAACTGCCCGTCTACGGCGCCGCCAAGCGAGCCGTCAACAGCCTCACCGCGTCGGCCGCCGCCACGTACGGCCGTGAAGGCATCCGCGTCAACGCGATCGCTCCCGGGCTGACCCTCACGGAGATGGTCGACGAATGGGAACGGAACTCTCCCGGCGTCATCGACCGCATCTCGACCCTCAGCCCACTGGGCCGCCCCGCCGCCCCGGACGAGATCGCACAAGCGGCGGCGTGGCTGCTGAGCGACCGGGCGTCGTACGTGACCGGCGTGATTCTGCCGGTGGACGGGGGCGCGCGGGCGTGAGGGGGCGGTCGGCGGGAGCGTGCGGGACGATGCGACGCCGCGAGGCGCCCACGGCCTTCGCCCCGCCGACTCGGCCCACCCCTCACTCACCGGCTCAGTGACTCACTGACGGTCGCCCTCCAGTACCGCCATCGCCGCGTTGTGCCCCGGTACCCCGCTGACTCCCCCGCCGCGCACCGCGCCCGCCCCGCACAGCAGGACGTTCGCGTGCCGGGTCTCGACTCCCCAGCGGCCGGTGCCGTCCTGGGCGTAGGGCCAGGTCAGTTCACGGTGGAAGATGTTGCCGCCGGGGAGCCTGAGGTCGCGTTCCAGGTCGAGGGGGGTCTTCGCCTCGATGCAGGGGCGGCCGTCGGCGTCGGTGGCGAGGCAGTCCGCGAGCGGTTCGGCGAGGTGGCTGTCCAGCTGGGCGAGGGTGGACTTCAGGAGTTCGGCGCGTACGGCGTCGTTGTCCCGTTCGAAGAGACGGGCCGGGGTGTGCAGGCCGAAGAGGGTGAGGGTCTGGTAGCCGTCCTCGATCAGGTCCCGGCCCAGGATGCTCGGGTCGGTGAGGGAGTGGCAGTAGATCTCGGAGGGCGGTGCGGAGGGCAGTGAACCGGACGCGGCCTGGGCGTGGGCGGCGGCCAGTTGGTCGTAGCCCTCGGCGATGTGGAACGTGCCGGCGAAGGCCTCGCGGGGGTCGACCGAGGTGTCGCGGAGTCTGGGCAGCCGCTTGAGCAGCATGTTCACCTTGAGCTGGGCGCCCTCGGCGGGGGCGGGCGGTGCGTCGCCGGTGAGGGCGGCCAGCTGCTGCGGGGAAGCGCCGACGAGGACGTGGCGGGCAGCCACGACGCCTTCGGTGTCGGCGGTGCGATAGGTGATCTCGGCGGCGCGGCCGTCCGTGTCGATACGGACCGCCTCGTGGCCGGTGGCGAGTACGGCGCCGGCGGTGCGCGCGGCCGTGGCCAGGGCGTCGGTGAGAGCGCCCATGCCGCCGACCGGGACGTCCCAGGCGCCGGTGCCGCCGCCGATGACGTGGTAGAGGAAGCAGCGGTTCTGCGCGAGGGAGGGGTCGTGGGCGTCGGCGAACGTGCCGATCAGGGCGTCGGTGAGGACGACTCCCCGGACCAGGTCGTCGGCGAAGTTCTCCTCGATGGCGACACCGATGGGCTCCTCGAAGAGCATCCGCCAGGCGTCCTCGTCGTCGACGCGCCTGCGCAGTTCGTCGCGGGTGGGGAGCGGTTCGGTGAGCGTGGGGAAGACCCTTTGCGCGAGGCGGCCGGTCGTGCCGTAGAGCCGCTGCCAGGCCGCGTACTCGCTCTCGCCGCCGGTCAGGCGGGCGAAGGCGTCGCGGGTGCGGCGCTCGCCGCCGCCGACGAGGAGGCCGGTGGGACGGCCGTCGCGTTCGACGGGGGTGTACGACGAGATGGTGCGCCCGCGGATGCGGAAGTCGAGTCCGAGGTCCCGCACGATCTTCTTGGGCAGCAGGCTGACCAGGTACGAGTACCGGGACAGCCGTGCGTCGACCCCGGCGAACGGGCGGGTCGACACGGCGGCGCCGCCGGTGGTGTCGAGGCGCTCCAGGACGAGCACGGAGCGCCCGGCCCGGGCCAGGTAGGCGGCGGCGACCAGGCCGTTGTGGCCACCGCCGACGATGACGGCGTCGTAGGTCCGGTGTCCGGGTCCCTCGTGTGCAGGCATGGTTCTTCGTAACACGAGGTGATCTAGGTCGGCCAGGGGTGGGCGCGGGGTCCTGCGGGGCTGTGGGGCTGGGGGCGGATGTGGATGGCCGACGGCAGGCGCAGCCGTCCGCGTCCACGGACAGGCGCGGGCGGGCTGTCGTCAGGGCACGCGGCCCAACGGGCGGCGAGGGCGGCCCCGGCCGTCAGTGCCCGCCCGACGCCCGCCCCTGCCGTAGGACCGCCACCCGTCGGTACAGCTCGACCGCTTCCTGGTTGCGGCCGAGTTGTTCCAGGCAGTGGGCCTCGTCGTTGCGGCTGGCGAGGGTGTCGGGGTGGTCGGGGCCGAGGACGCGCTCGCGGGCGGCGGCGACGCGGCGGTACTCGCTGAGGGCGTCGGCCCAGCGGCCGAGCCAGCCCAGCCCCACGGCGACCTCGCGGCGGCTGACCAGGGTGTCGGGGTGGTCGGGCCCGAGGACGCGCTCGCGGATGGCGCACACGTCACGGGACTCGGCGAGGGCCTCCTCCCAGCGGCCGAGGCGGCCGAGGTTGACGCCGAGGCCGTGGCGGGCGCGGAGGGTCTCGGGGTGGGCGGGGCCGTGGACGCGGGTGCGGTCGTCGATCAGGTCGCGGTAGAGCTTGAGCGCGTCGGCGCTGCGGCCCAGGCGTCCGAGGCTGATGCCGATCTCGTAGCGGGCGGCGAGGGTGTCGGCGTGGTCCGGGCCGAGGGCCTGCGCGCGGGCCTCGGCGACCTCGCCGTAGGTCTGGAGTGCCTCCTGCCAGCGGCCCAACTGGCCCAGCGCGTAGGCGACTTCGTAGCGGGTGACCAGGGTGTCGGGGTGGCCGGGGCCCAGGACGCGGGCGCGGGCGGCGGCGACCTCGCAGGCCATGCGGTACGAGTCCTCCAGGCGGCCGAGGCGGCTGAGGTTGAAGGCGAGGTTGTGGCGGCAGCGCAGGGTGTCCGGGTGGTCGGGGCCCATGGTGCGTTCGCGGGCCGCGAGGACGGACGTGTACACCTGGTGTGCGTCGAAGTGACGGCCCAACTGGCCCAGGACGTACGCCATTTCCTGCCGGGCGGCGAGGGTGTCGGCGTGGTCGGCGCCCAGTGCCCGTTCTCTGGCGCGGGCGACGTGGGTGTACTCGCGCAGGGCGTCGGCGGCGTGCCCGGTGCGGCTGAGGGTGAAGCCGAGTTCGTAGCGGCTGGCGAGGGTGTCGGGGTGGTCGGGCCCGAGGAGGTGGCCGCGTTCGGCGGCGACCGCGCGGTGCACCTCGCCGGCCTCCGCCCAGCGGCCGAGGCGGCCCAGGCTCAGGCCCGCGTTGTGGCGTCCGGCCAGGGCCTTGAGGGTCTCCGGGGGCGGCGCGGACGGTGACTCCGGTGCGGGTGCCGCCACGTGGCCGGTGGCCGGGCGCGCGATCCACTCGCCGGTGAGGCCCGCCCCGGCGTCCGGCGGGGTGGTACGCAGTCCGGCGCCGGCCGCCTTGTGCCCGGTGGTCATCCCACGCGTCCAGGACGGCAGTCGCGCCTCGCGCGACACCGGTTCGGGCGAGGACAGTTCGGGTCGCGGGGTCACAACTGTCGGCACGTACAGGGGTGTCGTGCGGCCCATGGTGATGCGGCGGCCCAACTCGCGGGCGTCGTTCGGGCGTTGTTCGGGGAGCTTGGCGAGCAGGTCGAGGATGACCTTCTCCAGGTATTCGGGCACCTCGGGGCGCTGGGCGCGGGGCGGCCGGGGCGGGGTGTCGCGGTGGCCGATGAGGATGGCCCAGGCGTCGCCGAGGTCGAACGGCGGGGCGCCGGTGGAGAGTTCGTACAGGACGCAGCCGAAGGAGTAGAGGTCGCTGCGCTGGTCGACCTCGGAGCCGCTGATCTGTTCCGGCGACATGTAGTGCGGGGTGCCCATCGCGATGCCGGTGCCGGTCAGCCGGGAGGTGAAGCCGATGTCGGCGCCGAGGCGGGCGATGCCGAAGTCGCAGATCTTCACGGTGCCGTCGGTCAGCCGCATGATGTTCGCGGGCTTCAAGTCCCGGTGCACGATGCCCTGTTGGTGGCAGTAGGCGAGGGCGGAGGCGACCTGCTCGGCGATGTCGACGACGTCACCGACGGGCAGCGGATGCTGCTCGTTGTCCTCCAGGAGCTGGCAGAGGTTGCGGCCGTCGAGGAGTTCCATCACCAGGAAGAGGACGCCGTCGGACTCGCCGAAGTCGTGGACGACGGTCACCCCGCGATGCTGGAGGGCGGCGGCGACGCGGGCCTCGCGCCGGAACCGCTCGCGCAGGACGCGGGTGAACGACTGGTCGTGGTGCGGGTTCAGTGGCTTGAGGCACTTCACGGCGACATGGCGCCCCAGCGACTCGTCCCGCGCCCGCCACACCTCGCCCATGCCGCCGCGCCCGATCAGGTCGAGCAGCCGGTAGCGGCCCTGGATCAGCCTGCTGTCCCCCATTTCCCGCGATCGCCCCCGTCGTTGTTCGTCCTGCCCTCCCCTGGCTCGTCCAGTATGGCGAGCGATCGTCCGACTTTGTACGGGGAGGGCCGGGAGCCGGGGCCGAGCCGTGACATGGCGCGGATGATGTGCTTGGGCGGGAGTTGCCAGCGCACATGGGCGGGAACGCAGCGCAACAGGGTACCGGTGGCGCGCAGTCGCCGGGTGACGGTGGCGGGCGCGGGGGCCGGTCTGCCGTACAGCTGGTGGGCGTACGGCGGCAGGGAGGCGTACGCCAGGTGTGCCACGCGCCGCCAGAGCACCTCGCGCGCCGGGACGAGGAGGGGGTGCGTCGGCGGACGGAGCAGGAAGTCGTCCACGTCGTGTGCCTCGGGCCCTGCGGCGAGCGCGGGCCTGATCCGCTCGAAGTAGGCGGCGAGTTCGGCCCGGTCGCCCGGTACGGCGGCGGGGTCGAGGCCCACCAGGCGGGCGCTCTCCCGGTGTTCGGCGAGATAGCGGTCGGCCTGGGCGTCGGTGAGGCGGAAGCCGGAGCGGCGCAGCACGTGCAGATACGAGTCGATCTCGGCGCAGTGCACCCACAGCAGCAGCTCGGGTTCGTCGATTCCGTACCGCTCCCCCGTGTCCGGGTCGGTCGCCCCGAGCATGCCGTGGATCTTCCGCACCCGGGCGCCGGCCTTCTCGGCGGCCTCGGTGGTGCCGTAGGTGAGGGTGCCCACGAAGTTCGCGATGCTTATCAGCCTGCCCCAGGCGTCACGCCGGCCACTCTTTTTACGATCAAACGCAGTGGAGTTCTGCATGACTCCGCGTACGGCTCGCGGGTGGAGGGCCTGGAGGTAGAGCGCGCGGACGCCGGCGACCCACATCATGGCGTCGCCGTGGACCTGCCATGCCACGGAGTCTGGGCCGAAAAGACCCGGATCGCCCGTCCCTAGGGCATCCATGCCCGCAGGCTAACGCCGTACCCGCGGCATTCCCAGACCGATCCACGAGATGATCTCGCGCTGGATCTCGTTGTTGCCGCCGCCGAAGGTGAAGATCACGGCGGAACGGTAGCCGCGTTCCAGTTCGCCGTGCAGGACGACGCCCGCGGAGCCCTCCTTCAGGGCACCCGCGGCGGCGACGATCTCCATGAGCCAGGCGTAGGCGTCGCGGCGGGCCTCGGAGCCGTAGACCTTGACGGCGGAGGCGTCCTGCGGGGTGAGGGTGCCTTCCTGGACGGCGTTCACCATCTGCCAGTTGAGGAGTTTCATCGCGTCGAGCCTGGCGTGGGTGCGGGCGAGGAGGCGGCGGACCCAGGGGAGGTCGACGACGCGGCGGCCGTCGGCGAGTTTGGTCTCCATGGCCCAGTGCTGGACGTCGTGCAGGGCGCGGATGGCCATGGTGCCGTGGGCGGCGAGGGTGACGCGCTCGTGGTTGAGCTGGTTGGTGATCAGGCGCCAGCCCTGGTTCTCCTCGCCGACCCGGCGGGAGACGGGGACGCGGATGTTCTCGTAGTAGCTGGCGGTGGTGTCGTGCGAGGCGAGGGTGTTGATCACCGTGCAGGTGTAGCCGGGGTCGGCGGTCGGCACCAGGAGCATGGTGATGCCCTTGTGCGGCGGGGCGTCCGGGTCGGTGCGGGTGGCCAGCCACACCCAGTCGGCGGTGTCGCCGTTGGTGGTCCAGATCTTCTGCCCGTCGACGACGTACTCTCCCCCGTTCTCCCGCACCGCGCGCGTCTTCAGCGCGGCCAGGTCCGTACCCGCCTCGGGCTCGCTGTAGCCGATCGCGAAGTCGATCTCACCGGAGAGGATCTTCGGGAGGAAGTACGCCTTCTGCTCGTCGGTGCCGAACTGCATGATCGTCGGGCCCACGGTGTTGAGCGCCATCAGCGGCAGCGGTACGCCGGCCTGCGCGGCCTCGTCGAAGAAGATGAACTGCTCCATCGGCGTCAGCCCGCGCCCGCCGTACTCCTCGGGCCAGCCGACCCCGAGCCAGCCGTCCGTGCCGAGCCGACGGATGGTCTCGCGGTAGAAGCGTTTCTGGGCGGCCGGGTCCTCGTAGCGCGAGTAGGCGTGGTCGGGCACCAACTCGGCGAAATAGGCGCGCAGTTCGGTGCGCAGCCGCTGCTGCTCGGGCGTGTATTCGAGATGCACGGCGCCTCCTGGCTCCCAAGGCCGGTCCTGACGGCGCACACCGTAGAACGTGTTCCAGAAATTGGGAATGGCGAGGCGGCGACGACCCGGGCGACACCCGCGTCGGGGTCCGTGTCAGCATGGGCCGATGAGCAGCGCGAACGACCCGGACAACCCGCTCCACCTCTTGATGGGCCTGGAGGTGAGCGCCGTGTCCTTCGTGCGCGACTACGTCGAGCTTCACTTCGACGGGCCGGTGCTGCGGGCCTTGAGCGACCCCATGGGGGTGTACGGGGGCCGCGACTGGCGCTTCCCCGCTCCGGGGTCGATGGAGCTCATGCGCCGCTACATCGGCAGGACCGTCGACGGCTTCGAACTGGATCCGGAGCGGATTCTCGCTCTGAGCTTCGGGGAGCACCGCTTCGTCGTTCCGCTGGCCTCCGACAACGCCCAGGGCCCCGAGTCGGCCCACATGGTCGGCGTCGATGAGGTCGGCCGCACCTCTCCCCTCGGCGGGTTCTGGACCTGGTAGCGGGGACGGCACCGGTCCGGCCGTCCGTCGGCCGTGGTGGCAAGTCGGCGCGGCTGCCCGTCAGTTGAGCCGCGCCAAGAACTCCGTGCACGCCCGTGCGCAGTCCCGGCAGGCGGTGGCGTCCGCCTCCGAATCGGCGTCCGGCCGCTCGTCGAAGAGCTGCGCGCACTCCAGGCAGACGAGCAGGCACCACTTGGCCTGGAGGCGGAGGGCGGCCTCGTCCTGGAGGTTCTGTTCGGCCAGCATGCGGCAGGTCGCGTCGCAGACCTCCGCGCACCACAGCGCCTTCTGCCGTACGAGTGCCTCGTGGTCGGTGGCGTCCGGATCCGTGCGGCCGACGCGCAGCACGCAGGCCCGCGCACACGCGGTGCAGGCCTGGGCGCAGGCGAAGCGGTCCTCCAGAAACCGGACGAGCTCCTGTTGGGTCGTCATCGCTGTCACGCGGTTCGGGTTGCCGCCGCCGGGCGTCGCAAACCCGGTGGGCGGGTGCCCGGGGGTGCGCGGGCGCCCGGCGATCAGTACGGTGCTGTCCAGGTGTTCGACCTTGGACACGGGAGACCCGCACGTCATCGAGGGGTTGAGGCGGCATGGCCGGCAAGAAGGCGGCAAAGCTGCCGCGCGCGACGTACGAGACCGAACTGCTGCGTCTACAGACGGAGTTGGTGAAACTCCAGGAGTGGGTGCGGGCCGAGGGCACCCGGCTGGTGATCGTCTTCGAGGGCCGGGACGCGGCGGGCAAGGGCGGCACCATCAAGCGGGTCGCCGAACACCTCAACCCGCGCGTCGCCCGGATCGCCGCACTGCCGAAGCCGACCGACCGGCAGCGCACCCAGTGGTACTTCCAGCGGTACGTCGAGCATCTGCCCGCCGCCGGCGAGATCGTGCTGTTCGACCGGTCCTGGTACAACCGGGCCGGTGTCGAGCGGGTGATGGGCTTCTGCTCCAAGGAGGAGTACCAACTGTTCCTGCGCCAGTGCCCGATCTTCGAGCGGATGCTCGTGGAGGACGGGATCGTGCTGCGCAAGTACTGGTTCTCGGTGAGCGACGCCGTGCAGCAGGACCGGTTCCGGCGCCGGCTGGAGGATCCGCTGCGGCGCTGGAAGCTCTCGCCGATGGACCTGGAGTCGATCACCCACTGGGAGGACTACTCGCGGGCCAAGGACGAGATGCTGGTCCACACCGACGTCTCGGAGGCCCCGTGGTACGTCGTCGAGAGCGACGACAAGCGCCGGGCCCGGCTGAACATGATCGCCCACCTCCTCGACTCGCTCCCCTACCACGAGGTGGCGCCGCCGGTCCTCGAACTCCCGCCCCGCCCGCCGTCCACCGGCTACGAACGTCCGCCGCGCGACCTTCAGACCTACGTCCCGGACCACGCGGCGAGCCTCTGAACCGGGCGGATCGAGGAGCACCGTGTCCCACAGCCCGGGCGGGCGCCGCGTGGAGTGGCGGCGCCTGACGCCCGGAATCGCCACCCTGGCGGGATACCGGCGTGCCTGGCTGCGCGGCGACCTGCTGGCCGGTGTCACGGTCGCCGCGTATCTCGTCCCGCAGGTGATGGCGTACGCCGGGGTCGCCGGGCTGCCCCCGGTGGCCGGGCTGTGGGCGATCCTCCCCGCACTCGCCCTGTACGCCCTGCTGGGCTCCTCGCGACTGCTCTCCGTCGGCCCCGAGTCGACGACCGCGCTCATGACCGCGACCGTGGTGGGCCCCCTCGCGGCCGGCGATCCGAGCCGGTACGCCACTCTCGCCGCCGCCCTCGCGGCCACGGTCGGCCTGCTGTGCCTTGCCGCGTGGGCGGTACGGCTGGGCTTCGTCGCCGATCTCCTGTCCCGCCCCGTCCTGATCGGCTATCTGGCGGGCGTCGCCCTGATCATGATCGTGGACCAGCTGCCCAAGCTCACCGGGGTGCCGACGACGGGCTCGGACTTCTTCCCTCAACTCTGGTCTTTCGTCCGGCACTTGAACCGGCTCCACACGCCCACGCTGCTGTTCGCCGCCGTCCTGCTGGCGTTCCTGTTCACGGTGGCGCGCATGTCCAAGGCGGTGCCCGGCCCCCTGCTGGCGGTAGTGCTGGGCACGGCGGCCGTGGCGGTCCTCGACCTCGACGACCGGTACGGCATCAAGGTGATCGGCCACGTCCCGGCGGGATTTCCCACGGTCGGCCTGCCGGACCTCACCGAACTCCCGCACCTGGTGCTGCCCGCCCTCGGTGTCCTGCTCGTCGCCTACACCGACTTCATCCTCACCGCCCGCGCCTTCACCGGCGGCGACGAGGACGAGGGCCCCGGTCTCGACGCCGACCAGGAGTTCCTGGCCCTGGGCGCGGCCAACCTCGGTGCCGGTGTCCTCCACGGCTTCCCGGTGAGCAGCAGCGCGAGCCGCACCGCGCTGGCCTCCTCGACGGGCGCCCGCAGCCAGGCGTACTCGCTGGTCGCCGGGGCGGTGGTCCTCGCGGTCCTCCTCTTCCTGAGCCCCCTGCTGTCCCGCACCCCCTCGGTGGTGCTCGGCGCCCTCGTCGTCTACGCGGCCGTCCGCATGATCGACCTGTCCGGCTTCCACCGCCTCGCCACGTTCCGCCGCCGCGAACTCCTCCTCGCCCTCGGCTGCCTGGCCGGAGTCCTCGCCCTGGACATCCTCTACGGCGTGATCGTCGCCGTGGGCCTGTCGGTGGCCGAACTCCTCACCCGGGTGGCCCGCCCGCACGACGCCGTCGAGGGCCTGGTCCCCGGTGTGGCCGGCATGCACGACGTGGACGACTATCCGCAGGCCCGCACCGTCCCCGGCCTGCTGGTCTACCGCTACGACTCACCGCTCTTCTTCGCCAACGCGGAGAACTTCCTCCGCCGCGCGCTGGCCGCGGTGGACCAACAGGCGGTCCCCGTACGGTGGTTCGTCCTCAACGCCGAGGCCAATGTGGAGGTGGACATCACCGCCCTGGACGCGGTCGACGAACTCCGCCGCGAACTCACCCACAGGGGCGCGGTGTTCGCCCTGGCGCGGGTGAAGCAGGACCTCCGCGTCGACCTGGAGGCGTACGGGCTGGTGGACTCGGTCGGCGAGGACCACATCTTCCCCACCCTGCCGACGGCGGTGGCCGCGTACCGGGAGTGGAGCGGCGGCGTCGCCGATCAGGGAACGGCGGGTACGGCGCCGTAGTAGCAGGCGAGTTGTCGGGGGTGGCACCGCCGGTGACCTCAAGGCAATCGGAGTCGGAATGGCATCGGGCTCGTCCGCTGAGTAGCCTCCGGGGCATGCGGATCTCTGTTTCCTCGGACATGGACGAACCTGTGGCGCGCGCTCTCGTTACGGAGTTGCGCGAGCGCGGTCACGAGGTGCTGACGCACGGGGCGCTGCGGTCCGGGGACGATCCCGCGTGGGCGGTCTGTTCGGAGGCGGCGGCCCGCGAGGTGGCCGCCGGGACCGCGGACCAGGCGGTCGTGTGCTGCTGGACCGGCACGGGCGCGTCGATCGCCGCGAACAAGGTGGCGGGCGTACGGGCGGCGCTGTGCACGGACGCCTACACGGCGGACGGCGCGCGCCGCTGGAACGACGCCAACGTGCTGGCCCTCGGTCTGCGCCTGACGTCCGAGCCGCTGCTCAAGGAGATCCTCGACGCCTGGTTCGCGGCGGAGTCGAGCGGGGACGCCGACGACCGGGAGAATGTGGCCCGTGTCGGTCGGCTCGACCTGAACAGGACGGCTCCGTAAGCGAGTTCGCGTTACTAGGGCGCGATTGCCTGCCGGAGTGCCTCGCGGCAGGCCGTGATGGCCGGGTGGGGGCCTCGTCCGCTGCGTACGGCGGTGAACAGGGAGCGGGTGCGATGGCCTGCGGGGAGTTCTCGCAGCGCGACTGCGGGCGGGCGGCCGTTCCACGCGAGGTCGGGCAACAGGGCGGCGGCATGGCCCAGTTCGGCCAGTCTCAGGTGCAGGACCAGGTCGGCGGACTCGAAGCGCACATCGGGTTCGAAGCCCGCGGTGCGGCACAGTGCGGTGGCCCAGTGCCGGGCGGGTGAGCCCATGTGTTCCATCACCCAGGGGTGGTCGGCCAGCGCCCGGAGCGCGTCCATCGGGCCGGTGTCCCGGTCGACGGGCCTCGGGGTGGCCAGGCGCAATCGGTCCGCGCAGAGGGGTTCGTGTTCGAGTTCGGCGGGCCGGGGGTGCGGGTCGCCCGGGTACTCCTCGGTGATGACGAGGTCGAAGTCGCGGGCGAGGAGTGCGGGCAGCGCCTCGCTCGGTTCGGCCTGGGTGACCTCGACCCGCAGGCGGGGGTGGGCGTCGCGCAGCAGTGTGAGCGCGGTCGGCACCAGGGCGAGGGCCGCGGTCTGGAAGGAGGCGATGCGCAGCGTGCCGGTGAGGTCGGTGAGGGAGGTGGCGATGTCCGCCTCGGCCTCCTCAAGCCGCTTGAGCACGGCCTCGGTGTGCGCGACGAGGATCTCCGCCTGCGGGGTGAGCCGCACCCGGCGCCCCACGGGTACCAGGAGCGGGACGCCGACCTCGGATTCGAGCTGCGAGAGCTGCTGGGAGATGGCCGAGGGGCTGTACGACAGCGCGGCGGCGACGGCGGCCAGCGTGCCGCGGTGCTTCAGCTCGCGCAGGAGGCGCAGTCGGTGCAGGTCGAACATCACCGGCCTCCGCTCGTGAGACATTCGTCAGTTTCTCTGATGGATATTGTTCGAAAACATGTGCTGGACTAATCATACGATTGATCACACGCTGATCATGTGTCCAAGACCTCGCTCCTCTCCGGCAGCTCCGCCCCGCGCCGCCTGCCCTGGTACGTCAGATCCGTCGCCCGGACCTGGACCTGCGCGCCGCCTCCGGCCGAGGTGCGGGACTTCCATGCCGGACTGCCCGGCTACGCGCCCACTCCCCTGACCGAACTCCCCTCCCTGGCCGTCGAGTTGGGGGTGGGTCGGGTGTTCGTCAAGGACGAGTCCGCGCGCCTCGGGCTGCCGGCCTTCAAGGCGCTGGGCGCGTCCTGGGCGATCCACCGGGTGCTGGCCGGGCGGACGGGCGGCGGCCCGGTACGGCTGGTCACCGCCACCGACGGCAATCACGGCCGGGCCGTGGCCCGGATGGCGCGGCTGTTCGGGCAGCGCGCCCAGGTCTTCGTGCCGCGAGGCGTCCACCCGGCGGCGGTGACCGCCATCGAGGACGAGGGCGCGGACGTGGTCCTGGTGCCCGGCGCCTACGACGAGGCCGTGCGCCGGGCGGCGAAGGCGGCGGTGAGTGGGCCGGAGTGCGTGCTCGTGCAGGACACCGGCTGGCCCGGCTACGAGCGGATCCCCGGCTGGATCGTGGAGGGCTACTCCACCCTGTTCGCCGAGATCGACGAGCAGTTGGGCGCCGGGGCGCCGGGTCTGGTGGTCGTCCCGGCGGGCGTGGGCTCGCTCGCGCAGGCCGCTGTCACGCACTACCGCAGCCGTCGGGACGAGGCCGCGCCGACCGCGTTGTTGTCGGTGGAGCCGGTCACCGCGGCCTGTGTGCTGGCCGGCCTCGGCCGTGGGGAGCCGGTCAGTGTGCCGACCGGCGACACCACCATGGCCGGTCTCAACTGCGGCACCGTGTCCAGCCTGGCGTGGCCCCTGCTGCGTGACGGTCTGGACGCCGCCGTCGCGGTCACGGACGCCGACAGCGCGGAGGCCGCCCGCGCCCTCGCCGCCGCCGGTGTCTCCGCGGGCCCCTGCGGGGCGGCCTCGCTCGCGGGCGCCCGCGCCGCGCTGACCGGGGAGGGCGCCACGGAGCGCCGTAGCGCCCTGGGCGTCGGTGCCGACTCGGTCGTGGTGCTGCTGAGCACCGAGGGCACGGCCGCCAACCCCTACGCGGAGGAGCAGCGATGACGCGGAATTCCGAAGTATCCGAAGTACTGGATCCCGTACGGCTGTTGGAGCGGCTGGTCGCTGTCGACTCCGTCAATCCGGGGCTCTCGGCCTCGGGTACGGGGGAAGGGGCGATCGCCGACCTGTGCGCGGACTGGCTCGGCGCGCGCGGGTTCGAGGTGCACCGGCTGGAGCGGAATCCGGGCCGTCCGTCGCTCGTCGCGATCGCCCGGGGCACCGGTGGCGGCCGTTCGCTGATGCTCAACGGGCATCTCGACACCGTGGGTCTCGGCGGGTACGAGGGTGAGCCGCTCAGCCCCCGGATCGAGGACGGGAGGCTGTACGGGCGTGGGGCCTGCGACATGAAGGGCGGTGTCGCGGCCATGATGATCGCCGCCGTCCGGGCCACCGCGCGGGGGCCGTTGCGCGGTGATGTGCTGCTCGCCTGTGTCGCCGACGAGGAGAACTCAAGTGCCGGTACGGAGGAGGTACTTGAGTCGTTCACCGCCGACGCGGCGATCGTCACCGAGCCGAGCCGGCTCCAAGTGATCCTCGCCCACAAGGGGTTCGTCTGGTTCGACGTGATCGTGCACGGTCGTGCCGCCCACGGGTCGCGGCCCGAGCTGGGCATCGACGCCATCGCCAAGGCGGGTCATTTCCTCGTGGCCGTCGAGGAGTTGGGCCGACGCCTCGCCGCCGCCGAAGGGCACCCGAGGCTCGGTTCCGGCACCGTGCACGCCTCCGTCATCCGTGGCGGCGAGGAGCCCTCGACGTACCCCGCGCAGTGCCGGATCACCCTCGAACGGCGGACCGTACCGGGCGAGGACGCCGACACCGTCCGGGCGGAGTTGACCGACATCCTCGACCGACTCGCCGCCACCGTCCCGGACTTCACCTACGAGCTGCGCCGCGGTCTGCACCGCGAGCCGTTCGAGGGTGACCCGGACCAGCCCGTCGTCCGCACACTGCTCCACCACGCGCGGTCCGTCCTCGGGCACACGCCCGCCGTCCTCGCCGAGCCGTACTGGACGGACTGCGCCCTCCTGGACCGGGCCGGGATCCCCTGTCTGCTCTTCGGAGCCGACGGCGCGGGAGCCCACGAGGCCGTCGAATGGGCCGACATCGCCTCCCTGCACCGGCTGACCGACATCCTCACCGACACCGTCACGGACTTCTGTTCCTGACGGTCTCGCGGGTGCCGCCGTAGACTGCCGCGGGTCGTGGACAAGTTCCGGCCGGGCCGACGAGGATCGAGGTGGCGGTGCGATGAGTACGGTCACCGGCGGTCGGCCCTTCGCGCATCCCGCGCTGTTCTACCGGGGCGAGGAGCAGTACACGGCGGGCACGGTGCCGTTCGTCCGGGAAGGTCTGGCGGCCGGGGAGCCCGTCGCGGTCGCCGTTCCGGGCCCTCGACTCGAACTGATCAGGGCCGAACTCGGGCCGGGCGGCGCCGAGGTGCGGTTCCTCGACATGACCGAGGTCGGCCGCAATCCCGGACGGATCATCCCGGGCGTGCTGCGGGCCTTCGCCGACGCGCACTCCGGCGGCCGGGTACGGATCGTCGGGGAACCGATCTGGCCGGGTCGCACCGCCGTGGAGTACCCGGCGTGCGTCCAGCACGAGGCGCTGATCAACTCCGCTTTCGAGGACCGTGAGTTGACGATCCTGTGCCCCTACGACGCGGACCGTCTGGCACCGCGGGTGCTCGCCGACGCCCGCGCCACCCACCCGCTCGTCATCGACGGGCAGGGTGAACTCCCGGACGGCTCCTACGATCCCGAGCGGATGGTCGCCCACTACAACGAGCCGCTCGTCCACCCACCGGGCGCCGCTTCCCTCGCCTTCGACACGGGCGAACTCCCCAAGTCCCGCTGGTTCGCGGTCCACGAGGCCGAGCGGCTGGGCCTCGCGGGCGTACGGCTCCAGGATCTGGCGCTGGCCGTCGCGGAGTTGACCACCAACAGCGTGGTGCACGGGGGCGGTTCGGGAACGCTGCGGATCTGGGCCGAGAGTGAGCAGATCGTCTGCGAGGTGGCGGACCGCGGCCGGCTCACCGACCCGCTGGCCGGCCGCCGCCCGCCCGCCCGCGACCTGCCCGGCGGGCGCGGACTCCTCCTGGTGCACTCCGTCGCCGACCTCGTACGGGTGCATACGGCTCCGGAGGGCACGACGATCCGGTTCTATCTCGGCCGTTGACGGTTCACGGGCGGGTCGCCGGAGGGGTCCAGGCCGCTTCGGCCGCCTGTGCGGTCGGGTGGGTGCGGAAGACCTGGTCCAGGCCGACCGTGTGGAAGATCCGGCCGAGATGCGCGGGGACCGCGGCCAGGGCGAGGTCCGCCCGAGCGGCGAGGGCGTGGTTGCGGGCCGCGAGCAGCGCGGTGATGCCGCTGGAGTCGCAGAAGGTGACACCAGTCAGGTCGACGACGAGCTGCTGGCCGTCCTGGAGCACGAGTGCGAGCAGGAGTTCGCGTACCTGGGTGCAGCTGTCGTAGTCGAGCTCGCCGGTCAGTTCGACGACGGGGCCCGCGGGGGTGGTCCGGGTCTGTACGGCGAGTCGGTTCACTGCTGCTCTTCGTTGGTCGGTCGGGGCACGTTGATGGCGAGGACGGCGGTGTCGTCGTCGATGCCGGTGCCGAAGGTGTCGAGCAGGTCGCGGATCGCGGCGACGGCGTCCGAGGCGGTGGTGGGGGCCAGCGCCCGGGCGAAGTCGAGGAGGGCCTCGTCCCCGTACCGGTCGCCGTCGCCGGTGTCGGTGCGGGCCTGGCGGGCCTCGGTGACACCGTCCGTGTACAGCAGCAGGGTGTCGCCCGCCGCCAGATGGACGGTGGCGGTGGCGATGTGCGCGTCCGGCAGGACACCGATGAGCTGTCCGCCGGGGGTGTCGACCTGGTCGGCGCTGCCGTCCGCGCGCAGCAGCAGGGCCGGGGGGTGGCCGCCGCTCGCCAGGGTGATGCGGAACCCGCCGTGCTCGCCCTCGGGGGTGAGCAGTCCGAAGACGACAGTGCAGAACCGCGGGTCGTGGCCGTTGTACTCGTGGTTGAGGACGGTGTTGAGGTTGCTCAGGACGGCGGCCGGGTCGGGGTCGTAGACGGCGGCGGCGCGCAGTGTGTAGCGGGCCAGCGAGGTGACGGCGGCCGCGGCGGCACCCTTGCCGCACACGTCCCCCAGGAACAGTCCCCAGGTCCCGGCGGAGAGCGGGAAGAGGTCGTAGAAGTCGCCGCCGACCATGTCGGTGGAGGCGACGTGGTAGTACGCGGCGACGTCAAGTCCGGGCACGTTCACGAGGGTTGGGGGCAGCAGGGTCTGTTGCAGGGTGGCGTTGAGGCGCATGAGTTCTTCGCGTTCGCGCTCGGCCTGGCGGCGGGCGCGCAGCAGTTCCGTCTCGTAGGCGCGGCGGTCGCGGGCGTCGAAGACGGTGGTGCGGATCAGCAGCGGTCGGCCGTCGTCGCCGGTCTTGACCGTGGACGTGACCAGCACCGGCAGTCGGCCACCGTCGGTGGTCCGCAGTTCCAGGGCGATGCCGCTGACCTCGCCCTGGATGCGCAGCAGCGGGGCGAAGTGGGTCTCGTGGTAGAGACGGCCGCCCACGGTCAGCAGGTCGGAGAAGGTCCTGCGGCCCACCAGATCGCCGCGTTCGTGACCGAGCCAGTCGAGCAGCGTCGTGTTGATCTTCGCGATCGTGCCGTCCAGAAGGGTGGAGAGGTAGCCGCAGGGCGCGTGTTCGTAGAGGTCCTCGGCGCTGTCCTCCAGGAGGGCGGAGAACGCGGCGTGGTCGGCACCGGACTGTTTCCCGGGTGGTCGGTGCTCGCCGCTCCCGGTCTCGTCGCCCGTGTTCATCGGCGGGTGGCCTCGACGAAGTCGGCGATCGCGGCGGCCGTCTCCTCGGGTGCGGCGAGCTGGGGGCAGTGTCCGGTCGCGTTCAGGGTGACCAGACGGCTGCCCCGGATCCGGGACCGTACGAACTCGCCGACCTCCGGGGGCGCGATCGCGTCCCGGGAGCACTGCGCGACGAGCGTGGGCACGGTGACGTCGGCGAGGTCGTCCCGGTTGTCCGACAGGAACGTGACGCGGGCGAAGGAGCGGGCGATCTCCGGATCGGTGCGGCAGAAGCTGTTGGCCAGCTCCTCCCCCAGTTCCGGGCGCTCCGGATTGCCCATGATCACCGGTGCCATGGCGCCCGACCAGCCCAGGTAGTTCGCGTCCAGTGAGCCCAGTAGCTCGTCGATGTCCTCGGCGCTGAACCCGCCGCGGTAGCCGGTGGCCGGGTCGTCGACGAAGCACGGCGAGGGGGCGAGCAGCACCAGGCCGGTGAACGCCTTCGGCTCCCGCGCGGCGGCCAGGACGCCCATCATCGCGCTCACCGAGTGCCCGACGAAGGTCACCGGGCCGAGGTCCAGGTCATGGCAGATCTCCAGCACGTCCTCGGTGTAGCCGTCCAGCGTGGAGTAGCGCTCCGGGCTCCATGCCGTCAGATCGGAACGTCCGGCTCCCACATGGTCGAAGAGCACCAGCGTGAAGTCGCGTTCCAGGAGCGGTACCACCAGCCGCCACATGTGCTGGTCGCACCCGAATCCGTGCGCCAGCACCACCACCGGCCCGTCGGCCCGTCCGGACACCGTCACCTGATTCCTGCCGCGCACACCCATGCGGCACATCCTCACAGACCGCGCGGTGCTGTGCCGGTGGGGTCATGGGTGCAGGAGGCCGATGCGCAGCTTCTTGAGGGTGCGGTTCAGCAGGCGGGATATGTGCATCTGCGAGAGGTTCAGTTCGCGGCCGATCTCGGCCTGGGTCAGTTCCTGGCCGAAGCGCATCTCGATGATGGTCCGCTCCCGCTCGTCGAGCCGTCGCAGGAGCGGGGCGAGCGTGTGGAGGTCCTCGAAGAGTTCCAGGGCGGGGTCGGCGTCGCCCAGGGTGTCGGCGTACTTCGGCGCGCCGTCGGTCTCGTCGTCGCCGCCCGGGGTGTCGATGGAGCCGGCGACATAGCCGTTGGCGGCGATGAGGCCCTCGATGACCTCGTCCTCGGTCAGCTCCAGGTGGGCGGCGAGTTCCTTCACGGTGGGGGTGCGGCCCAGTTCGGTGGCGAGGGTCTCCTTGCTCTTGGCGAGGTCGACGCGGAGTTCCTGGAGGCGGCGCGGGACGTGCACGGCCCAGGTGGTGTCACGGAAGAAGCGCTTGATCTCGCCGACGATGTAGGGGATCGCGAAGGAGGTGAACTCGACCTCGCGCGTCAGGTCGAAGCGGTCGATGGCCTTGATCAGACCGATCGTGCCGACCTGGATGACGTCCTCCATGTCGCCGCTGCCCCGGTTGCGGAAGCGGCGGGCGGCGAAGGCCACCAGGGACAGGTTCATCTCGATCAGCGTGTTCCGCGCGTACTGGTACTCCTGGGTGCCCTCCTCCAACTCCCGCAGCCGGTCCAGGAAGAGGCGCGACATCACGCGTGCGTCCTTGGGGGCGACCTTGGACCCGTCCTCGATCCACGGCAGTTCGTCCGCTGTCTGCCGTGTTCCCGTACGGGCAGGGGCAGTTGCGCCGAGGGTGTTCGCGGAGGAGACCACGATGCCGCCTTAAGTGGGAGGACAGGACGAACCCCACGTGCCCGCTCCGGGCGACTTCATGTCCACGCGGACCATATTTGTTTCCCGGCCCTGCCCACCGGCTTCGTCGGGGCACCGGTCACAGGCGGCGCCAGCGTGCCGACGCGAAGGAGAAACCGCCGAACAGGACGAGCCCGACGGCCACGGCGACCAGCAGCCACGGGCCCGCCGGAGTGTGCGCGAAGGTGCGGAGGGTGGCGTCCATGCCCTTGGCCTGGTGCGGGTCGAAGCGGACGGCCGCCACCAGCGCGAAGACGCCCACCCCGGCGAACACGGCACCGCGCGCCACACCGCCGCCCACACCGAGCGCGGTGACGAGCTGCCGTACCCGGCGGCTCATCCTCCCGGTCTCCAGCCTGCGCAGGAAACGCCGCAGCAGCGCGCGCACCGCGAGGGTCGCGCCGACTCCGATCAGGACGCAGCCGACGAGACCCACCAGCACCTGGCCGCCAGGAAGTTTCAGCGCCGAGGCGGTCCAGTCCCGGGACTTCGCGTCACTGCCGGAGGTGCCACCGGTCCCGGCCGCGAAGGACGCCGTACCCCAGCAGACGAAGCCGTAGAACACGGCCCGACCGCCGTCGAGCAACCGTGAACCGACCTTGTTCCGGGGCCCCTTGACCAACAGGGCCCGGGAGCCCCGCCAGATCGCCATGCAGCCGAAGCCGACGACCAGCATCCACAGCATCGCCTTTCCGAAGGGCTGCGCCGCGACCTGCTGCAACGCGCCCTGCCGGTCCGCCTCCCGGCCGCCGTGGCCGAACGCGATCCGCAGGGCGAGGGCGCCGACGAGGACGTAGACGACGCCTCGTGCGACGAATCCGGCGCGCCCGGTGGCGGCCAGCGCCCGCTTCCCCTCGGCCGCTCCCGGCGTACGGCTCCGGCGGTCGGCGGAACTGCCGTTCCTGAGGCCCCACTTGTGTGTATGAGACGACGTCATGATGCCTTTCCTGGGAACACTGGACGGGTCGATGTGCGGGCGCACGGCACGTGGCCCGCACATCACCGCGTGCCCCGGTCGGGCGCTTCGATGTCCGACGGCACGGGCGATGCGGTCAGCCCGTCCGCTCGGTCACCCGGTCGCGCTCTGCTCCGGAGGTGATCCGGGTGGGGCTCAGGCGTTCCTTGAGGAGGGCGTGGCCCGTCAGGGCGATCAGGATCGCGAGGAGGACGGCCGACGAGCCCGCCGTACCGAGGTCGAGGCCGCCCTTGGCTACCGGCTCGGTGAGGAAGTCGCCGGCCGTGGCGCCGAGTGGGCGGGTCAGCACGAAGGCGATCCAGAACAGCAGGACGTTCGGGACCGCCGGCACCTTCATCAGGGCCAGCAGGACCAGCAGGGCGCCGGTGACGAGCGCGGCTCCGCCGGCGTAGCCGAGGCCCGAGCTGTCGGACAGGAAGTCGCCCATGGAGGTGCCGAGGGTGTTGGAGACGAGGATCGCCGCGCCGGTCGGGTAGCCGAGGCCCAGGCCCTGCGGTCCCCAGCCCAGTGAAGTGGCGCCGTCGGCAAGGTACTTGGCGCTGCCGTCGCGGTTCATGAAGTCGGAGAGTGTGGTGCCGGCCGTGCTGGTGGACAGGATGACCGTCCAGTAGAAGAACGGGTTGTAGCGCCGGGAGCGCAGTTGCACGACGAGGGTGATCACGAAGATCGCGAACAGTGCGATCGTGGTGAGGAAGTAGCCGAGCTTCAGCGTCTGGGCGAAGAGGTCGCCGACCGTCTCGCCCAGAGTTGTCGCCGCGATCTTCATCACCCAGAAGGCGAGGGTGACTTGGGGCAGTTTCCGCGTCGTTCGGTCAGACCGCCTGTCGTACGAGGCGCTCGGGGGCGCCGACGTCCTTGCGGGTCACCGTCAGGTACACCGCCAGTCCGAGGATGACCGCCAGGAAGAGCCCGCTGGTGACGACGGTGCCGAAGCCCAGGCCGCCGTCGCCGGTCGGCTGGGAGAGGTAGTCGCCGATCGAGGCGCCCAGCGGACGGGTGAGGATGTAGGCGATCGAGAAGCTGCGCACGGCGTCCAGGCCGAGGGCGAAGTGGGCGATGCCGACAGCGGCGATGGCCAGGGCCACGGCGAACCAGTAGACGCCGGCGCGATAGGCCCGGGTACGGAACTGCACCACAAGCGCCACCGCCAGCAGCCCGCTCATCAGCACGGACACACCGGTCAGACCCAGGCCCGCCTTCTCGTTCAGCAGGTCGGCCGCGGTCTCGCCGACCGTCGTGCACAGCACCTTGATGATCCAGAAGTAGAGGGTGACTTCCGCCACCTTGTTCCAGCGCGGCCGGGCGACACCGGGCACGGCGGTCCCGGAGGCTGCCGAGATCCCGGATGTCTACGCCGCCCCTGATGTCTCTTATGTCTCTGCGGATTCGCATGTCATGCGGCCCGACCGTGCCATCGGATACCTGAACGCATCCCGACTGCCGTGCGGCGCACTCCCACCCCGTCATCGTCTACAGTGCCGTAGACGGTCTACAGAATTGTAGTCACCCAGGGGAGCAGCATGCGCCGGACCATCCTGGTCGTCGAGGACGATCACGCCCTGCGGGACGTGCTGATGCGCGGGTTGCGCGACGAGGACTTCGACACCGTCCCCGCGTCGGACGGCGCCACCGCCCTGCGGCTGGCCACCGACGACATCAGTGCCGCCGTACTCGACATCGGGCTGCCGGACGCGGACGGGCGGGACGTGTGCCAGGCGATGCGCGCGAACGGGTTCCGCTCCCCCGTGGTCTTCCTCAGCGCGCATCACCGGCTGCCCGACCGGCTGTCGGGGTTCTCGGCCGGGGGCGACGACTATCTGTCGAAGCCGTTCCATCTCGCCGAACTCGCCGCCCGGCTGCGGGCGGCTCTCAAACGGGCCGCGCCGCCGCCCGCCGCCACGGCGGGAGACCTGGTGCTGGACGCCGTCCGGCACACGGTCGACGTGCGGGGCGCGCGGGTCGATCTGACGCCGACCGAGTTCCGGCTGCTGGCCGCGCTCATGGCGGCCCACGGCGGGATCGTCAGCCGCCGCGAACTGGTCCGGGCGGGCTGGCCCGAAGGGGCCCGGGTGCACGACAACACCCTCGACCAGTACCTGACCCGGCTGCGCCGCAAGTTGCGCGCGGCGGGCAGTGAACGGACGATCGGCACGGCCCGCGGGGTCGGCCATCACCTGTCGTTCGCCAGTGGCGCATGAGCGGTGCCCGTCGCCGGTGGCGTGCGACCGGCCTGTTGCGCCGTGCGGCGCCCCGCACGCTGCGCGGCCGGCTCTCGCTCGTGGCTCTCGTCACGGCCACGCTGCTGATGCTGGTCCTGACCGTCGCCTTCAACTCCGTGGCCGGCCACCGCCTCCAGCACCAGGCCGACGACGAACTGCGCACCCGCGCAGCCGCCGTGGAGACGACGGTCGACACCAGCGGCCCCACGGTGCGCGTCCTGGAGACCTCCCACGACGCGCTCCTCGACGCCGACGTGTGGATCTACTCCGGGCGGCGGCTGCTGGAGGCGCCGCCGGCCTCAGGTTCCCTGACCCGGGTCGCCGACGCGCTCGCCGGGCGCGGTGGGCAGCGGTGCGTCACCGCCGACGCCCACGGACCGCTGCGCCTGTGCTCTCGCCCGATCTCCGGCGGCGCCACCGTCGTCACGGCGCTGGACCTCTCCCCGTACCGGAGTTCGGCCGACACCCTGCTCCTGGGATCGCTCGCGCTGGACGCCGTCATGCTCGCCTGCACCTACGTCCTGACCCGGCTGGCGGTCGGCCGCGCCCTGCGTCCCGTACGCACGATGACCGACCAGGCGGGCCAGTGGAGCGCCGTGGCCTCTGGGGAGCGCTTCGGCAGCACGCGGCATCCGGCCGAACTCGCCCGTCTCGGCGCGTCGTTGGACGCCATACTCGACCGCATCCGCACCCTGCTGCGCCACGAGCGGCAGCTCACCGGGGAACTCTCGCACGAGCTGCGCACACCGTTGAGCCGGATCATCGCCGAGCTGGACTGGTGGCGGTCCCGCCCCCGCACGGCCGACCAGACCCACGCCAGTCACCAGGTCATCGCGGAGGCCGCCGAGTCCATGCGGACCATCTGCGACACCCTCCTGGCCGACGCCCGCGACGGCGCACTCACCGCCCCGGGCACCGCGGAGACCCTGCCCACGCTACGGCGACTGGCCGAAGTCCCTTGCGCAGGAGACCACTTGACGGTCACCGTCGACGGCCCGTCCCTGGTGGCCGGAGTGCCGCCCGCTCTTCTCGAACGCATCGTCAGCCCGCTCCTCGCCAACGCCTGCCGCTATGCCCGCTCCACCGTCGCCGTCCGCGTGCACCGCACAGCCGACGGTGTGGGCGTCGACGTCGTCGACGACGGCCCCGGCGTGCCGTCCGCGTTCGCCGGGCTGCTCTTCGAGCCCGGCCGACGGGCCGATCCTGACGACGGCCACGGCGGGGCGGGCCTGGGCCTGCCCCTGGCCCGGCGCCTCGCCCGCTCGGCCGGTGGCGAGGTGACGTACGACGCCGGGCACGCGCCCGGGGCACGGTTCGTGGTCACGCTGCCCGCAGGGTGACCACGTACCTGTCCCTCACCTCATGCCGCCCTGCCCTGCCCGACATCCTTGCGGGAGAACGCCAGGTACCCCACGAAGCCGAGGATGGCCACCGTCCAGGCCAGCGTGACCGGTCCGAGCCCCATGGCGAGGCCGCCCCGGCCGTGGCCCACGGCCATCCAGTCGGCGACGGACGCCCCGAGCGGGCGGGTGATGACGTAGGCCGTCCAGAACGCGGCCACCGCGTTCAGGCCGCCCCACCGGTGGGCGACGGCCGGAACGGCGATCGCGACGGCGTACAGGACGGCGGAGCCCAGGTAGCCGAGGCCGATCGTGGCGGTGAGGTCCCCGGCGGCGGTGCCCAGGGCGAAGGTGGCCAACACCGTGGCCCAGTAGAAGAGTTCGCGGCGCCGGGTGTGGATGCTGTGGATGGACAGGGTGCCCTCGGAGCGGTACCAGAGGGCGAAGACCGCGGCCAGCGCAAGCATGAAGAACGGCGTCGAGACCGCGTACGGCACACCGAGACCGACGTGCAGGACGTCGGCGGCCATCGTGCCGAAGACGCTGACCATGACGACCGCGGTCCAGTAGATCCAGGCCACGTACCGGCGGACGGCGAGCTGTACCGCGAGGGCGGCCACCAGGGCGAGGCCGCCGAGGCCGACGGCGGGGATCGGGCCGAACGCGTGGGCCAGGAAGTCGGAGGCCGTCTCGCCCATTCCGGTCGTCAGCACCTTGATGATCCAGAAGTAGACGGTCACCTCCGGCACCTTGCTCGCCGTGTTTCGTGCGTGGCCCGGGGGCCTGTGATGCGTGAGGTGATCTGTCGTCATGGCAGGCACGATGACATGCTGTCCGGCGCTCGCCCCAGCCCCTTTTGCCAGAGCTTTTGCGCTTCTGGTGCGTGAGTTGGCCGAGGCCCGTCCGAGCCTGAACACAACCTGAACGCGCCGGCCGGAGACCTGGTCAGCGGCGTACGGCCGGTGGTAGAAGCACCGCTCCCGACGACCGTCCGGCGCCTCAACAGGGGCGGTCACAAGGGCAGTTCACAGGTACGCTGTGCCGCGCCGTCACGTCACACGTTCGATTTCCGCGGGGGTTCATGTGGTCGCCACGGCCGTCAGGTCTTCGCCGCGGCGAGGCCCGGGGGCTCCGCGTCCGGCCCGGCGCCGGCTTCCCGTGGTCGCCAGGCGGGCCGCACAGCACGGGCTGGTGCTGGCCGCCGTCGCGGTGACCGTGCTGCTGTGCGCGACCGCACTCGCCACGCTCGCCTCGCTGGCGGGCAGTTCGGTGCAGGCCGGTGCCGTACGGCGGCTGGCCGTCGACCTCGACGCGCAGGTGAACGTCAACGCGTCCTACCGCGCCGGAGGAATGGCCGCGGCCGACCGCGATGTGCGGGCCTCCGCCGACCGGGTGTTCGCCGGGGTGCCGCAGCGGACCTATGTGGGACTGCTGGGCACCTCGCCGGTCTCGGTGACGGGCGTCGACGGGGTCGCGGGCCCGCCGCGCACTCCTGGAGGCACCGGGCTGCATCCGGTCGCGGTCCAGAACGGGGGCGGCTTCGGGCGGTTGGTCGCCGGGCAGTGGCCCGCAGGTACCGCGGACGCACCGGCAGGCGCGTTCACCTCGCTGCCCGAGGTCAGGGTCTCCACCGGGTCCACCGCCCCCGTCGACACGGCGGTACCGGACGCGCTGGCGAAACGCCTGGGCATCGGGCCCGGCTCCAGCCTCCGCGTGCAGGACGCCTTCAACCGGGCCATGACCCTGCGGATCACCGGCGTCTTCCGGGCGACCGGTGCCGTCGGGTTCTGGCCCGCGATGGCCGGTGACCTCGCCGAGGGAGAGACCGCGGACCAGGACCTGTTGGTGGTCTCGCCGTCGGCTCTCAACGGCAGCGCCGTCCTGAACGGGCATCTGACGGCCCATTGGAGTGTGCAGCCGGACCTCTCCCGGCTCGACGCGGACGGCCTCACCGTGCTGGGCGACCGGCTGCACGCCTTCTCCGGCAGCCAGAGCGGTGTGTCGGTGTTCGGCGGGCATCAGCCGTCGCTGGCCGATGTGACGGTGGCCTCCGGACTGCCGGGCGCCATCGACGAGTTGACGGTGCCGACGGTGGCGGCCCGGTCCTCGCTGTACCTGCCGAGCGTGCTGCTGGCGGTCCTCGCCCTGGCCACCCTGGTGCTGGCCGCCCGCGAGCTGACCGTGCGCCGACGCGAGGAACTGGCGCTCCAGCGGGCCAGAGGCGCCGGTACCCCGAGGCTGCTGCGCGGCGCGGCGGCCGAGTGGGCGCTCACCGGTGTCCCGGCCGCCGTCGCCGCCCCCTTCCTGGCCGGGCTGCTGCACCCCGGCAGACGGGGCACCGACGCGTGGGCGGCCGTAGGGCTGACCCTGCTGGTGCACGCGGCGGCCGTGCTGCTGCCCGTGCTGCCGTCGGCCCAGTCTCGGCCGACCCGTGGCGCACGGGCCGCCGCCGCGCAGCGGCTGGGCGCCGACCTGGCCCTGCTGGCCGTCTCGGTCCTGGGCTATCTGGAGTTACGACGGCACCACTCGCTGATCTCCGACGTGGGCACCGGCAGCGCCTCCGCGGACCCGGTGCTGGTCCTGGTGCCGACCCTGGTGGCCGGTGCCGCCGCGCTCCTGCTGCTGCGGCTGCTGCCGCTGACCTCGCTGCTGCTGGACGCGTTCGGGCGGCGCGGCCGGGGGCTCGTACTCCCGCTGGCCGGTTGGCAGTTGGGCCGACGGGCGGCACGCAACGCGGGACCGGTGGTGCTGATGTGCCTGGCCATGTCGGTGAGCGCCTTCGCCACCACCGCGCTCGCCTGTCTGGGCGGTCTGGCGTCGGAGCAGGCCGCGTTCACGGTCGGCGCGGATGTGCGGATCTCCCCCTCGGCGGACGACGGTTACCCCTCCCCCGTCCTGAGCGCCGCCTACCGCGCGCTGCCGGCGGTGACCGGCGTGACCCCGGTGACGCGGTCGACGGCAAACCTGCCCGGCGGCACCACCGAGGACCTGGTCGGCACGGTCGGCGGGCCCGCTCCCCGCACCCCGGCACCGGTCATCCCCGGCATACGGCTCCCCGGGCGGCCGACCGCGCTGCTGCTGGACGAGCGGCTGCGCAGCGACGGCAACCGTGTGGCGCCGAGCCTGGAGCTGACCGTGCAGGACGCGTCCGGTCTCGTCAGCGTCGTGACGACCCGGCCGCCCACCGCCGACGGAGCCCGACACACCGTCGCGATCCCGCTGGGCGTGGCACTGAGCGGCGGCCACCCCCGGGAGTATCCGCTGACCGTGACCGCCGTCAACGTCCTGCCACAGCCGAACACGCGCCCCGCGCGCCTGAGCCTGGAACTGATCCGGGTCGGCGCGCGCGACACCACGGACAGGTGGGTCACCCGGCTCCCCGGCGAGCAGCTCTGGACCGACGGCACGGACCACGCCTCCGACGCCACCGAGGGCGCCTGCGAAGGGCGGTTGACCGGCAGCTACGAACCCGGCACCTCCGGGGTGTGCTCGATCGCCCCGAGTGCTTCCGAGGTGCTGCGGACCGTCATCAGCACCGGCATCCGGCCCTCCCGGGAGACCTCGGACGCGTTCGGCGGTCTGTCCGACAGCGACTACGACACCCAGCCCGGCAGCCAGGTGCGGCTGATGGCGGGCCCGACGGGCGGTCCCGCGCCGCTTCCGGTGCGCGCCGACGCCACGGCACTGCGCGAGGCACGGCTGAGCGTAGGCGGCACGACCACCCTGGACCTGGGCGAGGGCCGGGTCACCGCCCGGATCGTGGGCCGAGTCGACTCACTCCCCGGACTGGGCCGCGGTCAGGGCCATTTGATCGCCGATCAGCGGCAGCTCGCCGCCGCGCTGACACAGGCCGGCGTGGACCAGGAGGATCCCGCGTTCTGGTGGCTCGGCAGCACCGACAGCGCGCGTACGGCCGCAGCTGTGGAGGCGCAGCCCGCGCTGGGCCAGGTCACCACCACGGCGCGGACCGCCGCGTCCCTCCGGGCCGACCCCTTCCGCACCGGACTGCGCCGGACGCTGGAACTGGTCCGCTATCTGGCCCCCGGTTTCGCGGTCGTCGCCTTCACCGTGCACGCGGTGGTCTCCACCCGGCAGCGCCGCAAGGAGTTCGCGCTGCTGCGCGCGATCGGCGTCCGCGCCAAGAGCCTGTCCGCGCTGCTGGGCGCCGAGCAGTTGAGTCTGGCGCTGTTCGCCGTGGTCCCGGGTGCGCTGATGGGCATGGCCCTGGCTGCGGCGGTGCTGCCGCTGGTCACCGTGGACGACAGCGGACAGGCCCCCTATCCGCCGCTGCCGCAGATCATCCCCTGGGGCACCGTCGCGCTGACCGCGCTGGCGACCGCGCTCGCCATCAGCGCGGTCGTCCTGGCACTGGCCCGGCTGCTGTCCCGGGTGGACCTGGTGCGTGTGCTGCGAGCGGGGGAAGACCGTTGAGCCGTACGGCCGGAAACGAGTCGGTGACGCGCCGCCTGATCCGCAAGGAGACCCGGGGCGACCTGCCCCTGCTGGCCTGCCTCGCCGTGCTGGTCCTGGCACTGACAGCACTGTGCGCCTGGGCCCCCGCCTTCGCGGGCGGCCAGGAGGACCGGGCGCTACGACAGCGGGTCGACGCGGCACAGTCCCAGGCACCGCTGATCAGCCTGAGCACCACACCGGAGGTCTTCAACACCCAGCCGCCCACCGTGGACATGGCCACCCTGCTCGGCGCGGGCCGCACCCTCACCAAGGAACTCGGCGGGGCAGCCCGGCACGTTGCCTTCACCGGCGGCGGCAGCTACGACTACGACCAGGCGTCCCTGCTCTCACCGCGACCGCCCGGACCGGCGGACACCAGCACCCAGCTGACGGTCAGCTATCTGCCGTCCGCGCGGGCCCATCTGCGTTACGTCAGCGGTCACGCGCCGGCCGATCGCACGCCGTTGGCCACCGCGCCCCAGATCGGGTTGTCGGAGACCACCGCGCGGGCGCTGGGTGTCCGGGTCGGCAGTCGGCTGACGCTCGCGTTCGCCAAGACGCCCGGGGTGCAGAACGCCCCGCCCCAGGCGGAGTTGCTGGTGAGCGGGGTCTATCGCACCACCGCCGCTACCGACGGTTTCTGGACCGGCCGGGAGACCCTGGACCAGCCGTCGCGCCACCCTCAGGAGCGTTCCGCGGGCACCGTGCTCGCCGTCCGCGGTCTCGTCGGCCTGGACGCCGCCGACCTGCTGGCCGGCGCCGGGGTGGGCGGCCCGCGCGTGACCTGGGAGTTGCGCGCCGACCTGTCCGGGGCGGCGCTCGACCGGGCCCGCGCCCTGACCGGGCCGCTGTCCCAGTACGGCGCGGACCTGAGCGCCGCCCTGTGCCAGGGAGTCGACCCGATCACCAGCGACATCGCCTGCCAGGTCGGCGGCCAGATGACCGGGCCGCTGCTGCTGGCCGACTTCCTGACGCCGATGCTCTCCGCGTTCACCGCGCAGGACCAACAGGCCCGGTCCCTCGCGACGTTCGCCGTCGACGCGCTCGCCGCGGTCACGCTGGCCACCGCGGCCGTAGCGGTACGACTGCTGCTGCGCCGGAGGCGGTCGCATCTGCGGTTGCAGCGGGCGCGGGGCGCGTCCACCGCGCGGCTGGTGCTGCTGCGCTGCGCCGTGGCCTGGCCGGTGGTGCTGACCGCCGCACTGCTCGGCTGGGCGGCCGGACGGGCCCTCGCGCCCACCGGCACCTCCGGATCGCCGCAACCGGTGCCCGCCGCCTGTGCCACCGCCGTGGTGGCGCTGACGGTGCCGCTGATGACCTGGCTCGCGGTCCGCGAGCCGCGCAGACCCGGCCGACTGCGGCGCACACGCCGGAAAACCGCTGTCGGCCGACGCCTGGTCCTGGAGCTGACGGTGCTGCTCGCGGCGGCGGCCGGTGTGGTCGCGCTGCGCTCGCAGGGCCCGGACGGGATTCTCGGCGCCGTGCCGGTGCTGGTGGCGCTGGCCGTCGTACTGCTCCTGCTGCGGATCTATCCGCTCGTCCTGCGCCTGGTGCTGCGGCAGGCCCGGCGCGGCACGGGAACGGTGGGCTTCGTCGGAGCGGCGCGGGCCGCCCATGACGCTCCGGCGACCGGACTGGCCCTGTTCGTCCTGGTGTTGACCCTGGGCACGGCCGTGTTCGGCGGCCTTGTGCACCGTACGATCGACGACGGTCTGACCACGGGAGCGGCCTGGACCACCGGTTCGGACGCGAGCGCGACCGTGTCCGGGACCACAGCGCCCCGAGCGGCAACCCCCGGGATGCGAACCGCCGTTCAGCGCCTGCGCGTTCTCGATCTGGCGGGGCAGGCCGACGGGGCGGCGATCCCGCAGGTCGCCGTGATCACCGTGGATCCCCGTCAACTGGCCGCCGTCGCCCCGGAGTCACCGCTGGCCGAAGCCCTGTTGTCCGGGCCGACGGGGCCCCGGGCCGACGCGAACACCCCGCTGCCCTCCTTCCTCTCCCCCGCTCTCCGGGCGAGGGAGCGCACCGGCGGCTTCACCACCACCGTGGTGACATCGGGCCGCCCGCCGCTGGACCTGACCCTCAAGCCGGTCGGCACCCTGACCGCCGCACAACTCGACGACCCTCTCCTCGGGCCGGTCACGGCACAGATCCCCACCGGCGCACCCCTGCTGATCACCACCGCCGACGCCGACCGTCTGCTGTCCCAACAAGCGTCCGGCAGCACCGTGTTGCTCCTCAAGGGCGACACTCCCGGCGACACCGAACCCGCGGCACTGCGGTCTGCGGCGGCCAGGGCGCTCGGGCCGCTGGCCCGGATCCGGGTCCGCTCCGAGACGCTGAACACCCTGCGCGCGGACGGCCTGACGCAAGGACTCGGCACGATCTACACCGTCACGTCGATCCTCGCCGCGCTCACGGGCCTGCTCGCGCTCGCCCTGGAACTCGCCCTCACCTCCGACGAGCGCAGCCGCACCACGTCGTTCCTGCGCACACTCGGACTCGGCGGCAGGGAAGCCGGAGCACTGCACTTCCTGCAACTACTGCCGCTGGCGGTGGCCTCCGCGGTGGGCGGCACACTGCTCGGGCTGCTCGAACCGCGGCTCATGGCAGGGACGTTGGACCTACGGCAGTTCACCGGCGGACCCGCCCAACCGGCGCTGCGGACCGACTACTCGCTGACCCTGGCGCTCGTCGCCGGCGTGACCGCGCTGATCCTGACGGCGGCGGCCACCGAGACGGTACTCGCCCGCGGACGTCGGTTGGGGGCGGTACTGCGCCTGACCTGAACACCTGTCACATCGCGTCCTCGGCCTCGGACTTGGCCCGCCGGGCCGCCTCGTCGGGCCATACGCCGATGTGGTCGCTCTCCAGCGCGAGCCGCACCCGCTTGCGCATGTGCAGGCGTTCCGTGAACTCGCCCGGCAGCTGCAACCGGCCGCTCGCGTCCAGGACCGCGTACTCCTCGGCGGTGAGCACGTCGACGCCGTCCTCCCCGGTGGCGACCCGGCGCAGTACCTCGGTCGACGTGCGGCCGTTGCGGATCAGGACGGTGCGCTGGACCTGTTCGGACACCAGCGCGTCGTGGGTGACCACGATGACGGTGACGCCCAGGTCCTCGTTGGCCCGGCGCAGTGCGGCGAAGACCTCGTCGCTGGTGGCGGTGTCGAGTTCGCCGGTGGGTTCGTCGGCGAACAGCACGCGGGGCTCGTTGGCGTTGGCGACGGCCACGGCGACCCGCTGCTGCTCACCGCCGGAGAGGGTGTCCGGGGTGCGGTCCCGGCAGTGGCCGACGGACAGCAGATCGAGCAACTCCTCGGCGCGGGCCCGCCGTTGGGAGCGCTTGATCCCGGTGTACGTCATCGGAAGCATCACGTTCTCGGCCGCCGAGAGGTAGGGCAGCAGATTGCGGGAGGTCTGCTGCCAGACGAAACCCACAGTGGTACGGCGGTAGTTGAGCCGGTCGCGGCGCTTCATCGACAGCAGGTCGTGTCCGGCGACCTCGGCGGCACCCGCGGTCGGCACGTCCTGGCCGGAGAGGATGCCCAGCAGGGTGGACTTGCCGGAGCCGGAGGCACCGACCACCGCGATCATCTCGCCCTCGGCCACGGCCAGGTCGAGACCCTGGAGGGCCTGCACCTCGACGCCCTCGGTCTGGTAGATCCGCACCAGGTTCTCGCAGACAACCAGCCCCTCTTCGCGGCGCGGGGCGGCAGCCGCGGTGGCCCGTCGCCGCAGCTCGGCCAAGTCCGGTGCCACGGTGCGCTGTTGAGGAACTGCCACGCGGTCTCCCGGGAGTTGCGGTCTGACGATGACACGGTGGGACAGCGGTCAGGCTAGTGCGGAACGGCGCACGGAGTGCACAGCGGCGGGTGCCGTCAGGCGTCCTCGACGATGCTGCCGTCGCGGAGTTCGAGCACCCGGTCGGCCAGCGCGAGGAGTTGGGTGTCGTGGGTGGCGACGAGGGCGGTGACGGACTCGCTGCGGACGACGGCACGCAGCAGGTCCATCACGGTGAGACCGGTGTCGGCGTCGAGTTGGCCGGTGGGTTCGTCGGCGATGATCAGGGCCGGGTTGTTGGCGAGCGCGCGGGCGATGGCGACGCGCTGCTGCTGGCCGCCGGAGAGTTCGCCGGGACGCTGGTCGGCATGGTCGGAGAGCCCGACGAGGGAGAGCAGAAGGGCGACCCGGGCCTCGCGCTCGCGGGCCGGGACCTTCCGCAGCCGCAGCGGGACCCCGACGTTCTCGGCCGCGGTGAGAATCGGTATGAGCCCGAAGGACTGGAAGACGAAGCCGATGCGGTCGCGGCGCAGCGCCAGCAGGTCGTCCTCGCCGAGGCCGGCCAAGTCGGTGCCGTCCAGGGTGATCCGGCCGCCGTCGGGAGTGTCGAGACCGCCGACCAGGTTGAGCACGGTGGTCTTGCCGGAGCCCGATCGGCCTCTGAGGGCGACGAGTTCACCGCGCGGCACACTGAAGGAGACACCGCGCAGGGCGTGCACGGCGGTGTCACCGCTGCCGTAGGTCCGACGCAGGTCCTCGACCACGACCATGGCGCCCATGTTTCCCCCCCACCCTGTCGGCATCCGCACCGTAGGGTACGCCGGGCCCGACAGGCGCCGCGGCGCGGAAGGGGACCGGCGGACACATCCGCCGGTCCCCTTTTCCGCTTCGTCCGCGCGGGAATTGTTTCCACGTGCCGAAAAACAGTGCTACCAGCGATACCAGCGGCCACTCCCGCCCTTAGGACGGGCCACAAAGCCGACGAGCCACAGCACCAACACGATGATCGCGACCCACCAGAGAATCTTCAGCGCGAATCCCGCACCGAAGAGAATCAGGGCCAGCAGAAGAACAAGAAGCAGTGGAATCATAGTTTTCAACCTCCGATCCTCCGTCTGCCCGCCCATTCCTCGTTCACGCCCACGGATTCCCCGCTCGGTGTCCGTGACCGCCTCGCATGTCACATCCGCGCGGCCCACACGGTCTATGTGATGACGGACAACGAAGCAGAGGGAATCATGCGAGAGATTCTGATCGTCGGCGGTGGCTACGCGGGCTTCTACACCGCATGGGGCCTGCGGAAGAAGCTGCGCCGGGGCGAGGCGCGGGTCACGGTCGTCGACCCGCGCCCCTACATGACCTACCAGCCCTTCCTCCCGGAGGTGGCGGCCGGTTCGGTGGAGGCGCGGCACGCCGTCGTCTCACTGCGACGGCACCTGAGCGGTACCCGCCTGATCGCGGGGACGGTGACCGGGATCCGGGCGGCGGACCGCACGGTGACCGTCCGCCCGGTGCGCGGCGACGCCTACGAACTGCGCTACGACATCCTCGTGGTCACTGCCGGCGCCGTGACCCGCACCTTCCCGATCCCCGGACTCGCCCAGCAGGCCATCGGTCTCAAGCACGTCGAGGAGGCGGTGGCGATCCGTGACCGGCTGATGACCGCGTTCGACCAGGCCGCGTCACTCCCGCCCGGCCCCGAACGGCGCAAACTGCTCACCGTCACGTTCGTGGGCGGCGGATTCTCCGGCGTCGAGGGCTTCGGTGAACTGCTCTCGCTGGCGACCGCGATGCTCAGCTCCTATCCCGAACTGACCGCCGACGACCTGTCCTTCCACCTGGTCGAGGCCAGGAACCGCATCCTGCCCGAGGTCAGCGACACACCCGGCGCCTGGGTGGTGCGCCATCTGGAACACCGCGGCGCACACGTCCACCTGAACACGCAGCTGCTCTCCGCCGAGGACGGCCACGTCGTCCTCTCCGACGGGCAGGAGTACGACTCCACACTGATCGTGTGGACCGCGGGCAACGCCTCGAACCCGGTCGTGCACAACCACACCGACCTGCCCGTCGACGAGCGGGGCCTGCTGCTGGTCCGCGCCGACCTGCGCGTGGGCACGGACGGCGAACCGGTGCCCGGCGTATGGGCGGCCGGTGACGACGCCGCCGTTCCCGACCTCGCCTCGCCGGTGCCGGGCGCGCGCACGGTGCCCAACGCCCAGCACGCCGTACGGCAGGGCAGGCTCCTCGCGAAGAACCTCGTGGCCGACCTGCGCGGCAAACGCGTCCGCCCCTACCGCCACAGCAGCCTCGGCGTGGTGGCGACACTGGGCCTCGGACGGGGAATCTTCCAGTACAAGGGCATCGTCATCAAGGGATTCCCTGCATGGTTGATGCACCGGGGTTATCACGTGCTGGCGGTGCCGAGCTGGGAGCGGAAGATCCGCGTGCTGGCCATCTGGCTCACCGCGGCTCTGACGGGCCGCGACCTCGTCTCGCTCGCCTCCGTGCAACACCCGCGCGACGCGTTCGTCACGGGTGAACGCGCGCAGGACCCGGCGGCCGGCCGGACGAAGGAACGGAGCACGGCATGAACACGCGGAGTTCTCGATTCCACCGGGGGTACGCCATGACCGCACGCGAGGAGGCCGCCCGCGGCCTCAGCGACATCGAGGAGTTCCTCTACCAGGAGGCCCACATGAAAGCCACGCACCGCCGCGTGGCGGACCTCACCACACGCGTGGAGGGACTCACTCCCGAGCAGCGGCGGGACATCGGGAAATGGTACGTCGACGAGCAGAAACACGTCGCCCGCATGGTCACCGACCACATCACCGAACGCCTCGACGCGATGGAAGCACGCCACCAGGCCCGCATCCGCCACTGGCTGCGCGGAACACTCATCGCCATGACCCTGGTCACCCTCGCCATGAGCGCCGTCGTCGTCGTGATCCTGGAATCATCACGCTGATCGACTGGTTCCAGCGCCGGAGTTTGTCGGGGTTGAGCATGACCCAGAACTGGCGGTCGTTCGTGACGTCGACGCTGATGACCGCGGTGACCTGGCGGCCGTAGCGGGCGACGAGGCCGGTCCGGCCGTTGACGGAGTGGGTGGTCAGGGTCGTGTGCGGACGGTGGGCCAGGAGCGTCAGCAGGTAGCCGGCGACCGGCCCGCTGACGCGCGCCCGGCGTACGGCGCGGACGACGGTGTCGTGCTGGTGCGGTGCGGTGCGGTGAACAACTGCCTGGCCCGTGTGGCGAGTTCGGCGAGTTCCGGCTCCGTGCGGCCCACGATGTCGGCGACCGTTCCGGAGGCCATCCCGAAGGTGCGGAGCACGAACGCCACGCGCTCGGCCGTCGGTAGTGCGAGCCGGGCCAGGCAGATCCCGCCGACTGTCCTCGCCAGCCAGGACCGGGGAACGGCGACCCGCCGCCGCGCCGCGCCGGAGAGCCCGTACCACCACTGATAGGCCTCGTCGACGACGCTTTCCGCCGTGTTCAGGTCGCCCAGCATCCAGTGCGCGGCATCGAGCAGATACCGGCGTTTCCTCTCGCTCGCACGGCCCCGCACACGGCAGGGGCATGGGCCCGCTCATTAGGACCGGGAACTCCGGGGTCCTGTGACACGGGGCCGCGGTGAGCGCGTGTCACACATTCGGCGACTGTCCGGTCCTACAGGGCAGCACCGCATTTTTTCTCTCACTGCCGAACGAGGCGATATGGGCAAAGGTGACATGCTCGCCGACTGGGCCGACGGGCGTCTTGGTGTCCGTCGCCTGGTCAGGGAGAAAGCGCGACGGGCGCCTTCCGCAAGCCGCGCGAGGTCAACTGGGTATTCGGATTCCTGCTGCTGGTCCTCGCCATGTTCGCGGGACTGACGGGATACGACCTCCCGGACGACCTGCTGTCCGGAACCGGCCTCGCCGTCGTGAACGGAACGATCCTTTCCATCCCGATCGTCGGAACGTATCTGTCGATGTTCCTCTTCGGCGGCGAATTCCCCGGCCACGAACTCGTGGCCCGCTTCAACACCATCCATGTGCTGCTCATCCCCGCCCTCATGGCGGGACTCATGACCGCCCACCTCGCCCTGGTGCTCCACCAACGGCACACCCAGTACCCGGGCCCCGGACGCACCGACACCCATGCCGTGGGCGTCCCGGCCAAAGTCCGCGCCGACCAGGTCTCCGCCGGATCGCAGCCCGACTGGTACATGGGCGTGGCGGACGGACTGCTGCGGGTGATGCCCGGCTGGGAGATCAACCTCTGGGGCCACACCCTGGCACTCGACAACCTGATTCCGCTGACGAACGGCACTCGGCGTCGCCTGGCTCAGTTTCTACGCGGTGGCCCTGATCGGCGCCGGGAACGACATCATCGCCGTCCGTCTGCACGTCGCGGTCGAGTCGGTGACCTGGGCCGTCCGCATCGGTCTCTTCGTCGTGACCGTCGCCGCCTATTCGGCAACGAAGCGATGGGCGCTCGGACTTCAGCGCGGCGACCGCGAAAAGGTCCTGCACGGACGCGAGACCGGCATCGTCAAACGCCTGCCCGACGGAGAGTTCGTCGAGGTCCACGAACCGCTCACCCAGGAACAGTTGCACCTTCTCACCCAGCACGAGCAGTACCGCCCGGTCGACCCCGGCACCCGGAATCTGCGCGCCCGGCTCAGCGAGCGCCTCTACGGCGAGAACGCGCAGATCACCAAAGCGACGGCGCGGGAGTTCGAGCACGGGGAACTACCGGCCGAAGAACTGCACCGATGACCAAGCCCGTTGAAGAGACGGGCAGTTGAGCACATGTCGAGCAGATGAGGAGATGGACGGTCTTGGACGTCTACGAGGCGGTCATGAGCCGACGGGCGGTGCGCGGATTCACCGACCGGGAGGTCCCGAGGGACGTGCTGGAGCGCGTGCTGTCCGCCGCGGCCTGGGCGCCGTCCGGCTCGAACATCCAGCCGTGGCGCGCGTACGTGGTGAGCGGCGAGCCGCTGGCCGAGATCAAGAAGCGCGCCGGCGAGCGCCTGGTCGCGGGCGAGCCCTGGGACGAGCCGGAGTACGAGCAGTACCCGCCCGCGCTCAAGTCCCCGTACCGCGAACGCCGTTCGGCCTTCGGCGAGCAGCGCTACGGCGCGCTCGGCATCCCGCGCGAGGACGTCGAGGCACGCCAGCGGGCCGCCTCCGCGAACTGGGACTGCTTCGGTGCGCCGACCGCCCTGTTCTGCTACATCGACCGCGATCTGGGCCCGGCCCAGTGGTCCGACACCGGCATGTTCCTCCAGACCGTCATGCTGCTGTTGCGCGCCGAAGGGCTGCACAGTTGCCCGCAGATGGCCTGGGCGAAGTTCCGCGGGAGCGTCGCGGAGATCCTGTTACCCCCGGACGAACTCACGCTGTTCTGCGGCATGTCGATCGGGTACGAGGACATCGCGGTCGACAACGCCCGTACGGGCAGGGCTCCCCTCGGGGAGACGGTCACGTTCGTCGAGGGATGACACAGCTCGGGTGGCCCTTTCGAAGGAAAGGGCCACCCGGAACGAACGATCTCTACTTCTGCCGCGCCCTACTTCTGGCGCTCTCTACTTCTGGCGTTCTCTACTTCTGGCGCGTGAGCCAGTCGGCGAACCGCGTCCCGGCGATGTGCGCGTCAGGACCCGGCAGGAGCGTGTTCTCCTCCAACTCGGCGCCCCAGTACGTCGCTTGCGGGTCCGTGACGATCTTGCGCGGGTCGTCCTGGGCCGAGAGCCCCATGCGGATGAACTCCTCCAGCTGGAACGCCTCGGGACCGGCGACCTCCACCACGCCGCCCACCGGGTCCCCGACCGCGGCGCGGGCGACGGCCTCGGCCACGTCGTCGGAGACGATGGGCTGGATCTTCGCGTCGGGCAGATGCACGGTGTCGCCCTGGGTGACCCCGTCGGCGAGTCCCTTGGCGAACTCGAAGAACTGGGTGGCGTGGACGATGGTGTAGGGGTTGCCGGAGGTCTTGATCAGGTCTTCCTGGACCTGCTTGGCGCGGAAGTACCCGCTCCCCTGGAGGCGTTCGGTGCCGACCACCGACAGCGCCACGTGATGCGCGACGCCCGCCTCGGTCTCCGCCTTCAGGAGATTACTCGTAGACGTGCGGAAGAAGTCCATGACCGCCTGGTCCTCGAACGAGGGCGAGTTGGACACGTCGACGACCACCGCCGCACCCTTCAGGACCTCGGCCAGGCCCTCGCCCGTCAGTGTGTCGACTCCGGTGCTGGGCGCCGCCACGACCACCTCGTGTCCGTGCTCGCCGAGCCCGGCGACCACCTTCGAACCGATGAGCCCGGTTCCACCGATCACTACGACCTTCATGACGGAATTCCTTTCGGGTTTGTCTGATGCCTGCATCAGTAGAGACCGGGCACCGGTTCTGTCTGTGACACCGCCCGCTCGACCTATTCGACGAGTTTCCCCGCGGTCGAGACTTCCTGCATCAGGGCGGATATCTCGTCGGGCACGGCCGGAATGTCCTCGCGCGTGACTCCGGTCGTCGGGGACCACACGAGATTCACCCGCAGTGCGGAATCCTGTTCGGGATAATCACCGCGGTTGTGACAGCCACGCGTCTCGCGGCGCTCCAGCGCCGATTCGAGGGTGGCCCGGGCCGCGAGCGCGGCCGACTTGAGATCGAAGGCGTGCGCCAGATCCTGATAACCCGCGATGTCCGGGTGGATGCCTACGGCCTCGATGCGCTTCTCGATCACCGCGAGTTCCGCCAGTCCGGCGAGCAGGCCGTCCTCGTCGCGTACGACGCCGGCGTGCTCGGTCATGGTGTCGCGGATGGCGCGTTGCAGGGCCCGTACGTTCTCGGGCCCGTCGGCGGCGAGGAGTCCGTCGAGTTCCGCGCGGGCCTCCGCGACGGCCGACGCCGAGCGCGGCTGGGCCGTAAGAGACTGCGAGTACGCGGCGGCGGCCCGGCCGGTCAGGCGGCCGAAGACCAGCAGCTCGATGAGGCTGTTGCCGCCGAGCCGGTTGGCGCCGTGCAGTCCGCTCGACGCCTCGCCGATGGCGTACAGGCCGCGTACGTCGGTGCTGTGGTCCTCGGGGCGGACCCAGACCCCGCCCATCGAGTAGTGCGCGGTGGGCGCGATCTCGATCGGGTCGCGGGTGATGTCCAGCATCTGGAGGTCCATCAGGGTCTGGTAGACCCGGGGCAGCCGGGTCATGATCGTCTGCCGGGGCAGGTGCGACACGTCGAGCCAGACGCCGCCGTTGGGCGTGCCGCGCCCTTCCTTGATCTCCGTGTACGCGGCCAGGGCCACGCGGTCGCGGGTGGAGAGTTCCATGCGCTCGGGGTCGTAGCGGGCCATGAAGCGTTCACCGAGCGCGTTGCGCAGGATGCCGCCCTCGCCGCGGGCGGCCTCGCTGACCAGGGTGCCGGCGGCGTTCTCCGGCTCGATGATGCCGGAGGGGTGGAACTGGACCAGCTCGGCGTCGCGCAGCCGGGCCCCGGCCTCCACGGCGAGGCGGAAGGAGTCCCCGGTGTTCTCGTCGCGCCGCGAGGAGGTGCGCCGCCAGATGCGGGTGTGGCCGCCCGCTGCCAGGATCACCGCGTCGGCGTGGATGACGTAGCGCCGTCCGCTCGTGAGGTCGAAGCCGTAGGCGCCGAACACGGCACCCTCGTGGACCAGCAGCCGGGTGATGTACACGCCTTCCAGGACCGGGATGTCCAGTTGCTCGGCGCGCCGGATGAGGGTGCGCTGGATCTCCAGGCCGGTGTAGTCGCCGGCGAAGGCGGTTCTGCGGAACGTGTGCGCGCCGAAGAAGCGCTGCGAGATCCGGCCGTCCTCCTCCCGCGCGAAGTCCATGCCGTAGCGCTCCAGGTCCTCGATGCCCCGGGCCGCGCCCTGGGTGACGATCTCCACGGTGCGGGGGTCGGCGAGGAGGTAGCTCTCCTTGAGGGTGTCGGCGGCGTGCTGCTGCCAGCTGTCCTCGGGGTCCATGGTGGCCAGCGCCGCGTTGATGCCGCCGGCCGCGAGTGCCGTATGGGCGTCGTCCTTGGAGCGTTTGCCGACGGCGAGGACGTCGACGCCGGCCTCGGCCAGTTCGATCGCCGCCCGCAGGCCGGCTCCTCCGGTGCCGATCACCAGCACCATGGTCGCGAGACGTTGTTCGGTGACAGCCACGGTCCACTCCGATCACTGGGGTCTTCATCCCGTACGACCGGGCAGCCCCGCGATCTGTGACAGTTCAGGACGTGGTGTCGCCGCCCAGCGAGGCCGCGTAGGGTGCCAGCTTCTCCGGGTTCATGACCCACATGGCCCGCTCGACGCCGCGCTCCGAGATGTCGAGGGTCAGCAGAACGACCGCGGTCCCCTCGGCCGTGACGAGGACGGCGGGGCCGCCGTTGGCCTCGACCCAGTGGATCTCCTTCTCCGGCCAGAAACGCGGCGCGAACGCGGCGAGGTACCTGGAGACGTGCACCAGCCCGACGACCGGGAACCTGGACGCCCCGCGCAGTCCGTTCCCGTCGGTGTAGCTGACCACGTCCTCGGCGAGGATGTTCTCCAGCACGGCCAGATCGCCGGTCTGTGCCGCGGCGAGGAAGACCTCCATCAGCCGTCGGTGCTCGGTGGCGTCGACGGGCTTGCGGCGCTCCGACGCGAGGTGCTTGCGCGCGCGGCTCACCAGTTGACGTGTGTTGGTCTCGCTGGTCTCCAGCATGTCCGCGATCTGCCCGTAGGGGTAGTCGAAGGCTTCGCGCAGCACATAGGCGGCCCGTTCCACGGGGTTGAGCCGCTCCAGCAGGAAGAGCACCGCCGTGTCGAGCGCCTCGGCGCGCTCGGCGCCCAGCTGCGGATCCGCGCGCGTGTCGACCGGCTCCGGCAGCCAGGGGCCGACGTACGACTCGCGGCGCACCCGCGCGGACTGGGCGACGTTGAGCGCCAGCCGCGCGGTGACTGTGGCGAGGAACGCCTTCGGCTCGCGGACGACATCACGGTCGGTGTTCTGCCACCGCAGCCACGCCTCCTGGAGTACGTCCTCGGCCTCGGTGGCGCTGCCGAGCACGCGGTAGGCGATGCCGAAGAGCTGGGGACGGGCCGCCATGAACACGTTCGCCGCCTCGTCGAGGGAGCCCGTGCCGTCCCCGATACCCATGCGTGCCGCCTTCAGTTCCGACCCGGTTCACACAAACGCCTGCTCATGGTACGGCGGTACGGTCGACGTCGATTTCGGCGACCATGCCGCGCAGGACGGGGCCGTACTCGGGGTGGGCCAGCGCGAACGCCATCTGGGCGACCATGTAGGCGGCCGGATTGCCGGTGTCGTACCAGCGGCCCTGGATGACCTGTCCGTACACCGCGCGGGTGGCGGCGTAGGCGTTGATGGCGTCGGTCAGGTAGACCTCGCCGGTCCTGCGCTCGTACCAGCGGCGGGTCTGCTCGCGCAGTTCGTCGATGATCCCGGGGGTGACGACATAGCCGCCGATGGCCGCGTACGACGACGGTGCGGCGGCGGGCTCGGGCTTCTCGACCAGGCCGGTGATGCGCAGTTGCCCGTCCCCGAGGTCCTCCTTGACGATGGGCACCCCGTAGCGCTGGGAGTCGACCGGGTCCATCGGCATGAGGGCCAGCACCGGGCAGCCGGTCTGCTCGTAGGCGCGGACCAGTTGCTGGGCGCGCGGGACCTCGGCCACGAAGACGTCGTCGGGCCACAGCACGAGCACGGGTTCGTTCCCGAAGGCTCGGGCGGCGTTCAGCACGGGGGTGCCGTTGCCGTAGGGGCCGTACTGGTCGAGGTAGGTGATGTGGCCCTGCCGGGCCAGTTCCGCGACCTCCTCCACCGCATCCGCGTAGGCCGTCTTGCCGTCTTCGCGGAGTTGGTCGACGAGGGCGGGGTTGGGGCGGAAGTGCTCCTGGATCAGGGACTTGCCGCCCGAGACGACGATGGTGATGTCGGTGATGCCGGAGTCCACCAGCTCGCGGACGGTGTGTTCGATGACCGGCTTGTCGCCGACCGGCAGCATCTCCTTCGGTGTCGCCTTCGTCAGCGGCAGCAGCCGGGAGCCGAGCCCTGCGGCGGGAATCACGGCCCTGCGAATCGTCGGGGACATCACGTCTCTCTCCGGTCGAGCGTCATGTGCCTGTCGACAGGCGCACGGTCCCGACGCTACCAACGGCCGGTGTCGAACCCGACGCGGCACTCAAGGTGAAGATCGAGTACCAGCCATCTCCGAGCTGCGGCAACCCCCCTCGCCCATACTTTGAATTCTAGGATTCAAAGTATCGTTCAGCACCCTCAATCCGCATCTACGCAATCTAAGCCTTGCGCTGTTACGGACCAGGGGTCTACCTTCATTCCATCGCCCCGGGGTGAAGGACTGCGGGGCAGGGGATTGGGGGTTCGGCATGCTCAACATCGGACTGGGTGCCTACCGGACGTGGCCGGAGGACGAGTACGGGAAGTCGTCGGCCGGGTGGCGTCCGGGGCTCTCCGACGAGGAGGTGTACGCGGCGGGGAACGGCCGTTGGAAGCTGGGGACGCGGGCGGACCGGGAACGGTACGTGGTGTTCAGCGCCATGGGCATCGTCGTCCTGGCCGTGGAGATCGATCACATCTCCGACCCGGCCCCGGACGGCCGTCGCACGATCCACGGGACGATCCTCAAGCCCGGCAATCCGGTGTACGACAAGTACGTGGGCGGCGAGTCCCCGGTCGAGAAGAGCCAGAACCCGGTGCAGTACTTCGACTCGCCGTTCGATCGCACCAACTGCGCGTGCGGGTGCGGCGAAGAGGTCCCGTCCGGACGCGACTTCCTGCCCGGGCACGACCAGATCGCCATTCACCAGCGGGTCAAACTGGTCGGCGGTGTCCTGCCGTTCATGGACTGGTTCGACGCGACGTGGCCCGAAGCAAAGTCGCAGGCGTGACGGACTGACCGCTGCGGGGGGGGGTCGGCTTCCTTGCGGAGGACACGGCCCTTTCCGATCTTTCACGCGGCAGGCGGGGGCCCGCCCATCGGACCGCCCGCCAACTGGCTCATGGCTCGCTGCGCGAGCGTCTGCTCGTGCAGGCGGCGGGCGGACTCCAGCAGACGGATGCTGTCCGGCCCCCACATCCGGCGCAGGACGTAGCGCTCGTAGGGGCCCTGCTGCATCAGCCAGGCGATCGGCAGGAACAGCTTCGCCGCGCGGGCGGCCCGCCTGCTCCTGCGCGGGCTGAGGCCCATCGAGTGACGCATCTTGGCCGGCAGTGTGCCCATGACGGGGAGTTCGATCGCCGTGGTCTGCAACGCGTACGGGATGACGGCGCGCAGGTGTGAGATGTGGAAGTTCTGCTTCACCGTCCGCATCACGAGCTTGAACCAGTCCTCGCCGGTTCCCGGGGCGAGGTTGACCGTCGGGCTGGGTTCGAAGAGGTCCGCGTACTTCTCGTAGAGGGCGCCCAGTTCGGCCATCGAGGCGGGGATGTCCTCCTCGGGCGCGCCGACGAGCCTCAGGTAGGCCCCCGTCTCGGCGATGAACCGGTCGCGCTGTTCCGGCGAGAGGCGGTGCGGCCTCCCGCCGTCGCGGAAGGCGAAGGCCTCGTAGACGCGCAGCATGGGGTGCATTTCGGTGAGCGCGGCCCACATGGCGTCGCGTGGTTCGCTCGCCGCGTAGCCGCCGAGTTCGGGCCGTGCGATGTCGATGACGTCGCCGGTCACCTTCTTGTGGATGGCGTGGAGGTGTTTCGCCATGAGTTGCGCGGTCTTTGTGTCGCCGAGCCACATGGGGGCGTGCATGCCCGAGTTGCGCGAGAGCCGGTCGAAGACGTCCAGCATGGTGAGGGTACCCTCGCGCGCCTTGCGGGCCATGGGGTCGCGGTCGCGCAGGCCCGCGTTGATCGGGTTGTACCCCTTCGTCTGCACCACGCTCTGGGCGGCGTTGAGGAAGACGACGGTGGCCGGGTGGAGGAGGACCTCCCAGGCGACGCTTCCGGGCCCGAAGAGGCCGTAGTCGGGGGTGCCGTCCTCGTTGAGCGATCCACCGGCCGGCGTCAGCTCGCCGAAGCGCCGCCAGCGGCGTTCCGTGCCGAGCAGGTCCTCCCTGGTGATCTTGATCTTGGCTGCCTTGGTGCGGTGACCTGCGGCGACAGCGCCCATGACGAACTCCTTCGTTCGGTTCCCGCTTTAATTCCCGCCCGGGAATTAAAGCTGCCAGCAAGCTATGCTCGGGTCTGCGCCGCGTCAACCCCCATGAGGCACGAGAGGCAGAAGCCATGAACGTCACAGAGCGGACACCGGCGACCGGTGGCCGGAGGGGACGCGGACGGCGGGCGGGCATCGATCTGGAGCGCATCATCGAGGCGGCCCGTTCCCTGGACACCCGCACACTGACCATGCAGGCCGTGGCCGACAAGCTCGGCGTCGACCGCAAGGCGGTCAACCATCACGTCAGCGACCGGGAGTCCCTGCTGAAGCTCCTGGCGCTCGACACCTTCGCGAAGGGGTCACCCGGCGTCGAGATCCCCGCGGACGCCTCGTGGCAGGAGGCGTGCCGGATCTACGCGACCGCCTTCACCGACCGCCTGATCGCCGCCGACGCCCTCGCCGAACACCTCATGCCGGACGACTCGCTCTACGCCCAGTTCGTCGAACCGGCCGAAGCCATCGCGAAACGGATGACGGAAGCGGGCTTCGACGACGAGGGCACGGTGCGCTGCCTCGCCCTGCTGACCAACCTCTGCTGGGCCTACGCCCGTGACGCCCTCTACGTGGCACACAGCGGCGAACGCCTCCGGCCCCGGCTCACCCGCGAGACCGTCGAAGGACGCGATCCCCAGGCGTTCGAGCACCTCGCCCGGATCGTCGAACGCGGCGTCGACACCTACGACAGAGCCCAACTCGACCTGAGCGTGGAGATCTTCCTTCGCGGAGCCGAAGCGGTCCTCCTGCACGGCGAGCCCGACGCGCGCTGACGCGGGCACGGAACCGCCACGCTGGTCGAGGACGCCGTCACCCGAGTCCTCTTCCGCACGGTCCGCCGTCCCGCTCTATTACGACAACTCCCGCGCCATGGGCCGCGCCACCGATGCCGCCACAGGGCTCGCCACCCTGGTGGACGGCGCGGGCAGGGCCAAGCTCCTCCACCACCCCCCGGGTCGCCGCGAGTTGGCGGACTCCGCCTTCGACGCGGGACGCCTCTCCCTCCTGGATCCGCAGGACACCCTGGGCGAAGCCTGGGCGCGGGTGCCGCACGCCGGCTCCCGACAACTGCCGAGCTGAGTCCGCCCGGTGATCGTCACCGTACGGTCGCCTCGACCCGCCGGGCGATGCCGAGCAGTCGGCCCACGCGCGCGGGGTGGCCGATGAGTTGCAGGCCCAGCGGCATGCCGTGCGGGTCACGGTGACCGGGGACGGTCACGACGGGCAGGCCGAGCAGCTGCCAGGGGCGGCTGAGGACAGGGGTGCCGGTGGAGCCCAGTCCGTGCGGGGCGGGTCCGGGGGCCGCCGGGCCCAGGATCACGTCGGCGTGGTCGAGGAGTTCGAGGATCCGGGTGCGGGCTTCGTGCCTGACGGCGAGTGCTGCCCGGTACTCGTCCACCGGCGTCTCGCGACCGCGTGCCAAGAGGTCGTTGAGGTGCCTGCTGAGGGATTCGGGATGCTCCGCCTCGGCCGCGAGCGAGCGGGCGGCCTCGTAGGCCATCACCGTGGCGTGCGTCTCGGCGAGTTCGGGCGTACGGACCCGTCCCGCGAGGTCGTCCGTCTCCGCGCCGTCGGCGGCCAGGGCCCGAACTGTGTTCCGCAGGGCGTCGAGCAACGCCGGGTCGATGTCGGCCAGTTCGGCGCCCGTCCACACCAACACCCGTACCGCGCCCGGGACTTCGGACCGGGAACCGTCGACGGCCCGCACGGCCACGGCCAGTTCGTCCACCCGTGAGGCCAGGAGTCCGGGTGCGTCCAGAGTCTCGCTGAGGCCGGTGATCCCGGTCGTCGGCCAGGCGCCGACCGGAGGGACGTATCCGGCGACACCGCAGAAGGAGGCGGGCCGGGTCAGTGAGCCCGCCGTCTGCGAACCGAGCGCGAGGGGCACCACTCCGGCCGCGACGGCGGCGGCCGAACCGCTGGACGAGCCGCCCGGGGTGTGGGTCGGGTCGTGCGGGTTGCGGGTGGGCCCCGGCTGGAAGTACGCGAACTCGGTCGTCACCGTCTTGCCGAGCGGGACGGCCCCCGCCAGCCGCAGCCGCTCCACGAGCCAGGCGTCGTGAACGGCGATCCGACCGCGCCGCAGCGGGGAACCGCACTCGGTCGGCAGCCCGGCGACATCGAAGATGTCCTTGACCCCGAACGGCACGCCCCTGAGCGGCCCGTCCGGTGCCCGCAGTGCGGCGGCGCGAGCGCCCTCGGCGTCCACGCGCACCCACGCGTGGATCTCCGGCTCGGTCCGCTCCAAGCGTCGTAGCGCATCCTCGACTGCGGTCATGAGCGGGTGCCTTCCGGTACGAGGGGGTCGGCGTCGAGGCGGTGGAAAGCGCGGTTGAAGTAGACGAGGCTCTGGCCGCCGGTGCGGGTGCGGATCTACTCGATGTCGACGAAGAGCACGCTGTGGGAGCCTACGGGGACCGTGTGCTTGATCGTGCCGACCGCCGTGACCAGGGCGTCCTTGAGGACGGGTACGTCGTGGCCGTGGTCCCAGATGTCCCAGGTGAAGCGTTCGGCCATGGGAATCCTGGTGGCTCCGGCGAAGTGCAGGGCGAGTTCCTGTTGGGCGCCGCCGAGCACGTTGACGCAGACCTTCCCGTTGTCGCGGAACACGTCGTGCATCGCGCTGCTGCGGTTGACGCAGACCAGGAGGGTCGGCGGTGTGTCGGTCACCGAGCAGACGGCGCTGACGGTGATCCCGCAGCGGCCGTTCGGGCCGTTCGTCGTCAGGATGTTCACGGCTGCCGGAAGGTGGGCCATCGCCTCCCGGAACTCGTTCTGGTCGGGGTTCACGGCGGTGCCGCTCCTTTCCTGCTTCGGCCCTCGCGGCGTCACGTTCGTCCGCCAGTAGGCCGTGCCCTCATCCGGCCTCCCGGCCGCCGGACAGACGGCGCCGCCACCAGAGGTCGGAACGCCACTGCCGCTCATCGGCGAACGGATCGGGCAGCGTCCGCTCGATGTACTTGACATCCAGGTCGCGCACCTGGCGCTCCAGCTGGGCGCGGGGCCGGGGAGGCAGCTGCCGCAAGACCTCCTCAAGCACGTCGCGGGCGTGCCGTACGTCGTCCAAGGAGCAGCCGCGGCACGAACACTCCGCGTCCTGCGGATACAGGGGGCGTCGTCCGGGGGACTGTAGAAACGCCCGATACCGCCGCAGCGCACCGTCGGTGGCACCGGGATTGACGTAGTAGTCGCCCGAGAACCGCTCCACTCGATGTATGGCGGCGTTGGTTTGGGCAGAGAGCCCGTGGATCCGCTCCGGGGGCAAGCCCCGAGCGACACGGAGGGACTGTTCGGCGCGCAACGCGCCGGGCCGCTTACGCGGCATGGACCTTTCGGTACATGGACATGACCACCATCATGCCAGCACCTACGGTCCGACGACGGCCTGGGCGTCCCAGCCCGTGACCTTCGCCGCCTCAAGGTCGATACTTTCAAAGTCAGCAGTACGTCAGCATCGACCCGCCCCAACCCGCTCCGACCAACAAAGACCAAGGTCAGAGACACATCTGCCAGTCTCGCCAGGAGGTACCCATGAAGATGCTGATCAACGTCGCGGAAACCGTGGTCACGGACGCGCTGCGGGGCATGGCTGCCGCCCACCCCGAGTTGACCGTGGACGTCGAGAACCGGGTGATCGTACGGCGGGACGCTCCCGTGGCCGGGCAGGTCGCGCTGGTTTCCGGTGGCGGGTCGGGTCACGAGCCGTTGCACGGCGGGTTCGTGGGTCCGGGGATGTTGTCAGCGGCCTGTCCCGGCGAGGTGTTCACCTCCCCCGTGCCCGACCAGATGGTGCGCGCCGCGGCGGCCGTGGACAGTGGGGCCGGGGTGCTGTTCATCGTGAAGAACTACACGGGGGACGTCCTCAACTTCGACATGGCGGCCGAGCTGGCCGAGGACGAGGGCATTCAGACCGCCAAGGTGCTGGTCAATGACGATGTGGCCGTCACCGACAGCCTCTACACCGCGGGGCGGCGCGGAACCGGCGCCACCCTGTTCGTGGAGAAGATCGCCGGTGCCGCCGCGGCCGAGGGGCAGCCGCTGGACCGGGTGACGGCGATCGCCCGGCAGGTCAACGAGAACTCGCGCAGTTTCGGCGTCGCGCTCAGCGCCTGCACCACCCCCGCCAAGGGCAGCCCCACCTTCGATCTGCCGCCGGGCGAGCTGGAGTTGGGCGTCGGCATCCACGGCGAGCCGGGCCGGGAGCGGCGGGCGATGATGACCTCCGGGGAGATCGCGGACTTCGCCGTGCACGCGATCCTGGAGGACATGCCGCCGAGCAATCCGGTGCTGGTGCTGGTCAACGGCATGGGCGCGACCCCGCTCCTGGAGCTGTACGGCTTCAACGCCGAGGTGCAGCGGGTGCTCGCCGAGCGCGGGGTCGCCGTCGCCCGCACACTGGTCGGCAACTACGTCACCTCCCTCGACATGGCGGGCGCCTCGGTCACCGTGTGCCAGATCGACGAGGAGCTGCTGCGGCTGTGGGACGCGCCGGTGAAGACGCCGGGGCTGCGCTGGGGCGTGTGACACGTCGGCGCGTTCGGCCAACTCACCCACCACGCAAGGAGATCCAGTGCTCGACGCCGACTTCTTCCGCCGTTGGATGACGGCGACCGCCGCCTCCGTCGCCCGCGAGGCGGGGCGGCTCACCGACCTCGACTCCCCCATCGGCGACGCCGACCACGGCGCGAACCTGCAACGCGGGTTCACCGCCGTGGCGGCCACCCTGGAGAAGGAGGCGCCGGACACCCCCGGCGCCGTCCTCACCCTCGCCGGGCGACAGCTCATCTCCACCGTCGGCGGCGCCTCGGGGCCGCTCTACGGCACGCTGCTGCGCCGTACCGGCAAGGCGCTCGGGGACGCCGCCGAGGTGAGCGAGGAGGAGTTCGCCCAGGCGCTCCGCACCGGAGTCGACGCGGTCATGACGCTCGGCGGTGCCGCGCCCGGCGACAAGACCATGATCGACGCGCTGGTCCCGGCGGTCGACGCGCTGCCGGAGGGTTTCGCCGCGGCGCGGGCCGCCGCCGAGGCGGGTGCCGTGGCCACCACTCCCCTCCAGGCCCACAAGGGCAGGGCCAGTTATCTCGGGGAGCGGAGCATCGGGCACCAGGACCCGGGCGCCACCTCGTCCGCGCTGCTGATCGCCGCGCTCCAGGAAGCCGCGGAGGCCGACGGTGAGTGACGAGCAGCTCGTCGGGATCGTGCTGGTGTCGCACAGCGCCCAAGTCGCCGCCTCCGTGGCCGAGTTGGCGCGGGGCCTCGCGGGCGGCGGCGCGGCCGTGCCGCTCGCTCCGGCCGGCGGCACCGAGGGCGGCGGGCTCGGCACCAGTTCCGAACTGATCGCCGCCGCTGCCGCGTCCGTCGACCGCGGCGCCGGGGTCGCCGTCCTCACCGACCTGGGCAGCGCCGTACTCACCGTGAAGGCCCTGCTCGCCGAGGGCGACGAACTCCCGCCCGGCACGCGCCTGTTGGACGCCCCGTTCGTCGAGGGCGCGGTGGCCGCGGTCGTCACGGCGTCGACGGGGGCGGACCTCGACGCGGTGGAGGCGGCGGCCGCGGACGCGTACACCTATCGAAAGGTGTGAGGCAGCACGTATCGGCAGGGGTGAGGCCCACGGCGGCGGTCGTCAGCTGCGTGGGCCCGGCGGGAGACGTGCCTACGACACCCCTTCCGCCGCGATGGCCAGCGCCGCGCGCAGCGTCTCCGCCACCTCGGCGTCCCCCGTCGCCGCGTCCGTCGCGGTTCCGGGCGGGCTCCACGCGAATCGTTCGACCGCCGCGCGCAGTGCCGCGTTGAGCATCGCCGCCTGGATCATGGGGCGCAGGTCGCCCGCGGGCAGGCCTGAGCGGTCGGCGAGTGCGCGGGCGAACGCCGGTTCCGCCTCGTCGTAGGTCTGGAGCCAGATCGCGCGCAGGCCCGGTTCGGTGCGGGTGAGGCGTACCAGGGCGCTGCCGGTGGCACCGTCGGGGCCAGTCGCGGCGAGCAGGCCGGTCGCGAGGTTCGGGGCGAACAGGTCCTGAAGGGGGAGGCCGGGCGGCCACTCCCGCAGCCGGGCGGCGATGACGTCGATACCGGCCGAGAACAGCGGTCGTACGCAGCTCTCCTTGCTCGGGAAGTAGCGCCACACCGTACGCGCGGAGACGCCGACCGCCTGGCCGATCTGCTCACCGGTGGTCGCCGCCACGCCCTGGGCGACGAACAGTTCCACTGCCGCCCGGGCGATCTCCAGCCGGATCTCGGCCTTGCGCGCCTCGGTGAGCGGCGGTCGTCCCGTGCGTCCGCTGGATGCGGTCATCAGTTCCCCTCCGGCTGCGGTCATGACGTGACCTCCGGGGATTCTGCACCATGATCCGCCCACGACTTTATGTCACTCGAAGACATTAAGTCGTATGGTGAGTGCACAACGGGCCCAGAGGCCTCGCACCACGAACAGGAGCACGTCATGACCAGTGGACTCGACGGACGCAGCGTCATCGTCACCGGAGCGGGTTCGGGCATCGGGCGCGCCGCCGCGCTCGCCTTCGCCGCGGAGGGCGCCAAGGTCGTGGTGGCCGACCTGAACGCCGACGGCGCCGAGACCGTCGTCAAGGAGATCGAGCAGGCGGGCGGTACGGCCGTCGCCGTCACGGGCGACCTGAGCGAGCAGGCGGTCGTCGACGAGGTGACCGCGACCGCCGTGGAGCGGTTCGGCGGGGTCGACGTCCTGGTGAACAACGCGGGGATCATGGACCGGATGTCGGCGCTGGCGGACGTGGCCGACGCGGAGTGGGAGCGGGTCATCCGGGTCAACCTGACCGCGCCCTTCCTGCTCACCCGGGCCGTGCTGCCGCACATGCTGGCGGCGGGCCGGGGCGCGATCGTGAACACCGCCTCGGAGGCCGGCTTCCGCGGCAGCGCGGCGGGCGCCGCCTACACGGCCTCCAAGCACGGGGTCGTCGGCCTGACGAAGTCCCTCGCGGTGATGTACCGCAAGCAGGGCATCCGCGCCAATGCCATCGCCCCGGGCGGTACGGCGACCAACATCTCCGTGGACGCCGACCGGACCGCCCTCGGCCCGGCAGCGCTCGGCCCGCACTTCGTCAACGTCGGCCGCGTGGCCCAGCCCGAGGAGCAAGCCGCCGCGATCGTGTTCCTCGCCTCGGACGCGGCGAGCAACATCAACGGCGTGATCCTGCCGGTCGACGACGGCTGGTCGGCGGTCTGACCCCGCCGGCCACCCGATGCCCTACGGCGCCGGCCGCTCCACCGCGCCCCGCACGAAGAGCCGCGCCAGCCGCTGCCCCTGCTCCACAGCGGCGGCGTGGTCCTCGATGGGCTTCACCCGTGAGTCCTTGAACACGATGTAGGTGACCCCGGTGTCCGTCCCGCCGCCGCGCGGATCGGCGCGGATGCCGAGGGCCTTGGCCGTGGCGTACGAGGCCTCGCCGATGATGTCGTGCGGGCCGACGTCTCCCACGACGGCGTACTGCACCCGGTCCCGGTAGACGACGGCCGCGACCGAACCGCCGCCGACCCCGTGGTCCCGGTGGTTCCAGAGGGTGCTGGCGGCCGGGACCACGATGTAGGGGAGCCGCTCGGCGTCCAGATAGCGGCCGTCGGACTGCTGGTAGGCAGTCATGGCCGAGAACAGCGGATCGGTGCGCGCGTTGCAGCGGGTGCCGACCTGCCCGTCGCAGTCGATGTCCATGTCGGCCTTCCAGTAGACGGCCTCCTTGGTGCCGCAGACCGGGATCGACGCGGGTTCTCCGTCGTCGGTGCGGTACCGGCCGCGCGAGACGGGGGCGCAGTCACGCACCTTGGCCAGCAGGTCGGCCGCCGCGACGTCGCCCTCGCGCAGCGCCGCAGGACCCGCTTGGGGTCGGGCGAACGCGGCGGGTGAGGCGGGCAGCGTGGTCGGGGCGAGCAGGGCGGCGCCGACCGCGACCAGCGTCAGCGTCTGGACACGCACGATGAGGACCCTCTCCTGGGGGATCTGACGGACACTCAGCCCACCCTGGTACCGGTCCGATCACGCGGCCACTGATAGGGGGCCGGACGGTGCACGCCCCCGGATCCCGGCCGGTCCCGGTCACTCCCGACGCGGCAGGCCGCTGAATCCCAGGTCGCTCCCGACGGGGGCCGGGGGCCGGAGCCATGTCGGCTCCGGCCGCCCGACCGCCCGCGCCGGCGCGGGATCAGCGACGACAGCGGTCCGCGCCACCGGCATGAACTCCCCACTCACAGGGGTGAGTTCAGCCGTGAGGAACTCAGCATACGTAACCTTCGCGACCGATCTTCAACGGCGCCCCTCTTGCTGCGATTGCCCCACCCGCGCCATATTGGTCCGGACCTTTCAGCTCGTGTGATGCCCGTGCAATGCCGGGGAGGCAGAATCGTGCGACGCGTCCGGGCCACCCTCGCTCTCCCCCGTGCCGCCCTCACCTGCGCCGCGCTCCTGCTGCTCGCCTCCTGCGGGACGGTTGGTGACACGGACGGTCACGCGCCCGGCGCCCCGGTCGGCGTCACGGCCGCGGCGGGGAGTGCGACCAGCGTGCACGTCATGTGGGACGCGGTGACGGCGAGCCCGGCCGTCGGCACCTACGAGATATATCGGGGCACCACGAAAGTGAAGGAAGTACCGGGTTCCGAGCACATGGTGGACGTCACCAGGCTCAAGCCCGCGACTGTGTATGCCTTCACCGTGCGGGCCCGGGACACCGACGGCCGCCTGGGACCGCGCAGCCGCGAGGTGAGGGCACGGATGCCGGTCGCCGTCGCGGCGGACCACTCGGCACCCACCCGCCCGAGCGCACCGCAGGGCCGGGTCATCGGCAGCCGGGCGGTCCAACTGTCCTGGGGCGGCTCCAAGGACGACCGGAGTGTGGTGTCGTACGACATCTACCAGGGCGGGACGAAGATCCACAGTGTGGGCGGCGCACAGACGGCAACGGTGGTCACAGGGCTGCGGCCCGGCACGCGCTACTCCTTCACCGTGCGGGCCCGGGACGCCGCCGACAACCTCTCGCCCGCGAGCACGGCCGTCCCGCTGACCACGGCACCGGGCAACGACGACGGGCAGGGCACCGCCCCCACCGACTTCAGCGCGAAGACACACAGGGGCGACGACGGGGCGTACTACATCGACCTGTCCTGGGTGCCGCCACGCACGGACGGGGTGGTCACGGAGTACCAGATCCACCTCGACGGACAGCCGGCCACCTCACTGGTCTGGGGCGGGACCGCGCCGCGCGGCCGGGCGACATACAGCTTCTACGTGGGCCGGGAGGCCGGGGACAGCCATCGGGTACGGCTCAGGGCGCGACTGCCGGACGGTACGTGGGGAGGGTTCTCGGCGGAGCTGACGGTGACGACCGGCGAGACCGCGCCGTAGGAGCCACACCCCTGAGCCGGACGAAGGAATCCGTCACCTGCCCGGTCGCCGTCCGGGTGCGGGACGGGCCGGGGGCGCGTTGGCTTCCTTGGAGGCAGCACGGCCGTTTCCCGATCCCGGCGGCGCAAGGGATGTTCCGCCAACCGTGCCGTTGGAGGGCAGTCCCATGCGCACTTCTCAGCTACTACTCCGCTCCGGCCTGACCGTGACAGCCGCCGCCGCTCTTCCCCTCGCCCTGACCGCCGGCCCCGCCGGCGCGGCTTCGGGGATCTCCGTGAGCACGACCGGGACCACCGTCTCGGTCACGACCAGCTCGTGTTCCCAGAACCGCACCACCGGCGTCTGGGGCACCGGCTCACTGCTCACCAGCAGTCAGGCGAGCTTCGCCGAGGGGCGGAAGGCGACCCTGGCGGGCACCACCATCAGCCAGTCCACCGCCTGGACGAGCGTCACTCCGGGCACCTACACCGTCATCGTCATGTGCCAGAACGCCACTACGCCCGCGGGCACCCAGACCGTGATCGTCTCCGCCGCGGCGACCCCCAGGGTCACCGCGACGGCCTCGCCCTCACGCGGTGTCATGGGCGGGCTCGGCGGGGCCACGAAGGACTACGGCCCGCTCACCCTGGGAGTCGGCGCGGGCCTGGTGGGAACCGGCGTCATCGCGACGGCCTGGTTCCTGCGCAGACGCGCGAAGCCCTACCGACTCTGACCGTTCCCACGCCTCCACGGTCGAGGGGCCGCCCGGTCGTCGGGCGGCCCCTCCCCCATGTCCCTCTCCATGTCCTACGGCAACTCGGCGAACTCCTCGATCGCGTGCGTGAGCCACTGCGTCCAGAAGGTCTCCAGGTCGATGCCGGCGCGCAGCACGAGGTGCCGCAGTCGGTCCTGGGGGCTGTCCCTGTCGGGCGGGAAGTCGTGCTTCTCGATCTCCTCGTACTCCGTCAACTGCCGTCGGTGCAGGTCGAGATGGCGGCGCAGGTCGGCCTCGATGCCGTCCGTGCCGACCACCGCCGCCGCGCGCAGTCGCAGCAGCATCGTGTCGCGCGGCGGCTTGGGGTCCTGGGCGGACGCGGTCCAGCGGGCCAGTTCGGCGCGGCCCGCGGGCAGCACCTCGTAGCTCTTCTTCTGGCCGCGGGCCGGCTGCTCGGGCGTGAGCGCCCGGATCTGGCCCTCGGCCTCCAGTCTTCCCAGCTCGCGATAGATCTGCTGGTGCGTGGCGGACCAGAAGTAGCCGATCGACTTGTCGAAGCGCCGGGTCAGCTCCAGCCCCGAGGACGGCTTCTCCAGAAGGGCGGTGAGGATCGCGTGCGGGAGTGACATGGGGTCATCCTAGGGACGGCTCTCAGAGTGCGGCGGCGACCTCGGTGCCCTGCTTGATGGCCCGTTTGGCGTCCAGTTCGGCGGCCACGTCGGCACCGCCGATCAGGTGCACGCTCCGTCCGGCGGCGGCCAGTTGGTCGTAGAGGTCGCGGCGCGGGTCCTGTCCGGTGCACAGCACGATCGTGTCGACGGCGAGGACCGTGCTCTCCTCGCCCACGGTGACATGCAGTCCGGCGTCGTCGATCAGGTCGTACCGGACGCCCGGGACCATGGTGACGCCCCGGTGTTTGAGTTCGGCGCGGTGGATCCAGCCGGTGGTCTTGCCGAGTCCGGCGCCGACCTTGGTCTCCTTGCGCTGGAGGAGGTGGACGCTGCGCGGCGGGGCGGGCCGTTCGGGCGCGGCGAGGCCGCCGGGGGCCGCGTAGTCCATGTCGACGCCCCAGGCGCGGAAGTACGTCTCCGGGTCCTCGCTCGCCTTGTCGCCGCCGTCCGTGAGGAACTCGGCGACGTCGAAGCCGATGCCGCCCGCGCCGAGGATCGCGACGCGCTCGCCGACGGGGACTCGGTCGCGCAGGACGTCGAGGTAGCCGACGACGCTAGGGTGGTCGACGCCGGGGATGTCGGGGGTGCGCGGGGTGACTCCGGTGGCGACGACGATCTCGTCGTGGTCCGCCAAGTCACCTGCCGCCACAGGGGTGTTGAGGCGTACGTCCACGCCGTGCTCGTCGAGCAGGGTGCGGAAGTAGCGCAGTGTCTCGTCGAACTCCTGCTTGCCCGGGACCTGTCGGGCGACGTTGAGCTGGCCGCCGATCTCGGCGGCGGCGTCGTACAACGTGACCTCGTGGCCGCGCTCGGCGGCGCTCACCGCGCACGCGAGTCCCGCCGGGCCCGCGCCGACGACCGCGACGCGTTTGCGCAACCGCGTTGGCGCGAGGACGAGTTCGGTCTCGTGGCAGGCGCGCGGGTTGACCAGGCAGGAGGTGATCTTCCCGCTGAAGGTGTGGTCGAGGCAGGCCTGGTTGCAGCCGATGCAGGTGTTGATGGCGTCGGAGCGGCCGGCGGCGGCCTTGGCGACGAAGTCCGGGTCGGCGAGCATCGGGCGGGCCATCGACACCATGTCGGCGTACCCGTCGGCGAGCAACCGCTCGGCCAGTTCAGGGGTATTGATGCGGTTGGTGGTCACGAGGGGGATGGACACCGCGCCCATCAGCTTCTTGGTCACCCAGGTGTACGCGCCGCGCGGCACCGAGGTGGCGATGGTGGGGATGCGGGCCTCGTGCCAGCCGATGCCGGTGTTGATGATGGTCGCCCCGGCGGCCTCAACCGCCTTGGCCAGGCTGATGACTTCGTCGAGTGTGGAGCCGCCCGGGACGAGGTCGAGCATCGACAGCCGGTAGACGATGATGAAGTCCGCGCCGACCGCCTCGCGCACCCGGCGCACGATCTCGACGGGGAAGCGCGTGCGGTTCTCGTAGGAGCCGCCCCAGCGGTCGTCGCGGTGGTTGGTCTGGGCGGCGATGAACTCGTTGATGAGGTAGCCCTCGGAGCCCATGATCTCGACGCCGTCGTAGCCGGCCTGCCGGGCGAGGCGGGCCGTGCGGACGTAGTCCTCGATGGTCTGCTCGACCTCGGCGTCGGTGAGCGCGCGGGGCGCGAAGGGGCTGATCGGCGCCTGCACGGCACTCGGCGCGACGAGGTCCTGGTGGTAGGCGTACCGCCCGAAGTGCAGGATCTGCATGGCGATCCGGCCGCCCTCTCCGTGCACGGCGGCGGTGATCCCGGCGTGCTGGGCGGCCTCGGCCTCGGTGGTCAGCTTGGCGCCGCCCTCGTAGGGCCGACCGGCCTCGTTGGGCGCGATGCCGCCGGTGACGATCAGGCCGACACCGCCCCGCGCGCGTGCCGCGTAGAACTCCGCCATGCGCTCGAACCCGCGCTCGGCCTCTTCCAGGCCTATGTGCATGGAGCCCATGAGGACACGGTTGGGCAGTGTGGTGAAGCCCAGGTCAAGGGGGTTCAGCAGGTGCGGGTAACGGCTCATCGGGCCCTCCGTGCGCGGTGTCGTGCCTCTTTTGTAGAGGACGGGACGAGGTTTGTGCAACTAGTTGCACAAAGGCCCGGCAGGCCTGCTCCCCCCGGATTCACAGGGAGATTCACAGGGAGCCGTTACCTGTTCCTTATCGGGAGGAGTCGAGAATCACAGGGAGGCGTGCCGCGGGATGCCGGGCGCCCGGGCCGAGGGAGCGAGCCGTGACGCACGACCCTGAACACGACGACCACAGCGCCGGGGCGATACCGCCGATGCCGGACCACGCACCCGAGTGGGAGGTGCTCACCGGACCCGGCGGGGCCGAGCGGGAGCACGGTCTCGACCGGCTGTGGCGGCAGCGTTCGAAGCGGGCCCGGGCGGTGATCGCCGCGGTCACCGTGGGCGTGCTCGCGCTGGGCGGCAGCGTCGCCTACGCGGCGACCTCCGGCGGTTCGGGCAGCGACGCGATTCCCGCCGCGGCCGGGTCCTCCGCCCCGTCCGGTTCGCCGTCGCCCGGCGGGCCCGGCTTCCGGCACGGGGGCGGCATGTGGTTCGGGTTCGGCGTCGGCGGCAAGGCCGTGCACGGCGAGGCGACGGTCAAGGACGACTCCACCGGCAAGTGGGTCGTACGGATCTGGCAGCGCGGGACGGTCACGAAGGTGGACGGCGACCAGGTCACCGTCAAGAGCGACGACGGGACCTCGTGGACCTGGACCGTGGCTTCCGACGCCACGGCCCAGAACTCCGCCGCCCTCAAGAAGGGCGACACCGCCTCCCTGATCGGCACCCGTTCCGACAGCGGCACCAGGACCGCCGACCGGGCCTTCACGGGCACCTTCGACCGCAAGGGCCAAGGCCAGGGCGGACCGGGCGGGTTCCAGGGCGGCCACGGCCCGTGGGGACGCGGCGGCCCGAGCGGTGCGCCTTCGCCCAGCCCGTCCGGCAGTGGCGCTACGACCTGACCGCGCCGGCCGGCCCGACACCGATCACGACGTTGGCGTACGACTCCTCGGAGTAGGCCGACCGCGTGTCCAGACCCGCGCTCCTGAACACCTCGACCGCTGCCGGGAGTTGACGCTCACTGGTCTCGACGAGCAGACAGCCGCCGGGGGCCAGCCAGTCGAGGGCGCCCGCGGCGACCTCGCGGAGTATGTCGAGGCCGTCCGTGCCGCCGTCGAGGGCGACCAGCGGCTCGTGCTCGCGGGCCTCCGCGGGCAGCAGGCCGACCTCGTCGCTGGGGACGTAGGGCACGTTGGCCGCGAGGATGTCGACGCGTCCGCGCAACTCGCCGGGCAGCGCGGCGAACAGGTCGCCCGTGTGGACGTGTCCGCCGAAGGCGGCGACATTGCGGCGGGCGCAGCGTGTGGCGGCGGGGTCGATGTCGGCGGCGTGCAGTTCGACCCGGCCGAGGGCGGCGGCCAGCGCCGCGCCGACCGCGCCGGAACCGCAGCACAGGTCCACGACGACGGACGCGTCCGGGGCGTGGGCGAGGGCCTGCTCGACGAGGAACTCGGTACGGCGGCGGGGCACGAACACGCCGGGTTCCACTGTGATGTGCAGGCCCCTGAACTCGGCGTGGCCGACGACGAGTTCGAGAGGGAGGCCCTCGACGCGGCGGTCCACCATGGCGGCGACCTCCTCCGGGGTGCGGGCGGCGGAGAGGATCAGCCGCGCCTCGTCCTCGGCGAAGACACAGCCCGCGGCACGGAGCGCGGCGACGACGGAGGCGGGGGAAGCGGGAGAAGCGGGGGAAAGAGGAGGCATGGAAGCCGAGAGCCTTTCGGAAGGTGGCCGAAGGGCGCTCTCGCGGTCACCTGTTACCGGTGAGCCGAGCCGTCCTGAGGTGAGAGCACCCGGCATGACACAGCGGAAATGGGTCTCACCTCCCAGGAGTTCAGGGTCGCGGACGTCCGCGACGGAGCGCAACAGTACCCGAAGCACAGGACCGGCGAGGAGCCGGGCCCCCACTGAGTTGTACTGTGCAACCACGACGACGAAGGAGACGCAGTGCGAACGGACCGGGCCGTGGAGACCATCCAGCGCGAGATGACCGCCTTCGCGCGGCGCGCCCGGGCGTCGGCGGGCCGGCTGCACCCCGAGCTGACCCTGGTGTCGTACACCCTGCTGAGTCATCTGGAGGAGCGCGACGGCCGCCGGGCCACCGACCTGGCCGCGCACTACGCCCTCGACAAGTCCACCGTCAGCCGGCAGGTCACCGCCCTGGAGCGGACCGGCCTCATCGAACGGCGTCCCGATACCGAGGACCACCGCGTCCAGGTCCTGCATCTGACCGACGCCGGCCGCCGGATCCTCGCCCAGGTCACCGAGAACCGCCAGGCCGCCTTCCGTGAGCGGCTGGCGGACTGGCCGGAGGAGGATCTGCGGCGGTTCGCCGGCTATCTGGAGCGCTACAACGCGTGGCCGGGCAAGGCTCCCGCCGAGGAGAAGTGAGGGGTCGGTCCTACGACACCCCGACGGTCCGGGGCTCGGTCAGGTGCTCCGGTGCCCGTGCCGCGAGGAACGCGGTGTGAAGGCGCAGCCGGAAGCCGAGGGACTCGTACAGCCGTATCGCGGTGGCGTTGCCCGCGCCGGTGTGCAGGAACGGGGTCTCGCCGCGTTCGCGGATGCCGAAGGCGACGGCCCGGATCAGACGGCTCGCGAGTCCCTCGCCGCGGGCGGCGGGGTCGGTGCAGACGGCGCTGATCTCGGTCCAGCCGGGCGGGTGAAGACGCTCGCCCGCCATGGCGACGAGGGCGCCGTCGCGGCGGATGCCCAGGTAGGTGCCGAGTTCCACGGTTCGGGGCAGGAAGGGGCCGGGCTTGGTCCGCTCCACCAGATCGAGCATCTCGGGGACGTCGGCAGGACCGAGGATGATCGCCTCGGGGTCCGGTGCGGCGGTCATCCCGTCGTCCACCATCTGCACACCGTCGATGTCGAAGGTGATCTCCCAGTCGTCCGGTACCCGGCCCCGGAAGCCCAGCAGCGGGATCTCCGCGCCGGGCCCGGCGAGCGCGGCGACGTCCGCCCAGTCGTCGGCGTCGGGCTCGTCGGGCAGGGCCAGCCAGGGGGTCACGTCGACCGGGTAGCGCAGGACCCGGCCGCGCCGCTCGGCGAAGTGGGCGTGCGGGCCGGTGAGGGCGGCGCGGGCGGGGTTGTCGAGGACGCGTTCGTCGGACGTGCTCATGCGGTGACCTCGATCACGATCTTGCCGCGCGTGTGACCGTCCTCGACGGTGCGCAGGGCCTCGCCCGCCCGATCGAGCGGGAAGGTCCGCGTGACGTGCGGATCCAGTTGGCCTTTCACCACGAGCTGTGCGACCTCGTCGAGGACGGCCGCGGTGCGGGCGCGCTCGACGCGGGCGCCGCCGAGCTTCTCGACCTCGGGGGCGGGGGCCCCGGCGGTGACCAGCTTCGCGGGGTCGGCGAGCAGGGTCGCGGCCTCGGCGAGCACCTCGCCGCCGACGAGGTCGTAGACGCCGTCGACGCCGTCGGGGGCGACCGCTCGTACCCGTACGGCCAGGTCGGGTCCGGACGGGACGTGGACCGCGCCCAGCGACTCCACGAAGTCCTTCTTGCCCTCGCTCGCCACGCCCACGGCACGCAGTCCGAGGGCCCGGGCGATCTGTACGGCCGCGGAGCCGACGCCGCCGCCCGCGCCGGTGACCAGCACGGTCGCGCCGGCGGGCAGGTCGAGCTGGCGGACGCCGTCGTAGGCGGTCGCCGCGGCGACGGGCAGGGTGGCGGCGTCCTGGAAGGACAGCTCCGCGGGCTTGTGCGCGGTGACCGTCGCGGGCAGCAGGGCGTACTCGGCGTAACCACCGGCCACCGTGTTGCCGAAGACCTCGTCGCCGACGGCGAAGCCGTCCACATCGGCGCCGATCTCCTCGACGACGCCGGAGACCTCGTTGCCGAAGACCGCGGGGAACGTGCGGGTGTCCGTCTCGCCGGGCCGCCGGTAGCCGGTGCGCAGCTTCCAGTCGACCGGGTTCACCCCGGCCGCGCGCACCGCGACAAGGACTTCACCGGGACCGGGACTCGGCCGGTCGACCTCTACGAGCGCCTCCGTCTCAGGTCCCCCGTAACGCGTGAAGACGTATGCCTTCGGCATCTGCTCCCTCACTCTCCTTCGCAGTCACCACATCGCCGGCACTCAAGACCAAGGTCGGCCACCGGGCGGCTATTCCCCGGAGCCCGGAGAGTTCATACGGCCGCAATGATCGGCGGTACCCCTCGGACCTGGGCATACCCGGTGGACGCGTACCGTTGAAACGAGAAACCACTGATCTCGCTCGCCCGGCGGACCCGCGCCGCAGCGACCTGGAGGCTCCACCCGTATGCACGTCACCCGAGGCTTCACCGGACGCGCCCGCGTCCCCGACGCCGGCCTGCCGCCCGGTCAGTACGACGCGGGCGACGACTGGCCCGTCCTGTCCGCCGAGGTCACCCCCGACCTGGCGCCCGCCGACTGGACGTTCCGTGTCGACGGACTGGTCGAGGAGCCGCGCACCTGGGACTGGACGCAGGCCCATGAACTGCCCGCGTCGGCCTACGAGGGCGACATCCACTGTGTGACGAGCTGGTCGAAGTTCGGGGTGCGGTTCGGGGGCGTCTCGCTGGACGCGTTCCTCAATGTGGTGCGGCCCCATGTGTCCGCCACACATGTGGTCGCCTATTCGCACACCGGGTACACCACGAACCTCCCGCTCTCCGACGTCACCGGCGGACGGGCCTGGATCTCCTGGGAGTACGACGGGAAGCCGCTGCCCGCCGAGCACGGCGGCCCCGCCCGGCTGCTGGTGCCGCACCTGTACTTCTGGAAGAGCGCCAAGTGGATCGCGGGACTGCGTCTCCTGGACCACGACGAGCCGGGCTTCTGGGAGCAGAACGGCTATCACGCCCGGGGCAACCCCTGGGAGGAACAGCGGTACTCCGGTGACTGACACCTTCGCGCCCACCACCAGGTTCGCGGTGCCGGGACGGATCGCGGTGAGCAACCGGGCCGCCGCCGTGTGGCAGACCGCCACGCTCACCGAGATCCGCCGGGAGACCCCGCACGCCTCGACGTTCCGGTTCGCGGTGCCCGGCTGGACGGGCCATCTGGCGGGCCAGCACCTGATGCTGCGGCTGCGCGCCGAGGACGGCTATGTGGCGCAGCGCCACTACTCGATCGCCTCGCACCCGGACGACACCGGGCATGTGGAACTGACCCTGGACCATGTCGAGGGCGGCGAGGTCTCCGGCTGGTTCCACACGGTGGCGCGGCCCGGTGACCAGGTCGAGGTACGCGGCCCGCTGAGCGGCTTCTTCGCCTGGCCCGGTGACCGGCCCGCGCTGCTGCTGGGCGCCGGTTCCGGGGTCGTACCGCTGATGTCGATGCTCCGGCAGCACCGGGCGCGGCGGCTGTCCGTGCCGCTGCGGCTGGTGGTGTCGGCACGCAGGCCCGAGGAGTTGATCTACGCGCGGGAGTACGGCGCCGAGACGACGACCGTGTTCACGCGCAGCGCGCCACCGGGTGCGCCGGTGGGACGTATGGCCGCGGCACATGTGGCACCGCTCCTGGCCGAGCAGCCTCCCGGTGGGTGGGAGGCCTATGTGTGCGGCTCCAACGGATTCGCCGAGCACGCCTCACGGCTGCTGGTCGAGGCGGGCCAGCCGGTGGACCGCATCCGCATCGAACGCTTCGGCTGAGGCCCTCCCACCCGCCGCGCTCGCCGATCTCCTCGGCTCCGGTTGAGGGAAGTGCCCCGAAGGGGGTACGACTGCTGTGTGGACGCTCGCACGCGTGCGCGGTGTCGGGACAGCGGGATCCTCGCGCTCCTCGGCTCCGGTGACGGCGAGGAGGTCGACGTGCGGAACCGGGTACGGAGTCGGCGCAGGCGGCATAATCCGCTGCGGCGCCGGTCGGACGTCGTGGAGACGTGGACGGCGGTCGCCGTCACCGTCCTCCTGTTCGTCTGCGCGCCCCTGGCCGGGGCCGCCGCGGGTCTGTGGGCCCACGACCAGGCCCGGACCGTCGCCGCGACCGCGCGCGCCGACCGCCACCGCGTCCGCGCCGAGGTGATCGGCGCCCCGCCCGCCGGACTCCCCGCCGCGGAGGGCAGCCGCCCGAACGGTTTCCTGGTGGCGGTGCGCTGGACGGAGCCGGGCAGGGGGACGCGTACGGCCACGGCCACGGTCCCCGCGGGGACGAGGCGCGGTGACGTGGTGAGCGTGTGGTTCGACGCCAAGGGCCGCGGTGTGGCACCACCGCCGGGTGAAGTGGCCGTCTGGCAGCACACGTTGACGGTCGGCATGTGGGCCACGGGCGGTGTGGTCGGGCTCGTGCTGCTCGCGTCGACGGTGACGCGACGGGTCGCGCTGCGCCACCGGTTGGCCGAGTGGGAACGGGACTGGGCACTCACCGAACCGCGGTGGACTAGACGAAGGGCGTGACGCGAGGGCCACGCAACGGAGGCCACGAACAGGTGCCATGTGACCGCCGCACATGGAGCGCCGCCACACCCCCTGCCCTGTGCGACCCGCACATGGGCCGCCGCTACACGCCCCGCTGCATCCGCCGTGCGACCCGCCCATGGTCCCGCAGCACATCCCCCAGCGCGGGCAGCACCGGTTCACCTCGGTCGACAAGGACCCGCCCACCCACGACCGTGGTCCACGCCCGCGCCGGTCCGCAGCGCAGCCATGCCTCGACGGGGTCGCTCAGCGCGCCGGCCAGGGCGACTTCGTGCAGGTCCCAGACGACCAGGTCGGCACACGCGCCCGGCCGCAGGTGTCCCAGTTCGTCGGCGCGCCCCAGGCAGCGCGCCGAGCCGCGGGTCGCGATGTCGAGGGCGTCGCGCGCGGTCATCGCGCCGGGTCCCCCTCGGTAGCGGCCGAGCAGCAGGGCGCCGCGGGTCTCCATCCACAGCGACGCGTGGTCGGTGGAGGCGGAGCCGTCGCAGCCGATGCCGACCGGCAGACCGAGTTCGCGCATCTCCTTCACCCTGGCGGTGCCGCCGCCGATGAGCATGTTGGAGCTGGGGCAGTGCGCCACACCGACACCGGCGGCGGCGAGGCGGCGCAGTTCGTCGTCGTTCGGGTAGATGCAGTGCGCGACCCAGGTACGGTCGCTCATCCACCCGGTGTCCTCGAAGTATTCGACGGGCCGGCAGCCGTAGGTCTCCAGGCAGTACGTGTCCTCGTCCCGGTCCTCGGCGAGATGGGTGTGCAGCCGTACGTCGTACCGTTCGGCGAGTTCCGCGGTCGCCGTCATCACGTCCTTGGTGACCGAGAACGGTGAGCAGGGCGCGAGCGCGACCCGGATCAGCGCTCCGGGTGCCGGGTCGTGATGGGCCTTGATGAGGCGCTCGCTGTCGGCGAGTACCTCGTCGGTGCTCTGGGTGACGCTCCTCGGCGGCAGTCCCCCGTCCTCGACGGACCGCGTCATCGAACCGCGGGTCGCGTGGAAGCGGAAGCCGATGTCGCGGGCGGCCCGGATCTCGGCGTCGACCAGGTAGGGGCGTGGATGCACATAGAGGTGGTCGGAGGATGTGGTGCAGCCGCCCATGAGGAGTTCCGCCATACCGACGTACGCCGACACGTACGCGGCCTCCTCGTCGAGGCGTGCCCACAGCGGGTAGAGCGTGGTCAGCCAGTCGAAGAGGGTGCCGTTGACGGCGGGCGCGTAGGAGCGGGTGAGGTTCTGGTAGATGTGGTGGTGCGTGTTGATCAGGCCCGGGGTGACGAGCCGCCCGGCGGCCGAGACGGTCGTACGCGCCTCGGGTTCGGTGCCTCCCGCGCCGACGGCGGTGACCCGACCATCCGTGACGGCGACCCAGCCGCCCGGGATCTCCCGGCCCCCGTCCACGACGAGCAGTTCGGCGTCCTTGACCAGCAGATCCACGGCAGACGACATGCCGACATGGTAGGCGCGGGGCGCCGCACACACCTGGCGAGTCCTCCGATGTCACACGTACGGTGTGATCATCCGCGCTCACCCTTCACAAAGGCGGTCATCGATGGCTCTGTTCGACCTTCCGCTCGACGAACTCCGGGAGTACCGCAGCGAGTCCGCCGAGCCCGAGGACTTCGACGCCTTCTGGTCCAAGACCATCCAGGAGGCCCGCGAGCACGATCTCGACGCGCGCTTCGAGGAGGTCGACACGGGGCTGTCCACGGTTCGGGTGTACGACGTGACGTTCGCCGGGTTCGGCGGTCACCCGGTGAAGGGCTGGCTGCGGCTGCCGGCCGACGCGGCCCAACTCCTGCCGCTGGTCGTGGAGTTCGTCGGCTACGGCGGCGGGCGGGGGCTCCCGCACGAGAACCTGTTGTGGGCGTCGACCGGCCGCGCGCACTTCATCATGGACACGCGCGGTCAGGGCAGCGCGTGGGGCGGCGGCGGGGACACCCCGGACCCGGTGGGCGGGGCGCCCGCGTATCCCGGCTTCATGACCCGGGGCATCGACGCCCCCGAGAACTACTACTACCGCCGGGTGTTCACGGACGGGGTGCGCGCCGTCGAGGCGGCCCGTTCGCACCCGTCGGTCGATCCCGCGCGCACGGCGGCGCTCGGCACGAGCCAGGGCGGCGGCATCACCATCGCCGTGGGAGGGCTGGTGGGCGACCTGGCCGCGATCGCGCCGGACGTGCCGTTCCTGTGCGACTACCCGCGCGCGGCGACCCTCACGGACCGCGACCCGTACCGGGAGATCGGCAAGTACCTGAAGACCCATCGCGGCCGTACCGCGGACGTGCTGCGCACGCTCTCGTACTTCGACGGCGTCCACTTCGCGGCCCGTGGCCGCGCCCCCGCACTCTTCTCGACCGGCCTGGAGGACGAGACCTGCCCGCCCTCGACCGTGTTCGCCGCGTTCAACGCCTGGGCGCACGAGGACAAGCGGATCGAGGTCTACGACTTCAACGACCATGAGGGCGGCGGCCCTTACCAGGAGGCGGCCAAGCTGGACTGGCTGCGGTCGTACGTCTGACCGCAACCGGACGTACGACACCTTCCCCCCAGTCCGACCAGTCGGTATGTTCAGGTGGTCCGGGTCGCAGCGTCGCGGCCCGGGTTCACGGCGGACCACGGAGGCACCATGTCCGAGCACCAGCCGACCATCGACGGCCACTGCGACCCCCGCTTCACGGCGGTGCGCACGGCGTTCGAGGAGAACTTCCGGGACCGGGACGAACTGGGCGCCGCCGTGACCGTCACCGTGGACGGCGAGACCGTGGTCGACCTGTGGGGCGGCTGGGCCGACACGGCACGCACCCGCCCCTGGGAGCGCGACACGCTGGTCAACGTGTGGTCCACCACCAAGGGCCCGGTGGCCCTGTGCGCCCACATCCTCGCCGACCGGGGCCTGCTCGACCTCGACGCCCAAGTGGCCACGTACTGGCCGGAGTTCGCCGCCGCCGGCAAGGAGAACATTCTCGTACGACACCTGCTCTCGCACCGCGCGGGACTGGCCGGCCTGCGCGAGCCGCACTCCCTCGCGCAGCTCTACGACTGGGAGTTGACGACTCGGCGGCTCGCGGCCATGGAGCCGTGGTGGGAGCCGGGCACGCGGTCCGGGTACCACGCGCTCACCTACGGCTTCCTCGTCGGCGAAGTGGTGCGCCGCGTCTCGGGGTTGCTCCCGGGGGCGTTCCTGGAGCGGGAGGTCACCGGCCCGCTCGGGATCGACTTCACCATCGGACTGCCGGAGAAAGAGGCGGGCCGGGCGGCCGAGCTGGCGCATCCGCCCGTCGCGTCGAGCAGTGAACAGGCCGCGATCTTCAGCCAGTTGACGCCCGTCGCCATCGCCGCGCTGACCAACCCGCTCGCGGGCGCCGCCGAGGCCAACACCCCGGAGTGGCGCGCCGCGGAGATCCCGGCGGCGAACGGCCACGGCACCGCGCGTGCCGTCGCCGCGCTCTACGGCGTCTTCGCCGGCCGCGGCTCCTACGGCGGTCACCGCGTCCTCTCCCCCGAGGCGGCCGAGCGGGTGCGCGAGGGCCAGGGCAGCTGCCGTGACCTGGTGCTGGGCGCGGGCTTCGCGCACGAGACGGAGATCGGACTCGGCCTGTGGCTCAGCGGCCCGAACGGCTCGTACGGTCCCGACCCGAGGGCTTTCGGACACGACGGCTTCGGCGGCTCCTGCGGTCTCGCCGACCCGGACGCGGGTGTGTCACTGGGCTACGTGATGAACCGTATGGGGCCTCATATCGCCGACGACCCAAGGAAGTTGGCCCTGATCGACGCCCTGTACGGGGCGCTGTGAGGAGTGATCGGCGCGGGTCGGTTTCGGCCTAACTGCCCTGCCGCTCTTCCCTGGTGGTTTAGACCAATGCTAGATCTGGTCGCGCAACGAGCCCGCACGGCTACGTTTCGTCACCAGTTCTGCCCTCAGTCTTGTCACCCTCAGGAGGCGCGGCATGGCCCGCACCACCCCCCACCACCCGACCGCCGACGACCAGCCCCTCTACGGCAAGGTCGCCACCCAACTCCTCAACGAACTCCACGACGGCACCATCCCGCCTGGCGAACGCCTGCCCGCCGAGCGGCAGTTGGCCGAACACTTCCAGGTCAGCCGGGAGACCGTACGACAGGCGCTGGAGGTGCTGCGCAGGGACGGTCTGGTCGCCACCGACCGGCGCGGCAGCCACGCCACCCTGTCCGGTCTGCCGGTCGAGTCCCCGTCCTCCCTCACCTTCCCGGTCGGCGCCCGCAGCACGGACCCGACCGGCTTCGACCGGACCTCGGTGACCTGGGAGACTCCCCCGCCCGAGCACGCCGAGGCCCTGCGGATCGCCCCGCACCGCCCGACCCTGGTGCACCGCTACGCGTCCGCGGCGGCCGACGGCAGCGGACTGCGGACGGCCGTCACGTCCTTCTCGGCGGTGGCGCTGGCCGAGGTGGAGGAACTCGCCCGTTACCGCGACCGCGCCGACGGCTCCGCCTCCGCCCAACTCCGGCGCGCCTACGACTGGATGCGCCGGGCCGGTCTGACCCTGCACCACCGGGACGCCATCACGCAGGTCCCGAACGCGCCCTCGGTGCGGGTGACTCGGCGCGTGCACGACCAGTACGCGCGCCCGCTGGAGATAACCGACCTGGTCGTGGAGGCCCAACAGGACGCGCTGATCTACGAGTTCACGGTTCCGTCGGCGGACTGATCCCGGCGGCGCGCGGCGGGTCCGATGCGGAACTCGCCGCGCGCCGAACGGCGTTACGCGCTCGTCAGCACGACGAGCCGCTGAGTCGCCCGGGTCATCGCCACATAGTGGTCGACGGCCCCTTCGATGCCCTCGCCGAAGTTCTCCGGGTCGACGAGGACGACCAGGTCGAACTCAAGTCCCTTGGACAGCTCGGGAGTCAGCGACCGGACACGCGAAGTCGCCCGGAAGGCGGGGTCCCCGATCACACAGGCGATCCCCTCGGTGTGTGCGGCGAGCCAGGTGTCGAGGACCGACTCCAGGTCCGAGGCGGGTCCGTGGCCGACGGGGATGCCGTTGCCGCGGATCGAGGTCGGCACGTTGGCGTCCGGGAGCACGGCACGGATGACCGGCTCGGCCTCCGTCATGATCTCTTCCGGGGTGCGGTAATTGATGGTCAGGGAAGCCAAGTTGATCCGGTCGAGCCCGATCCGCTTCAGCCGCTCCTGCCACGACTCGGTGAACCCGTGCCGGGCCTGGGCGCGGTCCCCGACGATGGTGAAGCTGCGGGACGGGCAGCGCAGGAGCAGCATCTGCCATTCCGCGTCGGTGAGTTCCTGGGCCTCGTCCACGACGATGTGCGCGAACGGCCCGGCGAGCAGGTCCGGTTCGATGCCGGGCTGGGCGGCCTCGTCGATGAGTGCGTCGCGCAGATCCTGTCCGTGCAGCATGCCCATCGCGCCCTCGCTCTCGTCGATCTCGACGTTCTGGAGCAGGCTGTCGATGACGTCGGTACGGCGGGCGTGCTCGGCGGCCACGGCCGCTTCCTGCCGGCGCTTGCGGCGCGCGGACTCCGGGTCGCCGAGCCGCTGTCGCGCCGCGTCGAGCAACGGCAGGTCGGACACGGTCCAGGCCTGGGCGTCCGCGCGCTGCAACCGCTGGACGTCCTCGCGGCCCAACGAGGGGGCGCACTTGCGCAGATAGGCCGGTACCGTCCACAAGTCCCCTACCAGGTCGGCCGCTTCGAGCAGCGGCCACGCGCGGTTGAAGGCGGTGAGCAGGTCGCGGTTCTGGCGCAGGGACTTGCGGAGCAGGGCCGGGGTGACGGCGCCGTCCTGGGTGGGGGTGGTGTCCTCGTGCTTCTCGACCAGGATGGTGAGCAGTTCCTGCCAGACCTGCTCGCGTCCCTCGTTGTGCGGGGTGCCGGGTTCGGCCGCCTCGAAGGCGACGGCCCAGTCCTCGGCGCTCAGCCGGATGTCGGACCAGTGGGTGGTGACGTTCATGCCCTGGGTGGGCGGCTCCTCGTAGAAGCGGACGGCGGGTTCGATCGCCCGCACCAGCTCCACGGACGATTTCAGGCGGGCCACCTCCGGGTCGGCCTCGACGGTCGCGGCGGCACCCTCGGCGACGAGGTCCCGCAGGATGCAGGTCTGCACGCCCTCCTCGCCGAGGCTGGGGAGGACGTCGGCGACGTAGTCCAGGTAGGGCCGGTGCGGGCCGACGAACAGGACACCGCCCCTGCGGTGCCCGAGGCGCGGGTCGGAGTACAGCAGGTAGGCGGAGCGGTGCAGGGCGACGACGGTCTTGCCGGTGCCGGGACCGCCGTCGACGACGAGCGCGCCGCGTGATCCCGCGCGGATGATGGCGTCCTGGTCGGACTGGATGGTGCCGAGCACATCGCGCATCCGGCCGGAGCGGTTGCCGCCGAGGCTCGCGATGAACGCGGACTGGTCGTCGAGCGCGGCGTGCCCGACGAAGCCGTCCGCGGTGAACACCTCGTCCCAGTAGTCACTGATCCGACCACGCGTCCAGCGGTACCTGCGGCGGCTCGCCAGCCCCATCGGGTTGGCGTGCGTCGCCCCGAAGAAGGGCTCGGCCGCAGGGGACCGCCAGTCGAGCAGCAGCCGTCGGCCCGTGCTGTCCGTGAGGCCGAGCCGCCCGATGTAGACGCGCTCGGATGTGTCGGCGTCGACCATGTGGCCCAGACACAGGTCCAGGCCGAAGCGACGTAGGGTGCGCAGCCGTGTGGTGAGCCGGTGGATCTCCGTGTCCCGGTCCATCGCCGCCCGGCCGATGCCGCCGGGCGCCCTGCGCTCGGCGTCGAGCTGCTCGGTCAGTTCCGCGATCGACTGGTCGAGGCACTCCGCGATCGCCACGAAGTGCCGCTCGTCACCGGCGATCAGCGCCGGGTCGGCCTTGGCGGAGAGCCGGTCGGGAAGGTCGAAGGCGCTGGTGGTCAGGGGGTTCACGGCATCAATTCCGTTCTGAGGTCGCTCACGGCCGTGCGGGCGGCAGGCCGTGGGGACCGGTGCGTACGGGTTCTCGTGTTCGGGGTTCGGCCGGTTCACGCGCGCGTGGGCGGCCTTTCCCCGCCGGCCGGGTCGAGGAGCATCTTCGCGGCCACTGTCGTCCCGTCGGTGCGCAGCATTCCTGCCACGGTCCGGGCCCGGTCCCGGATCTCGGGGGCCAGGACGACGGTGAGCGCGGCCGACAGGGAGTCGTAGGTCGGTGTCGGACCGTCGTGTGCGACGCCGATGCCCAGTTCGGCCACCCGTGTCGCCCAGTATGGCTGGTCCACGATCTGCGGCACGACCACCTGGGGCACGCCGGACGTGGTAGCCGCCGTAGTGGTGCCCGCACCGCCGTGGTGGACGACCGCTGCCACCCGCCCGAACAGCGCCTGGTGGTTGACCTCGCCGACGACGAAGCAGTCGTCCCGGTCGTCGACCGCGGCCAGCTGCGCCCAGCCCCGGCCGAGTACGACCCGGCGGCCGTGTGCCCGTGCCGCCGCGACAGCGTCCCGGGCCATGTCGGGCGAGCTGCGGAGCGCCATGCTGCCGAAGCCCACGTACACCGGCTCCTCGCCCGCCTCCAGGAACGCCTCCAGATCGGCGGGGAGCGGGCGCTCGTCGGGCAGGATCCACGGTCCGGTCACCACGAGGTCGAGATCCGTCTGGTCCTGCCACGGGAACAGGTCCGGGTCGGATGCCAGCCACGGCCGCTCGGTGAACGCGTGGTCGCGGACGTTGTCGACCGGTGGCAGGCCGATCACCGCCCGGTGCCGGTTCTCGGCGTCGCGGTACAGGGCGTTCACCCGCTGGGCGTCCTCCTCCCACAGCACCTTGATGTCGGTCTCCTCCGCCGAGGACTGATGGCCGGGCCGCGACATCGGCCGGTGCTTCGACGACGGCAGCCCGGCCGTGTGGAAGCAGGCGAACACATAGCGGATGCCCAGTTTCTCGGCCACCGAGCGGGCGCCGGTCGGCATCAGACCGCTCGCCAGCAGCACGTCACACCCCTCGGCGGCCGGGAGCAGCGTCTCGTACCGGGCGGCGACCAGCTCGGGCGCGAGCTGGAACGCGGTCGCCGCCGACGGCGGCTTGGCCCCGGTCACGACCGAGCGCACCGACGGTCCGAGCGGCAGCAGCGGCACCCCGGCCCGGTCCAGCAGCTCCACGAACTCCTCGTCCGGCGGCGCGGCGACGCTCACCTCCGCGCCGAGTTCCCGCACTCGGGCAGCGAGTCCCGCGATGGGTTCGACATCCCCGCGCGATCCCCACGTCGTCAACAGCACACGCATTCCACGACTCCCATTTCCGCAGGTCATGCCCTCAGGCCGGACATTCTGCGGTACGACGGGGGCCTTGCCGCAAGCCCCCCGGTGCGCTATACGTTAAGAAGGGAAGAGGAGTGGACACGCCTCCCCTTCCGCCCTCCCCCACAGCCCTCGCGGAACTCGCGGAACTCGCGGCGAAAAAACCTGCCCGCCGATGTCGAGAACCCGCGCCCGGCTCCGTCCCCGAGGTGAACGCGACCACAATGGGTCGTGCCGGCACCGAGGAGAACGACCATGGCCAAGTACCTGCTGCTGAAGCACTACCGCGGCGCCCCCGCCGCCGTGAACGACGTCCCCATGGACCAGTGGGCGCCCGAGGAGATCACGGCCCACGTGCAGTACATGAACGACTTCGCGGCCCGGCTGGAGAAGACCGGCGAGTACGTCGACAGCCAGGCCCTCTCCCCCGAGGGGACGTTCGTCCGCTACGACGGCGAAGGGCGCCCGCCGGTGACCGACGGCCCGTTCGCCGAGACCAAGGACGTCATCGCCGGCTGGATGATCATCGACGTCGACAGCTACGAGCGGGCCGTAGAGCTGGCCGGTGAACTGTCGGCCGCCCCCGGGGCCGGTGGCAAGCCGATCCACGAGTGGCTGGAGCTGCGCCCGTTCCTGGGCACGCACTCGACCACCACGGACTGCACCTTCAAGTGAACGAGGTCCTGCTGAGGAACCTCACGCCGAGCGTGCTCGGCATCCTCGTCCGCCGCGGAGCAGACTTCGCGGCGGCCGAGGACGCCGTACAGGACGCGCTCGTCGAGGCGGTCCGGGTCTGGCCGGACGATCCGCCGCGTGACCCGAAGGGGTGGCTCGTCACGGTGGCCTGGCGGCGGTTCCTCGACGCTACGCGGGCGGACACGGCCCGCCGTAGACGCGAGGACCTGGTCGACGAGGAGCCGGCGCCCGGCCCCGCGGCTGCCACGGACGACACGCTCCAGCTCTACTTCCTGTGCGCCCACCCGTCGTTGACGCCGTCGTCGGCGGTCGCGCTCACGCTGCGCGCCGTCGGCGGGCTCACCACCCGGCAGATCGCCCAGGCCTATCTGGTGCCCGAGGCGACGATGGCGCAGCGCATCAGCCGGGCCAAGCGCACCGTGTCCGGGGTGCGCTTCGACCAGCCCGGCGATGTGGCAACCGTGCTGCGCGTCCTCTACCTGGTCTTCAACGAGGGCTACTCCGGTGACGTCGACCTCGCTGCCGAGGCCATCCGGCTCACCCGGCAGGTCGCGGGCGCGATCGACCACCCCGAGGTGTCGGGCCTGCTCGCCCTCATGCTGCTCCACCACGCCCGCCGCACCGCCCGGACCACGCCGGACGGCACCCTGGTGCCGCTCGCCGAGCAGGACCGGGGCCGCTGGGACACCACGTTGATCGCCGAGGGCGTCACGATCCTCCAACTCGCCCTCGCCCGCGACAAGTTGGGGGAGTTCCAGGCGCAGGCCGCGATCGCGGCGCTGCACGCGGACGCGCCCAGGGCCGAGGAGACGGACTGGGTGCAGATCGTCGAGTGGTACGACGAGCTCCTCGGCCTGACCGACAGTCCGGTGGTCCGCCTCAACCGCGCGGTGGCGGTAGGCGAGGCCGACGGCCCGCGCGCGGGTCTGGCCGCACTCGCCGCGGTGGACGACTCGCTGCCCCGCCATACGGCAGTGGCCGCGTACCTGCACGAGCGCGACGGCGACCTGGCGACGGCGGCCCGGCTGTACGCGGAGGCGGCACACAAGTCCCCCAATCTCGCCGAACGCGACCATCTGACCCGTCAGGCGGCCCGGCTCAATACCCTTCGGCCTTCTTGAACGGTTTGCTTTTTCGCGGCAATTTCAGGGCATCTCGAATTCCCTTTGCCCACACCATCGGTGAGTTCGTCAAGGGCGATATTGGCAACACCGGAAAGGGAGTTGTCGGGTCACGACCGACGGTGAATCGCTGCTACGGTGAGCACTCGTCCCGAGGTCGAGCGATGTGCCGTGTCCGGTGCCCCGACCTCGGATTGCACGGCGAGTGTTCCGCTTCTCACCGGATTCCGTTCACTCTCACCTTTCCCTGTTCGCGGCACTCCCTGGAGTTCTTGAACCATGTCTGCTGAGAGCGTGGCCACCGCCACTTCCACGGCACCGGAGCATTCCGTTCCCGCCCCCAGAGACCGGCATCTCGGTCTCGCCCTGTTCGTCATCGCGGCGGCCCAGTTGATGGTCATCCTCGATGCCACCATCACGAATATCGCCCTGCCCGCCATCCAGACCGACCTCGGCGTCACCGACGCGAATCTGGCGTGGATCGTCAACTCGTACGCGCTGGCCTTCGGCGGTCTGCTGCTGCTCGGCGGAAAGGCCGGCGACCTGTTCGGCCGCCGCCGGATCTTCCAGGTGGGCATCGCCGTCTTCACCCTCGCGTCCCTGCTCGGTGGACTCGCCCCGAACGAGGGCCTGTTGATCGGCGCGCGCATCCTCCAGGGCGTCGGCGCGGCCCTCGCCGCACCGAATGCGCTGGCCCTGATCACGACCACCTTCCCGGCGGGCAAGCCCCGCAACCGGGCGATGGGCGTGTACGCCGCGATGGGCGGCCTCGGTGCCACGGTCGGTCTGCTGCTCGGCGGTCTGCTCACCGATGTGCTGAACTGGCGCTGGGTGTTCTTCGTCAACATCCCCATCGGCCTCGCCGTCCTCGCCGGCACCCGCAGCCTCGTCGAGGCACAGCGCCACCCCGGCCGCCTCGACGTCCCGGGCGCCGTCACCGGGACCGGCGGCCTGATCTCCCTCGTCTACGGCATCACACGCGGCGGCGAGCACGGCTGGACCAACGGCCTCACGCTGGGCTGCTTCGCGGTCGCCGCCGTCCTGTTGGCGGCGTTCCTGTTCCTCCAGGCGCGCACACCGGACCCGATGATGCCGCTGCGGCTGTTCAAGGACCGCAATCGGTGGGGCAGTTACGCCACCATGCTGTTCATCGGCTCGGGCATGTTCGCGTTCTTCTACTTCCTGACCCTCTACATGCAGCTGATCCTCGGCTACAGCCCGATCAAGACCGGCTTCGCGTATCTGCCGTTCAGTTTCGGCATGGCGGCAGCGGCGGGCATCAGCTCCAAGCTCGTCGCGCACATCGCGCCCCGGCTCATCGCCGCACCAGGCCTCCTGGTAGCGGCAGTTGGGATGTTCTGGTTCGCCACCCTGGAGCCGGACTCGTCCTACGCCGGGCACCTGATGCCCGCCATGTTCGTCACCGCGCTCGGTCTGGGCATGAGCTTCGTCCCGATGACGCTCGGCGCGGTCAGCGGTGTCGCCCACCAGGACACCGGGATCGCCTCGGCCCTCCTCAACACGGCCCAGCAGATCGGCGGCGCCCTGGGCCTCGCCGTCCTGTCGACGATCTCGAACTCGGCGGCCGACGACAAGCTGCCCCACGCGGCCTCCGCGCTCTACCGGGGCCTGGCCACAAGGGATTTGGGGCTCGTGTCGAAGGCAGGTGACGCTCTCACCCACGGCTACACGATGGCCTTCGTCGCCGCCGGGGTCGTGTTCGTGGCCGGTGCCGCCGTCACCGCGCTCGCCGTCAACGCGGGCAGGCAGCAGCACACCGAGGGCGCCGCCCCGGTCCACATGGGCTAAGCCCCACACACATCCAGGCACCATCACGTCGAACCGGCGCGAAGACCGTGCCCGTGGTGCCCCGCTGCCCTGGTGCGGCGGGGCAGCGCGGGCGCGTACGGCCGCCGCGCTCCTGGAGCCCTGTATGACGAAGCAGCCCTCCCCGGCGAACCCCGATCACCCCGAACTCCCGCCGCCCGTCGAGGCGTTGGCCCACGCGTTCGCCCTGCTGGGCAGGCGCTGGAGCGGCCTGGTCCTCGCCGCGCTGGCCAAGGGCCCGGCAGGGTTCGGTGAGGTGCGCGAGCGGGTGCCCGGCCGCGCTGACCGTCTGGGCCGAGGAGCACCTCATGGTCACTCCCACTGGTACTGGAGGTACTTCCCGTCGAGGGTGATGACGACCCGGTCCCCCGCCGGGTCGGGCACACGGCTGACGTCGAGGCGGAAGTTGATGGCGCTCATGATGCCGTCGCCGCACTGCTCGTGGATCAGTTCCTTGATGGTGGGGCCGTAGACCTGGATGACCTCGTAGAGGCGGTAGATCGTGGGGTCCACGGGAACCGCCGCGTCCAACGCGCCGCGTGTCGGCTGGAGTTGGAAGGCCAGGGCGGCGTCCTCGCCGAGTTCGAGGAGGGCCGCGGCCGTCGCCGCCTCGTCCTTGGTCATGGGGTGCTGGCCGAGCAGCGCCGCCGTGGTCCACGCGAGCGGTCTGCCGACGGCCTCGGCCAACTGGGCCCATGTGACACCGGTCTTGACCTTGGCCAGGCGGACCGCTTCGCCGGCTTCACCCTTGCTGAGCATGCGCAACTCCGTTCCCGGACAGCACTCTTGGCCACACGCCGTTCAGCGTAGGAGATCATCCGTGACGCGACAATGGCGTCATCCTCGCCCAGTGCCGTCATCTGCCGGACTCCAGGACGCCCACGGACGCATACTTCCGACCATGACCCACATCGACGTACAACAGATCGAAAAGGCGAACGCCGTCGAACGTACGCCGGTCGTCTTCGTCCACGGTCTGTGGCTGCTGCCGAGCAGTTGGGACCGCTGGGCAACCCACTTCGAGCAGGCCGGGTACGCGCCGGTCTCCCTGTCCTGGCCCGACGACCCGGAGACGGTCGCCGAGGCCAACGCGCACCCCGAGGTCATGGCGGGCAAGACGGTCGGCCAAGTCGCCGACCATCTGGCGCAGTTGATCGGAACGCTGGCGCGCAAACCGGCGATCGTCGGCCACTCCTTCGGCGGACTGCTCACGCAGATCCTGGCCGGGCGCGGACTGTCCGCCGTGTCCGTGGCGATCGACCCGGCACCCTTCCGGGGCGTGCTGCCGCTGCCGGTGTCCGCGCTGCGCTCCTCCGCCCCGGTCCTCAGCAACCCCGCCAACCGCAATCGCGCGGTCCCTCTGACCTTCGACCAGTTCCGCTACGGATTCGCCAACGCCGTCAGCGAGGAGGAGGCACGGGAGTTGTACGAGACGTTCGCGGTACCCGCGCCCGGCGCCCCGCTGTTCCAGGCGGCGACCGCGAACCTCAACCCGTGGACCGAGGCGAAGGTCGACACGGAGAACCCCGAGCGCGGGCCGCTCCTGATCATCTCGGGCGAGAAGGACCACACCGTGCCCTGGTCGATCGCCAACGCCTCCTACAAGAAGCAGCAGCACAACAAGGGCGTCACCGAGATCACCGAGATCAAGGGCCGCGGCCACGCACTGACCATCGACAACGGCTGGCAGGAAGTCGCAGACACCGCCCTGTCCTTCGTGCGCCGCTACGCCTGAACTCCCGGACAAGCACCTACGAGCAAGTGTTCGACGCCGATCTCCTCGACCTCATCCATCAGGAGCTGACCGATGACGATCTCCCGTAGACCCTTACTCCTGGGAGCGGCTGCCGCGGCCGGCGCCCTCGCGGCCACCGCTCTCCCCGCCTCGGCGGCACCCGCCACCGGAGGCAAGCACCCCGGACCCAAGCCCACCGTGATCCTGGTGCACGGCGCGTTCGCCGACGCGTCCAGCTGGTCGGCCGTGGCCTCCCGGCTCCAGAAGGCGGGCTACACCGTCGTGGCGCCCGCCAATCCGCTGCGCGGGCTCACCTCGGACGCCGCCTATATCTCCGCGCTCCTCAAGACGATCGACGGCCCGAAGGTCGCCGTAGGACACTCCTACGGCGGCGCGGTCATCACCCAGGCGACCGCGGGCGACCCGAGTGTGAAGGCGCTCGTGTACGCCGCGGCCTTCATGCCCGACAAGGGCGAGCAACTGGGCGAACTCGCCGCGCGTTTCCCCGGGTCGCAGCTGAACGACGCGCTACAGCCGCTGCCCGACGGCTCGGGCGGTACCGATCTGGCCATCCAGACGGCGAAGTTCCACGCGGTCTTCACCGCCGACCTCCCGGCGGCCACCTCCGCACTGCTGGGCGCCTCTCAACGCCCCATCAGCTCGGCCGCGTTCACGGATGTCGCCACGGCGGCGGCCTGGCACGACATCCCCTCGTGGGCGGTCGTGGCGGCGCAGGACCGGGCGATCGCACCCGACCTGGAGCGCTTCGAGGCCAAGCGGGCCGGTTCACACACGGTCGTGGTGGACTCCTCGCACGTGGTGATGATCTCCCACCCCGACCTGGTCACCAAGGTCATCAAGTCGGCGGCGTCCGCGACGAGTTGACGCCCACGCCGGCCGCTACGGCAGCCGTCGCGCCGCGACCATGCGGACGCGGGGGCTGCCGTCGCCGCGGTGCCCGAACTCGGGCAGGGCGTAGAGGTCGACGGCGAAGCCGATCCGCTCCAACTCCCATCGCACGAAACCGAGTTGGAAGTCCCGGTAGTACATGACGAAGGGCGGTCGCCAGACGGCGTTGCGGACCTTCATCACCACGTCGAAGCCGGACAGCATCCAGTACGCGGGTGAAGTGGGGTGCGGCGGCGCGAGGATGGGGAACGCGAAGCATCCGCCGGGCCGCAGCACGGAGTGCACCTGGCCGAACAGCCCCGGCAGTTCGCGGGGCAGGAAGTGGCCGAACGCGCCGAAGCTGACCACCAGGTCGAAGTCGGCCCCGAACGGCAGGGCCCGCGCGTCACCGCGCACCCACGAGACGCTCGGCTCGTCGCTCTTCACGCGCTCTCGCGCGACCGCGAGCATGCCCGCGCTGAAGTCGACGCCGGTGACGCTCCGTCGGCACACGGTCGTCAGCGCTTCGGCGCCCGCGCCGGTGCCGCAGCACAGGTCGAGTCCGTCGTCGAAGGGCCCGATGCGTCGCAGTGTCGAGGCGACCGCGTCGAGCACCGGGGCCGGTGTCCGGAAGGGGGTGTGGTCGAACTTGGGCGCGAGGAGGTCGTAGCCGTGCTCGACGGACGACAGTGCCTGGACGGCGAGTTCACGCAGACTGGGGCCTTCGGGGCTGAACATCCGGGTCAGCCTAGGGCAACCCGGTGCTTCAGGATCGCCAGAACGCGTTCGCACCAGCGCAGGTTCTCCTCCTCGAAGGTGATCCCGGCCATCAGCGTGAGGTAGGGGCCGATGCGGTCGGCGTCCCGGAGGTACTCGTCCTCGGTCCGCCCGTCGAGGAGCCGGTCGCGCACCCGCTCGTAGCGGTCCAGCTTGCCGCGCGCCCACGACCCGCGCTCCTCGATCAGCTCACGGATGACGGCGGGGTCGGTGCCGTCCATGGCCTGAATCTTGATGAGGAACTCGTCACGGATGGCGGTGGGGCGCCTGGGCGGCTCGGCGGCGAAGGTGTCGAGGTCGCGCCGGCCGGCCTCGGTGAGCGTGAACATCCTTTTGTTGGGCCTGCGTTCCTGCTGTACGACCCGTGCCTCGATCAGCCCGTCCTGGGCGAGGCGTTCCAGTTCGCGGTAGAGCTGCTGCGGTGTCGCGGGCCAGAAGTTCGCCAGCGACACGTCGAAGGTCTTGGCCAGTTCGTAGCCCGAGGCCTCGCCTTCCAGGAGGGCCGCGAGGACCGCGTACTTGAGGGACATGTGGACACGCTAACAGCGGTTGATTAGTCTCATCCACACCTACTCAACAAATTGACTATGAGGTGAGCCGATGCGTGCGTTCCGTGAGGCGGTCGAGGCGCAGGACATGGACGCCGTCGAGGCGCTGCTGGCGGAGGACGTGGTCTTCACCAGCCCGGTCGTGTTCAAGCCGTATCCCGGGAAGGCGATCACCGCGGCGATCCTGCACGCGGTGGCGCGGGTCTTCGAGGACTTCCGGTACGAGCGGGAGATCGGCGACCCGGACGGCGCCGACCACGCGCTGGTGTTCCGCACGCGGGTCGGCGACCGTGAGCTGACCGGCTGCGACTTCATCCACGTCAACGAGGCAGGCCTGATCGACGAGTTGACGGTCATGGTCCGTCCGCTGTCGGGCGCCCAGGCTCTCCAGGAGGCCATGGCGGCACAGTTCGAGCAGATCGCCAAGGAGGCGGAGGCGCGGCTCGCGTGAGTACCGCGCCTCCGGCCCGACTTACCCGACGGTCAGGGTGAGCGCACCGGTGTAGGTCTGGCCGGGCGTGATGGCCGTGACCGTCCCGTCGACCGTCAGCGTGACCTTCCTGCCCCGGGGCGCCTTGACGGTCGCGTCGGCGGCGAGGGCGAGCCGGGTCAGGTGCGAGGTGCCGGTGACCGTCCAGGTCGAGCCGCTGTTCAGCCGCACGATCGCGCCGTTGTTGACGGCGGCGCCCACGGTGTTGGTGACGATGCCCAGCTCGTAGAAGGTCGACGCGTCGATGCTGGAGACACGGTGCTTGGCCGTCGTCGCGGAGATGACGCCCTCGACGCTCGCGTCCTCGAAGGTGAGGACCATGTTCTTGCCCTTGCGCATGCCGTTGTAGAAGTCGCCCTTCAAAGCTATGGAGTTGAAGGTGGCGGCTCCGTCGGTGGTGTGCACGGCGGTCGGGTCGAAGCTCGCGTCCTTCGCCGGGTCGCCGGTGGGCTCGGTGTAGATGCCGATGTTCATCATCTTGCCGTTGACGGGGACCGGGCCCGGGTCGTCCAGCTCGATCATCTGGAGGATGACCCCGTCGCGCGGGTTGAGCCGGGCGCCCTGGGAGCCGTCGACGCTGATGGTGGTCTGCTGGCCCTTGTTGAGGAAGGTGGCCCGCTCGGAGTTGATCTGCGTGCCGCCGTCGAGGGTGAGTTGGCCGGTCCCGAAGAACATGTAGCCGAAATGACCGGAGTTCACGACCGCCCTGCGTACCGGGATCGACGCCAACTCACCCTTGGACAGCCCGAGTTCCAGCTCGGTGTTGAGCGCGGAGACAGCCGCCTTGGTGCTGTCGCCGTAGTGCACGACCGCCGCCGGGCCCGCGATGATGGTCGCGTAGCTGCCGACGTCGAGCCGCGACCCGAGCACCCGCACGGTCGCGTCGCCGATGGCGTAGGTGCCGTAGCCGTACTCCCCCGTGTTGCCGAAGTGGCTGTTGATCGCGGTCAGTTTGAGTCCGCTGCCGCCCTCGACCGACAGGGCGCCCCAAGTCTCCGAGAAGATAGTGGAGTTGAGGTAGGTGGCCTTGCTGTTGGCGCCGATCAGGTTGGTGGCGCGGACGTTGCCGTCGAGGCCGAGCATCCACGGCACGGACTCCATGTACGGCGTTTCCACGGTGGCTTGGTAGTCGGCGGGCAGGACGCCGTTGCGGGCACGGAGGACGGAGTCCTTGACGATGACGTTGGCGCCGTCGTCGGCGATGACGGCGGTGCGGACGACTCCCTTGGTGTCGATGCGGGCGCCGTCCACGACCAGTGTGGTCGAGGAACCGTCGCCGACGACCGCGGCGCCGTAGCCAGCGAAGTCCGAACGGCCGTTGCCCGTAAGGGAGATGGAGGGCCGGTCGAGCGTGTAGGTGGCGTCCTGCACGTACACGCCGTCGAAGCACTCGCCGGTCGAGGTGATCGACACGTTCCTGGCGTAGGCATCGGTGAGCTTGCCGCCGAGGACGGCCGCGAGGACGGACTTGTCCTTGACCACGCCGTCGCCGTCGACGTACACCGCCTGCCGGAACGGGAAGGTGAGCGTCTGGTACGTCACCTCGTTGGCCGCCGCGACGGTCAGGACGACATCGCCCCGGTAGGTGCCGGCCTGGATCAGGGTGGCCGTGGCGCCGGTCGCGGTGAGCAGCTGGCCGGTCTCCACGCCGTCGACGGTCAGCGAGAGGCTGGAGCCGTCCGGGGCGACGATCTTCCCGCCGGACGCGATGGACAGCTCGCTCACGCGGGTGGTCGCGGCGACCGTGTACGTCTCACCGGATGCGACCGAGATCCGCGTGCCCGAAGCCTTCTTGGCCGTCGGCGCGGCGGTGGCGGAGACCGCCGGCACCAGTACGGCTCCGGCCGTGGCGGTACCGGCGATCAGGACCGAGCGTCGGGTGATCAGCGTCATTGCTTGCCTTCCCAGGGATCGATGCGCCGTTGCGCAGTGTGACCGGCCGGCCGTCGAACGCGGGATGCGGACGGGCCCGGCGGAGGCACCGAAGGTGCGCACGAGGGAGTGAAGCAGCCATGAGAACCAGGGAATAGGCGGGCGGCACACACATATGGGAGTCCGATGCCTCGGATCACGCCGACCATTTCATGGCGGTCACACAGAGTCGTCATAGGGGGCGGGCGTCCGTACGCACGACGGTGAGGCGGGCGGCTCGTCGGCCGTCCACCTCACCGTTCTCGTACACGCCGCCGCGGCTACGCCGGGGCGATCATCCCCGCCGACAGGTCGATGTCCGCCCCGCACAGGCCGGGCATCGCGAGCATCGCCACCAGCGCCTGGGCGACCTCGTACTCCTCGACAAGGCGACCGAGGGCGGACCGCGAGGCGAAGTCGCGTTCGGCCTCGGCCACCGTGCAGCCGGTCAGTTCGGCGGTGAGCCGGAAGTTGCGGTCCATGCGCGGACCTCGAACCGGGCCAGGAGAAAGGGAGTTGACCGCGATCCCACGCGGCCCGACCTCCCCGGCCAGCGTCCGCGTCAGTCCCAGCAGCGCCATCTTGGAGGCGGTGTACGGGGTGCGGTTGAGCAGCGGGCGTTTTCCGCTGACCGAGGCCACGTTGACGATGTCACCGCGTCCGGCCGTGAGCATCGGCGGCAGGAAGGCCCGGCACATCAGGTAGACGCCCCGGACGTTGGCGGCGAACACGTCGTCCCACTCGTCCGGCTCGATGTCGACGAGCGGCCGGACGGGGCCCGCGACTCCCGCGTTGTTGACGAGCAACGACACGTCCTCGTCGGCGAGTTGGGCGGCCAGCGCGCCGACAGCGGAAGGGGCGGAGACGTCGCACACGGCCGTACGGGCCCCTCCCCCGACCTTGACCACATGTGCCGCCGTCTCCGCGAGCGCCGACTCGTTGCGCCCGACCAGGACCACCCGGGCGCCGGCGTCCGCGAGGGCGAGCGCGAAGGCACGGCCCAGCGGTCCGCCGCCCCCGGTGACGAGCGCTGTACGACCCTCCAGGGTCATGCGGTGTTCCAGGGCAGCTCGTCGCCCGCGGCCTTCGCGGCGCGTACGTCACCGGAGCGCGCGTGTCCCTCGAACAGCTCGACGCGGGCGGCCCGTCCGCACAGCCGACCGAGCAGTGTCTGGGAGTCGGTGTCGGTGACCTCCTGGTAGGTCACCGTCTTGAGGTACTTCCCCACCCACAGGCCGCCGGTGTAGCGCGCGGCACCACGTGTGGGCAACACATGGTTCGTGCCGATGACCTTGTCGCCGAACGACACACAGGTGCCCTCGCCGAGGAACAGGGCGCCGTACTGGGTCATGCGTTCCAGCGCGAGGCGGGGTTCGGCGGTCAGCACCTCGACGTGCTCGAAGGCGAACTCGTCGGCGAGGGCGTACAGCTCGTCGAGCGTGTCGACGACGTGCACCTGGCCGTGGTCGCGCCAGGCGGGCCCGGCGAAGTCACGGGTGGGCATGCCGGGCAGCAGGCGTTCCACCTCGGCGATGGTCCGCTCGGCGACCTCGCGGGAGGTGGTGATGAGGACGGCCGGGGAGTCCGGACCGTGCTCGGCCTGGGAGAGCAGGTCGACGGCGCACACGAACGGGTCGGCCTGCTCGTCGGCGAGGACCAGGATCTCGGTCGGCCCGGCGAACAGGTCGATGCCGATCTCCCCGAACAACTGCCGCTTGGCCTCGGCGACATAGGCGTTACCGGGTCCTGCGATGAGGTTCACCGGACTCATGGTGTCCGTCCCGACGGCCATGGCAGCCACCGCCTGCACCCCGCCGAGCAGCCAGATCTCGTCGGCGCCGGCGAGGTGCATGGCGGCGACGGTCGCGGCCGGGATCTCGCCGTGGATGGGCGGCGTACAGGCGACGACCCGGGGCACGCCCGCGACCTTGGCGGTGACGATGGTCATGTGGGCGGAGGCGGTGAGCGGGTAGCGGCCGCCCGGGATGTAGGCGCCCGCCGCCTGCACCGGGATGTGCTTCTGCCCGAGCCGCACGCCCGGCAGGGTCTCGACCTCGAACTCCCGCAGGGAGTCCAGCTGGTGGCGGGCGAAGGTGCGCACCTGGTCCTGGACGAAGCGGATGTCGTCGATGACCTGCTGCGGCACCGACGCGATGATCTTCTCGACCTCCTCGGCGGACAGCCGGAAGGACTCCGGGGTCCACTTGTCGAACTTCTCGGAGTACGCGCGCACGGCGTCGTCGCCGCGCTCACGGATGTCCGCGATGACGCCGGTCACGGTCTCCCGCACCTGGTCGAGGGAGGCGGCCACCTCCGACTTGGGCACGGCGTGCTTCAGGATCGTTGCCACAACTGCGGCCTCTCTCATGCGGGTTGGGTGTTCTGCTCAGACCGGCGGCGCTTCGAAGAGCACATCGGGGTCGTTGAACTGCTCCTTGGCGACCGACTCGCTCATCGGGTCGGCGGTGCCCCACTGGTCCTGGGTGACCGGGTCGTCGACGTCATGGCGGCCCGGGTGCCACAAGTCCTCTTCGAGGACGGCGAGTTCGGTCGTGTACTCGACGGTGTTGCCGTGCGGGTCGTGGAAGTAGGAGAAGGTGTTGTCACCGGCGAGATGCCGGCCGGGCCCCCAGGTGAGCCGGGTCCCGGCGCGCAGCGCCCGCCCGGTGCCGCGCATGTACTCCTCGACCCCGCGCATCTCGAACGAGGCGTGGTGCAGGGAGACATGGGGTCCACGGGCGATCGCGAACGAGTGGTGGAGCGGGCTGCACCGCAGGAAGTACATGAGGTCGCCCATGTGCGTCGAGTACAGGGTGTCGGTGAGCCGGAACCCGAGGTGCTGGACGTAGAAGTCCCGCAGCCCTTCCGGGTCCTGGGAGTTGACCACGCAGTGCGAGAGCCGGACCGGGATCGCCTCGCGTTCCTCGATCTTGCGGTGGGTGCGGGTGGCGACATCGGCGGAGACCTCGACGACCCGCCCGTCCGGGTCGAAGAACCGGAAGCCGTAGCCACCGCCCGGTGTGTCCAACGCGCCCGGTTCACCGAGCAGTTGGACGCCCGCACGCCCGAGCCGCCCATGCAGCTCGTCCACCGCCTGCGGCGACACGGCCCCGAAGGCGACCAGGTCCATCCGCTTCCGCTCGTCCGCCCGGATCCGGACGATGTACTGCTCGGGGCTGCCCTCGGCGGCGAAGAAGGCGACACCACTGTCGTTGGCGACCTCGGTCAGGCCCCAGGTGGTGCCGTAGAAGGCGCGCTGGCGGGCGAAGTCCGGTACGGCCAGGTCGACATGGCGCAGATGGGTGATGGGCTGGAAGGTCACTGTCCGCTCCTGACGGTGTTGCGCTGGTGGCCCAGGCCGGTGATCTCGGACTCGACGACGTCGCCGGGCTTCAGGAAGACGCCCCAGTGCGCGCCGTTGCCGGCCGGGGAGCCGGTGAGCAGCAGGTCGCCGGGGCGCAGGGTGGTGGTCGTGGAGATGTAGGCGATGAGCCGCGGGATGTCGAAGATCATGTCCTTCGTCGACTCGTCCTGGCGGACAACTCCGTTGTGGCGCAGGGTGATTCGTAGATCTCCGGGGTCTCCGACGAAGGCGGCCGGTACGAGGAAGGGTCCGGTCGGCAGGAAGGTGTCGGCGTTCTTGGCGGTGAACCAGTCGGTGCCGATGGCCTTGAGGTCGGGCCGGTAGAGGCGGTCGCGGGTGGTGAGGTCGTTGGAGATCGTGTACCCGGCGACGTGGTCCATCGCCTCCTCGGCCGGGATGTTCTTGCCCGACTTCGCGATGATGAGGGCGAGTTCGAGTTCCCAGTCGTGCTGTTCACCGCGTGCGGGGAGCACGATGTCGTCGTACGGTCCGCTGATCGCGCGCGGGGAGCCGAGGAAGACGTACGGCACTCCGTTGCGGGCGCGTTCGTCCATCATCGACTCGGCGTCGGCGCGGGCCTCTTCGGGGGTGGCGCCGTGCACGCTCTCCTTCTCGGCGGCGACCAGATCGACCACGTGTTTGCGGTAGTTGGCGCCGCTCTGGAGGATCTGGCCGGGTTCGAGGGGGGTCAGGACGCGCAGTGCGGCCAGGTCGTGCCAGGTGCCGTCGGAGGACCCGGCGAGGTCGGCCAGCCGGGGCAGCCAGGTCCCCCAGTCCTCGACGAGCGCGCGGACGGACGGCACGAGGTCGGAGAGGTCGCGCACGCGGGAACCGGTGACCAGACCGGGGAAGACCGCCGCGCCGGAGGCGAACGTACCGAGGGCGAAAGGTCCGGCATGGGTGGGCTGTGGATCGGGCACGGCGCTCTCCTCGTACGGGTGGGGGCTCGCCCTCGACGCTAGGCAGCCCGGGGACCCGGCGGAAATGGCGATCCGCGATGCCTGCCATCACCGGCCGCGCGGGCCCTCGACTGGGGCTCCATCGCCGTACGGGATGCATGACGTCCCCCTTGCCGATGCCTCGATCCGTTGACCGTGGATCGACCGCCCACGCAGGCTCGGAGCACCCACTTTCCCGAGGAGAAGAACGTGATAGTCGAGCATGCCGAGCTGACCGTCGAGGCGGGTCGGGAGCGGGAGTTCGCGGAGATGTTCGGCAAGGCCCGTGAGGTGCTGGCCGAGGCCGACGGGTTCCGCTGGGCCGAGCTGCTGCAAGGCGTCGAACGGCCGGGAGTCTTCCTGCTGTTGGTCGGCTGGGACTCGGTCGAGGCCCACATGGTCGGCTTCCGGGAGTCCGAGCCCTTCGCGCGCTGGCGGGCCCTGGTCGGACCGTTCTTCGCCGGGCCACCGGCCGTCGAGCACTTCCACGAACTCGGGCCGCGCTTCTCCCGGTGACCCCCCACTCGTTGTCTTCTACGTTCGCAAGGATCGCCCATGCCCGTACAGAAGGTGCTCGTCGTCGGCGGCGGCATCACCGGTAGCGTGCTGTGTCTCGCGCTCGCCCAGCGGGGCGTTGAGGTGGAGCTCGCCGAGATCTCTCCACAGTGGTTCGGTGTGGGCCATGGCATCACCGTCCAGGGCAACGCGCTCAAAGCGCTACGTTCCGTGGGTGTCCTGGACCGGGTGCTGGCCCGGGCGGTGCCGTTCGACGTCATGCGGCTGCGCTCGGCGGACGGCGGGCTGATCACCGAGTTGAACACCCCGCACACCGGCGGGCCCGAACTGCCGTCCACGGCGGGCGCGTTGCGGTCGGATCTACAGGACGCGCTGTGCGACGCGGTGCGCGGGCACGGGGTACGGGTGCGCCTCGGACTGAGCGTCGACCGGCTCGACCAGTCGCCCGGCCATGTGGACGTGGCGTTCACGGACGGTTCGACCGGCCGCTACGACCTCGTCGTGGGCGCCGACGGCATCAACTCGGCGATGCGCGCCCTGATCGGCATCGACGCCAAGCCCAGCCCCGTCGGCATGTCGATCTTCCGGGTCGTCGCCGACCGCCCGGCCGAGATGGACTGCGCCGAGGTGTACTACGGCGGCCCCCGCTTCAAGGCCGGCTACAGCCCGATCTCGCCGGACCAGTGCTACGCCTACCTCCTCGACGAGAACCTCGACACCTCGCTCATCGGCCCGCGCGCCCCGCTCTCCCTGCTGCGCGAGCGCGGCGCCGGGTACGGCGGGACCTGGGGGAAGATCCTTGCCTCGCTGCCCGACGACACGGCGGTCGACTACCGCTGGATCGAGGCGATCCTCGTGGACGAGCCCTGGCACCGGGGCCGCGCGATGGTCATCGGCGACGCCGTGCACGCGTGCCCGCCGCTGATCGCGCAGGGCGCGGCGATGTGCATGGAGGACGCGGTGCTGCTGGCCGAGCTGGTGACCGGGGACGAGTCGACGGATCAGGCCCTGGAGACCTTCATGGCCCGGCGACTGCCCCGAGTGCGGATGGTCCTGGAGAACTCCCTCCAACTCGCCGACTGGGAGATCCATCCCGGCACGCCCGGCGCCGACCCGGCCCGCATCATGTCGGAGACGCTGGACAACCTGACGGCGGCGGCGTGACCGCCTCGCCCGTGGTCGACTTCCACGGCCACCTCGCCGTCCCCACCGCCGACGCCCTGGTGGCGGGAACCCCGGGTCTCGCCGCCGAACTGGCCGCCGAGCAGCGCGCCCACTCCCCGGCGTCCCTGACCGTCAACCGTGCCCAACTCCAGTGCCTGGCCCCGAGGTTGACGGACGTCACCACTCGCCTCGCGGACCTCGACGCGATGGGCGTCGACATCCAGGTGGTCGGTCCGATGCCGATGCACCACTACTGGGCGGACCAGGATCTCGCGATCCGGCTCGCCCGTACCGTCAACGAGGCCGTGGCCGCCCACTGCGCCACCGCGCCGGACCGGCTGTTCGGCCTGGGCACCGTCCCACTCCAACACCCGGACCTGGCGGTCGCGTTGCTGGACCAGGAGGTCAACGGCCACGGCCTGTACGGCATCAGCGTCTCCACGACGGTAGACGGCCGCGAACTCGCCGACCCCGCACACGACGTGGTGTGGCAGCGGGCGGAGGAACTGGGCGTGGTCGTGTTCATCCACCCCTGGGGCTGCTCCCTCGGCGAACGCCTGGCGACCAACTACCTGGGAAACACGGTCGGTCAGCCGGTGGAGACGACGGTCGCGCTCTCGCATCTGATCTTCACCGGAGTCCTGGACCGCTTCCCGCGCCTGAAGCTGGTGGCGGCGCACGGCGGCGGCTATCTGCCGACGTACATCGGCCGCTCGGACCACGCCTGGCGGGTACGCGAAGACGCCCGTGGCTGCGCCGAGTTGCCCAGTTCCTATCTGCGGCGGATGTGGTTCGACGCGCTGGTGTACAGCCCGCGCGCACTACGCCGACTCGTCGAGGAGGTGGGCGCGGACCGGGTCGTCCTCGGTACCGACCACCCCTTCGACATGGGCGTCGACGACCCGGTGGCCCGCCTGGACGCGGCCGGTCTCGACCCTGCCGACCGGGCCGCGATCGCCGGGGGCAACGCCCTCGACCTGCTGTTGAAAGGACACACCCGATGACGACCCGCCCCGCCCTCGGCCCGATCGAGGAAGAACTCGCCAAGGCCCGTTCCGCCTACCGCAATTGGGGCCGTTGGGGTGAGGACGACGTGCTCGGCACCCTGAACTTCATCGACGACGCGATCCGCGCCCACGCGGTGGGCCTGGTGCGGCGCGGGCGATCCTTCTCGCTCGCCCAGGAGTTCAACGAGTCGGGCCCGCAGCGCGGTTTCCGCGGCCGTATCAACCCGGTGCACTACATGAAGGACACCGGCTCCGACGCGGCGGCCGGCACCCAGGGTTTCCCGCACGGCTTCGGCGGCGCCGACGACCACGTCGTGATGCCGTTGCAGGCCTCCACCCAGTGGGACGGTCTCGGCCACATCTACGACAACAAGCAGGCGTGGAACGGCCGTCCGTGCACCATCGTCAACGGCGACGGCGACTCGGTCACCGGCATCGAGCACATGAAGGAGGCCTTCACCAGCCGTGGGGTCCTCCTCGACGTGGGCCGTGCGGTCGGCGACGAGCACGGTGAACTCCCGGACGGATTCGCCATCCTGGAGGAACATCTGCGCGCCACCATCGAGGCGCAGGGCGCGACGAGTTCGGTCCGGCGCGGCGACCTCGTCCTGCTCCGCACGGGCCAACTCGGCCGCGTACGACGCCTCGGCGCGTGGGGCGGTTACGCCGCCGGTGACGCACCCGGCCTCTCCTTCACCACCCTCGGCTGGCTGCACCGCACGGAGATCGCGGCGATCGCCTCCGACACCTGGGGACTTGAGGTACGGCCCTACGAGTTCCCGCAGCCCGCGATGTCCCCGCTGCACCAGATAGCGATCCCCAACATGGGCCTCCCGCTGGGCGAGATGTGGGACCTGGAGGCACTGGCCGAGGACTGCGCGGCCGACGGTGTCTTCGAGTTCCTGCTGGTAGCCGCGCCGTTGCCGGTCACCGGCGCGGTCGGGGCCCCCGTCAACCCGATCGCGATCAAGTGAGTACGCGCGTGAACCTGAACCGATTCTCCGGCACCCTCCACCTCCCCGACGACGAGGACTTCGAGACGGCGTGCTTCGGCCGGGTCTTCAACGCCCGCCGTCCGTACGACCGTTCACCGGCAGCCGTCCTGATGGCCGAGTCGGAGCAGGACGTCGTGGAGGGCGTACGGCTGGCTCTGGAGCGGGGCTGGCAGGTAGCCGTCCGTTCCGGCGGGCACAGTTGGGCCGCCTGGTCGGTGCGCGAGGACGCGCTGCTGATCGACCTCGGGGGCTTCCGCGAGATGGCGTACGACCCGGGGACCGGGATCGTGACGGCGACCCCGAGCGTCAAGGGCGGCGACGAACTCAACCCGTATCTCGGGGAGTTCGGCCGCTTCTTCAACGGCGGGCACTGTCCCTCCGTCGGCATCGGCGGCTTTCTGCTCCAGGGCGGGCAGGGCTGGAACGCTCGGGGCTGGGGCTGGGCGGCGGAGAACATCGTCGCGATCGATGCCGTCACCGCCGAGGGCGAGTTGGTGCGCGCCGACGAGAGCCAGCACAGCGACCTGTTCTGGGCGGCGCGCGGCGCGGGCCCGGGCTTCTTCGGCATCGTCACCCGCTTCCACCTCCGCACCCGCCCGCTGCCGAAGTACCTCGGACACACCGTGCACGCGTATCCGCTGGACCTGTTCGACGAGGTCATGACCTGGCTGCACGGCATGCACCACACGGTCTCGGACCTGGTGGAGATCGTCGCGCTCACCCAGACACCGCCCGACCTGGACGAGCCGGTGCTGCTGGTCACAGGCGTGTCGATGACGAACACGGCCGAGGAGGCCGGCGAGGCTCTGGCGCCGCTGCACGCCAACCCGTACGCGGACCGGGCCCTGTTCCGTGTGGAGGCCCAACAGACCACCCTGGCCGAGCAGTTGGCGGGCCAGCGCACCGCCAACCCCGAAGGCCACCGCTATCTGGTCGACAACGCCTGGCTGACCGGCCCGGCTGACGAGGTGGTCCCGGCGATCCGCAAGGCGTTCACCGAGCAGCCCACCCGGCAGACCTTCACCATCTGGTTCTCCATGGCGCCGCTGCGCCAACTCCCGGACATGGCCTTCTCGTTGCAGTCGGAGATCTACTGCGCCACCTACGTCATCCATGACGACCCGGCGCGGGACGCGGAGTTGCGCACTTGGCTGGACGGCGCGATGGCCGACATGCAGCCGGTGACCGCCGGCCAGTACCTCGGCGACTCCGACTTCACCGTGCGGCAGTTGAGGTTCATGGGCGACGAACAGTGGCGGCGACTGCGGGAGATCAGGGCCGCCCGCGATCCCAAAGGGCTCTTCGCCGGCTATCTGAGCGCGGGGACCGTCACCAACACCAACCACTGGGAGCAGTGAGCGATGCGTTTCGCGACATACGAGTACGAGGGCGTGGAGCGCGCCGGAGTCGTCCGGGACGGGACCGTCCATCCGCTGCCCGAGGGCGTCACCGTACTGACCCTGCTGGAGCAGGAGGTGCTGCACGCGGCCGGTACCGAAGCGCTGCGCGAGGCAAGTGACTTGACGGTGGATCAGGTGCGGCTGCTGCCGCCGCTGAAGCCGCCTTCCATCCGGGACTTCGTCGGTTTCGAGGCGCACATCGAGGGGGTGTCGAAGTCACTGGACGGTCTTGAGCACGTGCCCGAGGAGTGGTACCGGGCGCCCAACTTCTACTTCACCAACCCCCATGCGGCGTACGGCGCTCACGACGACGTGCCGGTGCCCGCGGGCTGTTCGGTGCTCGACTTCGAGTTGGAGGTCGGGGTGGTCATCGGCCGCGCCGGGCGGGATCTCACGCCGGAGCGGGCGCGTGAGCACATCGTCGGCTATCTGGTCTTCAACGACTGGTCGGCGCGGGATCTCCAGAAGCCGGAGAAGAACCTCGGGCTCGGCTTCTCCAAGGGCAAGGACTTCGCGAACACGCTGGGCCCCTGCCTGGTCACCGCCGACGAGGTCGAGGACCGGCGCGACCCGGACGGCTTCCTCGACCTGGAGATGACCGTCACGCTCAACGGCGAGCTGATCGGCCGCGACACCCTCGCCAACGTCTCCTGGACCTTCGAGGAGATGATCGCCTACGCCTCCCGGGACGCCTGGGTGCGCCCCGGGGACATCCTCGGCTCGGGCACCTGCGGCTGGGGCGCGCTGGCCGAGTTCTGGGGCCGGGTCGGTGAGCGCACCCCGCCACCGCTCCAACCGGGCGATGAGGTGACCCTCGCGGTGGAGCGCCTCGGCACCGTCTCCAACCGTGTGGTGCCCGGCCGTACGGACGTGTACCTGCCGCGGGCCCGCAAGCGCGGCCGGACCCCGAGGCCGTAGACCGGACGGCCCACCCTTCCGACCTGCACACATCCGGGGATCCGATGGCAGCTATCGGATCCCTGTGACTTCGCTCCCGGGCTCTTCCTCGGCGGGAAGGCGGTCGTTACGCTCCGGTTTCACCGAGCTTCAACGACGCGGCCGGAAGGACAGGCGCATGGGTCTGGGAGCAATCGACCTGAATCTTCTGGTGGCTCTGGAAGCCCTCCTGGAGGAGAAGAACGTCACCCACGCGGGGGTGCGGCTGTCCACCAGCCAGTCCGCGATGAGCGGCTCCCTGGCCCGGCTGCGGCGGCACTTCAACGACGAGCTGCTGGTGCGGGTGGGCCGCGAGTACGAGCTGACCCCGCTCGCGGAACGGCTGCTGCCGGTCGTCCAGTCCTCCCTGCACAAGGCGGAGGAGGCCCTCTCGCTGACCAGGCACTTCGATCCCTCGCGCAGTCGGCAGCGGTTCTCGGTCGTGATGTCCGACTACGTGATGACCGTGTTCGTGGAGCCGCTGCTGCGGGCTCTGGCGCAGGAGGCCCCGGGCATCCGGATCGACTTCCATCCGATCGTCATCGGGCAGCTGGAGACCGAGACGCATCTGCGCTGCCACGACCTGATGATCGTGCCGCTCGGTTATCAGCTGCCGGGGGTCAGCGAGGCCGTGATGCACGACCGGTTCGTGTGTCTCGTCGACCCGGACAACCCGCGTCTGGTCGACGGTCGGCTCTCGCTGCGCGACCTCGCCGAGATGCCGCACGCGGCCTGCGCCGTCGGCAAACTCACGCCTGCGGACCGGCAGTTGGAGACCCTGGGCATCACACCTCGGGTGCAGGTGAGCACGCCCGGCTTCAACGTACTGCCGTTCCTGGTGAGCGGCACCGACCTGGTCGCCGTGGTGCCCGAGCGGCTCGCCCGACGCTACGAGGGCTTCGCGCGCTGCGCCGTCGTACCGACTCCCTTCCCCGACGTACCGCTGGTGGAGGCCATGTACTGGCACCACAACCGGCACTCCGACCCGGCGCACCGCTGGCTGCGGGAGACGGTCCGGAAGGTGGGGGCGTCGCTGGACGACCCGGTGGTGCGCGAGATCGCCGACGAGATCGCCGACGCGGATGCCACCCATGCCGATCGTGCGTTTCCGGAGCTGACCGCGGCTTCCTAGCGTGGACGGGAGACAGCCCGCACCCCTTGGAGGCAACCGTGAGCCGCACGCGTCTGGCCGGTCGTACCGTCGTCGTCACCGGGGCCGCGCAGGGCCAGGGAGCCGCCGAGGTGGCGGCGGCGGCCCGCGAGGGGGCGACGGTGGTCGCGACCGACGTCCTCGACGAGGTGGGCGAGAAGCTCGCCGCGTCCCTGCGCGCCGACGGCCTGGACGTCACCTACCGGCACCTGGATGTGTCGTCCGAGGACGACTGGGCGGACCTCGCGGCCTCCGTCACGGAGGTGCACGGCCTGGTCAACAACGCGGGCATTCCCATGCGGGCGCGGCTCGGTGATGTCCAACTCGCCGACTGGAACCGGGCGTTCGCGGTCAACACCACGGGCGCGCTGCTCGGCATCCAGGCGCTCGCCCCGCTGATGCCGGCCGGTTCGTCCATCGTGAACGTCGGCTCGGTCGCGGGTCTCACCGCGCATCACGCGGTCGCGTACACGACCAGCAAGTGGGCGCTGCGCGGCCTGTCGAAGGTCGCCGCGCTGGAACTGGCGCCGCACGGCATCCGTACGAACGTGATCCACCCCGGCTACATCGAGACTCCGCTGATGGCGTCCGCGAACCCGGTGTTCGTCCAGGCCCATCTGTCGCTGACCCCGCTGGGCCGGGCGGGGATGGTGGACGAGGTGGCGCCGCTGGTCGTCTATCTGCTGTCGGACGAGGCGTCGTACGTCAACGGCGCGGAGATCACCGTGGACGGCGGGTACGCGGCGCACGGCGGGGTGAAGGCGATCACGAACGCGCTCGACGCTTCGTGACGGCGGCCCGTCGACAAGGCATGGCCGCCTCAGGAGACCAGGACGGTGCGTACGCCGGGAGCCTCCGGCGCGTTCCAGGCGCTCTCGACATCGGCGAGGGGTACGGGTGCGGCGGTGACCGCGATGCCGCCGTTCTCGATCTCCTCGACGAGGGACGGCAGTTGCTCCAGATACGCCCTGGTGGACACCGCGCCCTGGCCGTTGCCCTGGAGCCGGAAGTTCGCCGAACGCAGTGCGGCTGACGGGAGTTCGAGGGTCGGTCCTGCCATGGAGCCGATCTGGATCCAGTTCAGGGCGCGGCTGCGGTCGGCGCGGGCCCGGAGCAGCGCCATGATCGCCTCACCGGCCGGTCGACCCCACAAGTAGTCGAGGACCAGGTCGACTTCGGCGGCTTCCTTGGCCAGTTCCGTCGCGGTGGCGTCGGCGTCGTCGGTGAGCGCGACGGTCGCGTCGGCACCGATTCCCGGCAGGGTCGCGAGGCGGGCCAGGTCCCGCCCTGCCCCGACGACCCGTCCTGCGCCGAGCCGCTTGGCGACCTGGACGGCCATCTGGCCGGCGTTGCCGGTCGCGCCGAGGATCAGCACCGACTGCCCGGCCTCGATCGGGACGCGTCGGCGCAGTGCGACCCAGGACGACATCGCGGGGTTCATCGCGGCGGCGATCTTCACCACGTCCACTCCGTCGGGGAGCGGGACGCTGCGGCGGCTGTCGATGACGGTCCGGGTGGCCATCGAGCCGGCCAGTTCGTCGTCGGCGACGAAATAGACGAGGCTGCCGTCCGCGCGTCGGCCGACCCCGTCGACTCCGGGGACCATCGGCAGCTTTCCGGTGCTGGTGTAGTGGCTGCCCGACGCGCCGGTGCGCACGCGGGGGTGCAGGCCCACGGCGAGGACGTCGACGAGTTCCTGGTCCTCGTCGGTGGGGGCGGGCAGGTCGAACGGCTCGTAGCGGGGCGGGGCGTCGAACGAGCGGACCACGGCGGCGTGGACGTCCATGAGAGTTCTCCTCGGCTTTGGTACGCGGCACAGAAAGTACGCGACGCAGAAAGTACATGGAACAGAAAGTACGTGGAACAGAAAGTATGTGGCACCAATTAATTTAGTAGGTGCCGCGTACCTTTGCAAGTAGGATCCGGTCCATGACCTCACCGCACGACGTGCAGCCCCCGGCGACCGAGGACCTCGGCCTGGTCGACGCCCTTGCCCAGTTGTCGTTCCTGGTGCAGAACGCGCTGGCCGAGATCGCCGGCGAGTACGACCTGTCGCTCACCCAGACGCGGCTGCTCGGGATCCTGCGGGACCGGGAACCGACGATGAACCAGCTCGGCCGCCACCTCGGCCTCGACAAGTCCTCGATCACCGGCCTCGTCGACCGCGCACAGCGCCGGGGGCTGGTCACGCGCACGGTCAGTACCGTCGACCGCCGCTCGTTCCAGGTGTCGATCACCGATGCGGGCCGCGAGCTGGCGACTCAGGTCGCGGCGCGGTTCGCGAAGCAGATCGAGAGATACGCCGCACCGCTGCCCGAGGCCGACCGCGAGCGGCTGTCACGGCTGGCGACCAGGATCGTGACCGCCGACGCAGAGGCCCACGGGGTCGATCTGGGCACGAACCGGGACTAGGACAGGGACCTCAACCGCCGTTCCAGGAAGCGCCGTTCCGCGTCGTTCTCCACCAACTCCAGCGCCCGCCCGTACGCTTCGGCCGCCTCCGCCGTACGACCGCTGCGGCGCAGCAGATCGGCGCGGGTCGCGGGCAGCAGGTGGTAGTCGGCCAGTTCACCCGACCGCTCCAGTCCGGCAACCAACTCCAGCCCCGCGTCCGGGTGTTCGGCCATGCCGACGGCCACCGCGCGGTTGAGACGCACCACGGCCGAGGGCACGAAGCGCTCCAACTCGCCGTACAGAGCGGCGATGTCGGCCCAGTCGGTGTCGGCGGCGGTGGGTGCGGTGGTGTGGCAGGCGGCGATGGCGGCCTGGATCTGGTACGGCCCGGGGCGGCCCCGGCGGAGGGCCGTCTCCAGGAGAGCCGCGCCCTCATCGATCTCCGACCGGTCCCACGCCGTTCGGTCCTGGTCCTCCAACGTCACCAACTCACCGTCCGCGTCCACGCGGGTGCCACGGCGGGCGTCGTGCAGCAGCAACAGGGCCAGCAGGCCCAGCACTTCGGGCTCGTCCGGCATCAACCGGGCCAGCACGCGGGCCAGTCGGACCGCTTCCGCGCAGAGGTTCGTCCGCACCAGGTCGGCGCCGGACGTGGCCGCGTAGCCCTCGTTGAAGAGGAGGTAGACCACACCGAGCACACCCGTCGTACGCTCGGGCAGCAGATGCGCGGGCGGCACCCGGTACGGGATACCGGCGTTGCGGATCTTCCTCTTGGCGCGCACGAGCCGTTGCGCCATGGTCGCCTCGGGGACGAGGAAGGCACGGGCGATCTCGGGGGTGGTCAGGCCCGCGAGCGTGCGCAGGGTGAGGGCGACCCGGGCCTCGATGGGCAGCGCGGGATGGCAGCAGGTGAAGAGCAGCCGCAGCCGGTCGTCCTCGACCCCGCTGTCATCGCCGTCGTCCTCCGGGTCGTACGGTCCCTCGTCCCGCCCCAGCACCGCGACCTCCCGGAGTTTCGCCGCTCCGACCGCCTCCCGGCGCAGGACGTCGAGGGCGCGGTTGCGTGCGGTGGTGGTCAGCCAGGCGCCGGGGCGGCGCGGGATTCCGTCGCGCCGCCACCGGTCGAGCGCCTGGGCGAAGGCGTCCTGCGCGCACTCCTCCGCGAGGTCCCAGTCGCCGGTCACCCGGATCAGGGCGGCGACGACCTGGCCCCACTCCTCGCGGAAGGCGGCGACGACGGCCTCCTCGACGTCCGGCACGTTCACTCCCAGACCGGCCGCACCTCGACCGAGCCACCGGTCAACGCGGCGGGGTGCCGGGAGGCGAGCGAGATCGCCTCGTCGAGGTCGGCGACCTCGATGATGTCGATGCCGGCGACGTACTCCTTGGACTCGACGAACGGGCCGTCGCTGAGCAGGACTTCGTCGCCCTGGACGCGGACGGTGGTGGCGTCGGAGGACGGGCGCAGACGGGCCCCGCCGCGCATCAGGTCACGGCCGCGGACCTCGTCGATGTACGAGGTGAAGCGGGGGTCGGCGGCGATCTCGGCGGGGCTGAGTTCCTCGCCGTCCACGGGGGTGCAGATCAACAGGACGTACTTCATGACCGCTTCTCGGCCTTCTCGGTGGCGGCTGAGATGTGTTCGTGGACGATCTCCCAGCGCAGTCCGATGTTGCGGTAGCCGGTGGTCACGCGCAGTACGTCGTCCAGCTGCCGACCGTCGGTCCGGGTGCCGCGCAGCCGGACGAGAGCATGGCCGAAGGCGACGGACTCGTCGACGTGGACGTGGAACTCCAGCACCTCGCGGGTCAGAGGCCAGGTCACGCCCCCGAGGACGTCCTCCACGGCTTTACGGAATGCGGCGGTCCCGGGCCGTTCGGCGTCGAGGGCGCGGATCTGCGTCTCACCGTCCTCCTCGCCGTCCATCGGCCAGAAGGGGCGCACCTCCATGGCGCCGATGGCGGCCACGGGGTGCTTGGCGGCGGCCTCGACGGCCTCCTCCAGGGTGTCGCACTCCAGGATGTCGAATCCGGCGACGTACTCCTTGGTCTCCGCGAACGGCCCGTCCGTACGGAGCAGCTCGCCGCCGCGCACCCGTACGGTGACGGCGTCGGCGGGCAGGGCGAGCCGGTGGCCGTGCAGCCGTACGCCTCGGTCGCCCAGTTCCTCCACCCAGGGTTCGACGGGTGCCATACCGGAGGCGTCGGCGGTGTCGTCGCCGCACACGAGCAGCATGTACTTCATGGATCCTCCCGGTCCTCATGAGCTTCCTACACCCCACCGACGAACGCGGCCGGGCCGAATCGACACCCCCTTCGGAAAACTCCTTCGGGAAACTCCTTCGGGAACACGAAGAGGCCGGGGCGACAGGGCCCCGGCCTCCTCCTACGACGTACGGCCTAGGCGGTCGCCGCCTGCACCGACGGCTCCCCCGCGCCCACGACGGCGCGCTCGGTGTTCTTGCGCACCAGCAGCAGGGTGACCACCGCGCCCAGCAGCGAGGCGCAGCCGCAGATCACCACGCCGAGGGCCATGCCGTGGCCGAGGGCGGTCTGCGCGGCGGCCTTGGCCGAGGCGCTGCCCGCGTTGACTACGGCGAGCGGTCCGGCCGCCTTCTCCATGCCCGCGTCGGCGCCGCTGAGCTTGCCGACGAGCGCGGAGGACGCGGCGCTCATCGCGATGGTGGAGATGACGGCCGGGCCGAGGCCCTGGCCGAACTCGCGGACCAGGCTGGTCGCGCCGCTGGCCATGCCGGTCATGTTGATCGGTACGGCGTTCACGGCAGCGGAGGTCAGCGAGGACACCACGCAGATGAAGCCGACGCCGAGCAGCAGCACCGGGCCGATGAAGGCGGCGAGGGAGGTGGTGGTGATGGGCAGGGCGGCGATCCAGAACTGTCCGGCGGCCATGGGCAGCAGGCCGCCCATCAGCAGCCAGCGGGCGTCGATCCTCGTGAGCATGCGGCTGAGCACCGGGGCCAGCAGCAGCGGGATCAACTGGAGGATCACGAAGGGCATTCCGGCCCGCAGCGGGCTCAGGTGCATCACCGCGCCGAGCCGGATCGAGACGCAGTAGGCGGTGCCGATGAAGCCGAACATGCCGGCCAGGGCGACGACGGCCGCCGCCGCGAACGAGGGGATCTTCAGCAGTCCGAGGTTGAACATCGGGGAGGCCGCGCGGGTCTCCGCGATGACGAACCCGACGAGCGCGACGGCCGCCAGGGTCAGCGAGCCCACGATCGCCGCGCTGCCCCAGCCGCGGTCGCCGCCCTCGATGACGCCCCAGAGCAGGGCGGTCAGGCCGATGGCGATGGTGATCTGCCCGGGCCAGTCCAGCGCGCGGCCCTCGGGCGCCTTGGAGTCGGTGACGAGTTTCCAGGAGGTGACCGCGACGATCAGACCGAGGACGACCGGCGGTACGAACGCCCAGCGGAAGTCGGCGACCGTGGCGAGGATCCCGGAGGACAGCGGGCCGAGCGCGGAGGCCAGGGAGATCGACAGCGCCCAGGTGGAGACGGCTTTCGCCCGGTCCTTGCCGTCCGGTGTGGCCGCCGCGATGACCGCGAGGGAGCTGGGGAACAGCGCGGCGGCGCCGATGCCGGCCAGGGCCTGCCCGGTCCACATCATGGTGATGTTCTGCGAGGTGGAGTTGAGCAGTTCACCGAGCGCCAGGACGAGCCCGCCGAGCACCAACAGCCGCTTGCGGCCGAAGAGATCGCCCACCACACCGAAATTCAGTTCCAGAATCGCGGTGGGGAGAATGAAGGCGGAGGTGACCCAGGCGACCTGGGAACCCGAGGCGCCGAATGCGGCCTGGATTTCCCCGTTGATGGGCGAGGGAACGGTAATGCACAACTGTGCCGCCGCGACCGCGAGACAGCACGCTATGAGCGTTCCGGGGTCCAGTCTTTTCAAGGAGATCGAATCCGTCATCGTGCGTGCCCTCACTCTGCGTTTTTCTCTATGAGTTCGATGAGATTTCCCTCGGGGTCACTGACCCAGGCCATGCGCACTCCGGGTTCGGGGGACGGCCCGGGTGCCATGACCTCGCCCGCGCCACGAGCCACCAACTCCTCGTGGACGGGGTCGAGCTCGGGGGTGGTGACCGCGAAGTGCCCGTATCCCTCGGTGAGTACGGCGGTCATCGGGTCCGGCGCGCGAAGGCCGGGAGCGGAGCCGGGTCTGGCGAGCAGCTCGATGCGCCAGCCCCGCGGATGCTCCAGGACGACACCCCGCAGACCCGGTCCTTCGAGATGGAACTCGAAGACGGTCTTCAGGCCGAACGCCCCTTGGTACCAGGCGGTTTGGGCGGTCAGGTCGCGTACGTTGACGCCCACGTGGTCGAGTCGGACGGTCACGGCGGCTCAGCCCGCCATCGCGCTGTCGCCGCCGTCGACCATGAGGTTGGCGCCGTTGACGAAGGCCGCCTCGTCGGAGCAGAGGAAGGCGGCGGCCCGCGCGATGTCCTCGGGCTGCCCCACCCGCCCGACCGGGATCCGCGCCTCCAACTGGGCCTTGGGGCCGTCCGGATCGTCGAGGAAGGGCGCGGTGGCGGAGGTGCGGGTCATGCCGGGGGCGATGGTGTTGACGCGGATGCGGTGCGGCGCCCCGGCCGCGCACAGGTGCATGCTCATCGCCAACACCCCGCCCTTGGCGGCCCCGTGGGGCACCATCGGCATGAACGGCGCCCCGCGTACGGCGGCCACGGAGGCGACGTTGAGCACGGCCCCGCCACCACGGGCGATCAGGTGCGGCCAGGCGGCCTGGGTGCAGAAGTAGGGGATGTCCAGCTCGTTCCTGATGGTGAAGTACCAGTCCTCGGCGGGCATGGTCTCGAACGGGCCGTTCCGCAGCGCGGAGGCGTTGTTGTAGAGGATGTCGATCCCGCCGAAGGCCGCGATCCCGGCCTCGATCCACTCGCGGGCACCGTCCTGGGTGGACAGATCCACGGGTGCCAGGGACCGCATGATTCCACCGGCCTTTTCGACGAGTTCCACGGTTTCCGCGGCACTGTCCTCGTCGATGTCACAGCCGAAAACCTCGGCGCCCTCCGCCGCGAATATCTGCGCCGCGGCCCGCCCTATTCCTGCCCCCGTTCCGCTGATGAAAGCGATTTTCCCGGCCAGTCGACCCATGATTGCCAAGTCCCTTGTCCCGTGCCGCCGTGGTGCGGTGGTGGCAGCGTAGGTACGGGCATTGACCAGAACAAGAAATGGGTCAACGAAGGGCCATCGGGGGTTCGTATGGCTGGTATGAGGCGGGAAGCCGGGAACTCCGCACGGCTTCACGGCAGGATGTCCCCATGAGCACCGACGACCAGGCCCGGCTGATGCGCGCCAACCAGGCGAACTGGGACGCCCGCACCCCCGTCCACCTCGCCAGCCGCTTCTACGGCCTCGACGGCGACCCGGACCCGGACCGCTGGTTCGCCCCCTTCGAGTGGAACGACCTCGGCGACCTGGCCAGCCGTGACGTGCTCCACCTCCAATGCCACCTGGGCACGGAGACCCTCGCGTTCGCGCGGCGCGGTGCGCGCGCCACCGGCCTCGACTTCTCCGAGGCGTCCGTGACGGCGGCGAAGGGCATCGCGGCGAAGGCTGACCTCGATGTCGACTACGTCCAGGCGAATGTGTACGACGCCGTCGAGGCCCTGGGACAGCGGCAGTTCGACATCGTCTACACCGGCAAGGGCGCCCTGTGCTATCTGCCCGACCTCCCGCGCTGGGCCGACGTGATCGCCCAACTCCTGCGCCCCGGCGGCCTGTTGTACATCGTCGAGTTCCACCCCCTCCTCAACTCCCTGGGCCCGAAGCCGAATCCGGGTGAGGGACCGGAACTCCTGCTGCGCCACGACTACCTGGGCGGCGGCGGTCCGGTGCACCGGGACGCGACGTTCACGTACACCGACGGCCCGGCCGTCGCGGACGCGACCGACAGCTATGAGTGGATGCACGGAATAGACGAGGTCATCAACGCGTTGACGACTGCGGGACTGAACATCCGACGGCTCCGCGAGAGCGACGAACTGCCGTGGCCGCGCTGGCCGCAGATGGTCCGGACCCCGACCGGCTGGTGGCGACTGCCAGAGCCGCGGATCCCCCTCCTGTACGGCCTCCTGGCGAGCCGCTGAGGCGCACCTCACATCCAGAACCGCACCGGGTGTGCTACGGTGCGGTCAGCACTTGTGTACGCCCCGTTCTGGGCGCCGGTGCCAGTACCACTTCTCCTCCGCCGACAGGCCCGTCGATTCCGACCGGCACTCCGGCTTCTTCACACCACTTCGTGACCGGCGTTCTTCCGCCGCACCCGAGGTGATGTTCCCGCCGCCCCGAGGAGCGCTCATGCGCCCTCCCTCTGCGGCTTCTCCCCCTTCCTTCCGCATGACACATGCAACCGTCCTTGAAAGGACCACCCATCATGACCACCACACTCGAACCCCCCGTACAGGAACAGCCCCGCACCCAGACCGCGACCGGTGTCCTCGACATCGACGGCAACGGGAAGGGGCACCTGAGGGCTCTGGACTGCCAGCCCTCGCCCACCGACCTCCAGGTCGCCCCCGCGCTGATCCGCCGTCACGGCCTGCGCAAGGGCGACCTCGTGGAAGGCGTCCGCGGCGGGCAGCGCGCCCTGACCGAAGTCGCGTTCGTCAACGGGCGCACGCCCGACGAACTGCGCGGCCGACGCCACTTCCGCGACCTCACCCCGCTGCACCCGCGTGAGCGGCTGCACCTCGAACACCCGGCGGCCGGACTCACCGGACGCGTCGCCGACCTGATCGCCCCCGTCGGCAAGGGCCAGCGCGGGCTGATCGTGGCCCCGCCCAAGACCGGCAAGACCGTCCTGCTCCAGCAGATCGCGGCGGCCGTCGCCGGCAACCACCCCGAGGCCCGCCTCATGGTGGTTCTGCTCGACGAACGCCCCGAGGAGGTCACCGACATGCGGCGCTCCGTGCGCGGCGAGGTGTACGCCTCCACCTTCGACAAGGCCCCGAAGCAGCACATCGCGCTGGCCGAGCTGGTGATCGAACGGGCCAAGCGGCTCGTCGAGGCCGGCGAGGACGTAGTGATCCTCCTCGACTCCCTCACCCGCCTCTGCCGGGCGCACAACAACGCGGCGGCCTCCGGCGGCCGTACCCTCAGCGGCGGTGTCGACGCGACCGCGCTGATCGGCCCGAAGAAGTTCTTCGGCGCCGCCCGCCTCGCCGAGGAGGGCGGCTCGCTCACCATCCTGGCGACGGCCCTCGTAGAGACCGGCTCCCGTGCCGACGACTTCTACTTCGAGGAGCTGAAGAGCACCGGCAACATGGAGCTCCGCCTCAGCCGCGAGCTGGCCTCCCGCCGGGTGTTCCCGGCCGTCGAGATCAACCCGTCCGGCACCCGCCGCGAGGAACTCCTGCTCACTCCCGCCGAGTTGACGGCGGTACGAGGCCTGCGCCGCGTCCTCCAGAACAGGGACGGCCAGAGCAGCACGGAGACCCTGCTGGAGCGCATGCGGGAGACTCCGGACAACGCGACGTTCCTGCGCCGGATCCAGCCCACGCTGCCTTCCAGCTGACCTCAGCCTCGGTCTTTTGGGGGCGCGGGGCTGTATCGATATGCGGCTCCGCCGCGTGGGCGCGCCCAGCCCCCACCGGCCCGCAGACAAATCACTAGCGCATCCGGGTGCACACTCACCCCGCCCGGCCCCGCCATCGCCGTCTACGACGACTCCGTTCCTACGTTTGCCGGTATGACAATCGGATTCTCACCCCGGATCGCCATGTCAGCCTGCGCCCTCTGCCTGACGAGCGTCCTCGCGTTCACCCCCACCGCGGCGACAGCCACCACCGGGCCGGATCCCAGCACCCAGGTCCACCCCCACCCCGGCGCCCCCCAACTCCCGGACATCTCCGCCCTCTCCTGGCTGGTCGCAGACACCAACACCGGCGAAGTCCTGGCCTCCCACGACGCGCATCGCAGACTCCCGCCCGCCAGCACCCTGAAGACACTGTTCGCCCTGACCGTCCTCCCCACCCTGCCCGGAGGGCTCCGGCACCGCGTCACCGAACAGGACCTGGCCGGCATCGGCGAGGGCAGCAGCCTGGTCGGGGTGGAGGAGGGCCACACATACCGCGTCGCCGACCTGTGGCGGGGAGTCTTCCTCAACTCCGGGAACGACGCCGTGCACGTCCTGGCCTCGCTCAACGGCGGCTGGGACGCCACGGCCGCCCGGATGCAGGCCAAAGCTCGTTCCCTGGGCGCGCTCGACACGCATGTCATCTCGCCGGACGGCTACGACACCGACGGCCAGGTGTCCTCCGCCTTCGACCTCGCGGTGTTCGGCCGGGCCGGACTGCGCAACGCGGACTTCGCGCGGTACTGCTCCACCGCCGAGGCCGAGTTCCCGGGTGACGGATCGTCGTACGCGATCCAGAACACCAACCGGCTGCTGACCGGCAACGACGGTGTCGAGCCGTATCCGGGGCTCATCGGTGTCAAGAACGGCTACACGACCCACGCGGGCAACACGCTGGTCGCGGCGGCGCGTCGGGGCGAGCGGTCGCTCGTCGTCACGGTGATGAACCCTCAGGCGGGCGGCGGCTTCACCGTGTACGAGGAGGCGCGCGAGCTGCTCGACTGGGGTTTCGCGGCGGCCGGGCGGGTCGATCCGGTGGGTTCGCTGGACGCGTTGCGGACGAGCCCGAGGCCGGGTCCCGCCGCCGTACCGGTGGCCGCCACGGTCGCGCCGGACGAGGGTCCGGGGTGGGCGGAGACGGCCGCGGTCGTGGCAGCCGCCGTGCTCGGCGCGGGCGCGGTCGTGCTGGCGTTGCGACTGAAGGGCCGGCGGCTTCCCGGGGCCTGACCGGTCGGCAGCCACAGCAGCAGGGCGAGCGTGACCCAGGTGTAGGTGTTGCTGCCGAGGAAGCCGTCGATGCCCGAGGAGTCGTCGAACCACAGCCATACGACGCTGGTGCACATCACCGCGTACAGGGCGAACGCGATCCTCCGATGCCCGGCGCGGACCAGCACGGCGAACGCGGGCAGCAGCCACACGAGATGGTGCACCCAGGTGATCGGGCTGATCAGACACGCGGTCAGTCCGGTCAGCGCGAAGGCGGCCGTCCAGTCCCCCGCGACGACCGCGCGCCGGACCCGCACCGCCCACACGCACAGCACGAGCAGCACGACCGTCGCCCACAGTGGGCGGCCGGTCTCGCCGAGGCGGGCCAGGACGCCTTGCAGGGACTGGTTGGAGACGTAGTCGAGGCGGCCCACTCGGGTGGTGTCCCACATGGCCTGGGTCCAGTAGAACTTCGAGGCGCTCGGGACCACCAGGGCCGCGAGCCCGGTCGCCGCGAGCGCCACAGCCGTCGCCACCGCGGCGGCTTTCCAGCGTCTGGCCACCAGCAGCAGGCCGATGAAGAGCGCCGGTGTGAGCTTGATGGCCGCCGCGAGGCCGATGCCGACGCCCGCCCAGCGGCCCCGGCCGGTGGAGAGCAGCCAGCCGTCGCCGAGGACGAGGGCCAGCAGCAGGAGGTTGACCTGCCCGAAGCTGAAGGTGTCGCGCAACGGCTCGAACAGCGCGAGACCGCAGGCCACCAGGGCCCACCCGAACCAGCCGTAGCGCCGCCATCCGGGACCGGCCAGGATGCGCAGCACGACGGCGAGTGCCGCGAGGTTGAGGACCAGGGCGGCGGCGATCGCGCCGCCGAGTCCGAGGTAGCCCATCGGGGCCATGCTGACGGCGGCGAACGGCGGGTAGGTGAAGCCGTAGGTCGTCCCGGGCACGTGGTAGTCGTAGATCCGGCCGCCGTGGTGGAGCCAGGTGTGGACGGTGCCGTAGTAGACGCGCAGGTCGAACCAGTCGCGCAGCAGTGGGACGGTCGCGGTGAAGACGGTGACCGTGGTGGCGAGGGCCAGCACCAGGAGGATGCGGCCGCGGTCGGTGGCGGGTGTTCTCATGCCGTACGTCCCAGGGCCGGGGCCTCGGCCGCCTGGCGGGCCTGCCACAGGACGACGATCGCGAGGACGCCGCCGGAGACGGCCAGCACGAGTTGTCCGATGTCGGCGGGTCCGCCGCTGGGCAGGACGGCGAGCGCGAGGACGCCGGTCACGGCGGCCACCCGATGGCGTACGGATGTGCTGGGCGCGGCGGCGGCGATGAGGAAGAGACCCCACAGGGCGTACCAGGGGCGGATCGCCGGGCCGAAGGCGGCCACGACCGCGAGGCTCAGGCCGAGCGCGTAGACCGGGCTGGGGCGCAGGCGGAACCATATGGCGAGGATGGCCGCGCCGGTGACCGCGAGTCCGAGGGCGTGCCAGGCCGGGATCGCGAAGGGGGCGAGGCCGCTGCCGAGGTGTTCGAGCAGGGCGCCGGTGGCGCGGCCGAGGAGGCTGGTGAGGGCCCAGTTGTGCGCCGAGACGGGTGTGTCGAGGGCGCCGATCCAGCCGTAGCCCGTTCCCGCGACGGCCGTGGCGGCGACCGTGGTGACCGCGGACGCGACGACGGTCGTCGTGACGGCCTTGGCGGGGCTGCGGCCCGCGCGGATCTGGAGCAGCACGACCGCGGCGAGCCCTAGCGCTGCGGGGGCCTTGACGAGAGCGGCGAGCGTGACGAGTACGGCGCCCAGGATCGGCCATCGGCCGCGCGCGGCGACCAGGCCTATGCCGAGCAGCCCGAGCATGATCGCGTCGTTGTGGGCGCCCGCGACCAGGTGGAGCAGCACCAGCGGGTTGAGCGCGCCCAGCCAGAGCGCGGCGGCCGGGTCGGCTCCGCTGTGCCGGGCGAGCCGGGGCAGGGCGGCGGCCATCAGGCCCACTCCGAGCAGGGCGACGAGCCGCATCCCGAAGAGCCCGGCGGGGAGCTGGCCCCGGGTCAGTCCGGACAGGCCGGAGGCCAGGGCGAGGAACACCGGGCCGTACGGCGCCCCGGTGTGCTGCCACAGGGGGGCGACCTCGTCGGCGAGGGGGCCGCCGAGCGCGGCGGGGCCGTGCGCGTAGACGTCCATGTGGGCGTCGACCATGGCGCCCTGCGCGAGGTAGCTGTACACGTCCCGGCTGAACAGCGGCGGCGCGAGCAGCAGCGGGGCCGCCCATACGGCGAGGACCAGCAGCAGGGAGCGCGGGGTCGGCGGGTCGGCGCTGCGGATCAGCTTGCCCAGCAGCAGCCAGGCCGCTATCAGCAGGACGACACCGAAGTAGACCCCGACCAGCCCCAGCGCGGCCTGCGCGGAGGCCGGGGAGAAGAGGTCGGCGGACGGAAGTGCGCCGGCCGTCTCGCCGCCCAGCGCGAGGACGGCGGTACCGGCCAGACCGAGTACCTGGCAGCGGCGGAGATCGACGGGAAAAGCCATGGCCAACACTCGTTCAGCGTGTCAACGCCGGATGGCGGGAAAGCGACGCCCCGCTCTCCGTGCGGCGGACTGCGCGTGACCTCCGTGTGATCGGGCCTCGGTACCCGTGGATTCGCCGTGTGTGGGGCTCCGGTCAGAACACCGACACTCCGGTCAGCGTCGTGAACCGGTCCAGGGCCGCGACCCCGGCCACCGAGTTCCCCCGCTCGTCAAGTCCCGGACTCCACACGGCGATTGTGCAACGGCCCGGTACTACGGCGATGATCCCGCCGCCCACACCGCTCTTGCCGGGCAGCCCCACCCGATAGGCGAACTCGCCCGCCGCGTCGTACGTCCCGCAGGTCAGCATCACCGCGTTGACCTGCTTGGCCTGGGTGAGGGTGAGCAGCCGGGTGCCGTCGGCGCGGCTGCCGTGCCGGGCCAGGAAACCGGCGGCGAGGGCGAGGTCGGCGCAGGACGCCATGATGGAGCACTGCCGGAAGTACTGGTCCAGGAGGACGGGCACCTCGTTGTCGATGTTGCCGTAGGACTTCATGAAGTGGGCGAGGGCAGCGTTGCGGTCGCCGTGCGCGGACTCGGAGGCGGCGACCTCCTTGTCGAAGTCGAGGGACGGGTTATCGCTCTCCGCGCGCAGGAAGGCCAGCAGTTCGCCCGCCGCGTCTCCGGTACGGGTCTGGAGGCGGTCGGTGACGACGAGCGCGCCCGCGTTGATGAACGGGTTGCGCGGGATGCCGCTCTCGTACTCCAACTGGACAAGGGAGTTGAAGGGGTTGCCGGAGGGCTCGCGGCCCACGTGCTCCCAGAGTTCGTCGCCCTCACGGGCGAGGTCGAGGGCGAGGGTGAAGACCTTGGTGATGGACTGCGTGGAGAACGGCTGCCGCCAGTCCCCCACGCCGTACACCGTGCCGTCCAGTTCCGCGACGGCCATGCCGAAGCTGCGCGGGTCGCAGGCGGCGAGCGCCGGGATGTAGTCGGCGGGCCGGCCGCGACCGGGGGTCCGCTCTATCTCGCCGGCGATGCGCTCCAGGACCGGCTGGAAGGTCATCGAGGGGGACATGATCACCATTGTGCCTCCGGGCCGGTCCTGGTGCGCGTCCGCGGTCAGACGGCCGCGGAGCCACTGCCGGCCAGGACCTCGGGGCGCAGCAGGGCCGCGAGGGTCTCGGCGGGCAACAGGCCCTTCTCCAGGACGAGTTCGGCCACGCCCCGGCCGGTGGCGAGGGCCTCCTTGGCGATGTCGGTGGCGGCCGTGTACCCGATGTGCGGGTTGAGCGCGGTCACCAGGCCGATGGAGTTCTCCACGCTCGCGCGCAGCGCCTCGGTGTTGGCGGTGATGCCGTCCACGCAGCGCTCGGCGAGCGTGAGGCAGGCGGCGCGCAGATGCGTGATGCTCTCCGACAGCGAGTGCAGGATGATCGGCTCGAACGCGTTGAGCTGGAGTTGTCCGGCCTCGGCGGCCATCGTGATGGTGACGTCGTTGCCGATCACCTCGAAGGCGACCTGGTTGACGACTTCGGGGATCACCGGGTTGACCTTGCCGGGCATGATGCTCGAACCGGCCTGCACCGGCGGCAGGTTGATCTCCCCGAGCCCCGCGCGCGGCCCCGAGGACAGCAGCCGCAGGTCGTTGCAGCTCTTGGAGAGCTTGACCGCGACCCGCTTCAGCACACCCGACATCTGCACGAACGCCCCGCAGTCCTGCGTGGCCTCGACCAGGTTGGCCGCGGTCACCAGCGGGAGCCCGGTGATGTCCGAGAGATGCTTCCGAGCCGACTCCGCGTACCCGGCCGGCGCATTGAGTCCGGTCCCGATGGCCGTGGCCCCCAGGTTGATCTCATGGATCAACTGGACAGCCTCGTCAAGACGTTGACGATCCTCGTCAATCATGACCGCATACGCCGAGAACTCTTGACCGAGCGTCATCGGCACCGCGTCCTGCAACTGTGTACGGCCCATCTTGAGCACATCACGGAACTCGACGGCCTTACGGGCGAACGCGCTCTGAAGAACAACCATTGACTCGATCAACCCATGGACGGCGAAGACCGTCGCGACCTTGACCGCGGTCGGATACACGTCATTGGTCGACTGCCCGAGGTTGACGTCCTCATTGGGGTGCAGGTACTGGTACTCACCCTTGCCGTGCCCCAGCAACTCCAACGCCCGGTTGGCGACAACCTCGTTGGCGTTCATGTTGGTGGAGGTACCGGCCCCACCCTGCACCACGTCCACGACGAACTGGTCGTGCAGCTTCCCGTCCCGGATCTCCCGGCACGCGGCGACAATGGCGGCCGTCTTCTCCGCCGACAACAGCCCCAACTCCTCATTGGCGAGAGCGGCGGCCTCCTTGACGGCGGCGAGAGCGTTGATCAAGTGCGGATAGACGGAGATCGGCGTCCCGGTGATGGGGAAGTTCTCCGTGGCACGGAGGGTGTGAACACCCCAGTAGGCGGAGGCGGGAACGTCGCGGTCCCCGAGGAGGTCGTGTTCGCGACGGGTACTGGCAGACATGGGGTCCTCTTTCCAACATCGTTCAGGTCACTTAGGGGCGCGGGGAACGGCGCGACCAGCCACAACGGACCCGCACATCCCCCACAACCGATCTAGGCACACGCGGACAACGGCGACACCGGGTCCAGAGCCCGCACAGGCCGCACACACCCCACCGGCTCCCCACCCCCGAGCAACGACTCCCCCGCGAACTCGGCAAGCTGCCCCGGGTCAATCCCAGCCCGCACAAGCCCAGCGGCAGCGACAGGCACACGCGCCCGATTCGCCCCATCCGCGATCTTCACCGCAACCGCCCGCCCATCAGGCAACGCGGCAACCTCGACACCCTCGAACCCGTCCTTGGCCAACAGCCCGGGAACGGCCCGCATCAACGCGGCGACATCCCGCCCGGCCCCGGACGCCATCTCGGCGAACTCCCGCATCGCATCCGCGACCCGAGCCTCGGGCGTACCCGGCGCGGCGGTGGTAATCCGCGAAACGGCCCGCGCAAGCCCGTGCAGCGAGATGGAGAACAAAGGAGCCCCGCACCCATCCACACTCACCCGAGCGATCCGCTGCCCGGTGAGATCCTCGACGATCTCCGCGATCGCCTGCTGAAGCGGGTGCGCGGGATCGAGATAGTCGTCGAGCGACCAGCCATTGAGCTTCGACACGTACAGCATCGCCGCATGCTTCCCGGAGCAGTTCTGCGCGAGCCGCGACGGCAGCCGCCCCTCACGGACCCACGCGTCACGAACGACAGGGTCGAAGGGCAGATCCGGAACGTTGCGCAGAGCGTCCTCGGTCAGCCCCGCGAGTTCGAGGATGCGCCGGGTCCCGGCGAGGTGGCGTTCCTCGCCGGAGTGGCTGGCGGCGGCGAGCGAGAGCAGTTCGCCGTCGAGCGGCAGTCCCGCCCGCACCATGGCGACGGCCTGGACGGGCTTGATCGCCGAGCGCGGATAGAACGCGGCCTCGATGTCGCCGAGTTGGAGCTGGACCTGTCCGTCGGTGTCGAGGACGACGACGGAGCCGTAGTGGATGCCCTCGATCATTCCGCCGCGTATGAGGTGGGCGACGGGTGCGTGGAGGGGTTCACGGATGAGGGGTGGGTCCGCGAGGGGACTGCTGTACATCACTGCCTGTCAGGGTCAGGACGGCGTGGGTCTCACGCGTCGGGTGCGGTGGTGGACGTGCTCGCCACGCGGCGGCGGACGGCGAACCATCCGGCGACCAGCGCGGCGGCGATCAGCGGCAGACACAGCACGGTGGTGCGTCCGGCGCCGCCGTCGGCGTACATGAGGACCAGGACGGAGGCGAGGAAGGCCAGCGTCACGAGTTCGGTCCAGGGGGAACCCGGCAACCGGTAGCTGGGCCGGGAGAGTTCGCCCTTCTCGGTCTTCCGCCAGAAGAGGAGGTGGCAGAGCATGATCATGCCCCAGGTGGCGAGGATGCCGATCGCGGCGAAGTTGAGCACGATCTCGAACGCGTCCGCCGGGACCACGTAGTTGAGGCCGACTCCGAGGACGCAGATGCCGCTGGTGAGCAGGATGCCGCCGTAGGGGACCTGGCTGCGGCTCATCACCGAGGTGAACTTGGGGGCCGAGCCGGACATCGCCATGGAGCGGAGGATGCGGCCGGTGGAGTAGAGGCCGGAGTTGAGCGAGGACATGGCCGCGGTGAGGACGACGAGGTTCATGACGCCGCCCGCGGCCGGGATGCCGATGTTCGACAGCACGGTCACGAAGGGGCTCTGGCCGGCGCTGTACTTGTTCCAGGGCAGCAGCATCGACAGCAGGAGCACGGAGCCGACGTAGAAGAGGCCGACGCGCCACATGATCGAGTTGATCGCCTTCGGCATGATCTTCTCGGGGTTCTCGGTCTCGCCGGCGGCGACGCCGACCAGCTCGACGGAGGCGTAGGCGAAGACGACGCCCTGGATGATCAGGAGCATGGGCAGCATGCCGTTGGGGAAGATGCCGCCGTTGTCGGTGATCAGGGACGGGCCGGGGGTGGTGCCGTCGACCTGGTGCTGGGTGGCCAGCAGGAAGATGCCGATCAGCATGAAGACGACGAGCGCGCTGACCTTGATGATCGCGAACCAGAACTCAAGCTCGCCGAAGAGCCGTACAGAGATCAAGTTGACGGTCAGGACGACCGCGAGGGCGATCAATGCGATCAACCATTGAGGGATGTCGGAGAACATGCCCCAGTAGTGGGTGTACACGGCCACGGCGGTGATGTCGGCGATGCCGGTGGTGGCCCAGTTCAGGAAGTACATCCAGCCCGCTATGTAGGCGCCCTTCTCGCCGAGGAACTCGCGGGCGTACGACACGAAGGCGCCGGACGAGGGCCGGTAGAGGACGAGTTCGCCCAGGGCGCGGACGACGAGGAAGGCGAAGAGGCCGCAGACCGCGTACGCGATGAAGAGGGAGGGGCCCGCGTCGGCCAGGCGACCGCCCGCGCCGAGGAAGAGGCCGGTGCCGATCGCGCCGCCGATGGCGATCATGTTGACGTGCCGGGACTTCAGGGACTTGCTGTAGCCGGCGTCTCCGGCGTCGACATGGCCGGATCGTTTCTGCACGCCGCCGCGGACGGGCTGTTCGCCGTCACGCAGGGGCTGCTCGCTGCCGTGCAGGGACTGCTCGCTCACGCCTCGGGTCCGCCTTCCGTGGGGGTGTTCGTGCGCGCGGGGCGCACGATGTCGGTGAGGGTCGTCTCGACCCGGTCGAGGTGGTGGGACATGGCCTCGACGGCGTCCGGCTCGCTGCCGTCGATCAGCGCCTCGACGATCGCCCGGTGCTCGCGGTTGGACTGCTCGCGCCGGCCGCCGAGTTCGTTGAGGAACGCGGACTGGCGGGCCAGCGCGTCGCGGATCTCCTCGATCACCCGGCGGAACACCGGGTTCTGCGCGGCCTCCGCCACCGCGAGGTGGAAGAGGGTGTCCATCGCGACCCACGCGGTGGTGTCCGTCTCCTGTTCCATGCGGTCCAGGAGGTGGGCCAGGTGGTCCAGGTTCTCCGGGGTGCGGCGCAGTGCCGCGTACCCGGCGACCGGGATCTCGACGTGGCGGCGCACTTCCAGCAGGTCGCTGGCCGCGTAGTCGCCGAAGGTGGGGTCCTCCACGGCGTTGGCGACCACGAAGGTGCCCTTGCCGGTCTTGGAGACGGTCAGGCCCATGGTCTGCAAGGCGCGCAGGGCCTCGCGGAGCACGGGTCGGCTGATCTCCAGGGTGCGGCACAGCTCGGCCTCGGAGGGCAGCTTGTCGCCGATGGCGTAGTCGCCGCGCTCGATGGCGCCGCGGAGGTGGACGAGCACCGCTTCCATGGCGCTGACGCGCCGCGGTCCGACTCCACCTGTCTGGCTGTCTGACAGGTTCACGGACGTGATCCTGCGGGTGACGGGACAGTGCTGTCAAGCGGTCGGAAAAGAAAAATACAGAGGGCGTGAAGCCTGAAAATCCGGCTTCACGCCCTCCGCCATGATCGTCCGTCCGGTGTCAGCTGTTGAGCACACCCGCGCCGAGCAGCCCGAACAGCAGGACGCCGATGATGATCCGGTAGATCACGAACGCGTTGAAGGAGTGCTTCGCGACGAACTTCAGCAGCCAGGCGATGGAGCCGTAGGCCACCACGAAGGACACGATCGTGCCGACGGCGAGCGGGGCGGCGCCGACGCCCGCCCCCAGGGCGTCCTTCAACTCGTAGATGCCGGCGCCGGTCAGGGCCGGGATGCCGAGGAAGAACGAGAGCCGGGTGGCGGCGAGGCGGTCCAGGTCGAGGATGAGACCGGTGGACATGGTGGCGCCGGAGCGCGAGAAACCGGGGAAGAGCAGCGCGAGGATCTGCGAACTGCCCACCAGCATCGCGTCCTTGAAGGTGGTGTCGTCCTCACCGCGCTTGTGCCGGCCCATCTGGTCCGCCGCCCACATGACACCACTGCCGACGATCAGCGAGGCGGCGACCACCCACAGCGAGCCGAGCGGGCCGTCGATGAGCGGCTTCGCGGCGAGGCCCACGATCACGATCGGGATGGTCGAGTAGATGACCCACCACGCGAACTTGTAGTCGTGGTGGTAGCGCTCCTCCTTGTTGAACAGGCCGCGCCCCCAGGCGGTGACGATCCGCACGATGTCCTTGAAGAAGTACAGGAGCACGGCGGCGATGGCGCCGACCTGGATGACGGCCGAGAACCCGACGACGGAATCGTCGTCCACGGGGATGTGCATCAGCCCCTCGACGATCTTCAGATGGCCGGTGGAGGAGACGGGCAGGAACTCGGTCACCCCCTCGACGACTCCGAGGACGGCGGCCTGACCGACGCTGATGACGCTCATGAGATCCAGTTCTTCGGGATTGGTCGACAGTGCTGTAGACAATAGCGCTGAAGGCGATCCTGGTCGGGCGCGGGATCCGCCCGATTTCTTACGCCCACAGGGCCTGCGCGATCGACACCCCGACAAATGCCGCACCGAGGCCCGCCATCACGCTGCCGACGACGTTGGCGGCGGCGTAGAGCCCCGCCCCTGTCTCGGTCAGTCGCAGTGTCTCGTACGAGAAGGTGGAGTACGTCGTCAGGGCCCCGCAAAGGCCTGTGCCGACGAGGAGTTGGAGATGCGAGCCCGCCGCACCGGCGGACACGGCGCCGGTGAGGGTGCCGAGGATCAGACAGCCGGTGACGTTCACCGCGAAGGTGCCCCAGGGGAAGACGAAGTCGTGTCTGGTCTGCACCGCGCGGTCGGTGAGATAGCGGAGCGGGGCGCCTACGACGGCTCCCGCGACGACCAACAGCCAGTTCACAACGACTTCTTACCCTTCGCGTCCGTTCCGCCGGGCTCGTCCGCGCGGCCGACGTACCTGATGACCTCGCAGTCGTCGAGGATCACCAGCCCCTCGCCGACGAGTTCGTCGAGCTGCGGCAGAAAGGCCTGAACCCGCTCCTCGGTGTCCACGATCACGATCGCCACCGGCAGGTCCTCGCTGAGCGACAGCAGCCGGGTGGTGTGGATCAGGGAGGAGGCGCCGAAGCCCTCGATGCCCCGGAAGACGCTGGCACCGGCCAGTCCGGCGGTGTGCGCGCGGTGGACGATCTCCGTGTAGAGGGGCTTGTGGTGCCAGGTGTCGTTCTCGCCGATGAAGACGGTCACGCGCAGGGCGCTGCCGGTCAGCCTGGTCATCGCTGCCTCCACTTCAGGACGCGCCGGGCCGCCGTCACCGCGAGCCACACCGCCGCGAGCGCCGCGATCAGGGTCGCGGCGAGATAGGCCAGCGCGGTGCGGGGATGGCCCGCGTCGACCAGTTTCTGGATGTCGACGGCGTACGTCGAGAAGGTCGTGAAGCCGCCGAGCACACCGGTGCCGAAGAACGGCCGCACCAGCCGGTGGGCGGCCCACACATCGGTGATGACCACCATGAAAACGCCGATCACGGCACACCCGACGACATTGATCCAGAACGTCGTCCAGGGAAATCCGCCGCTCTGCGCGGGCCACCACAGGGAGGCCGCGTAGCGCCCTGTGGCCCCGATCGCGCCGCCGAGCGCGACCACCGCGACCACGGGTCCCTGACCGCGCCAGACGGAAGGCCTCGGGGTCTGTGGCCGGGCGCGCACGCTCTCGGCTTCGGGAGCTGTCATGGCCGTACGTCTCCTACTCGTCGGGGGCCCTGGGGGCACACGCCTCTACAAGTAGGGACCGTTGGCGGCACCTCTGCCGCGGTTCGGGTACGGCGGGCCCCACCGCCGCGCCGCGAGGGGTGCTCGCGGTCGGGCATCAGGGTAACGCCGGTGACGTGCCGGGGTCACTTCGGGGCGGGCGGCTCGCACAGCGCGATCCCGCGCTCCCGCACGCTGCCCAGCACCAGGTGCCCGGCGGCCTCGCACACGCTGGTGGCCATCCGGTAGGACGAACCGTGCGCGACGAGGTGGTGGACGACGGTTCCGTCGTCGTCGAACGCCATGGCGCCGATCATGCCGGTGGGGCGGAAGGGCACGCGTACGGCGACACGTGCGGCAGCCTGCCGTGCGGCGGGCGGGGCCTGGTGGAGGAGTTCGAGCGGCGGGACGCGCGGGCCGGCCAGCGCCACCCAGATCGGCCCGTCCGGGCCGCCGCGCCAGAGGTTGTCGGGCATGCCGGGGAGGTCGTCGGCGAAGGTCTCGCTCCGGCCCGCCTCCGGTCCGGTGAGCCGGTAGCGGGTCAGTCGGCGGGCGCCGGTCTCCGCGACGACCAGGAACGACTCGTCGGCGCTCGCGGCGAGTCCGTTGGCGAACTGGAGTCCGTCCAGGAGGACTTCGGGACGGTCGGCGCCGGGTGCGAGGCGCAACAGCCGTCCGGTGCCGGTGTGTTCGACGATGTCGCCGATCCACTGATCGATCGAGTAGCGGAGGCTGAAGACGGTGAAGTACGCGCTGCCGTCCGACAGCGCGACCACGTTGCTGCAACCTCGCAGCGGTTCCCCCGCCACCGAGTCGGCGAGGACGCGTACGGTTCCGTCCGCCAAGTCGACGCGCAGCAGCCCGCGTTCCGCGTCGGCCACCAACAGGGCGTTGTCCGGGAGGAGTTCGAGGCCGAGCGGCCGTCCGCCGGTGTCGGCGAGGGTCTCCACCCGTACCGCCTCGGGGTCGATCAGTCCGTCGAGGCGGAGGATGCGGCCGTCCTCGACGCCGGTCAGCACCCGGCCGCGGGCGTCGGCCACCACGTCCTCGGGACCCACGCCCCCGATCGCGACGTAGCGGCGGGCGAGCAGTGCCTTGGGTCGGTCCACGAACACCTCCACGGTTGGGACCGGCGCGCGTACGCTTGCTGTTCTTCCCGGTCATCGCGGCACCCGGTCACGTTTGCCGAGCGTATTCCCGGTGACCCGGATCGCGCTGCCGACAGGCGAGAAGTGAGAAGGGGGCCTCGCATGACGTGGTCGGCCGCCCGCCGCGCGGGAACGCCCCGGTGAACCGAGTCCGCACGGCGTGGCAGCGCCTCGGCCTGGCCGAACTCAACCGGCGCGGGCGGGAGTTGGAGCTGCTGCACCGGGCCATGGGATTCGCGACGCTCGCCCTCGTCACGCTGGCGCCGCTGCTGATCGTGGTGGCCGCGGCCGATCCGATCGGGCACGGCGGGTTCGCGCTGTGGCTGGTGGACGGCATGGACCTGTCCGGCCGCTCGGCCCGCGCGCTCACCGACGTCTTCACCCCGCCCCGCAAGGTCATCGGCACCACCAGCGCCTGGAGCGTGGCGCTGCTCGCGCTGTTCGGCTTGTCCTTCGCGTCGAGTGTGCAGAGCGGCTACGAGCACGTGTGGCGCCCGACCGGTGCGCCCTGGCACCGCATCTGGCGCCAACTGATCTGGCTGGTCATGCTGATGGGCTATCTGTACGCGCAGGTGCAGACCCGCAACGTCCTCGCGGGCACGGCCCGCATCCTGCTCAGCATGGCGGCCGGTCTGCTGTTCTTCTGGTGGGGCCCGCACTTCCTGCTCAGCCGCCAGGTCCACTGGCGCTATCTGCTGCCGGGCGCGCTCGCCACAATGGCGGGCCTGGTCGGCCTGCGCTGGTTCTCGTACCTGGTGTTCACCCCGCTCCTGGTCACCAACGCGGTCAGCTACGGCCCGGTCGGCACGGTGCTGGTGGTGGAGTCCTGGCTGGTCGGCGTGGGGTTCGTGCTCTACGGCGGCGCGCTGGTGGGCAGGTTGCTGTGCGAGCGGTTCGGGGACCCGGACGCGTCGTTCCGCACGGAACCGGAGGCACCGGAGGAGGCGGACTCCGGGCAGGGCGCGGTGTGACGCTCGGCCCGCCGGTCCTGCTACCAGCCCTTCTCGAACATCCGGGCCACCTCGGCGATCCGGACCTCGTCGCGCTGGTAGTAGGTGCGCAGCCGGATCCGCCGGGTGCGCAACAGGCCCAGGGACGCGAGGAGTTCGAGGTGGGTCTCGGCCACCTGGCGGGGCACGCCCAGCTTGGCCGCCACCGCCTCCGAACCGACCCCGGCCTCGGCGAGATACCGGTGTGCCGGGAAATGGGCGGCCGGATCTCTCAGCCACTCCAGGATGTCCAGTCGTCGTTGACTTGCCGGAGTCCTCAGCATCTCGTGCCCCTCCGTCCTGCGCGCCGCGCGCCGCGTCCCCCCACTCTCCCGCAGCACGGTCCACCGCGTCCCGGACTCGGTGCCCCTTGTCCGGGACCGACCGTTCCTGTTCGACGCGGGGGTCGCCGCTGAGGCATGGGGCAACGTGCGGGACGCGCGGAGACCGCCGGGATCGAACTCCGCCTTCCAGACCCGGAGTTGGCCGAACCCCACCGTCGCAGCCGCACAAGAACGCACGCGCGCCGACCGCCGTCGAGCCGCGCGACCGTGGCACGTTCACCGGTCAGCGGCTCGGTGCCGTCGACGCCGAGGCGCAGCACAACGGACGGGACGCGGTAACCCGCCCGGGGACGAACTCCCTTCTCCGAAGCCGGAGTTGGCGGACCCACACGGCCACAGCCGTACAAGCCCGCACGCGCGCGGGGCGTCGGACGTCCCCCTCCGCCCGCGGCTCACGGCTCTCGCGGGCGGAGGGGAGTCGGCTCAGCCGTCGAGTCGGTCGAGTCGTACGACCCGCACGGCACCGGCAGGAACCGCGAGACCGCCCGCGGCCCGCTCGCCGGTCAGCAGCTCCGTGCCGTCGGCGCCCAGCGGCACCTTGACGTCCGAGGCGCTGTGGTTGATCGCGAAGAGAAAACTGCCCGACTCGCCTTCCCTGCGCACGACTTCGACGTCGTACGGCAGCTCGGCGCGCGGCGCGATCCGGGCGTCCTCGGCGGCCCAGCCGAGCAGGGCGTCGAGGCCGTGGGCGTCGAGACGCGTGGACACGTACCAGGCGGTGCCCTCGCCGAGGCGGTGCCGGGTGACGGCCGGGTGGTCGGCGGTGAGGCCCTCGGCGTACGTCCACACGGTCTCGGCGCCGCGCGGGACCACGAACTCGGTCCATACGTCGCCGGTGAGTTCGGAGCCGTCGGGTCCGGTGACGCGCACCCGCTGGCCCGCCAGCAACGGCGAGAACTCCTCGACGGTCAGGCCGAGTACGTCCCGCAGCGGGCCGGGATACGCGCCCTCGTGGACGGCGTCGTGCTCGTCGACGATGCCGGAGAAGTAGGAGACGACGAGGGTGCCGCCCTGCTCGACGTACCGCTTCAGATTGCGGCCGGCTGCCTCCGTCGTCAGGTAGAGGGCGGGTACGACGACAAGGGGATAGGCCGACAAGTCGGCTTCCGGGTGGGCGAAGTCGACGGTGAGGTGGCGGTCGTAGAGGGTTTCATAGAAGGCGTCGGCGCGCTCGCGGGCGTCGTGGTCCTGGCTGGGGCGCCACTCCAGTTTCTGCGCCCACCACGACTGCCAGTCCCATACGACGGCCACGTCGGCCCGGGTGCGGCTGCCGCGGATGTCGCTCAACTGCTCGACAGACGCGCCGAGTTCGACCACCTCACGCCAGACGCGCGTCTCCGTGCCGCCGTGCGGAAGCATCGCCGAGTGGAACTTCTCGGCGCCGCGCCGGGACTGGCGCCACTGGAAGAACATCGCGCCGTCGGAGCCGCGCGCCACGTGGGAGAGGGCGTTGCGGGCCATCTGGCCGGGGGCCTTGGCGGGGTTGCGGGGCTGCCAGTTGACGCCCGAGGTGGAGTGTTCGAGGAGCAGCCAGGGGGCGCCGCCCGCGACGGAGCGGGTGAGGTCGGCGGCCATCGCGAGGTTGACGTGGGTGCGGCGGCCGTCGGTAATCAGGTAGTGGTCGTTGGTGACGAGGTCGACCTCGCGGCCCCAGGCCCAGTAGTCGACGGACTCGCACTGGCTGAGGGCGGCCATGAAGTTGGTGGTCACGGGGATGCCGGGGGCGAGGCGGTGCAGGATGTCGCGTTCGGCGGTGAAGTTCTCGCGCATGGTGGCGTCCGCGAACCGCGTGTAGTCCAGCGCCTGGGCCGGGTTGACGGCGGTCGGGGTGAGGCGGGGTGGGTTGATCTGGTCGAGGGTCGTGTAGCGCTGGCCCCAAAAGGCGGTTCCCCAGGCCTCGTTGACGCCGTCGACGGTCTGGTACGTCGTCGTCAGCCAGCGGCGGAAGTGGGCGGCGCAGGAGTCGCAGTAGCAGGCGGAGACGGGGACACCGTACTCGTTGAAGACGTGCCACAGCGCGAGGGCCGGGTGGGTGCCGTAGCGCTCGGCGAGGCGGGTGGTGATGTTCGCGGCGGCGGCGCGGTAGTCGGCGTTGCTGTGGCAGATCGCGCCGCGTGAGCCGAACTCGTAGCGGGCGCCGTCGGCGGTGACGGGGAGGGCCTCGGGGTGGGCGCGGTAGAACCAGGCGGGCGGGGCGACCGTGGGGGTGCCGAGGTCGGCGCGGATGCCGTGTTCGTGCAGGAGGTCGAGGAGCCGGTCGAGCCAGCCGAAGTCGTACACACCGGGCTCGGGTTCCAGCAGGGCCCAGGAGAAGATCCCGACGCTCACCATGGTGACGCCGGCCTCCCGCATCAGCCGGACGTCCTCCTGCCAGACGCTCTCCGGCCACTGCTCGGGGTTGTAGTCCCCACCGAAGGCGAGCCTGGTGAGCCCCTTGGGTGTGGTCTCCGGCATGGATCTCTCCCGTAGTCGATCATTTGGGAACGTGCACACAGCGCGCCCTGAGGCGCTGCCCCAACATAACCGCACGTCCGTGACCGCTGACAAGTGTCCCTGATGTTTCTCTGCCGTGAATGCTGTGAACGCTCACACAGCGGTCCCCCAGCGGTGCTTCAGGCTCCGGCCCCGGGCGCCGTAGAGTCGTGACCATGAGCAATACGGGGGGTCGGCGCAGACCACCGACGATCCATGACGTGGCGCGCGAGGCCGGCGTCTCACGGGGCACGGTGTCGCGGGTCCTCAACGGCGGGCACTATGTGAGCCCCGCCGCGCAGGAGGCCGTCAACGCGGCCATCCGCAGGACGGGTTACGTCGTGAACCGGCACGCGCGCTCGCTGATCACCGGGCGCTCGGACTCGGTCGGTTTCCTGCTGACGGAACCGCAGGAGAAGTTCTTCGAGGACCCCAACTTCAACATCCTGCTGCGCGGCTGCACCCAGGCGCTGGCCGCGCACGACATCCCGCTGCTGCTGATGCTGGCCGGCACCGAGGACGAGCGGCGGCGCATCACGCGGTACATCACCTCCGGGCACGTCGACGGGGTGCTGCTGGTGTCCAGCCACTCCGGGAACCCGGTCGCGGAGGAGCTGAGCGAGGCGGGCGTACCGCTGGTCGCGTGCGGCAAGCCGATCGGCCTCGGCTCCAAGATCAGTTATGTCGCCGCCGACGACCGGGACGGCGCCCGGGACATGACCCGGCACCTGCTCTCCCTCGGCCGTCGCCGCATCGGCACGGTCACCGGTCCGCTGGACACCCCGGGCGGTGTCGAGCGCCTCGCCGGTTACAAGGAGGTGCTCGCCGAGGCGGGCGTCGAGGTGGACGACCGGCTCGTCGTCTCCGGCGACTACAGCCGGCTCAGCGGCGAGCGGGGCGCCGAGCGGCTGCTGGCCCAAGTCCCGGACCTGGACGCGGTGTTCGTCGCCTCCGACCTGATGGCGCGGGGTGTGCTGACCACGCTGGAGCGGGCCGGACGACGGGTGCCGGAGGACGTGGCGGTCGGCGGTTTCGACGACTCCCCCGCCGCGCTCGCGTCCAGCCCCGAACTCACCACGATGCGGCAGCCGTTCGACCGGATCAGCGCGGAGATGGTGCGGGTGCTGCTGGCGCAGATCGGGGGCGAGGACACGGCGGCCGTGATCCTGCCGACGGAGTTGGTGAAGCGGGAGTCGACGTAGGAGGGGGCGAGCTTGGGGCGCGCCCCCTCCTCGTCGTCGCTGTCAGGCGGTCGGGTTGACAATCACCTCGGCCGTGTCGTTCGCGCTGTTCGGGTCGAAGGTGACGGGCTTGTCGGTGTGCGGGTGGACGGTGACGTGGCCGGTGGCGTCGGGGACGACCCGGTCGATGCGCAGCTGGAACGGGAAGCTGACGTCCGCGCCGGGCCCGGCCCAGGTGGGCAGGGAGCAGGCGTAGTGCGGGACGGCCGAGTCGTCGCCCGCTGTCCGGGCACCGTGGCAGGTGCTGGGCATGGACGTGGCGGTGGTGCCCTCCGGAAGGTTGTAGTGGGAGGCGTGTCTATACCCTTTGGTAGAGACGGCGATCCTCCGCCGCGCCGACGATTCGCCGGCCGTCGGCCGGAATGCTCGTGGCCATGGACATCACTTCGCTCACCGTCGTACTCAGCGCGATCGTGGTCCTCGCCGCCTCGGTCCTCGTCGTCTCCAACGAACCCCCGCTGTGGGTCTACCTGTTGAGCGGTGCGGGCTCACTGCCCCTGAGCGGTGTCCTGCTCGACCTGCCCGCCGTCTCGTCCGCGCTCGTGGACGGTTCCGCGGCCACCTGGACCCTGCGGCTCGCCGTAGCCGCCACCGTCACGGTCGTGCTGAGCTTCTTCTTCGGCGGGGACCGTCCGCCTCTTCGGACGGGCGAGGGCGGTGACGGTCAACGCGAGGACGCAGGCAAGGCAGAGCCAGGCGAAGGTGTCGCCGATCCGGTCGTAGATCGTGGTGACGCCGTGGATGGGCACATAGGCCACCATGGTCTGCTGTTCGGTCGTGAAGTAGTCGGTGGCGGCGAGGACATGGCCCTCGTGGTCGTAGGCGGCCGAGACGCCCTCCGCGTCCTGGCGGATCAGTGAGTAGCCGCCCTCAATGGCCCGCAGGCTCGCCTTCTCGGTGTGTGCGACTCCGTACTCCCGCCAGTCGTGGGAGGGGACGAGCATGATGTCGGCGCGGGTCCGCATCATGGCGGGGAAGTCGGCGTCGTAGCAGATGACATCGGCGATCCGGCCGTACGGGGTGTCGGCGACGGGTACGCGGCCGTCGCCCGGCGTGAACTTCTCGGAGCCCGGGATGGGGTGGGCCTTCTGGTAGGTCCACAGCACCTTTCCGCGCGGGTCGATGAGGAGCGCCTCGTCCTTGTCGTGGGCGGGGGCCCTCCCGCTGTAGACGCGGACGCCGATCTCCAGGTAGACGCCCGACCGGCGGGCCCGGTCCTGTGCGGCGGCGATGGCGGCCGGTTCGTGGGACTCCTGGACCTTGACGGCCTCCTCGGGCCAGATGACGATCTTGGCCCCGGCGGCGGCCTCGCGCCGGGTGGCGGCCAGCAGGTCGTTCTCTACGGCGGTCATGGCGGGTTCGACCGTCGTGGCGGGCGCGGTGGCGATGTCCGGGACCTTCGAGAACACCGCCTGTTGGGCGTCGGTCACGGCCCGGCCGGGGCTGATTCCGGCGACGCGGACGGTGGGGGCCGTGGAGGGGGCGAGGGCGAGCCGCGCACCACCGGCGAGTACGACGGTCAGCAGTACGGCCACGTAGACCAGGCCGCTTCGCCAACTGGGCCGTTCCCAGAGGCGGTTGACGGTACTGGCGAAGTAGGCGATCAGGAAGCCGATCCCCCACGGGCCGGTGACGGAGACGACCTGGAGGAGCGGGAGGTCGCCGTACTGGGTGACCGCGAGCGAGCCGTAGGCCGTGCCGAACGGGGACACCACGGTGATCAGGAACTCGGCGGCGGCGACGGCGGCCGGGAAGACGAGGGCCGCCGTGCCGGGGCGCAGTCGGCCGGTCAGTAGTCTGTCGGCCAGGAACGGCAGCGTCTGAAGTGCGGCCAGCGCGACGGCGCCCGCGACCGCCACCGGGCCGAGGCCGATCGCCGACTCCTGGACCCAGAAGACGGCGGCCACCACGTGCGCCGCCCAGACCCACAGGGCCCCGGACCACGCACGGCCGATCCGCGCGAAGCGCAGCAGGAGCACCAGCGAGATCCAGGCGGCGGCCGGGACGTCCCACCGGCCGCCCACCGCGAACAGCGACGTCCCGGTGCCGAGCAGGAGCAGGGCCCACCTCGCGACGGGACGTGAACTCCCGTTCCTTACAAGGGACTTGGTCGCCGCTTCCGTAGTGGGTGAAGGGCGGGTCTGTTCTGCGGGGAGGTTCGTCATGGGGAACGACGCTAGGAGTGCGGGACCCTGTGACGCCTCCGTCCCCGCGGCGATCTCCGGCGGGACGGCGCAACCATCGATGCGCGCCCCGCGGAGGATCCGGCCCGACTGCCGCTGCCCTAGCCTGATGAACTGAGATGGTCATGGAGACGAGGGCCCTGCCACGGGCCGCACAGCGCTGGTTCGCCGCCCGGCCGCGGCTGACGGATGTCGCGCTCGGCGGCGGTCTGACGCTGTTCGACATGGCCACGGTGGTCGACCGCGGCCCCGCGCCGAGCGCATGGGCCGTGGCCCTGTGGGGAGCGCAGACCGTCCCGCTGCTGTGGCGGCGCACCCGGCCTCGTACCGTCCTGGCCGCGATGACCGTCCTCTACGTCGCCTTCCAGGTGCTCGGGCCGATCCCGGGGAAGATCCCCGGCCCGTTCCTGCTGATGCTCGGGGTGTACGCCCTAGCCCGGTACGAGCCGGTCGCGGCCAGCCTGCCGGGGACTCTGCTGTGCCTCGCCTCCGCCATGACCGCCGACGCGTTCAGCGGGCACTGGCAGACACCGCGTCTCGGGTCGCTTGAGCCGATCAGCGCCACGACGTTCGTCTTCTTCTTCGCCCTCGCCTGGACCCTGGGACACGGCAGACGCAGGATCGGCGCCGACGCCGACCGGCTGCGCGACCTCAACCGGCGGCTCAGGGCCGAGCAGGAGCTCAACGCCCGGCAGGCGGCGATCGCCGAGCGGGCCCGTATCGCCCGCGATCTGCACGACGTCGTCGCCCACCACGTCAGCGCCATCGCCGTACAGGCCAGGGCCGCGCAGGACGTCATGGACGACGATCCGCCCCTCGCGGCTCAGGGGGTCGGGTTGATCGCCACCACCGCCGACACCGCGCTCGTCGAGATGCGGCGCCTGCTCGGGCTGCTGTCGTTCCGGGAGCGGGAACTCGCGCCCGAACCGTCCCTCGACCACCTCGACACGCTCATCGACGTCGCCCGGTCGGCGGGCTGCCGGGTGACGTACGCGCCGGAGATCCGGCCGGGGGCGGCGCCGTCGGCGGGGATGCGGGTCTCGGCGTACCGGATCGTGCAGGAGGCGCTGACGAACGTGGTCAAGCACGCGGGGCCCGTGGAGGTTCAGGTCAGCGTGTGCGGCGACGACAGCGGCCTCGTCATCGAGGTGCGCAACGATCCGGCCGCTCCGGGTCACCGGTCCGTCAGTGGATCGGGTCGGGGGCTGGTCGGTATGCGGGAACGCGTGGCGGCCTTCGACGGTGAGCTGGCGGCGGGGCCGCGCGAGGACGGCGGCTGGGGGCTGCGCGCCGTGCTGTGCGGGACGGCGCCACGACCGGCGGAGGCGGGCGGATGACCGTACGGGTGCTCGTCGTCGACGACCAGGAGATCGTCCGGACCGCGCTGCGGCTGGTCATCGACCGCCGCGAGGGGTTGTCGGTCGTCGGGGAGGCGGCGCACGGTGAGCAGGCGGTGGCGCGGGCGGTCGAACTCCGGCCCGACGTCGTGCTGATGGACGTCCGCATGCCCGGCACGAACGGCGTCGAGGCCACCCGGCGCATCGTCGGCGACTGGCCCGGGCCGGGGCCCGCGCCACGGGTCGTCGTCCTCACCACGTTCGACCTGGACGAGTACGTGCACGCGGCCCTTCGCGCGGGCGCGGACGGCTTCCTGCTGAAGAACAGCCACCCCGACGACCTCGCCCGCGCCCTGCACGCGGCGGTCGGCGGGGAGCCCGTGCTCGCGCCGAGCGTCACCCGTCGGCTCATCGACACCGTGACCGCGCTGCCCACCGCGCTCCGCGCCGACCCGCCGACACCGGACGAGCGGAAGCTGACGGAACTGCTCACCGAGCGCGAGCTACAGGTCCTCGTCCTGGTCGCGCGCGGCCTCTCCAACTCCCGGATCGCCTCGGACCTCGGGCTCAGCGAGGCGAACGTGAAGAGCCGCGTCAACCGCATCCTCACCCGCCTCGGCCTCGACAACCGGGTGCAGGCCGCCCTGATCGCGCAGCGCGCGGGCCTCACGGGAACCCCGTGAGCAGGTCTTACGGACCGATGACACGGCGGCCCTGACACTGCCGCCCGCCGGGTCGGTCGTCCTAGCGTCTGTCCCATGCGAGTACTGGTCACCGGCGGTGCCGGGTTCATCGGGTCCCATGTCGTCGAGGCGCTGACCGCACGCGGACACGAAGCGGTCGTCTTCGACCTGCGCGACGGCCACGAGGTCCGCAATCCCCAGGCGGTCGCGTCCGCGCTGCCGGGCATGGACGCCGTATGCCATCAGGCGGCGAAGGTGGGACTGGGCACGGGATTCGGCGACGCGCCCGACTATGTCTCCCACAACGACCTCGGTACGGCCGTGCTGCTCGCCGCGATGGCCGACGCGGGGGTGCGCCGACTGGTGCTCGCCGGGTCGATGGTCGTCTACGGCGAGGGCGCCTACACCTGCGAGCGGCACGGCCCGGTACGGCCGGGCCCCCGGGCCGTGGCCGATCTGGACGCCGGGTGCTTCGAGCCCCGATGTCCGCACTGCGGCGAGGAGTTGACGCCGGGGCTGGTGGGCGAGGACGCTCCGGCCGACCCCCGCAACGTGTACGCGACGACCAAGCTGACCCAGGAGCATCTGGCGGCGAACTGGGCGCGCGCCACGGGTGGTTCGGCCGTCTCGCTGCGCTACCACAACGTGTACGGCCCGAGGATGCCGCGCGACACCCCGTACGCGGGGGTCGCCTCCTTCTTCCGGTCCGCGCTCGCCCGTGGCGAGGCCCCTCGGGTGTTCGAGGACGGCGGCCAGCGGCGGGACTTCGTGCATGTACGGGACGTGGCGGCGGCGAATGCGGCGGCGCTGGAGTCCGAGTCCCGGGCGGGGGCGCTGACCGCGTACAACACCGGCAGCGGGGACCCGCACACGGTCGGCGAGATGGCGCACGCGCTGGCCGCCGCGTACGGCGGGCCCGAGCCCGTGGTGACCGGGGAGTACCGGCTCGGCGACGTCCGCCACATCACGGCCGACTCGTCACGGCTGCGGGCCGAGCTGGGATGGAAGGCCGAGGTCGGATTCCCGGAGGGGATGCGGGAGTTCGCGGTGTCCAAGCTGCGCGGAGAGCGATAGCCGGGAGCTGCGCGGAGAGCGACGGCCGGGCGGCCGAGGGGGTCTTCTTTGGTCACCCCTCGGCCATCGGCAGGGTCACCTCGAAGCGGCAGCCGCCGGTCACGTTCCGTACGGCGGCGCGGCCCTGGTGGGCCTCCACGATGCCGCGCACGATGGCCAGGCCCAGACCCGCCCCCGCCGGGGGTGTCCGCGCGTGGGTGCCGCGCCAGCCCGTGTCGAAGACGCGTGGCAGATCCTCCTCCGGGATACCGCCGCAGCCGTCCGTCACGGACAGCACGACCCCCTCGGCTGACCGCTCGGCGGCGACCGCGACCGTGCCGTCGGCCGGTGTCCGGCGGATCGCGTTGACCAGCAGGTTGCCCAGCACGCGGCTCATCTCGCGGCCGTCCACCTCGACCGGCACCGCCACGATCCGGTCGCCGACCAGTCGCACCCCGTGCTCGCGGGCGAGGGGGTCCGCGCCGGCGAGGGCGTCGCCGATCAGGTCGTAGAGCGACATCCGGGACGGGGAGAGCGTGAGGGTCCCGGCGTGTATGCGGGAGAGCTCGAAGAGGTCGCCGACCATGTCGTTGAGGCGCTCGACCTCGGTGCGGATCTGGCGCAGATAGCGGTCGGGGTCGGCGGCGACGCCGTCCTCCAGGGCCTCGGACATCGCGCGCAGACCGGCGAGCGGGGTGCGCAGGTCGTGGGAGATCCAGGCGACGAGTTCGCGGCGCGAGGACTCCAACGCGCGTTCCCGGTCCCGGGATTCGGCGAGCTTGGCGCTGGTCGCCGCCAACTCCCGGCTCAGATCGGCAAGTTCGGCCGTCGCCGCGCCCTCGGGTGCCGAGAAGTCGCCGCCGTCGCCGAAGTCCCGTGCGGCGCGGGCGAGTTCACGGCTGCCGGCGACGACCCAGCGGCCGAGCAGCAGCGCGGTGAGCAGGGAGACCACGGCCGCCATGGCGACGACGGTGGTGACGACGGACAGGTCGTGCGAGGACAGGAACATCGCCTGCGCCACCGCCAGCGTGCCCGCGAGCATCGCCGTCACCGCGACGGCGGCGACCACGGACACGGACGCGGTGAGCGACCGCCGGCGCAGCAGCCAGAGCGCGCCCGCGCCGAGCACTCCGGCTCCGGCGGCGCCCAGAAAGGCGAACAGGGCGATGAGCAGCATGTCGCGCATGATCAGCCCTCCTCGACCGAGCCGGTGCGGGCGGGTTCGAAGCGGTAGCCGACGCCCCACACCGTCTGGATCAGGCGGGGCCTGGCGGGATCGTCCTCGACCTTGCCGCGCAGCCGCCGTACATGCACGGTGACGGTCGACAGGTCGCCGAAGTCCCAGCCCCAGACCTCCCGCATCAGGTCCTCCCGGCTGAACGCCCGGCCCGGGTGCCGTAGGAAGAAGGCGAGGAGGTCGAACTCCCGCAGGGTGAGGGCGAGTTCGGTGCCGTTCTTGGTGGCGCGGCGGGCGGCGGGGTCGGCGGTGAGTCCCGCCGCGCGCAGGGGGCGGGTCACGGCCGGGGGGCCGCTGCGGCGCAGCACGGACTCCACGCGGAGGACGAGTTCGCGTGGGCTGAACGGCTTGGTGACGTAGTCGTCGGCGCCGACCTCCAGACCGAGGATCCGGTCGTCCTCGTCGCCGCGCGCGGTGAGCATGATGACCGGCACGGGTCCGTGGCCGCGCAGCCGGCGGCACACCTCCAGACCGTCCATGCCCGGCAGCATCAGGTCGAGGACCACCAGGTCCGGCCAGTGCGCGGCGGCCCGGGCGAGCGCGCCCGGCCCGTCCTCGGCGCGGTCCACGAGGTATCCGGCGCGGTCGAGGTATCCAGAGACGACCTCGGCGACGGTCGGATCGTCGTCGACCACGAGGACGCGCTTCGGGTGGGCGGGCCCGCTCTCGACGGGCACGGCACCTGGGGATTCGTACGGCTGCTGCATGTCGTCAAGGGTCCCACCGGCCGCGTCCGCCTTCCGGATCCGCTGCCCGGACGTCCGTGTTTCGTAAGGAACCGAAGTCCGGTATGCCGGATTCGCGCTCGTAGGGTGAAAGCCGTGACGACCTCTCCCCCACCAGAACCGGACCCGGCGCCCGTCGACGTGGTCCTCCCCTGCCTCGACGAGGCCGAGGCCCTGCCCTGGGTACTGGCCCGCGTTCCGCGAGGCTGGCGCGCGCTGGTCGTGGACAACGGGTCCACGGACGGTTCCGCGGAACTCGCCCGCGGCCTCGGTGCCACCGTCGTGCGCGAGGAGCGCCGCGGGTTCGGCGCCGCCTGCCATGCCGGGCTGCTGGCCGCCACCGCGGACATCGTCTGCTTCTGCGACTGCGACGCCTCGCTCGACCCGTCCCTGCTGGTGGACTTCGTCCGCGAGGTGCGTGACGGCGAGGCCGATCTCGTGCTCGGGCGGCGCCGACCGCAGGGGCGCGGGGCCTGGCCCGCGCACGCCCGGGCGGGCAATCTCGCGCTGGCCCGGATGCTGCGCCGCCGCACCGGACTACGGCTGCACGACCTCGGCCCGCTGCGGGCCGCCCGCCGCACGGAGCTGCTCGCGCTCGGCCTCACGGACCGCCGCAGCGGCTACCCGCTCCAGATGGTGGTGCGTGCCGCCGACGCCGGTCTGCGCGTCGCCGAGCACGACGTGCCGTATCTGCCGCGCACCGGCGCCTCCAAGGTCACCGGGACCTGGCGCGGCACCTGGCACGCGGTACGGGACATGCGCCGGGTGCTCGCCGAACCCCCGACAGCCGCCCCCTCACTTCAAGGAGCCCTTTCCCGGTGACCACCCTTCTCGTCATCGCCAAGGAACCGCGCCCGGGACGGGTCAAGACCCGGCTCACTCCGCCGTTCACACCCGAGGAGGCCGCCGCGCTCGCCGAGGCCTCGCTCGCCGACACCCTGCACGCACTGCTGGCGACACCCGCGCGGCGGCGGGTGCTGGTGCTCGACGGAGCGCCGGGCCCCTGGCTGCCGGCCGGCTTCGACGTCGTACCGCAGTGCGGCGGAGGCCTCGACGAACGGCTCGCCGCCGCCTTCGCGGGCTGCGCCGGGCCCGCGCTGCTGATCGGCATGGACACTCCACAGGTGACGCCCGCGCTCCTCACCGTCGACTTCGCCGGCTGCGACGCGTACTTCGGCCCGGCCGAGGACGGCGGCTTCTGGGCGCTCGGCCTCGCCGACCCCGACCCGGCGCTCCTGCGGGGCGTACCGATGTCGACGCCGACCACCGGCGCCGTGCAGCGCGCCCGGCTGACCGCCGCGGGCCTGCGCGTCCGCGACCTCCCGCCGCTGCGGGACGTCGACACGGCGTACGACGCCGAACTGGTCGCCGCCGAGGCGCCGTTGGGGCGGTTCGCGAGGGAACTGGCGCGGCTGAGGACGGGAGTCGGCAGGTGAGTGCGGCGCGTCCGGTGCCGACCGGCGAGGGCGCGCGCCCGGTGACCGCGCTCATCGACTGCCCGCCCTCGGAATCCCCCGCCCGCCCCTGGTCCGACGACCCGTACACCGACGCGCTGCGCACCGGTCGCGGCCCGCTGTTCCTCCGCCGTACCGACGGCTGGCTGCTGCCCCTGGAGGTGGAGCGCTGGTGCGCGGAGGCCGACGCGGCGGACCGGGAGGTGCTGCGCCGGTGCGAGGGGGCCGTGCTCGACGTGGGATGCGGGCCGGGGCGGCTCGTCGCGGCGCTCGCCGCGCAGGGGCGGCCGGTGCTGGGCATCGACGTCAGTGAGGCCGCCGTCGCGCACACCGTCCGGCTGGGCGGGCAGGCGCTGCGCCGGTCCGTCTTCGAACCGGTCCCCGGCGAGGGCCGCTGGGACACCGCCCTCCTCATCGACGGCAACGTCGGCATCGGCGGCGACCCGCACGCGCTGCTGCGGCGGATGTCCCAACTCCTCGCCGCTGGTGGGCTGTTGGTCGTGGAGACCGCTCCGGTCGACGTCGACGAACGGGTGCGGGTGCGGGTCGCCGACGGCCGCGGAGCCTCCGGTACGTCCTTCCCGTGGGCCCGGCTCGGCACCCCGGCCCTGTTGCGCCACGCCGACTGGGCCGGGTGGCGCCCGGAGGGTCAGTGGACCGCCGACGACCGCTCCTTCCTCGCCCTGCGCAATCGTGGAAGCCGCGGCAACCGCAGCGACCGCAGGACGAGCAGCACGGCCGAGCCGCCGAACAGCGCCGCCGTGACCAGCAGCCAGCGGGACAGGAACCCGTCGCCGGAGAGCGTGGTGGCGGACCGGTAGCGGTCCGCGACGTTCCCGCTGATCAGCGGGAACCACACCAGCAGCAGAAGACCGGAGAGCAGCGCCGGGACCCGGACGTACCCCGTCCACTCCCGGTGTCCCGCTGCGCCCAGCACCCGGGCGAGCGCCCGGTCCGCGCCCGCGTACAACGGCACCAGCACCAGGTCGTGCAGCACCGCCGCGCCCACCAGCCACAGCACCACCCCGAACCAGTCGTCCGCGAGCAGCCGCACCCCCGCGTACCCGGCGAGCGCGAACGAGCAGGCCAGCAGCAGGAGTTGGAGTGGGCTGCCGAGGGCCGGCCGCCGGAACCGTACGCGCATCACAGGTCTCCGAAGGTCATACGGGCCACCCATTTGGTGTTGAGCACGCCGGGTGCCGCGGGGACGATCACGCGGGCGGGGTAGCCGTGGTCGGGGGTGAGGTCGGCGCCGTTGACGAACAGGGCGAGCAGGGAGCGCGGGTCGCGGACCTGGTTGTCGCGCAGGGCGGACCGGCGGAACGCCCCGTGCCGTTGCAGGGACTCCACGAGGACGTCGGGGGCGGTGTCGGTGTCGCAGCCGACGAGTGCCGCGAGATCCCGCAGGCGTACGCCTCGCCACCACTGGTCGGAGGTCGACCAGCCCTCCACGCAGGCGATGGGCAACGCGGCGCTGTGCAGCGGGAGTTGGAGCAGTGCGGCCCGGCCGAGGCGGACCGTGCGGCCGTTGCCCTCGACGACCAGGCGCCACGCGTCCTCGGACGTCTCCCTGGCGTCGATCCCGACCGCCGCCGCCGTCTTGTTGATCTGGAAGGCGCCGGGTCCTGAGCCCGGTTCGGGTCCGCCGTGCGGTGCGAGCAGGGCCGTCTCCCGGAGCGGGCCGTCGAAGCCGCGGCCCACTGTCGTGCCGAACAGCAGCAGCGATCCGCCGCCGACCACGCCGAGGGCGCCGCGGCGCGAGACGGTGGGTTCGGCGGGGTTGGGCGACACCAACTCCCCTTTCCTGTCAGGGAGTCCATGGCGCAGGTTGCGCAGGGCCGCCGGTGTCTTCAGGACGGCGTGGGCGAGGAAGGCGGCGAAGAAGACCCAGGCGCCGTAGAAGTGCAGGGGGTAGAAGGAGCCGGGGAAGACGTAGTCGAGCTGGACGTTGAGCACGCCCGTGGTGAACTCGAACAGGCCGCCGCCCACGAGGAGCAGCAGCGAGAGCCGTTCCAGCGCGTGGGTGAGGGAGCGGGCGGGCGGCAGGGCGAAGAGCTTGGGGACGACCGACCACAGCTTCGCCAGCAGGACGGGGATCAGCGCGATGCCGAGGGTGACGTGCGTGCCCTGGGTGAGGCGGTACAGCCAGGACGGGTCGGTCGGCCAGGCGAAGAGATAGAAGCCCAGGAGGCCCTTGTCCGGGGTCTGGTCGTTCACCGGCGCCAGGTCCGGGTTGTAGGCCGCGTACGACAGCAGACCCGTCACGAACAGCACGGTGATCCCGACAAGCAGCACGACGCCCAGCACGGAGGTGAACCAGGGGCCGCGCAGCGGGCTGCGCCAGAAGGCGGGCGAGGAGGGGGAGCGTGGCATGCCCCGACCGTAGGCCGGGGACACCCCCCGAACGGGTTCGCAAACCATGACGAAACCCTGACGTCTCCCTCGGCGGCGGCTCCGCCGGACGCACCCCGACCTAGCGTGTCGATGTGAACCGCGATCTTCTCGTCGACCGCGAGCGCCACCACGGCGCCCGCCCCGCCGACCCTCCCCATGACGCTCCGGGCGACCGTCCGCGCGACCACGTCCGCGATCTGTCGGCCGCCCTCGCCGCCGCGCTGCTCGTCCTGGTGGCGGTGCTGGTCGGCACCGCGATCCAGCGCCGCCACCACTCGCTCTTCGTCGGCTGGCCGCCCGTGTTCGCCCAGTGGGAGCCGCATGTCGGCCCCGGCACCCCGGCGGCGCTCGCCGTCGCGGTCGCCGTGGTGGCCTACGGCCCCGCGCTCGCCACCCAACTGCCCTGGCGGGCACTGCTGTTCACCGCCTGGGGCACCGCCATGGCGTGGACGTTCTCGCTGGCCCTGGTCGACGGCTGGCAGCGGGGCATCGCTGGACGGCTCACGACCACGAACGAATACCTGACGGTCATCGGCCGCTTCCACGACATCCCCGCCACCCTGCGCGACTTCACCCACCACATCCTCAGCCACTCCCCCGCGCCCTGGCCCGCGCACATCGCCGGGCATCCCCCGGCGGCCACCGTCACCTTCGTCCTCCTGGACCGGATCGGGCTGGGCGGCGGGGCCTGGGCGGGCGTCTGGTGCATCACCGTCGGGGCGACGGCGGGCGCGGCGGTCCTCGTCGCCGTGCGCGCTCTTGCCGGTGAGCAACTCGCCCGCCGCGCCGCCCCGTTCCTCGTCCTCGCCCCGGCCGCCGTGTGGGTGGGCACCTCGGCGGACGGCTATTTCGCGGCGGTCGCCGCCTGGTCCGTCGCGTTCCTCGCCCTCGCGGTGACCGGACAACGGCCGCGCTCGACCGGCCTGGCCGCCGGACTGTTCCTCGGCCTCACCGCGTATCTCTCGTACGGGCTCACGCTGTTCGCGGTGATCGCGGGCGCCGCACTGCTGCTCGGGCAGCGGCGGCTCCGCCCGCTCCCGTACGTCGTCGCCGGACTCGCCGTCGTACCAGTGGTGTTCACGCTGCTCGGCTTCAACTGGTGGGAGGCGTACCGCCTGTTGATCACCCGCTACTACGAAGGGGTCGGCGGGACCCGGCCGTACGGCTACTGGGTGTGGGCGAACCTGGCCTGCACCGTCCTGATCGTGGGCCCGGCGACGGTGGCGGGACTGCGGCGGGCGGGCACCCAACTCCCAGAACTGCGCGGCGGTTTGCGCACCGCAGTTCCCCAACCCCGGCTCGCCCTGCTGGTGTTCGCCGCGCTGCTCGCCCTGCTCGTCGCGGATCTCTCCGGTATGAGCAAGGCGGAGACCGAGCGCATCTGGCTGCCGTTCGCGATGTGGCTACTGCCCGCCTGCGCGTTCCTTCCCCGGCCCCGCGCCTGGCTCACCGCGCAGGCCGTTCTGGCCCTGCTCCTCAACCACCTTCTCCTGACGGGCTGGTGAGGCGCCGGCACGGGCCTACGCCACCTCGTGGGGCTCCGGAGCCGTGGTGTTCGCGTCGGTCACGGGGGCGGTCTTGTCGCGTCGGCGCCCGGTCAGGCGGGTGGCCAGCGGTTCGGTGTAGCGGGCGCTGAGCGGGCCGACGATGACCAGGATGAGCACGTACGCCGTCGCCAGCGGGCCGAGCGAGGGTTCGATGCCGGCGGTGACGGCGAGGCCCGCGATGACGATGGAGAACTCGCCGCGGGCGACCAGGGTGCCGCCCGCCCGCCAGCGGCCCTTGGCGGAGATGCCCGCGCGCCGGGCCGCCCAGTACCCGGTGGCGATCTTCGTGCCCGCGGTGACGATCGCCAGGGCGAGTGCGGGCAGCAGGACGGGCGGGATGCTCGCCGGGTCGGTGTGCAGGCCGAAGAAGACGAAGAACACGGCGGCGAACAGGTCGCGGAGCGGAGAGAGCAGGCTGTGGGCGCCCTCGGCGGCCTCTCCGGACAGGGCGATGCCGACGAGGAACGCGCCGACGGCGGCGGAGACTTGGAGCTGCTGGGCGAGTCCGGCGACCAGGAGGGTCAGGCCCAGGACGACCAGGAGCAGTTTCTCGGGGTCGTCGCTGGAGACGAAGCGGGAGATGTGGCGGCCGTAGCGGACCGCGACGAGCAGGACCAGGGCCGCGGCGCCGAGGGCGACGACGAGGGTGAGGCTGCCCGAGGCGAGGCCCGCGCCCGCGAGGAGTGCGGTGATGATCGGGAGGTAGACGGCCATCGAGAGGTCTTCGAGGACGAGGATGCTCAGGATGACGGGGGTCTCGCGGTTGCCGAGGCGGCCCAGGTCGCCGAGGACCTTGGCGATGACGCCGGAGGAGGAGATCCAGGTGACGCCGGCCAGCACCACCGCGGCGACCGGTCCCCAGCCGAGCAGCAGGGCCATCGCGGCGCCGGGCAGCGCGTTCAGGGCGGCGTCGACGAGACCCGCGCTGTACTGGGTCTTGAGGTTGGAGACGAGATCGCTGGCCGTGTACTCCAGGCCGAGCATCAACAGCAGCAGGATGACGCCGATCTCGGCGCCGATGGCGACGAACTCCTCGCTGGTGCCCAGCGGCAGCAGCCCGCCCTCGCCGAACGCGAGTCCGGCCAGGAGGTAGAGCGGTATCGGGGAGAACTGGAAGCGTGCGGCGAACCGGCCCAGGAGTCCCAGGGCCAGGATGATCGCGCCGAACTCGATCAGGAACCTCGCGGAGGAGTGCATCGCGGTCACTCCCGCCCGAGTATCGCGGCGGCCGACTCGACGCCCTCGCGGGTGCCGATCACGATCAGGGTGTCCCCGCCGGCCAGCCGGAAGTCCGGTGTCGGTGAGGGGACGGCCTCGGCTCTGCGCAGCACGGCCACGATCGAGACGCCGGTCTCGGTGCGCATCCTGGTCTCGCCGAGGACCCGCCCGTTCCAGTAGGAGAGCGCCGACAGCTGGATGCGCTCCGCGACCAGGCCCAGTTCGGTGGTGGACAGCAGGTTCGGGCTGTGGTGCTCGGGCAACAGGGCGTCGACGAGCGCGGCCGTCTCCGCCGTGGTCAGCCGTACGGACAGGGCGCAGGCGTCCGGGTCGTCGGACCGGTACGCGTTCAGGGTCCGCTCGCCGTCCCGGTGCGCGACGACCGACAGTACGCGCCGCTCACGTGTCGTCAGGTCGTAGCGGACACCGATCCCCGGCAACGGTGTACTGCTCACGCGTGGAGTGCCCATGACGTGTCCCCTGTTCCTCGAAGATCTCCGTGAACCTTACATGCTCTTGACGCTTCTTTAACAGTCCTTGACCATTCCGGCGCCGTAGAACAGGCGCAGAACAGGCGATTTCGCCCGCGCCGCAACCAATCCGCGGTCCCGGCAGGAACGGATTACGCCCGGACATGTCCCGACCGCGGAGGCCCTCGGTGAAAGAAGCAGTACGTATCGGAAGAAGCGAGCCGACGGGTCCCGACCTGGCGGAGTTGGTGGGCCGGGTCGCGCTCGGCGACGAGGACGCGTTCGCCGGTGTCTACGACGTCGTGGCGGGGCCGGTGCTGGGCGTCGTGCGGTCCGTGCTGCGTGATCAGGCGCAGTCGGAGGAGGTGACGCAGGAGGTGCTGGTGGAGGTGTGGCGGACCGCTCCCCGTTACCGTTCCGACCGCGGTACGGCGATCAACTGGATCCTCACCCTGGCCCACCGGCGTGCCATCGACCGAGTGCGTTCGGCGGACGCCGCCGCGGCCCGCGATCACAAGGCCGCGCTGCTGGACCGGCTGCCCGAGTACGACGAGGTGGCCGAGCACGTCGAGGCCCGGCTCGAACGGGAGCAGGTGCGGCGCTGTGTGCGCACGCTGACCGAGTTGCAGCGCCAGGCCGTCACCCTGGCGTACTACCGCGGGCTGACCTACCGCGAGGTCGCGGAGGCGCTGGCGCTTCCGCTGGGGACCGTGAAGACCCGACTGCGCGACGGACTCATCCGGCTGCGCGACTGCCTGGGGGTGACCGCGTGACGACCATCGACCCGCACCGGCTGACCGGCGCCTACGCCCTGCACGCCCTGTCCGACGAGGAGAACACGGCCTTCGAACGCCATCTGCCGGGCTGCGCGGCCTGCGCCCAGGAGGCCGCCGAACTCTCCGCCACCGCCGCCCGGTTGGCGCTCGCCGTCGCCACGACGCCCGCTCCGGAACTGCGTGAGCGAGTACTGCGCCGGATCACCACCGTCCGTCAGGACACCCCCGGCAGGACCCCGGTCCGGGCGCTCCCCGCGAGGCCCGGTCCGCGCGCCCGCGCACTGTCGCGGTGGGCGCTCGCCGCCTGCCTCGCGGCGGCCACCGCGCTCGGCGGGACGGCCCTGTGGCAGCACCAGGAGGCCGACAACGCCCGTGCCCAGGCGCGGAGTTCACGACAGGCGACGGACGGGATCGCCGCCGTACTGGCCGCGCCGGACGCCAGAACCCGGGCCGCCGTCCTGGCCGGCGGCGCCACCGGTACCGTTGTCGTCTCGCGGGTGCGGGACCGGGCCGTGTTCGTCGTCTCGGGGATGGCCCGGCCGCCGGGCGACAAGGTCTACCAGCTGTGGTTCGACGACGCCGGGACCATGCGGCCGGCCGGCCTGATGGACCCCGGCCGCGCCGACCAGGCCGTCCTGCTGCGCGGCGCGGTCGACGGTGCCTCGGGCATGGGCGTCACCGTCGAACCGGAGGGCGGCTCGAAGGAGCCCACCTCCGCCGCGGTCGCCCTGCTGAGTTTCCCGACTCTGGAGTAGGGCGGCCGGTCACGGGCAGAAGGGGATCCGGGTGAGAGGTGGATGGGCATGAGCACACCGTTCGTTGGGATGATCACGGGCATGGCGCTGGCGTTCGCGGGCTGGTTCGGCGGGTTCGGCGCCTTCCTGCTCGTGGCCGCGCTGGGCGCGCTGGGCTGGGCAGCGGGCCGTTGGGTCGAGGGCGGCGGCAGCGTCCGGGACGTACGCAACGCGTTCGAGCGCAACCGCCGATGACCGCCACCCCACAGCGCGGACGGCTGCGCCTCGGCCCCACCCGGCGCCTCGCCCTGCCCACCCCCGCCGACCGCGCGCCGACCGAGGCGTTGGCGGCGGAGCCGTACATGGGCCGGGCCCGCCGGGTCGTCGGGTTCCGGCCGCCGGCCGGCTGGTGGCCCGCGCTGCGGCGGACGCCGGTCTCGCTGTGGAACGACGACATCACGGACTACGCGGCGGCGCTGACGTACTACTCGATCCTGGCCGTGCTGCCCGCGATGCTGGCGACGGTCCTGGGCTTCGGGATGATCAGCCCGGACACGGCGGAGGAGTTCATCAGCCATGTCGCCGCCTACGCCCCGGCGAACTCGGGCGCCGATCTGCACACCGTCCTCTCCCACGCGCTGGAGGCGGACGGCACGGCCTGGCCGCTGGTCGTGACCGGTGCGGGCAGCGCGCTGTGGTCGGCCTCCAGCTATCTCGCCGTGTTCCGCCGCGCCCTGCACCGGATGCACCGCACCGAGGACCGCCGTTCGACCTGGCGCAAGGCGCACCGCATCGTGCTCACCGCGCTCCTGCTGCTCGGTCTGCTCCTGATCGGCTCGCTCGCCCTGCTGCTGACCGGACCGCTCGCGGAGGTCGTCGGCCGGACCTTCGGCATGGGCAGCACCGCCGCCTTCGCGTGGAGTCTGCTGCGCTGGCCTGTGCTGCTGTGCCTGGTCGCCCTGCTGGTCGTGGTCGTCTTCCACACCGGCCCCGCCTCCGCCCGCCGACGCGGGCACACCCTGCCCGGCGGCGCCCTGGCCGCCGCGCTGTGGCTGGCCGTCTCGGCGGGCTTCTCGTCGTACGCGTCGACGCTCGGCGCCTACAGCAGGCTCTACGGCTCGCTCTCCGGCATCGTCGTCTTCCTGGTCTGGCTGTGGCTGTCGAACCTGGCGCTGCTCACGGGGGCGCAGTTCGCCGCCGAACTGGCAGGGCCGGTCTCCCGGTCATCCGGTCACAGGACGGGGAAGCCGGCCGTGCCGTAGGACTCCTCGGGCAGTGGCTCCGGTGTGCCGGTGGGGTCGAGGAGGTGGGCGACGAGGGCCGCCGCGGTGTCGTGCCAGAGGCGGTGGCGGCGGAGCAAGGCGTGGTCGCCGCCGCCGATGAGGGCCATTCCGGCACGGGTCGCCGTGGCCCGCGCCCGGCGCACGCAGTCCGCCGACTCGGTGGGTGAGGTGACGCGGTCCTGGTCGCCGTGCAGGCAGAGGATGTGTCGGCCGGCCGTCTGCTCCACCGGCTCACCCGGCGGCCACCATGGCGCGAGCGCGACCACACCGCGCACCTGTGGGTGACCGGCGGCGCGCAGGGCGGCCCGGCCGCCCATGGAGTGGCCGAGCAGCACGGTCGGTACGGGGCCCACCAGTTCGGCGAGTTCGTCCAGCGCGCGGTGGGTGTCGCGCACGGGGTCGGCGCTCTCGCCGTTCCAGCCGCGCACGCGGTAGCGGGCCCGGGCGACGAGGACGTCGTCACCGGACACCGCCCGTGCGAACGGTCCCATCCGCAGCGCGGCGAGCTGCCAGGGCCTGGCGGGACGGTGGCTCGTCTCCTGGCCGCCGTGCAGGACGAGGACAGCCGCCCGTGGCCGGACCGGACGGTGCCGGATCACCAGCGCGGGCGGCGGAAGTTCGGTCTCGTCCTGCTGCACGACGGTGTGCCCCCTGTCCCGCGTTCCGGCCTCTGCGTCCCGCGTCGCGCGGGTCACGGACATGATCCTCTCCCGGCCTGCCTCCGGGGCGGGCGGGGGAAGAAGCCGCTCGTACGGGCCGTGTACTCGGCGTACCCGGGCCGGTCGGCCATGTGCCGCTCCAGCAGCCGCTTCCCGCTGCCCCGGATCAGCAGCGCGCTCATCACCAGCGGCGAGATCAGGGACACGGCCGCCGCCACCGGGGAGTCGCAGCCGAGCAGGAACAGGCCCCACCACACGCAGAAGTCGCCGAAGTAGTTGGGGTGCCGGGTCCACGCCCACAGACCCCGGTCCATGACGCGACCCCGGTTGGCGGGATCGGCCCGGAACCGGGCCAACTGGGCGTCCCCCACCGCCTCGAAGCCGACCCCGACCGCCCACAGCGCCGTACCGGCCGCCAGGGCGGGGGCCGCCGGCGGGCCGGGCACGTACTGCGCGGCCTGCACGGGCAGCGACACCAGCCAGACGAGCGCGCCCTGGAGCAGGTAGACGACGCGGAACGCGTACGCGTTCCGGCCGCCCGGTGCCTTGGCGAGCAGCGCCTCGTAGCGCGGGTCCTCGCCGTGTCCCCGGCTCCGGCGGGCGATGTGCGCGGCGAGCCGCAGCCCCCAGACCGCCGTCAGTACGGTCACCAGCAGTCGTCGTACGACATCGCCGTGCCCGGCGGAGGCCGCGAGCGTCACGACGGCGACCGCCGTGAACGCGATGCCCCAGGCGACGTCCACGATCCGGTGGACGCCCGTGCAGACCGCGATCGCGAAGGTGACGAGCATGACCGCGAGGGCCGCGGCGGCGGCCCACGCGAGGTTGAGCGCGAAGGCGCTCCAGGGGAACGCGCTCACGGCCGGGTCCGTCCGGTGGGGTTTCCCTTTGTGAAGAGGTATTGCTGCACGTCGAGGTAGCCGGACCTGAACCCGGCCTCGGAGTAGGCGAGATAGAAGGTCCAGAGGCGGCGGAAGACGGCGTCGAAACCGAGTGCCTCGACCTCGTCGGCGCGCTCGGTGAACCGCTCGCGCCACAGGCGCAGGGTCTCCGCGTAGTGGGCGCCGAAGGCGTCGCGGCGGGCGAGTCGCAGTCCCGTGTGGTCGCGGGCGGTCTCCTCGATCGCTCGGGTGGACGGGATCAGGCCGCCGGGGAAGACGTACTTGTGGATCCAGGTGAAGGTGTCCCGGCTGGCGAGCATCCGGTCGTGCGGCATGGTGATGGCCTGGAGCGCCAACCGGCCGCCCGGGGCCAGCAGTTGGTCCAGCGCACGGAAGTACACCGGCCAGAACTCGGCGCCGACCGCCTCGATCATCTCCACGCTGACGACCGCGTCGTACGTCCCCCGGGCCTCGCGGTAGTCGCACAGTTCGACGGAGACACGGTCTTCGAGCCCCGCCGCGCGCACCCGCTCCAGCGCCAACTCCCGTTGCTCCGCGGAGAGGGTGAGCGAGGTGACCCGGGCACCTCGGGCGGCGGCGCGCAGGGCGAGTTCGCCCCAGCCTGTGCCGATCTCCAGCAACCGGGTGCCCTCGCCGACGTGGGCCAGGTCGAGCAGCCGGTCGATCTTGCGGTGCTGGGCGGCGGCGAGCAGGTCCCGGTGCGCGGGGAAGCCCCGGAAGAGCGCGGAGGAGTAGCTGAGGGTGTCGTCGAGGAAGAGGGCGAACAGGTCGTTGGAGAGGTCGTAGTGGCGGCTGATGTTGGCGCGCGAGCCGTCGGGGGTGTTGCGCTCGGCGTGCGGATGGCGTGGCGCCCACAGGGCGCGCAGCCGTTGCAGCGGGGCCGGGATCAGTTCGGCCGCGTTTCCGGCGAGCACGGTGAGCGTGGCCACCAGGTCGGGGGCGTCCCACTCGCCGGCCATGTAGGACTCGCCGAAGCCGACCAGGCCACCGGTCCCGATCCGGGCGTGGAAGGCGGCGGGGTCACGCACCTCGATCAGCGGTCCGCCCAGCCCGATGTCCCCGGAACCGGCGAACCGGGCCCGCAACGGCAGCCGCCCGAGGGCCCGTTGGACAAGGGCCGCGGTGACGGCGATACGGGGGCGGGAGGCGGACGGTACGGCGACGACGTCCGGCCAGCGGGTGGCCTGCCGGTCAGTGCCGTATCGGGGTTCTGCTGTCCTCATGTGGCTTTCTCCGTGGTGCGGTGGTCGGGGCGGGGCTGGACGGGCAGTCCCCGCAGGCGGAGGCGGATGCCGTGGACGCGGATCGCGGCCGACACGGCGAGGGTCGACCAGGGGTGGCGCAGCGCCAGCCGCAGCAGGGCCGTGGTGCTCACGGTGCGCCGGGTGCCGCGGACGGTCGCGGTGAAGGCACGGCCGCCCTCGCGGTCCAGGTGCACGGTCAGGTCGAGACGGGCCCCGGGCCGCGGCACCCGCATGCGGTAGCCGCCGTCGACGGGGAAGAACGGGGAGACGTAGAACGTCTTCTCGGCGCGGGCGGTGCCGGACGCGTCCGGGTGCAGCAGATAGCAGTGGCGTCCGCCGTAGGTGTTGTGAACTTCCGCCACCACACAGCGTGGTCGGCCGTCCGGGCCGTGACACCAGTACAGGGTCAGCGGGTTGAAGACGTACCCGAGTACCCGCGCGTGGGTGAGCATCAGCACCCGGCCGCCGTCGAGGTGGACGCCGTGCCCGGCGAGGAAATCGTCGAGGCCGGCCCGGATCGAGGGCCGGTCGCCGGTGAAGTGGTCGCGCGGGTCGAAGCGGGCCAACGGGCGCAACAGGTAGGGCAGTTGGGGTGGGTGGTCGGGGTCCACGAGCCACATGTAGGTGCGGTGGCGCAGCGTGTACCGCCGGGGCTTGGTCCGCACATGGCCGATCGTGCAGGCGTAGAGGGCGGGTTCGGTGTTCACCAGCGCACCCCCAGCGCCGCGGCGGCCTCGACGCCTGACCGGCAGCCGTCCTCGTGGAATCCCCAGCCGTGGTAGGCGCCCGCGAACACGCAGACGTCACGGGCCAGTTCGGGCAGGCGCTGCTGCGCGGCCACCGACTCGGGGGTGTAGACGGGGTGTTCGTAGACCATGCGGGCCAGCACCCGGCCGGGATCGACGCGGTCCTCCCCGCCCAGGGTGACCACGAACGTCTCGGCGGCGTCGAGGCGTTGCAGCCGGTTCATGTCGTAACTCACCTGCACCTGACCGGAGTCGGCCGTGCACGACGGCATCAGGTAGTTCCAGGAGGCGCGCGCGCCGGACGCGCGGGGCAGCAGCCGGGTGTCGGTGTGCAGGAGCGTGGTGTTGCGGGAGTAGCGGAACGCGCCCAGCACCTCGCGCTCCCGCGCGGTCGGGTCGGCGAGCAGTCGTAGCGCCTGGTCCGGGTGGACGGCGACGACCACGGCGTCGTACGACTCCGTGGTGCCGTCCTCGGCGGTGATGTCGGCGCCGTCCGCGTGGCGGCGCACGGCACGGACGGGGGTGCCGGTGCGGATCTCGCCGGTCTCGCGTAGGTGTTTGGCGATCCGGTCGACGTAGGCGCGCGAGCCGCCGGTGACCGTCCGCCACACCGGTGAGTCGCGCACCGACAGCATCCCGTGGTGCTCCAGGAACCTGAACAGGTAGGCCGCCGGGTAGCGTTGGGCGGTGACGGCGTCGCAGGACCACACGGCCGACACCACCGGTGTCATGAAGTGGCTCCGGAAATAGGCAGGGTAGCCCTCGCGGTCCATGAACTCGCCCAGGGTGAGCCCCTGTTCACCGCCCTCGGCGAGCAGTCTCCGGGCGGCCCGGTGGAAGGCGGGCACCTCGGCCAGCAGCCGCAGATAGGGGCCGCGCAGCAGGTTGCGGGGCCGCGCGAACAGTCCGGTCGGGCCGCGCGCACCGGCATACTCCAGACCGCAGCCCTCGCACCGCACCGACATGCTCATCTCCGACTCCTGTGTGACGACGCCGAGTTCGTCGAAGAGCCGCAGCAGCCGCGGGTAGGTGCGCCGGTTGTGCACGATGAACCCGGAGTCGACGCGGTGCACCCGCCCGTCGTGCGGCGAGGTCAGTTCGTGGGTGTGCGCGTGTCCGCCGAGCCGGTCGTCGGCCTCGTAGAGGGTGACGTGACCGCCACCGCCCAGGATGTACGCGGCGGTCAGTCCCGCCACCCCGGAGCCCACCACGGCCGTCCGCCGCCCCGAAGCCCCAGCCGTCCGCTCCATCGCCTGCCTCCCGTCGCGCCCCCTCGGGATCGGGGGTCCGCGCGTAATCCGGAACAGGTCGGGCGGCGGATTGGCCGGAATCACCGACCGGCGGGGCAGCAGGCGCCGGACCCGCCCCGCGCGGCAGCCGGTCAGGATTGGAGAAGCCGCCGCCCGCTCCCCCGGCCTAGCCTGAATCCACCGGCGAAATCCGCCGGACCACGCTGCACGGAGGAGCTAGCCATGACCGACGGTCTGAACACGATCATCTACCCCGTCAAGGACCTGGACCGCGCGAAGGCCCTGTTCGGCGCCCTGCTGGGGGTCGAGCCGTACGCGGACGAGCCGTACTACGTCGGCTACAAGGCCGCCGGGCAGGACGTCGGTCTCGACCCGAACGGGCACTCCCGGGGCATGACCGGACCGGTGCCGTACTGGACCGTGGACGACATCCGGACACGGGTGGCGGCGCTGGTGGAGGCGGGGGCCGAGCTGGTCCAGGACGTCCAGGACGTCGGCGGCGGCAAGCTGATCGCCTTCGTGAAGGACGCGGACGGGAACTTCGTCGGGCTGACCCAGAATCCGGCCGCCTGACCCCGTTGCCGTACCGGCCCGGCGACCCGCGCGCGCTACTTGCACGCGCACTAGTTGCAGACTCAACGATTGGCCGGATCGGTGTTACCGTGCAGGTATGGCAGTGAAGTCGGCCGGTGCCCGGCAGCTAGAGGACCAGTGGCGGGACATCCTGTCCGTGCACGCCCGCACGATGTGCGAGATCGACCGCGTGCTGCACCCGCACGGGCTGGGCGCGAGCGACTTCGAGGTGCTGGACATGCTCGCGTCCGAGGCGCCCCGGGACGGCGACCAGTGCCGGGTGCAGAACCTGGTCGGACGGGTCCATCTCAGCCAGAGCGCGCTCTCCCGGCTCATCGGCCGGCTGGAGAAGGACGGCCTCGTGGAACGCTCCGTGTGCGTCGAGGACCGACGCGGGGTGTGGGTCGCGCTGACCCGCAAGGGCCGCGATCTGCACGCGCGGGTGCTGCCGCTCCAACGGGACGTACTGGCACGGATGTTGGACGACACGCAGGAATAGGCGCCGCCCGCCTCACACCACGAACTCGGCTCCGTCCATGAGCACTTCGCCCCCCGCTGCGCTCACCTGCGCCCGGGCCGTCGAGCCGGGGTCGAGCAGCGGGTTCGTGTTGCCGAGGTGGGTGTAGATCCGGCGGACCCCGGGGTGACGGGCCAGGGCGGTGAGGCTGCCGCCGGGACCGGTGACGGACAGCTGTCCCGTGCCCACCTCGTCGGCATCGAAGAAGGTGCCGTCCAGCACCGCGCAGTCCGCCGTCTCCAGCAGGTCGTCGAGCGCGGCCGTCCAGGCGGCGACGCGCGGTGCGTAGACGAGTGCCCCGCCGGTCGCCAGATCCTCGACGCGGTACGCGACCGCCCAGCGGTCGACCGGGCGGCGGGACGGCGGCACGTACTCGGGTGGCCTGTCACCCACCGGATGGGCCGTGACGACCAGCCCTCCGGCGAGCACGAACCCGTCCTCGGCGAGGCTGTCGGCCCACTCCCACGGGGCGTAGCGGTCCAGGACGGTCCGGGCCGGGGTGAGCGCGGCGAGGACGGGCCGCGGGGCGTAGACCTTGAGGCCGGTCGCCCCGCGCAGCTCGGTCAGACCCGCCACATGGTGGGGCTCGGCGTCGGTGAGGAGCACGCCGCGCACGGGGGTGTCGCGCGGGCCGGGGCCCGGCCAGAGCGCGGAGGTGGCGGCGAGTTGGGTGCGGACGTCGGGTGAGGCGTTGAGCAGCCACCAGTCGCGCGCGTTGCCGGTGACGGCCACGCAGTCCTGGGTGCGCGGGGGCAGTTTCCCGTCGCGGGCGGCGGCGCACAGCGCGCAGGCGCAGTTCCACTGCGGGAAACCGCCCCCGGCGGCGGTACCGAGCAGGACGACCCTCACGACGATCGCGCCCCCTTGCGGAATCGGAACCGGAACCGGAACCGGAACCGGCACCTACATCGACTTCGACTCGACTTCGACTTCGGTACCGACTCACGGAATCTCCCCGGGGGATCTTTCCTCCGAAACGGGCCGGACTATCCCACCGCAGGGGACAGTTCCGGCCGATCTCCGTCCGCGTCTCCCGGCCGTCTCAGCGCAGCAGATCCCGTACGGCGGCGAAGGCCGCGTCGACCGTCGCCGGGTCGGTGCCCGGGCGGGCCAGCGCGCTCATGGGGATCGGGGTGACCGAGGGCAGTCCGTCGTACGGGGTCAGGCCGTCCGGGGCGGTGCCGACGGCGGCGAGCAGGGCGACGCCCTGTCCAGTGCGGGCGATGTCGAGGACGCCCGCGAGATAGCCGGCGTCGCCGACGACCGCGGCGGGCACGCCGTGCGCGGCGAGGGTCGAGATGGCGCGGCGGCGGATCGCGCACGGGTCCTCGATGGCGACCAGCGGGACCGGCGCGGGCGCGGCCGGTGGCCGCCAGCCGGGTGTGGCGTGCCAGGTCAGCGGGAGGCCGCCGACCGGTGTGCCCTCGGTCGCGGCGGCCTCGGTGACGTACACCGCGACATCGACGCTGCCGCGTTCCACGGCCTCGACGAGGCGGGCCGAGCGGTCGATGCGGAAGCGGACCCGGCAGCCCGGCCGCACCTCCTGGACGGCCGCGGTCAGCCGTGGCAGAAACTGATCGGCCGCGTGTTCGGTGGAGCCGATGGTGATGGTGTCGCCGTCCACGTCGAGCAGGGTGCGCACGGCCTCGTCGTGCACGGCGAGGATCCGCCGGGCCTGTTCGAGGAGCAGTCGCCCCTCGGGGGTGAACCGGGTGCCACGCCCTTCCCGCTCGACGATCGGCAGCCCGAGCGTCTTCTCCAGCCTGCGCACATGCTGGCTGACCGCGGACTGGCTCAGGGCGAGGGCCCGGGCCGCGCGATGGAAGCCGCCGCAGTCGGCTATCGCGGTCAGGCTGCGCAGGGCCACGATGTCGAGGACAGGTTGGGGCATGCCGGTGACGGTAGCCGTTCCGGACATCGATCGCGATAACTGATCGATTTCGATGCGGAATCATCGTTGGACGCGATCGGTCGGGGCCGGTCATGATGAGCGCATGCTGCACACGACCGCTTTCGCTGCCTTTCTGACGCAGCGCCGAGTCATTGACTTCGGCGTGGCGTGCAGCGCGCGCTGTCGTTGACCTGACGCCGTCCTCCGGCACCCACCCCGCGTTCCCGCCGCTCACGTCCGCCCCGCGCACTGACACGTGACGGCGGCCGCGGCCTGCGCTCTTCCCCGCGTACCCCCTCTTCTTCACTCCTCTTCCCCAGTTTTCCCTCGTTTTCCCTTCGTTGGGAGTTGTCACCCCATGCCCTCTCACTCCGTCTCGTCCTGGGACGAACCCGAAGGCCTCGCCGCGCGCGGCACGTTGATCGTGTTGGCCGGGCGGGGCGAACACGGCGGTGTCTACGAACGGTTCGGCCGCCGGCTCGGCTACGACGCCTACCGCGTCCGCGCCCTCGGCGACCCGGCCGCCGACCCCGCCGTACTGGAGCAGGCCGCCAAGCTGCTCGCCGACGAGTCGCTGCCGGGCCCGAAGGTGCTGGTCGGCTCCGACACGGGCGCCCGTTACGCCCTACAGCTCGCCGCCGAGGGGACCGCGGGCATCGACGCGCTGATCCTGGCCGGACTGCCCACCGGCGCCTGGACCGCGGGGAGTTGGGAGGAGGAGGCCGCGGCACGCACCGCCTGCCCGACCCATCAGGGGCGCCTCACCAACGACTCCGAGTTCCGCCGGGGTGCCATCGACAACACTCCCGAACTGCCGGAACCGCGCCTGGACCTGGTACGCGTCCCGGTGCTGGCCCTGCACGGCAAGGACGACACGATCAGCCCGCTCGACCGGGCACTGAACGTCTACGACGGTCATTCGAACGTGCGCACCGTGACCTTCGTGGACGGCCGGCACGACGTCCTCAACGACGCCCTGCACCGCACCGTCGCCGCCACGGTCGTCCTCTTCCTCGAACGGCTCCGCCTCTCCCCCGAACTCCCCGCCATCGCCGAGGAGTTGACATGAGCCGCCGCGTCACGACCACGGTCCCCGAGCTGGCCGAACTCCTCCGCTCCGAGCGGCCGCCGGTACTCCTCGACGTCCGCTGGGCCCTCGGCGATCCCCACGGCCGCGACCACTACGCCGACGGACACGTCCCCGGCGCGGTCTACGTCGACCTGGACACCGAGCTGGCCGCACCGGCAAGCCCGGAGGGCGGCCGGCATCCACTGCCCGACCTCGCGGAACTCCAGGAATCGGCGCGCCGCTGGGGCATCGGGAGCGGGCGGCCCGTCGTGGTCTACGACGACCTCGGCAACACGGCGGCGGCCCGCGCCTGGTGGCTCCTGCGCTACGCCGGTGTCGACGAAGTGACGCTGCTGGACGGGGCGTTGGGCGCCTGGCGCACGGCCGGGCTGCCGCTGGAGTCCGGGATCCCCGCCGATCCGGCACCGGGTGACGTCGTCCTCCGTGCGGGTGCGCTGCCGATCACCGACGCGGACGGTGCCGCCGAACTCGCCGTGTCCGGGCTGCTGTTGGACGCCCGCGCCGGTGAGCGGTACCGGGGCGAGGTCGAGCCGGTGGACCCGCGCGCGGGGCACGTCCCGGGGGCGGTGTCCGCGCCGACCGGGGAGAACCTGACGTCGGACGGGACCTTCCGCTCGCCCGAGGAACTGCGCAAGCGGTTCGAGGAGCGGGGTGCCGGGGCCGCGTCACGCATCGGCGTGTACTGCGGGTCCGGGGTCACGGCCGCCCATCAGATCGCGGCGCTGGAGATCGCCGGGTTCGAGGCCACGCTCTTTCCCGGTTCCTGGTCCGCCTGGTCCGCCGATCCCGCCCGCCCGGCGGCGACGGGAGGCAAGCCATGACGACGAAACCACTGGACGCGGCGCTGCTGCCGCACCGGACGGAACGCGCTCCCGAGCAGTCCGCCCGCGTCACCATCCGGGGCCGGGCGAAGACCGCCCGCCGCTTCACCGTCCCGCGCTCCGTGCGGCGGGCCGCAGGACCGGTCGGCCTCGTACTGCTCTGGTTCATCACCTCCGCCACCGGAGTGCTCCCCGAGTCCGTGCTGGCCTCCCCCGTCGACGTCATCCGACAGGCCGTCGACCTGACGAAGGACGGTGAACTCCCGCGCGCCATCGCCGCGTCGGGCCGCCGTGCCGCCATCGGATTCCTCATCGGCGCGAGCGTCGCGCTCGTCCTGTCGCTGGTCGCCGGGCTGTTCCGGCTCGGCGAGGACGTCATCGACTCCTCGATGGGCATGTTCCGGGCCATCCCCTGGGTGGGTCTGATCCCGCTGTTCATCGTCTGGTTCGGCATCGAGGAAACCCCGAAGATCGCCCTGGTCGCCCTCGGTGTGACCTACCCGCTGTACTTCAACATCTACGGCGGCATCCGCTCCACCGACGCCCAACTCGTCGAGGCCGCGCGGATGATGGGGCTCGGCCGGTTCGGTCTGATCAAGTACGTCATCCTGCCGAGCGCGCTGCCCGGGGCACTCGTGGGACTCCGGTACGCGCTGTCGACCGCCTGGCTGGCGCTGGTCTTCGCCGAGCAGATCAACGCGGACGCGGGGCTCGGCTATCTGATGAGCAACGCTCAGCAGTACTTCCGCACCGACGTCATCGTGCTCTGCCTCGTCGTGTACGCGCTGCTCGGGCTGGCCTGCGACTTCGCCGTACGGATCCTGTCGCGCCGCCTGCTGACCTGGCGGGCCAACTTCGAGGGCGAGGCGTAGTCATGGCCAACTCCGTGGAGATACGGGGCCTTTCGCGGGCCTTCGACGGCAACACCGTGCTGCACGCGCTGGATCTGGACATCCGTGAGGGCGAGTTCGTGGCCCTGCTCGGGCACAGCGGCTGCGGCAAGTCGACGCTGCTGCGGATCCTCGCGGGGCTCGACGACGAGATCGGCGGCGAGGTGACCGTGCCCGCGCGGCGCAGCGCGGCCTTCCAATCGCCGCGTCTGCTGCCCTGGTTGAAGGTGTGGCGCAACGTCGTGCTCGGCCTGCCGGGCCGCCCGGACCGGGCGCTCGCGCTCAAGGCGCTGGACGAGGTCGGCATCGCGGAGCGCGCGACCGTCTGGCCGAAGACACTGTCCGGCGGTCAGGCCCAGCGCGTCTCGCTGGCCCGTGCCCTGGTCCGGGAGCCCGAACTCCTGCTCCTGGACGAGCCGTTCGGCGCGCTGGACGCGCTGACCCGGGGCAAGGTGCAGGCGCTCGTCGCCGAGCTGTGGCGGCTGCACGGGTGCGCGATCCTCCTGGTTACCCATGACGTGGAGGAGGCGCTGCTGCTCGCCGACCGCGTGCTGGTGATGGACGAGGGGCGTATCGCCCACGAGTTGACCGTCGACCTGCCCCGCCCCCGTGATCTGACCGCCCCCGAGTTCGTGACCCTGCGCGCCCGCCTCCTGAACTGGCTCGGCGTGACCCGCACCCTGGAAGGAACCCCCTCGTGATCCGCAGAATCGCCGCCGCCTCCCTGAGCCTGACCGCCCTGCTGGCGCTGAGCGCCTGCGGCGGCAACTCCTCGGCGGACACCGCCTCCGGCGGACAGGTCACCCTCACCATCGGCGACCAGGCCAAGACCCTCCAGACGATCATCGCCGCCTCGGACGCGCTCAAGGGCGCCAAGTACAAGGTGAAGTGGGCCGAGTTCCAGGGCGCGGCCCCGCTCTATCAGGCCGTGCAGGCCGACGCGGCCGACACCGGGTTCTCCGCCGACCTGCCCGCGCTCCAGGCGCTGAGCGGCGGTGTCAAGATCAAGAACGTGGCCGCCCTCAAGAACGACGGCACGCACGTCGGGATCGTCGTCCGCAAGGACTCCGGGATCGACAGCGTGAAGGACCTCAAGGGCCAGAAGGTCGTGGTGTCCTCGGCGAAGGGCAGCGTCTCGGAGTATCTGCTGGCCAACGTCCTCAAGCAGAACGGGCTCAGCTACAAGGACGTCAAGGTGCAGTACCTGCTGCCGACCGACGCGCAGGCCGCGTTCGCCTCCGGGAAGATCAAGATCTGGGCGACCTTCGGCGTCTACCAGGCCGTCGGTCTGGAGCAGGGCGGCAGGCTCCTCGTCGACGGCGGGGACGGCCGGGTCAGCGGCATCGGCTTCGTCAACGCCTCCGAGAAGGCCCTCGCCAACTCGGCGAAGAAGACCGCCCTGAGCGACTTCCTCAACCGCCTGAGTACGGCACTGAAGTGGACCAGCACCCACCAGGACGCGTACGCGAAGGCCATCGAGCAGCGCAACGGCGCCGATGCCTCGGTGGCGAAGGCCCTCGCCTCGGCCGCCTACAGCCAGGTGCTGCCGATCACTTCGGACGTCAACGCCACCGTCCAGCAGGTCGCCGACCTCATGAACAGCATCGGCGTCCTCGACCCGAACGTGGACGTGGCCAAGTCCACCGACGCCTCCCTGATCAAGTGACCTTCACGTCCTAGGAGTTGCTCATGCCTGTCGAGTTCATCAGCGCCGTCCACACCGACTCCGGGGCCTCGGGTCCCGCCGCGTCGAGCCGTACCGGTCTCGACACCGACCACCTCCGCAAGTACGCCCGCGCGCTGGACGACGGCGGTTTCGACCACACCCTGGTCGCCTACCACTCGGCCTCGCCGGACGCCTTCCAGATCGCCCAGTTCGTCGCCACCCACACCGAGCGGATCCGCCCGATCCTCGCCCACCGCCCCGGCGTGATCTTCCCGACCCACGCGGCCCGCGCCCTGGCCACCCTGGACCAGATCAGCGACGGCCGGCTCACCCTGCACATCATCTCCGGGGGCAGCGACGAGGAGCAGCGCCGGGAGGGCGACTACCTCAACAAGGAGGAGCGGTACGAGCGTTCGGACGAGTACATCCAGATCCTGCGGAAGGTGTGGCAGGCCGAGGGACCCGTCTCGCACGAGGGCAAGTACTTCAGGTTCGAGGGCTACTACTCGGACGTGAAGCCGGTGAACGGCCTGGTCCCGATCTCGGTCGGCGGTTCCTCGCAGGACGCGTACCGGGTGGGGGGCCAGCAGGGCGACATCTTCGGGCTGTGGGGCGAGCCGTTGAAGGAGACGGCCGAGCAGATCGCCGCCGTCAACGCGGTCGCGGATGCCGCCGGGCGCCCGCATCCCCGTATCTGGGTGTCGTTCCGGCCGATCATCGCGCCCACCGAGGAACTGGCCTGGGAGAAGGCCCACCGCACCCTCGGTGTCCTCAAGGACCAGGCGAAGAACACCGAGTTGCTCCGCCACTACCGCACGACCGGCCGCCCGGCGAACGTCGGCTCGCAGCGTCTCCTCGACATCGCTGAGCGCGGCGAAGTCCAGGACCGCTGCCTGTGGACCGCGCCCGCCGTCGCCACCAACGCGGCCGGTGCCTCAACTGCCCTTGTGGGCACGCCCGAGACGGTCGCCCAGGCACTCCTCGACTACGTCGACATCGGCTGCGACCTGCTCTCGATCCGCGGCTACGACCCGCTCAACGACGCGATCGACTACGCCCGTCACGTCCTGCCCCTGGTCCGCCAGGAACTCGCCCACCGGGCGACCACCTCGCACGCCGCCTGACCGTCCGTCCCCCTCTGATTGCGAACCCCCTTATGGAGACCCCGTGTTGTTGCGTCACACCCTGCGCGCGTCCACCGCCGCCCTCGCCCTCCTCCTGCCCTTCGCCGCGGCCTGCGGAGGCAGCGCGACGGCCGACTCCACTTCCTCCGACGTCTCCTCCGTGACCCTGCGGGTCGGTGACACCGGCTGGAAGGTCGACGAGGCCGTCCTCAAGTACGCCCACCTCGACGACACCCCGTACAAGGTGAAGTGGAACCTCTTCCCGGGCGGCGACAAGCAGCTCCAGGCCGTCCGCGCCGGAGCCCTGGACCTCGCCTCCTCCAGCGAGATCCCACCCATCTTCTCGGCCGCCGACGGCAAGCCCGACTTCAAGGTCGTCGCCGTCCAGCGCGGCACCACCCTCAACCAGGAAGTCGTCGTCCCCAAGGGCTCGAAGGTGACGGACATCGCCGGTCTGAAGGGCAAGAAGGTCGGCTACGTCCAGAACACCACCGCCCACTACTTCCTCTACGAACTGCTGAAGCAGGCCGGCCTCACGTGGTCGGACATCGACGCCAAGCCGCTGCTGCCCAACGACGGCCTCGCGGCCCTGAACGGCGGCTCCATCGACGCCTTCGCCTCCTACGGCACGTCGATCATCACGGCCCACCAGCAGGGCGCCCGCACGGTCGGCTCCGGCGCGGACATCCTGTCCGGCAACTTCCTCTGGTCCGCCCGTGACAGCGTCCTGAAGAGCCCCGCCCAGAAGGCCGCCGCGGCGGATCTGATCGCCCGGATCACCAAGGCGTACGCCTACGTCCGTGACGGCCACGTGGATGGCTTCGCGAAGGTCACCGCCGACGCCACCCACCAGCCCGTGGCGCAGGCCAAGTCGGACCTGGTCGCCGCGCAGAAGCAGCGCCCGACCCAGGCCAGGACGGTCGGCGACGACACGATCGCCTCGCAGCAGAAGGTGGCCGACGCCTTCACCGAACTCGGCGCGCTGAAGGAGCACTTGGACGTGAAGTCCTTCTGGACCACCGCACTCAACTCCGACCTGGAGAAGGCCCTGTGACCGCCCGCATCGCCGAACTGGCCGCAGGCTACGACCAGTCGGGCGCCTTCCCCGCCGAATCCCTCCGGATCGCCCACGAGGCCGGACTCCTCACCGCGACCATCGGGAAGCAGTACGGCGGTCGGGGCGCCCGCGTGGAAGAGAGCGCGCGCATCCTGCACCGGATCGGGCAGGGCGACCCGTCCGTCGCCCTGATCGCGGCGATGACCCTCAACACGCACGCCCGGCAGGCCGTACAGCCGCACTGGCCCGAGGAGTTGTACGCGCGGCTCGTCAAGGAGTCCTTCGAACGGCCGGTACTCGTCAACCACGCGCGCGTGGAGCCCGAGTTGGGCTCCCCCGCGCGGGGCGGACTCCCCTCGACGCTCGCCCGGCGCACCCCGGACGGCTGGTCGCTGAGCGGTACCAAGCGCTTCGTGACCGGAGCGGAGGGCCTGGACTGGTTCCTGGTGTGGGCCACCACCGACGAACCGGAGCCGCGCGTCGGCACCTTCCTGGTCCCCGGCGGCTCCCCCGGCATCGACATCACGGGTCGCTGGGACCAGTTGGGGCTGCGGGCCAGCGGCAGCCACGACGTGACGTTCCGGGACGTGGAGATCCCCTACGAGCACGTCATCGGCATCGGCCCGTACGGTGCGGCGGCCGAGCAGGACAACCGGGCGGGCGCGGCCCTCCATCTCCCGCTCGCGGCCCTCTACTTGGGGGTCGCGCGGGCCGCGCAGTCCTTCTTCCACACGTTCGCCCACGAGCGCGTCCCCGCCAACCTCGGCCATCCGGTGGCCCGTACGGAACGGTTCCGCAGGACCGCCGGGGAGATCGAGGTGCTGCTGACCGCCGCCGAGGAGCTGGTGTTCGGCGGAGCGGCGCGCGTCGACGCCGGCGACACCTCGTACGCCCCCGAACAGGCTCTGGGGGCAAGGGTGTTGGCCGACCGGCACGGCGTACGGGCCGTGGAGCTGGCGGTACGGCTGCTCGGGAATCCCGGTCTCGCGCGCGGCAATCCGCTGGAGCGGCACTTCCGGGACATCCAGTGCGCGCCCGTGCACGCGCCTCAGGAGGACATCTCCCTGCTCGCGATCGGAACGAAGGCGCTGAATCCGTGAAGGCACGCACAGTGAAGGTACGGAACCCGTGACCACAGCTCCCCCGACCACCCCCACCGCCGCCGCCCGGCTCCTCGGTCTGCTCGCCCGGGATCTGCCACCCGACCAACTGGCCACGGATCCCCGCACGTTGGCCGCGCACACCACGGACCGTTCCGGTACCCGGCCGGACGGTGTCCCGCTGGCCGTGGTGCACGCCCGGCGCACCGAGGACGTGACCGTCACGCTCCGGCACGCCAACGCGCTGCGGGTGCCGGTGGTGCCGCGCGGCGCGGGCACCGGCCTGTCGGGCGGGGCGTCGGCCGGTGAGGGCGTGCTCGTCCTCGACCTGTCCGGGATGAACCGCATCCTGGAACTCTCGGCCGACGACCAGCTCGCCGTGGTCGAACCGGGCGTGATCACCGCCGAGTTGGACCGGGCGGCGGCCGAGCACGGACTGCGGTACGCGCCCGATCCGGCGAGTGCGGCGATCTCGACGATCGGCGGGAACATCGCGACCAACGCCGGCGGGCTGCGGTGCGCGAAGTACGGGGTGACGCGGGACAGCGTGCTCGGTCTGGAGGCCGTCCTCGCCGACGGGACGGTGGTCACGACCGGCCGCCGTACCGTCAAAGGGGTCACCGGCTACGACCTCACCGCGCTGCTGACCGGCTCCGAGGGCACTCTGGCCGTCATCACGTCGGCGACCCTGCGGCTGCGCCCGGTTCCGGTGGCGACGGCCACGGTCGCCGCGTACTTCGACTCGTTCGAGGCGGCGGCCGAGGCGTCGTACGCGATCGGGCGGGCCGGGGTCGTACCGGCGCTCGCGGAGCTGCTCGACGGGCCGGTGCTGCACGCCGTCGACCCGGCGCTGGGCGCGCGGGGTGCGGCACTGCTGCTGGTGCAGTGCGACGGGGCCGGGGCGGGCGCCGAGGCGGAACAGGTCGCGCGGGTGCTCGCGGTGACGGCCACGACCGTGGAGACGACGGCGGATCCGGTGGAGGCGGAGGCGCTGCTCGCGGCCCGCCGGCTCGCCCTGCCCGCGCTGGAGCGGCTGGGCCGGCCGCTGATCGAGGACATCGCCGTGCCCCGCTCCCGGCTCGCGGAGGCGGTCAGCGAGATCCGCGCGATCTCGGCCCGTCATGCCGTGCCCGTCTACACGCTCGCGCACGCGGCGGACGGCAACCTGCATCCGATCATCGTGGTCGATCCCGCCCTGGACCGGCTGCCGGACGCGGCCTGGGAGGCGGCGGGCGAGATCTTCGCGCTGGCGCTGCGGCTCGGCGGGACGCTGACCGGTGAGCACGGTGTGGGCGTGCTGAAGCGGCAGTGGGTGGCGGACGAACTCGGGCCCACCGCCCACGCGTTGCAGCGGCGGCTCAAGGACGCCTTCGATCCGCACGGGATCCTCAATCCCGGCAAGACGCTCTGAGCCATCTCGGATCGGATACCCCGAAAGGGTGATGCCGGGTCAACCGGGGGTCGTGCGGAGGCACGTGCGATCGGCATGTGCCTCGACCGCCGTCCCGGATCATCACTCGTCGTGACCGATGACGGGTAGCTGTACGCACGGAACGTGACGGGACGCAGGCATTCCGTCAGCCGTGCGACAGGAGAGAAGGCACCATGTCGGTCGAGACCGGTACCGCGCCCGAGGCGGGCGCCGAGGAGCGGGAACAGCAGAGCCTCGGAACCGCCGCGGCACGCACTCTGGCGACCACGACCAAGTCCGAACCCCAGATGCAGGGGATCAGTTCCCGGTGGCTGACCCGGATGCTGCCCTGGGTGAACGTGCCCGGCGGCACCTATCGCGTCAACCGCCGGCTGTCGTACACACGCGGCGACGGACGGGTGACGTTCGTGCAGACCGGTGCGCAAGTGCGGGTCGTCCCGGCCGAGTTGAGCGAACTGCCGCTGCTGCGCGGCTTCGCGGACGACGACGCGCTCGGCGCTCTGGCCGAGCGGTTCGAGCAACGGGACTACGCACCGGGGCAGTTGATCGTCCAGGCGGGCCAGCCCGCCGACTCGGTGTACCTGGTCGCGCACGGCAAGGTGGAGCAGCTCGGGGAGGGTCCCTACGGCGACGAGGCGGTCGTCGGGCTGCTGGCCGACGGTGACACCTTCGGCGGCCAGGTGCTCGCCGAACCCGACGGCTCCTGGGAGTTCACGGCCCGCGCGGCGACCGCCACCACGGTACTGGCGCTGCCGCACGCGGCGTACCAGGCGGTCGCGGACCGGCACGCGGAGCTGCGCGCGCATGTCGAGGCGCGCGCCGGGGACGAGCCCGGTCCGCTCAACACCTTCGGCGAGGCGGCGATCGCGCTCAGCGCCGGGCATGTGGGCGAGCCGGACCTGCCGGGCACGTTCGTGGACTACGACCTCGCGCCGCGCGAGTACGAACTCAGCGTCGCCCAGACCGTGTTGAAGGTGCACTCCCGCGTCACCGACCTCTACAACCAGCCGATGAACCAGACCCAGCAGCAACTCCGGTTGACCGTCGAGGCGTTGCGCGAGCGGCAGGAGAACGAGCTGGTCAACAACCGGGACTTCGGGCTGCTGCACAACGCCGACTACGATCAGCGGATCTCCACCCACTCCGGGCCGCCGACCCCCGACGACCTGGACGAGCTGCTGAGCATGCGGCGCGACACCCGGTTCCTGTTCGCGCATCCACGGGCGATCGCCGCGTTCGGCCGGGAGTGCAACAAGCGGGGCGTCTACTTCAGCGGTATCGACGTCGGCGGCCACCATCTGCCGGCCTGGCGCGGAGTACCGCTGCTGCCGTGCGGCAAGATCCCGGTCAGCGCGTCCCGTACGTCATCGATCATCGCGATGCGCACGGGTGAGGACGACCAGGGCGTGATCGGCCTCTACCAGACGGGCATCCCGGACGAGCTCGAACCGGGCCTCAACGTACGGTTCATGGGCATCAACGAGCAGGCGATCATCTCCTACCTGGTGAGCACCTACTTCTCGGCGGCGGTCCTGGTGCCGGACGCGATCGGCATCCTGGAGAACGTCGAGGTCTCCCGCCGGGACGGCAACTGACCTTTACGGACGGCTAGTTCAGGAAGGCGTCCAGTCGTGCCGCGTCCGGCGCGGTCGCCGGGCCCGGCGCGGTGACCGCGAGAGCGGCACCCGCGTTGGCCCGGCGGGCGGCGGCCACCGGGTCGAGCCCCCGGGCCAGGGCGGCCATGAAGACACCGGTGTGCGCGTCACCCGCGCCATTGAGGTCGACGGCGTCCACGGCGAACCCCGGGACGGGGACGAGACGTCCGCCGTGGCGCACGACACAACCGTCGGGGCCGGTACGGACGAGCACCGAGCCGCGCCCCAGCCGGGATTGGAGGATGCGGGCGGCTTCGGCCACGTCATCGACGCCGGTGAGCAGCGCGGCCTCGCGGGCGTTGCAGCTCCACCAGTCGGCGCGGGCGAGCAGCGACTCCAGGGCGTCGCGCGGGATTTCCGCCGCCAACGGGCCCGGGTCGGCGACCAGCGTGACGGCCGGATCCAGTCGGGGCAGGAGGTCGAGCAGGGCCGCCCGATTGCTGTCGTACAGCAGGCTGTATCCGGTGACGTACACCAAGTCACCCGCACCGGGCCGGAGTTCGACGAGGTCGGCAGCAACGAGGGTGGCCTCGGCGCCGGGGCTGGTGACGAAGGTGCGCTCGCCGTCCGCGTCGACCAGGCAGACCACGAAGCCCGTGTCCGCTTCCGGGTGTGGGGCGAGGAGGACGTCGATGCCCTCGGCGCGCAGCGCGGCGCGGGCCCGGTCGCCGAAGGCTCCGGTGCCGTGGGCTCCGGCGTAGGTCACGGGGAGGCCCTGGCGGGCGGCGGCGGCCATCACGTTGAAGCCGCCGCCGGGGGTGCGCTCGGTGCGGGTGGCGAGGACGTCGCCACCGCGCTCCGGAAGGGCGGGGACCTCCAGGACGAGGTCGACGACGACGTTGCCGAGGTGCCAGAGCCGTGCGGTCATGTCCGCTCCCGTGGGCCGGGCAGGGTCGCGACCATGGCGTCCAGGTCGCCGACGTCGTTGCCGAGGCGCGGCGCCCGCCCGCTCACGCCCCCTCCCGCAGCCCCAGCAGTGCCGACGCCGTGGCATCCAGGTCGAGCGCTGGGTTGACGCGGACGAGCGTCTCCCGCGCGTCGGCCGGGAAGGCGTCCACTCCGTGGCAGGCGCCGCCGACGGCTCCCGCGATCGCCGCGATCGTGTCGCAGTCGCCGCCGACGGATGCCGCGAGCAGCGCGGCCTGCCAGGGGTCGTCGGGGCAGGCGGCCAGGACGGCGAAGGCTGCGGGTACGGACTCCTGCGTGGCCAGACTTGTCCCGACCAACTCGTAGACCCGCTCGCAGACTTGGGCCCGGGTGAGACCCCGTACCAGCCCGGTCGCCCACACGATCCGCTCGGCGACATCGGCGGCGGCCACCCAGTGGCCGCGTCCCGCCGCCAACCGGGCCGCCGATACGGCCACTTCGACCGCCTCGGGAACCGACGCCCCGTCAACTCCCGCGCTCACGGCGGCGGCCACGGCCGCGGCACCGGCGAGCGCGACCCCGGTGTTGTGGGTGAGGTTGCTCGCCTCCACCACCCGGTCCACCAGCACGGCCGGGTCCGTGATCGGCGTCGCGATGCCGACGGGGGCGATGCGCATCGCCGCGCCGTTGGTGGTGCCGTAGCGTCCCACCTCGTCGACGGGGGTGCCCGCGAGGACCTGCTCGACGGCGCGCTTGGTGGACGGGCCGAGGAGGTCCAGGGAGCCGCGGGCCCGCATGTCGTCCTCCCAGGCGACCAGGCGCCGGGCGAGTTCCGCCGGGTCCACGCGCCCCTTGCCGTCGAGCAGCAACTCGGCCAGCAGCAGGGCCTGTTCGGTGTCGTCGGTGACGGCTCCGGCCGGCATTCCGGCGGCCAGCGGATGGTCGGGGTCGGCCGGGTGGAAGCCGGTGAGGAAGGGGCCGTAGCGGGCGGTGATCTGTGGGCGGGACAGCATTTGGGTGGGCATGCCGAGGGCGTCGCCGAGGGCGAGTCCGTGGAGGGCTCCGGTGGCGCGGCTCTGGAGGGTCATGGGTACTTTCCGGGGCGGGTTCAATGGTTCGGCGGTTCGGCGGTTCAGCGGTTCAGCCGAAGGCGAGGGTGAGTTGGAAGTGGTCGGGGTCCAGGAGGCTCACGACATGTTCGACGAAGGAGCCGTCGGCGGCCCGGCTGGTGCGGCGCGTGTCGAGGAACCAGTCACCCGGTTCGCGGCGCAGCAGCTCCGCCTCCCGGCCGTCGATCCGCCGCCCGCCGACCCGCTGTTCGCCGTGGTCGGGCCGCAGCCCGGCCCGGAGCATCACATCGGTCAGCGACTCCTGCCCGAGCCCGCGCGACGGCAGGTCCCGCACTCCGGGCACGGGCGGCAGGAAGCTGCGTTCGTACGACACGACGACGGCGTCCGCGACCAGTTCGCGTATCCGCTCGACGCACACGAACTCGCTGGTGTTCAGGGTGAGTTGACGGGCCAGTTCCTCGTCCCGTCTGGCGTCCACGGCGAGCGTCCTGACCCGGGTCTCGATGCCCTGGGTGGCGAGCGCGTGGGCCCAGCCGAGGCTGTCGTCCAGTGGGCGGCCGTCGAAGAGGACGTAGGAGCCCTTGCCGGTGCGGGTGGCGATCAGGCCGGCCTCGCTGAGTTCGGCGAGGGCCGCGCGGACGGTCGTACGGCTGACTCCGAAGCGTTGGGCCAGGGCGTGTTCGCCGGGCAGTTGCTCACCGGCGGGGTGGTGGCCGCTGCGGATCTCCTTGGCGAGGACCTCGGTGATGCGCTGGTGTTTGAGCTGGACGCCGCTCATGGCGCCTCCCCGACCACCTCGGCGACCGAGACCACCCGGATCAGGGGGCGGTAGAGGTCCATGACGTGCAACGCCTTGGCGTGGGAGTCGTCGTCCACACCGGCGCAGGCGTCGGAGACGACCAGGACCTCCGCTCCGGCGTCGGCGGCGGCGAGGGCCGTGGACAGGACGCAGCAGTCGGTGCTGACGCCCGCGAGGAAGAGGCGGCCGGCGGCGGTGGCGCGTTCGGCGAGTGCCGGCGTCCACTTGCCGAAGGTGGGTGCGTCCACCAAGTGCCGTGCCTGGGCGTCGAATTCGTCGGTCAGTCGCCAGAGCGGGGCGTCCGGCGGCTGGAGGGCGAAGGGCCACACGTCGTAGTAGGCCTGCCAAGCTCCCTCGGGTTTCGCGGGGGCGACGAAGCGGGTGAAGGTGACGTCGTCCGCGAAGGCCGGCAGCAGTCGCCGTACGCCTGCCGCCGCCTCCTCGAAGCGGGGGGTGGCCCAGGGGCTGTCGGGTTCGGCGAAGACGCGTTGCATGTCGATGACGGCGAGGTGGCCGGGCGCGGTGGTCATACGACGGCCACCGCCTCGGGGCTGGCGGCCTGCTCCTCCTGGTGCCGGATGCGGGCGCGGCCCAGTGCGAGGGTGCCGAGGAAGCCGATCGCGAGCGCGGCCAGGACGCCGAGGTTGGCGTAGGCCCAGGCACCGGACTTGCCGCCGAGGCCGAGCGGGTCGAGGAGGTAGCCCTGCCAAGTCAGCCAGCTGGCGGCCGTGTTGGTGACCAGGCCCCAGCCGATCGCGGTCGCGCCGAGGGTGAGGAGGAGCGGCGTGAGCTGGATGTCGCCGTAGCGGCCGGTCGGGCGGAAGAGGTCGCCCTCGTCGTAGTCGCGGCGGCGCAGGGCGAGGTCGGCGAGCATGATGCCGCACCAGGCGGCGATGGGGACGCCGAGGGTGGTGAGGAAGCCCATGAACTGGCCGAGGAAGTTGTCGGCGAAGAACACGATGTAGACGGAGCCCGCGATCATCAGGACGCCGTCGACGAGCGCGGCGAGGTAGCGCGGCACCCGCAGGCCCGCGGAGAGGAGGGCCAGGCCGGAGGAGTAGATGTCGAGGACCGCGCCGCCGACCAGGCCGAGCACCGCGACCACGACGAACGGGACCAGGAACCAGGTGGGCAGGATCGTCGTCAGCGCGCCGATCGGGTCGGCGGCGACCGCCTTGTTGAGCGTGCTGGAGGAACCGGCGAGCAGCAGACCGAAGACCAGCAGGAGCAGCGGGGCGACGGAGGCGCCGAACGTGGTCCAGCCGATCACGCCTCTGCTGGACGAACTCCGGGGCAGATAACGGGAGTAGTCGGCGGCGGCGTTGACCCAGCCGAGGCCGAAGCCGGTCATCATGAACACCAGCGCGCCGATGAACTCCTGGGCGGAGCCCGCCGGTACGGCGCTGACCGTGCTCCAGTGGATGTGGTCGGCGACGAGGGCGATGTAGACGACGGTGAGCACGGCGGTGACCACGGTGATGACCGTCTGGAGCCGCATGATCAGGTCGAAGCCCATGACTCCGCCGACGACGATGAGCGCGCCGACGATGATCAGCGCGACCACCTTGGTCTCGGTGCCGCCGCCCCAGCTGAGTCTGCTGAAGACGGTCGCGGTGGCCATGGTCGCGAGGGCGGTGAGGACGGTCTCCCAGCCGACGGTGAGGATCCAGGAGATCGCCGACGGCAGCCGGTTGCCGCGCACGCCGTAGGCGGCGCGGCTGAGCACCATCGTGGGCGCGGAGCCGCGCTTGCCCGCGACGGCGATGAAGCCGCAGAGCAGGAAGGAGAACACGATGCCGATCACACCGGCGACGAGTGCCTGCCAGAACGAGATCCCGAAGCCGAGCGCGAAGGCGCCGTAACTCAGGCCCAGGATCGAGACGTTGGCCCCGAACCAGGGCCAGAACAGGGTGCGCGGGGTGCCTTTGCGTTCGTCGTCGCCGATCACATCGAGGCCGTGGGTCTCGACCTGAAGTTGCCGGGACTGGGAAGTCTGGGAGTCCACCATCGTCGACCTACCTGTCTAGACGTGTTCGTTCGAGGCTAGGTGCGGTGGTGCCGGGCGTCAAGAGGAGGGGGTGGGCGCACGGCCGTTCCGCTGAGCGGATCCGTGGGCGACTTCCGGGTGCGGGTGCAGCACGCTGGCCATCGGTCGCCGACGGCCCCGGGCCGCTCGGCGTACGGAGTGCAACCACCTAGGGGGAGATATGAGAGAAGCATCGGAACCGGCGCGTCGCCGCGTGCTCGCCGGGGCAAGGGCGGGGTTGCGGAGGTGGGCGGTCCGGGTGGCGCGCTCGCCGAAGGCGGTGGTGCTCGTCGTGGCGGCGCTGGTGGCCACCGCGTTCGCCGTGACACCCGCCTACGCGGACGATCCCGGGCTGAACTGCGCGGTCACCGCGACCGCCAGCATCACGGTGACGCCCTCTCCCGTGCTCTACGGTCAGAACGCGCTGGTGCAGTGGAGCGCGGACTGTGTCGCCAATACCTCCGAGGACGCGCTGGTGATCAGCGGGCCGGGCTTCAACCCGTCGACCACCGTCTTCCCGGTCGGCGGCGGATCGCAGTCGGTGTTCATCAACCAGACCGGGACCGTGGGCTGGAGTGTGACGGTCGTCGACACGTCGTCGGACACCGGATACAGCCGGGGCCTGGCGTCCGTGTCGGCCTCGGTGGCAGGTGTGACGACCGTGCCCGACGTGGTGGGTGACTCGCAGGCGCAGGCCGGGCAGGATCTCGCGGCTGCCGGATACGTCCTCGGCACCGTCGGCAGCGTGGTCGACTGCGACCACTTCAAGACGGTGAGTTCGCAGTCTCCGAGCGCGGGCACCGTACTGCCCACCGGGTCCTCGGTCTCGATCAAGATAGGCAAGAAGCCCACGCCGCCCGCCCAATGCGAATGAACCGTCCGATGTGATTTGAACTGTCCGATCGACAGCCTCCTCGCCTTCGTGCCGGGACCGCACCCCGCGGCCCCGGCACGTCGCGACGGTCAACTGTTCGCCCGGCTCGATCGGTTGTCGTGCTCCCCGTCCCACGAAATTGTCCGTAATCCGTAACAGCGGGATCCTTCCGCTCGTTTATCCCGTCCTGACGAATGCACGGAACCGGACAACAGGACAGGGAACAGGGCGGACATGGCACGTCATGGCGGGCGGGGTTGGTACGGGCGGGTACTCGCGGCGGCGGTCGGTGTGACGGCGGTGGCGGCGGCCACCTCGGTGTGGACCGCGCAGGCCGGTGTGGTCGACGCGCAGCGGGGCGGCGCCAACGCGCGTCCCGGCGCCGCCAGTTCGGCCCCCGCTCGGATCGCGGCCGTGTCGGCGGAGATCGTGCACGCCTCCGACAAGGGCGCGCGGGGCGTCAACATCACCATCGACGACGGGCCCGACCCGACCTGGACACCGCAGGTGCTCCAAGTACTCAAGGAGTACGGGGTGAAGGCCACCTTCTGCATGGTCGGCCCGATGGCCGAGGCCCACCCCGACCTGGTCAAGGCGGTCGTCGCGGCCGGACACCGGTTGTGCGACCACTCGGTGTCGCACGACACCACCATGGACAAGAAGTCCGAGTCCTACCAGAAGCAGGAGATCCTGAACGCCGCCGCCATGATCACCAAGGCCTCCGGGGGCGTACGGCCGCTGTACTACCGGGCGCCGGGCGGCGCGTTCACGCCGTACAGCCGTCATCTCGCCGCCGCGCAGGGCATGCGCCCGCTGGGGTGGAACGTCGACTCCAAGGACTTCGAACTCCCCGGCACCGGCGCCATCGTCACCACCGTCAAGAGCGAACTGCCCAACGGGCCGACCATCCTGTTCCACGACGCCGGCGGCGACCGCTCCGAGACCGTGGCCGCGCTGCGCGAGATCCTGCCGTGGCTGAAGCAGCAGGGTTATTCGTTCGGCTTCCCGATGCGCTGAACAGTGCGTGGAACAGCGCGCCGAATTGACGGTCGTCGTTTTTCGAGTGGCGAATATGTGTGGGAAATGTGGAACGGCCGACGAGGTGGCGGTATTTAAGCGTGTCGGTGCCGATTCGCGCCGCTGTCGATTCGCCTTGAAGGCTTGCGGCGATTTCCCCCGTGCAGTAACTACGTGAAGCATGAACCTGTTCAACCGTGCTGCGCCCCTCCGCCGCCCGGCATCCCCCACAGTTCCGCAACGCCCCGCCGCCCCACCGGCGTTCACCTCCTCCGGCCTGCCCGATCCCGCCCTGGCGGCGCTGACCGGAGAGTGGATGATCGACCCCGCGCACAGCCGGATCGGTTTCTCCGTCCGGCACGCCATGGTGACGACCGTGCGCGGGTCCTTCGCCGAATACAAAAGCCGGCTCTACTTCGACGGCCGCAACCCCGCCCGTTCACAGGCCGAGATCGTGGTGTCGACGGGCAGTGTCGACACCGGTGTGGAACAGCGCGACGCCCACTTGGTGGGCCGGGACTTCCTGGACTCCGCGACCTATCCGCGTATGCGTTTCGCCAGTACCGCGGTGCAAATGTCTGGCAACGATGTCTACCGCATGCTCGGTGACCTCACCATCAAGGACGCCACGCGTCCCGTCGTCCTGGAGCTCACCTACATCGGACATGTCACCGACCCGTTCGGCGTCGAACGGGTCGGCTTCGACGGCACCACCACGATCGACCGCTCCGACTGGGGCCTGACCTACAACTCCCGGCTGGCCGAGGGCGGTGCGATGGTGAGCGAGAAGGTACGGCTCCAGTTCGACATCGCGGCGATCAGGACGATGCCGGCCGCCTGACGGGACGGCTACCGGGTGACGAGACCGCCGCCCACGAACGTGTGCAGCGGGTTCAGGTCGCGCAGGGCGTCGCTCGGGCAACGGGCGGGGTCCTGCTCCCACACGGTGAGGTCCGCCAGGCGCCCCGGGCTCAGCGTGCCGCGCAGATTCTGGTCGCCCAGCAGCAGCGCCGCGTTGGCGGTGTGCAGGGTGAGGGCCTCGTCGTAGGTGATGGCGTGCTCGGGGCCCTTGGGGCCGATGACGGTCTGGCGCGTGATCATGCCGTAGACCGAGCGCATGGCGCCGAACTGGCCGACGGGGAAGTCCGATCCGGCGCTGACCTGGGCGCCGAGGTCGATCCAGCCGCGGGCGGGGAAGAGGCGGGCGACGCGCTCCGGGCCCCAGAAGCCCTCCTCCACCTCGGCGGTGTCGTGGAGCAGCGGCTGCTGGATGGTGACGGGGATGCCCAACTCGACGGCGCGGGCCCGCTGTTCGGGTCCGGCGAGACCTCCGTGCTCCATGACGAGTGTGCCTGCGGGCAGTCCGGGGTTGCGGGCGAGGACCCGCTCGTAGACGTCGAGGAGGGTGCGGACCGCGCGGTCGCCGTAGGCGTGGGTGCCGACCCGCCAGCCGCGCCGGACCACGGCCTCGACGGCCTCCACCAGCGCGTCGGGCTCCCAGATCAGCGTCCCGGAAAAGGCGTGGTCACAGGCGTACGGCTCCTCCGTGGCCCCGGCCTCCAGGCCGCCGTCGAGCCCGAACTTCACGCCCCACACCCGCAGCCACGGGTCGGAGTCGTCGCGCCACTTCTCCATGGCGTCGAGCAGGTCCGCGACCTGGGCCGCGTCGGTCATGCCGAGCGCCGAGATCAGGGCCCGCACCCGGATGCCGAGCGCCCCCGCCTCACGGGCGGCCAGCAGTACGGCGTAGTCCTCAAGGCCGACCGCGCAGTCCCGCACGGTGCCGATGCCGGTGGCCGCGTACTGGGCGGTGGCCAGTCGCAGCCCGTCGATCCGCTGGGCCCGGTCCGGGGCCGGGACCAGGCGCTCCACCAGGCCCATGGCGTTGTCGATGAGCCGCCCGTCGAGCCTGCCGTCGGTGTCGCGGCCGATGACACCGCCCGGCGGTACGGGGGTGTCCTCGGTGATGCCGGCCAGGCGCAGCGCGTAGCTGTTGACGACGTCGTTGTGGCCGCCGCGCTTGACCAGCACGGGGTGCCGGTCGGTGGCCGTGTCGAGTTCGGCGGCGGTGGGCATGCGGCGTTCGGAGAGGTTGAGTTCCTGCCAGTTGGTGGTGGTGCGGATCCACTCGCCCTCGGGGGTCGTCTTCGCGCGCTCCCGGATCAGCTCCAGGAACTCGGGGATGTCGTGGGCCTCGTGGACCGGGACGTCGTGCGCGCCGAGCGCCGCGTAGATCAGGTGGGTGTGGGTGTCGTCGAAGGCGGGCAGCACGGTGGCGCCGGGCAGGTCGTGCACGGTGGTGTGCGGGCGCACCAGGTGGTCGAGTCCGCCGGGGTCGGGCGAGAGCGCCGCGATGCGGTCGCCGCGCACGGCCAGCGCCCGCTGCGGGGCCTGGCCGGGGACCAGCGTGTGGATCGCCCCGGCCCGGATCACCAGATCGGCTCCGTGATCAGTCATCGTTCTCTCCCACTTCCTCGGTACATCCGCTGACCAGGCCGTTGTACGGGCGATGGGCCGTTTCCCGCACATTTGGTCGGCCTCAGTGCCGAAAGCACGCCACCGAACCCGTCCGAAATGGAGATCATGCGCCACTCGATGGACAGTGTCCGCCCGTCGCCCCGGACCGTCATTGACAAGCGGAATCCGCAACGGTTGTCATGAACACATGCGCCACGAGCTGATCGGCACCGCCCGCCACGAGTTGACGGACCGTCAGGGAGTGCTGCTGCACGGTCCGATGGGGATCGGCAAGTCCGTGCTGGTGGCCGCCCTCGTGGTGTCCTCGGACGCCCAACTCCAGCCGTCCGGAACGGTGTTGCACTGCTCGCCCGCCGAGGAGGACGCCCGACTCCCGTTCGCCGGTCTCGTCGACCTGTTCGCGCGGGTGCCGGAGAGCTACCTCGATGCCCTGGCACCCGAACCCCAACTGGCCCTGCGGGCCGCCCTGTTGCGCGGCGAGGTACCGGACGGCGACCGTGACCGGCTCGCCGTCCGTGTCGCCGTTCTCGACGTGGTGCGCGCCCTCGCCGCCACCGGCCCGGTGCTGCTGGCCCTCGACGGCCTCCAGTGGCTCGACGAACAGACCGTCGAGGTGCTCGCCTTCGTCGTACGCCGTGTCGAGGGCCTCGACGTACGAGTGGTGACCGCCGAGCGGGTGGCGGACGGCGAGCAGCCCGAACGGCCGCGCTGCTGCCCGCCCGGCACCGTCGAACTGCCCGTGCCACCACTGACGGACGACGAGGTGGCACGACTGCTGCCCGCCGACCTGCCACCGGCGGTACTGCGGGCCGTCCAGGACACGGCCGCCGGAAACCCTTGGTACGCCCTGGAGTTGGGGCGGGCGGCCCCGCGCGACACGGCGGCCGTCGGCCTCGGTCGGACGCTGCCCGTGCCGCACCGGCTGCGCACCCTGCTGCTGGAACGGGTGCGCACCCTGCCGGAGCGCACCCGGCACACCCTCCTCGTCACGAGCGCCGCCGCGCACCCCACGCTCACGCTGCTGCGCGCGGCCGGGTTCGACGATCCGGCCGCCGACCTGGCGGAGACCGAACGGCTCGGAGTCGCAACCGCCGACGCCCGCGGGACCGTCCGCTTCCGGCATCCGCTGCTCCGGGCCGCCGTCTACGCGGACGCTCCCGAGTACGGCCGCCGACAGGCGCACGCCCTGCTGGCCCGCGCGGTCACCGATCCCGTGGAGCGGGCCCGGCACCTCGCGCTCGCCCACCCCTACGAGGACGAGACCACCGCCCACACCCTGCTGGCCGCGGCCGAGTCCGCCCGCCGCGACGGTGACCCCGACGCGGCCTTCGAACTGGCCGGGCTCGCCGCCCTGCGCACTCCGGGCGACCGCCCGGCCGAGCACGCCGACCGGCTGCTGGCGGCGGCCGAATACGCCTGTGACGCCGGGCAGTTGGAGGAGGCGGGGCAGGCGGCCGAGACCGTCCTCGCCGGTTCGGGCTCGGCCCGGCAGCGGGTGCGGGCACGACTGGTCCTGCTGCGCAACGCCGGTCAAGCTCTGCACGGTACCCACGCGTTGATCGAGGAAGGCCTGCGGGACGCGGCCGGTGATCCCGAGGCGGAGGCCTGGCTGCACCACTGGGCGGCCGTACGGGGCCTGCTGTGCGGGGAGTTGGCAGCGGCGGCCCGGCATGCACAGCGCGCCGCCCGGCAGGCGGCCGTGGCCGGTGACACCGACACCCGGATCGGGGCGCTCGCCACCCTCGCGCGGGTGCGCTCACTGGGCGGTGAACCGGTCGCCGCCGACGCCGCGTTGGCGGAGGCGCTCGCGCTGACCGGCGGCGCGGGCGCCGGTCCGGAGAGCTGGGGGCTGATCCGGATGCGGGCGATCCTCGCCCTGGACTCCGACCAGGTCACCGAGGCCCAGCGGCGGGTATCCGAACTCCTCGCGGAGATCGGGGAGTTCGCCGGGGTCGAGGAAGTCATGGCGACCCTGGTCGCGCTGACCCGCATCCAAGTCCGCGCCGGACACTGCCGCGAGGCGCTGCGCACCGCCGCCCGCTGCACCCGCGCCGTGGCCGAGACCGGCGTACAGGCGGCTCCGGCGTTGTACGCGGCGGCGCTCGCGGCGACCGCGGGCGGCAGTGCCGACGAGGCACGGGAGTTGGCCGGGCAGGCGGTGCGGGCATCGGCGGCGGACGGCGACCGGCTGTTCCTGCTGCGGGCCCTCGCGGTGCTGGGGCAGGCCGAGTTGCTGGCCGGTGATCCGCGCGGGGCCGCCGCGGCGGTCGAGGCGCTACAGCGGGTGAAGGAACTCGGCGAGGCGATGTCGGCCGCCGACCCGCCCCTGCTGCACTGGTACAGCGACCTGGCCGAGGCCCTGGTCGTGCTGGGCGAGACGGACGCGGCCGGGGCGGTGCTCGAAGAGGCCCGCGCACGCGTGTCGGGCGACGCGCCCGGCAGCGTACTGGCGGCCCTGGAACGCGCGGAGGGGCTGCGCGAGGCGGGGCTCGGCCGGGCGAAGGAGGGCGCGGTACGGCTGCGCACCGCCGTGGACCGGCTGCGCCAACTCCCGTTGCCCGTAGACCTGGTACGCACGCTGATCTCGCTCGGCGCGGTCGAGCGCAGGGCCCGCCACCGCAACGCGGCCCGTACCGCGCTCGGCGAGGCGCTGGAGACCGCGACCCGTATCGGTGCCGCTCCGCTGGCGGCGCGGGCCGGTGACGAACTGGCCCGGCTGGAGGCGGGCGACCGGGACGGTGAGGGGCGGCCCGAACTCACGCCCACAGAAGCGCGGGTGGCCGAACTGGTCGGCGGCGGGGCCACCAACCGGGAGGTCGCCGCCGAGCTGTTCATCAGCGTCAAGACGGTCGAGGGCACTCTGTCCCGGGTCTACCGCAAGGTCGGCGTCCGCTCGCGCACCGCGCTCGCCCATGCCATGGCGGTCGCCGTCATCGCGTCCGGAGCGGCGACCGTGAGCATCGGCGACGACGACCAACAGCAGCCCACCACACAGGCGGTGACGATCAGTCAGCCCGGCCGACTGCGGACTCCCCGCACCCTCGACACCCGGCGCTGACCTGTCATCCGCGGTTCATGTGACACCCGCAGTTAACACGTGACGCAAGGGTTCCCCCGCTTATGCGGGTGGGGTCGATGTTCCTACGGTGAAACCAGTTCCGCTTCCGGGACAGCAACCCCCCACTCCTCGGAGGACCTCCGTGACGTCACGTCTGAAGCTGGTCGGCCTCGTCGCCGTACCGGCCCTGCTCGCCGCCGCCGTCCCCAGCGCCTACGCAGCCGTCCAGCCGCACGCAACTCGCGCCGCCGTCGCGGGAGATGTCCTCAAGGGCCTGAACCACGACGCGTCCCGCACCGGCGCCGTCGCCGCCGGCAAGCGCATATCGGTGGCCATCAGCCTGACGCCGAGAAACGACAAGGCGCTCGACACGTTCGTCGCCAACGTCAGTAATCCGCGGTCGAGTTCGTACGGCCACTATCTGACGAAGGCCCAGTTCGCGGCCCGCTTCGGCCGGACCGACGCCGAGGTGAAGCAGGTCAAGGACTTCCTGCGCGCCCAGGGTCTCACCGTCGGCAAGGTCCACTCGGGGAACCTGCTGGTCGACGCCAGCGGCACCGCCGCCCAGCTGGAGAAGGCGTTCGGCACCAAGCTGTCGACGTGGAAGGACGCCAAGTCGGGCCGCGCGTTCTACGCCAACGAGACCGCGCCGACCCTGCCCACCGGCATCGCCGGACTCGTCAGCGACGTCACCGGCCTCAACAACCGCGCCCAGCTGCACCACCAGGGCTCCGCCAAGGTCAACCCGCACAACGGCCCCGGCGGCGGCTACACCCCGGCCCAGATCAAGGGCGGCTACAACGTCTCCGGCACGTACACCGGCAGCGGGCAGAAGATCGCGCTGCTGGAGTTCGACGGCTTCCAGCAGTCCAACATCACCAAGTACGACACCAACTACAGCCTGGGCTCGCCCACTCCGACCGTGTCCAAGGTCGACGGCGGCTCCGGCGCGCTCGGTGACGGCCAGGTCGAGGTCGAGCTGGACATCGAGGTCCTGCACGCGATCGCCCCGAAGGCCAACGTCACCGTCTTCGAGGGCCCCAACTCCGACGCCGGTGAGGTCGACACCTACCAGGCCATCGTCGACAGCGGCATCCCGACCACCTCGATCAGCTGGGGCGCCTCCGAGAGCCAGCGCACCACCTCCAACATCAACGCCGTGGACGCCGTCTTCAAGGCGGGCGCGGCCGAGGGCCTCGGCTTCTACGCGGCCTCCGGCGACGACGGCTCGGACGACGCGGGCGACGGCACCACCACCGTCGACTACCCGGCCGCCGACCCGTACGTCACCGGCGTCGGCGGCACCACGCTGACCGTCACCTCCGCCAACGCGTGGAGCAAGGAAACGGCCTGGTCGGGCGGTGGCGGCGGCAAGTCCTCCGTCTTCAAGATCCCGAGCTGGCAGACCGCGGTGCAGAAGACCGCGGGCGGCGGCTACCGTCAGGTCCCGGACGTGTCGGCGCTCGCCAACCCGAGCCCCGGTGTCTCGATCTACTCGCAGGGCAGCTGGGGCACGGTCGGCGGCACCAGCGCCGCCGCGCCGGAGTGGGCCGCGTTCGGCGCGCTCTACAACCAGCAGGCCGCGGCGGCCGGCAAGGCCAACCTCGGCTTCGCCAACCCCGCGCTCTACACGGCGAAGGGCACCGGCTTCCACGACATCACCAGCGGCAGCAACGGCGCCTACTCCTCCGCCACCGGCTGGGACTTCACCACCGGCTGGGGTTCGTACAACGCGGCAACCCTGGCGGCGAAGCTCCTCGGCTGACCGCCGATGGCTGAATGAGTTTTGACTGAAGAGCGGGCCGGGATCCCTCCCGGCCCGCTCTTCACATCCGTAGAAGTGTCAGCTGTCGTAGTCGACGGCGAGGGTGTCGGACACCGGGAAGGTCTGGCAGGTGAGGACGTAGCCGGCGTCGACCTCGGCGGGTTCCAGGGCGTAGTTGCGCCGCATGTCCGCCGTGCCGTCGGTGACCAGCGCCCGGCAGGTGCCGCAGACGCCGCCCTTGCAGGCGAAGGGCAGGTCGGGCCGGGTCTTCTGGGCGCCGTCGAGGATCGAACTGTCCTTGGGCAGCGCGGAGTTGGTGGTACGACCGTCGAGCGTGACGCTCACCTGGCTGACCGGGCCGTCGTAGACCTTGTCGATGTGTTCGTTGGTCCGTACGGGCTCGTCGTCGGCGTAGAACAGCTCCTGGTGGACGCGGTCGGCGGGGACGCCGAGTCCGGTCAGTACCTGCTGGGCGTCGCGGACCATGCCGTGCGGGCCGCACAGCCACCAGTGGTCGGCGGTCTCCACGTCGACTAGGGCGTCGACGAGCGTGGAGAGCCGGTCGGCGTCGAGGCGCCCGGAGAGGATCTCGGCCTCGCGCGGTTCGCGGGACAGGATGTGCGCGAGCTGGAACCGGCCGGGGTGCAGGTCCTTCAGGTCGGCGAGGTCGTCGGCGAACATCACCGTGTCGCTGCGCCGGTTGCCGTAGAAGAGTGTGACGCGGGAGCGGGTGTCGGCGGCGAGGACGGATTCCGCGATGGACAGCATCGGGGTGATTCCGGAGCCCGCGGCGATCAGGACGTGGTGGCCGGGGAGGGTGAGGTCGGGGGTGAAGGCGCCGGTGGGGGCCATCACCTCGACGGTGTCTCCGGGGCGTACCTCGTCGACCAGCCAGGAGGAGAACAGGCCGCCGGGGACGACCCGTACGCCGATGCGCGGGCGCGCTCCCGCCGGGGAGCAGATCGAGTACGAACGGCGCTCGTCGCGGCCCTCGACCTCGCGGCGGAGCGTGAGCGACTGACCGGGCCGGTACGCGAACTCCTCGGCGAGGTGGTCGGGGATGTGGAAGCTGATGGCGGCGGCGTCCTCGCACAGCGGCTCGACGGCGGCGACCCGCAGCGCGTGAAAGGCGGGGCGGCGGCGCGCCGGGCGGGCGGGGGTGGTGGAGGTAGTGGGGGCCGGGGCGGTCACTGGTCCACCGTCCTTTCCGCGAGCGGGAGTTGGGGGCTCGCCGTGCTCTCTGCGAGCAGGGCTCGGGGGCTCGCCATCAGATCTCCTTGACGTACTCGAACGGCTCGCGGCAGGCGCGGCACCGCCACAGGGCTTTGCAGGAGGTCGCGGCGAAGCGCGAGGTCTCCTCGGTGTCCGTCGCCCCGCAGCGGGGGCACGGCACCGTACGGCGGGTCGGCGACAGCGTGAGCACCAGCGGACCGCGCGGGGCGGCACCGGGCGGTGCGATGCCGTGTTCGGCGAGCTTGGCGCGGCCGGCCGGAGTGATCCAGTCGCTGCTCCAGGGTGGGGTCAGGACCGTACGGATCTCCACGCGCGCGTACCCGGCGTCCGTGAGCCGCGCGGCCACCTCGGCGCGCATCTCGGCCATGGCAGGGCAACCGGAGTAGGTGGGCGTGAGGCTCGCGACGACCGTCCCGTCCTCGCCGACCTCGACATCGCGCAGTACGCCGAGGTCGGCCAGCGTGAGCATGGGCATCTCAGGGTCGGGCACCTGCGCGGCGATGTGCCGGGCGCGCCGCGCGTCGAGCAGGGTGGTCACCATGTCGCCTCCGGGTGGGCGCGGGCCACGCTCTGGAGTTCGGTGAGCAGCGGGGCCAGGTGTTCGGTGTGGTCGCCGTCGCGGCCGTGTCCGAGGACCGGTGTCGCCTCGGGCCAGTCGAGCCCGGCGGCGTCGGTGACCTGGCGGAGCACGGCCAGTACCTCGGCCTCCAACTCCCCCGTCTCCGCGAAGAGTTCGTCCACGAAGGGCGCGACGGCGGCCAACGCGTCCCGCATCCTCCGCTGCGACTCCTCGGTGCCGTCGCCGAGTCGGACGGCCCACTCTGCGGCGTACTGGCGGTGGTACGCGAGCTCCTTGACGCCCTTGGCGGCGATGGCCGCGAGCACCGGGTCCGACGTCGTGACGGCGAGTCGCTCGAAGAGGGCCAGCCGCCAGCAGGACAGCACCAGCAGGCGGGTGATCGAGAACGCGAAGTCCCCGTTGGGGAGTTCGGCCAGCCGTACGTTGCGGAAGGCGTCCGCGTCACGGAAGTAGGCGTACGCGTCCTCGCCGCGCCCGGTGCCGTCGACCTGGCCGGCGCGCGCGTAGAGCAGGCGGGTCTGGCCGAGCAGGTCGAGCCCGATGTTGGCCAGCGCGACCTCCTCCTCCAACTCGGGGGCGGCGGTGCACCATTGGGCCAGTCGCTGCGCGCTGACGAGCGCGTCGTCGCCAAGTGCCAGGCAGTACGCGGCCAGTTGAGCGGTATCCGTACCCTCCGGCACGCTCTGGTCGACGCCGTGCAGCGGGTCCTCGAAGCCGGTGCCGAAGGCCCAGCGGGCGTCGCTGTCGTCGTGCCCCTCGGCCAGGGACAGATAGACGTGGTCGTCACTCATTCCCTGCTCCTAGATGTGGGGGACGTCTTCGGGGATGTCGTAGAACGTGGGGTGGCGGTAGACCTTGTCGGCGCTCGGCGCGAAGAACGGGTCCTTCTCGTCACGGGTCGAGGCGGCGATGTGCTCCGAGCGCACGACCCAGATGGACACGCCCTCGTTGCGCCGCGTGTAGAGGTCGCGCGCGTGGGTGAGGGCCATCGCGTCGTCGGCGGCGTGCAGCGAGCCGACGTGGACGTGGTTCAGCCCGCGCTTGCCGCGCACGAACACCTCGTACAGGGGCCAGTCCTGCGTCATGCCGCCGCTCCTTCGGTCTTCTGTGTACGAGCGGCCGCCTGCTTGGCCGCGTGGGCGGTGGCCGCCTCCCGGACCCAGGCGCCCTCCTCGTGGGCGGCCCGGCGGCGGGAGACCCGCTCGGTGTTGCGTGGTCCGTCGCCCTTGATCACGCGCTGCAACTCGGACCAGTCGGGGGTGCCGAAGTCGTGGTGGCCGCGCTCCTCGTTCCAGCTCAACTCGGGGTCGGGCAGGGTGACTCCGAGCTTCGCGGCCTGCGGGACGGTCATGTCGACGAAGCGCTGGCGCAGTTCGTCGTTGCTGTGCCGCTTGATCTTCCAGGCCATGGAGCGCGCCGAGTTGGGCGAGTCGTCGTCGGGCGGGCCGAACATCATCAGCGACGGCCACCACCAACGGTCCACCGCGTCCTGGACCATGGCCCGCTGCGCGTCCGTGCCGCGCATCATCGTGAGCAGCAGCTCGAAGCCCTGCCGCTGGTGGAAGGACTCCTCCTTGCAGACCCGCACCATGGCCCGCGCGTACGGGCCGTACGAGCAGCGGCACAGCGGCACCTGGTTGCAGATCGCCGCGCCGTCCACGAACCAGCCGATCACGCCGACGTCGGCGAAAGTGGGCGTCGGGTAGTTGAAGATCGACGAGTACTTCTGCCGGCCCTCGATCAGCGCCTCGGTCAGCTCGGCGCGGTCCGCGCCCAGGGTCTCGGCGGCCGAGTACAGGTACAGCCCGTGTCCGGCCTCGTCCTGCACCTTCGCGAAGAGGATCGCCTTGCGGCGCAGGGAGGGCGCGCGGGTGATCCAGTCGCCCTCCGGCTGCATCCCGATGATCTCGGAGTGCGCGTGCTGCGCGATCTGCCGGATCAAGGTCTTGCGGTAGCCGTCGGGCATCCAGTCGCGGGGCTCGATCCGCTGGTCCTTCGCGATCGTGGCCTCGAACTGCTCCTCGTACCGCGTCTCGTCCCGGTCGGCGGCTGACGCCTCCGTGCCTGTGCTCGTCATCGACACCCCAACTCCCCTACCGACCATTCGTTCGGTTCCCAGTGTGAAGGGTTTCCCCCGGTGAGGCAAGACCTGCCGGCGAATGGCTGGTCAGCGGCCCGCGGACGACCGCTCCGCGCTGTTCCCCGATCACTCCCACGTGTAGAACCCCTGTCCCGTCTTGCGGCCCAGTTCACCGCGGGCGACCTTGTCGCGCAGGAGCCGCGGCGGGGCGAAGCGCTCACCGAGGGTGGAGTGCAGGTATTCGGCGATGGCCAGGCGTACGTCGAGTCCGACCAGGTCGGTCAGCCGCAGCGGCCCCATGGGGTGCTTGTATCCGAGGCTCATCGCGTCGTCGATCGCCTCCGGCTCCGCGACGCCCTCCTCCACCATGCGGATCGCCTCCAGGCCGAGCGCCAGCCCGAGGCGGCTGCTGGCGAAGCCGGGCGAGTCCTTGACGGTCACGTCCTTCTTACCGAGGGCGTGCGTCCAGTCCAGGGCGGCGCCGACAGTGGCAGCCTCCGTGCCGGGCGCGACGACGATCTCGACGAGCGCCGAGGCGGGCACCGGGTTGAAGAAGTGCATGCCCAGGAAGCGGCCGGGCCGGGTGAGCGCGGCGGCGAGTTCGGTGACCGACAGGGAACTGGTGTTGGTGGCCAGCACGGTCGTCGCACCGACCGCCCGCTCGGCCGCCGCGAGCACCCGGGCCTTGAGACCGGCGTCCTCGGGGACGGCCTCCACGACCAGGTCGGCGTCGGCGGGCAGCCCGTCGACCGAGTCGGCCATGGTGACGCGGGCGAGCACCTGCTCCGCGGGCTCACCGAGCAGCCTGCGCTCGGCGGCCCGCTTCAGTCCGGTCGCGACCCGGTCCAGCGCGGCGGCCGAGGCCCGCTCACCGCTCTCCACGACGGTCACGGACGATCCGGCGGCGGCGAAGGACTGCGCGATACCGGCGCCCATCCGGCCGCCGCCGATCACGCCGACAACTGCGGGCGCGGAGTGGGGTGTTGGGCTCATGCGCGGCTACTCCTCTTCTCCAGGCCCCTCTTTTTCAAGAAGAGTGTCATCCGGTCCCTCTTGTCCTGCCCCTCGAAGAGCACAGCTTGTGCAAGGTCGTCGGCGATCGGGTGGGCACCGGGCGAGTCGACCACCAACTTGGTGAGCCGCAGCGCGGTGGCCGAGGACCGGGCCATCCGGTCGAGCAGCGCGTGCGCCTCGTCCAGCAGCTTCTCCGCCGGTACGACGTCGATGACAAGCCCTGCGGCCAGCGCCGCCGCCGCGTCGAGGTTCCGTCCGGCGAGCAGCACCTGCTTGGCCACCGACTCGCCGACCAGCTCGGGCAGCCGCCAGCAGGCACCGGCCGCGGCGAGGATCCCTAGGCCGGGCTCCGGGTTCCCGAAGACGGCGTCCGGACCGGCGATCCGCAGATCACAGGCGTACGACAGCTCAGCGCCGCCGCCCAGCGCCCAGCCGTCCACCGCGGCGAGGGTCGGCATCGGCAGCCGACGTACGCGCTCGAAGAGCCGACTGTTGATGCCCCGCAGCGCCTCGTCCCGCCCGCGCTCCAGCAGCTCCGCGATGTCGGCGCCGCCCGCGAAGACCCCGCCGTGACCGGTGAACAGGAGCAACTTCGGGTCCCGCTCCAACTGCTCGCAGACAGCGTGCAGTTCGCGGATCATCAGCCCGCTGATGGCGTTGCGGGCCTCGGGTCGGTGCAGGGTGACGACGACTCGGTCCGCCCGCACCTCGACGCGGAGAGTCTCGTAGAACGTGGGGGCGCTCACACCCGCTCCACGAGCATCGCGACACCCTGGCCGACGCCGACGCACAGCGTGGCCAGGCCCCGGCGGCCGTTCTCCCGCTCCAGTCGGCCGAGCAGCGTGAGCAGGATGCGGGCGCCGGAGCAGCCGAGGGGGTGGCCGAGGGCGATGGCGCCGCCGTCGGCGTTGACCTTGTCCTCGTCGAGCTTGAGGCGGCGCGTGACCGCGAGAGCCTGGGCGGCGAAGGCCTCGTTGAGTTCCACGGCGTCCAGGTCGCCGGTCCCCCATCCGGCACGGGCGAGCGCCTTCTCGGTGGCGGGTACCGGGCCGAGGCCCATGAGGTGGGGCCGCACTCCGGCGGAGGCGGAGGTGACGATGCGGGCCCTGGGGGTGAGTCCGTGACGCCGGACGGCCGCGCCGCTCGCGACCACCAGGGCGGCGGCGCCGTCGGACAGTGGTGAGGAGGATCCGGCGGTGACGATGCCGCCGTCGCGGAAGATGGTGCGCAGGGAGCCGAGCTTCTCCAGGGTGGTGCCGGGGCGCGGGCCCTCGTCGCGGGTGACTTCCCCGTCCTTCGCCGCGACCGGCACGATCTCCCGGTCGAAGTGGCCCAACTCCTGTGCTGCGACGGCCCGTTGATGGCTGCGCAGCGCGAAGGCGTCGGAGTCGGCGCGGGTGATGCCGTCGAGCGCGGCGACCTCCTCGGCCGTCTCGCCCATGGACAAGGTGTCCTGGGCGGCGAAGCGCGGGTTGGTGAAGCGCCAGCCGAGCGAGGTGTCGTGCACCTCCCCGGGTTTGGCCCAGGGGGTGCCGGGCTTGGCCATCACCCAAGGCGCGCGGGTCATGGACTCCACGCCACCCGCGACGACGAGGTCCGCCTCTCCGGCGCGTATCGCCTGGGCGGCCGAGGCCACGGCGGTCAGTCCCGAGGCGCAGAGCCGGTTGACGGTGTAGCCGGGCACGGTGTGCGGCAGCCCGGCCAGCAGGACGGCCATCCGGGCCACGTCCCGGTTGTCCTCGCCTGCCTGGTTGGCGGCGCCGAGGATCACCTCGTCCACCTCGTCGGCCGGGATCCCGGCCCGGCGGACCGCCTCGCCGACGACCAGCGCCGCGAGGCCGTCCGGCCGTACGGAGGCCAGGGCGCCGCCGTAGCGGCCCTGCGGGGTGCGGGCCCCGTCGATCAGATAGACCTCGTCGGAGGAGGGCTCGGAGCTGGTCTGGGGCATGCGTTCCACCTCTTGACAGGCAGTGGTGATGCTGGATTACTTGGCCGTGCCGCACGCTAACCGAATGTTCGGTCGGTCCACAAGGTGGTGGAAAATGACGCAGGCCACGAACACGGCCTCCGGTCCGGTGGAGAAGATGTTCGCCGCTGACGAGGCGTCCCGGGCTCTCGGGATCGAGCTCGTCGAGCACGGCGAGGGGACGGCCGTGCTCCGCATGACCGTGACCCCGACCATGGTCAACGGGTACGGGACCGCCCACGGCGGCTTTCTCTTCCTGTTCGCCGACTCCGCCTTCGCCTGTGCCTGCAACAGCCACGGCCCGGTGACCGTCGGCGCCGCGGCCGACATCGACTTCGTCGCCCCGGCGTACGAGGGCGACGTCCTGGTGGCGACCGCGACGGAGCGCACCCGGTTAGGCCGCAGTGGCATCTACGACGTGACCGTGGAGCGCGGCGACCAGGTGATCGCGGAGTTCCGGGGACGGAGCCGCAGTATCGACAGCACGAAGACGAAGGAGTCTCCATGAGCAGCGACCCGACGGCCTGGGTGACCGCACCGGCCTCGGCGCCCGCGAGCCCGCGCCTGGGCGAACCGCTCCCCGAAGGGCTGCTGGACGCCGCCGAGCGCCTCACCCGCGAGGAGCTGCGCGCGCACCAACTCGGCCTGCTCCAGGCCACGTTGCGGCACGCGTACGACAACGTGGAGCTGTACCACCGCAAGTTCGACGAGGCCGGGGTCAAACCCGGTGACTGCCGCACCCTTGAGGACCTGGCCCGGTTCCCCTTCACCACCAAGGCCGACCTGCGGGAGACCTACCCCTTCGGCATGTTCGCCGTCCCCATGGACCAGGTCCGCCGCGTCCACGCCTCCAGCGGCACCACCGGCCGCCCCACGGTCGTCGGCTACACGGAGAACGACCTCTCCATGTGGGCGGACGTGGTGGCCCGTTCGATCCGCGCGGCCGGCGGCCGTCCCGGTCACAAGGTCCATGTGTCGTACGGCTACGGGCTGTTCACCGGCGGACTGGGCGCGCACTACGGCGCCGAGCGCGCGGGCTGCACCGTGATCCCCGCCTCCGGTGGCATGACGGCCCGCCAGGTGCAGATCATCCAGGACTTCGAGCCCGAGATCATCATGGTCACCCCGTCCTACATGCTGACCCTCCTCGACGAGTTCGAGCGCCAGGGCATCGACCCGCGCACCAGCTCCCTCAAGGTGGGCATCTTCGGCGCCGAGCCGTGGACGGAGGAGATGCGCCGCGAGATCGAGGAGCGCATGGACATCCACGCGGTCGACATCTATGGCCTGTCGGAGGTGATCGGCCCCGGTGTGGCGCAGGAGTGCGTGGAGACCAAGGACGGCCTCCATGTGTGGGAGGACCACTTCTTCCCGGAGGTCGTCGACCCGTTCACCGACGAGGTGCTCCCCGACGGCGACAGCGGCGAACTGGTCTTCACCTCCCTCACCAAGGAGGCCCTGCCGATCATCCGCTACCGCACCCGCGACCTGACCCGGCTGCTGCCCGGCACCGCCCGCCCGGCCTTCCGGCGGATCGAGAAGATCACCGGCCGCAGCGACGACATGATCATCCTGCGCGGGGTGAACGTCTTCCCCAGCCAGATCGAGGAGATCATCCTGCGCACCCCCGCCGTCGCCCCGCACTTCACGATCCAGCTGACCCGCCGCGGCCGGATGGACCACATGACGGTCCGCGCCGAGGCCCGGCCCGGTGCCACTCCCGAGCAGCGGGACGCCGCCGCCGTGGCGATCGGCAAGGGCGTCAAGGACGGCGTGGGCGTAACCGTCGACGTGGAGATCGTCGACCCCGAGACGCTGGAGCGCTCGGTGGGCAAGATCCGCCGGGTCAAGGACCTGCGGGAGCAGTGACGTTCGCGGAGGGGGCCGCCGGGCCGGTTCCGTCGGGCCGGTGACCAGCCCGGCGGGCCCAACTCCCCTCCCCCGCAGGCCACATGACCGTCCGAGTACGATGATCGAGAGCTGGTCCCGATCCGTCCACTCGGCACGATGGAGTTGCCATGACGACCGACCCCCAGTCGGCCCCACAGGTCGACACCGGCAAGGCCCATCCCGCGCGGGTCTACGACTGGCTGCTGGGCGGCAAGGACAACTACCCGGTCGACGAGGCCGTGGGGGAGAAGCTGCCGCCCGAGGCGAAGGACGCGGCCCGGCAGAACCGTCGGTTCATGCACCGCGCGGCGACCTGGCTGGCCGGCCGGGGCATCGACCAGTTCCTGGACATCGGCACGGGCATCCCCACCGCGCCCAACCTGCACCAGATCGTGCAGCGGACCGTACCGACCGCGAAGGTCGTCTACACCGACAACGACCCGATCGTGCTGCGCCATGCCGAGGCCCTGCTGATCAGCCACCCCGACGGGGCCACCGACTACATCCAGGCCGATGTGCGCGAGCCCGAGGCCATCGTCGAACACGCCCGCCACGTCCTGGACTTCGGCCGCCCGATCGCCCTCTCGTTGATCGCGCTGATGCACTTCATCCCCGACGAGCAGGACGCCCACGGCATCGTCCGCGACCTCGTCGCCACCATGCCGTCCGGCAGCTACCTGGTCCTGTCGCACGCCGCGTCCGACCTCTACCCCGAACTGGCCGCACAGGTCACCGCCGAATACGCCAAGGGCGGCATCAAGCTCGGCTTCCGCACCCGCCCGGAGGTCGCCCGCTTCTTCGACGGCCTCGACCTGGTACCGCCCGGCCTGGTGACGGCGACGGAGTGGAACCCTCCGCCGGGCGAGGCCCCGGAAGGCAGCGGGATCTACGCGGCGGTCGCGCGGATCCCCTGAACCCTCGCACTCACCGTGCCCTCAATGCGCGGTATCGGTCTGCCATACGACCCCGCCGTCGGTCGCGATGACCATGTTGCCGTCCTCCAGCACCTTGAGGGTCGCCCCGGCGGCGCCCCCTGTGTTGCTGGCCCACACTGGCTGCGTCTGGGCGTTGTAGACCACGAGGTTGCCGTCCGCCTGGAACACCGCCGTGTTCCCCTCCCCCGAGGTCTGGCTCGCCCAATGCGCGGTGCCGTCCTGGTCGTAGAGCACCAGGTTGCCGTCCGTCTGCATGATCAGCCTGGAGCGGACGGTCTCCAGGACCTTCCCGGGGTCGAAGGTGAAGGGCGGCTTCACCACCACGGCGTCGGGCAGGCGGGCCGCACTCGTGCCGGAAGCGGAAGGTGACGCGGACGGGGTGGCCGATGCCGATGTGTCGGTGGCTCTGCTCGAACTCGCGGACGGGGAAGGGTCGGCGGCGGCGGAGTCCTTGTCCTGGAAGGCGTGGGACACCAGCAGTGAGGCGGTGACGGCGACCAGCGAGGCCGCGCCGACGGCGGCCCACAACACGCGGCGCCCACGTCGGGTCCCGCCACCGTCCGACTGCGCGGGCGGGTAGGGACCGTACGCACCCGGCGCGGGAGTGTCGAGGCCCGCCTCGGGTGCGAGGAGCGTGACGGCGTGGTGCTGCCGGACACCGTCCAGGGTGGCCGTCACCGCGTCCGGAGCGACGGAGACCGCGCCGCCCCCGAGGTCGGCGACGGTCGCGGCACGCTCCCGGTCCGTCAACGAGCCGACGGCGAGGGCGCGTTGATAGGCGGGATGGTGGACGAGGTCGGCCTCGGCCCGGGCGAGTTCGATGATGCGCTGCGGGGTGGGGCGCTGCGCGGGATCGCTGCGCACACAGGCCTCGATCAGCTCGGCGACACCGGGGTCCACGCCCTTCAGGTCGATCTCCCCGTGCACCGAGCGGTAGGACACGGCCGCGAACGGCCCGTCCCCGTAAGGGGGTCGGCCGGTGACGGCGAATGCCAGGGTGGCCCCGAGGGCGAACACATCCGCCTCCGGACCGGTCCGACCTCCGGTGAAGGTCTCCGGCGCGATGTATCCAGGGCTGCCGATCGCGCTGCCGGCCTGCGTGAGATTGGACGCCTCGGTGGACCTGGCGATGCCGAAGTCGATCAGTTGCGGGCCGGTGGCGGAGAGGATGACGTTGTGCGGCTTGAGGTCGCGATGCCAAACACCGCGCACGTGAATGGCGTCCAACCCCTCGGCCAGTGCGGCCAGCATGACCCGGGCCAGGTCCGCGGGGAGCGGTCCGTCGCTCACGACGGCGGCGTGCAGTGTGGGCCCCGGCACGTACTCGGTGGCCAGCCAGTACGGCGGTGTGTCCAGCTCCGCGTCGATGAGCGAGGCCGTGTACGCGCTGCGGACCGTGCCCAGGGTCTCCACCTCGCGGCGGAACCGGCTCAGGGCGTGCTCGTCGTGCCGGAGGTGGTCGTTGATCACCTTCACCGCGGCGGGACGGCCACCGGGCGACCGCGCGAGGTACACCTTCCCCATCCCGCCTTCGCCGAGTCGGCCGACGAGACGGTAGCGGCCTATGTGCGAGGGGTCGGAGCCATCGAGCGAAAGCACGGAACATGTCCTCCTTGAGCGGGCCCGACGATCACCGGATCCACCGTGAGGTCGACGCGGCCGGGCTCCGACCCGACATCCTAGGGGTGAGATCACCGACGTCAGGCCAACTACGCGCCTTCGACCGCCAGTTGCCCGTGGATGTCCTCGTGGAGGCGGACGACGAGCCAGTGCCCGTCGGGACCGGTCCGCCATAGGAACGCCGTAGGACCGCCGTGATGCGGGCGAGTTCGGGCGGCGCCGCACGGTAGTCGACCCGTAGGCAGTCGCGGACGACCGCCAAGTCCCCGAAGACGCCGAGGACTTGGTCGTGGCCGGTCAGTACCCTGCTCTGGCGCCCCCGACGATCAACTGCTGTTCCTCGCGGGCGCGGCCGACCTCACCCGGGTCGGTCTTGAGATCTGCGCCCCGCCCTGATCTTCGTCACGGTCCGCCAGGAGTTGTGGAAGCAGTTCCGCACGGCGCTCGCGCATAGACCGGAGGAGTGGGTGGCGGTCCGAAACGCCGGACATCGAAATGGGGTCCTGTCCCACACACAGTGCGGAACAGGACCCCATTCCTTCTTGGAGCGCCGGGCAGGCCTTGCACCTGCATCTCCCCGCAGGAAGCGGGACGTCTTTCCTTGGACCACCAACGCAGCGCCAGGCGACCGGAGTTGCGGCGACCAGCTCAAGATCCACCTTAGCCCACGGACCCTCGCCTGGCCAACGCGCGGTGGACCCGCACGCTCACGCCCGGGCCGTCCCCGAGCGCACCGACCTGCCTCAGCCGTTACCGTCCAGCACCGGATAGTGGATGACGACTGCACCGCCGGTGGCGTAGTTGGCGAAATCGGCGGTCACCCGCTGGCCCTGCGGCGACGACCGCGCCGCGTCCATGGCGGCGGCGTCAGCGAAGTCGGCTTCGAAGACCGCGAAATACGGCGCTTCTCCGTTGATCGCCGCCACGTCGAAGCTGTAGCGGCACGCAAGCAGGCCGGGCCAATTCATGACCAGCGGAATGTGGTTGGTCACGTAGTAGTCACGGAAGTGGTCAGGATCGGCGGGCTGGGAATACAGAACTACCAACTTGTGCATGGTGGCCTCCGTCCAAAAACGAGACTGTAACACTCCGGATCACCTGGGAGCTTCTCCCAAAAGCGCTGACTGCGGGGGCAGTTGACAGCCGTCGTCGCGCCGCTGCGAAGAGCCGACAGTCAGGGTTCGCGAACGCGGCCAGGGTCGGGGCCGCGAGTGTCAGGGGAAGCGCGACGACGGCCAGGTGACGCAATCCTTCATCCGGTCGAGAACTGACGCCCCGTCACTCCGCGGCAGGTGCGGGCGGCGGGACGAGCCCGTCCGCGACGAGCCCCTCGACCACCGCCTGCGCCAGCACCTCCGCCGCCGGCTGCGGGCGCACCATCGCGGTGAACTCCTTGATCAGGCCGTCCTCGTCGAAGTGCAGCAGGTCGATGCCGTGGAGCTCATGGCCGCGGACGGTGGTCCGGAAGACCAGAACGACGGACTCGGCTTCGCTCCCGTCTGCACTGGTCTCGCCGGATCCGGTGTACGACCCGACGTATCGGAAGTCCTCAAGCGTCCGCACAAACACGCCGAACACGCCCATGACCGTGTCCCGGCCCTCGATGGGCTCTAACTTCATGGAGCCGTAGAAGCGGATGTCCGGCGTGAGCAGCTCTTCCAGGCCGGCGAGGTCGCCCTTCTCCATGGCGGTGCGGAAGCGGTCGACGGTGGTGCTCGCGGTCACGGCAACTCCTTGTTCATAGCGCGGGGTTCACGGCTTATAGGGCGCGGTTCACAGTTATGGAAGTAACTGGTCAGGTTCACGCCTATGGTGAGGGGCCGGAACGCCAAAAGGGAAGTGCCCAAAAGTTGAGGAGCCGAGAAGGGAAAGGACCTGTCCGCGCCGCCTCAGTCCTCGCCGCGCACCCGCTCGTACAGCGTGGTCATCCGTTCCCGGGTGACCTCGTCCGACGGTGTGTACGTCACCAACTGCGGTCCGATACGCGGGCCCAGCCACAGCCGGGTGTAGTCGAAGGTCATCAGGCCCAGTGCGGTGAGGAACTTGGTGGTGGGCTGGTCAGGCTGCAACACCTCGTGCCGGTCCCACACCTCGCAGAACTCCGGCGACTCCCGCTGTAGCCGCGCCACCAGACCCTTCCACAGCGGGTCGGTCATGTGCTCGACCATCGCCGCACGGTACTTCGCCACCACCTTGGTCACCGTCTCGGTCGCCGCCTCCTGGTCGACGAAGCCCTTGCGCCAGGCAGGGTAGAGGAAGCTGAGCACCAGGAAGTTACGGTCCTCCAGCGGGATTTGGTCGAAGTCGATGATGAGACGGCCGTACGTGCGGTTGTACGCCAGCACATCGAAGCGGCTGTTGATCACCGCGGCCGGACAGGGCTCAAGCTGGCGCAGTATCGTCTCGATCGCGGGCGAAAGCGTCGGAGAATGCGGGTCGGCCTTCGGATCGGCCACACCGGCGAGCGCGAACAGATGGGTGCGCTCGGCCGAGTCGAGGAGCAACGCCCTGGCGATCGCGTCGGCGACCTGTCCGGAGACCTGGATGTCCCGGGCCTGCTCAAGCCAGGTGTACCAGGTGACCCCGACCACGGCGAGCTGGGCGACCTCCTCGCGGCGCAGCCCCGGTGTGCGGCGCCTGCGGCCCGGCGGCAGGCCCACCTGCTCCGGGCCGATGCGCTCGCGACGGCTTCGTAGAAAGGACGCCAACTCGGCCCTGCGGACGGCGGGTTCAGGCGCCTCGACCTCGACACCCGGGCCGTTCCCGCTGGTCCGAGGGCCGCGCGCGGCGGCCTGGGACACGCTCACCGGACTGTGCGTCATCGTCGTAAACTCCCAGGGTGCGCTGTATGCGTCAGCCCGTTGCCAGGTACTTCTTATACCAGGATAAAGACACTCTGGAGACGCTCTGGTACCAGGCTAACGAGGCGAGGATCGTAGAGTCGTGAGTGAATCGACTGCGTCGCCCAGTCCTCCCGTCCCCTTATCCGCCGCCCCTGCCCATCCGCGTGAACACACCGCCGCGGCGCCCGAGTTGAGCTCGCTCGGGCTGTTCACCGTGCTGCTCGGCGCCGCGCTGCCGCTCATCGACTTCTTCATCGTCAACGTCGCACTGCCCGCCATCGACCAGGATCTCCATACGGGCCCTGCCCAGCTCGAACTCGTCGTCGCGGGCTACGGCGTCGCGTACGCCGTACTCCTCGTCCTGGGCGGCCGCCTCGGCGACACGGTCGGGCGCCGTCGGCTCTTCCTGACCGGCATGGCCGCCTTCGGTCTCACCTCGCTCGCCTGCGGTCTGGCCCCCGACGCCTGGACGCTGGTCGGGGCCCGGGTCGCCCAGGGCGCCGCGGCCGCGCTGATGATGCCGCAGGTGCTCGCCACCATCCAGTCCACCACCCAAGGTCCGCGCAAGGCACGGGCGATGAGCCTTTACGGTGCCACGATCGGGCTCTCCATGGTGGCCGGGCAGATACTCGGCGGTGTACTCGTCGCGGCCGACATCGCGGGCACGAGCTGGCGTGCGGTGTTCCTGGTGAACGTGCCGGTCACCCTGCTCGGTCTGATCCTCGCGGCGCGCTCCGTCCCGGAGACCCGCAGCGCACAACCCGCGTCGGTGGACATACCGGGCACGCTGCTGCTCGCCGCCTCTCTCATCACCCTGCTGCTGCCGCTGACCGAGGGCCGGGCGGTGGGCTGGCCGCTGTGGACCTGGGCCATGCTGGCGCTGTTCCCGGTCTCCGTGGCCGCCTTCTGCCGGGTCGAGCTGCGCGCCGACCGGGCGGGCCGGACCCCTCTCGTACCGCCGAGCCTCTTCCAATCGGTACCACTGCGCAGGGGACTTGCGCTGATCCTGCCGCTCATGCTCGGCTTCAGCGGCTTTATGTTCGTGTTCGCCGTGGCACTGCAACAGGGGCTGCGGATGGGGCCCGTCAAGGCGGGGCTCGCCCTGACGCCGATGGCGGTGGTGTACTTCTTCGGTTCCCTCGCGGGACCGCGGCTGACCACCCGGTTCGGCAGCCGGGTCGTGTCGGCCGGCGGGCTGATCCAGGCGGTGGGCGTCGCGCTGGTAGCGGGGGCGGTCTGGCGGGACTGGCCGGGGCTCGGCATCGCGGAGCTGGCTCCCGGGGTCGCGCTCACCGGACTCGGCACGTCACTGCAACAGCCGGTGCTCTTCCGCATCGTGCTCTCTGACGTGCCCGCACACCGGGCCGGTGTGGGCAGCGGTGTCATGATCACCACCCAGCAGTCGGCCCTGGCGCTCGGGGTGGCGACGCTCGGCTCACTCTTCCTCTCTCTGCTGCCCGGCTCGGGGATGCGGGACGCCCTGCTGATCACGCTGCTCGTCCAGCTGGGCATGGTCGCGCTGACGGTGCTGCTGAGCCTGCGCCTGCCGCGCACGGCGATCTGAGGACGCCGGGCCCGCGGACGGGCGGACCGGGCGAAGTCGCGGTCGCGCGACCTGGCCAGCCCCCAGTGCGGAGGGCGAGCCTGCCGACGTACTGGAACCGCTGCTGCGGGGCTGCGCGAGGCATGCAGCCGTGAGGCCGCAAAGAACGGCTGTCGGGTCCGGTGTCGTGTGGCACCGGACCCGGCGTCCGTTCGACGTGTCAGACCAACTCGCCGTCGCGGGCCGCCACTTGCCCCCGTACACGACCATGTCGCGACATCGTCGGTTCATTTCCGACCACTGTCGCCGACCACCTCGACCGGGGGAACAAACCGGGCCTGTCAGTCGTTCCTCCCATGTGCGGCCCCGGCTGGTCTCCCCCGTCCAGTCGGGGCCCCTTTCACTCCCAGGGGCGACCTCCCGCACTCCGCGACAAGGGCAGAATGGACGCCACACAGCCGCTGCGGATGGGGAGTTCATGGACACGCGTACGTTTGACGCGCTGACGGAGTCGATGAAGAGCGCGTACGTCGCGGGTCTCAGCGAAGGCGCCGTGCCCCGCCCGGTCATCATGCCGCTCGTGCGCGGCGAGTTGGTCGGACTGATCTGGCTGCGCCCGGTCGAACCCGGCCGAGACGCGCTCACCGCGATCGCCTCGCTCTCGAACATCGCCGCGGCGGCCGGCGCCGACGAGGTCGTCCTCGCCTGGGAGACCCATGACGTCGCGACCGTCTGCGAACTTCCCGTCGACGGCCCGTCGCCGTGCCTCAACATGGTGGTCGCCACGAAGGACGGCCACACGCTCCACCAGTTCCCGTACACCGAGGACCCGGCATCGGCCGCACCGCACTGGCAGCCGGTCCCGGCTCCCCAGCCCGACGGCAAGCTGGTGCCGCCCGTGCAGGCCGCCGTCGACTATGCCTTCACTCCCCTCGACCTGGACCACCCCTCGCCGTTCGGCGTCACGGTCGTCCTGATGGAAGAGGACGGCTACAACCTGCGCCTGACGGAGGCGTTCGCCTTCTGACCACCTGGGGCCGGTGACATCATCATTCGGCACAACGCAAACTGCCGTTACAGACATGACACAGTTCATGGCCCAACGGCACCGTGCGCCCGCCCCGGGCCTACGCTGTGCCGGTGACCAGTGTCGATGTCGCCGCAGGACCCGCCGCCGAGAGCGGCCCCGAGCCGCGCACCCAGTCCCTGATGCTGACGTTCTTCGGCGCCCATGTACTGGGGCGGCCCATCGCCGTGTCGTCGGGCAGCGTGATCGCCGCGCTCGGCAGGCTGGGCAGCACCGAGGAAGCGGTGCGGACCACCCTGAACCGCATGGTCAAACGCGATCTGCTGGAGCGCAACCGCCAGGGCCGCAAGACCTATTTCGGACTCACACCGCACGCCGTCCAGGTACTGACGGACGGCCGCGACCGCATCTGGCGCACCGGCGCGGTGAACCGGGACTGGGACGGCCGCTGGACGATGGTCGGCTTCTCGCTGCCCGAGGCGTGGAGTCGCGAGCGGCACGATCTGCGCTCCCGGCTGATCTGGGCGGGCTTCGGCCCCCTACAGAACGGCCTGTGGGTGGCACCGGCACCCGTCGACGTCCGCGAGATGGTGGCGGGCCTCGGCCTGGAGCCGTATCTGCGGGTGTTCCGGGCGGAGGTGGAGTCGCCGACCGACGTCCGCGAGGTGCTTGAGCAGGCGTTCGACGTACCGGCCATCGGCGCGCGGTACCGGGCGTTCCTGGAGCGCTGGGACCGCACCGACCCGCTGCCCGCGACCGCCTCCGGCGACGAACTGGCGGGCCAACTCCTGCTGCACACCGACTGGTTGGACCTCGTACGACGCGACCCGCACCTGCCCGCCGAGCACCTGCCCGCGGACTGGCCGGCCGCCCAGGCGGAGACCGTCTTCCGCGGCCTGGCCAGCCGCTGGGAACGCCCGGCCGCACGCGCCGCCGCACGTCTGCTGGACACCCTGACGCTGGCCTGATCCCGACTCGCACCGGATCCGGTGTGTCCCCGCGCGGACACGTCCGCCTCTTTATTGGTCAGTCTATTGACGGCGATGAAAAAAGAGCCCTACATTCGCAGCGCTCTTCCAGCTCGGCCTCCCCCCTCGACCCGCGGAGCCGCCGTCATGCCCCGACCCCGTTTCTCGACCCTCGCCGCAGCCTGCGCGACCGCCCTCGCAACCGCCCTGATCGGCCCGGTGATCGACGCCCACGCCACCACCACCCACTACTCCGGCACGCTGACCGACGGCGCCACCTGGATCGCGGACACTCCCGACCACTGGAACGGCACCCTGCTCCTGTTCAGCCACGGCTTCGGCCCTACGACCGCTGCCGACGCCCCGTCGCCCGCGGTGGCCCAGGCCCTGTTGGCCGCCGGTTACGCCCTCGCGGGCTCCTCCTACGACCCGAACGGCTCGATGTGGGCGCTCGACTCGGCCGAGCGGGACCAGTTCGCCGCGCTCACCGCGTTCCGCCAACAGGTCGGCACCCCGACCCGGGTCATCTCGGTGGGCCAGTCCATGGGCGGTCTCGTCAACGCCCGGATCGCCCGCGACGGCGCCGGACGCGTGGAGGGTGCGCTCGGCCTGTGCGGCCTGGTCGCGGGCGGGGTCGATCTGGACAACTACCAGCTGGACGCCGAGTACACCCTGGCCACGTTCTTCGACCCCGCAGACGCCGACGCCCTGGTGAACCTGGACAGCCAGGCCGCCGGCGGCGCCCTCGCCGACCGCCTCACCAAGGCCGTGGAAGCGGCGCAGCGGACTCCGGCGGGACGCGCCCGGATCGCCCTGGCCGCCGCCTACCTCAACCTGACCGACTGGGCACCCGGCCAACAGCCGCCCGCGCGCGGTGACTTCGCGGGCCAGGAACAGCAGCAGTACGCGTGGCTGGCGCAGGGGTTGCTGGGGTTCATCGTTCCGGCACGCTGGTCGGTGGAGCAGTCGGCCGGCGGCAACACGTCCTGGAACAAGGGCGTCGACTACGCCGGGCTGCTGCGCGGGTCCGGCCACGTGAAGCAGGTCGAGGCGCTCTATCGTGGCGCCGGGCTCGACCTGCGCACCGATCTGAATCGGCTCACCCGTGATGCGGACATCACGGCCGACCGGGTCGCGGTGGCCCGTTTGAAGCGGACCTCGACCGCCGGGCAGGGCCTGGCCGTGCCGCTGCTGGACATCCACACCACCGCCGACCAACTGGTGCCCGTGGAACAGGAATCGGCCTTCGCCGGGCGGGTGCGCGCGGCCGGAGACTCCTCGCTCCTGCGCCAGGCCTATGTGGCCCGCCAGAGCCACTGCAACTTCACCACCGGCGAAGTGGTCGCAGGTCTGCACGCGGTGGAACACCGGCTGGACACCGGGCACTGGGGCGACACCACCTCCGCCGCCCAACTCCAGCGTGGCGCGGATGAGTTGGGCCTAGACGGTGCCGCTTTCACCGACTATCGCCCGAGCCGCCTGACCGGCACGCGCTGATCCCGAAACGCCCGCCCCACAGCTCCGCCCCTCCGCCGTCCCTGCCTCTTCCATCCCCGCCCCGCCCCGCCCCGTCCCCGTTCCGCACGCATCAGGAGCCCTCCGTGTCGATGACGACCGAACCGACCGAACCCTCCACCAGAAGCGCCACCGGGCCCGGCCTGAGCACCGGCACCCTGGTCGCCGGTCTCCTCGCCGTCTGTCTCGCGCAGATCGGCCTGGCCATACCGGCCACCCTCAACGGGCTGTTCCAGTCCGACCTGCATCCGGTCGGCTCCCAACTCACCTGGATCTCCGACGCGTTCCTCCTTCCGGTCGCCGTACTGGAGCTGACCTTCGGCCTGCTCGGCGACCTCTTCGGCCGCAAGCGGCTGCTGGTCGGCGGCGCTTCGCTGCTGGCCGTGGGCGAGTTGGTCAGCGCCACCTCCTCCGGTGTCCACCAGCTCTGGACCGGACAGGCCCTGGCAGGGCTGGGGGCCGCCGCCCTGTTCCCGACCTCGCTGGCCATCCTGGCCGCCGGCACCACCTCACCCGCGCAACGGGCCCGCGTCATCGCGATGTGGGCGGCCCTGCTCTCCACCGGCGGGTTCATCGCACCGCTGCTCGGCGGCGTCACCGCCACCTACGGCTCCTGGCGCTGGTCCTTCGTCGTGGTCACCGCCGTCGCCGTGGCGAGCATCGCGGTCAGCGCCCTGTTCGCCGTCAACTCCAGCGCCCCCGAAGGCCGTTCGCTCGACATCGCGGGACAGGTCACCATCGGCCTCGGCCTGTTCGCCCTGCTCTACGCCATCATCCAGGGCCCGACGGACGGTTGGGCCTCGCCCTCGATCGTCATCGCCTTCGTCCTGGCCGCCGTGTTCCTCGCCGCCTTCGTGCTGGCCGAGAAGCGGGCCAAGTCCCCGCTCCTGCGCCTGGACCTCTTCCGCAACCGTGCCTTCGCCGTCGCCTCGGTCGTGGCGGTGGTGGGCATGTTCGCCTTCCTCGGCACCGCCTACTCCGTGAGCATCCGGCTCGGTCCGGTGCAGGACCAGGCGCCCATGCGTACCGGCCTGGCGTTCGTCCTCCTCAACGGCATCACCCTGGCGATGCTGCCGCTGACGGAACGACTGCTGCGAACCGTCGCCCCCGGTCTCCTCCTGGGCACCGGGCTGCTGTTGATCGCGGCGGGCGACTACTGGGCGGCCACGCTCCCGGTCACCGACACCGCCTTCACCTCGCTGATCCTGCCGCTCGGTCTGGTCGGCCTGGGCTTCGCGATCACCGTCTCGTCGATCACGGCGACGGCCGTGAACACCGTGCCGACCCACCTGGCCGGCATGGCGAGCGCCACCACCAACCTGCTGCGCGACTTCGGCTTCACCCTCGGCCCTGCCGTCATCGGCGCGGTCGCGCTGAGCCGTGCGGCGAGCAGCTTCACCGACTCCCTCGACAACTCCGCCCTGCCGCAGGCGCTGAAGGGCGCGGGCACGGCCGTACTGGAAGAGGGTGGCCCGCTCGCGGTGAACGGCGCCTCGGCGGCCTCCCCGAAACTGGCCGACCTGCACCCCCTCGCCCTGGACGCCCTCGGACACGGCTACTCGATCGGCTTCGTCGTCTGCGGCAGCGCGGCCCTGGTCTCGGCACTGCTGGCTCTTGTCGCGCTGCGGGGTCGTAAGGCTGCTTCCTCCGCATGACGAGTCCGCTCCGGAGCTGCCAACCGTCGGAGTCGCAGGGCGAGTTGGATCTCCAGGGCGCGGGCCGGGTCCTGCCAGTCCTCGCCGAGGAGTCTGCCCACGCGCTCCAGCCGCTGCGCCACGGTGTTGACATGGACGTGCAGGTCGTCCCTCGTACGGGCCGGGCTCATTCCGCAGGCGAAGTACGCGTCGAGGGTGCGCAGCAGATCCGTACCTCGACGCTCGTCGTACCGCACGACGGGGCCGATGGTCCGCTCGACGAATCCGCCGATGTCGCGGTCCCCGGCGAGGAGCAGTCCGAGGAAGCCGAAGTCCTCGGCGGCGGCTCCGTCGCCGCAACGGCCCAGGAGACGCAGGGCGTCTAGGCAACGCAGGCTCTCCTGATAGGCGTTGACCACGGTGTCCGGCGCCGCGGCGGGTTTCTCCACGGGCCCGGAGGCGCCGACGGTGACCACTTCGTGGACGGCCGCTCCCAGGTGGGCGGCGGTGCGCCGAGCCAGGTTCGCGGGGGTGTCGCCGGAGTCGAGGGGCAGCAGCAGGACGGTGCCGCCGTCGCGGGCGGCGGCCAGGCCGTGCCGGGTTCCGGCGAGGTGCGAGGCGGCGGACCACAGCCGTCTGCGGGCGGCGGCCTTCTGGTCGGCGTCGACCGCCGGGCCGTCGAGGCGGGCGGCGAGGACGACATGGGTGGCGTCCAGGTCGGCGTGCAGCCGGGACGCGCGGTCCCGCAGCAGGCGCGGGTCGCGGTCGCGGGCGTCGAGCAGGTCGTCCAACAACTCCCCACGGACGCGCTGTTCGGCCTCGGCCGCCGACCGCCGGGCGAGCAGGAGCAGGGAGGTGACCATGGCGGCGCGCTCCAGGGTGCGCTGGTCGACGGGGTCGAGTCCGGGGTGGCCGCGCAGCACGAGGGCGCCGAGCAGTTCGCCTCCGGCGGCGACGGCGGCGATCCAGTCGTCCCGGTGCCGGACCGCGTGTCCCTCCGTACGGGAGGTCTCCAGTGCTTCCGTGGGTGTGGCGTCGGTCTCGGTGAACTCGACGACTCCGTCGAGGACTTGGGAGACGGCGGCGGCCACGTCGTGGACCCCGCCGCCGCGCAGCACGAGTTCGGCGAGCCGGTCGTGGATGTCCGAGGCGCGCTCGATGACCGCGCTGCGGTCCTGGATGATCTCGTTGGCGCGCTCCAGGCCGGCGAGCGCCGAACGGGTCTCCGTGAGGAGGTTCGCGGTGTCGATGGCGGCTGCGGCGAGCGCGGCGAAGGAGCCGAGCAGCGCGATCTGCTCCCGCTCGAAGACCCGCGCCCGTCGGTCCGCCGCGAACAGCACGCCGATCACCCGGTGTCCGAGCATCAACGGCACTCCGAGGATCGCCACCAGCCCCTCGTCCCGCACGCCCGAGTCGATGGTGGGGGTGTGCTGGAAGCGGTCGTCCTTGAAGTAGTCGTCGGTGACATAGGGCCGTGCCGTCTGGGCGACGAGTCCGCCGAGTCCTTCCCCCATGCCCAGGCGCAGTTGCTGGAAGCGGGCCGCGACCGAGCCCTCGGTGACCCGCATACAGGTGTCGCCCCTGGTCGGGTCGTTGAGGCTGAGGTAGGCGACATCGGTGCCGAGCAGCGACCGGGCGCGCTGGACGATCGCCCGTAGTACGGCGTCGAGGTCGCGCAGGCCGGCGAGATCGTGGGCGGTCTCGAAGAGCGCGGACAGCTCGGCCTCACGGCGTCGGCGTCCCTCCAGTTCCGAACGCACGCGCAGCGCGAGCGACTTGGCGTGTTCGAGTCCGGCGATCAGCTCGGCCGGTCTTGCCTCGGCGCGGGCGAGCAGCACCGGCTGCTCGTAGGCGTCGGTGGAGGCGCCCCGGGACAGCAGCTCCAGGAAGGGCGTCTCGGCACTGCTCGGTCGCGCTCCGGCACCGGTGAGGGTGGTGGAGCGCTCTGCGGACTGCGCGTGATCGCTGGACATGGTCACAGGATTCCCCATCGCCGGGCCGGCCGGTCGGGCCTGTGGATAACTCGAAATCGCCTGCGCACCGGGCGGTTCAGTGCGCGGTCCACCCGCCGTCGAGCACCAGCGAGGTACCGGTCACGAAGGACGCGTGCGGGCCGCACAGATAGGCGACGGCCTCGGCGACCTCCTCCGGTTCGATGAGCCGTTTCACCGCGCTGTCCCGCAGGAGCACCTCGGTCAGCACCCGCTCCTCGGAAATGCCGTGCGCCCGTGCCTGGTCGGCGAGTTGCCGCTCGACCAGTGGGGTGCGCACATAGGCGGGGTTCACACAGTTGGAGGTGACGCCATGGGGTGCGCCTTCGAGGGCGGCGGTCTTGGAGAGTCCTTCCAGACCATGTTTGGCGGCCACATACGCGGACTTGAAGGCGGAGGCGCGCAGCCCATGGACGGAGGACATATTGACGATCCGGCCCCAACCCTGCGCGTACATGTGGGGCAGGGCTCCGCGGATGAGCCGGAAGGGCGCCTCCAGCATCACGGTGAGCACCGTGTGGAAGACGTCGGGCGGGAACTCCTCGATGGGGCGCACCAGTTGCAGCCCCGCGTTGTTCACCAGGACATCCGTGCCGGCGGCGGCACGCTCGGCGGCGTCCAGGTCGGTGAGGTCGAGGACATGCGGTTCTACGGTGCCCGCCAGGTCCCGCGCCTGCTCGGCGAGGGCCGCGAGTCCCGGGACGTCCACGTCGACCGCTCTGACCTTCGCCCCGGCGGCGGCCAGCCGCAGGGTGCAGGCCCGGCCGATACCGCCGGCGGCGCCGGTGACGAGTGCGCTACGGCCACCGAGGTCGAGGAGAGGGGTGGTGTGGGGCCCCGGGAGGGGGCTGGGCGCGGTCATGTGTCGAGCCTAGGCAGGGCTGTTGCCCCAACACATATGGGCCGAGCCCATACTTCAGTCAGAAGTCGTGGTGTCGAACCATGTGGGTGCGTCAGCCAGGGTCTGCTTGATCCGGAACAGTTGGTGATCGCTGAGTTCGGGCAGCGCGTCCAGCTCGAACCAGCCGACCTCCAACGACTCGTCGTCGTTCACGGCCGCCTCGCCACCGACGGCCCGGCACTGCAGGGTGATGTCCATGAACTGGCAGGCGTCACCGTTGGGATAGCTGATCGGCCCCCCGGCCTTGACCATGACGACCCGCTCCACCACGCACTCGACGGCCGTCTCCTCGAACACCTCGCGCACCGCGCACACGGCGGGCTGCTCACCGGGCTCGGGAATGCCTGAGGGCAACGCCCACTCGTGGTTGTCCGACCGCTTGCCCAGCAGCACGCGTCCCGCGTCGTCGAAGACCACGGCGCTCACCCCGGGAAGCCACAGCAGTTGGTGCCCGGCGGATTCCCGGATCGTACGAATGAAATCAGGAGTAGCCATGGTCCGACCCTAACGGGACGATCCATGGCTCCTCCACGAACTACCGTGCGTGCGCCGGGCGTACAGCGGGCGTACGGCTACACGTCGCCCGCGCGCCGTCGGCGCACACCCGCACCGATCGCCCAGCCGAGGCCGCCCGCGGCGACGAGGACCAGGGCCATTTCGGGCAGGATGCCGAGCTTAGTTGCCGGTGTCTCCGAGGAGCGCAACGGCACCTTCTGGACTAGGGAGTCGGCGACGAACATGCCGGTCTTCTGGGTGATCTTCCCGTCCGGCATGATGATCGCGCTGACGCCGCTGGTGACCGGGACGGTGACGGTCCGGCTGTGCTCGACCGCGCGGACCCGGGACATGGCGAGCTGCTGGTAGGTCATCTCGCTGCGGTCGAAGGTCGCGTTGTTGCTGGGCACGGAGATCAGCTGGGCGCCGTCGGTGACCTCGGAGCGCACGGCCCAGTCGAAGGCGGCCTCGTAGCAGGTGACCAGGCCGATCTTGGCGCCGTTCATGGTGAACACGCCCGGCTTGGTGCCCCGGCTGAAGTCCTGGCGGACCATGCTGGTCCAGTTCTTGTTGATCGCCCCGAGGAGCGAACGCATCGGGAGGTACTCGCCGAACGGCTGGATCTGCCGTTTGTCGTAGGTGTCGGTCGGGCCCTTCACCGGGTCCCAGAGGATCTGCTCGTTGTAGAGCTTGCCGCCCCGCTCGACCACACCGCCGACCGAGATGGGCGCGCCGATCGACTTGGCCGCCTCGTCGATGTCCGTGTACGCCTGGGCGTCGGCGAAGGGGTCGACGTCGGAGGAGTTCTCGGGCCACAGCACCACATCGGGCTTCGCGACCTTCCCGGCCTTGACCTCGGCGGCCAGCCTCAGGGTCTCCTTGACGTGGTAGTCGAGGACGGCACGGCGCTGGGCGTTGAACTCCAGTCCCGCGCGCGGGACGTTGCCCTGGATGACCGCGACGGTCGTGGTGCCGTCCTCGGCCTTGTCGCTCACCAGGGACCGCGCCGCCAGCGCGCCGACGACCGGTACGGCCACGCTGAGCAGGGCCACGGCCGCGGCGGACCGCCGTACCTCATGGGTGCGCCGGGTCTCCAGGGCCAGGCGCACGATCTCGCACAGGCCGAAGCCGCACAGGACGACGGCGAAGCCGAGGACCGGGGTGCCGCCCACCGCGGCGAGCGGCAGGAAGACGCCGTCCGCCTGGCCGAACGCGATCTTGCCCCAGGGGAAGCCGTGGAAGGGGGCACGCGCGCGTACCGCCTCACCGGCGATCCACAGTGCCGCCGCCCACAGCGGCCAGGCGGGCAGTTTCGACACCGCGGTGATGCCAGCGCCGACCAGCGCGACGAAGATCGCCTCGACCGCGACCAGCGCCAGCCAGGGGCCGGGGCCGACCTCGACGCCGGTCCACACCAGCAGGGGCAGCAGGAATCCGAGGCCGAAGAGGTAGCCGAGGCCGAGGCCCGCCTTCCAGCTGCGGCCGCGCAGCACCCACCCGAAACAGGCGAAGGCGGGCAGCGCCAGCCACCACAGCGTGCGGGGCGGGAAACTGACGTAGAGCAGCACTCCGGAGAGTGCGGCTACGGCGGCCGGGACCAGACGGACGAGCCGGGCGAGGCGCGCTGCGGGCGCGGCCTGGGGCTCCAGCTGGTCCGACTCGTCCACGGAAGTTGCGGTGACGGTCACTCCGGGAGTGTACGGCGGTTGACCTTGAGGCCGACAGCACGGTCCGGGTCGCGGCACGGGGCACTGAAGGGGCCGGGAGGCGCATCGTTCCTGCGCAACTCGTCCACAAATCGGTCATCAGCCGTTACGGTGAGCCGGAGCCCCTGTCGTGCGGTCGGTCCAGGCCGGCGGCCGAGGTCGGTCACGGGTCGGGGGGCTCGGTTCAGGGGGCGGCGGGGTGGGTTCCACGGGGATGGCGTCGGCGACCGGTCCGGACGCCGACAGTGAGAGACGAAACGTTTCGGATGCCGTGGGTGTCGCGGTGCTCGGGACGTGTGCCGCGTGGTCGCTGATCACCGCCGCGATGCACGACGGCAGACCCGAGGGGGTGCTGCTCGCGGTCCTGGCGGTCTCCGCCGGGTACGCGACGGGGCGGATCTCCGGGGCACTCGTGCCGGTCGCCGCGCCCTGCGCCGGAGCACTGGCCGGCCTCGGTCTGGCGCTGGCCGAACCGCGGCTCGCCCCGGGCCCCCAGTTCACCGCCCCGCTCGGCCACGCCGGTGCGACCGCGGCGCTGCTGACCCTGGCCGTCGGTTCCGCGTGCTGCGCGGCCTGGGCCGCCCCGGCCCCCGCCCTGCGGCTCGCGCTGCGACTGTTGGCCGCCGGGATCACGGTCACCGCGCTCGTCCTGGGCTCGGTCTCGGGGTTCGTCACGTGTACGGCGGTGCTGTTGTGTTCGTTCGCCGCCGGCCGGATGCGACACCGCGGTCTGGGAGTCGTGGGCCTGGGGCTGGCCGCTGCGCTGGCGACCGGGGCGACCTGGGCCATCGCCGGGAACGTGCTGCCGGACGGGCTCACCGAGTCCCTGGAGGGCCAGCTGAGCCTTCACCGGGTGCGGCTGTGGCAGGACGCCCTGCACATGGCGCACAAGGATTCCACCCTGGGAGTGGGCCCCGGTCGCTTCGGGGAGCTGAGCAACGCGGCGGCAGAGGCCCTGAAGCCGGACGGGAAGCCGCACTCGGCGCCGTTCCAGATGGCGGCCGAGCAGGGGATCGTCGGCGTGCTCCTGCTGGCGGCGGCCTTCTGCTGGGTGCTCCACGCGCTGTGGCGCGCTCCGCGCTCCACCCCGATCGCGCTCACGGCGGGGGCCTCGCTGACAGGGCTCGCGGTCATCGCCTCGGTGGGCAACGCGCTCAGCTTCACCACGGTCACAGCGGGCGCGGGTTTTCTGGCCGGTCTTGCCACGGCCCATCCGATCACCGACGACGCCTCACGCACTGCCCCGGAGGCACGCGCGCGTGGCGACCGCCTTGCCCCATGAGGGGCGAGGGTGCGGTCAGTGCACCGCGCCGGGCGTGGGCGGCACCAGCCGGTCCGTGATGATCCGTACGGCGGTCTCCGCGTTGTCCACGGTGATGGTGAACGTGTGCCCGTCCCACAGCCGCAGCACGATGCCCTCGCCCCGCCGTACGACGACGGCGGTGCCCTTCTCGGGCCGCCAGCGGTAGCCCCAGCCGCCCCACTGGCGCGGGGTGACGTGCGGGGCGAACTCGGCGCCCGCGACGCTGGCGAGAGGGATACGGCGGCGCGGCAGGCCGATGTGGCCGCAGCGCACTTCGAGGGTCTCCGTGTCCACCTTCAGGGCGACGTGCACGAAGGCGAGCGTGCCGAACAGCATCAGCAGTCCGGCCGCGATGCACCCGACGACGGACATGGCGAGCGGGGCGATGCCGGACGTCCAGGCGGAGTCCACGGCCAGCTCGATGCCGAGCGCCATGCAGGCGGCACCGGCGAGCGCCAGCAGCCACTGGAACCGGTTGGTGGCGCGTCCGGTCCAGATCTCGGTCTGCGGGAAGGTTTCGTCGCGGGGGTGGTCCCTCATGCCTACGAGACTACTCAGGTTTCGCTGCGCGGGTACCGGGTTGCGCAGGGTGACCGTTTTGCGCGACGACAAGGTGGACGGACAGCGTCCGCTTCGTCGCCGGTGGTCAGTGGGCGGGGCTGACGGCCCGCAGCAGCCGACCTTCCGCGTAGGCCGCCGCCTCGACGGGCAGCGGGCCCTCACGACCGCTCAGCAGTACGGTCAGGGTGCCGTCGGCCGGCGCCTCGGGTGCGGGCCGCGCACCGATCCGACGTAGCGCCTGGGCGGCGACCGCGTCGGCGGAGCCGTGCAGGACGAGCGGCGGCCGGTCGGGGCGCTGGACGGCGGCGCGGATGCGTTCGGCGACGATTTCGTAATGGGTGCAGCCCAGGACGACGGTCGTTACATCGTCGGGGGTGAGCGCGACGGCCGCGGCGATGGAGGCGTCGATGGCCGTCTCGTCCGCGTGTTCCACGGCCTCGGCCAGTCCCCAGCACGGGACCTCGGTCACCGGCACGCCTTCGGCGAAGTCCTCGATGAGACCGCGTTGGTAGGGGCTGCCGGTGGTGGCGGGCGTGGCCCAGATCGCGAACGGGGTGCCCGCGGCGGCGGCCGGCTTGATCGCCGGGACGGTGCCGATGACCGGGACAGCCGGCTCCAGGAGGTCCCGCAGTGCGGTCAGGGCGTGGACGGTCGCCGTGTTGCACCCGATGATCAGGGCGTCGGGCCGGTGCGCGGCGGCGGCCTCGGCGACGGCCAGCGCGCGCCGCGTGAGGTCTTCCGGAGTCCGCGGTCCCCAGGGCATGCCCTCGGGGTCCAGGGAGAGCACGAGATCCGCGTCGGGGCGTACACGTCGTACCGCCGCGGTGGCCGCCAGAAGGCCGATTCCGGAGTCCATGAGCGCGATCTTCACCCGGCCACGATAGACGATGGCCTCTGTGGAGCCGTTCCCGTGGGGCAAACTGCGCCCGTGAGCACCCTCGCGTGGATCGCCGCCGTATCACTCGCTGCCTGGCTGTGGCTGCTGCTCTGTCAGGGCTTCTTCTGGCGCACGGACGTCAGGCTGCCGGACCGCACCGCCCCGGACGACTGGCCGTCGGTCTGCGTGGTCGTACCGGCCCGTGACGAGGCCGCCGTACTGCCGGAGAGTCTGCCGTCGCTGCTCGCCCAGGACTATCCGGGGCGGGCGGAGATCTTCCTTGTCGACGACGGGAGTTCGGACGGCACCGGGGAGCTGGCCCGTGAACTGGCGCGTACCCACGGCGGGTTGCCGCTGACCGTGGACTCCCCCGGTGAACCTCCGGCGGGCTGGACGGGCAAGCTGTGGGCCGTACGGCACGGTGTCGAGGCGGCACGCGCGCGTGGTCCCGAGTATCTGCTGCTGACGGACGCGGACATCGCGCACGCTCCGGACAGTCTGCGGGAGTTGGTGGCGGCGGCGCGCACCGGTGGCTTCGACGTCGTCTCGCTGATGGCCCGGCTGCGGGTGGAGAGCCTGTGGGAGCGGCTGGTGGTCCCGGCGTTCGTCTACTTCTTCGCGCAGTTGTATCCGTTCCGTCGGATCGGCAGGAAGGGTGCCCGCACCGCGGCGGCGGCGGGCGGGTGTGTCCTGCTGCGCGCCGACACGGCGGAGCGGGCGCGGATCCCGGACGCCATCCGGCACGCGGTGATCGACGACGTGGCACTCGCGCGCGCCGTCAAGGGCGGTGGGGGTCACATCTGGCTGGGGCTCGCCGAGCGGGTGGACAGTGTGCGCCCGTATCCGCGGCTGCACGACCTGTGGCGGATGGTCTCGCGCAGCGCGTACGCGCAGTTGCGGCACAACCCGCTGCTCCTCCTGGGCACTGTCCTGGGGCTCGCGCTGGTGTATCTCGTGCCCCCGGTGGCCCTGTTCGTGGGGCTGGGCGCGGGAAGTACGGAGACGGCGGTTCTCGGCGGGCTCGCGTGGCTGGTGATGACGGGGACGTACGTCCCGATGCTGCGCTACTACGGGCAGCCGTTGTGGCTCGCTCCCCTGTTGCCGTTCACCGCGTTTCTGTACCTCTTCATGACGGTCGATTCCGCGGTGCAGCACTACAGGGGGCGCGGTGCGGCCTGGAAGGGCCGCACCTACGCGCGTCCTGACGCCGTCGTCGGCGAGGAGAGCTGAGCGCTCACTTGCGACCCGGGGTCCAGTTCATGCCCCACCCGTAGACGCGGTCCACGGTCCGCTGCGGGCTCACCCCGCGGTCCGGGACGAGGTAGCGGGCCTCGCGCTGGACGACGAGGTCGCCCCCGGTGTTGGTGATCAGGGCGAGTGCGCACACCGTGGAGGGGACCGTGCACTCGTCGAGCGAGAAGTCGATCGCGGCGCCGTGCTGCGGCTGGAGGGTGACCGTGGCGTGCAGGTCGGCGAAGGAACGGGCCCCTTCGTAGATGGTCACGAAGACGAGGATGCGCCGGAAGTCCCGGATGTGGTCGAGGTTGACGGTGAGGTTCTCGCCGCTCGCGAACGCGCCGGTGCGGTCGTCGCCGTCGAGGTGGATGTACGGCGGCAGTTGAAGCGAGCCGTAGGCGTTGCCGAGGGCCTGGACGACGCCCTTGCGGCCGTCGGCGAGTTCGTACAGGGCGCACAGGTCGAGGTCGAGGTCGGCGTGCATCGCGACCGCCCGGCCCCGTTTGCTGCCCCAGCCCGAGAACTGCTTGCGCACCTCCCAGTTGAGGTTCACGCGCATGGCGCCCGAGGTGCCGCCCTGCTTGGTCAGGGAGACCGAGGGGGCCGCCTTGGTGAGGGTCACCTTGGAGAGCCGGACGGGGGCGGTGGGCGGCATCGGGGGCGGAGGGGGTGGCGGAGCCATGGTCACGGGCGGAGCGACGGTCACGGGCGGCGGGGGCAGGTTCACCGGCGGTCCCGAGGGCGGCGGCATGGTGACGGCCGGTGCCGCCTGCTGCGGTTCGTCCACGGTGATGCCGAAGTCGGTCGCCAGGCCTTCGAGCCCGCTGCCGTAGCCCTGGCCGACGGCCCGGAACTTCCAGGCGCCCTGGCGGCGGTAGAACTCGCCGAGCACGAAGGCGGTCTCGACCGTCGCGCCCGTGCTGTCGAAGCGGGCGACCACGGTGTTCTGTGCGGCGTCCCGGACCTCGATGTACAGATCGGGGACCTGGCCGAACGTTCCTCCATCGGCGGACGCGGCGAGGACGACACGGTCGACGGCGGGCTCCACGCGCGCGAGGTCGACGAGCAGGGTGTCGGTCATCCGCCCGCCGGCGTTGTTCTTGCCCTCGTGGCGGACCGCGCCGGAGGAGTGCGTCGGCTGGTTGTAGAAGACGAAGTCGGCGTCGGTGCGGACCTTCCCGTCGACCAGGAGCAGCGCGGAGGCGTCCGCGTCGGGGACTCCGGGGCCGGGCCGCCACCCCAATTCGACGCGCAGTGCCGTCGCCGGCACCGGAACATTCGATCCTTTCGGCATTGACATGTCTGCCCCCATCACGTGTCGCCGTGCCAGGACACGCCCCGGCCGCCCATTGGGTGTCTACTCGCACACAACCTATTCCCCGGGGCCGCGAACGCCCATGAGGAGCGCGGCAACACCCGTGGCCAACCGCTGGTAACCCGCCGGGAACTCGGGCTTTACACGATCCGAACACTGATTGATGCCCTTTTTTGACAAGTTCGCTCGCATTGGGGATCCCATGCCGCTGCCGACACGGAAAACAACCCTCTAATCGGTCTCCCCAACCACCACATCGTGGGCTTAACTTATGTGCCATGACCTCCCCCCGCTCCACTTATGGCGGCGGCTACTACTCCGCCTCGTTCCCGGACACTCCGATCTACGACTCCCTCGTGGCCGAGCGGGGGACCCCGCAGATCGCCCCGATCCGGGTTCCCGCCGCGTACGACATGCCGGGGAGCAACCTGCCCGCGCTGCCGTCCGCGCTGCCCGCCCTCCCGGCGGGTCCCTCGCAGACCCCCTACGGCTATCCGCAGGCACAGCAGCCGTCACCGCTGCAGCAGGCGCCCGCCGCCTACATCCCGCAGCAGGCCCCGCCGCGCGGTTACGGCCAGCAGCAACAGCAGCCGCGTCCGATGGCGGCTCCGGCCGGTTACGAGGCGATGCGTCCGGCGGCTCCCCGCCCGGCCCCCGCTCCGTACCAGCAGGACCCGTACAGCAACAACCAGCAGTACCGCGGTTACTGATCCGCACCCTGCGCTGTCGGTGCCGCCTGGCACGATGGAGTGATGGGGAATGCGGAGCCGCGGTCGAGCCACGTTCATCCGGTCAAGGCGCTCCGGGGCTTCTCTCCCCGGGAGGCTCAGGTGGAGCCTTGGGGGCCGACCGGTGACCGACGCCGCGCACTGATCGACGACGGGGGAAGGTCGTCACGCAACGCGAGTACCCGCGTCTCGCACTGGCCGCCGCCGGGCTTCTGCCCGGCGGCGGCGTTCGTCTGTCCGCACCCGGCCTCGACGGTCCGGATTCTCGCCCGGGCGAAGATCCAACGTTGGAGGCGCGGGGGCGGGAACCCTCCCCGTGGGCCCGGTCGTTGAGATCCCGTGAGAAGTTCATGAAAGGCCCGGGGAGAGGTGATTTCGCTCTCTCTTCGACGCCCGCCTCGCGTGAACGGCTCTCCCAGGAGTTATCACGGAGCGGGAAGGGGGTGCGGGACGGTGGGAGCAATCAGGGGTCTGTGGCGCTGGCGGCGCAATCCGCTGCGTCGCGCAACCGATCTGGTCGAGGCCTGGCTGGCCCTCGTGGTCCTGCTGCTGGTCCTGGTCGCCGCGCCCTTGATCGGTTCGCTCGTCGGTGCCGTCGCGCAGGACACCCTGCAGCGGTCGGTGCGGGAGCAGCGCGCGGACCGGCACGCCGTGACGGCCACGGTGGTCAAGAAACTCAAGGGTGCCGAGATCGACCCCGACCCCGACTCGGCCACCGCGCGGGACGTCCGCACCCGGGTCCTCGCCGACTGGACCGCGCCGGACGGCACCGTCCAGCACGGCGCGGTGATGGCGAGCCTCAACACCCCGCACCATGGCGACCACTTCAGAGTCTGGACGGACCAGCACGGCCACATAGTGACCCGCCCGCTGGACTCGGCCACGGCGACGACGCATGCCGTGCTCGCCGGGTTCGGTGCGGCGCTGCTGACCGCCGGGCTCGTCGACAGCGGCCGACGGTTCGTACTGTGGCGCATGGTCCGCCGCAGGTACGCGCGTTGGGACCGGGCATGGGAGCGGGCGGGCCCGGACTGGGGCAGGACCGGCACCGGCAGCTGACAGCCTTCCCGCTCTGGTCAACCCACCGCCCGCACGCACGCTACGGTGGACCGGCGAAGGCTTCGGCATCAACCCGCGTATCACGAGGTGGGGGCACAGCAGCGCCATGGCACAGGGCACGGTCCAGGTGACGCACACCGGTACATCGCGGTGGCGGCGCCGCACAGGTGAGTACGCGTCGCTCGCCGCCGCCCTGGAGGCCGCGGCCGAGGGCGACGTACTGACCGTCGCTCCCGGCACCTACCGGGAGAACCTCGTCGTGCAGCGGTCGGTGACCCTGCGCGGCCCCGAGGGTTCGCCCGGCTCGGTGCGCATCGCGCCCCTGGACGGCGTGCCGTTGACCGTGCGCGCCTCGGCGATCGTCCAGGACCTGCACGTCGAGGGCCAGGACTCGGCCGCGCCCGCCCTCCTGGTCGAGGACGGGGCACCGGAGTTGACGGATCTGCGGATCGTCACGCGCTCCGCTTCCGGCATCGAGGTGCGCGGCGGCGCCCGCCCCACCGTGCGGCGCTGCACGGTCGACAACCCGGCCGGCATCGGGATCGCCGTACTCGACGGCGGTGGCGGGGTGTTCGAGGAGTGCGAGGTCGTCTCGGCCGGCCAGGCGGGCGTCGCGGTCCGCGCCGGCGGCCACCCTCGCCTGGAGCGCTGCCGCATCCACCACGCCTCGGGGGTCGGCCTGTCCGCGACGGGCGAGAACTCCTCGCTGGAGGCGGTGGGTTGCGAGGTCTACGAGACGCGCGGCAGCGGCGTCCAGATCACCGCCCGGGCCACCGCGCACCTCACCGACTGCGATGTGCACCGTACGGCCGCGGACGGCGTCACGCTCGACACGGACGCCGTGCTGACGCTCGCCGACTGCCGTATCCACGACATCCCGGAGAACGCGGTCGACCTGCGCTCCCGCTCGGTCCTGACGCTGACGAGGACGACGGTGCGTCAGTTCGGGCGCAACGGACTGTCGGTGTGGGACCCGGGCACGCGCGTGGACGCCAACCAGTGCGAGATCTTCGACAGCACGGGCGACTATCCGGCGGTGTGGGTCAGCGACGGCGCGACCGTGGTCCTCGACTCCTGCCGGGTGCACGACGTACCGGACGCACTGTTCGTCCTCGACCGCGGCTCCCGCGCGGACGTCGTCGACAGTGACATCTCCCAGGTGCGCAACACGGCCGTGTCGGTGAGCGACGGCGCGACCGCGCAGCTCGACGACTGCCGGATCCGGGACGCGGCCACGGGCGCCTGGTTCCGCGACCACGGCAGCGGCGGCACCCTGAACAACTGCACCGTGGACGCCACCCAGACCGGCGTGATCGTCACCAAGGGCGCCGACCCCACCATCGAGCGCTGCACGGTCGACTCCCCCGCCGAGGCCGGTTTCTACGTCTCCGCGGGCGGCCGGGGCACCTTCCAGGGCTGCCGCGTGACGGGCAGCGGCGGCTACGGCTTCCACGTCATAGACGGCTGTCGTACGACGCTCAAGAAGTGCCGCACGGAGCGGTGCGCGCGCGGTGGTTACGAGTTCGCGGACGCCGGACCGGACGCGGGGCCCGGCACCGGACCCGTCGTCGAGGACTGCACCAGCGACGAGAGCGGCCTCAAGCAGCCCACCGCGCACGAGACGGCCGTGGAGACGGCGAGCCAGGCCACCAGTGTGCTGGGCGCGATCCCCGGCCAGCGCACCGCCGAGCAGACACCCCCGGTCACCGCGCCGGAGCCGGACAGGGAGTCCCGCACCTCCAAGGCGGTCCTCGGTGAACTCGACGCTCTTGTCGGCCTGGACAGCGTCAAGCGCGAGGTGCGTTCCCTCATCGACATGATCGAGGTGGGCCGCCGCCGCCAGCAGGCCGGCCTCAAGGCGGCTTCCGTCAAACGACACCTGGTCTTCACCGGCTCCCCCGGCACCGGCAAGACGACGGTCGCCCGCCTCTACGGCGAGATCCTCGCCTCCCTCGGTGTCCTGGAGAAGGGGCATCTCGTCGAGGTGTCCCGGGTCGACCTGGTCGGCGAGCACATCGGCTCGACGGCGATCCGCACCCAGGAGGCCTTCGACAAGGCGCGCGGCGGGGTGCTGTTCATCGACGAGGCGTACGCCCTCTCCCCGGAGGACTCGGGCCGCGACTTCGGTAAAGAGGCCATCGACACGCTCGTGAAGCTGATGGAGGACCACCGGGACGCGGTCGTGGTGATCGTCGCGGGCTACACCGCCGAGATGGAGCGGTTCCTGTCCGTCAACCCCGGTGTGGCGTCCCGTTTCTCACGGACCATCACCTTCAGCGACTACAACGCCGAGGAACTGCTGAGGATCGTCGAGCAGCAGGCCGAGGAGCACGAGTACCGGCTCGCCGAGGGCGCGTCCGAGGGGCTCACGAAGTACTTCACCGCGATCCCTAAGGGTGCCGCGTTCGGCAACGGCCGTACCGCGCGGCAGACGTTCGAGGCGATGGTGGAGCGGCACGCGAGCCGGGTCGCCCAGGTCGAGGAACCGAGCACGGACGACCTCACCCTCCTCTACGCGGACGACCTGCCCGAGCTGCCCTGAGGCGGCACCTCGGGCCGCAGCCGGGCCAGCAGCCGCTCCCGTTCCACGGCGAAGGCCGGGTCGGCCTGGTAGTCGGAGTGGCCCAGGATCGGGGCGGGCAACGGGTGTTGGGCGGTACGGCCGTACTCCAGCGGGTCCTTGAGCGGACCGTGGTCCACCTCGGGGCCGCAGTCGCCGGTCAGGCGCACCGGGCCGCCGATGGGGTCGGTGAGCCGGTACAGATTGCGCCAGCAGTCGACCTCGTGGTGCAGGCGGCTGAGCGCGGCCGGTCCGAAGTGGGCGGGGAACCAGCGGCCGTAGAGGCGCTCCAGGGGTGAGCCGTAGGTCAGGAGGGCGACTCGTTTGCGCTGGGCCGGTTTGAGCTGCCAGGCCGCGGCGGCGGCCAGGACGCTGCCCTGGGAGTGGCCGGAGAGGACGAGCCGGCCGCCGGTGGCGCGGGTCCAGGTGGCGATGCGCCAGGTCAGGTCGGGGACCGCGCGCTCGGCGTAGCAGGGCGGGGCGAAGGGGTGGGCGGCGCGCGGCCAGAAGGTGCCGACGTCCCACAGGATGCCGATGGTGCGCCGCGCGGAGGGGTCCTTGTAGGCGCGCCTGCCCCAGGTGACGAAGAGTATGAAGCCGAGCCCGATCAGCCAGGAGCCGAGTCCCTGGGAGGTCTGGGCGGCACCGTGCACGAAAGCCCGCCCCTCCTCTCCGGCCCGTTCCGGTGTCTTGTCGGTCGTGAAGGCGCCGACGAGCGCTCCGGCGCCCAGGAGGAGGGTCGCGGTGGAGGTGACGGCGACCAGGAGAGGGCCGCGGTCGGTGAGGGTGGCCATCGCGCGCGTGCTCGCGATGCGAGCGGTCCGGGCCTGGTCCCGGCGCTCGCCCGGGTAGTCGCCCGCCACCGCGCCCAGTTCGGCGCGGCGCAGCCGCCAGGTGCGGTGGCCGAGTCCGGCGGAGAGCACGAGGACGACGACGAGCAGCGGCGGGATAACCGAGGCCTGCCAGGTGAGCAGCACGGGCGGGCCCGCGATGGACATTCCGGTGCCGTCCAGCCAGTCGGAGACCCGCTGGGAGACCCCGCCGGACATCACGCCGCCCAGCGCGCAGGCGAGCATCGCGACGGCCGGGCCGCCCAGGCCGCGCATCGCGGCGCGCGGGTCGGGGTGGGTGCGGTGCAGCAGGTGGGCGACGACCGCGAGGGCGATCACCAACAGGCCCTGGACCAGGGCGATCCCGCCGAAGGCCGCGTCTCCGGGAAGCCGCCCGGAGGACTCCCATCCGGGGCGCGGCCACGCGGCGTACAGCAGGGCGAGGGCGAGCAGCAGGAGCGCGCCGAGCGGCAGCCACCGTACGAGACGGCGGTCGAGTGCCTGGTCGAGGCGGTTCTCGCTGCGGCCCCGACGGCACACCACGTAGACCACGACGAACGTGAGGCCCGCGAGCGCGGTCTCCAGGAGCGCGCCGATGGAAGCGAGGGCGGGGGTGGGGGCCGAGGTGAGGGCGGGGGATCCGTTGGGCCCGCGGTCGAAGGTCGCCGTCGAGACGGTGACTGCCGCGGCGACGGTCAGGAGGCCGGCCGCCGTGTGGGCGGCCCGCAGTCGGGCGACCAGGCGGCGGCCGTACCAGAAGCCGGGGCGGCCGAGCGAGCTCTGGCCGGTCTCGTCGTCGGGCTCGGGGCGGCGGGGAATCGGGCGCTGGGACTCGTACGCGCTCCAGGTACGACGGGACAGGTACCAGAGGAGGACGGTCAGCGCGGTCGGCACCAGGGCGGCGAGCGCGAGGCGGCGGCCTGGGCGGCTCCACCAGCTGTCGTGCGAGACGGCGGGCGACAGGAAGCCCAGCCAGGAGTGGCGCTCGGCGCACGCGCGCGTGCCCGCGCACTGCCAGGCGGCGAGATCGAGGGCGACCTCGCAGGCCGCCGCGACGAGCAGCACAGTGAGGGTGAGTCCCGCGAGCCGCACCAGCAGCCCGTAGAAGCGCACCGTCCGTTTCCGGTCGCGGGCGGTGGGGCGCATCCAGTGCGCGAGGTTGACGACCATGAACGGCAGCAGCAGCAACCACAGGGCGCGGGTGCCGTTGCCGGAGGTCAGGTTGCACCAGACGTACGCCTCGCGGATCGGTCCGGTGCGGCCGTCGGCGGTTCTGGACTCGGCGTCGACGTCGGTGGTGCGCCGGAAGACGGCCGCCGTGTCGTCGCCGGTGATCCGTACCGTGCGCGGATCACCGAGCATCTCCTCGGGTGTGGCGCCGCCGACTCCGTGGACCAGGAGTTCCAGGGCGGGTTCGGTCCGGTCGGGCCGGTCTGTTGGGTTCGTTCGGTCGGTCGGGTTGTTGCGGTCGGTTGGATTGGTTGGGTTGGTTCGGTCGGGCCGTCCGGCGGGCTCGTCGGCCCCGCTCGTGACGGCATGTTCCTGCACACGCTCCACTGTTCGCACATCCCCCGTGACGTACCGTCCGTCTGTGTCCGTGTGGCCACCAGGATCGCCCCTTTCGGCGCGTCGCACACGCCCTGTCACCGAATCTCCCCGATCCGTGTGACAACGCGGGGGACGGATGAGGCCCCGATGACATGCGCGCGTCGGGACAGGCGATGGCGCAGTGCTTGCGGGGGCGTGCGAGGATGGGACGTCCGCGCACCGCAGCCGGGACGAAGGTCCTGCTCCGAGCCGGTGCGCCGGACGGTCGGACGGGTTGAGGCGAAAGGACCGGAGCGTACGTGAGTGAGAATCAGAACCTCCTCGCGGAGCAGCGGCGCGCCCTGATCCTCGACGAGGTCCGGCGCCGGGGCGGCGTCCGTGTCAACGAACTGACCCGCAAGCTCGGCGTGTCGGACATGACCGTCCGCCGCGACCTCGATGCGCTGGCCCGCCAGGGCGTTCTGGAGAAGGTGCACGGCGGGGCGGTACCGGTCGTCGAGGCGAGCACGCACGAACCGGGCTTCGAGGCGAAGTCGGGTCTTGAGCTGACCGCCAAGGAGGACATCGCACGGGCCGCGGCGGAACTCGTCGCACCCGGCACGGCGATCGCGCTCTCGGGCGGTACGACGACGTACGCGCTGGCCCACCATCTCCTTGAAGTCGCCGATCTCACCGTGGTCACCAACTCGGTGCGGGTGGCGGACGTCTTCCACGCCGCACAGCGCACCTCGGGGCAGCGGCAGGGCGCCGCGACGGTCGTCCTGACCGGCGGGGTGCGGACCCCCTCCGACTCGCTGGTGGGCCCGGTGGCCGACCAGGCGATCGCGGCGCTCCACTTCGACATGCTCTTCCTCGGTGTCCACGGCATATCGGTCGAGGCCGGGCTGTCCACGCCGAACCTCGCCGAGGCCGAGACCAACCGCAGGCTCGTGCAGTCCGCGCGACGGGTCGTGGTGGTCGCCGACCACACCAAGTGGGGGACGGTGGGCCTGAGTTCGTTCGCCGCGCTGGAGCAGGTCGACACGCTGGTGACGGACGCGGGGCTGCCGGCCGAGGCACGCGAGGACATCTCCGAGCATCTGCGGCGGCTGGTGGTGGCGGGCGAACTCGGTGATGAGGAAGACATCTGACGGGTCGCCAGCTATGGTGACCTCGCTTTGGTCGATCTCTGTTCGGTCAACTTCCCTTAACCGTCAAGGGGGTTCGCGTCCATGGCCAACCATCTCCGCCCTGTCGGGCTCGACTTCATCGACACCGCTCCGGTACGGCTGATCTTCGCCCAGGAGATGTCCGCGGCACCGGACGCCGTCTTCCACGCCCTCAACGACGATGTCCCGGGGTGGGCCGAGTGGTTCTCGGCCGTGACCCGGGCCGAGTCGGTCGACGACGGTGCCGGGCGTGACATCCGGCTCAAGGGTGGCGGCCACTTCCGGGAGACGGTGATCGCGGCGAAGGAGGCGGAGGTGTACGCGTATCGAGTCGACGTCACGAATGCGCCGGGGGCGCGGGCGTTGGCCGAGGAGTGGCGACTGATCCCTGCGGGGAGCGGCGGGACGCGGGTTCAGTGGACGTTCGCCGCGGATGGGAACGCTGCGTTTCGGGGGGTTGTGCGGTTGGCTCGGCCCGGGTTGGGGCGGGCGTTCAAGGGGGCGGTTGCGGCGTTGGATCGGCGGCTGGGGCGTTAGGGCTCGTTGTTGGGCGTGGGTACGTGTTGGCCGCGGGTTCGTTGCGGTTGGCCGCGGGTTCGTTGCGGTTGGCCGCGGGTTCGTTGCGGTTGGCCGCGGGTTCATTGTGGCTGGGCGCGGGTTCATTGTGGCTGGGCGCGGGTTCATTGTGGCTGGGCGCGGGTTCATTGTGGCTGGGCGCGTCCGCGCGGCGGAGCCGTAAATCGAGACAGCCCCGCGCCTCTGAAGGGGCGCTTCAGTTGGGGTTGGACCAAAGTCCCGTCTCCAGTAGTGATGTGATCGCCTTGCTGTACGGCGTGATGTCCAGGCCCTGTTCCGTAAGCCAGGTGTCCGAGTAGTACTTGTCCAGGTAGCGGTCACCCGGGTCGCACAACAGGGTTACCACGCTGCCCTGTTGGCCCGCTGCCACCATCTCGGCGATGATCTTCAGGGCGCTCCAGAGGCCGGTGCCCGTGGAGCCGCCCGCCTTGCGGCCGATGGCTTGTTCCAGGGCTCGTACGGCGGCGACGCTGGCCGCGTCCGGGACCTGCATCATGCGGTCGATGGCGCCGGGCACGAAGCTCGGTTCCATCCGGGGGCGGCCGATACCCTCGATACGGGAGCCGCAGTCACGGGTGACGTCCGGATCGCCGGTGGTCCAGCCCTCGAAGAAGCAGGAGTTCTCCGGGTCGGCGACACAGACCAGGGTGTCGCGCTGCGTGTAGTGGACGTAGCGCGCGAGGGTCGCCGAGGTGCCGCCGGTGCCGGCCGTGGCGACGATCCACGCGGGCTCCGGGAAACGCTCCAACTCCAGCTGGCGGAAGATGGATTCGGCGATGTTGTTGTTGCCGCGCCAGTCCGTCGCCCGCTCCGCGTAGGTGAACTGGTCCATGTAGTGGCCGCCGGTCTCCACCGCCAGGGCGGCCGACTCCTCGTACATCTTGCGCGGGTCGTCCACGAAGTGGCAGCGGCCACCGTGGAATTCGATGAGGCGGATCTTCTCGGCGCTGGTCGTGCGCGGCATGACCGCGATGAAGGGGACACCGATCAGCTTGGCGAAGTACGCCTCGGAGACGGCGGTGGAGCCGCTGGACGCCTCGATCACCGGGCGGGTGGGCCGGATCCAGCCATTGCACAGGCCGTAGAGGAAGAGGGAGCGGGCGAGGCGGTGTTTGAGGCTGCCGGTGGGGTGGGTGGACTCGTCTTTCAGGTACAGGTCGATGCCCCAGTGGTCGGGCAGCGGGAAGCGGAGGAGGTGGGTGTCCGCGGAGCGGTTCGCGTCGGCCTGGACCTTGCGGACGGCTTCTTTCAGCCAGCTCCGGTAGGCGGTGTCGCTGCGGTCGACGTCGAGGGTGGCACCGGTCGGGGCCTGTGGGATGGTGCTCACGGCGGGACTCCTTACGCTTCGCGCCGACGGCGCCTCGCGCGGCCGACACCTCGATCATAAGCACCTTCCGCACGCTTCTCACCTGCATAAACATGCCTTTGGGGAGGTCAAAGGGACCCCTGGGGGACGATCACGACGGACCCGGGCGAGCGATCACAGCGGATCCTGGGGGCGCATTTATGCGAGTGCTCCGGGTACTCACCGTGACCGCGTCGTGCGTACTGGTGCTCGACGCCCCGTGCGGGCAGACTGCACCGGAGCGGGACGAACGTCCTGAACGGGGGCGCACACTGGATCACCAGATGTCCTGGAGCGAGGGGCGGGGAAGCATGGCGGAGCCGGAGTTCACGGCCACGGGCGTGCGGATCGGGAAGCGGCTGCGGTCGCTCACCCGGGCCGGACAGGTCCGGATCAACGACGGCAGGCTGGAGTTGCTCACCAGCTACGGCAGCGAGATCGACAGTGCGCCGGTGCAGGCGGTACGCGCGTCCAAGCCCTGGTTCGCCCCGGAGGACCGGGCGCTGGCCGATCTGAACGGCAATCGGTACCTGTTGACCCTCGGCGAGCACGATCCGGCTCCGGGGCAGCCCGGGCCTCCTGCGGCACGCCGGTTCATCGAGGCCGTGCGTAAGGCTGCTGGGCGTGGGGGCGGCTGACCGGCCTGTGCTGGGGGCCGCCGGCGGGCGGGGCGGCTACGAGCCTGCGTGCTGGGTGACGCTGGCCGGTGGGCTGGGCGGCTATGAGCCTGTGCTGGGTACCGCTGGCGGGCTGGGCAGCTACGAGCCCGTGCTGGGTGGCGCTGGCCGGCGGGCGGGGCCGCTGCGAGGGACCACTGTCGGCCGGTGCCGCGAGCGGGCGGTGAGCAGCGGCGAGTTGCGAGACCGTCACCCTTGCGTCACTCTGGTCTCACGTCACTCTGGGTTTACCGGCGATAACGCTGCGAACCAGCCGCCGGGCACAACAGCAGGCGGCCTATTTCCCTCGACCAGCCCGCTGGATCCGATCCGAACTCCGTGTTCTTCCGGACCTCTCGTCGGGGAGTCGCAGCCGTGATCACTCACCCAAGCAGGCACTGCGCGGTAGAGCTCCAAGCCCTGCCGTCGCGGATCGGCCAGGTCCGCAGAATCGTATCTGCGCAGTTGCGCTACTGGCATCTGGATCCACTGATAGACCGGGCGGCGCTCGGTGTGACAGAGCTCCTGACCAACGTCCACCGGCACGCCCAGCCCGACAAGACATGCACCGTCGAGATCGAGCTGCTGCTCGACCACCTCGTCGTCTCCGTGCACGACCACGATCCCCGGCTCCCGGTCGCCGGCGACATTTCCGATGTCGCGGCCACAGCCACTTGTGGGCGCGGGCTTGCGATGGTGGCCGCCGTCAGCGAGAGCTGGGGGGTGCGGCCGGACGGGGAGTCCGGGAAGGTCGTCTGGTTCAAGCTTTCGGCGGGGGCTGCCGTGGTGGCGGCGTCTACTGGAACTGCGCCGGCGGCTGAAGCGGCGACACCGGCGGCGGTGCGTCGGGTGGGTGCGGAGAAGCCTGCGCACCGGTTCGTCAGCGAGGTCGAACTTCCGGTGGACGAACACCGGTCCCAGCACGCTCCCGCCCGGTCGGCCGTTGCCGGTTGACCGGGCGGTGATTTGGGTTGGGGGGGTGACTGGGCCGGTGTGGGGTTGCGCCGCACAGCCGGGCCGGAGTTGAAAAGGCGCCCCACAGCCGGGCCCGTGTTGAAAAGGCGCCGCGCGCACCTCTTTTGGTTCGGTCGCCTACGGGGCGCCTTAAGCCGGTGTCGAGAGCCCCACCGTGCTCGGCGCTGCGCGCCTCCGCGCGCTGG